>JAYREE010000011.1:0-161335 GCA_041909105.1 Azonexus sp.
CGAGCGCCCCGAACGGCTCGTCGAGCAGCAGCATCTTGGGCTCGATGGCGAAGGCGCGGGCGATGCCGACGCGCTGCTTCATGCCGCCGGAGAGTTCGGCCGGCTTCTTGTGAATGGCGTGGCCGAGACCGACCATTTCGAGATACTTGGTGCAGTGCGCCTCGACCTGGGCCTTGGGCATGTCCGGCCACTTCGACTTGACGGCGAAGGCGACGTTGGCCAGCACGCTCATCCACGGCATCAGGGCATGGCTCTGGAAGACGACGCCGCGGTCCAGGCTCGGTCCCTTGACCTCTTTGCCGTCCATGATGACACCGCCGGCCGAGGCTTCTTCCAGACCGGCGAGCACGTTCAGGATAGTCGTCTTGCCGCACCCGGAGTGGCCGATGATGCAGACGAACTCGCCCTTGTCGATGCCGAAGTGGATGTTCTCGAAAACCGGGGTCGGGCTGCCCGGGTAGGCTTTTTTCAGACCTTCGACGCTGAGGAAATGGGTGGTCATGGGGCTTACTCCCGGTAGGTGACGGCCTTTTGCAGGACGCCGAAGAGTTGATCCAGAACCATGCCGACCAGGCCAATCATGACGACGGCGAAGATCACGTTGGGCAGCGCCAGGTTGTTCCATTCGTTCCACACGAAGTAGCCGATCCCGGTGCCACCGACCAGCATTTCGGCGGCGACGATGACCAGCCAGGCAATGCCCATCGAGATACGCATGCCGGTCAGGATGGTCGGCGCGGCAGCCGGCAGGATGACCTGGAAGGCCTTGCGCAGCGGCGAGACTTCCAGCGTGCGGGCCACGTTGATCCAGTCCTTGCGCACCGATGCGACACCGAAGGCAGTGTTGATCAGCATCGGCC
The DNA here is from genome assembly GCA_041909105.1 of Azonexus sp. Lineage (GTDB taxonomy): Bacteria > Pseudomonadota > Gammaproteobacteria > Burkholderiales > Rhodocyclaceae > Azonexus. Next base: position 861 of record JAYREE010000011.1, read on the forward strand.
ACAGCGAGCAGATGAAGATCACGAAGATGCCGGAGATATCCGAGTCCTTCAGGCTGTAGAGCGCCAGCGGCATCCAGGCCAGGGGGGAGATCGGCTTGAGGATCTGGATGAAAGGGTTAAAGGCCTGCAGGAGCAGGGGCGACATGCCGATTGCGAAGCCCAGGGGCAGGGCGACGATGACCGCGAGCAGGAAGCCGAGGCCGACACGGGCGAGCGAATGGGCGAGTTGGATGCCGATGCCCTTGTCGTTCGGTCCCTTGTCGTAGAACGGATCGGACAGGAAGGTGACGAACGCTTCGCCGACCTTGCCCGGCGGCGGGAAGCCGTTGCTCTTTTCGGCGCTCTTGCCCATCAAGGCCGCATATTCGGCATCGGCGCCAGTCAGGGCCGGGCCTTCCTTCTGGTGCGTGGCCAGCGACCACGCACCGAGGAAGAGCAGGAACAGCAGCAGCGAGATCAGGCCCGCCTTGAGTGCTTGTTTACCTAGCATGGGTGTGCCTCCTCAGGCCTTCTTGATGGCGAAGCTGTCGAGATAGGCATCGACCTTGGCCGGGTCGAATTCCTTGCCCATGACCTTGAACTTCTTGCTGTTCTCCTTGGGCGGATTCAGACCGAGTTCGGACATGTGCTTGCGCGCGTCGGTCAGCAGATAGACCTTCTCGGCAATGTCCTTGTAGCGGATGTCGCCCTTGACGTAGCCCCAGCGCTTCATCTGCGACAGGATCCAGTAGGCCATCGAGTACCAGGGGAAGGGATCGTAATCGACGCGTTCCGGCACGTTGCGCACATTGCCCAGGCCGTCGGCGAACTTGCCGGTCAGCACCTGTTCGAGCACGGCTTTCGGCTGGTTCAGGTAGTTGGCCGGGGCCAGTACCTCGGCCATGATCGGCCGGTTCTTCGGGTCGCGGGCCATGGCTGATGATTTCAGGATGGCGCGGTAGAGCGCGGCAAAGCTGTTCGGGTTCTGCTGGATGAACTCGGTCGGGATGGCGAAGGAGCAGCAGGGGTGACCGTCCCAGATTTCACGCGACAGGATGTGAATGAAGCCGAGCTCGTCATAGACGGCGCGCTGGTTCACCGGATCGGGGCCGAGGAAGCCGTCGATATTGCCGGCCCGCAGGTTGGCGACCATCTCGGGCGGGGCGACGACGCGCAACTGAACGTCGGTGTCCGGGTTGATACCGTGCTCGGCCAGGTAGTAACGCAGCAACAGGTTGTGGATGGAGAACTCGAACGGGATGGCGAATTTGAAGCCCTTCCAGTTCTTCGGGTCGCGGTTGTTCTTGTGCTTGTTGGCGAGCACAATGGCCTGACCGTTGATGTTCTGAATGGTCATCACATTGGTCGGTGCGGCGTTCGAGCCGATCCCCATCGAAATGGCCAACGGCATCGGGGCCAGCATGTGGGCAGCGTCGTATTCCTTGTTCAGGAGCTTGTCACGTACCAAGGCCCAGCCGGCCGTCTTCATCATGGTGACGTTAAGGCCTTCCTTCTTGTAGAAGCCGAGCGGGTCGGCCATGATCAGCGGGCTGGCACAGGTGATGGGGATGAAACCGACCTTGAGGTCTTTCTTCTCCAGCGAACCTTTTTCCTGGGCCATGGCTTCCAGGGCACCGAAGGGGATCAGCGAGGAAATGGCTGCCCAGGCGGTGGAGGCGCCGACCGAGCGCAGGAACTTGCGGCGTTCCTCATCCTTGGGGAAGAGGGCGCGCATCACCGTGGTCTGAATCACGCGCTGGTTCAGGGCGTCGACCTCGGCCAGATCGTGCTCGGCCTGGCTGGCGTGCTGGCCACAGCTGCAGGTGTGAAGTTCGGTATTGGGGTCGAAGGGGTTATTCAGAGACATGGTTTTCTCCTGGGGTTTTAATTAATCCGTTTGTTGCATTGCAGCAATCGTTCCCGCCGCTTTCAAATTCGCTAAGACTCTGTTTTTTCTGTGGATATGCTGGGTGATTTGGGTGGGTTCGGGGCCGATGGCACGATCGCGGTGCATGCCGACCGGCGAACTCACCATTTCAGAACTCCAGCGCTTCGAAGTCGGCCTTGGTCACGCCGCATTCCGGGCAGTACCAGTCGTCCGGAATGTCGGCAAAGGCAGTGCCGGGCGGCAGGCCGTGCTCCGGGTCGCCAATGGCTTCGTCGTAAACCCAGTTGCAGACCTTGCAAATCCACTGTGTCGTTGTGATGGTGGCGTTCATTGATCTTCTCCCGCTTACATGCCGTTGCATTCGTGGCCACCCTCGATACGGGCGATTTCGCGGCGCAGATGCTTGGTGGCCGGGGTCACGATGGCGATGAAATAGGCTTCGCGCAGGCGGCGCTGGGCCGGGTTGCGCACCAGGTAGCCCTTGGCACCCTGGTGCAGCATGGCGGCGTTGGCGGCACGCAGCGACAGTTCGCCACCGGCCAGGCGTAGTTTCAGGATGTCCAGCGTCCGTTCCGATGCTGGCCCCTCGCTCAGTTCGTCGGCGACCTCATAGACGGCGGAGCGTGCCGCAGCGAGGGTTTCCTCGATCTCACCCACCTGATCGTCGAGGTATTGATTGACGTGCGAGAGGGTCTTGTTCGATTGATGCATCATCTTGCAGCAGGCCTCGATCAAGCCCAGGCCCATGCCCATCTGGGAGTGGATCATGCCCGGCTTGATGCGCTTGACGTAGGCGTCGGATTCGCTCGGATGGGCCAGCACCATGCTGTCCGGAATGAACACTTCCTTGAAGTGGCAGGCCAGTGTCCGCGTGCCGTCGAGGCCGATGAAGTGGGCGCAGTCCACCAGCTTGAAACCGGGCTGCGTGCAATCGACCAGTACGAAGACCAGCTTGTTGTCATCGCTGACCACCGGGCAGCCGGTGGTGAACACATGGCTCTCGCCCAGATTAGACACCCAGGGCAGAACGCCGTTGATGACATAGCCACCATCCACGCGCTTGGCGGAGAGACGGAAATCCTCGATGGTGTCGCAGGATTTGACGGTATTGGACAGACCGGTTCCGGCCAGCAGATCGCCGGCGACGATGCGCGGCAGGTATTGCTTCTTGAGCCATTCGTTGTTGGACATCTGGATGTAGCGGGCGCAGGCGGTCTGGCACCAGACGAGAAAGGCGCTCGACAGGCATTCCTTGGCGACTTCTTCCATGACCTGGACGACATGCTTCATGCCCAGGCCGTTGCCCCCGAATTCCGGCAGGGCGGCGCCGCGGAAACCGCCGACCTGGCCGAGGGCTCGCAGAAATGCTTCGGGGTATTCGGCCTTCAGGTCGACGTCGAGAACCTTGGGGACGAGATGCGCGGCAATGGTGCTGCGCACGCTACTGAGTGGATCGTCTTGAGCGAGGGCAGGCGAGTGGAGAGTGGCGCCCGAATGGAGGACATTCGAGGCGGTGGCGGTTGCGACAGACATGGGCGGTCTCCTGGATTGAGTGACTGAGCCAAGAAGCTTTGGCAGATGTCTTGTCTATCGCAACCGTTGTGCCAGGTTATAAAACCCGTTGTAGATCAGATGGTTAGTGTTTTTCTCAAAAAATTGAGTGAACAAATTGTTAACAAATGGTTGACCAATTGTTCACCGGGGCGACGGGATGCCCAGCACCTGGATACGGTAGTTGAGCTGGCGCAGCGTCAGATTCAAGGCCTGGGCGGTGCGCGACTTGTTGCCGCCATGCGCCACCAGGGCGGTGGCGATACGTTCCTTTTCGCTGGCTTCCACCGGTTGGTAGCTGCGGATCGCGCTTTCGGCGAGCGCTGCTTCAGGGGGGGCTGGCTCGACACCGCGCGTGACTAGCGCGGCGGGGGCGTGGAGCACTTCGACCGGCTGCCCCTGGGCCTCGGTAACCAGCACGTAGTCCACCGTCGCTTCGTCGATCTCGTCGTTGCGGGCGAGCAGGACGATGCGTTCGCAGACGTTGTAAAGCTGCCGGATATTGCCCGGCCACGGGTAGGAAACCAGGCTGGACATGGCCTCGGGCGAGATGGCGATATTGCGCTGGTGGCGCTGGTTCAGTTGCGAGACGAAATGGCGAACGAGCAGCTTGATGTCGCCCGAACGCTCGCGCAGCGCGGGCAGGCGGATCGGGATGACATTCAGTCGGTAATAGAGATCGAGACGGAAACGGCCGGCCCGCACCAGGGCCATCATGTCCTGATGGGTGGCGGCGACGATGCGCACATCCACCGGGATCTCCTTGCGCCCGCCCAGGCGCTCGACCACCTTTTCCTGCAGCACGCGCAGCAGCTTGACCTGCACGGGTAGCGGCAGATCGCCGATTTCGTCGAGGAAGAGCGTGCCGCCGTTGGCCTGCTCGAAGCGGCCCAGACGTTGTTGCACGGCGTTGGTGAAGGCGCCTTTTTCATGGCCGAACAGCTCGGATTCGAACAGGGTTTCGGGAATCGCCGCGCAATTGACCTTGATGAAGGGCTGGTCCCGGCGCGGGCTCTGCAGATGCAGGGCGCGGGCGAACAACTCCTTGCCGGTGCCGGATTCGCCGAGCAGCATGACGGTCGCTTCGCTGGCCGAAACCTGCTCCAACTGGTCGAGTGCAGCGATCAACTGCGGCGCTTCGCCGATGATGCCCCAGTTCGACTTGGCTCCCTTGCGCTGCTGGATGGCGGCACGCAGGCTCTGGTTTTCCTGGCGCAGATCGGCGGTGCGTTTTTCGATCAACTGGTCGATCTTGAAAATCTGGCCGATCAGTTCGGCAATGGTATTCAAGACCTGCAAATCGGCGCCGAGCTGACGCTGGCGCGAACGCAGGCGATGCACGCCGAGCACCCCGGTGACATGGCGGTCGACCAGGATCGGCAGCACGATGAAGGACACCGTTTCGTTGGGCAGGGTCTCGCGCGTGACCGAACGGGCCAGATAATTCGGCTCGTTGTCGATATCCTGCACGATCAAGGTTTCGCCGGTCTGGATCACGCGGCCGGTGATGCCCTCTCCTGGGGCATAGCGGCCGCGTTCGACTTCCGCCTTGGTCAGGCCATAGGCGACACGGATACGCAGTTCGCCGCTCGTCGGATCAGGGAGAACGACCCGGCCGCGGTTCAGTCCGAGCAGTTCGGACAGCAGGTGAAGAATTTCCCGAATGGCCTTTTCCGGCGGCAGGCCGCGGCTCAGCAGGCGTATGCCTTCGCGAATGACCAACTGCTCGTGTTCGCCCAGCTCTTCCTTGGGGGCAGTATTGGGTGTGGCGATGGTTTTCATTGGCCCCGCTCAAGCGCTGTTTCGATAGGCCAACTTCAGCAAAATGCTTGCCAGGGTCCGCAGGAAAAATGGCTTCACCGCCTGCGGTGCACTCCGTTTTTGCGGGAAAAAACGGAGTGGGCGGCGGTGCCTCGGTGCTATTGTTGCCAGGTCAGGGATCTTGCGATCCAGCCCATGTCGCCATATTCATCCCGGATTTTCGTCCACTGTCCGGATTGGTAGAGCACTTGGAAGGCGTAGTACTTGCGAGCCGGACTCCAGTCCAGTTGGCCATAGCGCTTGCCGGGGCCGGTACGGACCCGGGCCCGGTCCGCCTTGACGACGCCGCAATGCAGGCGGTTGCTGACCAGATTGCGATGTATCCAGTGTTTGTCGCCATCGACGTCCTGCACTTTGTACCAGTTGCCGCGCTGGGCAAGTTTCCGTAGCGGCATATTGGTGAATACTCGCCAGTTGACGCTGTAGCGTGTACCCGGGCCGTTGCGCAGATTGGCCTCCGATGAGGTGACGCACAAGGCAGAGGCTTCACCGGTCACGAACAAGGCGAAAAAGCCGAGGAAGCAGGCGAATCGAATCGATCTGGTCATGGGGTCTCCTGTCGGGTTGGAATCGTCGCGTGGCGCGGATTTAGTTCGTCTCGCCAGTGTTTTTGGCCGGTGCCGTGTTTTCCGGAGGGGGTGGCATGCTGCCATCCGGTTCCAGGAATGCGTCGGGTTGCGGAAGGGGGGAGGGTGGAACGGCCATTTCTTCCGGCTTGAGCTGTTCGGTGAATCCATCCAGGGGGCCCATCGACTTGCGGTCACGGCGAGCCACCGGCTCCGACAGCATGTAGATTCCGGTCAGCGTGGCGAGGGCTTCAAGGGCATCGCGATGGGTGCGCTCCTGGGCATGCGAGGCATCGGCGCCAAAGCCGATCAGGGCGGTGCGGATATCGTTGCCGGCTTCGACGGCGGCGGCCGAGTCGGACCGGTAGAAGCGGAAAACGTCGCGCCGATGCTCGATGCCGTATTGCCGGGCAAGTCCGGTAAGCTTGTGAGTCAGGTGGTAGTCGAAGGGGCCGGACATATCCTGAAAACAGATGGTGACTGCATGCTCGTTGCTGTTCTGGCCGGGGGCGGCAATGGCGATGTCGAGGCTCACCATCTCCGCGATATCGCCGTGCAGGGCGGCCGAAGAACCGGAGCCGACTTCTTCGGTGATGGTGAACAGCGGAAAGACATCGACCGGCGGCGTCTTGCCGCTATCCACGATGGCCTTGCAGGCGGTGAGCAGCGCCGCGACCGCGGCCTTGTCATCGAGATAGCGTGAGTTGATGTAGCCGTTGGGCAGGATTTCGACTTGTGGATCGAAAGCGATCCAGTCGCCAACGTTGATTCCAGCCTCACTCAATGCAGCGCCAGAGTTGGCGGCGAGATCCACGCGGACTTCGACGTGCTCCCAGTCGATTGGCTGCTTGTCGACTTCGTCGCCGAAGGCATGGCCCGAGGTCTTCAGTGGCAGGCAGGTGCCACGCAATTGCCCGTTGTCGGTGAATACCGTCAGGCGGCCGCCGGAAGCGAATCGCGCCGACCAGTGGCCGATCGGTACGATGCCGAGACGGCCGTTCGGCTTGATCTGCCGAACCATGGCGCCCAGAGTGTCGAGATGAGCGACCACGGCGCGGGCGGGCCGGCTTTCCCAGCCGGCGATGCTGGCCCGTATGGCGCCACGCCGGGTGATCTCGTAGGGCAAGCCGATGGCCTCCAGGCGGCAAGCGACGTAGCGGACGATGCCATCGGTCAGCCCGACCGGGCTAGGGATGGCGAGGAGTTGGAGCAAGGTCTCCTCAAGAAAGGCGTAGTCGATCTCGATTGGGCATTTCGACGGCTTCATTGCGGGCGATCCTCGATACAGGTGCGGGGAAACAGCAGGTCGACAAAGCGTTCTGCCGTCGGCTGCGGCTCGTGGTTGGCGAGGCCGGGGCGTTCATTCGCTTCGATGATCACGTAATCCTCGCCATCGACTGCGGGAACCAGGAAATCGAGGCCGGTGACCGGAATGTTCAACACCCGCGAGGCCTGCTCGGCCGCCAGGCGCAGCGTCGGGTGCAACATTTCGGTGACGTCGTGGATGGTGCCGCCGGTATGCAGGTTCGCCGTGTTGCGCACGATCAGGGTTTCGCCAGGAGGAAGCACGCTGCTCAGGTCGAAACCTTGGGCAGTGATGCAGCGGCGGGTTTCCCCGTCCATCGGGATGCGGGATTCGCCACCGGTGGCGGCAGCACGCCGCCGGCTCTGCTTTTCGATCAATTGCGCTACCGTGCTCATACCGTCGCCGATCACCGAGGCCGGTCGGCGAACCGCTGCCGCGACGACCTTGTGATTGATCACGATGATGCGAAGGTCGAGGCCAAGGCAATATTGTTCGATGATGACCCGCTCGCTGAAGCGGCTGGCGTTTTCGATGGCTGTCTCGACCTCTTCGGATGTCGTCAGATTGACCGCGATGCCTTTGCCCTGTTCGCCATCCACCGGCTTGACGACCACGGCGCCATGCTGTCGGAGAAAATCGGCGTTGTCTTCCGGGCTCCGCGCCATGACTTGTGCCGGCACTTTCAGCCCGGCTTCGCGCAACAGGCGCAGGGTCACGCGTTTGTCGGCACAACGGCTCATGGCGACGGCGCTGGTCAGTTCGGAGAGCGATTCGCGGCAGACGACGGAGCGTCCGGAGAAGGTTAGCCGGAAGTAGCCGTTCTCGGCATCGATGATGTCGACCCCGATGCCCCTTCGTCGTGCCTCGTCGACGATGATGCGGGCGTAGATGTTGAGATGGGCGTCGGCTTGTGAGCCGGGTTCGGTGAAGAGCGGTTCGTTGATGCTGTTACGTCGCTTCACGGCGAAAACCTGGATATTCTGGAAGCCGAGTTTCTTGTAGAGGGCGATAGCCGACAGGTTGTCGTGCAGTACGGATATGTCCAGATAGGCGCGGCCGCGCGCCTGGAAAAACTCGGCCAGGTAGCGGGTGAGCGCTTCGCCTACGCCCGGCGGCGATGCCTGCGGCGAGACGGCCAGGGCCCACAGGCTGCTCCCCTGGTCGGGGTCGGCGAAGGCTTCGACGTGATCGAGGCCCATCGCCACGCCGATCACCTCTCCGCTGTCGCGGTCTTCGGCCAGGGCATAGACCAGGTGGCGGGCAGTGCGGTGCGACCAGACGAACTGCGGGTCGACCGGGACCATTCGTCGGGCGCGGTAGAGGGCATTGAGCGCGGCGATATCGGCACGGGTGCGCAGGCGGCGGATGGTGAAGCCACGCGGTGTCGCCTTGGCGGGACGGTAGCTGTTGAAATTCAGGCGATAGGTTTCCGATGGGTCCACGAACAATTGTTGGGGCGCCTGTGCTACCACGACATGCGGCTTGTCGAGATAGAAAGCAATGTCGCGCTGGCCGGTTTTTTCCTCCAGCAAGGCTTGGGCGACGTCACGCGGATCGCCGTAGGTGTGGCCGGCGATCAGCCGTCCCCAGCCGCAAGGCAAGGCGACCTGGCGGGAGGCGCTGGCGGCATGAGAGTGTTCGGCCAGCGTATCGTCCGTTTTTGGCAGGCTGGGGATTGGCCCACGCCCGAGGCGCAGGGCGCGGTTGGTTTGCTTTTTCATGGGCGAACTCCCTTATTGAGCCAGATGGGTCTGCAGCCAGAGTTCGAGCAGACCGAGTTGCCATAGCTTCGAGCCGCGCAGGGGGGTGATGTGCGCCGTTGGGTCGGAGAGCAACGCGGTCACGTATTTCGGCTGGAACAGGTCGCGTTCGCGTGCGGCGCGGTTGGACAGGGCGTCGCGGATCATCTCCAGTACATTGCCCTGCAGGTACTTGAGGGCGGGCACGGGAAAGTAGCCCTTGGGGCGGTCAATGACGGCCGATGGAATGAGGCTGCGTGCCGTTTCCTTGAGAATGCCCTTGCCGCCGCCGGCGAGTTTGTGGCGCGCCGGAATGCGGGCCGCGAGTTCGACCAGTTCCTGATCGAGGAAGGGAACGCGGGCTTCGAGGCCGAACGCCATGGTCATGTTGTCGACCCGCTTGACCGGGTCATCGACCAGCATCGCCGTGGTGTCGAGGCGGAGCGCCTTTTCGACCGGATCGGGGGCGCCGGGGGCAACGAAATGGTCGGCGACGAACATGCCGGAGCGGTCTTCGCTGGCGTATTGCGGCTGCACGACCTGGCGATATTCCTCGAAATGGCGGTCGCGGAAGGCGTTCAGATAATCGCCGACCGGACTGCGGCTGTCGCTCAGGTGCGGGTACCAGTGATAGCCGCCAAAGACCTCGTCGGCACCCTGGCCGCTCTGGACCACCTTGCTGTGGCGGGAAACCGCCTCGGACAGCAAATAGAAGCCGATGCAGTCATGGCTGACCATCGGTTCGCTCATGGCGGCGATCGCTTCGGGCAGGCGGCGGAGCAGTTCCGCTTCGGGCACGAACAGGCGTTCGTGCTCGGTGCCGAAGTGCCGGGCAATGAGGTCGGCGTATTCGAACTCGTTGCCTTTTTCGCCACCGACATCGGCAAAGCCGATGTTGTAGGTGCGCAAGTTCGAAATGCCGGCTTCGGCCATCAGGCCGACGATCAGGCTGGAGTCGACGCCGCCGGAGAGCAGGGCGCCGACCGGTACATCGGCCACCAGGCGCCGGCGAACGGCCAGGCGCAGAGCGTTGAGCAGGATTTCCTTCCACTCGTCGAATGAGCGTGCTTCATCGTCGCTGTCGCGGTGGAAGTCGAGGGTCCAGTAGGTACTTTCCCGGCGCGTACCATCGGCCTCGATGCTCAGCAGCGTGGCCGGCGGCAGCTTGCGGACACCTTTCAGCAGTGTGAAGGGCGCGGGAACGACGGCATGGAACGACAGGTAGTGGTTGAGTGCGACCGGGTCGATGTTGGTATCGATGGTCGGATCGGCAAGAAGGGCCGGTAGGGTGGACGCGAAGCGCAGGCCTCCGGGGATTTCTGCGTAATAGAGTGGCTTGATGCCCAGGCGGTCACGGCCCAGTACCACCCGGCCGCTATCGCGCTCCCACAGCGCGAAGGCGAACATACCGTTGAGGCGCTTGACGAAAGCGCTACCCCACGCATGGTAGGCCTTGAGCAACACTTCGGTATCGCCCTGGGAATAGAAGTGGTAACCCAGCTCCTTCAATTCACGGCGTAGTTCGGGGTGGTTATAGATGGCGCCGTTGAACACGATGCCGAGGCCGAGTGCCGGGTCGAACATCGGCTGGGCGGCCGCGTCGGAAAGATCCATGATCTTCAGACGGCGATGGGCGAAAGCGTGGGCAGGGGATGCGTGCAGGCCGAAGCTGTCGGGCCCGCGGCGTGCCATACGGTTGTTCATGTGATCGACAACGCCCAGATTCGGGTTTTGCTTGTCGAAGCGAATTTCTCCAGCGATACCACACATGGCAAGGGTCTCCATGGTTTGTCCCCGTCGTCGCCAAAAAGAAAAAAGCAGTTCCTCCCGATGCGGGCTCGGGGGCGGCGGAGGGTGAGTGAGTTATCAGCAGAACCGGCCGTGATCAGCTGTTGGTGATAAGAACAGCTTGCTTAACTGCATTTAAAACAAAACAATCAAGCCTTGTTTTTTTGTGGCAAGGTTATGCGCGCGAGTTGTGAAAACGTTGATTAGTCTACGATAAATATGATTTCGTGTATACCGCAAACTGTTGTTAGGCAATGTTCTGAATAAATTTATACATTTATTGTCAATGTAATTTGCTCTGGGCGGGCAGGTTCTGGGAGTGCTAGGTCGCCGACCCGTCGGGCGGCAAATGTCAGCAAAAAAGGCGAGCAGTGAGCTGGGCTACTTCACGGTTCGCACCGAGCCGTGGGGGCGTCAGGGCGCAGGCAGCCGCGGCATGCTGGCGTGGGCGAGCGAAATGACAGGGGCTGCGGTGTACCCGCGGAATTGGGAGAAATTGGCGGCCGCAGGGCCGCCGATCAAGTCCAGCCTTTAGGTTTTTTCGGACTTGATTTGCCGGGCCGCTTTCTGGCGTGCTTCTTCGGCCCGTGCCAGCTTTTCGCGAAAGCGAGCATTCTTGTCTTCGGCCTGATGGCCGGTGAAAAAATAGCGTCCGGCCAACACACAGCCTTTCATGCCGGGGTCGCAGGTCAGGTGGTTGATCTTGGTACACTTGCCGTCGATTTCGTGTGGGCAACCCCAGGAAGCCATGTCGATCTCCTCAGGAAAGGTTCACCGCCAGCGACGGCTTGGGCAAGGGCTGACTGGTGACTGTGAACATGCTCTAGCGGAAGGCACGCAGGTAATGCGTTTCAAAATAGCGCTTGGCCCAGTGGAAGAGACGCGAGGCGGGTAGCATCAGGCTGCGTTTGGCATCGCGATAGACCAGCATGCCGCTATTGACGCTATCGACGATGCAGATCAGCTCCGGGCGCGGCTTGGCCACCGGCGGTTGGTCGGCCAGGGCGAGCAGCAGGTTTTCGGCCGCGGCGCGGGCTTGCAGGTCGGCCATGTGGGCCTGCTTGGGCAGCCAGTCGGGACCTGGGTAACTGCCAGCATCGCCAGCGACGAAGACCTTGTCGTGACCCAGCACGGCGCAATAGTCATCGGCGGGGAAGAAGCCGCCGGCCGACAGCTCGATGCCGGATTGAGCGGCCCAGGCCGGGCCGGTCAGGCCGGGCATGAAGAGGATCAGGTCGGCGGGCAGTTCCGCATTCTCGGTTTTGACGACCTTGTCCGTGAAGCCGAGAATCTTCTCGCCCAGATGGGTGTCGATGTCGCGTCGCTTCATTTCGGCCAGCAGGTTTTGCACGGCCTTTTCGCCCAGGCGTTTTCCCGGTTCGGCGGCCGCGTTGAAGAAGGTCAGCTTGAAGCGTTCGCGCCGGCCTTGCTGACGCAGCAAAGTATCGACACCGAACAGCAGTTCGAACATCGGGCCGCCGCGCATGGCCGAAGGCTCCTTCGGGTTGCCGCCGAAGCCAAAGGCGATGCTGCCGCCCTGCATGTCGGCAATGCGTCGGGAGATGGCTTCGGCTGCCGGCACGCCTTCGCACAGCGTGAGCGCGTGTTCGATGCCGGGCATGCCTTTCAGGAAGCGGCCACCGGTGGCGATGAGCAGGGCGTCGTTTGCGACCTGCCCCCGGTCGGTCAGTACGGTCCGTCCGCCGTCGGCGAGGCCGGTCACCATGCCGGGGATAAAGCCGATGCCGAATTTGTTCAGGAAGTGCTGCAGCGGCACGATCAGATCCTTGCCCTGGCGGATGCCGGCGGGCAGCCAGATCAGGCTGGGCAGGTAGACGAATTCCGGCTTGGGGGCGACCAAGGTGATGTCGGCCTGCGGTGTCCGTTTGCGCAGGGCGCGGGCGGCGGAGAGGGCGGCGAAGCCGGCGCCGAGGATGACGATGCGGGGTGATTTTTCGGACATGGTTAGTTGTCGAGTTGAAAGGCTAGTAGTTCAGCCGGATGTCAATGATGGTTTCGGGCGCGGCGATCTCGAAAGCACTGTCCGCAAATTTCGGCGGCCCCATCACTTTCGGATTGTTGGACAGACCGTAGCCTTCGGTGGGGAACATACCGAAGCGCAGGTTGAGTTTATTGTCGGCATTTTCGTCATGGTAGGCCATGACGGCATAACGGCCAGGAGGCAGGTCGGGAAAAACGAAACGGGCATCCCCCTGGGCGGCCGGTTGGGTGAGCAGGCGTAGCGCCTTCTCTTCCTTGCGAAAACTGGCCGGCTCGGCGTAGAGCGAGACGCGCAGTTGCCCGGTGGCATCGCTGATACCGTGCAGATTCACAATCAGTTGAGGGTCGGTGGCCCAGGACGGGTTCAGCAGTCCGCTCAGCAAGGACGCGGCGAGCAGCGAGCGGTAGGAAAAATCGCTCCGGCCCGGAACCCGATGTTCAGTGAACATGCTCATGGCAGTCGTTGTTGTGGATGACAGATAGTGGCTCCAGTTCGTTGCGCAGATAGGCGGTGACGGCCTGTTCCGGGTCTTCCTCGGCGGTGACGATGGGCAGGATGCCGCGCTGCATCAGGCGCAGATAGAGGCTGTTGCCCAGGCTGCCGGTGATCAGGACGCCGATGTCGGCGAGTTCCGGTGCGATGGCTTCGCGATTGGCGTGAAAAGTCGATTCGATGGGCAATTCGAGCAGCTTGCGGCGCTGCAACTGGCCGGCTTCAATCTCGTAGATCCAGAAGTTGCGGCACTTGCCGGCATGTGCGGTGATGCTGTGGCGGTTCTGGCTGGTGATGGCAATTTTCATGGTCTATCCCTGGGGCTGTTCGTCGCTGCCAATAATCAGGCGGGCGTCGCTGAGATACTGGTGCGGTGGAATTTCCAGATTGGTCGGCGCCGGCTTGTTCTTGAAGACGCGGCCGGCAAAGTCGAAGGTCGAACCGTGGCAGGGGCAGAGAAAACCGCCCGGCCAATCGGCGCCCAGGGCTGGATCGCCCGGCGTGAAGGCAGGCGACGGCGAACAGCCGAGGTGGGTGCAAATGCCGACGGCGACCAGGATAGCCGGGTTGCGCGAGCGGGTTTCGTTGGTGGCGTAATCCGGCTGTTGCCGTTTTTCGGAATGCGGATCGGCCAGCTGGGGCTCGGCTTTTTTTAGTGCCGCCAGCATGGCCGGCGTGCGGTGCAGTATCCACACTGGCTTGCCGCGCCATTCGACCACCATCATTTCGCCGGGCGCGAGCTTGCCGATGTCGGCCTCGACCGGCGCACCCGCGGCGCGGGCGCGTTCGGAAGGCAGCAGGCTGGAGACGAACGGGGCGATGGCGGTCAGCGCCAGGGCGCCGCCGACGCCGACGGTGGCCATCGTCCATTGGCGGCGGGTTGGGCTGTCGCAGGCGGCGAAGGATTCGCCTTGGCAGGTGTAGGCGGTCATCGGGGCTTCCTTATATGTATAAATAAGTATTTGCTTATCAATAGGTGTGCCAGCCTGGTCGGTGCTTCCAATGGATTGATTTTGCATGGTTTTGTGCTTCTCTTTAGGGTTCGCTTGTCAAGAATGGCATGCTTCCCTGGCAGTGCTGCCGTTTTTGGCAGGTGGGCAACACGGCTGCGGTGCACCGTCCCAAAGGGCAAAAAACCGTGGGCAAGGGTGAGGATCGGATGCGGCATGTTCACTCTCGCGTCAGGCGTGCTGCCAGCCAGGTCACGGCCAGGGCCAACGCCGGCAAGGCCAGGGCGTATGCCGGCTGGTCCAGTTTATCGGGCGCCCACAGCAGCAAGATGCCGAGGCCGAGCATCATCAGTCCCGAGAGCAGCTTGAGCAGTCGGCCTTCCCGTTCGCTCAGCTTGCGGGTGCCGAGCGTATACACGAAGGCGAGCATGATGCCGATCAGCGGCAGCACGTAGATCAGGTTGTACAAGGCGAGATACAGGTAGTGCTGGGTCAGGCCGTGTTCGCGCAGCGTGAGCAGGCGGGTGAATACCATCGGAAAGCCGGCCGTGCACAGCAATTCGTAGAAATTGGCGGCGATGGCGAGCAGCACCGTGGCGGCGAGCAGGGTCGGCAGGCGATCGGCCTGCAGCAGGTGCCGGCTACGCTGGAAGATGTCGGCTTTCTGGGGCGCACCGATCGACAGGGTGACGCCTTGCTTGAAGGCGAAGAAGTCTTTGGCGTTGAGCAGGCCCATCAGCAGGGCGATGCCACCGGCCAACGCCGTGATGTAGGGCAGGCTGCCGACGACCAGGAAGAGGTTGAGCCAGGCGGCCATGAAGGCGAAATACATCAGGCCGGAGGCCGTGACGAATACGCCGCCAATCAGCAGCATGCGCGAACGCTGCCGTTGATGGGTGAGCAGCGACAGGAGAAAGAGCAGGACAAAGAAGGCGCAGGGGTTGAAGGCGTCTAGTCCGGCCAGCAGCAGGGTGAGCAGGGGGAGCGACAGGGTGCCTGGATCGACCGGGCCAAACAGTGGCAGGTTCAGGCTTTCCGGCTGGCTGCCAGGGGCGGCAAGCTGGCCTGCGTGACACTGGCGCAGTCGTTCGACGAAGGCGCTGCGGCCGGCCGGCGCGTCGTCCCAGCCGACCTCCATGTGTCCGCAGTAGAACAGCGTGGGCACGGCTTCTGCCGTTGCGCCCTGGGCCTTGGCCATGGCCTCGAAGCGTTGCAGGTTTTCGGGAGAGCCGGTGATTTCGTAGTCGCGCACCACCAGCCAGGGATTTTGGGCGGCGATCTGGCGGATTGCGGGAAGCGCCTCGAGACAATGCGGACAGTGCTTGGACCAGAAAACATGTAAATCCACCTGTTCGCCAGCCAGGCCAAGCAGGCAATGCAGGCCGAAAAAGAAGCCGACAATCAGGTGATATGGGAGGCGCAGCATGGCTTTATGCCCGACAAGTCTCCAATTCAGTGTAGTGCAAAAAAATGGCGGGGACGCGCCCCGCCAGAAGTCACGCAAGAGAAATCAGGCGCTCGCAACTAGTGCTTTTCGTCGACCTCTTCCCAACCGGTAATCATGGCCTTGATGTGGGCGAAGATCGTATGGCCGGTGGTGGTCAGGTAGACATGGATGAAGAAGAAGGCGGTGATCATGTAAGCGCCCAGCACGTGCAGCGTCGCCACCGTTTCCAGCGACAGGTTCTGATCGAGGCCCCACTTGGCCCAATCGCCGTAGAACAGGTAGAAAATGCCAGTGCCCCAGATCAGCGGCGAGATGAATGCGAGCAGCGCGAGGTAAGCCAGGCGTTGCAGCGGGTTGTGCTTCTGCACCACCGTCTTGTGGAAGGGGTGCGGCGCATTGGTGAAGATGCCCACCGTGTAGTACTTGATCATCGCCCCGACATTCTTCAGCGAGGGCAGGTATTGCCGCCATTCGCCGGTGGTGAATTGCCAGAAGATGGTGAAGGCCCACAGGGTGAGCAGGGTCCACGCGGCCAGGCTGTGCAGCTGCACGGCTTTCTGGAAACCGATCAGTGTGTAGCTGCCATGTACCTCGAAGCCAGTGATCATCATGCCGATGATCAGCAGTGCCTGCGACCAGTGCCAGAAACGCTCATAGCGCTTGTAGATGTAGATACGTTCGCTCATTTTGCCTTCTCCTTGCGACGGGTCGCGATGCGGACCAGGCCATGCACCAGGCCGCCACCGATGGCGCCGGCGATCATCAGGCCGCCGAGCAGGTCGAGCCAGCCCTTGGTATCGCGGCCGGGCAGGTAGATGTCGGTAATGGCGGCCAGGCGGCCCTCGGCACTACGCGTGTGGCAGTCCTGGCAGGGCACGGCCTTGTCCTTCGGTGCCACCATGTGGGTGATGAACCAGTTCATGCGCGTTTCGACAAAGCCGAACTTGCCGCTGTAGGGCAGACCGGCGTAGTCCATGCCGGCCTTGATCGACTTGGCGAAGTCATAGTGCTTCCAGAGGGCCGTGTCGTCGTCGCCATAGACGTGATTGACCACCAGCGTATTGTTTTCCGGATCGTAAGGCTGCTTGCCATGCATGACCTTGAATGGCCAGATGCGGGCATTCGGATCCTTGGCCGAGCCGTCGACACGGTTCAGTTCGAGCACGCCCTTGGCATCGATCAGGCCGTCGAGCTTGTCGGTGATGCTGATCTGATGCACGACACCGTTGTACCACTTGTACTCGGGACGGACGTTCTCGCCGTATTTGAAATCACCCTTGGCCGCCGAATACTTCAGGTGGCCATGCTCATCCTTGACGAACAAGGGCTTGCCGTCCGGCCCCATCTTGCCGGCGGTGGACCAATCCCACAGCATCTTGGTGGCGATGCCGCCCCGGGCGAACTCGGGAATGTGGCAGGTCTGGCAGGCCACCTTGTTGGTGTGGTTGTTGATCTTGGCTTCCTTGTGCGGCGTGAAGCCGTGACAGGATTCGCAGGTGGCGCGGTTGTGGTCGTCCTTGGGCAGGTCGAAGCCGTGCTTGTCCTTGGACGTGGCGGCGTAGCGGCTGCCGGAAGGCTGGTGCGCGTTGAAGGTGTGGCAGTCGGCGCAGACCATGTTGGCCCCGTCCTTCGCCATATGCACGTCGAGTTCGCGCGACGGGTTCTTCAGCGAGGAATCAAGATCGCCGTGCTTCACCGCGTCGCCGCCGCCGCCGTTAAAGTGGCAGGCGCCGCAATTGCCGCGGCCCGGTTGGCCGACATGCTGGGCGATCTTGGTCAGGTCGGGCGCCTTCAGCATCTTCTTGCCCGGCGGGCCTTCCATCGGCTCGAATTCCTGGTCGGCGTAGAGCGGGTGACCGGCGCCGGGGCCGAATTTCTTGTAGGTGCCGGTAGTGTCGTGACAAGCCAGGCAATCGACGTTGTCCTGGTTGGTGAAGTCGAAATTCTTGTCGCTCCAGCCGTAGCCCGCATGGCAACTGGTGCAGCGCGTCTCGTTGGAGATCATGGAGCCACAGAAGTTGTTGGCTGCCCACTTTTTGCCGAGCTTCTTGCCGGTGGTCGGGCTGGTTGCCTCCCAAGTCCAGTGGATGCTCTTCATGACCTGGTGCGCGGCCATGTTGTGGCAACTCAGGCAGGCTTTGGTGACCTCGGGGCCCGTCTTGAACGGGCCTTTGAGGGCCTCCAGTTGGCTATGATCGGCAGTCGATGTGGCCGCCGCCGGTTTGGCAACGGCCGGCGATGCTGCCGGAGTGTCCGCTGCGTTCACTATCAGGGATGCGCTTAGTAATAAAACGCCAACGACCCCTCTCACATGAGCATACATGTGACCTCCTCTTTTATGCGCTGCAGCCTAACTCCCCCAAGTCGAACTGCAACAATGTTTCCGCAGGCAAGCTACATTTGATTATAAGCAGATTCTAATTTCGCTGTGTGAAATCATTTGAATTAATCAAAATGGCCATTTACCCCAAAGCAACTTTCCTTGCCGTTCGAGGACGGGACACACTGCTTGGCCAACTTTGGCCACCAGGCAGTGCGTGCATCTCACCTCGCTCGCCGGGTGTTGCAAGCCATATTCCTCGTCGGTCACCCGCCTCGGTCAGCCCTTAGCGTCCACCGCGTGGTCCCATTCCTCCCATGCCGCCCATACCCGGGCCAGGACCTGGGCCAGGACCCATCCCTTTGCCTTGTTGCGGCGGCGAATCGGGAAGTTGTACTCCACGCGCCTTGGCGCGTTCTTGCATTTTCTGGTGGTGTTCCAGGCGATAGGCATTGCGCTCTTCCTGAGTCTTGAGCTGACGCAGGGTATTGCGATGCTCGATGCGTTCCTGGCGAGTCATCAACTGGCTGCCGTAAATCGGCTCGTCGGCCGCAGGTGTGGCGCTTGAAAACAGTCCGAGAACCAGCAGGGCTACAGCGGAGTTCAAATAAGTTCTGCGCATCATCTTCTCCTTTGCTCAAAGAGGGGCGGAGCTGGAATTGCGTCGGCCTGGAAAGCCTATCGGCAAACTCCACGTCCTCTTTGGTTATAGACCAGGAAGATTATGGAAGTCTTAAAAGCAGCGGAATACCGCGGCATGCGCCCCGACGGTTGAGCCGGGAGGGGAGCGACTGCTGCGGTGCACAGCCCGTTTCGGGCAAAAAACCGGTCTGTATCAGCCGGCGAACCAGCCTTCGACCTTGCTTCGGTTCGGCACGCCACCGGCATGCACCACCTTGCCATCGATCACCACGCCGGGCGTGGACATCACGCCGTAGCCCATGATCGAGGGCAGGTCTTCGACTTTTTCCAGGCTGATCTCGATGCCGCCGGCCTTGGCAACTTCTTCGATCAGCGCCACCGTGTTGCGGCAGTTGGCGCAGCCGGTACCGAGTACTTTGACGTTTTTCATGATGACTCCTCTATCAGTTACAGAACCAGATTGAACACGTAGCCGACCAGCAGAATGCCGGTGGCCACGACGCCGGCGAAGGTGGCGATCAGGCGTGGCTTGAGGGCCTTGCGCAGGATGATCATTTCGGGGGCGGAGAGGGCGATCACGCTCATCATGAAGGCGAGTACGGTACCCAGTGCCGCACCTTTGCCGATCAGCGCCTCGACGATGGGGATGATGCCGGCGGCGTTCGTGTACATGGGTACGCCGAGCACCACGGCGGCCGGCACGGCCCACCAGGCATCCTTGCCCATGAACGAGGCCATGAAGTCTTCCGGCACGTAACCGTGGATGCCCGCGCCGAGCCCGATCCCGGCCAGCACGTAAGGCCACACCTTGCCGACGATGCTGCGCACATGTTCGCGTCCGGCCTCGAAACGCGTCACCCAATCGGTCGTTTCGCTCTCGAAGCTGGCGTTCTGGCCATTCAGGATGGCCTGTACCCATTCCTCCAGATGTTTTTCCATGCCCAACTGGCCGATGATCAGTCCGGCCACGATGGCGACGACCAGCCCGAGTGCCAGATACAACCCCGCCACCTTCCAGCCGAACATGCCAAACAGCAGCACCAGGGCCACTTCGTTGACCATGGGGGCGGAGATCAGGAAGGAGAAGGTGACCCCGAGTGGCACGCCCGCCGACAGAAAACCGATGAAGAGCGGCACCGCCGAGCAGGAACAGAAAGGGGTAACGATGCCGAGCGAAGCGGCCAGCACGTTGCCCACTCCGGCCCGTTTGCCGGAGAGCAGGGCGCGCGTGTGCTCTGGTGCAAAGAAGGTCTGCACGATACCCATCACGAAGACGATGCCGGTCAGCAGCAGCAAGACCTTGGGCGTGTCATAGAGAAAGAAATGCACCGCCTCGCCCAGGCGGGTTTCGCGGGTCAGCCCGAGCAGTGCCAGCGCACCGTTGGCGAAGGGCATCAGGTTGCTATAGGCCAGCCACCAGAGCGCCGCGCCGAACACAGCGACGGTGCACCAAATGACCAGCTGTTGTTGGCGGGTTGTTGTCGTCATGGCAATCTCCTTTGACTAACGGGCTTCGTACCAGCCCTTGCTGGCATTGACCACGCGCACGACCAGCAGCATGACCGGCACTTCGATCAGTACGCCGACCACCGTGGCCAGGGCTGCGCCCGATTCGAAGCCGAACAGGCTGATGGCCGCGGCCACGGCCAGCTCGAAGAAATTGGAGGCGCCGATCAGGGCCGATGGGCAGGCGACATTGTGCTTTTCGCCGACCGCGCGGTTCAGCCAGTAGGCCAGCGCCGAGTTGAAGAACACCTGGATCAGGATGGGCACGGCGAGCAGGCCGATGACCAAGGGCTGCTTCAGGATGGCTTCGCCCTGGAAGGCGAACAGCAGGACCAGGGTGGCCAGCAGCGCCGAGATCGACCACGGTCCGATCTTCGCCATGGCCGCATCGAACGCTGCCTGCCCCTTGGCCAACAACGCCTTGCGCCACCACTGGGCGAGGGCAACCGGAATCACGATGTAGAGCACGACTGAGGTCAGCAGCGTGTCCCATGGCACGGTGATGGCCGAAATGCCGAGCAGGAAGGCGACCAGCGGGGCGAAGGCGAAGACCATGATGGTGTCGTTGATGGCCACTTGCGACAGGGTGAACAGCGGGTGGCCGTTGGTCAGCCGGCTCCACACGAACACCATTGCGGTGCACGGCGCGGCAGCCAGCAAAATCAGGCCGGCGATGTAGCTGTCCAATTGCTCGGCCGGCAACATCGGCGCGAACAGGTTGCGGATGAACAGCCAGCCGAGGAAGGCCATCGAGAACGGCTTGACCAGCCAATTGACGAACAGGGTCACGCCGATGCCGCGCACATGCTGCTTCATCTCGGCCAGGGCACCAAAGTCGACCTTGACCAGCATCGGGATGATCATCACCCAGATCAGCAGGCCGACCGGGAGATTGACCTGGGCCACTTCCATGCGGCCGACCGCCTGGAACAGCGCTGGCGCCATTTGCCCGAGCGCAATGCCGGTCACGATGCAGAGGAAAACCCAGACCGTCAGAAAACGTTCGAAAACGCTCATCGGCGCGCCGCTGGCGGCCTTGGCGGTGACTTCACATTGAGCCGACATGGTTCACTCCCCCAAACCCAGAGCGGTACGCACGGCGGCCACCAGTCGGACGCGGATGTCGTCGCGGACGGCGATGAAGCTCTCCAGCGGTTCGCCATGCGGGTCATGGAACGGCACATGAATGCGCGGCACCGGGCGCGGGAAGATCGGGCAGGTTTCCTTGGCGTTGTCGCAGACGCTGACTACGAGGTCGATGTCCTGGTCCATCACCTCTTCCACGGTTTTGGGGAACAAGCCTTCGGTGGGCAAGCCGGCAAGCTTCAGGGCCTCGATGGCGCCGTCGGCCACCTTGGGCTGCGGGCTGGTCCCGGCCGAAATGCCGTGCACCTGACCGGCGAGCTCGTGATTAAGGATAGCTTCGCCCATTTGCGAGCGGCAGGAGTTTCCTGTGCAAAGGACGAGGACAGTTTTGAGATCACTCATTAGATATTCCAATGTATTCGCTAAGGGGGTTGTCGTTATTTATGGTTGTGCCCGACCGATGTCGTCCAGCTGCTGCTGGAGAGACAGGCCGCTCAACTTCTGGATTGGCAGGTTGATGAACAAGGAGATGCGGCGGCTGAGTAGCCGGTACGCGGTGGAAACAGCTTCGCGTTTTTCGACATCGCTGCCTTCCACGGATGCCGGGTCTTCGATGCCCCAGTGGGCGGTCATCGGTTGGCCTGGCCAGACGGGGCAGATTTCACCCGCAGCCTTGTCGCAAACGGTGAACACGAAATCGAGAGCGGGCGCATCGGCAGCGGCAAACTCGTCCCAACTCTTGCTACGCAGCCCGGCGACCGGCATGCCTTGCTGGTTGAGCAGGTCGAGTACCAGTGGATTCACTTGGCCACCCGGATGACTGCCTGCACTATAGGCTCTGAAGTTTCCCTTGCCTAAATGGTTTAGCAGTGATTCCGCAAGGATGCTCCGAGCCGAGTTGCCGGTACAGAGAAACAGAACGTTGAAGATGCGGTCGCTCATGGCGAGGTTCCTTCAGGGGGTGGTTGCCTTGGCACGCCGTTTCTCGGTGGTGTCGCAGCAAGTGGTTTTGGGCATGCAAGCTTCGCCCTGGCAGCAATTGGCGGTCAGGAAGGCAATCAGTTCATCCATCGTCGCGTAGTTGGCCGAGTAATGAATGAAACGACTCTCCCGCTCGCCGCTGATCAGCCCGGCACGGGTCAGATGCGCCAAATGAAAGGAGAGCGTCGCCGGCGCCATGCCGAGGCGCTCGCCAATGGCGCTCGCGTACATGCCCTGCGGGCCAGCCTCGACCAGCATGCGGAAGATGGCGAGACGGGATTCATGCCCTAGGGCAGCAAGAAGTTCGGCAGCGTTTAAGGTTTCCATATTTCAAGTATTATCGAAATGTTGGGAAAAGTCGAGGGGAAGTTGCGGAAGCGGGATTGATGCTGTGGGCGAGAAATGTGCCGGACTAGTGAAAATCTGTGGCGGGCTGATAGTCTCCTTGTTCGCCTTATGTTGGGTTCCACATAAGGCCGATTAGCCGCCTTCTTCAAACTCTATCGTAAGCAATAAATTCTACTGACAACACCTCTTTAGCGGGCGGAAATGGTTGTTGAATGCCTACCTAGCCTGACTGCTGCAGTGCACCGGGCTTTTTTGGCAAAAACCAACAATTGGTTTGGCGGGAACGTATGCCAGAACAGAGCCGTGTTTCGACCATTCCGCGACCGCCTATCCACTCAATCTCCCCTTGGAATTCTCGGCAAAGGCACCTATCCTTCCGCCCTTCCTTTTTTTCGACGACAGCCGATTTCATGCTGGATAGCGATCTCTACAACGACTGGCGGATTGGTTTGATCCCCCATATTCCTGGTTTTCCTCTGCCCATCGTCGGGCTGGTTGCGCCCGATGCGCGTTGGCCGGGCATGGTCAGCCTGCACATTTCGAAGGATGTCGCCCTGCATGTCGGGGCCAGCGAGGTGACGGTGCAGGACACGCGCTTTGCCGACTTCCAGCAACTCTCCGCCGAAAGCGTCGTCGGCAAGGCGGTGGTGGCGGCACTGGGGGCCGAGGGCGAGGTGAATCCTTTCGATCTGGTTGCGGTGACGAGCTATTGCGTGTCGAAGGGCATCAGCGCCGAGGCGGATGTGGCGCGGGCGGTGCGGCTGATCCTCGAAGCCTACCGCGAGCTGGCGCGGCAAATCCTGGCGCAGAATCAGGCGCGTATCCACTGAGCCGGCCGAGGCCAAACCCCGTGAAACCCTGGTATCTCTATCTGATCGAATGCGCTGACGGCAGCATTTATACCGGGATCACCACGGATGTCGCCGCCCGCTATGCGGCGCATGCCGCCGGGCAGGGCGCACGCTACACGCGGGCGCATCCGCCCAGGCAACTATTGGGCGTTGAAACCCATCCCGACCGGTCTGCGGCCTCCAAGGCCGAATACCGGATCAAACAACTCACGGCCGCCGAGAAGCGGCTTTACGCAGCGACCCTGGCGGTAGAAACTCCTGTCGACAACGCCACTTTTCGAAATTCCGCCCCATGACTACCGACATCGATTACAAGAACAACCCGCTGCACGGCCTTAGCTTGAAGCAGCTGCTGACCGAAATCGTCAATCACTACGGCTACGAAATCCTCTACGCCTACTTGAACATCAATTGCTTCAAGGTCAATCCGAGCATCGATGCCAGCGTGAAATTCCTGAAAAAGACGGATTGGGCGCGCGAGAAGGTGGAAGCCTTCTATCTCTACAAGTACAAGAGCCTGCCGCGCGCTTCCGACGAGCAGTTCGAGCTGCCTCCGCGCGACCGCATCGTGCCGCCGGACCAGACGCCCGGACTGCCTGCCGAATTGAGCCTGGAAGATGCCGAGCGCTTGCGTGAGAAACGCGCAAGGAAGGCGGCCGAGCATGACCGCCAGGGTGGGCCGCGCCGAGGCCCGAGCAAGGAGGCCCCACGCCGTGCCAGCGTAGCGCCGCCCGACAATGTCGATCCCTGGGCGAAGTGGCGCAAGTAAGCCGGTTGTTCGGATCGTTCCACCCCTGAAAGAGATCGCAGCACCGTGAACCTATCGGATCTGGAACAGCAGCTCGCCTTCCTCAAGGAAATAGACCGCCTCAAGAGCGTTGTGCGCCTGTCGCCGCTGATTGATCGATCGCGCCGCGAAAACAGCGCCGAGCACTCCTGGCATCTGGCCATGTACGCGCTGGTGCTCGCCCAGCACGCAACCGGCTCGGTGGATGTGGCGCGCGTGGTGAAGATGCTGCTGATCCACGACATCGTCGAGATCGACGCCGGCGATGTGCCGTTCCATGTGCCCGAGACCCATGTCGGCCAGGCGGAGCGCGAACGGCTTGCCGCCGAGCGCATCTTCGGCCTGCTGCCGGCAGCGCAGGCAGAGGAGTTCCACGCGCTGTGGCAGGAGTTCGAAGCGGCGGAAAGCGACGATGCCAGATTCGCCAAGGCGCTGGATCGCTTCCAGCCCATGCTGCACAACGCCGCCACCGACGGCGGCACCTGGGTTGAATGCGCGGTGACGCTGGAGCAGGTGACGACCCGCTGCCAGCCGCCCATCGAGCGCGGTTCGCCGGCCTTGTGGCAAGCCGCCGCCGGCATGGCCGAAGCGCACTTCAAGAAGCCCTAGCGACAGGAGCGATTTGGCTGTGGTGCAGCATCGTCGAGCAGCCTTTCGCCGGCAGCCAACGATGCTCGATGAGCGGGGCAGCGTGGCCCAAGCGCACGCCGATGGTCAGGCGTTCGGAACGCCAGACGTCATCGGGGTGTTCTCCTGCGGTGCACTGCCCATTGTGGGCAAAAACCAAGCCCTTTAGTGCCGGGCGTAAGTCTTGGTCGTGCCATCCTTCAGTACCAGCAGGGTTTCGTAGAACTCGCGGCGCACACGCGGCGTCGCGGCGCTGTCCTTGTCGAGCATGGTGCAGGCGGTTTCGCAGGTCGGGCTGGAAAATTCGCGGCCGGGGGCGCCAAGCGGCAGGCCGGGGACGGCGAGGCCGCGGGCTTTGGGCTTTTCTGCCAACAGCTCCTTGATCTGGTCGGCGTGTACATGGCCCTCGATGAAATAACCGGCGATCTGCGCGCTAGGAATGGCCTCAAGCTCCTTTGGCACCTTCAGGCGACGCTTGATCGCGTCCATGTCATCGGTTTGGGTGACCTGGACAGTGAAGCCGTTGTCGCGCAGGTGATTGGCCCATTCGATGCAGGCGAGGCAGACCGTGGGCATGTAAACCTCGATGGTTGGCAGCTCTGCGCCGCGGGCCTGGCTGGCCAGCCAGAGAAGGACGACGAGTAGGCGCCTCAACATGGCTTGCCGGCCTTGCAGCCTTTGAGAATCCACAGCGACAGGATGCCTGCGGTTTCATCCGCCTTGACCTTACGCGCCATCGAACCGGCATCGCGGCCATTGTCGGTCTTGGCCAGCGGGTCGGCACCGGCCTCAAGCAGTATCTGGGTGTTCACGGCACGGCTGCCGTAGGCGGCCATATGCAGTGGCGTGGCGCCCTCGTTGTCGCGTGCGTTCGGATCGGCTCCGGCGGCGATCAAGGCTTTCATGGCACTGATATCGGGATTCATCGCTGCCAGATGCAGCGGGGTGGAGCCAAGCGCGGTGCGCACGTCGCGCTGCTTGGGGTCGGACTTGAGCAGGCGCTGGATGTCGGTGCCGCTGCCTAGGCGTGCGGCGTCGTGAATCGGCTGGTCCGGGCTTGGTTTATCGGCGCTGGCAGGGAGGGCGAGGCAAGCGAGCAACAGGGGCAGGATGAATCGGCGCATCGTGACTTCCTTGTGATGTTCAGGATCGGAATTTTTACCCTCAAGCGGTCTGACAACATTGATCTTTATTAGTTTAAGTGTTTGGTAATTATCTGATATTGAATGGTTTTGTGTTCGTTTGCGGTGCCCTGTCCGAGCCACCGCATCCATCTGCTCCGATGGTGAGTTTGTGACAAATTGCAACAATATAAGAAAACGCTAATATTTGATCCTATAATGAAATTTCAGGTTGTTAATCGATATTGATTGGAGAGAATCATGAACGCGACAAAATGGTTATTGAGTGTGACATCTGTGCTGATGCTGGTCGCCGCCGGAAGTGCCCATGCCAGAGGAGGTATGGGGGGCGGTGGCTTTGGTGGCTTCGGTGGCGGACAAGGCATGGGTGGCGCTTCGCGCAGCGAGCAGATGGAGACGACCCGAACGCAAACCCGCGAGCAGAGCCAGGATCGCATCAAGGAACAGGACCGCAACCAAATCCGCGAGCAGGACCGAATCAGAACTCAGGAGCAGGACCGAATTCAGCTCCGGGACAGGATTCATGCGCCTGCTGGCACACCGGCCAAATAATCGGTCCGGTTGAGGGTATCGGCTGGCGACCGGCACCTTTGCCGGGGCCAGCCATTGTTTTATAGCGGCCAAGCAATAAAAAAGCCCCGCACGCGGCGGGGCTGGTTGGTGCGGTGAAACGGATCAAATGATCAATTGCGTGCCCAATTCGACCACGCGGTTGGTCGGGATGTTGAAGAAGTCCGAAGCGCTGGTCGCGTTCTTCGACATCGTCGCGAACAGGCGGGCGCGAATCTGGCTCATGCGCTTGGTCATCGATGGCACGATGGTTTCGCGTGACAGGTAGAAGGTGGTTTCCATCATGTCGAAGCGCTCGCCATGGTGCTTGCATTGTTCCAGGATGGCCGGTACGTCCGGGCTTTCCATGAAACCGTAACGCACCACGATACGCATGAAGCCCTTGCCCATGCGGTGCAGGTAGATGCGGTCGAAGTCGTTGACGTGCGGTGTCTGCACGGTCTGGATGGTGACCAGCGCGACGCGCTCGTGCAGCACCTGGTTGTGCTTCAGGTTGTGCAGCAGGGCCGGCGGCACGCCTTCCTTGGAACTGGTCATGAACACGGCCGTGCCTTCGATGCGGTGCACGCCATCGATGGCGCCGATAAAGTCTTCCATCGGAATGGTCTGCTTGGCCATTTCTTCGGACACCAGGCGACGACCGCGCTTCCAGGTGGTCAGTACCGAGAATGAGACGATGCCCATGACGACCGGGAACCAGCCGCCTTCCGGAATCTTGATGACGTTGGCCGAGAAGAAGGCGATGTCGATGCACAGCATGGTGCCGGCGGCGACGATCACGGCAATCACATTCCAGCGCCAGAGCAGGGCCATGACAAAGGCGACCAGGATGGTGTCGATCAGCATGGTGGCGGTGACGGCGATGCCGTAGGCGGCGGCCAGGTTGGACGAATTCTTGAAGCCGATGACCAGAGCGATCACTGCGAGGTAGAGGGTCCAGTTGGTGAAGGGCACGTAGATCTGGCCTTCTTCCTTGCCCGAGGTATGGATGATCTGCATGCGCGGCAGCAGGCCCATCTGGATCGATTGGCGGGCAACCGAGAAGGCGCCGGAAATGACCGCCTGCGAGGCGATGACGGTGGCGGCGGTGGCCAGGCCGACCATCGGGATCAGCGCCCAGTCGGGAGCGAGGTGGAAGAACGGGCTGGCGATGGCTTCCGGCTCGACCAGCAGTAAGGCTCCCTGGCCGAAATAGTTGAGCACCAGCGCCGGCATGACGAAGCCGAACCAGGCGAGGCGGATCGGGAAGCGGCCGAAGTGGCCCATGTCGGTATACAACGCCTCGCCGCCGGTCACGGCCAGCACCACGGAGCCAAGCGCCAGGAAGGCCAGGCCGGGTTCGGTGGCGATGAAGTGGACGGCGAAGATCGGGTTGAGCGCTTCCAACACATGCGGGTTCTGGGCGATCTGCAGCACGCCGAGCACAGCCAGGATGCCGAACCAGGCGACCATGACCGGGCCGAAGAACATGCCGACGGCGCCGGTGCCGCGCTTCTGGATGAAGAACAGGCCGGTGATGATGCCGAGGGTGATGGGAATGACGTAGGGAGTCAGCGTCGGGGTGATGATCTCCAGGCCTTCGACCGCGGAGAGCACCGAGATGGCCGGGGTGATCATGCTGTCGCCGTAGAACAGCGCGGCGGCGGCAACCCCGAGCATGGTGGCGATCCAGGCCAGGCTCGGGCTCTTGGCGCGTTCGGTGACCAGGGCGAGCAGGGCGAGTGAGCCGCCTTCGCCGCGGTTGTCGGCGCGCATGATGACCGTCACGTATTTGAGCGAGACGAGCGCCATGATGGACCAGAAGATCAGCGACAGGATGCCGAGGATGTTTTCGGCGGTGACCGGGATGGGATGATGGCCGTTGAAGATTTCCTTCAGCGCATACAGCGGGCTGGTGCCGATGTCGCCGAAGACGACCCCGATGGCGGCGACCGTGATGGCGGCCAGCGGTTGCTTCGAATGAGACTGCATGATTTCCCCTACAGCGCCTCGGTTTTGCGGCGCAATTCGTTGTAAATCACCCTCGTGCGCAGTCTAGAATGAGTGCCGGCTTATGAAGGTAATTTGAGAATCTAGCACTTTAGTTAGGGCATTGGTATAGGTTTACCAATGTGCAACGAATCAACTTTTGGGAGATTTTGGCGATGACGAAAATCGGCCGCCAATTGCGCATCGAAGGCATCGTGCAGGGCGTCGGCTACCGTCGGTCGATGGCCGAACAGGCTCGGCTTCTCGGCCTTGTCGGCTGGGTACGCAACCGCAGCGACGGCAGCGTCGAAGCACTGGCCGTAGGTGATGAAGGAGCGCTTGGGCGCCTGATCGACTGGGCACACCGTGGCCCGACCCATGCCCGCGTCGACCGCGTGCATGTTGTGGCAGGCGAGGGCGAGTTCGAAGTGTTCGAACAGTGGCCGACCTTGTGACGGCAACTGCTGCGGTGCACTGGCCAAAACAGACCAAAATGCCTGCCGTCGCTGGTTAGAATGTCGCTTTTGCTCCCGTTCCTGCCATGCCCCGTATCTTCCTGCACCGCTTGACGGTGACCGCCGAATCCATCGACCGCAACGGCCACGTCAATAATCAGGACTACGTGCGCTGGATGCAGGACGCGGCGTCGGCCCATTCCGACGCCCAAGGCTGGACGGAGGCGCGCTATCGCGAAACGGGAACGACCTGGGTCATCCGCTCGCACTTCATCGAATACCTGCGTCCGGCCTTCGCTGGCGACGAAATCATCGTCGCCACCTGGGTGGCCGGCATGGACGACACCACGTCGCCGCGCAAATACCGCTTCGTCCGGGCGCGCGACGGCAAGACGCTGGTCGAAGCAGAAACCCGCTGGGTGCATTGCGACGCGAATACCGGCCGGCCGCTCGCCATCTCGGCCGAAGCGCGCGTTGCCTTCCCGCTCGTTAGCGAAGAGGCCGAGATTCGCGGCGAAATTGCCGCCTGGCGGGCCAAGTGAACGCTTAGAAAAACTCCGCTTCCTCGAACGAAGGCTCGGTGAAAATGCCCTGTTCGACCAGTTCGTGATAGGCGTAAACGCGGTTGCGTCCATCCTGCTTGGCACGGTACAGGCTGCGGTCGGCGCGGCTCAGCACTTCCACCGGCAGCACCTCGGCCGATGCCTGGCAGAAACCGATACTCACCGTCAGGTTCTCGACGCGGGGGAAATAGTGCGCCTCGATGGCCATGCGCACGCGCTCGAAAACGTTCTTGGCGATCTCAGCCGTGTCGGCCGAGATGATGGCGACGAATTCCTCGCCGCCGTAGCGGTAGAGCAAGTCCGAAGAACGGAAGGTGTTGCTCATCAGGCGCGCGACCAAGAGCAGCATCTCGTCGCCGACCATGTGGCCGTATTGATCGTTGATGCTCTTGAAATGGTCGATATCGATCATCGCCAGCCAGTAGCGGTTCGAGGTCGCGGCGCGTCGGCCACTGCCCTGCTCGTTGACCACGTCCGGCCGGATCAGCGCCCGCCAGATGCGGTCGAAACTGCTTTCCAGCGCCTGACGGTTGTGCAGGCCGGTCAGGCGGTCGCGCATGCTCAGGTCAAGCAGGGCGTAATAGTTCGAGAAGACCTCCAGCACGCCGCGGATCATGCTGTCCTCGACCGCCGAAACTTCACGATCGCGCTGGAAAACGAAGAAGCCGCAAACCTCGTCGTCGCCGATCAGCGGATAGGCCACCATCACACCGGCTTCCACCTTGCGGGTACACGGCTTGCCGAGCAGGCGTACGCTATCGGTCAGCGCGATGACCTCGGCTGGCAGGTTGGCCAGATTATTCACCTCCTCGACCCGCTCGACCATGCGCAACATGCCATCATCGTCCACCACCTTGGAGCGGTGATAATTGATCACGCGGATCACGCTCTGGCTGTCGTCCGTCCGGTACAAGGAAGTATCGAGCACCCCGAGCAAGGGGCCGAGCGTGCGCAACAAGCTCTGCTCCAGCAGTTCGGTGTCGCGAATCGAAGTCATTTTACCCAGCTTGCCGAGCAAGCCCGGCATGCGGTTCTGAGGAGCGTCCAGCATATGATAAATCTATAAATTTGTATGTATTTGTTAATAATGCGCCAAAAGTTGGCGAGATGATAATGTCTCTGAAAACCGATTGGGGTGAAAAGTTCGTTTGTAAATCGGTTTTTACAAAATTAATGTAAAACAAGTGCTTGCCAACATTTTTGGTCAGCCTGAAGACAGGTTCCGGGCAAACGGCTGCGGTGCACCGGCCAAAACGGGCAAAAACCAGGCGGTAAGATAAGATTAGTGTTTTCTGATATTGCTTGCTGGCATGGTGCGCGCACTGCGGCCTGCTGTCTGGATTGGTTCGATGAATTTAATGTGGGTGCTGGCGCTGGGTGGGCTGCTTTTGGTTTTGCTGTTGGGCTTGCGCTGGCTGGTGCATCGCTCGCTGGCGCCCGAGCGCGTGCCGAATCGGCAGCTACCCGGTTTGGCCGGCTGGCGGAAGCTGCGGGTGACGACCCAACGCGGGCGCCAGCTGACGGCGTGGATCTGGCCGCAGCGCAGGACTTCGCCGGTGCTGGTGGCGATGCACGGTTGGGGCGGCAATGCCGATTCGCTGTTGCCGCTGGCGGCGCCCTTGCATGCGGCGGGTTATGGGGTGGTGCTGTTCGATACGCGCTGCCACGGCGATAGCGACGATGACGATTTCGCTTCGCTGCCACGCTTTGCCGAGGATCTGGCGGCCGTGCTCGATGCCGTCAAGGCCGAGCCGAGCGTCGATGTCGGGCGGATTGCCGTGTTTGGCCATTCGGTCGGGGCCGGGGCGGCCTTGCTGGCGGCGATGCGCCGTACCGACATCGCCGCGGTGGTCAGCCTGGCCGCCTTTGCCCACCCGGCCGAGATGATGCGACGCTGGTTGCGGGCCAAGGGGATGTCATGGCGGTGGGCGGAAACGTGGATGCTGGCTTATGTGCAGCGGGTGATTGGCTTTCGCTTCGACGACATTGCGCCGCTCACCAGCATTGCCCGGGCTCGTTGCCCGGTACTCTTGCTGCATGGCGAGGACGATGCCACGGTACCGGTGAGCGATGCGCGGCGTTTGCTGGCGAGTGCGGGGCGCGGCAACGTGCAGCTCTCTCTGTTGCCGGGCAGCCATGATGCGTTCGAAGATGTCGAGGCGCAGGTCGACGCCGTGCTGGATTTTCTCGACGGGGCCTTGAAGCCGCCAGCAACTGCCGCCTAGTCGGGTTCAGGGATTGGCGCAGTTGGACATGCTGGTTTCGCTGCGTCGCCCGCAGGGCGTGACGGCGCCGGAGCGGGGCCAGGGCGTGCCGTCGTCGTCGATCTGGGCGGCCAGGGTTTCCCAGGCGAGCACGCCTTCCCGGTCGATGTGCAGGCGGAGCAGTCAGCCCTGCTTGCCGCGCGGATAGTCGAAGCCGTCAAAGACGAAATTACCGAGGCTGTAGACGATGGGCTTGCCCCGATAGATCTCGGCGCCTTGCGTGACGTGCGGGTGGCTGCCGACAACCAGGCTGGCGCCTGCGTCGATCATGCGGCGGGCGAAGCTTTTCTGGCGTTCGTCCGGCTCGGTGGATTTTTCCCAGCCCCAGTGCATGAAGGGGATGACGTGGTCGGCGCCGGCGGCCTTGGCGGCGCGGATGTCGGCGATGACCTGTTCGTCCTCGCTCCAGGCGATGCCGGGGGTGTGCGGGCCGGCTTCGAAGCGGCGCGGTTTGTACTCGTTGTAGCCGAGCACGGCGATCTTCAGGCCCTTCTTCTCTATCCACAGCGGGCGATGGGCTTCGGCCAGATCGCGGCCGCCACCGAAGCGGGCGATGCCGGCGGCGTCGAGGTGTTGCGTGGTTTCGACGAAAGCGGCCTGGCCATAGTCGCCGGAATGGTTGTTAGCCAGGGAGACAGCGTCGAAGCGGCCGCGCAGCACCTTCAACGTTTCCGGCTTGGCGCGGAAGGACCAGATTTTGGAAGGTTGGGCGGCGCCGCCGTCGGCGACAGCGCATTCGAGATTGCCGATGCGGACATCGGCGGCTTCGAGGATGGGCGCGAAGGGGGCGAGCGGGTCGCCGCCGGCGGCGATGACGCGGCCGGGGCCGTCGTCGAGCATGATGTCGCCGGCGAAGATCAGGGTCAGCGGTTCGGCCTGGGCCGCCATGGCGAGGCAAAAACCGACGGCTGCGGTGCACAGGCGTTTTTGGCCAATTTTCATGCGGCGTCTTTCAGTTCGCACCAGTATTGCAACTCGCTCTCGCGCAAGGGTTCGTAGATGCGCTGCAGGCCGGTGAAGCCGTAGCGGCCCAGGTTGCGCACCGGGTAGGGGTAGCTGGCGTGCTGCAGCGGGATCGGCGCTTCGTCGAGGTCGGCGTGGACGTAGAGGTTGATACGGGCGAGGTCGGCCGGCTCGCGCAGGAAGACGATGCGGAACAGGAAGAAGGAGCCGATGGCGGTCGGCGTGCCGGTGTAGGGCGAGGCGCTCGGACCGTTTTCGATGACCTGGGTGTCGCCGCCGTAGGTCAGGTGGCAGGCGACGCTTTCCGCTTGGGCAAACGCGCTGGCCAGCAGCAGGGCGAGGCCGGCCAGGGCGAGGCGTGGCCGCAGCGACTCAGCGCGGCGCACGGCCGACCGGCTGAAGGACGAGATCGACTGCAACCGGCTGGCCGTCTTTCAGCGCCGGCACTGGCTTGGCACTGGCGAAGCGGATCTTGCCACCGACTTCGATCCGGGCGCTGATGGCGATGCGGGCGCGCTTGCCGACGAGGTCGCGGTCGATGGTGGCGGCGAAGGGGATGGGCACTTGGACACCGTTCAACTCGTATTGCTGCTCGACTAGCGTCAGTGGGCGGGGGCGTGCCGTGTCCTGGATCAGCAGGGTGAGCACAGCGTTGGGCGGCAGGGCAATGCGCGCGGGGTAGCGCACGTTGCCGTGCAGCTCGATGAAGCTGCTGCTGGCGGCGGGGGCTACGTAGCCGGCCGGCGGCTGGTTGCCCTGGCGACAGTGGCGGAGATTGCCTTTGCCATCTTCGAACATGGCTTCGTCGTCTTTGGTGCTCAGGCGGATGTCGCCGCTGCGATAGAGCGTGCCGGAGGCGCTCGGCACCTGCGGCAGGGTCAGGGCTTCGTCGGCGAAATGCAGGCGGGCGAAGGGGCGGCCTTCGCCGTCGGCGGCAAAACCGATGTCGATGCGGCTGCCGTTGTCGCAGGTATAGGGCAGGCGTTGCTCGGTGGCAAAAGCGGGGGCACTGGCGAACAGGGCCAGGGCTAGGGGAATGAGTTTTTTCATGGCGTGGCGGGTTGGGGTTCGATGCGGCTCCAGTGCCCGTCGATCAGCCCCTCGATGGGGCGGAAGCGGGCCTTATAGGCCATCTTGCGGCTTTCGGCGATCCAGTAGCCGAGGTAGAGATAAGGCAGGCCGATGGCGCGGCACTGCGCCGCCTGCCAGAGCACATTGTAGACGCCGAAGCTGGCTTGCGGCAGATCGGGGTCGAAGAAGGTGTAGACCGACGACAGGCCATCGTCGAGCACGTCGATGACGCTGACCATGCGCAGGGCTTCGGCATCGCGGAATTCGACCAGACGCGTATCGACGCGGCTTTGCAGCAGGAACTGGGCGTATTGCTCGTGGCTGTCCTCGTCCATGCCGCCGCCGGCGTGGCGCGATTGCTGGTAGCGGTTGTACAGCGCGTAGTGCTCGTCGCGGAAGAGCAGCGGCAGTTCGCGTACCTGCAAATCGGCGTGACGCTTCAGGGCGCGGCGCTGGCTGCGGTCCATTTCCAGTTCGGCCACCGGCAGACGGACCGGAATGCAGGCTTGGCAGAGGTCGCAATGCGGGCGGTAGGTGAAGATGCCGCTACGACGGAAACCGGCGCGGACCAGCGCGCTGTAGATTTCAGTGTTGATCAGGTGGGCCGGCGTGGCCACCTGCGAGCGCGCCTCGCGGTCCGGCAGGTAGCTGCACGGGTAGGGCGAGGTGGCATAAAACTGCAGCAGCGAGAAGGGGAGCTTGGCGTCGTCGGGCAGGGACATCTCACCACTCCAGATCGAGGCTGTCGCCCGACCAGGTCGTGCGCGGACTGCCGGCTGCGGTGCACTGCCGCAAACGGGCCAAAAACGCGGCACGCGGAATTTCGCGTCCGCCGAGCGAGGCGAGGTGGTCGGTACGCATCTGACAATCGATCATGCCGAACTGATGGGTAACAAGATACCGCACCAGATGCGCGAAGGCGACCTTGGAGGCGTCGGTGCTCCGGGCGAACATCGATTCGCCGTAGAACATGCGCCCGATGGCCAGGCCGTAAAGACCGCCCACCAGCTCGCCTTCGACATAGCTTTCGACCGAGTGCGCCCAACCGAGTTCATGTAGCCGGCAGTAGGCCTCGCGCATGTCGTCGGAGATCCAGGTGCCGTCCTGGCCAGGGCGCGGCATGGCCGAGCAGGCCGCGATGACAGCCGGGAAATCGTGGTCGAAGCGTACCTCGAAGCGAGCGCTGCGCAGCGTCTTCCTGAGCGAGCGGGTCAGGCGGAATTCTTCGGGAAAGAGCACCATGCGCGGGTCGGGGCTGTACCACAAGGGAAAGCTGTCGACCGTGCCCCACGGGAAGATGCCGCGCCGGTAGGCATCGAGCAGGCGATCGGGCGACAGGTCGGCGCCGACGGCGAGCAGGCCGCCCATCTCTTCCTGAGCGGTTTCGGTGGGAGGAAAGGGATCGAACGGGGTGAGGTAGGGGATCATGGCCGCGGCCCTCAGCGGCTGCCGGCGGCCTGCCAAGTGACGGGGTGCTCGGTGCGGGGAGGCGCCGAGCCGCCTTCGTTTTTCTTGAAGGCGATCACATGGTCGGCGTCGAGCCGGATGCCGATCTTCTCGCCGAGCGCATGGTTGTGGTGCGAGGGGACCAGTGACAGCACCTCGGTGCCACTCGCCAGGCGCAAGGTGTACAGGATGTCGGCGCCGCGGAAGGCCTTGTGCAGCACCTCGGCCTGCACCGGGCTGGCATCGTCATGCACGATGTCGTCCGGGCGGAGCAGAATGTCGACCGCGCAGCCGTCGTCGCAGGCGGTACAGCTCTCGTTGCAGGAAACGGGTGTGTCCGAAATCAGCGTGCCCAATTCCATGCGCACGCTGTTGCCGTCGCCGACGGTTCCGGCGACCAGCACGCCCTGGCCGATGAAGTCGGCAACGAAGCGGTTGGCCGGTCGGTGGTAGAGGTTGTAAGGCACGTCCCATTGCTGGATGCGGCCCTCGAACATGATGCCGATGTGGTCGGCCATGGCAAAGGCCTCGTGCTGGTCGTGCGTGACCATGATGGCGGTGGAGCCTTCGCGCTTGAGGATTTCGCGCACCTCGACCGACAGGCGCTCGCGCAGGCCGACGTCGAGGTTGGAGAAAGGCTCGTCGAGCAGGATCAGTTCCGGCCGCGGGGCCAGGGCGCGGGCCAGGGCCACGCGTTGCTGCTGGCCGCCGGACAGCTCGTGCGGATATTTGTCGCCCTGCCCGTGCAGGCCGACGGTGGCAAGCAACTGGCGCACGCGTTGGCTGGCTTCGGCATCCGCCTTGCGGCCAAGGCCGAAAGCGACATTCTGTTCGACGGTCAGGTGCGGGAACAGGGCGTAGTCCTGAAAGACCATGCCGATGCGGCGTTTTTCCGGGGCGACGCGGTGGTCGGCGGAACTGACCGATTCGCCGTGCAAACGGATTTCGCCGCCGGCGATTTCTTCAAATCCAGCGATGCAGCGCAGCAGCGTTGTCTTGCCGCAACCGGAAGGACCGAGCAGGCAGGCGATGCTGCCGGCTTCCAATTGGAAATTCACACCATCGACGACGGTGTGCTTGCCGTAGCGCTGAACAACGCCTCTGAGTTCGAGTTGAGCCATGGCTGTCGATTATAATTCGCATTCACATCATGCGCGCGCCTACACTTTCCCCGCTTCTCTTCTTCGCAGTCTTTGTCGCCCTGCTGGCCGGCCTGCCTGTCGCCAGCGTCGGCCTCAACCTGTTTGTCGGCGGTACCAGCGACACCTGGTCGCATCTGGCGCAGACGGTGCTCGGCGATTACATCGCCAATTCGCTATGGCTCTGTCTTGGCGTTGGTGCCGGTGTGGCGGTGGTCGGCGTGGGCGTCGCCTGGCTGACGGCAATGCACGAATTTCCCGGTCGGCGCTTCTTCGAATGGGCGCTCGTCCTGCCGCTGGCCGTACCGGCTTATGTGATGGCCTACGTGTATACCGATTTTCTGCAGTTCGTCGGGCCGGTGCAGACGGCACTGCGCGAAGCCTTCGGCTGGCAATACGGCGACTACTGGTTTCCCGATATCCGCACCTTGCCCGGCGCCATGCTGATGTTCGTCTGCGTGCTTTATCCCTACGTCTATCTGCTGGCGCGTACGGCCTTTCTCGAGCGGGCGAGCGGCATGCTGGAAGCGGCACGCACCCTGGGCCTCGGGCCATGGCGCGCCTTCTTTTCGGTATCGCTGCCCTTGGCGCGCCCGGCCATCGTTTCCGGCGTCGCTCTGGCGCTGATGGAGACGCTGGCCGACTACGGTACGGTTGCTTATTTCGCGGTGAATACCTTCACCACCGGGATTTATCGCGCCTGGTTCTCGCTCGGCGACCGTATTGCAGCCGCGCAGCTGGCGGCCATGCTGCTCGCCTTTGTGCTCTTTCTGTTGATGGCCGAGCGAGTGTCGCGTGGCCGGGCGCGTTATCACAACACGACCGGGCGCAATCGCCCCATGGCTGGGGCGAAGTTGACCGGGGCCTGGGGTTGGTTGGCGACGCTGGCTTGCGCGTTGCCGCTGTTGCTCGGTTTTGTCCTGCCCGCCCTCTTGCTGCTCAAGATGGCGCTGACTGAGGGCGATGCCCAGTTCGGCGAACGTTTCCTGCTGCTGTCGCGCAATAGTTTCATTCTTGCCGGGTGCACGGCCGCGGTCGGTGTCCTGCTCGCTTTGTTGCTGGCCTATAGTACCCGTTTGTCGAAAACGCTGTTTGCACAGGGCTTGAATCGCCTGGTCGGACTCGGCTATGCGGTGCCGGGGGCGGTGATTGCCGTCGGCGTGCTGATTCCCGTGACCCGTCTCGACAACTGGCTGGCGGCGCAATGGACGGTCTGGTTCGGTTACAACCCTGGCTTACTGTTGACTGGCGGCATTGCTGCCCTGGTTTACGCTTATCTGGTGCGCTTCCTGGCAGTGGCGCTGCACACGGTCGAGGCCAGTCTGGCCAAGATCACGCCGAGCATGGACGATGCGGCGCGGAGTCTGGGCTTGGGGCAGGGGGCGACCTTGCGTCGGGTGCATGCGCCGATCCTGCGTGGCAGCCTGCTGACGGCCGGCTTGTTGGTCTTCGTCGACGTGATGAAGGAGTTGCCGGCGACGCTGGTCATGCGTCCCTTCAATTTCGATACCCTGGCCACACAGGCTTATACGCTGGCTTCGGACGAACGTCTGGCTGAGGCGTCGACTGCCGCCCTGGCTATCGTTGCGGTGGGTCTTTTGCCGTTGATCGCGCTGTCGCGACAAATATCCAAGTCGCGCCGGGCTTGAGTCGGCGAATCTATTTTTTACTGCCTGGCGGCGGCCACATGTGTTCGGGGTCGATCAGGAGTTCCTGATCCAGATTGCGTTCGCGCGAAGGCAGGCTGGCATCGTCGTTTTCATTGAAACGCAATAGATCCATGGTCAGGACGTTGGTCTCGGTTCCGGTAGGCGTAGCCAGATGGGTATCGGTCAGGCCGGCATGGTTGCCCGAGAATTCGATTAGATTGTCGTAGGGGTAATCGAGTACTTTGGGCGAATTGCCGAGCCACGGACGCCCCGGGGGAATCATGTCCGGGTCGATGACGACACCCGAAGGAATAGCCGCGCCTTCGTCCAGCAATAGCGTGACTAATTCCCGGTGTCGGGCGCGTAATGCGAGACGGAGCGGTGCCCCCGGCCCATCGGCCGTTCCGGCATCGATATTGGCCCCGCGGGCCAGTAGTTCTCGTACGATCGCTGCATGGCCCGAGAAACATGCCGTACGTAGCGGGAGCCCGCGAAAACCATGCACATCGGCTTCATCGACATCGGCCCCACTTTCCAAGGCGCTGACTACCCCTTGCAGGTTGCCGGCACGCACGGCCTCCATCAATTTACTCGGTCCGACGTTCTTGTAAGCCATCAAAAGAAATCCTCTGCTTGCAACATTCTAGGCAAGCAGAGGCTCTTTCGGGAAGGGGTTATTTGAATCCGACGCGATCGAAAATGATTTGGGCCTTGGCTTGATACATCGCCAGGTTCTTGACCGGCAACTTGTCCGCCTTGAACTTGCCCATGGCGTCGAGTGCCGGGTTGGCCACCTTGACGCTTTCCACGACCGGCCACTCGTTGTTGCCGTCGGCGAAGTAACGCTGGGCCGAGTCCGCAGCCAGGTATTCCAGGAATTTGACGGCCGCCGCCTTGTGCGGCGCGGTCTTCAACATGCCGCCGCCGGAGACGTTGATGTGCGTGCCGGTCCTACCTTGGTTGGGCCAGACGATGCCAACTTTTTCCATGATTTTCTGGTCTTCGCTCTTGGTCGAGCGCAGCATGCGGGCCAGATAGTAGGTATTCGAAATGGCAACGCCGCATTCGCCGGCAGCGACCGCCTTGATCTGAT
This sequence comes from Azonexus sp., assembly GCA_041909105.1. Lineage (GTDB taxonomy): Bacteria > Pseudomonadota > Gammaproteobacteria > Burkholderiales > Rhodocyclaceae > Azonexus. The sequence continues at coordinate 39,861 of JAYREE010000011.1, forward strand.
CGGTATCGCCGCCCTTGGGCGCGCGAGCAAAGTTGGCGACCATGCCGCGAGCCAGTTCCTCGGCCTTGGCTTCGCCCTGATTGGCGATGACGGAGGCCATCAGCGACAGGTTGTATGGGTGCGAACCGGAACGGGAGCAGAACTTGCCCTTCAGTTTCGGATTGCCCAGGTCTTCGTAGTTGCGAACATCCTCGGCACGTACGCTCGCCTTGTTGTAAACGATGACGCGAGCGCGGGTAGAGAATGCGTACCAGTCCTCAGTGCGCAGGTGAGCGGGAATGCGGCTATCCAGGAGCTTCGACGACACAGGGGCGAACAGGCCGAGCTCATGCGCCTTGGCGAGGCGTGCGGCATCCACGGTCAGGAAAACATCGGCCGGGCTATTGGCACCTTCGTTTTTGATGCGTTCCAGCAGTTCGTCTTCCTTGCCCTCGATCCGGTTGATGCGGATGCCAGTCTGCTTGGTGAAGTCGGCGTACAGCGCCTCATCGGTTTGGTAATGGCGGGCCGAGTATAGGTTCAGAACGTTTTCTTCGGCATACGCGGAAACAGACAGGCTGCCAAGGGTGGCGATAATCAGTCGGACAAGCAGGGACATCAATTTCTCTCCAGGAAATGGTTGGCGCCCCCGAAGTCTAACGGCTGAAGTTTTTTATGTAAATGAGAATGGTTACTTAATGTAGGCCAAAAAAAAGCGGCTGCTGCCGCTCTTCTCAGTTGCCGTCGATAATTCGACGGGCACCGTTGTAGCGCTTGACCCAATAGCTGCTTGCCATGCTCTCGACGCGGACTTCGGCGCCGGCACGCGGGGCGTGCAGGAAATGATTGTCGCCGAGATAGATACCGACATGCGAGAAGGCCCGACGCATGGTGTTGAAGAACACGAGATCGCCCGGCTTCAACTGGGAGGTATCGATCTGCTGACCGACTTCGCTCATCTCGCGTGCCGTGCGCGGCAGGGATGCCCCGATGCTGTCGGCGAAAACCAATCGGACAAAGCCGCTGCAGTCTAGGCCCTGATCCTCGTTGTTGCCGCCGAAGCGATAACGCACGCCCACCAGCTTGAGGCCTTGCAGGATGACATCCTGAGCGGCGTTGGTGTAACGTTCGAGAAAAGAAAGCTGCTCGTCCGCCTTGCGTCCTGGCTCGGCGGCTGCAGAGGTGCCGATGCTGCCGGCGACCAGTGCGGAGGCGAAGAGGAGTGTGGTCAGAAATTTGCGCATGGGGCCGAAATGTATTTGAAAACTATGCATCTGTAAAGTTACGGCAGCGAAATTCTGAGAACTATGTTCATAATTCGTAATTATGAATACAATCTAATGTCTTAGGAGAGAGGTAACGATGGAGTCCTTCAAGGCACTACTGATTGAAGAACGCGACGGCAAGGTCGAGAGCGGTTTTGTTCGGATGGACGAAGGCCAGCTCGATCCCGGCAACGTCACCATTCGCGTGGCCTACTCCAGCGTCAATTACAAAGATGCCCTGGCGGCGACCGGTGCCGGCAAGATCATTCGACGCTTCCCATGTGTCGGCGGCATCGATCTTTCCGGCATCGTGGTCGCAAGTGCCGATCCGCGCTTCAAGGCGGGCGATCCGGTCATTGCTACCAGTTTCGATATCGGCGTTGCTCATCACGGTGGCTATGCCGAATATGCCCGGGTTCCCGGCGATTGGGTCGTGCCACTGCCGGCCGGGTTGTCACTTTTCAATGCGATGGTGCTCGGAACGGCTGGCTTCACGGCGGCGCTCGGCATCGTGCGCATGGAGGAAAATGGCCTGCGCCCGGACAAGGGGCCGGTCATTGTCACCGGTGCGACCGGCGGTGTCGGCAGCCTTGCTATCGACATGCTGGCCAAGCTGGGCTATCACGTCGTGGCGCTGACCGGCAAGGAGTCGGAATCGGAGTTTCTGCGCGGACTGGGCGCAGCCGAGATCATGCTGCGCCAGAGCCTGGACCTGAGCAAGATTCGCCCGCTCGACAGCGCACGCTGGGCAGGTGCTGTCGATAATCTGGGCGGCGACGTGCTGGCCTGGATCGCGAGCACCATGCAGCAGGGCGGAACAATCGCCAGCATCGGTCTGGCGGCAAGCATGAAACTGAATACCACGGTTGCACCTTTCATCCTGCGCGGCGTGTCGCTGCTCGGCGTCGATTCGGGCTATATCCGGGAGCCGTACCGTTCCGGCGTCTGGCAGCGTCTGGCGACCGATTTGATGCCGCCGCATCTGGCTTCGCTGGCGCGGCGCATTCCGTTCGATGAATTGCCGCAAGTATTCGAAGAGTATATTGCCGGGCGTGCCAAAGGCCGGGTGGTCGTGGAAATCGCCGGGGGTTGATGTGGCCTCGTTGCCGCGCATCCTGATTGTCGATGATTCACGGGTCGTTCGGGTCACGTTGATCCAGCACCTGAAGGGGCATTTCGACATCCGCGAGGAAGTCGATGGCGAGGCGGCCTGGCAGGCGCTCGTACTCGATCACTCGATCCGCGCGGTGATTTCCGATCTGCAGATGCCGAAGCTCAATGGGTTCGAATTGCTAGAGCGGGTGCGTGCATCCAAATTGCGCCGCTTGCAGCAATTGCCTTTCATCCTGGTGTCGGGTGAGGAGTCCGAAGAGGAAAGGGAAAAAGCCCGCGATCTCGGCGTCTCGGATTTCGTGGCCAAGGGCGCCGGCGGGACTGAATTGCTGTCCCGCCTGAAAAATCTATTGGAGCTATCCACCGCTCAGGAGAATCTGGAGTCTGGTCGCCAGTTGCTGGTTCAGGATCCGGTCAGCGGTTTGTTCACCCGCAAGTACCTGGAGTTGCAGGCGGCTCAGGCCTTGTCGCATGCCGCTAGGCAGGGGGGCGATGTCAGTGCCATGGTGCTCGGTTTCGACGGCTACACCGGGATGATCGAGCGCCTGGGCGAGGTGGTGGCCGAGCAGGTCGGACTACGTTTTGCCACGATGTTGGTCGGCAAAATGCGTAAGGAAGACAGCCTGGGGCACTTTGGCGAAGGTCAGTTTGCGGTCGTATCGCCAGGTACGGCCCCGGGGTTTTGCGCAAAATTCGCCGAGCGAGTACGCGAGGCTGTTGAGTTGGCGCGTTTGACCGTGGCCGGCGAGACCATCGCCTTGACGGTCAGTGTCGGCGTGGCCAGCGTGCCCACCGACATGGTCAGTTCGGCCGGTACCTTGCTCGAATTGGCTGGGCAGCGCATGGCGGCAGCCATGGCGGCCGGTGGCAATCGGACGGAAACGGGTGGCATTCTGCCGTCTAGTCGGCCGATTACGATTCATCATGCCCTGGAATTGCTGGCGGCTGACCGCAGCGCTCCGGTATTGCCCCATCTGCCGGTTTTAGCCAGGCAGTTGTTGCCCTTGATGAAGTTGATGAGTCAGGAATTGGGTTTGGCTCTGCCGGTGGCAGAGATCGAACACCGCTTGAGTGAACGGGAAAGCAAAACACAATAGCCCGTTCATTGTTTTTTGTAGTGCAGGAAAATCTAGATTAGAGGGAGCTTTATGGCGACTTACAAGGAGTTTCATCAGTATTCCATCGAAAAGCCGAACGAGTTCTGGACCGAACAGGCCCAACTCATCGACTGGAAGGAGCCGTTTACGCAGGTCTTCGATTATTCGAAGCCGCCGTTCGTGAAGTGGTTCGTTGGCGGTAAGACCAACCTCTGCCACAATGCCGTTGATCGTCACGCCGCCAAGCGCCCGGACGCCAACGCGCTGATCTACATTTCTACCGAAACCAACGAAGAGAAGGTTTATTCGTTCTCCGAGTTGCAGCGTGAAATCGAGCGCATGGCTGCGATCTACAAGAGCCTCGGCGTTAAGAAGGGCGACCGCGTCCTGATCTACATGCCGATGATTCCGCAGGCCGCTTTTGCCATGTTCGCCGCAGCACGGATTGGTGCTATCCATTCGGTCGTTTTCGGTGGTTTTGCTTCCGGTTCGCTGGCGACCCGTATCGACGATGCCAAGCCAACTCTGATCGTTTCCTCCGATGCCGGTATGCGTGGCGGCAAGGCGGTTCCCTACAAGCATCTGCTTGACGAAGCCATCGAACTTGCCGAACACAAGCCGGCCAAGGTGTTGATGGTCGATCGTGGTCTGGACAAGGGCTTCAACAAAGTCGAAGGTCGCGATGTGGATTACGCCACGCTGCGCGAGCAGTTCATGGATGCCAAGGTCGACTGCGAATGGCTGGAGTCCTCAGAGCCGTCCTACATCCTCTACACCTCCGGTACGACCGGCAAGCCGAAGGGCGTGCAGCGCGACACCGGCGGCTATGCCGTGGCCCTGGCTTCGTCGATGAAGCACATCTACTGCGGTGGCGAAGGCGAAACCTATTTCTCCACCTCCGATATCGGTTGGGTGGTCGGTCACTCCTACATCATCTATGGCCCGCTGATCGCCGGCATGGCGACGGTGATGTACGAAGGCACACCGCTGCGTCCGGATCCGGGCATCTGGTGGCAGATCGTCGAGAAATATAAGGTCAACGTCATGTTCTCGGCGCCGACCGCCGCTCGCGTGCTGAAGAAGCAGGATCCGGCCTACATGCACAAGTACGACTTGTCGTCCCTGAAGCACATCTTCATGGCCGGTGAGCCGCTTGACCAGCCGACCCATGAGTGGTTCCAGAATGAACTGGGCAAGCCGGTCATCGACAACTACTGGCAGACCGAAACCGGCTGGCCGATGCTGGCAGCGCTGCACGGCGTCGAAAAGACCCCGATCAAGTTCGGTTCGCCGTCCTTCCCAGTTTATGGTTACAACCTGAAGATCTTCCGCGAGGATGGCTCCGAGTGCGGCCCGAACGAAAAGGGCATCGCCGCTGTCGTGCCACCGCTACCGCCGGGCTGCCTGTCCACTGTTTGGGGCCAGGATGACCGTTTCGTCAGTACTTACTTCACGCTGTTCAAGGAGCCGCTGGTTTACTCCTCGTACGACTGGGCGATCAAGGATGATGAAGGCTACTTCACCATCCTTGGTCGTACCGACGATGTCATCAACGTCGCCGGTCACCGCCTGGGTACCCGTGAAATCGAGGAGGCGATCCAGAACCATTCGGCCATTGCCGAAGTCGCTGTGGTCGGCGTGGAAGACAAGCTGAAGGGGCAGATGCCCATGGCGTTCGCCGTGGTCAAAGATGCTTCCAAGGTTGCTACGCCGGAACTGGTTGCTGCGCTGGAGAAGGAGGTCTTTGCGACCGTCGATGGCATTCTAGGCGCCATCGCCCGCCCGGCACGTGTGCATTTCGTCGTCGGCCTGCCCAAGACCCGCTCCGGCAAGATGCTGCGGCGCTCGTTGCAGGCCTTGGCCGAGGGACGCGATCCAGGCGATCTGACAACTATCGAGGATCCGTCCACGCTGGAAAACATCAAGAAGCTGCTCGGCCGCTGAGTTGCCTGATCGGTATTAACCAAGCCCGCCGGTTTACTCCGGCGGGCTTTTTCGCTTTTAAAACGGGAAACCTCCTGGCGACTTTACTTACTTTTACTTTTGTTGGCGTGGTCTGGCGTCAGGGCATACGATAATTCGAACATGAGCTTGTTTCGAATTCATCGCCTAATGAGGTGGGGTTATAGGGTTTGGCTGTCGCTGGCTTTGGCGGGGTGCAGCCTGTTGCCAGCAGTCGGCCCGGATTATTCTCGACCAAGGGTTTCGGTGCCAAATGCGTGGCGAGCGGAAGTTCCGCAAGCTGTCGCCGAAGCCCGGTCTCCAGCTATGTTGGCAAATTGGTGGAGGCAACTGGAGGACGATACCCTCAACTCGTTGATCGAGCTTTCGCTGGCTGACAGTACCGACCTTCGTCTGGCCAAGGCTAGGCTTCGTCAGGCGCGAGCAACGCGGCGGCAGGTGATTGGCGATTATTTTCCGACGCTGACAGCTTCGGTCTCGCCGACCCGGAGCAAGTCGGCGCGAACGGTCAGCAACGTACCGGAGCGAACCTTCTACGATGCCGGTTTCGATGCTACATGGGAAATCGACCTGTTCGGTGGCACGCGTCGCGCCGTCGAAGCGGCGAGTGCCGATCTGGCCGCCAGCCAGGCAGACGCGGACTACGCGCGCGTTTCCTTGGTTGCCGAAGTGGTCGAGAACTATGCCGAATTGCGCTCTTACCAGCAGCGCTTGGCGATTGCCCAGGATAACTTGGTCAGCCAGGAAGAAACACTGCAGATTACCGAATGGCGCTATCAGGCTGGTCTGGCCAGTGCCAGCGATGTCGAGCAGGCGCGTACGATTCGCGAGCAGACGCGGGCTGGCATCCCCGATCTGGAGATCAGTCTGGTTGAAGCCGAGAACCGTCTGGCAGTGTTGACCGGTCAGATGCCCGGTGCGCTGCATGAACGTCTGACCAAGGTCGAGCCTTTGCCGTCTGTGCCAAGGGATGTGGCAACAGGTATTCCGGCGGATGTGCTGCGCCAGCGTCCCGATCTGATTTCGGCTGAACGTACCCTGGCCGCTGAAACTGCACGGGTCGGTCAGAAACTTGCGCAGCGTTTTCCTAGTCTGTCGCTGAGTGGTTCGTTTGGTTGGCAGGCTTACAGTCTCGGCGCCTTGGGCGGTGGCGACACACTGTTCCGCTCGCTGAGCGGGACGCTGGCGGCCACCTTGTTCGATGGCGGGCGCTTGCGGGCGGCGGTCGAGGTTCAGAACGCCGTGCAGGAGCAGGCGCTGATTTCATACGAAGCGGCGGTGCTCGGTGCGCTTGAGGAGGTCGAGAATGCGTTGACAGCGCATGCACGTGCCTATGACCGTCTGGCGGCACGCCGGGCAGCCGCTGAGTCGGCGCGCAATGCAGCGCAATTGACGCGTCAGATGTATCAGTCCGGCTTGTCCGACTTCCAGAAAGTGCTGGAAACCGACCGTAGCCGCTTGAGCGCCGAAGACAGTCTGGCGACGGCGGAAGCCACCTTGCTGACCAGTTTGGTCAAGCTCTATAAATCCCTCGGTGGCGGCTGGGAAAAGCCGTCTGCCGATAGCGTGACACCGGATAACAAATCATGACTTCATCTGCCGACAAGAGCCAGGACGATTTGCGCCAACTCCTGCAATCCAGCCAGCGAGCAGGCGGCTGGAGCGCTCGCCGCCGTTGGTGGGTCGCCGGTGGGGCTGCATTGCTGGTGTTGCTGGCGATTGCGTTGCTGTCGGGGGGCGATGGCTCAACCGGCCAATTCGTGACCGAGGAAGCTGCAACGGGCAATCTGGTGGTGACTGCATCGGCCAGCGGTACGCTGGCACCGACCAAATCGATCGACGTTGGCTCGGAGCTCTCGGGAACGCTGGCAAGCGTGTTGGCGCAGGAAAACGACGTGGTCAAGAAAGGTCAGTTGCTGGCCGAGCTGGATACGGCCAAGCTCAAGGATTCGGTGGACAAGTCGCGGGCAGCGCTGGCGGCGGCTGAAGCGGCCGTCATGCAGAAACAGGCGACGGTAGCCGAAGCGCGGGCTTCGTTGAGTCGAATGAAGCAGGTGGCCGAGCTCTCGGGCGGCAAGGTGCCGGCCAAGACCGAGATGGAAACCCAGGAGGCGACGTTGCAGCGTGCCGTGGCCGACGAAGCGAGCGCCCGGGCCGATGTGATCCAGGCCAAGGCGACCTTGAAGACCGATGAAACCAATCTCGGCAAGGCGACCATCCGCTCGCCGGTCAACGGTGTGGTTCTGACGCGCAAGGTCGAGCCGGGGCAGACGGTGGCGGCGCAGATGACGACGCCGGTGCTGTTCGTGCTGGCCGAGGATTTGTCCAAGATGGAACTGCAGGTCAAGGTGGATGAAGCCGATGTCGCCAATGTCAAGAACGGCCAGAAAGCCACCTTTACCGTTTCGGCCTGGCCGGGGCGCAAGTTCCCGGCGACCATTCAGCGTGTCGGGTTGGGCTCGACGACAACCGACAACGTGGTGACTTACAAGACCATCCTGCAGGTCAATAACGACGACTTGGCCTTGCGGCCAGGCATGACGGCAACGGCCAGTATCGTCACGGCAGAGCGGCAGAATGTGTTGCTGGTACCCAACGCGGCCTTGCGTTTCACGCCACCGACGGCCGGTGGCGCGCCTCAGCGTAGTTTCGTGTCTCGCCTCTTGCCTGGTCCGCCGCCCGACATGACGAAGAAGCGGCAGGCCGCGATACCTAATGGCGACGAGGCTCGTGTCTGGGTGTTGGGCGAACAAGGGGCGCAGCCCATGCCGGTCAGAACCGGTGTCAGCAATGGCCGGCAGACAGAAATCCTCGGTGGTGAATTGAAGGCCGGCATGGCGGTGATTACCGACTATCAGGAAGCGAAAAAGTGAACTTCTGCGGTGCACTGAGCAAAATGGGCAAAAATGCCCATGCCGGGAACTGAGATGTCGGCACCTTTGATCGAACTGCGAGGCATCACCAAGACCTACGGTCAGGGTCCGGCAGCCTTTCAAGCCTTGCGCGGTGTAGACCTGACGATTGAACAAGGCGATTTCGTCGCCGTCATGGGCCCTTCCGGCTCGGGTAAGTCGACGGTGATGAACCTGCTCGGTTGTCTCGATACGCCGACGACCGGCGAATATCGTTTCCGGGGCATCAATGTTGAGCGCCTGGGGCGCGACCAGCGTGCGTTGCTACGCCGCCAGTGCCTCGGTTTCGTCTTTCAGGGCTTCAACCTCTTGGCGCGGACTTCGGCTCAGGAAAACGTCGAACTGCCCTTGCTTTATCGTGGGGAGCCAGCCGAAGCGCGTCATCAGGCAGCGCGGACTGCCCTGGCACAAGTTGGTCTGACGGGTTGGGAACACCATACCCCGGCCGAACTGTCTGGCGGCCAGCAGCAGCGTGTCGCCATCGCCCGGGCCATTGTCACCCAGCCATTGGTGCTGCTGGCCGACGAGCCGACCGGTAACCTCGACACCCAGCGTAGCCACGAAATTATGGAGTTGCTGGTCAAACTGAACCGTGACCAAGGTATTACCGTAGTGATGGTAACGCACGAACCGGATATGGCTCACTACGCTCGGCGGATCGTCCATTTCGTCGACGGGCTGGTCGATAGCGATGAGCGCCAGACGGAGGTCGAAGCATGCTGCTGAATGCCTTGCTACTCGCCTTGCGCGAAATTCGCCGCAATCTGCTGCGTTCGTTCCTGACCATTCTGGGCATCGTCATTGGCGTTGCTGCAGTAATCACCATGGTCACCCTCGGCAATGGCGCTACGCGCATGGTGGCGCAGCAGATCGCCAGCCTGGGCAGCAACCTGCTGATGGTCATGCCCGGCCAGCGCCTGGGGCCGGGGCGCGACAGCGCTGGTGCGCCCAAATTCAAGATCGGCGACATCGAGGCAATCCAGCAGCAGATCAGCGGACTTAAAGCCGTGGCGCCGGTGGTCGGTAGCTCGGTAACGCTGGTGGCCGGTACGCAAAACTGGTCGTCAACCGTGAGCGGGACGAGCAACGATTATTTCATCGCGGGCAACTGGAAGCTGGCTGGCGGGCGGCAGTTTTCGGATGATGAGGAACGCGCCGGCAAGGCGGTGTGCATCATCGGCAACACCGTGCGCAAGGAGTTGTTCGGTAGTTTGAATCCCCTCGGTAACAGCATTCGCGTCAAGACCTTCGATTGTGAGGTGATCGGGCTGCTTGCTGCCAAAGGGCAGGGTGGCATGGGGCAGGATCAGGACGATACGGTCCTGATGCCGCTGCGCACGGCGCAACGCCGCCTGACCGGCAGCCTAGATATCGGAAACATCATGGTGTCGTTGAAAGATGGGATCAGTTCGACCTCAGCGATCGTCCAGCTACGCAGCCTGCTGCGCGAGCGGCGCAAGCTGGCCGAAAACCAGGACGACAACTTCAATGTGATGGACACCAAGCAGATCGCCGAGACCCTTTCCAGCAGTATCGGTACGATGACTGCGCTATTGGGGGCGGTGGCGGCGGTCAGCCTGCTGGTCGGCGGTATCGGCATCATGAACATCATGCTTGTCTCGGTCACCGAGCGGACTCGGGAGATCGGCATCCGGCTCGCCATTGGTGCGCTGGAACACGAGGTCCTGCTGCAATTCCTGATCGAAGCGGTAGTGCTCTCCGCCTTTGGCGGCTTGATCGGCGTGGTTCTGGCTTTGCTTACCTCGATCGGTTTGACGGCAATGATGAATATGCCCTTCATATTTAATTCTGGGATCAATCTGACCGCCTTTGGATTTTCGGCCCTGGTTGGGATCGTTTTTGGCTATGTGCCAGCAAGGCGGGCAGCCCAGCTTGATCCGATCGAGGCCCTGAGGCACGAATAAGAAATATGCTTGACGTGCTGTCGAGATGCTTTGAGTCGGCTTATCCGGCAATGCAAAATTCCTGGCTTGTAAGAATCCGCCCTTCGGCTGGGTGCTAGAATCCTGGGCTATTCCGGACCATAAAGCATTGCATCAGATGATCTACGAAACCGTGGCCGCGGTCGATTTGGGTTCCAACAGCTTCCGTCTGCAGGTCGGGCGAGTGGTGGACGACCAGATTTATCCGTTGGACTCGTTGAAGGAACCGGTTCGCCTGGCTTCCGGATTGATGCCGGACAAGCGCCTGGACGCAGCGGCGCAGGCCCGCGCACTCGACGCGCTACGGCGTTTCGGCGAACGCTTGCGCGGACTCGATGCCGGGGCCGTGCGGGCGGTGGCGACCAATACCTTGCGCGTGGCCAAGAATGCGACCGAGTTCCTGCCGCTGGCCGAGGAAGCGCTCGGTTTCCCGATCGAAATCATTGCCGGCCGCGAAGAGGCCCGTCTGATCTACATCGGCGCCTCGCATTCGATGCCGATGGCGACGCATAAGCGCCTGGTCGTCGATATCGGCGGCGGTTCGACCGAATTCATCATCGGCAAGCGGCATGAGCCGCAGGTGATGGAATCGCTCTACATGGGTTGCGTCAGCTACACGCTGCGCTTCTTCCCGGATCGCAAGGTCGACAAGAAGCGGCTGCGCGAGGCGCAGATCGCAGCGGCCAAGGAAATCGAACTGATTGCCCACGACTACCAGCGCATGGGCTGGAAAGAGGCAGTTGGTTCTTCCGGTACGGCGCGGGCGATTGCCGATGCGCTGGAATTGAACGGGCTGAATCCGAACGGCGAGAGCGGCATCACGCGCGAAGGCCTGGATCGTCTGTGCTCCCTGCTGGTCAAGGCCGGTTCCGCCGAAGCGCTCGATCTGCCCGGTATCAAGGGCGACCGCCTGCCGGTCTTTCCGGGCGGTGTTGCGATCATGTCGGCGATCTTCGAGGAACTCGGCATCGAACGCATGACCTATGCCGACGGTGCGCTGCGTCTCGGTGTGCTGTACGACCTGCTCGGGCGCTTCCATCATCACGACATGCGCGATTCGACGGTCACCCAGTTCCGTCGGCGCTATCAGGTCGAGGGCGATCAGGTCGAGCGGGTCGAGGCGACCGCGCTTTCTGCTCTTGCTCAATTGTCCGGCGGTGCGCCGAGCGAGGCCGATGTGCAGTTCCTGTCCTGGGCCTGCCGTCTGCATGAGATCGGGATTTCCATTGCGCATAACGGCTACCACAAGCATGGCGCCTATATCCTGACCTATGCCGACATGCCAGGTTTCTCGAAAAAAGATCAGGCACGTCTGGCCATGCTGGTCCTCGGCCATCGCGGTAAGTTGGAGAAGCTGAGTGGCATTCCTGCGGTGGACAGTGCCTGGAAGCTGATTTTCTGCCTGCGTTTCGCGGTCTTGCTGCACCGCACGCGCGATGATCGGCAATTGCCCTCGTGGCGGGTCAAACCGCTCGTCAGCGGCTTTCAGATCGAATTACCGGGCGAGTGGCTGGCGGCCAATCCATGGACGGCGGCGGCGCTTGGCGAGGAAGCCAGCGTCTGGAAGCAGATCGGGCGCGAGTACCAAGTTAAGTCGCGGGCGGCGAGGAAGGCCGAGTGAGTAACCAGAAGCCTCGGTTGCAGGTGGATGCGGCGAAGGCCGTGTTAACCGGGGCCTGGGTGTTGTCTGAAATGCAACCGGTGCTGGCTGACTTGCAAACCGAGTTGGCCAAGTCCGAAGATGGAAACTTGGCGTGGGACCTGTCTGGCGTTAGCCGTCTCGATAGCGCGGCCGCTGTCTTGTTGTGGCGTACCTGGCAAGGGCAGTGGCCTGAAAAATTGCTGATTTCGGAGGTGCACCGCAGCAGTATCGAACGGATAGCACGTTTGCCGGAAATATCGACGGTCCAAACACGATCGTCTCTCCGGCTGTTGCCGATGCTACAGGTGCTTGGCATTAGAGCGTGGTCGAACCTGCGGGGAGTGCTGGTAGTTTTCGGGCAGTTGCTGTTGGACATCGCCTACCTGATCCGGCATCCCCGGGATTTTCCGTTACGCGAGTTCAGTGCCAACGTCTACAAAGCGGGCGCTCAAGCGTTGCCGGTAACTGCGTTGGTGGGCTTCCTGATCGGAATAACGATCAGCTACTTGTCGGCACTGCAGCTAAAAAGCTTCGGTGCCGATTTGTTCATCGTCAATATCCTCGGAATTTCCATCATCCGCGAACTGGGGCCGGTGCTCGTTGCCGTTCTGGTAGCCGGGCGTTCCGGTTCGGCGATGACGGCGCAGATTGGCGTCATGCGGGTGACCGAAGAAATCGATGCTCTGTCGACCATGGGTGTGTCGCGCAGCATCCGCGTGGTCCTGCCGAAAATCCTTGGTCTGACCGTGGTCATGCCTCTCTTGGTGTTGTGGACCTCGGCCGTGGCACTGTTCGGTGGGATGGTGGCGGCCATGATGCAACTTGACCTGTCTTTCGTCTATTTTCTGGAGAACTTGCCGCGTGCCGTACCGGTTGCCAATCTGCTGATCGGTCTCAACAAAGGATTGGTTTTCGGCTTCATCATTGCACTGGGGGCTTGCCACTTCGGGTTGCGGGTTAAACCCAATACCGAAAGTCTATCCTCGCGCACGACCAGTTCGGTGGTGACCTCGATCACCGTCGTCATCCTGATCGATGCGGTCTTTGCCGTGCTGACGCGGCAGATCGGACTCCCCCAGCTATGACACCAGTCGTCCAACTGCAGGGAGTGACGACTGCTTTCGGCGAACAGATCGTGCATCGCGACCTGAACCTGACCGTTATGCCCGGCCAGATCGTCGGGCTGCTGGGCGGCTCCGGTAGCGGCAAGACCACGCTCTTGCGCGAGGTGTTGGGTTTGCACAGGCCGCAGGTTGGCAAGGTGCAATTGTTCGGGGTCGATCTCGATGATCCGGATATCGATCTACAGCGTTCCCTCCGTCGCAGGCTCGGCATGCTCTTCCAACAAGGGGCGTTGTTTTCCGCGCTTTCGGTCTACGACAATATCGCTTTTCCCTTGCGCGAGTTGCGTTGTCTCGATGAGGCCTGGATAGCCCGCCTGGTCTATGTCAAGCTCGACATGGTGGGGATGCTCGCCGAACACGCCCGGCTGATGCCTGCCGAACTGTCGGGGGGTATGGTGAAGCGGGTTGCATTGGCGCGTGCTCTCGCCCTGGAGCCCGAATTGCTGCTGCTCGACGAACCAACCGCGGGGCTCGATCCGGACCGTAGCCAGAATTTTGTCGAATTGATTGGTAGTCTGCAGAAAGCGCTGGGATTGACCGTCGTCATGGTCACCCACGATCTCGCCACATTGCATGGGTTGGCCAGTCACGTGGCTATTCTGGCCGACCGGCGCATCATTGCCTTCGGCACCCGGGCGGAAGTGATGACGCTCGATCATCCCTTCGTTACCGGCTTTTTTGGCGGAGATCGCAAGAAACTGCTTTAATCACAAGTCATGGAAAACAAATCCCACGCCTTCGCCGCCGGACTCTTCGCCATGCTGCTCGGCATTGCAGCGGCTATTGCCTTCTATTGGCTGGGGGGAGACAAGGACGATACGCATGACTATATCGTCGTAACCAAGCAGAACATTGGTGGCTTGAACCCCCAGGCGCAAGTGAGGTATCGCGGTATTCGGGTTGGCAAGGTTACCGACATCCGTCTCGATCCCGACGACTATAGCAACATCCTGATTACGATCGCAATCAGCGAGGATGTTCCCCTGACCCGCGGCACCGTGGCAAAACTTAACTACCAAGGGGTCACAGGCCTAGCTCATATCCTGTTGCTGGAAACAGGTAAGGAGATGGAGCCTCTCGAACCTAATGATGCCAAGCCGCCGCGGATTGCGATGATTCCCTCCTTATTCGATGAACTGGGAGAGACCGGCGTGACGACGTTGAAGCAGGTCAGGCAGTTGATGGCCAGTGCCAACGAGGTTCTTAGTGAAGAGAACCGGCGTCATTTCACAGCGATGCTGGCGAATCTCGACGCCACAACCTCCTCATTGAAGCCAACCCTGAACAATCTGAATACTGCGCTGGCTCAGGTGAATAAGGTGCTGGCTGACGGCAATGTTCGACAACTGTCGCAAGCAATGGGCGAGGTTGGTCCATTGCTGACCGACACACGTGCGTTGGTCGGCAAGATGCAGTTGGCAACTGACAAGCTCGATGTGGCTATTGGCGACGCATCGGCTGGCGGTACCTCTGCCCTGATGCCGCGCCTCAACGAATTGGCGACAGATTTTTCGTTAACTTCGCGCCAGCTCAGCCGAGTTCTGCGCATTCTGGAAGACTCTCCGCAGGGTTTGGTGTTTGGTGCACCAGCCTTGCCGCCGGGGCCGGGTGAGGCCGGATTCGATGCCAAGTAAAGGAAATGGTATGTGTCGGCTGTTGCCTTGGCTGATGATTTTGACTCTGGCCGGCTGTTTTACCGCTGGAAAGCGCGGCGGCGATACGTCAATGGCAGTCTACGATTTTGGTACTGGGGCTCCGGTACTGGTCGAAGGGCCGCGCAATACGCCGGTCGCACTGGAAGTGCGCGCCCCGCTCTGGTTCGATACGCTGGGCATCGACTATCGTCTGGCCTATCAGGATGGTGCACGACTGCGCGAATACGCGCGTTCGCGCTGGGCTGGGCCACCGGCCCAGTTATTGCAGCAACAACTGGGCCGCCAGCTACGGCTGGCCGGAAGCGGGCAGGGCAAGACCGAATGCGTGCTACGCATCGATATCACCGAATTCAGCCAGGTCTTTTCTTCGCCGAAAAACAGCGTGGGCGTAATGGCCGGCAAGGCCAGCTTGCTTGATCGAGCGCGCAAGCCGGTGGGAGAAATGGAAATCCAGATCGAACGCCCGGCGCCAACGCCCGATGCGCGGGGTGGAGTGGAAGCCTTGATCGCATCGGTCAATGCACTGGCGGATCAATTACTGCAGTGGGAACGGCGCCTCCAGGCGTCGGGCAATCCGGGGCGTTGCTCCGGTTAGTGGCGCGTCAGGAAACGATGCGCTCGGCGATGCGTTGCTTGAGATCGTTCAGGTTGTTGTCGAAGTGGGTGTAATGCATCAGCGACAGGCCGAACACGCAGGCATAGAGCAGCAGGCTGCGGCTCTTGGCCTCGGCATCCGACATGCCGGCAGCGACAAACAGCCGGCGGGTGCATTCCAGGCGGTAGAGGTCGACCGACTCGACCACTTCGGCGGCGACAGCGTCGTGGCGCGCCCAGTCGCGAATGGCCAGTTCGATCGACATGCCCTTGCGATTGCGGCTGGCGCCATAGACCTCGATGGCGTAATGCAGCTGGTCACGTTCTTTGCCGGGGGAGACGGCGGTCGTCTTCTCGATGTCGCGGATACGGCCTTCCTTCCAACGCTCGAGAACGGCATCGAGCAGGGCGCGTCTGTCCTTGAAGTGCCAGTAGAAACTGCCTTTGGTCACGCCGCAACGCTTGGCCAGCACCTCGACGCGCAAACCGGTCACGCCTTCGCGAGCCAGTACGTCGATGGCGGCTTCGACCCAGCGTTCCGGATCCAGTTGCGTGCGCGTGCTATCGGCACGGCGGCGCGGCTTGGTACCGGTTTTTTCGGCAGAGGACTTGACAGTTTTGTTTTCCATACGCTACCGTATGCTTTTCCATACGACACAGTATGGTTATTGTGCGGATTGAGTGACCGTCTGTCAAACAGACGGCGCAGGTTTGGCAAATCTAACCGACCAAAAAGGAGAGGCTTGTGAAAATTCTCGTTCCCGTTAAGCGGGTCATCGACTACAACGTCAAGGTGCGGGTCAAGGCGGACGGATCGGGCGTCGATCTGGCCAACGTCAAGATGAGTATGAACCCCTTTGACGAAATCGCCGTCGAAGAGGCAGTTCGCCTGAAGGAAGCCGGCATCGCCACCGAAGTGGTTGCCGTTTCCTGCGGCGTCGGCGCCTGCCAGGAAACCCTGCGCACGGCGATGGCCATCGGTGCCGATCGTGGCATCCTGGTGGAAACCGATGTCGAACTGCAGCCGCTGGCCGTTGCCAAGCTGTTGAAGGCGTTGTGCGACAAGGAACAACCTCAGCTCGTCATCTGCGGCAAGCAGGCCATCGATGACGACTCCAACCAGACCGGCCAGATGCTCGCCGCACTTGCCGGTTGGCCGCAAGCAACCTTCGCCTCGAAGGTCGTGATCGCCGACGGCAAGGCCAGCGTTACCCGCGAAATCGACGGCGGCCTGGAAACCCTTGCCATCTCCCTGCCAGCCGTAGTGACGACCGATCTGCGTCTGAACGAGCCGCGCTATGCCACGCTGCCGAACATCATGAAGGCCAAGAAGAAGCCGCTCGATACCGTCAAGCCGGCCGATCTGGGTGTCGATGTGGCGCCGCGCCTGAGCACGCTGAAAGTGGCTGAGCCTCCGAAGCGTAGCGCCGGCGTCAAGGTTGCCGATGTGGCCGAGTTGGTCGGCAAGCTGAAAAACGAAGCCAAAGTAATCTAAGGGAGAGCGAAGATGTCTATTCTTGTTGTTGCCGAACACGACAATCAGCAGCTGAAGGCTGCAACGCTCAATACCGTGGCTGCTGCCCAGAAAATTGGCGGCGAGGTTCATGTACTGGTTGCCGGTGCCAATTGCGCTGCCGTTACGCAGCAGGCTGCCGCGCTGCAGGGCGTGGCTAAGGTCAAGGTGGCCGATGCCGCCCATTATGAAGGCCAGACGGCTGAGAACCTGACGGCGCTGATCGTCGCCAATGCGGCTGGTTATACCCACGTGCTCGCTCCAGCGACCACCTTCGGCAAGAATCTGCTACCGCGCGTCGCCGCTTTGCTCGACGTGGCTCAGATTTCCGAAATCACCGCAGTCGAAGCAGCCGATACCTTTGTGCGTCCGATCTATGCCGGTAACGCCCTGGCAACCGTGAAGAGCGCTGATTCGGTCAAGGTCATCACGGTGCGGACGACTGCTTTTGATGCTGTTGCTACCGGTGGTTCGGCTACCGTCGAAGCGATCGGTGCAGGTGCGGATAGTGGCCAATCGCAACTGGTCGGTCGCGAACTGACCAAGTCGGCCCGTCCGGAACTCGGCGCTGCCAAGATCATCGTTTCCGGTGGCCGCGGTCTGGGTAGCGGTGAAAACTATCACAAGCTGCTCGAGCCGCTGGCCGACAAGCTGGGTGCAGCACTCGGTGCTTCGCGCGCCGCGGTCGATGCCGGCTTCGTACCGAACGACTACCAGGTTGGGCAGACTGGCAAGATCGTTGCGCCGCAGCTTTATGTGGCGATCGGTATCTCCGGTGCCATCCAGCACTTGGCTGGCATGAAGGATTCCAAGGTGATCGTCGCGATCAACAAGGATCCGGATGCACCGATCTTCCAGGTGGCCGATTACGGTCTGGTCGGCGATCTCTTCGAGATCGTGCCGCAACTGGAGAGTGCTGTCGGCTAATGCCACAAAGTCAGTTGCTGGCACTAAAATAGCCAAGTGAATCTGACTGACACACTGCTGGGCGAAGAATGGTACTGGGCCGCATGGGCGGTTTGGGGGCTGTTCTTCGCCCGTTCCGTTTGGCGGGCGCCGTGGAAGCGCCTGCAAGACTCAGAGCAACTCAATGTTTGGCTCGGCATGGTTGTTTTGCTGACCGTGGTGTGGAGCTTGAAAGCCGGCGTGAAGCCCGGGCTTGGTTTGCACATGCTGGGGGCAACCGTGTTCACTCTCAGCTTCGGTCCTGAACTGGCCTTTGTCGGCCTGTCGCTGGTGACGCTGGGTATTACGCTCAACGGCGCCGCCGGGGGCATGGCATATGCGGCCAATGCCTTGTTGATGGCGGGTGTCAGCGTGTTGCTCAGCCAGCTTATCTATCGCCTGTTGTCGACGGTTTTGCCTAAGCATTTTTTCGTCTATATCTTCGTCAATGGTTTCTTCGGCGCAGCGTTGACAGTCATCGGCTTTGGCTTCGTGACGACGGTACTGATGGCGTTGGCGGGTGCGTATGCCTGGGATTACCTGATTAACGAGTATTTTCCGTATTTTTTGTTGCTTGCCTTTGCCGAGGCTTGGCTTTCCGGCATGGTGATGACGCTATTTGTTGTGTACAGGCCGCAATGGGTCGCAACTTTCGACGATGCGCGTTATCTGGCGGGCAAATAACGGCTACAATCTGACAAATCTGTTAGGTTGGGGGTGCGGTTGTTCGTGCGTAAGACTTTCTACTGCTCGTTGGGTTTGGGGCTGCTCGCCTTGGCGGGTTCGGCTTCGGCCATTGGCTTGGGAGAGTTGCGCGGGCAGCCTTCGCTTGGCGAAGCCTTGCGTGTCGACATTGAGTTGCTGGGTGACAACAAGCAGTTACCCGATGCTTCCTGTTTCCGTCTGATTCAGCCGACCGGCGGCAGCGACATTCCCTTCCTGCATCGAGCTGCTTTTTCGGTGCGGCGCGGCGTGCAGCCGGTGGTCGAGTTGCGTTCGGAGCTTTCGCTGCGCGAGCCTGTGCTGCAGATCGGTTTGTATCTGGGGTGCGGCCATGAAATTTCGCGCGAATACATGCTGCTTTTGTCCCCGGCTAGTTCCAAGACGGTACGGCCGGAGGCGCCGATTGGCGAGCGGGAGAAGCCGAGCTTCGTTCCGACACCTGCGGCGCGTAGCGAAGCTCCGCCTGTTATGGCGCCACGGGAGATACCGCCTTCCAAGCCCAAACCCCTGCCAAAATTGCAGTTGCCTCGCGCACAGGCCGAGGTGGCTTTGCCCGACCGTCTCGTTCTGAGCGGCGGCGGAGATGTGGCCGAGCCTTCGTTGCGTCTGGCTACCACGCTCGACTCGGCTGAGTCCGGACGGCTTTGGGAAGAGTCACAGCGGGAAATCCTGCGACTGGAGTTCAGGATGCTGATGGCCTTGCAGGAGCAGGCCACGACGCAGCTAGCTACAGCGGAAAAGCTGCGCAATATGGAAAGCACGCTGGTTGATTTGAAACAGCGGGCGGCCGAATTCGCACAGCGTGTAGAGGATGGAAAACCCTTGGCGCACGCTCCTATCATTGCGCCCCAAGGCGATTTTGTCATTCCCGAAAAGCGTCCATTAGCACCGGTCGAGCAGACGCAGCAGAGGGCGCAAGGTTCGTCGGTCTCGGAGTGGAGTTTTTACGCCGCCCTTTTCGGTGCCGCACTGGGGCTGGCTGGCTGGCTCGGCTGGCGCCATTGGCTAGGGCGGCGTAGCGGTGTAACTGCGCAGGAGGTGTTCGAGCTGCCAGTGCCGGAGGTGCGGGTCGATCCACAGCGCGTCGATGAACACGAGGAGCTGGGCGGTATCGACCTGGCGGTCGAGCCGACGGCCATGGGGATGCCGATGCAGGTCGATATCGATCTGCATGCGCCAGAGGTGCAGCCCGAAAGCACCGAGCCGGTCAAGAAGCGCCAGGCGGGCCGCGACTCGATGATGTCCATCGCGGCAACATCGCTGGACGAGCATTTCGAAGTCAATCCTGTCATGGAACTCGCCGACATCATGTTGTCCTTCGGGCGGGTCAAGGGGGCGGCGCAAGCCTTGCAGGAATACATCGATCACAATCCGCAAGAGGCGCTTCAGCCGTGGATTCGTCTGATGGAGGTGTATCGGATGGCTGGTATGCGCCAGGAGTTCGAGCAGGTGGCGCGCAACCTGAATCAGAATTTCAACGTCGAGGTCCAGCAGTGGAGCAGTGATGGACAGGCTGCGGACGAAGGTGCGACGGGCAGTGGTGTGGAGATTTCTTTGGTCATGCCGAAGCCGGAGTCGCTTGAAGACATGCCGCGAATCTTGAACGCCGTCATCGACATGTGGAACGACGGCGATGTCGTGGGCTATCTTTACCAATTGCTGCGGGACAATCGCGGCGGGCAGCGTGCCGGATTGGCTTTGCCAGTCGTCGAGGACATTCTGTTCCTGATCGAATTAAAAGAAACCGCCAATCGAATGGAGTGAGACATATGAGCGAATACGTTGCACCGTTGAAGGACATCCGTTTTGTCATGCAGGAACTGGCCGGCCTGAAGCAGGTCGTCGCCCTGCCGGGATGCGAGGAGGCGACCCCCGATGTCGTCGACGCGATCCTTGAAGAAGCCGGCAAGTTCGCTGGTGAAGTGCTGTCGCCGTTGAACCGCATTGGCGATACCCAAGGTGCGAAATGGAAGGACAAGGAGGTCACGACCTCGCCGGGCTTCAAGGAAGCCTATCGTCAGTTTGTCGATAACGGCTGGAACGGCCTGGGTTGCGATCCGGAATTCGGCGGCCAGGGGTTGCCCAAGTTGCTGTCGACAGCGGTTTCCGAAATGTGGAAGGCTGCCAATCACGCGTTTTCGCTGTGTCCGATGCTGACGCAAGGGGCCATCGAGGCGTTGACCATCGCTGGCACCGACGAACAGAAAGCCGTCTACTTGCCGAACCTGGTTTCCGGCGAATGGACCGGCACGATGAACCTCACCGAGCCGAATGCCGGCTCCGACCTTGCCGCCGTGCGCAGCCGTGCCGAACCGGTGGGCGATGGCACCTACAAGATTTTTGGCCAGAAGATTTTCATCACCTACGGCGAGCATGACATGACGGACAATATCGTCCATCTCGTGCTGGCCCGCACACCCAATGCGCCGGAAGGCGTCAAAGGCATTTCCCTCTTCGTCGTGCCCAAGTTCATGCTCAAGGCGGATGGCACGCCGGGCGAGCGCAATGACGTCTATTGCGTTTCGATCGAGCACAAGCTGGGTATTCATGGCAGTCCGACGGCGGTGCTGGCCTTTGGCGACCATGGTGGGGCGATCGGTACGCTGGTCGGCGAAGAAAATCGCGGCCTGGAATACATGTTCATCATGATGAACGCTGCGCGCTTCAATGTCGGCCTTGAAGGCCTGGGCGACGCCGAGCGCGCCTATCAGCGCGCCGTGGTGTATGCCAACGAGCGCGTGCAAGGGACGGAGGTTGGCGTCAAGGGCGGACCAAAGGTGCCCATCATCAAGCATCCGGACGTGCGCCGCATGTTGATGTCGATGCGCACCCGCGTCGAAGCCATGCGTGCCCTGGCCTATGTCACCGCGGCCGCGCAAGACAATGCCCATTGCAATCCCGATGAGGCGGCGCGCCAGGAAGCGCATGCTTTCGCCGACCTGATGATCCCGGTGGTCAAGGGCTGGAGTACCGAGAGCGCCATCGATATCGCCTCGCTCGGCGTCCAGGTGCATGGCGGCATGGGTTTCATCGAAGAAACCGGCGCTGCGCAGCATCTGCGCGATGCACGCATCACCGCCATTTACGAAGGAACGACCGCCATCCAGGCCAACGACCTGATCGGGCGCAAGCTGGCCCGGGAGCAGGGGGTGACAATCAAGAAAGTGGTCGCGCAAATGCTGGCCGATGCGGTGCAACTGGACGGCGACCTCGCGAGCGTCGGGGCACGGCAGACGGCTGCGGTGCACGCGCTGGAAAAGGCAATTTCCTGGCTGGTCGACAATTTCGCAGCCAACCCCAAGGCGGCACATGCCGGCGCCGTGCCCTTCCTCTTCCTGTTCGGTATTGTCGCCGGCGGCTGGCAGATGGGGCGTGCGGCCGTCATCGCCCGCGCCCGGATTGCGGCGGGCGAGAGCGATCCGTTCTGGACCGCCAAGCTGGCTTCCGCCCGTTTTTATGCCGAACACTCCCTGACCCAGTCCGAAGGACTGGCGCAGGCAGTCTGTTCCGGTGGCAGCGGCGCATTGGAAATGCCTGACGACGCTTTCTGATAATTCTGCTTTACCTTACCCAAAGCCAGCGAATGTTGTTATAATCACGGGCTTTTCCACCTTGCCCTACCGCGAACGCATGGCGGAGGGTTTATCCCAAAAGGAGTTTGCATGCGCCATTACGAAATCGTCTTTATCGTCCATCCGGACCAAAGCGAACAAGTGCCCGGCATGGTCGAGCGCTACCGTTCCATCGTGACCGCCAAGGGCGGCCAGATCCATCGTCTGGAAGACTGGGGCCGTCGTCAGCTGGCTTACCCGATCCAGAAGATTCACAAGGCTCACTACGTTCTGATGAACATCGAGTGCGACGGCGAAACGCTGAACGAACTCGAGCACTCGTTCAAGTTCAACGATGCCGTCCTGCGTCATCTGACCGTCAAGATGAAGGCTGCCGTGACCACTCCTTCCCCGATGATGAAGGAAGAGAAGTCCAAGTCCCTGCTCGGCGGCGACGCTGCGCCGGCTGAACAGGCTGCTGCCTAAGCATTTTTGTACGGGAATATCGGCTGAATCTAATCACCCTCAGCGGACAGCTGGTCGAGCGCAAAAGCTTGCGCTACACACCAGCCGGCGTCCCGGTCAGCGAAGGCAGGTTGCAACATGCCTCAACGCAGATCGAAGGGGGGAAGGAACGGAAAGTCGAGCTGGAAATCCCTCTCCTGGCCTTGGGCGAATCGTCCCGCTGGCTGGAGGCAGCGCCCCTAGGGAGCTGCATCAAGGTGACAGGATTCCTCGCTGCGAAAAGCCGTAACAGCAAGATGCCCGTACTGCATGTGAATACACTCGAATATTTGGAAGGAAACGAAAATGGCTCGATTCTTCAAGAAGAAGGATGACGACAAGAAAAAGAAGCGTGGCGGTGGCCTGTTCAAGCGCCGCAAGTTCTGCCGCTTCACTGCTGAAAAGGTCGAACAGATCGACTACAAGGACATTGAAGTCCTGAAGGAATACATCCAGGAAAACGCCAAGATCATGCCGGCTCGTCTGACCGGTACCAAGGCTGGCTATCAGCGTCAGCTCGGCGCCGCCATCAAGCGCGCCCGCTTCCTGGCCCTGCTGCCCTACACCGACAACCATCAATAATTTTCGGGGAGACGAAACATGCAAATCATTCTGCTCGAAAAGGTTGTTAACCTCGGTAACCTCGGCGACGTGGTCAAGGTCAAGGACGGCTACGCCCGTAACTTCCTGATCCCGAAGAAGATGGCCAAGCGCGCTACCCCGGCTGCCATGGCCGAGTTCGAAGCTCGCCGCGCCGAACTGGAAAAGGCCGCCGCCGAGAAGCTGGCTGCTGCCCAGGCTGTCGCCGACAAGCTGAACGGCACCAACGTCACCGTCACCCGCAAGGCTGGCATGGATGGCCGTCTGTTCGGTTCCGTCGGTAACGCCGATGTGGCTGACGCGCTCAAGGCTGCCGGCTTCGATGTCGACAAGTCTGCCGTGCGCATGCCGGAAGGCCCGCTCAAGGCCATCGGCGAGTTCCCGCTCGATGTCGCTCTGCACACCGACGTGTTGGCCAACATCACCGTCACCGTGGCTGCCGAGTAATATCCGTCTTCCACTCGTAGTACCGAAGGCCTCGCAGATGCGGGGCCTTTTTAATTTAAACTCTCGGCCATGAACCAGCGTCCGCAAAAACCGAAAAACGCCGACAGCATCGTCGACTCCCTGCGTATTCCGCCGCATTCCATCGAGGCCGAGCAATCCGTCCTTGGCGGTTTGATGCTCGACAATCAGGCCTGGGACCGTATCGGCGACCAGGTGACCGATACCGATTTCTATCGCGATGAGCACAAGCGCATTTTCCGGCAGATTCGTAACCTGCTGGAGAACGCCAAGCCGGCCGACGTCGTTACGGTGGCCGAAGCGCTCGATGCGGCGGGCGAGACCGATCACACCGGCGGACTGGCCTATCTCGGAGAGCTGGCGGCCAATACACCATCGGCGGCCAACATCAAGCGCTACGCCGAGATCGTGCGCGAGCGCGCCATCCTGCGTCAGCTGGTGGCGACGGCCGATGAAATCGCCGGCGATGCGCTGAATCCGCTCGGTCGCGATGCCGAAACCCTGCTCGACGAAGCTGAGCGCAAGATTTTTGCGATTGCCGAAGCCGGTGCTGGACACCAGGAAGGCTTCGTGCACATCAATCCGCTGCTCACCCAAGTGGTCGAGCGCATCCAGGAACTGCACGACCGCGACAATCCTTCCGATATCACCGGGGTGCCGAGCGGCTTCCTCGACCTCGACCAGAAGACTTCAGGCATGCAGCCGGGCGACCTGATCATCGTCGCCGGGCGTCCGTCCATGGGTAAGACGGCCTTTGCGCTCAATATCGCCGAGAACGTCGCGGTCGAGACCGGCTTGCCGGTCGGTGTGTTCTCCATGGAAATGGGCGGCGCCCAGCTGGCCATGCGTATGCTGGCCTCGATCGGGCGCCTCAATTCGCAAAGTCTGCGTACCGGCCGGATGAGCGATGACGAATGGTCCAAGCTTTCCTTCGCGCTCGGCAAGCTGCATGAAGCGCCGATCTATATCGACGAAACCGGCGGTCTCAGCCCGGCCAACCTGCGCGCCCGTGCCCGCCGCCTGGCGCGTCAGTACGGCGGCAAACTGGGCCTGCTGGTCATCGACTACATCCAGCTGATGTCGGGCAACAAGGCGGGCGAAAACCGCGCCACGGAAGTGTCGGAAATCTCGCGCTCGATCAAGGCGCTGGCCAAGGAACTGCACGTGCCAATCATTGCGCTGTCGCAGCTCTCCCGTAAGGTCGAGGAACGGACCGACAAGCGTCCGATGATGTCCGACTTGCGCGAATCCGGCGCTATCGAACAGGATGCCGACGTGATCCTGATGATGTACCGCGACGAGTACTACAACAAGGAAAGCCAGGACAACAAAGGCATGGCCGAAGTCATCATCGGCAAGCAGCGTAACGGCCCGACCGGTACCGTCCGCCTGGCCTTCCTCGGCGAATACACCCGCTTTGAAAACCTCGCGAGCGGCGGTTTCCAGGACGCACGGGACTAACCCGAGGTTTCAGCGCAGCTAAAACCTCGCGAGTAGCCAGTTCAAGTCTACAGGAGATTGGTTCGAGCTTCATTCAGCTAACAGAACACCACTGCTGCGGTGCACTACCGAAAAAAGGCAAAAACTGAGGCAACGACTGTATCGGTATTTCCCATCTCGCGAGCGCGGGGCCTTTGCCCTGTTTGGCGCGAGTATCAGAGCTCGATTTGCCGCGTCTTGATGGTGTAGGGCAGCGGGCCGGCTTGACTGCCGTCCACCGTCGTCGAGCCAAGTTCGAGTTGCGGAGTGAGCAGGAAGGGCAGGTAACGGTTCTTGCCGGGCAAGCTGACATCCGTGCCAACGTTGAAGGCGATCCAGTTCATTTCCCAGACGCCGAACAGCACTTTCTTCAACGCGATCAGCTTGCTGTCACGGTCTGATAGTCCTTCGAGGGCGATGGCGCGGCGGACATCGCTCGGGTCGACGGGAATCCAGCCATAGCCTGGAATGTAGAATTCGGCGCGAATGTGCTGAGCGCGCGTGGCGTCATCGCCATTGATTCCGAGGCTGCGGAACAGACGCGATGGGCCGACGCGCAAGCCGTAGACGCAGCGGGCAGGAATGCCGATGGCGCGACAGATGGCGACGAACAGGCCGTTGATATCGGCTGAGCGCCCCCCATACTGGCCGCTGATCAGTTGTCGCTTGATGTCGCCGGACCCGCAGACCGGTAGACTGGGGTCGTAAATGGTGTTGTCGACCACCCAATCGAAAATGGCCTTGGCCTGGGCGACTGGGTCCTTGATGCGGCCGACGATCCGTTCACCCAGTTGGTGGGCCAACCCATCGTTGGGAATCAGGCTTGATTCGCGCAGATTGCGCCGCAGGATATCTTCACGTTCCGGCGCGATGGTGCGTTTGGTAACATCGAATTGGCGATCAGCCGTGCTGACCTGAGTGGTCATTTGCAGTCGGCCATCGCTTTCCGACCAATCGCAATGAAACACCTCAAGATCACCGTCGGGCAGGCGGCGCATGCTGGCATTGGCGGTGTTGCCACTCCAAGTATGGCCCAAGGTGCGCTGGTAGAGTGTGTCCTGATTGAGCGGAAGGGGTAGCCAGAGCTTCGCTGGGGTGCTGCGGCCCTTCAGGTTGATCGTGGTAGTGATCTCGAAGGTCTTCCACTCGGTAGGAGGCTCCGGGGCCTTGACCGGTGGCAGACGCGAGGCAGACGTGCCTTGCGGTGGGCGTTCGATGACTGGATCGTCAGCCGTGTGGGTTACCGGTCCGGAAGGGGCTGCTGTGCGACCACGTACATTGCGCGCATTTGGTTTGGCGCTTGGTTTGGCTCCCGGCTTGGGTTTGCCGTTGGTCGTCTTGGCTTGCGGCTTCTTGGCAGCCCAAGCTTCGGATGCCAGCATTGACAGCGCTGCTGCCGATGCCAAAAAAGTGCGACGTTTCAAGAATCTCCTCCGGTGATGCAATCCGTGGCTGAAACGAAAAGGCCGTGTCGTCGACACGGCCCCTTTACTAATTGGCTCGAATTATAGCACGTCGCCAGCGTGGTCTGCGAGGCGGGAGCGTTCGCCCCGTTGTAACGTGATGTGACCGGAGTGTGGCCAACCCTTGAAGCGGTCGACGACATAGGTCAGACCCGAGCTACCCTCGGTCAGGTAGGGCGTGTCGATCTGGGCAATGTTGCCGAGACAGACCACCTTGGTACCGGGGCC
The DNA here is from genome assembly GCA_041909105.1 of Azonexus sp. GTDB lineage: Bacteria > Pseudomonadota > Gammaproteobacteria > Burkholderiales > Rhodocyclaceae > Azonexus. The sequence goes on from JAYREE010000011.1 coordinate 66,618, forward strand.
GGCACGGGTGATCAGGGTTTTCATCTGCTTCGGCGTCAGGTTCTGCGCCTCGTCGATGATCAGGTACTTCTTCAGGAAGGTGCGGCCGCGCATGAAGTTCATCGACTTGACCTTGATCTTCGAGCGGATGATGTCGTGCGTCGCCGCCTTGCCCCAGTCGCCGCCGTAGGGGCTGCTACTGTCGTCGGTGTGGGCCAGCACGTCGAGGTTATCCTCGAGCGCACCCATCCACGGCGCCATCTTTTCTTCTTCGGTACCGGGCAGGAAGCCGATGTCCTCACCGACCGGCACGGTGACGCGGGTCATGATGATCTCGGCAAAGCGCTTGCTCTCCAGCGTCTGGGTCAGGCCGGCGGCCAGTGTCAGCAGGGTCTTGCCGGTACCTGCCTGGCCGAGCAGCGTCACGAAGTCGATGTCCGGGTTCATCAGCAGGTTGAGGGCGAAGTTCTGCTCGCGGTTGCGCGCGGTGATGCCCCACACGGCGTTCTTCGGGTGGGTGTAATCGACCAGGGTTTCCAGCGTTGCCGTCTTGCCGGCGCATTCCTTGACGATGGCCGCAAAGCCGTCCTTTTCCAGCCAGACAAATTCGTTGACCAGCAGTTGTGGGCAGAGCGGGCCGGTGACCTTGTAGTAGGTCTTGCTGTCCTTCTTCCACGACTCCATGCCCTTGCCGTGCTTGTCCCAGAAATTGTCGGGCAGGGCACGCGTGCCGGCGTAGAGGATATCGGTATCCTCGAGCACCTTGTCGTTGAAGTAATCCTCGGCCAGCAGATTGAGGGCACGCGACTTGATGCGCATGTTGATGTCTTTCGACACCAGGATGACCGGACGCTTGGGGAATTTTTTCTGCAGGTGGATGACCACCGACAGGATCTGGTTGTCGACCTTGGAGGTGGGCAGGCCCTGCGGCAGTTCGCCACTGATCGCTTCCGTCTGCAGGTAGAGGCGACCGCTGGCCAGCTTGTTGGACGGTCCGTAGAGGTCGATGCCTTCATCGATATCGACTTCGTCGTGGGCCAGCATTTCGTCGAGCATGCGCGATGCCTGGCGGGCATTGCGGGCGATTTCGGTCATGCCCTTCTTGTGGTTGTCCAATTCCTCCAGCGTCATGATCGGGATGAAGATGTCGTGTTCCTCGAAGCGGAACAGACAGCTCGGATCGTGCATCAGCACGTTGGTGTCGAGGACGAAGATCTTGGTGGCGACGGGCGTCTTGGGTGCTGCGGGCTTCTGGGTGGCTGCTGGCTTGCGCGGCATACGTGGGCCTTTGGTCGGGGGTTGGAAATCAGAGCGTTTTCACGAAATCGAGTACTTCCTGAACGTGGCCGGGCACCTTGACCCCGCGCCACTCGCGGCGCAATACGCCCTTGCCATCAATGACGAAGGTGCTGCGTTCGATTCCGCGTACCTGCTTGCCGTACATCATCTTTTGCTTGATGACGCCGAACACGTTGCACACGGCTTCGTCGCTGTCGGACCCGAGTTCGAACGGGAAAGCCTGCTTGGCCTTGAAGTTCTCGTGCGACTTCAGGCTGTCGCGCGAGATGCCGAGGACGACGGCGCCGGCGGCGGTGAATTCGGCGTAAAGATCACGGAAATTCTGGCCCTGCGTCGTGCAGCCGGGCGTGCTGTCCTTGGGGTAGAAGTAAATGACGACTGTCTTGCCGGCCTGTTCGGAAAGCCGGAAGGTCTGGCCGCTGGTGGCGGGAAGGGTGAAGTCGGGGACTGTCGTATCGAGCATGGTCTGCCTCTATGGTGTTTGATTGAGGCCATTGTGGTCAACGGGCAGGCAGCCGGTCAAGTTGATAAACTTCGTCCCATGCGAAAAATCTGCGTCCGTCTCATCGTTCTCTTCCTGCTTGCTGCCTCGCTTTCCGGCTGCGAATCAAGCTGGAACGATCCCTATCCGGTGGCAGATGCCGGGCGCAACATCCTCTACACGGCCTTCACCGACCGGCCGAAACACCTCGATCCGGCGCAGTCCTACGCCGAGGATGAGGTCACCTTCACCGGTCAGATCTACGAGCCGCCGCTGCAATACCACTACCTGAAGCGGCCCTACGAGCTGGTTCCGGCGACTGTCGAGCAGGTGCCGGTGCCGCGCTATTTCGACGCCAAGGGGCGTGAATTGCCGCACGATGCGCCGGGCGAGCGCATTGCCGAGAGCGTCTATGAGCTGCGCCTGAAACCGGGCATCCGTTACCAGCCGCATCCGGCCTTCGCCGTCGATTCCCGCGGTGCACCGGCCTATTTGGGCAAAAATGCCGTGGCCGACCGCCAGCGCATCGCCGACTTCCCGCTCACCGGCAGTCGCGAACTGACGGCCGACGATTACATCTACCAGATCAAGCGACTGGCCCACCCCAGGCTGCATTCGCCCATCTTCGGCATGATGGCCGAGAAGATTGTCGGCATGAAGGCGCTGGGCGAAGCGCTGCAAAAAGCGGCGAAGGAACAGCCGGCCGAGGCCTGGCTCGATCTTGATGCTTATCCGTTGAGCGGCGTCGAGAAGGTCGATGCCCGCACCTGGCGCATCCGCATCCAGGGCAAGTACCCGCAATTCGCCTACTGGCTGGCCATGCCCTTCTTTGCGCCGGTGCCACGCGAAGTCGATCGCTTCTACGCCCAGCCCGGCATGGCCGAGCGCAACCTGACGCTAGACTGGTGGCCGGTCGGCACCGGCCCCTACATGCTGAGCGAGAACGACCCGAATCGCCGCATGGTGCTGACGCGCAACCCGAATTTCCACGGCGAAACCTATCCCTGCGAAGGGGAGGCGGGCGACCGGGCAGCCGGGCTGCTCGAGGATTGCGGCAAGCCGCTGCCTTTCGTCGAGCAGGCGGTATTTACGCGCGAAAAGGAAGCGATTCCCTACTGGAACAAGTTCCTGCAGGGCTACTACGACGCCTCTGGCATCTCTTCCGACAGCTTCGACCAGGCCGTGCGCATCAACGTCGGCGGTGACGTGGCGCTGACCGACGAGATGCAGCAGAAGGGCATCCGCCTGCTCACCTCGGTCAAGGCCTCCACCTTCTACATGGGCTTCAACATGCTCGACCCACTGGTCGGCGGCTTGAACGAGCGGGCGACCAAGCTGCGCCAGGCCATCTCCATCGTCATCGACCAGGAAGAGTTTATTTCCATCTTCCAGAACGGGCGCGGGCTGGCGGCACAAAGCCCGCTACCGCCAGGCATCTTCGGCTATGAGGCCGGCGAGGCGGGGATCAATCGGACGGTGTACGACTGGATCGATGGCAAGCCGCAACGCAAATCGGCCGAAGTAGCGAAGAAACTGCTGGCCGAGGCTGGCTACCCGAACGGGCGCGACGAAAAGACCGGTGAGCCGCTGGTGCTCAATCTCGACACCACGGGCGGCGGCATGGGCGAAAAGTCGCGCCTCGACTGGCTGACCCGCCAGTTCGCCAAGATCGATGTGCAACTGGTGGTGCGCTCGACCGATTTCAACCGTTTCCAGGACAAGGTGCGCAAGGGCAACGTGCAGTTGTTCTATTTTGGTTGGAACGCCGATTATCCTGATCCCGAGAACTTCTTCTTCCTGCTCCATGGCCAGGAGGCCAAGGTTGCGCATGGCGGGGAGAATGCGGCGAATTACGCCAGCCCGGAGTTCGACCGCCTATTTGCCACGATGAAGAACATGGACAACACGCCGGAGCGACTGGCCATCGTGCGCCAGATGAACCGCATCCTGCAGCACGACGCGCCCTGGGTCTTCGGGCTGCATCCGAAGAGCTACACGCTGGGCCATCGTTGGTTGAAGAACCGCAAGCCGAACGACGTTGGCAATAACATCCTGAAATACCAGCGCATCGATGCGGCCGAGCGGGCGCAGGCGCGGCGGGAATGGAACCAGCCGGTGCTGTGGCCGCTGCTGCTCGGCTTGGTCGTGCTGGCGACTGCGGTGATTCCTGCATGGCTAGGTTATCGCCGCCGCGAACGGCGCGGCGTCCGCGCGTGAGGCTGACAGAGCGTCAGCAGCGGCTCGATCAGGCGCTGCTGCAGTTTCATTCCTTGTGGCATCCGCAGCCTTTCTGCGAATTGCGTCCGGCCTGGGCAGAGCAATACCCTGGGCTGGCCGAGGAGGTGCTCGCCCTGTCGGACGCGGCGACGACCCATCTGAACGACGACAGCGCCGCTGCGCTGGATCTACTGGCCAAATACCGGCCGGAGATTGGCGAAATCGCCAGTCTGGCTGCTGTGCCGCATAGCCAGAGCCGGCCATTGCCCGGGCTGGATGCTTTCTGGGACTGGGAAATTCCGGGGCGCAAACGCGCCCAGATCGAAGCCTTTGCTGCGGCCGCCGAGAGGCAAGGACAACCCGTGCTCGACTGGTGCGGTGGCAAGGGGCATCTCGGGCGCCTGCTGGCCTTGGCCTGGCAAGTGCCGGTGCACAGCCTGGATTTTGACGCCGCCTTGTGCGAGGAGGGCGAGGCGCTGGCGCGGCGAGCGGGCATCAAGCACGGTTTTGTCCATGCCGATGCCTTGCAGGTCGAAACCTGGCCACAGGCCGGGCAGCATGCGGTGGCCCTGCATGCCTGCGGTGAATTGCATCGCCGACTGATCCGTTGCGGGGCGCAACGCGGCGTGCCGGGGCTGGATATTGCGCCCTGTTGCTACTATCGAGGCGTGGATGCGCATTACCAGCCCATGAGCGGTCCGCTGCAATTGCAATTGAGTCGCGACGATACCCGTCTGGCGGTGACCGAAACCGTGACTGCCAAGCCGCGCGAGGCCCGTCTGCGTGACCAGGCGTTGGCCTGGAAACTGGGTTTCGATGCTTATCGCCGGGCGGTGACAGGGCAGGGCTACCGCACTTTCAAACCTGTGCCGGATCGCTGGCTGCGTGGGGCATTCGGTGAGTTCATGCAACACATGGTCGAGCGCGAAGGCTTGCCGGTAATCTCAGCCACGTCATCAACGGAGTTCGAACGGGCCGGTTGGCAAAGGCAGCGCGAGGTCATGCGCTATTCAGTCGTCCGCCACGCTTTCCGGCGGGCGCTGGAAATCTGGTTGGTGCTCGATGCTGCGGTGCACCTCGAAAAAAGCGGATATTCCGTGACCCTGAGTCGCTTCTGCGAGCGAAGGCTGACCCCGCGCAACCTGCTTATTTCGGCCCGACTCGCCTGAAAACGTAATCGGCCAATTGGTCCGGGTGATCGACGATCAAGTCGGCGCCCCAGCTTTCCAGCGGGCCGCTGTGGCCGAGATAGCCGTAGGACACCGCAACCGTCATGCAGCCGGCGGCGCGACCGGCCTCGATGTCGCGCCGGTCGTCGCCGACGTAAAGGGTGCGCAGCGGATCGCAGCCGAGCAGTTGGCAGGCATGCAGAATGGGCAGCGGCGAAGGCTTGGCCTGCGGCGTCGTGTCGCCGCTGACCACGCAGGGCGTGCGCGGCGTCAGCCCGAGTTGGGCGACCAGGGGGTCGGTGAAGCGCATGCGCTTGTTGGTGACGATGCCCCAGCCGAGGCCGAGATCGTCGAGCGTATCGAGCAACTCCGGGATACCGGCGAAAAGCGTCGTGTCGACGCACAGACGGTCGGCGTAGAACTCGAGAAAGCGTTGAGCCAGCCGCTCGTAGTCGGTATGGCCCGGTTCGATGCCGAAGCCGGCACGGAGTAGGCCGCGTACACCTTGCGAGGTATAAGGTCGCAGTTCCGGCAGCGGTTTGGCGGCCAGGCATTCCTCAATGAGCACGGCATTGGCCGCCGCGCCCAGATCGGGCGCGGTGTCGGCCAGCGTGCCGTCAAGATCGAAGAGAACGGCCTGCAGGGGCGAGTCAGGCATTGCGCCGGGCGCGCAGCAGGTAGTTCACGCTGGTGTCCGGTCCGAGCGAGTACTCCTTGTACAGCGGGTTGTAGCTCATGCCGATGACTTCTTCCGGTTCGAGGTCGGCCATCTTGCTCCAGCGTGCCAGTTCGGAGGGCTTGATGAACTTGGCGTAGTCGTGCGTACCCTTGGGTAGCATCTTCAGGACGTACTCGGCACCGATCACGGCGAACAGGTAGGACTTCGGGTTGCGGTTCAGCGTGGACAGGAAGACCTGGCCGCCGGGCTTGACCAGGCGAGCGCAAGCGGCGATGACGCTGGACGGATTCGGTACGTGCTCAAGCATTTCCAGGCAGGTCACGACGTCGAAGCTACCAGGCATCTCATTGGCCAGTTGCTCGACCGAAACCAGTCGGTAATCGACCTTGTGGCCGCTTTCGAGCAGGTGCAGCTTGGCCACACCGAGCGGCTTTTCCGATAGGTCAATGCCGGTGACTTCCGCGCCACGTGCGGCCATGCCTTCGGAAAGCAGACCGCCACCGCAGCCGACGTCGAGGATGCGCTTGCCAGCTAGGCTGACGTTGCGGTCTATCCAGTCGATACGTAGGGGGTTGATGTCGTGCAGGGGTTTGAATTCGCTATGTGGGTCCCACCAGCGATGGGCAAGGTCGCCAAATTTTTGTAGTTCGGCGGGGTCGGCGTTGACGGTGTGTTCCATATCTCTGAGCTAATCCAATGGAAATGAAAAAGCCCCGCCAGGCGGGGCTTTTCGTTGAAGCAGCGGCAGCTTACTTGGTGCCGATGACTTCGATGTCGACGCGACGATCCGGCTGCAGACAGTCGATCAGGGCCTTGGTCTTGGCATTGCCCTTGCACTTGTCGCCGGTCACCGGCTGCTTCTCACCCTTGCCTTCGGTGTAGATGCGGTTGGCTTCGATGCCCTTGGCCACCAGGTATTCCTTGACGGCGGCAGCGCGCTTCTCGGACAGCTTCTGGTTGTAGGAATCGGAACCGATGCGGTCGGTGTGACCAACGGCCAGGATCACTTCGAGCTTGATGGCCTTGGCCTTGGAGACCAGATCGTCGAGCTTGGCCTTGCCTTCCGGACGCAGGACAGCCTTGTTGAAGTCGAACAGGGCGTCAGCGGCAACGGTGACCTTCTCAGCCGTCGGCTTGACGGCGGCCGGCGCCGGAGCGGCAGCACCGGCAGCGCCCTTCGGTTCGCAGGCTTCCTTCGGCAGCAGGTCCTTGTCGCACTCGCAACCGGCCTTGTCGGCGGCGGCAGCGGCCGGGGTCCAGTAGCCATCACGCCAGCACAGGCCGAAACCGCTCTTGGCGACGACGTCGCGTTGGTCGATGAGATAGACGCGTTCCTGGGCGGTGGCAGCAAAGCCGATACCGGCCAGTAGAGCCAGAACCAGAGACTTCTTGGCGATGTTCTTGATCATTGTTTTCCCTCGTTGAAGAAAATTTGAGAAACCTTTAACTCCGCTCCCAACTAGGCAACTAAACTGCCGGGCGGACTTCCAGTTTATTTTGCCATAGGGCTATAGCCCTTTCCAAGCCGTTCTCGTCGCTGTAGGAGAGTTTTTTGTGGTCTACGCAACACTTTCCATTGACCCATACGTGGCTAACCGCCTCCCGTCCAGCCACGTGAACCAGATGCGAGACCGGGTCGTAGCACGGGCTGTATTCGATCTTTTCCACCTCCACTGCGCACAGATCGGCTGTCTTGCCGACGACAATGGAGCCGATCCGCTCACCTAGGCCCAGTGCTTGAGCGCCGCCCAAAGTGGCTAAGCGGAGTGCTTCATGGGCCGGCATGGTGCTGGCATCGCCGGAGCTGCCTTTGGCCAGCAATGCAGCGAGGCGCATTTCGCCGAACATGTCGAGCCGGTTATTGCTGGCCGCACCATCGGTGCCGAAGCCGAGGTTGATACCCATCTGTCGCATCTTTGCCACAGGTGCGATGCCGCTGGCCAGCTTGAGGTTGGAGGTTGGGCAGTGCGCGATATGGCTGCCGGTTTCGGCCAACAGTTCAATGTCGGCATCGGAGAAGTGCACGCCATGTACGCCGATGAAGTCTGGGCCAAGCAAGCCGAGGCGGTGTAGGCGGGCGAGCGGCGTCATTTTGTGCTGGCGCAGGCTTTCCTCGATTTCGTGCCGGGTCTCGTGGATATGGCAGTGGATCGGCAGATGTAACTGCTCGGACAGGGTCAGGATGCGTTCGAAAGTGGTGTTTGCCACTGTGTAGGGGGCGTGCGGGGCCAGGCAGAAATCGATCAGAGGGTGGTCAAGATAGGCTTCGCGGACGCGCAGGCCCTTGTTCAGGTAATCGTCGGCGTCACTGGCATAGGCGGTGGGAAATTCGAGTGCGGTGATGCCGAGAACGGCGCGCATGCCGAGTTCGATGGCGGCGGTGGCAGCGGCATCCGGGAAAAAATACATGTCGTTGAAACAGGTGGTGCCGCCGAGCAGCATCTCGGCGCAGGCCAGGCGCGTGCCATCGAGCACAAACTGGGGCGAGACGTGGGCGGCTTCGGCCGGCCAGATGTGTTCCTGTAGCCAGGTCATCAGCGGCAGGTCGTCGGCCAGGCCGCGCATCAGTGACATTGCGGCGTGGGTGTGCAGGTTGACCAGGCCAGGAATCAGGATGTGTTGTTCGAGCGAGACACGTCGGCCAACCTTGTAGCGGGTGCGGGCCCGGCTGATCGGCAACAGGTCGACGATTTTTCCCTGATGCACGGCAACGGCATGATTTTTCAGGAGTACGGCCGGTTCGACCGGCGCGACCCAGCGGGCTTCGATCAGCAGGTCGATGGCTTCGGGTGTCGTTGTCATGGAAATCGGCATCTTGGCTGATGGAGGGCATGGTAAAATAACAAATTACGCTTGTTTCAACCATAAAACGCCGCTCCGAGCGGTTTGCAGAAGAGACATGGATCAATTCGCCAAAGAAACTTTGCCGATCAGCCTCGAAGACGAGATGCGGCGCTCCTATCTCGATTACGCGATGAGTGTGATCGTCGGCCGGGCGCTGCCTGACGCGCGTGATGGCCTGAAGCCGGTGCATCGTCGGGTGCTGTACGCCATGCATGAGACGAACAACGTGTGGAACCGTCCCTTCGTCAAGTGCGCCCGCGTCGTCGGTGAGGTCATGGGTAAGTACCACCCGCACGGCGATTCGGCGATCTACGATACGCTGGTCCGCATGGCGCAGGATTTCTCGCTGCGCTACACGCTGGTCGATGGGCAGGGCAACTTCGGCTCGATCGACGGCGACAACGCGGCGGCCATGCGTTACACGGAATGCCGTCTGGAGCGCATCTCTTCCGACCTGACGGCCGATATCGACAAGGAAACCGTCGATTTCGAACCGAACTACGATGGCAAAGAACTGGAACCTTCAGTTCTGCCGACGCGCATTCCCAATCTGCTGATCAACGGCTCGGCCGGTATCGCGGTGGGTATGGCGACCAATATCCCGCCGCATAACTTGCGCGAAGTGGTCAACGGCTGTCTGGCGTTGCTGGAAAACCCGGCGATGTCCATCGACGACCTGATCGAGCTGATCCCGGCCCCCGATTTTCCGACTGCCGGCCTGATCTATGGTGTCATGGGCGTGCGCGAAGGTTACAAGACCGGGCGCGGACGAGTGGTCATGCGCGCCCGTACGCACTTCGAAGATATCGGCAAGGGCGACCGTCAGGCGCTGATCGTCGACGAAATTCCTTATCAGGTAAACAAGAAGTCGCTGATCGAGAAGATCGCCGAACTGGTCAACGAGAAACGGATCGAGGGCATCTCCGATATCCGCGACGAGTCCGACAAGTCGGGCATGCGTATCGTCATCGAGTTGAAGCGTGGCGAAGTCGGCGAAGTCATCCTGAACAACCTGTACAAGCAGACGCAGTTGCAGGACACCTTCGGTATGAACATGGTGGCGCTGGTCGACGGCCAGCCGCGCCTGCTCAACCTGAAGCAGGCGTTGGAGTGCTTCCTGTCGCACCGTCGCGAGGTGGTCACCCGGCGTACCGTCTTCGAACTGCGCAAGGCGCGCGAACGCGGCCATATCCTGGAGGGTTTGGCGGTTGCACTGTCCAATGTCGACGAGATCATCGCCCTGATCAAGGCGGCCCCGACGCCGCCGGACGCCAAGCGCAGCCTGATGGCGCGCGACTGGCGCAGCCCGGTGGTCGAGGAAATGCTGGTGCGCGCTTCTTCCGACGCCTCGCGTCCGGAAGGTCTGCTGCCAGAATTCGGTCTGTCGGCCCAAGGCTATCGCCTGTCCGATGCCCAGGCCCAGGCCATCCTGGAATTGCGCCTGCAGCGTCTGACCGGTCTGGAGCAGGACAAGATCGTCGGCGAGTACAAGGAAGTCATGGACAAGATCGTCGATCTGCTCGACATCCTGGCCAAGCCGGAGCGCATCACCGCCATCATCGTCGAGGAATTGCAGCAGATCAGCGAACAGTACGGCGACGACCGCAAGTCCGAGATCGTCCTGCACACTCAGGAACTTGGCATCGAAGACCTGATTACGCCGCAGGACATGGTGGTTACGTTGTCGCACGGCGGTTACATCAAGGCTCAGCCGCTGGCCGATTATCGCGCCCAGCGTCGCGGTGGTCGTGGCAAACAGGCGGCAGCGATCAAGGATGAGGATTTCATCGACCATCTGTTCGTCGCCAACACGCACGACTACATTCTCTGCTTCTCCAACCGTGGTCGCTGTTACTGGCTGAAGGTTTATGAGGCGCCGCAGGGCAGCCGGGTCAGCCGCGGCAAGCCCATCGTCAATCTCTTCCCGTTGGAAGAGGGCGAGAAGATCAACGCCGTGCTGCCGGTCAAGGAGTTTGCCGAAGACAAGTTCATCTTCATGGCGACGCGCGCCGGTACGGTCAAGAAGACACCGCTGTCGGACTTCTCCAACCCGCGCAAGGCCGGCATCATCGCCATCGACCTGCTTGACGACGATTACCTGATTGGCGTCGAGTTGACCACCGGCCAGAGCGACATCGTGCTCGTCTCTGACGCTGGCAAGGCAGTGTGGTTCGACGAAGAGGACGTTCGCCCGATGGGGCGCGGTGCCCGCGGCGTGCGCGGCATGAAGCTGCAGGAAGGCCAGACGGTGATTTCGCTGCTGGTGGCCGAGGATGACCAGCAGACCGTGCTGGTTGCCACGGAAAACGGCTTCGGGAAGCGCACCGTGCTGGCAGACTTCCGCCATTCCGGTCGCGGTACGCAGGGCGTCAAGGCCATCGCCGAGAGTGAGCGCAATGGGGCAGTGATTGGGGCCAAGCTGGTTGGTGATGACGATGAGGTGATGCTGATCACCACCGGCGGTGTGCTGATCCGTACCCGCGTTTCCGAAATCCGCGGCATGGGTCGCGCCACGCAGGGCGTTACGCTGATCTCGCTGGATGAAGGCGAGAAGCTGGCCGGTCTGGAAAAGGTGGCTGAGTCGGTCGCGGAAAATGACGTTTCCAGCGAGTCCACCGCAGCAGAGGGTGAAGGCGAGGCTGGTGCCGTTGTCGATAACGAAGCCGCCAACAATACAGACCTCGGCGACGAAGGTGGGGAGGCTTGATGAGCCGTATCTGGAATTTCAGCGCCGGTCCGGCCGCCTTGCCGGAGGAAGTGCTGCGCCAAGCGCAGGAAGAACTGCTCGACTGGCACGGTGCCGGCTGCAGCGTGATGGAAATGAGCCATCGCGGCAAGGAATTCACCAGCATCATCGAACAGGCCGAAGCTGACCTGCGCGAATTGATGGGCATTCCCGAGCAATACAAGGTGCTCTTCCTGCAGGGCGGAGCCACACAGCAGTTCGCGCAGATCCCGATGAACCTGCTGGCTGGACGCTCGGCCGATTACATCGTCACCGGTTCATGGTCGAAAAAGGCCTATAAGGAAGCGCAGCGGATTGGTGCCGTGCGCTGCGCGGCGACTACCGAGGCGAGCAATTTCACCCGCCTGCCAGTGGCCGAGGAGATCAAGCTCGATCCTTTCGCCGCCTATCTGCACGTGTGTACCAACGAAACTATTCACGGTGTCGAGATTCCGGCCGAACGCATTGCCGATACCGGTGTGCCGCTGGTTGCCGACATGTCGTCGCACATCTTGTCGCGTCCGGTGCCAGTCGAGAAATTCGGCTTGATCTACGCCGGCGCGCAAAAGAATATCGGCCCATCCGGGCTGACCTTGGTCATCGTGCATCGCGACCTGCTTGGCATGGCGCCGCTGACTATCCCGACCGTCATGGACTACGCCGTGATGGCCGAGAACGGTTCGATGCTGAACACGCCACCGACCTTCGGTATTTACATCGCCGGTCTGGTTTTCCAGTGGCTGAAGCGCCAGGGTGGTCTGGCCGGCATGGCTGCGGTGAACGACGAAAAAGCGCGAATTTTGTACGAGGCAATCGACAACTCGGGCGGCTTCTATACCAATCCGGTCGATCCGGACTGCCGTTCGGCCATGAATGTGCCTTTTGTTCTGGCTAACTCTGAGCTAGATGCTGCCTTCCTGGCCGAAGCCAAGGCCGCCGGCCTGCTGGCGTTGAAGGGCCACAAGTCGGTGGGCGGCATGCGTGCCTCAATCTACAACGCAGTGCCGCTGGCTGCCGTGCAGGCCTTGGTCGCGTTCATGAACGATTTCGCCAAACGCAACGGGTAAGAGTATGAGCGACGAGTTGCAGAAGGCCTTGGGGGGTGTCCGAGCTGACATCGATCGCATTGACGGCGAGTTGCTCCGCTTGCTCAATGAGCGCGCCCGCTGCGCGCAGCGGGTCGGCGAGATCAAGGCCGAGTTTGGCGATGCTGGCTTCATTTATCGTCCCGAGCGCGAGGCGCAGGTGTTGCGCCGCCTGCAGGAAGTCAACCCCGGTCCGCTACTGAACGAGAACATCACCTTCTTCTTCCGCGAAGTGATGTCGGCCTGCCTGTCACTCGAGCAACCGCTCGGCATTGCCTTCCTTGGCCCGCTCGGTACCTTCTCGGAGTCGGCAGCGACCAAGCATTTCGGCCATGCAGGCCGGCTCTTGCCGCAGGATTCGATTGACGACGTGTTCCGCGAGGTCGAGTCCGGACATGCGCACTATGCCGTCGTGCCGGTCGAGAATTCGACCGAAGGGGCGGTCGGCCGGACGATGGATCTGCTGCTGTCCACCCCGCTAAAGATTTGCGGTGAGGTCGTGCTGCGCATCCATCAGAACCTGTTGTCGCGCGAGACCGATTTCGCAAAGATCACCAAGGTCTATTCCCATGCCCAGTCGCTGGCCCAGTGCCACGAGTGGTTGAACCGCATGCTGCCGCACGCACAGCGCATCTCGGTTGGCAGCAATGCCCAGGCGGCGCAAAAGGCTGCCGAGGAGGCGGGTACTGCCGCCATCGCCGGCGAAGCGGCGGCGGCTCGTTACGATTTGCCGAAACTGGTCGAGAACATCGAGGACGAGCCGAACAACACGACGCGCTTCCTGGTACTCGGCCGTTACGATGCTGGTATCTCCGGGCGCGACAAGACATCGTTGATCATGTCGGCGCCCAATCGCACCGGCGCGCTGCATGAATTGCTGCTGCCCTTGTCGACCGCTGGCGTCTCGATGAGCCGCCTGGAGTCCCGCCCGGCCCGTAATGCGTTGTGGGAGTATGTCTTCTATGTGGACATCGAAGGCCATCGCGAGGATGGCGCAGTCAAGGCTGCTCTCGAACAACTGGCGGCGCGCGCTGCCTACCTGAAAATTCTCGGCTCCTATCCGGTCGCCGTTTATTGAGGAATTTCCATGAGTCTCGCTGAACAGGCGCTTTCCTACGTTCGTGCCATTTCCGCCTACCAACCCGGTAAGCCGATTACCGAACTGGCCCGAGAGATGGGTATTCCGGTCGACAGCATTGTCAAGCTTGCCTCGAACGAGAACCCGCTGGGCATGAGCCCGAAGGCCAAGCGGGCCGTACAGGCGGCAATCGACGGTATCGAGCGTTATCCGGATCAGTTCGAGTTGATCGCCAAAGTTGCTCAGCGTTGCGGCGTGGCACAGGAACAGATCGTGCTCGGCAATGGCTCGAACGATGTGCTCGATCTGGTGGCTCGCGTCTTCCTGGCGCCGGGGCGTTCAGCAATTTTTTCCCAGTATGCCTTCGCGGTCTATCCTCTGGCCACGCTGTCTACAGGTGCCGAGTTGATCACGACGCCGGCCAAGAATTACGGGCACGACCTGACGGCCATGCTGGCCGCCATTCGTCCGGATACACGAGTCGTCTGGCTGGCTAATCCGAATAACCCGACTGGCAACTTTCTGCCGTATGCGGAAGTCCGCGCTTTCCTCGAGAAAGTGCCGGCCGAGGTCGTTGTCGTGCTGGATGAGGCTTACAACGAATACATTCCTCCAGCCGAGCGCGTCGATACCGCGGCCTGGGTCAAGGAATTCCCGAACCTCGTCGTTTGCCGGACCTTCTCCAAGATCTTCGGCCTGGCGGGTCTGCGCGTCGGCTATGGTCTGGCCTCGGCGGAAGTTGCCGGCTTGATTAACCGTGTGCGTCAGCCGTTTAACGTGAACAATCTGGCGCTGGCCGCGGCGGCAGCAGCGCTTGACGATGATGAATTCGTCTCGGCCAGCTACGAGCTGAATCGGCGCGGCATGGCGCAGATCCTTGGTGGGCTGGAGAAATTCGGCTTTGAGCACATTCCGTCCTGCGGCAACTTCGTCACCTTCCGCGCGGGCGATGCTGGCAGTGTCAATCAGAAGCTATTGCAGCAGGGTGTGATCGTCCGTCCGATCGCCGGTTACGGCTTGCCTGAGTGGCTACGCGTCACCATCGGCACCGAAGCAGAGAATGCGCGCTTCCTGGAAGCGCTGGCCAAGGCCCGGTAAATGCCGGAATTCGGCAAGATCGTCGTCTTCGGCACCGGCCTGATCGGCGGCTCCTTCGCGCTGGCCTTGAAGGAAGCCGAGGCAGTCGAGGAGGTGGTTGGTTTCGGCCGTACCCCCGCTACGCTGCGTACGGCGCAGGAACTTGGCGTGATCGATCGGGCTGGAATCAATCCGATTCACGAAATCGGCGATGCCGACATCGTGTTGGTGGCGACGCCGGTGGCGCAGATGCCGGAAATATTCGCGCGCATCGCGCCGTATCTCGGGCCGAATACCATCGTCACCGATGGCGGTTCGACCAAGGGCGATGTCGTTGCAGCGGCACGGGCTGCGTTTGGCGACAAGGTCAGGCAATTTGTCCCGGCCCACCCGATCGCTGGAGCAGAGAATAGTGGCCCAGGAGCGGCCCGGTGGGATCTTTACCAGGGCAAAAAGGTTGTCGTGACGCCTTTGCCCGAGAATGCCGACGATGCCTTAGATCACGTCAAGCGCGCTTGGTCTCGTTGTGGTGCCGACATCTATGAATTGACGCCGGAGATGCATGATCGGGTGTTCGCAGCGGTCAGCCATCTGCCGCATTTGCTCTCTTTTGCGCTGGTGCACGATCTGGCCGTGCGCGACGACGCCGATCTGTTTTTTACCTTCGCTGCTTCGGGGTTTCGCGACTTCACTCGTATCGCAGCCAGTCATCCGGAAATGTGGCGAGATATCTGTCTGGCCAACCGCGAGGCCCTGCTCGGCGAACTCGATAGTTATCGTGCGCAACTCGACGAATTACGCACGGCACTGGCGCGTGCCGATGGCGAGCGTTTGGAAGAAATATTCGGCATCGCCCGCCAAGCGCGGCGTGAATGGGCGGGGGAGGCCTGATGTCGCGGTTGCTCGGTGCGTTGTTGCTGAGCCTGGCCCTGATCGGCCCCGGTCACGCGGCAATAGGGGCCGGTGACGCGCCTGAGATCATGTTGGCGAATCCCTATCATTCCGAAATCGATGTGGCTCGCTATCTGGTGAGCGAGAAATTGGACGGTGTGCGGGCTTTCTGGGACGGGCAGACTCTACGTTTTCGGAGTGGTCGGCCGATTCATGCGCCAGCTTGGTTTCTGGCCGGTTTGCCGAAACAGGCGCTGGACGGTGAATTGTGGGCCGGTCGTGGCCGTTTCGAGCGCCTTTCCGGCATCGTGCGCAAGGAAGCGCCTGACGATACCGAATGGCGTGAAGTGCGTTACATGATTTTCGAGTTGCCCGGCGCTGCTGGAACGTTTGCTGAACGGGTGGGGCAGATCGGAGCCGTGGTACGTTCGGCCGATGTGCCGTGGCTGCGCGAAATTTCGCAATTTCGGGTCGTGCACCGCAGCAGTCTGCAAAAACAACTGGATGAATTCGTACGTGCTGGCGGCGAGGGCCTGATGTTGCATCTGGCCGATGCTTCTTACCAAACCGGGCGCAGCGATGTCTTGCTAAAAATGAAACCGTGGCTTGATGCTGAAGCCGAAGTTATCGCCCATCAGCCGGGCAAGGGAAAATACGCCGGACAACTCGGTGCCTTGCGCGTGCGGACACCGGAAGGCAAGGAGTTCCTGTTGGGGAGTGGTTTTACCGATCGGCAACGGCGTGAGCCACCGGCGCTTGGCAGCATCGTCACTTACCGCTACCGTGACCTGACGGCTAAAGGGATACCGCGTTTCGCCAGTTTTCTGCGTATTTGGGAGGATTGATCTCGTGCGCGCAATCTTGACGGGATTGAGGGAGGAGAAGCGATGATTCTCATCACTGGAGGCGCCGGCTACATCGGGTCTCATACTTGTGTCGAATTGCTTGAGGCAGGGCAAGAGGTCGTTGTATTCGACAACTTCTGCAACAGCCATCGCGAATCATTGAAACGCGTCGAGGCCATTACCGGACGCCGTCTGCATGTCGTCGAAGGCGATATACGTGACCGCGGTGCGCTGGAGCGGGTGCTTCGTGACTTTGCGTGCGAGGCGGTAATTCACTTTGCTGGGCTGAAGGCGGTGGGAGAATCGAACAGCCAGCCGCTCGCCTACTATGACAACAATGTCGTGGGTACCCTGCGCCTGCTGGAGGCAATGCGTGCCTGCGGTGTATTCAAGCTCGTTTTTAGTTCTTCCGCCACGGTCTACGGTGAACCGCAACGCCTGCCGCTGACTGAAGATCACCCGTTGTCGGCGACCAATCCCTACGGGCGGAGCAAGCTGTTCATCGAGGAAATGCTGCGCGATCTGGAACGGGCTGAGCCAGCGTGGCGCATTGCCGTGTTGCGTTATTTCAATCCGGTTGGCGCTCACCCGAGCGGCATGATCGGTGAAGACCCGCAGGGTATTCCTAACAACCTGCTACCCTACGTCGCCCAAGTAGCGGTGGGGCGGCGTGAATTCCTACAGGTTTGGGGGAATGACTACCCAACGCCAGATGGAACCGGTGTGCGCGACTATATCCATGTCGTTGATCTGGCCAAGGGGCATCTTAAGGCATTGGCTGCACTCGATGCTCCAGGGTGTTTTGCCGTGAATCTCGGAACAGGTACAGGGTATAGCGTGCTCGATGTGGTCAAAGCGTTTGAAGTGGCCAGTGGACGCCCGGTGCCCTTCAAGTTTGCGCCGCGCCGAGCAGGTGATGTCGCCGCTTGTTATGCCAATCCCGGCCTCGCTGAACTACGACTTGGCTGGAAGGCCGAAAACGATCTCGCCGCAATGTGTACCGATGCTTGGCGTTGGCAAAGCCTCAATCCGAATGGGTTCATGCCTGTAAATAACCTGAGTATCTGATCAGAGAGATTAAATGACCATCCTCGTTACCGGCGGCGCCGGCTTCATCGGCAGCAATTTTGTCCTCGACTGGCTGGCCAGTTCGGATGAAACCGTCGTCAATCTCGATGCGCTGACCTATGCCGGCAACCTGGAGAACCTGGCTGCGGTGCACGGCGACAAAAGGCATATTTTCGTACATGGCGACATTGGCGATTTCGACCTCGTCAGTCGACTGCTCGCCGAACACCAACCGCGTGCCATTCTCAACTTCGCCGCCGAATCCCACGTCGACCGCAGCATTCACGGCCCGGAAGACTTCATCCAGACCAACATCGTCGGCTCCTTCCGCCTGCTCGAAGCCGTCCGAGCCTACTGGGGCAAGCTCGAAGGCGAAGCAAAAAGCCAATTCCGCTTCCTGCACGTCTCCACCGACGAAGTCTATGGTTCCCTAAACAAGGAAGACCCCGCCTTCAAGGAAAACAACCGCTACGAACCGAACAGCCCCTACTCGGCGAGCAAGGCCGCATCCGACCACCTGGTCCGCGCCTACCACCACACCTACGGCCTGCCGGTGCTCACCACCAACTGTTCCAACAACTACGGCCCTTACCACTTCCCGGAAAAGCTCATCCCGCTCGTCATCCACAACGCCCTGGCCGGCAAGCCTTTGCCCATCTACGGCGACGGCCAGCAGATTCGCGACTGGCTCTACGTCAAAGACCACTGCAGCGCCATTCGCCGCGTTCTTGAAGCGGGCAGGGTAGGGGAAACCTACAACGTCGGTGGATGGAACGAAAAAGCCAACCTCGACGTCGTGTATACCCTATGCGCCATCCTCGACCAACTCAGTCCCAGAGCCGATGGCCAGTCCTACAAGGAGCAGATCATCTTCGTTACCGATCGTCCAGGTCATGACCGTCGCTATGCCATTGATGCTAGAAAACTCGAACGTGAACTCGGCTGGAAGCCTGCAGAAACCTTCGAGACGGGTATCCGCAAGACTGTCGAGTGGTATCTGGAGAATCAAGCGTGGGTCACCAATGTCACCAGTCCTCACTATAGACAATGGTCGATCAGAACTATGGAATGCGGCCATGAGCGCACGTAAGGGCATCATCCTCGCCGGTGGCGCTGGCACCCGTCTGCACCCGGCGACCCTGTCAGTCTCCAAGCAACTGCTCCCCATCTACGACAAGCCGATGATCTACTACCCGCTCAGTACCCTGATGCTAGCCGGTATCCGCGACATCCTGATCATCTCCACTCCGCGAGACACCCCGCGCTTCCAGCAACTGCTGGGCGACGGCAGCCAATGGGGCATCAATCTGCAATACGCCGTCCAGCCCAGCCCGGACGGTCTGGCCCAAGCCTTCCTGATCGGCGCCGACTACATCGGCAATGCCGACTCCGCTCTCGTTTTGGGCGACAACATTTTCTACGGTCATGATTTCCACCAGCTTCTTGCCAGTGCCAACCAACGTACAACTGGTGCCAGCGTCTTCGCCTATCACGTCCAAGACCCGGAACGCTATGGCGTCGTCGAATTCGATGTATATGGCAAAGTCCTGGGCCTCGAAGAAAAACCCAAGACTCCCAAGAGCAACTACGCAATCAGTGGTTTATATTTTTACGACAACCAAGTCGTCGACCTTGCCAAGTGCTTAACAGTCTCCATTCGAGGTGAACTCGAAATCACCGACCTCAATCGCCTCTATCTAGAACAAGGCCAACTCAATGTCGAAATCATGGGGCGCGGTTATGCTTGGCTCGATACTGGTACCCACGACAGCCTGCTAGAAGCCGGGCAATTCATTGCTACGCTCGAAAAGCGACAAGGACTTAAGATAGCCTGCCCGGAAGAGCTTGCTTACCGTCAAGGCTGGATTAATGCCGAAAAACTGCAACGTCTGGCTCGGCATCTGGACCAAAATAGCTATGGCCGATACTTGCTCGACCTCCTAAATGACAAGGTGAAAGGATGAACGCAGTTGAGACACTAATTCCAGGTGTCATAGTATTTGAGCCTCAAGTCTTTGCAGATAAAAGAGGCTTTTTCTTTGAAAGCTTCAACCAGCAGCGCTTCAACGAAGCCGTCGGATACGAAGTTAACTTTGTGCAGGATAACCACTCCAAGTCAGCGAAAAACGTTCTTAGGGGGTTGCACTACCAACTTCCTCCCAAAGAGCAAGGAAAACTCGTCCGAGCCATACAGGGTGAAGTATTTGATGTGGCGGTGGATATCCGACAGGACTCCCCGACTTGTGGGCAGTGGGTGGGGGTTACACTTACTGCGGAGAATAAGAAACAACTCTGGATTCCTCCTGGCTTTGCCCATGGGTTCCTGACACTGAGTGACTCAGCTGAGCTTCTCTATAAAACTACGGACTATTATGCCCCTGATTTCGAGCGGCGTATTTGCTGGGACGATGCTGCGGTGGGTATTCGGTGGCCTCATAAAGAAAATCTGATTTTGTCCGAAAGGGATCGTTTGGCAGAATCATGGGTTAGGAGTTAAGTAATTGCTTCGGGTATTTTGACTGTGTTTTAGATCGACTTGGGTGGTAATGCAAGTCAATTTAATTTTTTGGTTTAACTGTTTAATATTTTTGTTTCTGATGCGTGGTAATAAATTAAAATTACTGGTTGTTTTTGGTACTCGTCCAGAAGCTATCAAGATGGCTCCTTTGATAAAGGAGTTAAAAAGATCGCAGCTTATGGAGACAAAAGTCTGTGTTACCGCTCAGCATCGTGAGATGCTGGATCAAGTGCTTGAGTTGTTTGATATCCAGCCTGATTTTGACCTGAATCTCATGCGGGTTGGTCAGAGCCTCACTCAGTTAACATGCAATATACTTAATGGAATGGAAGGGGTTTTTGGCCAATTTTTACCTGACTGGGTTCTGGTTCATGGAGATACTTCAACGACCTTAGGTGCCAGTCTGGCTGCTTATTACCACCAAATTCGTATCGCACATATTGAGGCGGGGTTAAGAACTGGAAACTTGTATTCTCCTTGGCCAGAAGAGGCTAATCGACAGATTACAGGTAGGTTGGCGAGTTTACACTTTGCGCCAACTGAAAAAGCTAGGCTAAATTTGATGCGCGAATCTGTTCCCGAGAGTGCTGTATATGTAACTGGCAATACTGTAATCGACGCATTGCTGAGTGTTAGTTTCCGAATCGAGCAGGAAGAATTGTTGCGTAACGAATTGGCAGCAAGATTTTCATTTATCGATGATTCTAAACGTTTGTTACTGGTTACAGGCCATCGTCGTGAAAATTTTGGCGCCGGTTTTGATTCGATATGCAATGCTTTGAGATTACTTTCTGGTGATAAGGGTTTGCAAATTATATATCCTGTGCATTTGAATCCAAATGTCCAGGAGCCTGTAAATAGAATTTTGGGTGGGATAGAAAATGTGCATTTGATTCCGCCATTAGATTATCTGCCTTTTGTTTATTTGATGAAGAAGAGTCACATCATTCTAACCGATTCCGGGGGTATTCAAGAGGAGGCGCCAGGGCTGGGTAAGCCTGTGTTGGTAATGCGTAATACCACAGAGCGTCCAGAAGCGGTTGAGGCGGGAACAGTTAGGTTGGTTGGAACCGGACAAGAAACGATTGTTGCGGAGGTCTCGAATTTATTGACTGATCACGAGGCGTACCAATTGATGGCACGCGCACATAACCCGTATGGCGATGGTAGTGCTAGTCGCCGTATTCGTGAAAAATTCGAGCAATTTTCTGAAAGTTATTAAACATGAATCGGCCATTTTCTACTATTTCGATTATTGGGTTGGGTTATATCGGCCTTCCTACAGCTGCAGTTTTTGCCAGCCGGAAGGTTAGAGTCATTGGTGTGGATGTAAATCAGCAGACTGTCGACATTATAAATCGTGGGGAGATTCATATTGTTGAGCCGGATCTGGATATGTTGGTACATGCTGCAGTTAGCGAAGGATATCTTCGTGCAACAACTGAGCCAGAGGCAGCTGATGCGTTCTTAATTGCTGTGCCTACTCCTTTTAAGGAGGGAGATTCTGGACCGCATGTACCGGATGTGAGCTATATCGAGAGTGCGGCTAATTCAATTGCTAAAGTTCTAAAAAAAGGAGATTTGGTTATTCTGGAGTCTACCTCACCGGTTGGTGCGACGGAACAAATGGCAAAGTGGCTTGAAAAGGCTCGTCCAGACCTAACATTTCCACAAACTCTCGGTGAGGCGAGCGATATTCGAATTGCGCATTGCCCAGAGAGAGTATTGCCTGGCCAGGTATTGCGCGAATTAGTGCAAAATGACCGGGTTATTGGCGGTATTACAAAAAAATGCTCTGACATGGCCGTACAGCTATACAAAAAGTTTGTCCAGGGGGAATGCATAGTCACCGATGCACGAACAGCTGAGATGTGTAAGCTTACGGAGAATTCATTTCGCGATGTCAACATCGCTTTTGCTAACGAATTATCCTTGATTTGTGACAAGCTTGAAATAAATGTCTGGGAATTGATTCGCCTTGCAAATCGCCATCCTCGGGTAAATATTCTTATGCCGGGGCCTGGAGTCGGTGGGCATTGTATTGCCGTTGATCCGTGGTTTATCGTTGCCTCGTCGCCAAAGGAAGCGAAGCTGATTCGCGCAGCGCGCGAAGTCAACGATTTAAAGCCGAAGTGGGTGCTTGAAAAAGTAAAAATGGCCGTGGCCAACTTTCTCCAGGCTAATCCGGAACGAAGTGCTGAAGATATAACCATTGCTTGCTATGGTGCAGCGTTTAAGCCAGACATTGATGATCTGCGAGAAAGTCCTGCGTTGGCTATCTGCATGGCCCTTGCGGGGCAACATCCTGGAACTGTGGTGGTGGTTGAGCCAAACGTGTCTTCGCTAGATAAACACGGCTTGAAATTGGTTACCGCCGACGAGGCCAATGATGTGGCCGATGTGAAGGTTTTGTTGGTTCGGCATCGCCAGTTCGTTGAGATGGTGTTCCCGCTGAACGCATACACAGTTGATACACAAGGTTTTGGTTATGCCTAAGGGGAAGTTGGGTTTCCTATTGGCTGGGCTGGCAAATGTGCATGATTTTAATTTTAGATTATGGCGCCGCCTGAAAATGACCATTTATCGCTATCGTTTTAATAGGGTCGGTGGAAATGTGATTTTTGACCCAGCGACATCCGTGTTCTCTTATGAAAGTATTGTTATCGGTGATAATGTTTTTATTGGAGGACGCGCTTGGTTTTCGGGGGATATCGAAATTGGATCTTATGTGCTATTTGGTCCGAGTGTGACGATCCTTGGTGGTGATCATGAATATCGTGACAAGCGATACCCGATGTTTTTGGTCAAGGAAAAAACATTGTTTCCTCCGCCAATAAAGATTGAGGATGACGTCTGGGTTGGTTCAAATGTGACGATTTTGAAAGGGGTTGTCATCGGGCGCGGCTCGATAATTGGGGCGGGTAGCGTTGTTACCAAGTCTGTACCTTCTTACGCAATTGTTGCGGGTAATCCAGCAAGACAGATTGCTGAGCGATTTGATAAAAACGAAATTTCGGAATATGAGGCTAATCTGGCTCGGTATATACCGGCGGAGAAGAGTTTTCCTTGAAAAGTAAAGTTGTATTCGTGTTAGGGGTCGGAATTGGTAAGCTTGTACCCGTGCTCTTCGGTTTTTTTCTTTCGCGCCAGTTTGGTGCGGGTGGCCTAGCCGGATTTGTATTGGTTTTGACCTACAGTGCGGCTTTGTCCGCAGTTTCTAATTTGGGTAGCGTGCCTAGAATCATACGAGCAGGTGCGCACGCAAACATTAATCTGACGATTCTTCGCGCCGTTCTTTCGGGATTGTTGATACAGGCAGCCTTGCTCGCCATTTCTCTGATTTACTGGATATTGTTTTCTGATGATGTTTTATTGCATGCGCTGGATTCTCCAAAGCTAGAACAAGCTTGGGTGGTGCTGTGTTCGCTGGGTTTGGTCCTATATTCCATGGCGCATGCGATATATAGCGCCCATCGAGCCTATTTGAGAGTAGGGCTCTCTTCAATCGCTATATACGGTGGGGCGGCTATTGCTGGTTGGCTCGCGGGGAGCGTTGCCGATGTTGAGATGGCGCTTAACGCCTATTTTTCGATTTTTTTCTTAGTGTCGCTGCTATTTTTTATCTCAAGCCAGCGAATAATTAGTCGTGAATGGCGTCAAATCGGTAGTCTGTTAATTGATGCTGTTTCTGACCTCAAACAGGTGCTGATAACTTCCTTATTTGGCGTGATCACTCAAGGAGGTTTTTACCTAATGATGAACGTCGTGCAGCGCGATCTTCCTACGGGAGAAACAGCGACTTTTGCTTTGGCGTTTCAATTATTTCAAGCGGGAATATTTTTACCCTCAGTATTGGGTTCTGTTGTCGTGCCACGTATGGTGTCCGTATACAATGACGGCTTGGCTGAAACGAAAATTCAACTTGAGCGCCAGATACAACGTGCCTATCTCCTTATTGGTATAATTTGGCTGGTTGTTATTACATGCGTTGCAAATCTGCTCTTGGCGCTCTATGGGCTCGATAATTCAGGTGCTTTAGGGCTGATCGTGTTGCAGTTTTCAGCATTACTGGCAGCTCAGCAAGCATTTTACATTCAGCATTTTGTAGCTCTGGGCCGCTTCGGTCTGTTGGCATTTGTATCACTTATTTGGGCTGCTTCTGGGCTGGGGTTCTTGTGGGTTGCTCCTGTGGGCATTTTGTACGTTGTTTTTGCGTTTCTATTTGCCTATTTTGTTAGTCTTTGTTTTTATGCGCTCTTTACGAAGGTATTAAGTGCATGAAATCGGTAGTTTTTCTAGCTAATGCTGGTAGCCCACATGTGAGGCATTGGTCCTCCTGTCTTCGTCGTGCCGGTGTCGAACATAGGGTGGAGACAATCCACGAAAATACTTTATTGGCGGACGTTGAGGTTAAACGCCATTTTCTCTGGCTGGAACGCCTCGGTCGAATTGGCGAACTATTAGGGTATTTTTTGCTTGGCTTCCGACTGCGAATATTATCCATGGTGGGCAATGATCTATTAATCCATGCTCATAATACGTCAGGTTATGGCTTGGCTGCATGGCTGTCGGGGCATCCTTATGTGGTTACAACGTACGGTAGTGAAATTTATACAGCGCCAACTCGTGGTTGGCTTTACCGCTGGCTGATACAGAAAGTTCTTTCAGGAGCGCTCAGAGTAACAGCAAGTACCGCTAGCATGTCTGCATTTCTTCGGGCGCACTTTAAGTTATCTGCTAATCGCATCGATGCATTCACTCTTGGCGTGACTCCTATCTTTTTCTACGATCCTCTGGCGAGAGTAGAACGGCGACAGGTGCTTGGTATTTCTGCTCAAGAACTGGTCTGGTTTTACAATCGTCGCATGACACCTCTTTATAATACTCTGCAAGTTGTTATTGCGTTCCGGCGCTATTTTGAAAAGACTGGGAGTGGGCGGCTGTTGCTTCTCGAAGGTGATAGCGACCAAGAGTATCTCAATGCCGTATTGCTCGCGGCAAAAGGGTGTTCAGCCATTAAATGTTTGCGCGGTTTTATTAGCCAAGAGGAACTTAGGGGCTGGTTGTCCATGGCTGATTTCTCAATATCAGTTCCCAATAGCGATCAACTCTCTTCATCAATCTTGGAAGGGATTGCATGTGGTTGCCTTCCCATTCTTTTAGACAATCCGGCCTATGCTCAACTTATGGATGAGCCTTGCTCTATTGTTTTAAAGGAGCCTACCGAGGATTTATTATTGAAAGTATTTAATGAGGGTGAAAGTTGGCGCGGTTGGTTGAGCGAAGAAGCTCGCTCTACAAGGCTGACCATATTGCTGGGTGAAGAGTTCGGCGCTGAAAGGGTGAGCGCACATATTAATCATCTATATTTAACGGCGGAGCAACAGCGAATTTCCGGAATAAAACGATTATGAAACAGGTACTTCAAGATTTGAGTCGTGGCATCACCTCGGTGGTTGAGGCCCCAGCACCTTTTGCTTCTGCCGGTACTGTTGTTATCCGTTCTTCAGTTTCCCTCATTTCCGCGGGAACGGAGCGTATGTTGGTTGATTTTGGTCGTGCATCGTTGGTGCAGAAGGCGATGAAGCAGCCTGAGAAAGTAAAGTTGGTGTTGGAAAAAGTGCGAACAGATGGTTTGCTTTCAACACTCGATGCTGTCCGCTCCAAACTTGCCCAACCATTAGCTCTTGGCTATTGCAATGTTGGTGTAGTTGCCGAAATTGGGGATGAGGTCAGTGATTTCCAAGTAGGAGACCGCGTCGTATCAAATGGTCCTCATGCGGATATGGTCAAGGTTGGTCAGAATCTCTGCGCACGTATTCCCGAAGGAGTGAATGACGAAAGCGCTGCATTTACCGTTGTTGCAAGTATTGGTCTTCAGGGAATTCGCCTAGCAGCACCAACGCTCGGTGAGGCGTTCGTGGTTACGGGCGCTGGTTTGATTGGGCTTCTTACTGTCCAGTTGCTGCGTGCGCACGGATGTCGGGTGCTGGCTATCGATTTTGATGAACGTAAACTTGCGCTGGCGCGAAGCTTCGGTGCGGAAACCTGCAATCCGGGAGGCGGAGAGGATCCAGTTGCGGCTGGCTTGGCTTTTTCTCGTGGAAGAGGGGTAGATGGGGTCATCGTAACCGCATCTACCCAGGCTTCTGATCTGATTAGCCAAGCGGCACGTATGTCACGTAAACGTGGCCGTATCATTCTGGTGGGCGTTACTGGTCTTGAACTCAACCGAGCGGATTTCTATGAGAAGGAGCTTTCCTTCCAGGTGTCTTGTTCTTATGGCCCAGGGCGTTACGACAGTGCTTATGAGGAGAAAGGGCAGGATTATCCATTAGGCTTTGTAAGGTGGACTGAGCAAAGAAATTTCGAGGCAGTACTGGATATGCTTGCCGATGGCCGTCTCGACGTAAAGCCGCTAATTTCTTACCGCTTTCCGTTCGTTGATGCGACTGCAGCTTATGATGTGCTGACTCAGGGTGGTGCTGCCCTTGGGATATTGCTGGAATACGATAAATCGGCATCTGATAGAGGCCGTCGCTCTGTCGCCTTGCGTTCTTCTTTTAGTGTCGATCCACAGAAGCCTGTGTGTGGTTTCATCGGGGCAGGAAATTATGCATCTCGCATGTTGATTCCGGCTTTCAATAAGGCAGGGGCTCAACTCCACACTATTGTTACTGCCGGGGGAGTGAATGGTGTCATTCATGGTAGAAAAGCCGGTTTTGCCGAGGCTTCAACGAGTGTCGAGGCCATGCTCTCCAATCACGCTATTACTGCTGTGGCGATTGTTACTCGTCATAACTCCCATGCTCGTTTTGCGGAGCAGGCCTTACTTGCCGGCAAACACGTCTTTGTGGAAAAGCCCCTTGCGCTTGACTATGAGGAGTTGGAGTCGGTACGAGTTGCCTGGAGTAATGTGGCTGACTCCGGCATGCCACGCAACTTGATGGTAGGTTTCAATCGCCGATTTGCTCCTCAGGTAGTGAAAATTAAGGAGTTATTGCAAAACGTCAAGGAGCCTAAGACATTCATTATGACGATGAATGCAGGGGCTATACCGGCTGAGCATTGGACACAGGATCCTATGGTTGGAGGGGGGAGGATCATTGGCGAGGCATGTCATTTTATTGACCTTATGCGCTACCTCGCTGGTGCTCCGATAGTGTCTGTTCAGGCACGACGTATGGCCAATGTACCCAGCGTGGCAGTGAGCGAGGATAAGGCAACAATCATTCTTGGATTTGCGGATGGCTCTTTCGGATCTATTCATTACCTTGCCAATGGGGCAACGAGCTTTCCCAAAGAGCGTGTGGAAGTTTTTGCGTCGGGGCGAGTCTTGCAGTTGGATAATTTCCGCAAGCTTCGCGGCTACGGTTGGCCGGGGTTCTGCAAGATGAATCTCTGGCGCCAGGACAAGGGGCAGGCTAACTGTGTTGCCAGTTTTCTGGGAGCTATTTCCCGAGGTGAGCCGGCGCCGATACCAATAGACGAGATATTTGAAGTTGCTAGGGTCACAATTGAGGTGGCCCAACTCTTACGTAGTCAAACTGATTCTGCATGACGAGATTTGTGTCATTGCTTGCAACTCTGATTTCACTTGGGTTTTTTAATATTATCCGAGTGTTTGTCTATCGTGTTGGGATCAAAACTCGCCTAAATTCGGTTTGCAGGTTGCGTTCTGAAATTCCACAGGGGCCATTTTTTTATAAACATACTATAGAGGAATGTGCAACATCTTTTCCTCGGCCTGTCGGTGAGTGGTGGGAGGTACTGCATTATTTTGGAGTGCATCCTGTTTCGGTGACGACTACGCCGCCTGACTGGCATGCAAATCCAATCAGCGGATTACGTATGAAAGGAGGAGAGCAGCCATGGTGGGAAATACCTGATTTCGATCCAGATATTGGGGATATAAAGGTAATCTGGGAGGCCTCGCGTTTCGATTGGGTTTTAGCATTTGCTCAACACTTGAAAGTTGGTACTGATGGTGCACATGAGCGATTAGAGACTTGGCTTAATGACTGGCTGGTGCACAATCCTCCATATCGTGGAGTTAATTGGAAATGTGGGCAGGAGGCCTCAATTCGTGTAATGCACTTGGCCATGGCTGCATTACTCTTGGGGCAGGAGCTATGTACCCAGAATGGGCTGCTGGATCTTATCGAGATGCACCTTCAGCGTATTGCGCCGACCATGGGCTACGCGGTGGCGCAGGATAACAACCATGGCACTTCTGAGGCTGCGGCATTATTTATTGGCGGAAGTTGGCTGGCGTTGCAGCGTCCAGAGAGTCGAGGCACTTTCTGGGCTAAACTGGGGCGTAATTGGTTGGAAAATCGCGTGGCACGTCTGATCATGCCTGACGGGGGCTTTAGCCAGTACTCCGTCAATTATCATCGTGTGCTGCTAGATACCTTATCGATGGTTGAGGTATGGCGTCGTGCTTTTCAACTTCCTGAGTTTGACGGTCATTATCTCTCACGCGTACAAGCTGCTGTTAACTGGCTACGTAGTATGGTGCGTCCTGGAGGGGATGCTCCTAATTTTGGGGCTAATGATGGTGCGAGATTGTTGCCTCTCTCCGATACTCCATACCGGGATTTTCGTCCTTCTGTCCAACTTTCAAGCGTTCTATTTTGTCATTTACGGGCGTTCGATGGTGAAGGGGAGTTCAATGCTCCATTGCGGTGGCTTGGTATCAAAATTCCCGAGTTACTTATCGCCCCAACACGTAGCGAGGTGTTTGATCAGAGTGGTTTTGCGGTGTTTTCAAAGGGGGCGGCTTTTGCTCTATTGCATTATCCTCGCTTCCAGTTTCGTCCCGGACAGGCCGATGTGCTACACCTCGATTTCTGGCTTGGAGGGGAGAATTTTCTTCGAGATGCTGGGACATTTAGCTACAACTGTGAAGCTGAGTGGCTAACTTACTTTTCCGGCACGGCAGCACATAATACCGTCCAGTTTGATGGCCGAGATCAAATGCCCAGAATTAGTCGCTTCCTATTTGCAGATTGGTTGAGGCCTAATCCTGAACCGGAGTGGAATTATACGGTGGAGGCCGATCAATTGAAGGTCGGTTACAAGGATGGCCAAGGGGCGCGACATCTTCGCTGTGTTACGTTGTCGGAACGTCAACTTGACGTCGTGGATGACGTTTCTGGTTTCAATTCACAAGCAGTTTTGCGTTGGCGTTTAATCCCTGGTGAATGGGTGCTGGATGGAAATATCCTGCGGCTTGGCAGTATCGTGTTGGCCGTTACGGCGGATGTGCCCATAGCACGGCTTGCCTTAATTGTTGGGCAAGAGTCACGACATTATTTACAGCGGACTGATGTGCCTGTACTCGAAATTGAAGTCCATATACCTGCCAGAATTTCAACCGTGATAAAACAGGTAGCATGAAGTTTATATATTTTCATCAGCACTTTTCCACTCCGCAAGGAGCTACTGGTACACGTTCCTACGAAATGGCGCGACGGTTAATAGCACGTGGGCATCAAGTGATCATGGTTTGCGGTAGCTCGAGTAGTGGTTGTACGGGGCTGTCGTCACCATTCGCGAGGGGGCAGCGGAGAGGCGTGGTTGATGGAATCGACGTGATCGAGTTTGAGCTAGCGTATTCCAATAAGATGGGTTTCATTAAGCGTGCCTTGGTTTTTTGGGTTTTTGCTTGGCGTAGCATCTTGGTGGCATTGACTGAGAAATACGATGTACTCTTTGCAACTACTACACCGTTGACGGCTAGTCTCCCTGGTATTTTTTCCCATTGGTTGCGGGGAAGGCCCTTTGTATTTGAAGTGCGGGATTTGTGGCCGGAGTTGCCTCGCGCCATGGGGGTCATTACTAATCCGTTGGTGCTAGGTTTGATGGGAGGGCTTGAATGGGTGAGCTACCACTCCGCTCAACGCTTAATTGCTCTTTCCGAAGGGATTGCTGATGGTATTGCCAAGCGCGGAATTCCCAAAGAACGCATAATCACGGTTCCAAATGGTTGTGATTTGGATATTTTTGCGGGTTCATCGGAGAAATGGCGGCCGGAAGGCGTAGGTGATAATGATCTCATGGCCATATTTACCGGGACCCATGGGATGGCCAATGGTCTCGATGCTGTGTTAGATGCGGCAGTAGAACTGAAGTATCGGGGGCGAGATGATATAAAGCTGGTTTTGGTCGGCGACGGAATGTTGAAACCCTGTCTTATGGAGCGTGCACATAGGGAAGGACTTACTAATGTGGTTTTTCATGCTCCTGTAGGCAAGCAGCGCCTTGCTGGTCTGATGGCCTCAGCCGATTTGGGCATGCAGATACTTGCAGATGTGCCAGCTTTCTATTTTGGAACATCGCCTAACAAATTTTTCGACTACATTGCGGCGGGACTACCTGTTCTAAACAATTATCCGGGGTGGGTGGCCGATCTGATCAAAAGACATCGATGTGGCTTTGCGGTTCCAGCCGGCGATCCGAGAGCCTTTGCCGATGCACTGGAGCGGGCTGCCAGTGATCGACCTGCATTGAGAGCAATGGGAAAGCGGGCTCGTATCTTGGCATCTACGGAGTTTGAGCGTGGAGCGCTGGCGGACCGTTGGGTCGCCTGGTTAGAGGTCGCTGGCAAGTGATTCTAATGAGAAGTCAAGAAGTTCGGTAGAAGATGAAACGTTCAGTTGATGTCCTTCTGGCGCTAATTGCATTAACGGCATTGGCAGTACCTATGTTGTTGCTTGCGCTTATCGTACGGTACAAGATTGGCAGCCCAGTTTTGTTTTCTCAAGTTCGTCCTGGACTGCATGGACGGCCATTTCGCATGTTGAAATTTCGTAGCATGACCGAGGGACGGGACTCGAATGGAAATCTTCTGCACGATTCACTGCGATTGTCACCATTTGGCCTTTGGTTACGTAGTACAAGTTTGGACGAATTACCTGAGCTATGGAACGTTCTCAAAGGGGATATGAGCTTGGTGGGGCCCCGACCGCTGCTAATGGAATATTTGCCACTTTACTCTGCAGAACAGGCACGTCGTCATGAAGTGCGTCCAGGGATTACCGGTTGGGCGCAGGTTAACGGCCGTAATGCATTGAGATGGGAAGATAAATTTAATTTAGATGTTTGGTATGTCGATAATCGTAACTTTTGGCTCGACCTGAAGATTCTTTGGTTGACAGTCAATAAAGTGGTTGCGCGAGAAGGAATTAGTTCATCAGGGGAGGTTACGATGTCAAAATTTCAAGGTGTCAGGGAAGATGAATAACCATTTATATGGGGTATATGGAGCAAGTGGTTTTGGGCGGGAGATTATGCCACTTGTTCGTGCTCAATTAATGGCAATAGGTGTCTCTTCTGAAAGTATTGTCTTTATTGATGATGCTGCTGTATCTAATACTATCAATGGCCATGCAGTAATCACATTTGATGAGTTCGTTGCGACTGAAGCCGTAGAGAAATATGTAAGTTTGGCAATTGCAAATAGTGCTATTCGTGAAAAGTTAATGCTGCGATGTAAAAGTTCTGAAATCAGATTATTTAACGTGACAGCTAAAAATGCTCTCCAAATGGATGATGTCGTGGTCGGAAGTGGGAGTATTATTGCTCCGTTTGTGACGATAACCTCGAATGTTAGAATTGGTATTTGTTTTCATGCCAACCTATACAGTTATATTGCTCATGATTGTGTGATTGGTGATTATGTAACTTTTGCACCTTCTGTTCACTGCAATGGAAATGTACTGATTGAAGATCATGCTTATATCGGAACTGGTGCGATTATTAAACAAGGACTGCCCGAGAAGCCGTTGGTGATAGGTAGAGGTGCTGTTGTGGGTATGGGGGCGGTAGTCACTAAGGATGTCGCGGCCGGGGTTACCGTGGTTGGCAACCCTGCTCGTCCGCTACTTAGGGGTACATAATGTTAAATACCCCATTTTCTCCTTGGCCGAGCTTTACACAAGAAGAGGCTGATGCAGTGTCTCGAGTGCTGTTGTCAAACAAGGTCAATTATTGGACCGGCCACGAGTGTCGTGAATTCGAGCGAGAGTTTGCGGACTGGTGCGGGAGTGGGTATGCGATTGCGTTGGCAAATGGCACTTTGGCTCTTGATCTGGCTCTGAAGGTTCTTGATATTGGCCCTGGTGATGAGGTTGTAGTAACGCCACGTACCTTTCTGGCTTCTGCATCCAGTATTGTTACTGCAGGCGCTACTCCAGTTTTTGCCGATGTTGATCGTGATTCGCAAAACATCACAGCCGAGAGTATTAGGGCAGTATTGACTCCGCGGACCAGAGCTGTCATTTGTGTGCACTTGGCGGGTTGGCCATGTGATATGGATCCGATTATGGCCTTGTCCAATGAGACAGGGATTTATGTGATTGAGGACTGTGCGCAGGCGCATGGAGCAAAGTACAAAGGGCGATCTGTAGGCTCCATCGGCCATTTGGGTGCTTGGTCATTCTGCCAGGATAAAATTATGACGACTGGTGGAGAGGGGGGGATGCTGACAACCAACTCAGAAACGTGGTGGAAAAAAGCGTGGTCATATAAAGATCACGGTAAGTCGTGGGATGCGATTTACCGAAACGAACATCCTCCTGGATATCGCTGGATCCATGAATCTTTTGGAACAAATTGGCGGATGACTGAGATGCAGGCAGTGATTGGGCGTATCCAGCTAAAACGTATGGCTGAGTGGCATGCGTCTCGCAAGAATAATGCTTTGCGGTTGGCGGGGGCTCTAGCTGACTGTTCGGCCATCCGTGTTCCTCTTCCCCCTTCAGACTTTGAGCATGCTTGGTATAAGTTCTATGCCTTCGTTCTTCCAGAAAGATTGCGTGATGGTTGGAGTCGAGACCGTATCATGCTTGAAATTAATGGGGAGGGGGTACCGTGTTATTCAGGCTCATGTTCCGAAGTCTATCTGGAGAAGGCGTTCGATAATACTGGTTGGCGTCCTCGGAGTCGCTTGGTGTCAGCTCAGGAGCTCGGAGCTACCAGTTTGATGTTTTTAGTGCACCCGTCACTAAGGTCCGAAGAGATTGAAAAAGCATGCGCTGTTCTGGGTGATGTGGTGAGTGCTGCGGTAAACTGAACTGTTTTGCCCATTTGTGTGTGTTGCTATGGTTCGACGTTTTAACTATCGGGTGTATTTGGCATTGTTTCATGATGCGGCAGCCATTGGGTTGGCATGGCTATTATCATTTTTCTTGAGATTTAATTTTGATTTGCCGGAAGGTTATTGGATGGCGGCTTGGAGAGGGCTTCTGTGGGTCGTGCCCTTGTTTGCGTCGCTTTTCTTCTGGTTTGGGTTGTATCGTGGAATCTGGCGTTTTGCGAGTCTTTCAGATTTGCAACATTTGGTTGGTGCGACTGCTGTTGGCTCGACACTTTTGGCCAGTGTTGTCTATCTATTTGATGTTGTAATGATTCCCCGCTCTGTTCTTCTGTTACACCCCGCTTTGCTGATATTGATCTTGGGTGGAAGTCGGTTTGCATACCGTAGTTGGCGAGAGCACAGTATTTATGGTCCAGCAAAGATTCGGGGAAACCCGGTCATAATACTGGGTGCTGGGGAGGCGGCAGATTTACTATTACGCGCTATTCATCGAAATGCGCAGTGGTACCCGGTTGCGGTGATGGATGATAATCCGAAAAAAGCTGGGGCCTTGATTCATGGGTTGCCCGTGTTTGCGCCAATCGAAACAGTGGGGGAAGTTGCGGGCCGCTTTGGTGTGCAGCATGTAATAATCGCTATGCCAAGTGCGCGTTCGGCAGAGCGTCGGCGAGTGGCTGAATTAGCGGCTGCGGAAAATCTGAATGTGATGACAGTTCCATCATATGACGATCTGCTATCGGGGCGACTTTCGGTTTCTAGCGTTAGGCGTGTGGAATTGGAGGATCTCCTAGGTAGAGAGGCTGTGGCTCTGGATGATGCGGGAGTCCACGGTTTTTTAGCTGGCCAAGTTGTTTTGGTTAGTGGTGCTGGCGGGTCTATTGGTTCAGAATTGTGTCGGCAGATAGCAAATTATGCGCCAACGCGTTTGTGTTTGCTTGATACCTCGGAATTTGCTCTCTATAGTATTGATGAGGAGTTACGACGCCAATATCCTGACCTTGATATTCGTGCTTGGGCGGCAGACGTAAGGGATTCAGAACGCATTGCGGAAGTATTCGCTGTGGAAAAACCGACAGTCGTTTTTCATGCGGCTGCATATAAGCACGTGCCGTTGATGGAGGATATGAATGCATGGCAGGCGGTACGCACCAATGCGTTGGGTACGCTGACTATCGCACGTGCAACAATTGAAGCAGGTTGTGAAAAATTTGTTCTGATCTCCACTGATAAGGCAGTTAACCCTACCAATGTCATGGGGGCGACCAAGCGTTTGGCAGAGCGCTTGTGTTCTGCTCTGCGCAGTGAAAATAATACAAAATTTGTGACTGTCCGCTTTGGTAATGTCCTAGGAAGTAACGGGAGTGTCATTCCTAAATTCCGTGAGCAAATTGCTCGGGGAGGGCCGTTGACTGTAACTCATCCAGACATTGTCCGTTATTTCATGACCATTCCGGAGGCTGCTCAGTTGGTATTGCAGGCCGGTATGATGGGAGAAGGAGGGGAAATTTTTGTGCTAGATATGGGAGAGCCCGTGCGCATCGTAGACTTGGCGCGCGATATGATTCGGTTGTCTGGCTTTTTGGAGGACGAAATCCTCATTGAATTCAGTGGGTTGCGTCCGGGTGAGAAGCTTTATGAGGAATTGCTAGCCAATGACGAATCAACTTTGCCAACGCCACATCCCAAACTTAGGATTGCTCGCCAGGTTGATGCAATGGCAAGCGAAGAGTTGCATGAGGTTTGTGATTGGTTGGCTACTTCGGTTCGGCCGGCTATTGATGTTAAGCGTGATCTTCGGCGTTTTGTCCCTGAGTACGTGGCGAAGTAATCGAAAGATCGGAATTGATGTTTGTGAGTGAGTTTTGGGCATAATTCGCTCCAAAGGGTGTTTTTCATGGAATTTGTCGATCTTCCCCAACAAGTTGCTGCATTTGGTACGGTGCGGCTGCCAGGTTCGAAGAGTATTTCTAATCGTGTATTGTTGTTGTCGGCATTGGCCAAAGGTGTCACTGAGGTGCGTGATCTTCTGGTTTCCGATGATACGGGACGAATGTTGGAGGCGCTGCAGGCGCTAGGGGTCTTAGTCGAGTCGCTTGGTGATAATGCCTGGCGTATCACGGGTGTCGGTGGACATTTTCCCAATAAACGGGCGCAGCTTTTTTTGGGTAATGCTGGGACGGCCTTTCGGCCGCTGACAGCTGCTCTGGCGTTGATGGGAGGAAATTACGAACTTAGTGGTGTGTCGCGCATGCATGAGCGGCCGATTGGAGACTTGGTTGATGCATTACGCCAAATTGGCGCTGATATTGGGTATTTGGGGAATCCCGGTTTTCCTCCTTTGCAACTGAAGCCTTCGAAAATATCTTCCGGTGGCACTGTTCAGGTTCGCGGCGATGTTTCTAGCCAATTTCTGACCGGGTTGTTAATGGCCTTGCCATTAGCTGGTGAGACTGTTGCCGTGGAGGTCATCGGGGAATTGATTTCCAAGCCCTATGTCGAGATTACACTGGCAACGATGGAGCGTTTTGGTGTGCTTGTCGAGCGCGATGGTTGGCAGCGTTTTACAGTGAGAGCGGGTAGTCATTATGTTTCGCCTGGGGGGGTTTATGTTGAGGGCGATGCTTCATCCGCCTCCTATTTTTTGGCTCTCGGCGTTATTGGAGGTGGGCCTGTTCGTGTAGAAGGCGTTGGTCGGGATTCGATTCAAGGCGATGTGCGTTTTACTGAGGCGCTAGCGCTGATGGGGGGTACGATCGAAATGGGGCCTAACTGGATGGAGGCGCGGGCTTCCTCAGGAGGCCTGCGCGGTATAGATCTCGACTGCAACCACATTCCCGACGCCGCGATGACCTTGGCGACGACAGCCCTGTTTGCCAAGGGGGTAACTACTTTGCGGAATATCGCCAGTTGGCGGGTCAAGGAGA
The DNA here is from genome assembly GCA_041909105.1 of Azonexus sp. Lineage (GTDB taxonomy): Bacteria > Pseudomonadota > Gammaproteobacteria > Burkholderiales > Rhodocyclaceae > Azonexus. The sequence goes on from JAYREE010000011.1 coordinate 102,599, forward strand.
CTGATCGTATTGCGGCGATGGCCACAGAGCTACGCAAACTCGGCGCTGTGGTCGAGGAGGGTGAAGATTTCATTCGCGTAATGCCGGCTGAAAGGTGCACTTCGCCACCGGAGGGGATCGATACCTACGATGACCACCGGATGGCCATGTGCTTCTCATTGGCAGCATTTGGAACGCCGCTACGCATCAATGAGCCCCAATGCGTTGCCAAAACCTTCCCGGATTATTTCGAGCGTTTTGCATCCGTCGCCAAAGCAGCGCCAGTGATTGCCATTGATGGTCCATCGGCATCTGGTAAGGGGACGGTGGCCGGGCGCGTGGCGGCTGCGCTTGGTTTTTCCTATCTCGATTCTGGCGCCTTGTATCGTTTGACCGCCTTGGCGGCGCGTCAGGCAGGCGTGAACTGGGAAGACGAGGCGGCGGTAGCTGCGATTGCGGCCCAACTGGATGTCGAGTTTGTCGATGGTGATACTCGCCTGAACGGCGGTTTAGTGGGAGATGCCATCCGTACCGAGGAGATGTCAGTGGGGGCTTCGAAAGTCGCCGTTTTGCCGACGGTGCGCGAAGCGCTGTTATTCCGTCAGCGGGTGTTCAACCGTGCGCCGGGCTTGGTGGGTGACGGACGGGATATGGGGTCGGTGGTTTTCCCGAAAGCACAGCTTAAAGTGTTCTTGACCGCATCAGCGGAAGTGCGCGCCGAGCGGCGTTATAAGCAGTTGATCGAAAAAGGATTGTCTGCTAATCTCGCGGACCTTGTGGAGGATCTGAAACAACGGGACGAGCGCGATGCGCAACGTGGCGTCGCGCCGCTCCGCCAGGAGCCGGATGCCAAGTTGCTCGATACTACCCATCTGACTGTGGAACAGGCAGTTAATCAGGTTCTCGATTGGGCTACTGAAGCATTGAAGTAAAGGAGTCGTCCCCTGTTGGTGGCGGCGTTTTGCAACTCTCAACCCGCTGCGGTTCTGCCGCGGCAAGAAAGTCTGTCCGTAATGGAATCTTTTGCTCAACTTTTTGAAGAATCCCTGGCTCGCCAGGAAATGCGCCAAGGCGAAGTCATCACTGCCGAAGTGGTGGCCATCGATCACAATTTCGTCGTGGTCAATGCCGGCCTGAAATCCGAATCCTACGTTCCCGTAGAAGAATTCCTGAACGATCAGGGCGACGTCGAAGTTAATATCGGCGATTTCGTCCAGGTCGCCATCGAGATGCTGGAAGATGGCTACGGTGCCACCCGCCTCTCGCGTGATCGCGCCAAGCGCATCGCTGCCTGGAACTACCTGGAGCAAGCCCTCAACGACGGCGCTCTGGTGACCGGCACCATCACCGGTAAGGTCAAGGGCGGTCTCACCGTCATGTCGAACGGCGTGCGCGCCTTCCTGCCGGGTTCCCTGGTCGACATGCGTCCGGTCAAGGACACCACCCCGTACGAAGGCAAGACCCTCGAATTCAAGGTCATCAAGCTGGATCGCAAGCGCAACAACGTCGTGTTGTCCCGCCGTGCCGTGCTGGAAGCGACTGCTGATGCCGATCGCGAAAAGCTGATGGAAAACCTGAAGGAAGGTACCGTCGTCAAGGGTATCGTCAAGAACATCACCGACTACGGCGCATTCGTCGACCTGGGCGGTATCGATGGTCTGTTGCACATCACCGACCTGGCCTGGCGTCGTGTCCGTCACCCGTCCGAAGTGCTGGCCGTGGGCGACGAAGTTACCGCCAAGATCCTCAAGTTCGATGCCGAGAAGAACCGCGTCTCCCTGGGTATGAAGCAACTGGGCGACGATCCGTGGGTCGGTATCGCCCGCCGTTACCCGGCTGGCACCCGCCTGTTCGGTAAGGTCACCAACCTGACCGACTACGGCGCATTCGTCGAAATCGAACAGGGCATTGAAGGTCTGGTGCACGTCTCCGAAATGGACTGGACCAACAAGAACGTCCACCCGTCCAAGGTTGTCCAGTTGGGCGATGAAGTCGAAGTCATGATCCTCGAGATCGACGAAGAGCGTCGTCGTATCTCCCTGGGGATGAAGCAGTGCCAGGCGAATCCGTGGGACGAATTCGCGATGAACCACAAGAAGGGCGACAAGGTGAAGGGCGCTATCAAGTCGATCACCGACTTCGGTATCTTCATTGGTCTGCCCGGCGGTATCGATGGCCTGGTTCACTTGTCCGACCTGTCCTGGAGCCAGTCTGGCGAAGAGGCAATCCGCAACTTCAAGAAGGGCGACGAAGTCGAAGCCGTCGTGCTCGGTATTGATGTAGAGAAGGAACGTATCTCCCTCGGTATTAAGCAGCTCGAAGGTGATCCGTACACCAACTTCATCGCCACTCACGAGAAGAACAGCATCGTTCGTGCTACCGTCAAGTCGGTCGACGCCAAGGGTGCAGTCATGACTCTCGACGGCGAAAACGAAGGCTACCTGCGTGCTTCCGAGTTCTCGCGTGATCGTATCGAAGACCTGTCGCAGCATTTGAAGGTCGGCGACGAAGTCGAAGCGATGATCATCAACGTCGATCGCAAGACCCGTGGCATCAACCTGTCCATCAAGGCCAAGGATCAAGCCGAACAGCACGAAGCGATGCAGAAGTTTGCTGCAGAATCTTCCGCTGCCTCGGGGACGACCAACCTAGGGGCATTGCTGAAGGCCAAGCTCAACCAACAAGGCTGATAAGGCTCAAGCATGACCAAATCCGAGCTCATTGCCCGGCTGGCGGAACGCTTTCCGCAGTTGGTTGCAAAGGATGCCGATTTCGCGGTCAAGATGATTCTCGATGCGATGTCCGAAGCGCTGGTGCGCGGGGATCGCATTGAGATCCGCGGATTTGGAAGCTTTGCGCTTAACTACCGGCCGCCGCGCATTGGCCGCAACCCCAAGTCTGGGGATAAGGTCAACGTCCCGGCAAAGTGGGTTCCCCATTTCAAAGCTGGGAAAGAATTGCGCGAACGGGTCGATCAAGCGACCTGAGGCTGGGTTTGGCCTAATGTGGTAGATTCAGGGGCAGTGAATGATTTCACTGCCCTTTTTCTTGATTACGATGACGATAATTGCTTGGGGCTTGCGCCTCGTATTGTTTGTTCTTCTGGTGCTCTTTGCGCTTCAGAATACTATGCCGGTTAGCTTGTACTGGTTTCCTGGGCAGGCTTGGGAGGCACCTCTGGTCTTGGTGCTGCTCGCCTTTTTTGGTGCAGGCATTATGTTGGGGGTGTTCTCCCTGCTCGGACTGGTCTATCGGCTGAGGCGAGAACTCGCCAAGTGTCAGCGTATGCTCACTGCGCGAACCGAGGTATCCCATGAGGACCCACCGGTGTTATGAACGAATTGTTTGAATACTGGCAACTGCTGCTGGTTCCATTGTTTTTTGCTCTTGGTTGGGCGGCGGCTCGGGTCGATATGCGGCAGGTTGTGCAAGAATCGCGTGCCTTGCCTCGCTCGTATTTCCAGGGCCTGAATTTTCTTTTGAACGAGCAACCCGACAAGGCGATCGATTCGTTTCTAGAGGTGGCTCAGGTCGACTCCCAAACGATAGAGTTGCATTTTGCCTTGGGTAATCTGTTTCGGCGGCGAGGTGAGATGGAGCGGGCTATTCGCATGCATCAGAACCTGATTGATCTTCCTGATCTGGAAGAGCGGGTTCGTTTGTTGGCGCTTCTTGAGTTGGGGCAGGACTTTCTGAAGGCTGGTTTGTTGGATAGGGCAGAGGAAATATTCAATAAATTGCTGGCGACCGAACTGGCGGAAGATGCAAAACGCAATCTGCTTGATATCTATCAGGCCGAAAAAGAGTGGCTCAAGGCCATTGAAATTGCCAAAGAATTGCCCGACGTGGCATCGCAGCGCGACATCGCCGAATACTACTGTGAGTTGGCAGCCAACGAGATCATGCGCTCTCGTCCTGAAGTTGCAAGGCAGTATCTCGATGTTGCCATGCAGAATAATCGCAAATGTGTCCGGGCGAGCTTGCTGTTGGGTGACATCCTTCAACAGGAAGGTAATCTGCTTGGGGCTATCGAGGCTTGGCAACGCATAGAGCAGCAGGATCCGACTTATCTTGCCTTGGTCGCCCAACGCCTATTGGAGAGCTATCGACGCCTGGAACGTCGTGATGAGGGGGTTGCACTGCTGAGTGGCTTCCTTGAGCGTTATCCTTCACTAGATTTGCTTGATGTGGTTTACCAATTGGTACTTGAGGCAGAAGGCAACGAGGCAGCTTATCGTTTGGTGCGTGGGGAACTGCAACGGAACCCGACCTTGCTTGGCCTGGAAAAGCTGATGAGTGCACGGATGCCCTTGGCCGCACCGGAAGTGCAGCCCGATGTGGAGTTGGCCAAGAGCATCATCCAGGGCTATACGCGTCGCTTGTCGCGTTATCGGTGCGATAATTGCGGTTTTAGGGCGCGTCAGTTCTACTGGCGTTGTCCGGCCTGTGGTGGATGGGAAACCTATTCGCCGCGGCGTAGCGAAGAATTCGATCAATCCTTGTAGGAACACACATGAAGATTACGGTTGTTGGCACGGGCTATGTTGGCCTGGTCAGTGGCACTTGTCTGGCTGAAGTCGGTAACGACGTATTGTGTCTGGATGTCGATCCGGAAAAAATCCGCATCCTGAAAGAGGGCGGTATTCCAATTTATGAACCGGGCCTGGAGGATATGGTTCGGCGCAACGTGGCCGCTGGTCGCCTGCACTTCACGACCGATATCGAGGAAGCGGTTCGCCACGGGACAATTCAGTTTATCGCTGTGGGCACTCCGCCGGACGAAGACGGTTCGGCTGATCTTCAATATGTGCTGGCCGCTGCCCGCAATATTGGACGCCTGATGACCGACTATAAGGTCGTTGTCGACAAGAGTACCGTGCCGGTCGGTACCGGAGCCAAGGTCAAGGCGGCAATCGCCGATGAATTGAAAAAGCGCGGTATCGATACGCCGTATAGCGTCGTTTCGAATCCGGAGTTTTTGAAGGAGGGTGCTGCGGTCGAGGACTTCATGCGGCCGGATCGCATCGTCGTCGGCGCCGAAGACGAGCAAGCGATTCACCTGATGCGCGCGTTGTATGCGCCATTCCAGCGCAATCATGAGCGCTTGATCGTTACTGACGTCAAGAGTGCCGAACTGATCAAGTACGCTGCCAATGCAATGCTGGCAACGCGGATCAGTTTCATGAATGAATTGGCCAACCTAGCCGAGGTGCTGGGTGCGGATATCGAAATGGTGCGCCAGGGCATTGGTTCCGACCCACGCATTGGTTATCACTTCCTGTATCCTGGTTGCGGCTATGGTGGTTCCTGTTTCCCGAAGGACGTCCAGGCCCTGATCAGGACAGCGCAGGACGATGCAGGTATCAACCTGAAGGTTTTGAACGCCGTCGAAGCGGCCAACGACGAACAGAAACATGTCCTGACCAAGAAGCTCAAAAACCGTTTCGGTGATCTGAAAGGCAAGCATTTCGCACTTTGGGGTCTGGCGTTCAAGCCGAATACGGACGATATGCGTGAAGCGCCGAGCCGTGAGTTGATTGCCGATCTGTTCGAAGCTGGAGCTACCGTGACAGCTTACGATCCTGTGGCCATGCATGAAACGCAGCGCATCTTCGGTAACGAGCCGCGTTTGAAATATGCCGAGAGTCCGATGGGGGCACTGGCCGGTGCCGATGCCTTGGTCATCGTGACCGAGTGGAAGGAATTCCGCAGTCCGGATTTTGAGGCCATCAAGGCGACCTTGAATAACCCGGTGATTTTCGATGGGCGCAATCTTTACGATCCGAAGTTCGTACGTGGTTCTGGGATCGAGTATTTCGCCATCGGGCGTTGAGCGCAGGTGAGTATGCTGGATAAGCTTGCAGAGGTTCGCCTGCTCGTTGTCGGCGATGTGATGTTGGATCGTTACTGGTTTGGCGAGGTCAGTCGGATTTCTCCGGAAGCACCGGTGCCTGTGGTCAAGGTCGAGCGTCAAGAAGAGCGCTTGGGTGGAGCGGCCAACGTGGCCCGCAACGCCGCCTCGCTTGGTGCAATAACGGCCTTGTTGTCAGTGGTTGGTGACGATGATGCGGGCAAGGCGCTGGGGCGTTTGCTTGAGGAAGGCCAGATTGACGCAGGTCTGCATATCGACCGCGATCTCGACACCATCGTCAAGCTGCGGGTCATTGGGCGGCAGCAGCAGTTGTTGCGCATCGATTTCGAGACCCCGCCGTCGCACGAAATCCTGCAAGCCAAGTTGGCTGATTTCGAGCAGCGCGTGACGCAGGCTGATGTGATCATCCTGTCCGACTACGGCAAGGGTGGCTTGACACATATTTCCGAAATGATCCGTATTGCACGGTCGCACGACAAGCCGGTGCTGGTCGACCCCAAGGGCGACGACTGGGCCAAGTATGCTGGAGCCACAGTAATCACGCCGAACCGCTCGGAATTGAAGCAGGTGGTCGGCTCCTGGAAGAATGAAGAGGAACTCGCAGCGAAGGCTCGCAAGTTACGCGGCGACCTTGGTCTGGAGGCCTTGTTGGTCACGCGTAGCGAGGAGGGGATGACTCTTTTTGCTGATGAAACCCATCATCAGGCGGCGCAGGCCCGTGAAGTGTTCGATGTCTCGGGCGCCGGCGACACGGTGATTGCCACCTTGGCCGTCATGCTCGCTGCCGGTGCCGATTGGGCCGAGGCCATTCGCGTCGCCAACGTTGCTGCCGGTATCGTCGTCGGCAAGCTGGGGACGGCTGTCGTCGCCCGCGAAGAGCTGCTCGCTGCATTGTAAGGAGAACAGGATGTATATCGTTGTCACCGGCGCAGCCGGCTTCATCGGATCGAATATCGTCAAGGCGCTGAACGAGCGTGGCGTGACCAACATCATTGCCGTCGATAACCTGACCAAAGCCGATAAGTTCAAGAACCTGATCGACTGCGACATCGTCGATTACATCGACAAGCACGACTTCATCGAGCGCATCCAGGCCGGGCATTACGATGGCGAAATCGACGCCATCCTGCACGAGGGCGCGTGTTCCGACACCATGGAAACCGACGGCCGTTACATGATGGAGAACAACTACCGCTACTCCATGATCCTGCTCGACTGGTGTCAGGATCAGGATGTGCAGTTCCTCTACGCCTCGTCGGCGGCGACCTATGGCGGTAGCAGTGTGTTCAAGGAAGAGCGCCAGTACGAAGGGCCGCTCAACGTCTATGGCTACTCGAAATTCCTGTTCGATCAGATCGTGCGCCAGCGTCTGGCCAAGAATCCGTCTTCGCAGATCGTCGGTTTCCGCTATTTCAACGTCTATGGCCCGCGCGAAACGCACAAGGGGCGCATGGCTTCCGTCGCCTTCCACAACTACAACCAGTTCAAGGCGGACGGCAAGGTCAAGCTGTTCGAGGGGTCGCACGGCTACGAGAACGGCGGCCAGATGCGTGACTTCGTTTTCGTCGGCGATGTTGCCAAGGTCAATCTGTTCTTCCTCGATCACCCGGAAAAGTCGGGCATCTTCAATCTGGGCTCCGGCCGGGCGCAAAGTTTCAACGATGTGGCGGTTGCTGCGGTGAACGGCTGCCGCAAGGCAAAAAACGAAGCGCCGCTGACGCTGGCCGAATTGCGGGCACAAGGTTTGCTGGAATATGTCGCCTTCCCCGAGGCACTGAAGGGCAAGTACCAGGCATTCACCCAGGCCGATTTGACGCGCCTGCGCGAAGCCGGCTACGAAGCCCCGATGGCCACGGTTGAGGAGGGCGTCTCCCAATACATCGAGTGGCTGCATAAGCATGTATAAAACCCTGCAGGATTTTGTCGGGAACACGCCGCTGGTGCGCTTGGTGCGCATACCCGGCGCCGACAACGACAAGCGCGGCAATGTCATTCTGGCCAAGCTGGAGGGCAACAACCCGGCCGGCTCGGTCAAGGATCGCCCGGCGCTGTCGATGATCCAGCGAGCCGAGGCGCGCGGCGCCATCAAGCCGGGCGATACGCTGATCGAAGCGACCTCCGGCAATACCGGCATCGCGCTGGCCATGGCGGCGGCGATCAAGGGTTACAAGATGATCCTCGTCATGCCGGAAAACCAGAGTATCGAGCGCCGGCAAAGCATGCGCGCCTACGGCGCAGAGCTGGTGCTGACGCCGAAGGATGGCGGCATGGAACTGGCGCGCGACGTCGCCGAGAAAATGCGCGACGAAGGCAAGGGCATCATCCTCGATCAGTTCGGTAATCCGGATAATCCGATTGCCCACTACGAAGGCACCGGTCCGGAAATCTGGCGCGATACCGCAGGCAAGATCACCCATTTCGTTTCCAGCATGGGGACAACCGGTACCATCATGGGGACCAGTCGCTTTCTCAAGGAAAAGAATCCCGCCATCCAGATCGTCGGTTGCCAGCCGGAAGACGGCAGCCAGATTCCCGGCATCCGCAAGTGGCCAGAAGCCTATCTGCCGAAGATTTATGACAGCGCCAATATCGATCGTATCGAATACGTCAGCCAGGCTGATGCCGAGGCCATGACGCGGCGTCTGGCCATGGAAGAGGGTATCTTCGCCGGTATCTCGTCCGGTGGCGCTCTGGCCGTTGCGCTGCGTCTGGCACAGCAACTGGAAAATGCAACGATCGTCTCCATCGTCTGCGACCGCGGTGACCGCTATCTATCCACCGGGGTCTTCCCGGCATGAAGCCGGTGCTCGTCTTCGACATCGAGACCATTCCCGATGTCGCCGGCCTGCGTCGCCTGAACGATCTGCCGGGTGAGCTTTCCGACGACGAAGTCGCCGAACTGGCCTTCCAGCAACGCCGGGCGAAAACCGGTAACGATTTCCTGCAACTGCACCTGCAGCGCATCGTCACCATTTCTTGCGTGCTGCGCGCCGGGGACGGTTTCAAGGTGTGGTCGCTGTCCGAACCCGACCTGGACGAAGGCGAGATCATCCAGCGCTTCTTCGACGGCATCGAAAAGTTCACGCCGCAGATCGTTTCCTGGAATGGCGGTGGCTTCGATCTACCGGTCTTGCATTACCGCGGTATGCTGCACGGTGTCGCCGCACCGCGTTACTGGGACATGGGGGATGGCGACTACGCCGATTCGCGCGATTTCAAGTGGAACAACTACATCAGTCGTTACCACACGCGACACCTCGACCTGATGGATCTGCTGGCCATGTACAACGGGCGGGCCAACGCACCGCTCGACGAATTGGCCAAGCTATTCGGCTTTCCTGGCAAGCTGGGCATGGATGGCGGCAAGGTGTGGTCGGCCTGGCAGGATGGCAAGATCGCCGAAATTCGCGATTACTGCGAGACCGACGTGGTCAATACCTACTTGGTCTATAACCGTTTCCGGCGCATGCGCGGCGAGCTGACCGCCGAGGAGGAAGTGGCCGAGGCAGAGTTCGTCAAGGCGCAACTGGGCAAGATCGACGCCCTGCACTGGCGCGAGTTTGTTGCGGCCTGGGGCTGAATCAAGGCCATCAGGACGCTATAATTACGTGTTCTTAAACCAAAACGCAGAGATACAACCATGGCACTCAACAACGTTTCGTCTGGCAAGTCCCTCCCCGAAGATTTCAACGTCATCATCGAAATTACGGCTCACTCCGATCCGGTCAAGTACGAAGTTGACAAGGAATCCGGTGCGATTTTCGTCGACCGTTTCATGGGTACGGCGATGCATTATCCCTGCAACTACGGCTACATTAACCATACCATCGCCGGTGATGGCGATCCGGTTGACGTGTTGGTTGTGACGCCGTTTGGCTTGCCTCCGGGTGTCGTTGTGCGTTGTCGCGCTATCGGTATGCTGGCCATGGAAGATGAAGGCGGCCAAGATGCCAAGCTGTTGGCCGTGCCGGTGCCCAAGCTGAGCCAGACCTACAACGACGTCAAAACCTTCGAGGATATCCCGCAGATTCTGCTTGACCAGATTTCCCACTTCTTTGAACACTATAAGGATCTGGAAAAGGGCAAGTGGGTCAAGGTGCTGGGCTGGCAAGGTATTGAAGCTGCCCATAAGGAAATCATGGAAGGTGTTGCCCGTTACGAAGCGGAAGCCAAGTAACCGAAATATTGGTATGTTGCGTATCGCCGTTGCCCAGTTCAACGCCACCGTCGGTGACCTGACGGGCAACGTCGAACGTATCCTGAAGTGCGCCGCCGAGGCCAAGGCCCGCGGCGCCCATGTGCTGCTGACGCCGGAGTTGGCGATTTGCGGCTATCCGCCGGAAGACCTGCTGCTGCGCCCGGATTTCTATCGGGCCTGTGCGCGGGCTGTGGACGATTTGGCTGCCCGTGTCGAGGGCATTGCTGTGGTCGTCGGCTATCCGGAGGAGAAAGACGGTTCCTGCTACAACGCAGCGACCGTAATCGAAAACGGCCGCAAAACAGCCGTCTATTACAAGAACAGCCTGCCCAATGCGCAGGTGTTCGACGAAAAACGCTATTTCGATGCCGGCACCGAGCCTTGCGTTGTTACGCTGGGCGGTGTGCGTTGTGGCGTCAACATCTGCGAAGACATCTGGGTCAGCGGCCCGGCCGAAGCGGCCCAGGCGGCGGGCGCCGAACTGCTCTTCGTCCTCAACGCCTCGCCCTGTCACCTGGACAAAACGCAGGAGCGTGTTCAGGTCGTCGGCGAGCGGGTCGATGCGACCGGTGTTCCGGTCATCTATTGCAACCTGGTTGGTGGGCAAGACGAGCTGGTGTTCGATGGTGATTCCTTCGCCCTCGATGCACGCAAACATGTGGTCATGCGCCTGCCGCAATTCGAGGAAGCCATCGGCATCGTCGATTTCGCAGCCGGTGAGTTGCGATCCGACGATCTCTGTGCCGAATTGCCGCTCGAGGCAGAGGCCTACAAGGCGCTGGTGCTTGGCGTGCGCGACTATATCGGCAAGACCGGCTTCAAGGGCGCTATCATCGGTTTGTCGGGCGGCATCGATTCGGCGCTGACGCTGTGTGTGGCGGTCGATGCGCTCGGTGCCGACAAGGTGCGGGCGGTCATGATGCCGTCGCCCTACACGGCGCAGATGAGCCTCGACGATTCGCGCGAAATGATTCGGCAGCTGGGCTGCCGTTACGACGAGATTGCCATCGAGCCGGCGATGAAGACCTACGCCGCCATGCTCGATCCGCTGTTTGCCGGTTTGCCGGCCGATACGACGGAAGAGAACATTCAGGCGCGCATCCGCGGCAATATCCTGATGGCCTTGTCGAACAAGACCGGGGCGCTGGTGCTGACTACCGGCAACAAGTCGGAAATGGCGGTCGGCTATTGCACGCTGTATGGCGACATGGCTGGCGGTTTCGCGGTGATCAAGGATGTCTATAAGACTCTGGTCTATCGCCTGTCGCGTTATCGCAATAGCCTTTGCCAAGGTGCGCCCGTTATTCCCGAGAACATCATCGTCCGGCCGCCTTCTGCCGAGTTGAAGCCGGACCAGAAGGACCAGGATTCCTTGCCGGATTACGAGGTGCTCGACGCAATTGTCCGCGCCTACATGGAAGAGGACCGCAGCCCGCGCGAGATCATTGCGGCCGGTCTGCCGGAAGCCGATGTGCGGCGCGTCGTGCGCTTGCTGCGCATTGCCGAATACAAGCGCCGGCAGGCGCCGATCGGCATTCGCATCACGCCGCGTGGTTTTGGCAAGGATTGGCGTTATCCTATTACCAATCGTTATCCGGACGAATTTTGAAACCGGTCATTAGTCTGAGAGAGGACAAGCAATGAAGAAGATCGAAGCCGTCATCAAGCCTTTCAAACTCGACGAAGTTCGCGAAGCCCTGTCGGAAGTCGGCATCACCGGTCTGACCGTGACCGAAGTGAAGGGTTTCGGCCGCCAGAAGGGGCATACCGAGTTGTACCGTGGTGCCGAGTACGTGGTCGACTTCCTGCCCAAGATCAAGATCGAGGTCGTGGTCGCTACCGAGAACGTCGATGCCGCCATCGACGCCATCATCAAGGCCGCCCGCACCGGCAAGATCGGCGACGGCAAGATTTTCGTCATGCCGGTCGAGCAGGTCGTGCGCATCCGCACCGGCGAGACCAACGAGTCGGCCATCTAAGCGACTGCTGCGGTGCACTGCCCGAAATAGGTAAAAATCGGGTTCAAGAAAAAAGGGCGGCTCAGGCCGCCCTTGTCATTTCTGGCTGCGCAGCAGGACGATCAGCGCGCCTTCGCCGCCGTCGGCCGGCTTGGCCTGGCAATAGGCGAGCACTTCGATGCGCTGCGCCAGCCAGCCGCGCACCAGTTGGCGCAGGATGGAGAGCTTTTGCGGCGAACCGTGGCCCTTGCCGTGGATGACCCGCACGCAGCGTTTGCCTTGATGCAGGCAGGCAGCGAGGAAAGTCGCCAATTGGTGGCGCGCTTCTTCGCGATTCAGGCCGTGCAGGTCGAGTTCATCCTGGATGACCCAGCGCCCGCGCCGCAAGTCGCGCAAGACCGTATTGGCCAGGCCATGGCGCAGGTAATGCGGCTCGTCGCCGCCTTCCAGGCGGTCCTGCAGGCCGATATGGCCGTGCAGGCTTTCATGCAGCGCGGCGCGCTCGTCGGCAATGTGCTGGAGCGGTTTGGGCGCCGGCGGGCGGCTGCCGTGAACAACGACATTGCGCTCAGGCAGCGGTTCGACGCCGGCGATGGCCTGCAAGAAGGCCAGCTGCTCGGGGTCAGTCGGCCTCGACGGAATATTTCCCTCACGATGCGCGTTCCAGTGGGCGGGCAGGGTGTCTGTCAGTGTCGACCTGGCCGGCTGCCGTGTTTCCTGTTCGTGGCTTCTAGGCCGCGATGGCGGCGTTTTTTTCGGGCGGGCGATTTCGGCGCGATCGACCGGCGGTAGCGGCTTGGCGCCTGCTACCGCTTCGTGGAAGGCGGCGAGGTCTTCCGGGTCAATCAAGGGCGATCAGGCGTGGCCGAGGTTGTCCAGGTAGCGCTCGGCATCCAGCGCCGCCATGCAGCCCGAGCCGGCCGAGGTGCAGGCCTGTTTGTAGATCTGGTCCTGTACGTCGCCGGCGGCAAAGACGCCGGGGATGCTGGTTTGGGTGGCGTTGCCGTTGCGGCCGGCCTGGGTGACCAGGTAGCCGTTGTCCATTTCCAGCTGGCCGGCGAAGATGTCGGTGTTCGGCTTGTGGCCAATGGCGATGAAAACGCCGTGCACATCCACCTTGGTCAGCGCGCCGGTTTGCACGTTCTTGACGTTCAGGCCGGTAACGCCGGAGTCGTCACCCACTACTTCGTCCAGCGTGCTGTTCCACAGGATGGTGACCTTGCCTTCCTCGGCCTTCTTGAACAGCTTGTCCTGCATGATCTTCTCGGCCTTGAATTTTTCGCGGCGGTGAATCACCGTCACATGGCTGGCGATGTTGGCGAGGTAAAGTGCCTCTTCGACGGCAGTATTGCCGCCGCCAACCACGGCGACCGGCTTGTTGCGGTAGAAGAAGCCGTCGCAGGTGGCACAGGCGGAAACGCCCTTGCCCATGAACTTTTCTTCGGAGGGTAGGCCCAAATACATGGCCGATGCACCGGTGGCGATGATCAAGGCATCGCAAGTATAGGTGCCGGCATCGCCGATCAGCGTGAACGGCTTTTCAGTCAGCTTCGTGGTGTGGATATGGTCGAAGATGATTTCTGTTTCGAAACGACGGGCATGGGCTTCGAAGTTCGCCATCAGTTCCGGACCCTGGATACCGTCGGCCGCAGCCGGCCAGTTGTCGACTTCGGTCGTCGTCATCAGCTGGCCACCCTGGGCGAGGCCGGTGATCAGGACCGGCTTCAGGTTGGCGCGGGCGGCATAGACGGCGGCAGTGTAGCCGGCCGGGCCGGAGCCGAGGATGATGAGCGGGGTATGGCGGACATTCTGGGTCATGATCGTTCTCTGCTAGCTCTGGGTAATGGATCGGAAAATTATAGCCGGGTCTGAGCCAACGATTTTTTATAAGTTCCATAGCTTTTTTGAAAGCGGTTTATAATCGGCTCGTAACACTATGAACGGAAACTGATTTATGTCAGCGACTCCCGGTGGTCTTAGTCTATTGGTATTGCGCAGCCTGCCGCTTTTTTCGGGGCTGGACGAGGTCGAACTGGAAAAGCTGTCCAAGGTTTCCGGCCGACGCCGGGTCGAGCGTGGGGCATTCGTTGTGCGGGCCGGAGAAAGTACGGATTCGCTGTATATCCTGCTGACCGGTCGGGCCAAGGTGACCAACCACGATGAGGAGGGGCGCGAGATCATCCTGGCTTGGCTCGGGCCGGGCGAGTCGTTTGGCGAAATGGGCCTGATCGACGGCAGCCCGCGTTCCGCCAACGTGGTGGCGGCTGAAGCCTGCGAATTGCTGGTGTTGTCGAAGGATTCCTTCCAGCGCTGCATGCAGGATAATTTCCAGGTGGCCTTGAAGCTGATGCAGGTGTTGGTCCAGCGTCTGCGCGAGGCGGACCGCAAGATCGAGAGCCTGGCGCTGCTCGATGTCTATGGCCGCGTGGCGCGGTTGCTGCTCGATCTCTCCGAAATGGAAGAGGGGCGGCGTGTGATCAAGAAGAAGATTTCCAAGCAGGATATGGCAAGAATGATTGGCGCATCGCGCGAAATGGTCAGCAAGGTGATGCGTGACCTGGAATTGAGCGGCTACATTGCCGTCGAAGGCGACCGTACGGTCATCCTGGGGAACTGACGTGGCGCGTATGGCTCAGCGCAACGCAGCGCCCAGTGCGTTGCCGGACAAGATTGGTGTGTTGTTGCAGGAATCGCGCTGGCTGGCCGTCGGCGCGATCACGCTATTCCTGATCCTAGCTCTGTGGGGCTTCCATGGCGAAGATCCGGGCTGGTCGCATTCCGTCGCCTCGCAGACCCTGCATAATCCGGCCGGCCGCGCCGGGGCGTGGATCGCCGACCTGCTGCTCTATGTTTTCGGGCTGTCTGCCTGGTGGTGGATCGTGCTGCTCGGCATGTCCGTGTGGTGGGGTTTTCGCAAGTACAACAGCGATGCTGATCCGGTCGACCGTTCGCTGATCCTGTCGCTGATCGGCTTCGTCATCCTGCTGCTGGCCAGTTGCTCGCTGGAGGCCCTGCGTTTCTATTCGCTGAAGGCGCAGTTGCCGCTGGCGCCGGGCGGCATGCTCGGCATCGAGCTGGGCAAGCTGATGGCCACGCAATTGGGCTATACCGGCTCGACCTTGCTGCTACTGGCCCTGATCGCGGCGAGTTGGAGCGTCTTCTCGGGCATGTCCTGGCTGTGGGCTTTCGAGAAGCTCGGTTACGGGCTCGAATCCTTTGTCGGCTTTTTCTATGGCCGGCTCGATGCCTGGCGCGACCGCCAGATCGGTAAGGAAGTCGCGCAACAGCGTGAGGTGGTGGTCGAGGAAGAGAAGCGCCGTGTCGAACTGCACGAGCCCATCGTCATCGAAACGCCGGCACCGCCGGCTGTCCCGGTGTCGAAGAAGGCCGAAGCCCGTGTCGAGCGCGAAAAACAGCAAATGCTGTTCCCGGAAGCCATCGTCGGTGGCAAGTTGCCACCGTTGCACCTGCTCGACCCGGCGCCGCCGATGACCGAGACGGTCAGTGCCGAAACGCTCGAATACACCTCGCGCCTGATAGAACGCAAGCTCTCGGACTTTGGCGTCCAGGTCAAGGTGCTGGCGGCGATGCCTGGGCCGGTCATTACCCGCTACGAAATCGAACCGGCTGTTGGCGTCAAGGGGGCGCAGATCGTCAATCTGGCGCGCGACTTGGCGCGGGCGCTGGCCATGGTGTCGATCCGTGTCGTCGAGACGGTGCCCGGCAAGTCGTGCATGGCGCTGGAACTGCCCAACCCGAAGCGGCAGACCGTCAAGCTGTGCGAGATCATTTCGAGCAAGCCGTACAACGACATGGGCAGCCCGCTGACCGTGTGTTTGGGCAAGGATATCGGCGGCCAGCCGGTGGTGGCCGATCTGGCCAAGATGCCGCACCTGCTGGTGGCCGGGACGACCGGTTCCGGCAAGTCGGTCGGGGTCAATGCGATGATCCTGTCCATGCTCTACAAGTCAGAGCCGGACCATGTGCGCCTGATCATGGTCGATCCGAAGATGCTCGAACTGTCCATCTACGAAGGCATCCCACACCTGCTGGCGCCAGTGGTCACCGACATGAAACAGGCGGCCAACGCGCTGCACTGGTGCGTGACCGAGATGGAAAAGCGCTACAAGCTGATGTCGGCCATGGGCGTGCGCAACATCGCCGGCCTCAACACCAAGATCAAGGATGCCGAGAAGCGCGGTGAGCATATCCCGAATCCGCTCAGCCTGACGCCGGAAGCGCCCGAGCCTCTACAGTTCATGCCCTACATTGTGGTCGTTATCGACGAACTGGCCGACCTGATGATGGTGGTCGGCAAGAAGGTCGAGGAACAGATCGCCCGTCTGGCGCAGAAGGCACGCGCATCGGGTATCCACCTGATTCTCGCCACGCAGCGGCCATCGGTCGATGTGATCACCGGTCTGATCAAGGCGAACATTCCGACCCGCATCGCCTTCCAGGTCTCCAGCAAGATCGACTCGCGCACCATCCTCGACCAGATGGGCGCCGAGGCGCTTCTCGGCATGGGCGACATGCTCTATCTGGCGCCGGGCACGGGGTACCCGACCCGCGTGCATGGCGCCTTCGTTTCCGATGACGAGGTGCATCGCGTCGTCGAGCATCTGAAGTCGACCGGTGCGCCGGAGTACGTCGAGGACATCCTGAACGGCGCGGGCGGCGACGACGAGGGCGGCGGCGAAGGTGGCGAGGGGGGTGGAAACGCCGAGAGCGACCCGCTCTACGACCAGGCCGTCGATATCGTGCTGAAGAACCAGCGGGCGTCGATTTCGCTGGTTCAGCGCCACCTGCGCATCGGCTACAACCGTTCGGCCCGGCTGATCGAGGCGATGGAGCAGGCCGGCCTCGTCTCGGCCATGGATGGGCGGGGCGGTCGCGAAGTGCTGATGAAGAAACCGGCCGAGTGATTGCGGCCTTTGTCCCGTTTCGTTACACCCTGAAACACCGCGCTACCCGCTGGCGCGGTAAGCTTGCCGCATGAAAATTGCCCAAAAATGGCTGTGCACCGCAGCACTGGCCTTCCCGCTCCTTGCCCACGCCGGCGCCATCGATCAACTGCACCAGTTTTTGCAGAACACGCGTACGCTGAAGGCCGAATTCAGCCAGACAGTGATCGCCAAAAGCGGTCGCAAGCCACAGCAATCGTCGGGGCTGGTTGCCATCTCCCGTCCCGGCAAGCTGCGCTGGGAAATCCAGAAGCCCTATCCGCAGCTGGTCGTCGGCGATGGCGAGAAGGTGTGGATTCACGACCCCGAATTGCAGCAGGTGACGGTGCGCAAGGCCGGTCAGGCCATCGGCTCGTCGCCGGCGGCCTTGCTTTCCGGTAGCAATGAGCTGGAAAAGAACTTCACGTTGAAGGATGTTGGCAACGGCGACGGCCTGGAATGGGTCGAAGCCACGCCGAAAGCCAGCGACAGCGGCTTCGAGCGGGTACGCATGGGCTTTGCCGGTGGCGACCTGAAGGCGATGGAGTTGCTCGACAGCTTCGGCCAGACGACGGTGGTGCGCTTCGCCAAGCTTGAGCGCAACCCGGCCTTGTCCGCCAGTGTTTTCCGTTTTACGCCGCCAGCCGGTACCGACGTCGTCGGCGAATAATCAGGCCAGCTCGCGGGTCATGTAGATGGCCGGCGCCAGGTAGCTGGCCAGCGCGGCCCTTTGCCAGGGCTGGTCGATGTCCTGCGCGGCGAAGCCGAGGCTTTGCCAGTAGTCCCCCGAATCCTGTACCGAAACCAGCGCTGCATGGTGCAAAGCGCAACTGCGAGCGACCGCGAAGGCGTGTTCCACCAGCTGTTCTCCCAGGCCAAGTCCTTGGCCGGTTGGCGCAACGGCCAGATCGTGCAGGTAGAGGCAATCCGCCGTTTCACTTAGCTGGAAGGCCTCGCCCAGGTGGGTCAGTTTGCCGAGTTGCGAGGGGTAAGTGACTAGATAGGCGATGATGCCCTGCGGCGTTTCGGCGACCCAGGCGAAGCCGGCGGCCTGTTGCAGGCGGTGCAGGATGGTCTGCGCCGACTCGTTCATCGCCGGGGCATAGCACAGTGCCTGCACGGCCAGCACGCCAGCGATATCGGTCGCCTGCATGGGGCGGATGTGGATTTCCCGGCGGGTCGAGGTCATGGCTGCGGTGCACTGCCCGAAAAGGCGAATTTTCAGGCCGCTTATTCCAGGTGCTCGATCATCAACTGCGGGCTTTCGACGCCCATGTACTCGTTGATCGACAGCCGGTAGGCAGCGCGGGTGCGCGGGCCGGGCTGGGTGGCAAAGTTGAACTGGATGGCCTCGATGCGGCTGTTGCCCTTCTTGAGGCGCAGTTTCAGGTGCTTTTCCTTGAGGATGCGCTGCTGTTCGACGTCGAATTCATCGACGAAGAGCGGTGCCGGGAAGCCCTGGCCCCAGATTTCGTTTTCCAGCAGGCGCGCCGTTTCCAGCGAGATGTAGCCGCCCTCGAGGGCGCCGTCGGTTTCCAGCGTGCGGGTCAGGTCGGCCGGGTCGAGCAATTCGTTGGCAACTTCGGCGAAGAGCGCCTGAAAGCGGGCGAAATCGCCGTCACGCAAGGTGGCACCGGCCGCCATGGCGTGGCCGCCGAAACGCACCAGCAGGTCAGGAGCGCGCTTGGCCACGAGGTCGAGCGCATCGCGCAGGTGCAGGCCGGGAATGGAGCGGCCGGAACCCTTGATGATGCCGCCCTCGCTCGGCGCGAAGGCGAAGACCGGGCGATGCAGCTTTTCCTTGATGCGCGAGGCGAGGATGCCGATGACGCCTTCGTGCCAGCTGTCGTCGAACAGGGCAATGCCGGCGGCGCTGTCGTCGAAGTCGGTGTTGTCCAGCAAGTGCAGGGCCTGCGCCTGCATGTCGGCTTCGATTTCGCGGCGTTCGCGGTTGAAATTGTCGAGTTGCTGGGCGATTTGCAGGGCGCGGGCCGGATCGTCGGTGATCAGGCATTCGACGCCCAGGCGCATGTCGGCCAGCCGGCCGGCGGCGTTGAGGCGCGGGCCGAGCAGGAAGCCGAGGTCGAAGGCGGTGGCCCGGCGCGGGTCGCGGCCGGCCGCCTTGAACAGTGCGGCGAGGCCGGCCTGCAGGCGGCCGGCGCGCATGCGCTTCAAGCCCTGGCTGACCAGGATGCGGTTGTTGCGGTCGAGCTTGACCACGTCGGCCACGGTGCCGAGAGCCACCAAGTCCAGCAGATCGGCAAAATTGGGTTCGGGGCGTTCGGGAACGTGCGGCGCGAACCAGCTACGCTCGCGCAACTCGGCGCGCAGGGCAAGCATGACGTAGAACATGACGCCGACGCCGGCGATGTTCTTGGACGGGAAGTCGCAGCCCGGCTGGTTGGGATTGACGATGCAATCGGCGGCGGGCAGCGTTTCGGCCGGCAGGTGGTGGTCGGTGATCAGCGTGGCGATACCGTGCTGCTGGGCACGGGCGACGCCTTCAAGGCTGGCGATGCCGTTGTCGACGGTGATTATCAGGTCGGGCGACTGTTGCGCGGCGAGATCGACGATCTCCGGCGACAGGCCGTAGCCCAGCTTGAAGCGGTCGGGCAGCAGGAAATCGACGTCGGCGCCGAGCGCCTTCAGGGCGCGCATGCCGACCGCCGTGGCGGTGGCACCGTCGCAGTCGTAGTCGCCGATGATCAGCAGCTTGGCTTCGGCTTCGATGGCGTCGGCCAGCATTTGCGCGGCGTCCAGCGCATTGGTCAGCGAGGCGGGCGGCAGCAGGGACTTCAACTCGTAGTCGAGTTCGGCCTTGTCGGTGATGCCGCGCGCAGCGTAGAGGCGGGCGAGCAGCGGGTGCAGGCCTTGCTGTTCCAGTTGCCAGACGGCGCGGGCCGGGACGTTGCGGGTAACGATGCGGGTCAAGCGGGTTTTCCTTCGGCGAATTGCTGGGCCAGTTCGTTGGCGATAGCGGCCAGCGGGCGTTCCTTGCGCCAGAATTTCCAGCGTTCGGCGCCGGTGAATTGCCATTCGAGGCAGCCGTAGATGGTGGGGGCGATCAGGGTCAGGTGCTTGACGCGGCGGCCCAGCGCGGAGCGCAAGGGAACGAACCAGTGGCGGTCAAGCTCGGCGGCGGCCTGACGCCAGACCTCGCCGTCTTCGTAGAGTACTGGCGGCAGCATCTGGTCGAGCACGACAAATTGACGGTCGGCGCTGGCCTGGTCGAGCAGGCCAGCGAGGCCGTCCGGACGCGACCGGGCAGACATGCCGGCGGCGCGGGCGAGGCCAATGGCGAGCGGATTGTCGCTCCAGACAGCGGCATCGCCGGTCGGGGCGACGGGCGGCAGGGTACCGGCACCCCACAGCCACAGGCTATTGACTGCAGGATGGCCCGCTGCCTGGCGCTTGTCGTTGAGCGGGTGGTTGTGCAGGAACATCTGCACTTCGTTGAGCCAGCGGGTGAGCGGCGCGGTATTGCCCGGGAGATCGGCGGCGATGCGCTTGCCGGCGATGGCGGAAAGTGGCTCGACGGCATGGTCCACCGCAGCATTCAGCCGCAGATACCAGCGGCGGGCGTCGGCGGCGTGGAAGCGGCCGACGTCGGTGAATTCGTCATTGAGCGCCTCGACCAAGGCGGTGGCTTCGTCCTTGGCCAGTTCGAAAGCGCCGGCATCGGCCAGCACGATGCGCTCGTGGTGAAAACGCAGGTGCACCGGATCGGCGCACAGCCAATGGCCGTCGCGGGCGAGTTCGCCGTCAGCTTCGCCGAGCAGGCGGAGGGTGCCGAAGGGGGCGCCGCTCAGGCCGAAACGGTTGGCGAGTGCGTTCTCAAAGGCATCCGCCGGGCGGTGTTGCAGCTTGCCGTGGGCGAGCAGCCAACTCAGGCCAGGCAGCGCCAGGTTCCCGAGGGTCAGTTGGTCGCCCGGTTCGGGCCAGATCAGTTCGGGAACAAGCAGGGTGAGGTGCACGGTTGCGGTCGCAGTCGGTTAACGGGAAAAGTGTACCATAGCGACTTTCGCTGTCCGGGCTATACATATGGCATTGCCTTACGAGTTGCTGATCGGTTTGCGCTACACGCGGGCCAAGCGTCGTAACCACTTCATTTCATTCATTTCCTTGATTTCGATGCTGGGCATCGGCCTCGGTGTAGCGGCCCTGATCGTCGTGCTTTCGGTGATGAACGGTTTCCAGAAGGAACTGCGCACGCGCATCCTCGGTGTCGCCTCACATATCCAGATCACCGGAATCAATGGGGAGCTGGAGAACTGGCCGGCGATCGCCGCGCAAGCGATGAAGCATCCGGAGGTCAAGGCCAGCGCGCCCTTCGTGCAGTCGCAGGGCATGTTCAGCGTCGATGGCGGGGTCAAGGGCACCATTGTGCGCGGCATCCTGCCGGACCAGGAAGACAGGGTGGCCGACTTTCGCAAGACAATTCAGAGCGGCAGTCTCGATGATCTGCGGCCGGGGGAGTTCGGCGTCGTGCTCGGGTCCGACCTGGCGCGTTCGTTGCGCGTGTTCACCGGCGACAAGGTGACGCTGGTCGCGCCGCAGGGCACCGTGACTCCCGCTGGCGTGGTACCGCGTCTGAAGTCCTTCAAGGTGGTCGGCATCTTCGAGGTCGGCATGTACGAGTATGACTCGGGTCTGGCGCTGATCAACCTGCAGGACGCGCAAAAACTCTACCAAATGGATGACCGGGTGACCGGCGTGCGCTTGAAGGTGGACGATCTGTTCCAGGCGCCGCGCATCGCACGCGAACTGGCTGGCTACATCAATGCGGATGCCTATCTGCATGACTGGACAAAGAGCCATGCCAATTTTTTCCGTGCTGTTCAGATTGAAAAAAATATGATGTTTATCATTTTGTCGCTAATAGTGGCAGTGGCAGCATTTAACCTTGTGTCAACATTGGTCATGGCGGTGACGGACAAGCAGGCGGATATCGCCATCCTGCGCACCTTGGGGGCGCGGCCTTTGTCGATCATGGCAGTTTTCGTCGTACAGGGGGCGTTGGTCGGCTTCATCGGGCTGGGGCTTGGCGTTGCTGGCGGCGTGGCGCTGGCGTTGAATATCGATGTCGTCGTGCCATTTATCGAACGCATGCTGGGTATCCACTTCCTGGCCAAGGATGTTTATTACATATCCGACCTGCCGTCGGATCTGCAATGGGGGGATGTGTGGGGCGTGACCCTGATCGCTTTTGTCTTGTCGTTGCTGGCGACCTTGTATCCCAGCTGGCGGGCCTCGCGCGTCAATCCGGCCGAGGCCTTGCGCTATGAGTGAGATCATTCTGCAGGCGGCAGGGCTGGGTAAAGTGTTCCGCGGCGGCGGGCTGGAGGTGCCGGTGCTGGAAGGCATCGATCTGGCGGTGGCGGCCGGCGAGACGGTAGCCGTTGTCGGCGCCTCAGGCTCGGGCAAGAGCACCTTGCTGCATCTGTTGGGCGGCCTCGATACACCGACAACGGGTAGCGTGAGGCTGATGGGGCGCGATTTTTCGGCTATGAACGAGGTGCACCGCGGCGATTGGCGTAATCGGCATCTCGGCTTCGTCTATCAGTTCCACCATTTGCTGCCGGAATTTACGGCGCTGGAAAACGTCGCCATGCCCTTGCTGATTCGCCGCGAAGCACGCGATGCGGCGTTGGAGAGGGCGGCAGCGACGCTCGCTGCCGTCGGGCTCGGCCACCGCCTGGAACACCGACCGGGCGAGCTTTCCGGGGGCGAAAGGCAGAGGGCGGCGATCGCACGGGCACTGGTGAGTGAACCGTCATGCCTGCTGGCGGATGAACCGACGGGCAATCTCGATAGTCATACGGCATCCGTGGTGTTCGATTTGCTGATCGAGCGGGTGCGCCAGCAGCAGGCCAGCCTAGTCATGGTGACGCATGATCGGGCCTTGGCAATGCGGGCAGATCGCGTTCTGATCTTGAATGACGGACAGATTTGTGTCTAGAATTTAACATTTTGCTGTTTGCGAACGGCTGGGAGCCATCCTTATGCAAGCCTTATTTACACCCGCGATTTCCCTGATGAATCGCCTTCGCTATACCAGCAAGTTTTTCGTGCTCGGACTCGCCATATCGGTCGTTCTGGCCGTGCTGCTGGTTACAGTGGTTAATAACCTATATCGCGATATCAAGACCGCCCAGCATGAGTTGGATGGCGTTCAGGTGTTAAAGCCGATGAACCGTATGGTTCAGGCCATGCAGCAGCATCGGGGACTGTCTTCCGGCGTGCTGAACGGCAATGAGGCGATGAAGGACAAGCGTGCGGCCAAGGAAAAGGAAGTGTCAGAGGCGCTCATTGCCACCGACGCGGCGCTACCGCAGAAGTTGCGTGACAGTGCAGAGTGGCGTGGTGTTCGCGATGAGTGGTCCAGTATCCAGGCACAGGGGCTAAGTTGGTCAGCGCAGGATAACCTAAAGCGCCATACAGGCATGATTGCCCAGATGCTGGTGATGATGGTCGATATGGCGGATGAAACGGAACTGACGCTCGATCCTGCCATGGATACCTATTACTTCATGGATACCGTTGTTTCGAAGATGCCTGCGATGCTTGAGCCGTTGGGCATTTTGCGTGCCCGCGGTACTGCTGTGCTGACGCGCAAAGAACTGTCGCCGCAGATGCGTGTCGATTTGAGCGCACAGATTGGACAGATGGCAGCAACCTTGCATGCTCAGAACCATAATCTGGAAAAAGTGATGCGTTATGCCCCGGCTCTGCAAGGCAGCCTGAGTGGGCCGACCAAGGAATTTTCCTCGGGTGTCGAGAAACTATTCGCTTTGGTCCGTGAAGATATCTTGGGCGAGAAATTTACGACCCCGCCACAGGAGTATTTTGCTACTGCGACACAGATCATCGACTTGGGCTACAAGGTAATGTTTGAAACGCTGATTCCGGAGTTCGAGCAACAGCTGGAAACTCGAAAAAGTGTGGCACAGCGCCAATTGACCTTCCAGTTGATGCTGGCTTTCGTCGTTATGCTGGTGGTCGGCTACCTGAGCGTCGGTACCTATTTCTCGGTAATCAACAGCATTCGCATCTTTTCGGACGGAGCGAAGCGTCTGGCCGATGGTGATCTGACCGTCGAATTCGTCACAGAGGGAAGTGACGAATTGCACGATGCGGGGATGGATTTTAATGCGATGGCAGCTGCTTTCCGTAAGCTCTTGGGGCGTGTGCAGTCCGATGTCCACTCCCTGCGTGCAGCGGCAGAGCAACTGGCGTCGTCCAGCCACCAGATTTCGACGAGTACCGGGGCGCAAAGCGATTCGGCATCGAGCATGGCGGCGGCTGTCGAGGAGATGACCGTCGGCGTCGATCACATTGCGCGCAATGCGCAGGATGCGCAAAGTTCCTCGCGTGAATCGGACGAGGTGGCAGCCGAGGGCGGTAGGATTGTCGATGGCGTGGTTACCGAAATCCAGGCAATCGCCGAAACCGTTAACCAGTCGGCGCAGACGGTCGAGGCGCTGGGGCAAAAGTCCGACGAGATTTCGACTATCGTCGGGACGATCAAGGACATTGCTGACCAGACCAACCTGCTGGCGCTCAATGCGGCCATCGAAGCGGCACGTGCCGGTGAATCCGGGCGAGGCTTCGCCGTGGTGGCCGACGAAGTGCGCAAGCTGGCCGAGCGCACCACCAAGTCGACGCAGGAGATTGCCGACATGATTGGCAGTATCCAGTCCGGCACTGCGGCTGCGGTGAGCAGTATGAAGCAGGGGGTCGAGCGCGTCGCGCTGGGGGTCGACAAGGCCAAGCAGGCCGGCGAAACCATCCTTCAGGTACAGGATCGTTCGCGCCATGTGGTCGATTCGGTGTCGGAAATCACCGTTGCGCTACGCGAGCAGGCAGCGGCCAGCACCGAGATTGCGCAGAACGTCGAGCGCATTGCCCAGATGGCCGAGGAGAACAATGCGGCCGCCCGCGGCAATGCCGATACGTCCGACAAGTTGCGCCAGTTGGCGGAAACCCTGAGTAGCGAGGTCGCACGTTTCAAGACGTGATCCGCGAATCGTTCGGCAAGCCGGCTGATGCCGGCTTTTTTATTTGCGGAAAAGCGAAGGCCACTGTCAGCTAGCTAGCCTCGGTTTATGATCGAGGCATGCGTTTGCCTGTTCTCGCCTTTGCTGTTGGCGTTCTCGCCCTACAAAGCCTGCCGGTATTGCCGATGGCCTGGGGCTTTCTGCTGGGCGGAGCTGCATTGCTTGGTTTAGGCAGTCTCTTACGTTTGCGGGCGAGTCGTGCGCTGGTCATCGTTGCCTGTTTGCTGCTCGGTTTCGGTTGGGCATCCTGGCGCGCTGAGTTCCGCTTGGCCGACGAACTGCCGATCGCCATGGAAGGACGCGATATCGAGATTGTCGGCGTCATTGCTGGCTTGCCGCAGGGCTTTGCCAACGGCAGTCGCTTCGAATTTGACGTCGAGCGGATGGCCGCTGAAGGAGTCGCTGTGCCGGGAAGGATAATGCTTTCCTGGTACCGGGGGAGTAGCGAGGGCGAGGCGGAGTTGCCGCCGCTGCGGCCCGGCGAACGCTGGCAACTGACGGTGCGTCTCAAGCGGCCGCATGGGAACGCCAATCCTGGCGGGTTCGATTACGAGGCTTGGCTGCTGGAGCGTAACATCCGGGCGACCGGCTATGTTCGGCCCGGCCCGGGTGAGCGCCTGGATTCCATGGTTTGGCGCTTGGGATACGCTGTCGAGCGCCTGCGCGACGGGGTGCGCAGTCGTTTTTTCGCCGCCTTGCCAGTCGAGCGCTATCCCCAAGTTGGCATCCTGGTGGCGCTGGCGGTGGGCGATCAGAAGGCGGTCAACGGTGAGCTGTGGTCGGTATTCAATCGCACCGGAACGACACATTTGATGTCGATCTCAGGTTTGCATGTAACCATGGTGGCGGCGCTGTTTGGCGGCTTGGTCGGAGCGCTGTGGCGACGTGTACCGGCCTTGGTCATCCGCCTGCCGGCGCAGCAGGCAGCGATCGCGGCGGCCGGTCTGGCGGCATTCGGCTATGCCTTGCTGGCGGGTTTTGCCGTGCCGGCGCAGCGCACCCTCTACATGCTGCTGGTCGCTGGCCTGGCCTCGTGGTCAGGGCGAATTGTGGCGCCGAGCCGGGTATTGGCGCTGGCCTTGCTGGTGGTTCTGCTGATCGACCCGTGGGCCGTTTTGGCGGCGGGTTTCTGGCTGTCCTTCGGCGCGGTGGCGGCCTTGCTCTACGTCGGCTCGGCACAGATTGGCCAGCCGGTCGGCTGGCGCGAGCGGCTGCGCGGCTGGGGCATGGTGCAATGGGCGGCGACCCTGGCATCCTTGCCGGTGTTGCTGCTCGTCTTCCAGCAATTCTCGCTGGTGTCGCCCTTGGCCAATGCCTTGGCGATTCCTGTGGTCAGTTTCATCGTCACGCCGCTGGCTTTGCTCGGGGCCCTACTGTCGTGGTGGCCTATCTTGGCCTTGGCGCACCTTGTCTTGGAGTGGCTGCTGCGCTTTCTCGAATGGTGTGCCGTCTGGCCGGTCTGGCAGGCGCCGGCTCCGACCCTATGGGCCGCCGTTGCGGCTGGACTAGGCGTGGCGGTTTGCCTGCTGCCGCGTGGGGTGCCGGGGCGGCTGTTGGGTGTGTTTTTGTTGTTGCCGGCCTTGTTCTGGCCGGTAGCGAAACCCGCCGAAGGCGAAGCGTGGATCGACGTGCTCGATGTCGGGCAGGGGCTGGCGACGGTGGTGCGTACGCGCGAGCACACGCTGATCTACGATCCGGGGCCTCTCTACAGTGCCGAGTCGGACGCCGGGCAGCGCGTGGTTGTGCCTTATCTGCGTTGGCTGGGCGTGAATCGGATCGACACCTTAGTCGTCACCCATCGCGATACCGATCATTCGGGCGGCACGGCTTCGCTACGGGCGGCGCTGCCGGTTGGGGAGATTCTGTCGTCCTTGCCGGAACTGGGCGGCCAACTCTGCCAGGCCGGGCAAGGCTGGCGCTGGGATGGCGTCGACTTCGCCGTTTTGCATCCGCTGGAAGTGACTGCTGCGGTGCACGCGGCAAAAAGGGCAAAAACCAACCATGCGTCGTGCGTGCTGAAGGTGAGTGCGGGTGACAACAGCCTGCTGCTGACCTCGGACATCGAGGCGCCGGACGAAGCGGTGCTGCTGGCGCGTGAGGGCGCCAAGCTGCGTTCGGATATCCTGCTCGTGCCGCATCACGGTTCGCGTACCTCCTCAAGCGAGGCCTTTCTCGATGCCGTCGGCGCCAAGGAGGCGATCGTTCCGGTCGGCTATCGCAACCGTTTCGGCCATCCCAAAGCCGAGGTGATGGAACGCTACGCGGCGCGCGACGTCAGAATCTGGCGGACAGACCGCGATGGGGCGGTACAGGTGCAACTAGCGGCGGAAGGGGCGCCAAGGTTGAGCGGCTGGCGCGGCGAGCATGCACGCTACTGGCATGGCCGGTGATACATTTCACCCGGAGGAGACAAAAATGAAATACACCACCGGATCGGTGCAATGCCTGAGCCCGTCGGGCCTGCATCGCATGGCCTACACGGAATGGGGGGCGCGCGACAATCCGCGCGTGCTCGTCTGCGTGCATGGCCTGACGCGTAACGGGCGCGATTTCGACCCGCTGGCCGAGACACTGTCGGCGCATTACCGCGTGATCTGCCCCGATGTCGTCGGGCGCGGCGTCAGCGGTCGCCTGCGTGACCCGACGCATTACACCATTCCGCAGTACGTCGCCGACATGGTGACCTTGATCGCCCGCCTCGGCGTGGAAACCGTCGAATGGGTCGGTACCTCGATGGGCGGCCTGATTGGCATGGCGCTGGCGGCGCAGGAGGGCAGCCCGATCCGGCGCCTGGTGCTGAACGACGTGGGGCCACTGATCAGCGTCGAATCGCTGCAGCGCATTGCCGAGTACGTCGGGGTCGACCCGACATTCGCCAGTTTCGACGAGGCACTGGCCTACGTTCGCCTGATCAGCGCCCCGTTCGGTGCACTGAGCGACGAGCAATGGCGGCATCTGACCGAGACCAGCGTGGCTCAACGTTCCGATGGGCGCTGGGGCTTCCGCTACGACCCGCGCATCGCTGAACCCTTCCGCGCCGCTTTCGTCGGCCAGGATATCGACCTGTGGCCGATCTACGAGCGTATCGCGGTGCCGATGCTGGTCGTGCGCGGTGCCGAATCCGACTTGCTGGCACGCGAGGTCTGGCAGCAGATGGCCAGCCGTGGTGCACGGGCCGAATTGGCCGAAATTCCCGGTGTCGGCCATGCGCCGATGTTCCTTTGCGAAGACCAGATCGCAGTCGTCCGCGACTTTTTGCTGAAGCCATGAAACATATCGTCGTCCACGGACTCAAGCTCGAATATCGCGACTATCCGGCCACGGCCGAGGGCAAGCCGACGCTGGTGCTGCTGCACGAAGGGCTGGGCTGCGTCACCATGTGGCGCGATTTCCCGCAAAAACTGGCGGCGGAAACCGGCTGCCGGGTCATCGTCTATTCGCGTGCCGGTTACGGGCATTCCGAGCCTTACGCCGAGCCGCGCACGCCACGCTACATGCACCGCGAAGGCGAAGAAATGTTGCCGGCACTGCTCGCTGCGTTGCACATCGAGCGTCCCATCCTGGTCGGCCACAGCGACGGTGGCAGCATTGCGCTGATCTTCGCCGGCGCGCACCCGGCGCGGCCGCTCGGCATCGCGGTGATGGCGCCGCACGAATTCGTCGAGGAAGAAACGCTGGCTGGCATCCGTGTGGCCCGCGAGGCCTGGGCGAGCACCGATTGGCCGAAGAAACTCGCGCGCTACCACCACGATGCGCCGCGCGTCTTCTCCGACTGGAACGACTGCTGGCTGTCGCCGGCTTTCCGTGACTGGAATATTGAAGACTACCTGGCGAAAATCACCTGCCCGGTGCTGGCCATTCAGGGCGATGACGACGAATACGCCACCATGCGCCAGATCGACGTGATTGCCGAGCAGGTGCCGGGTACGCAACTGCTCAAGCTGGCCCAGTGCGGCCACACGCCGCAGCGCGATCAGGAAGCGGCGGTGTTGGCGGCGCTGGCCGGGTTCGTCAGCCGGCTGAGCGGGTCCTGACGGTAGTAGCGCTTCAGGAGTTCATACACTGCTGGGTATTCGGCGAACAGCACCTCGGGCAACTCGAAGAAACTCTCGCTGAACACGGCGAAGCACTCTTCGGGCGCTTCGGCGGCATAGGGATCGAGGATCGTTTCCTCGCTGCCATCGACGCGCTGGCAGAAATCCTCGTAGGCCGCACCGAAAACGTCGTCCCACTCATCTTCGCCAATGCCCGAGTGCAGGGCCGGCATACCGTCGGCCTCGCCGTTCAGCATGTCCAGCTTGTGGGCGAACTCGTGGATCACCACGTTGTAGCCATCGCCGGCCAGTTGCACGTCGTGCCACGAAACGAGTAGCGGGCCGCCTTCCCAGGCTTCGCCGGAGAGCACATCGTCGAACTCGTGCACGACACCGTCTTCGTCCTGAAAACTGCGCGGTACGACGAATTCGTCGGGATAGACGACGATGCCGACCCAGTCGCGATAGGCGCTGAGGCCGAGGTTGAGAATGGGCAGGCAGCCCTGGGCGGCGATGGCGACGCAGATTTCGTCGGTGAGTTCAAGGCCGCCGGCGGTGCTGAATTCCTTCTCGGCGAGGAACTCTTCGGCCAGCGTTTTCAGTCGATTTTGCTCGTGCACCGCAAGCGTCGCCAGAAACGGGTAGCGGGCCAGCGTGACGGCCCATAGGTCTTCGGGGATCGCCTGCCGCTGCGGGCGACGCAGCCAGTCGAACAGGCCCATCACTTCTTCATGGTCAGCCAGATGCCGGTGAAGATCAGTCCGATGCCGAGATAGTGGTACCAGAACGGCACTTCGCTGAGGAAAACTGCGGAGAGTAGCGTGCCGAACACCGGCATCAGGTGGATGAACAGGCTGCCCTTGGCCGGCCCGACCTCGTGCACGCCGCGGTTGTAGAAAATGTAGCCGACGAAGCTCGGCAGCAGCCCGACATAGGCCAGCACGGCCAGCGAGCCGAGATGAACGTTCATGTGCCGTTGCTGCACCAGCAATTCCCAAGCATAGGCCGGGATCAGCGCGAGCAGGCCGATGAAGATCGTCGTTCCCAGCATCAGCATCGGATGCACACCGGCCGGCCGCCAGGCCAGCAATACGGTGTAGATGGCCCAGTCGAGCACGGCGAGCAGCATCCACAGATCGCCGACGTTCAAATTGAGGTGGGCAAGAACGACCGGGTCGCCGCGCGACACGATGGTCAGCGCGCCGGCCAGCGAGACGAAGACGCCGATGCCTTCGATGCGGCGCAGTCTCTTGCCGAGAAAGGCCCAGGCGATGGCCATGGTGGCGATCGGGATGAAGGAATTGAGCAGCGAGGCGTTGGTCGCCGTGGTGTGCTGCAGCGCTAGGTAGGCGAAGGTATTGTAGCCACCGACGCCGAGCAGGCCTAAGGCCAGCAGCGGTAGCCAGCCTTTCATGAGATGTCGCCATTGCGATTGCAGATGCGGTAGGGCGAGTGGCAACACCAGCACGAAGGCGATGATCCAACGCCAGAAAGCAAGTGCCATCGGTGGCACGTCGCCGCGAATGCCGCGGCCGAGGACCATGTTGCCCGACCAGAACAGCGCGGTCAGGGTCAGCAGCAGGTAGGGGTTGGCGAAACGTTTGAGCATGGTCGGCGGATTATGCCTGAAACCCAGAGGCTCGCCTCTGCGGATAACCCTGATTGTGGGGCTCCTTACAGTGGGCGAAGATCGGTGCGGCAGTGCTAGGTTTTTATTTTGCTGCGGCGTCAGGTTTGGCCGGATTCCAACCTACCCATTTATAATTACGCCATGGTTTCAGTCGTCCATTCCGTCGCCGCAGAGAGCGACTTCGATCAGTTTTTTGCCCGCCTTTCCGATGGCCTTAGTCCGCATGAGACCGAGTTGCTGCGCAAGGCCGTCGAGTATGCCTGGGAGGCCTACGGCGACCGTACGCTGGGCAGTGGCGAACGTATCTGGTCGCATGCGCTGGGTATGTCCGTCATCATTGCCGGGCTCAAGCTTGATGCCGAATCGCGTATTGCTGCGGTGCTCTTCGCCATTCCGGCCCAGGATGAGCAGCACGGTATCGCCCGTATCGAGGAGCGTTTCGGCAAGCCAGCGGCACATCTGGTTTCCGGCATCTCGCGCCTGAACCGGCTACGCCCGATCACCAAGGGATTCGTTGCCGCCAATATCGAGGCCGAGGAGGTCAATCCCGCCGAGATGAAGGCGCAGGTGGAAGTATTGCGCAAGATGCTGCTGGCCATGGTCGAGGACATCCGCGTCGTGCTGCTGCGCCTGGCCAGCCGGACGCAGACCCTGCGCTACTACGCGGCCAATCCGGACGACCTGCGTGTGCAGGTGGCGCGCGAGACGCTGGAGCTTTACTCGCCGCTGGCCAACCGCCTGGGCGTCTGGGAACTGAAGTGGGAGCTGGAAGATCTTTCCTTCCGCTTCATTCACCCGGAGACCTACAAGAAAATCGCCAAGATGCTGGACGAGAAGCGCAGTGAGCGCGAGCAGTTCATCGTCGATGCGGTGGCCAAGGTGCGCCAGGAACTGGAAGAGGCGGGGGTCCACGGGGCCGAGATTTATGGACGGCCGAAGCACATCTACAGCATCTGGAACAAGATGCGGAAGAAGGGGGTCGAGTTTTCCGAGGTCTATGACGTGCGCGCCTTGCGCATCATTGTCGATGACCTGAAGGATTGCTACACGGCGCTCGGCATCGTGCACAACTTGTGGACGCCGATCCCGAAGGAATTCGACGATTACATCTCCAATCCCAAGGGCAACTACTACCGTTCCCTGCATACCGCCGTGCGCTGCCCGGACGGGCGCAGCCTGGAAATCCAGATTCGTACCTGGGAAATGCACAAGCACGCTGAACTGGGCGTGGCCGCACACTGGCGCTACAAGGAAGGTGCCAAACGGGCGGGCGAGGACAGCTATGACGAGAAGATCGCCTGGCTGCGCCAACTGCTGACCTGGAAGGATGAGGTCTCCGACAGCTCGGATTGGGTCAAACACTACAAACAGGCAGCGTTGGACGAGACCATCTACGTCATCACGCCGCAGGGCAAGGTGGTCGACCTGCCGGCCGACTCGACGCCGATCGATTTCGCCTATCGCGTCCACACCGAACTCGGTCACCGCTGCCGTGGCGCCAAGGTCAACGGCCTGTTGGTGCCGCTCAATACGCCGCTGCACACCGGGCAGGAAGTCGAGATCGTCACCGCCAAGGTTGGCGGGCCGTCGCGCGACTGGCTCAATCCGACGCTCGGCTACATCCATACCAAGAGTGCGCGGACCAAGGTACGCACCTGGTTCTCCAACCTGGCGCTGGAAGAAACCCTGGGCGAAGGGCGCAGCCTGATCGGCAAGGAATTGCAGCGGGCGGGTCAGACCGGGGCGAATATCGAGGAACTGGCGCACAAGCTCGGTTTCTCACGGGCCGATGACCTCTACATTGCTGCCGCACGTGGCGAGTTGAACCAGCGGCAGTTCCAGGCCGTGGCCCGCGGTGGCGACCTGCTGGCCGAAACATTGGCGCCGGACGAGGTCATCGCCAAGCCAGCCAAGCCGGTCGAGGGCAACCAAGGCATCCTGATTGTCGGTGTCGATAAACTGCTGACGCAATTGGCCCGCTGTTGCAAGCCGGCGCCGCCGGATGAAATCCACGGTTTCATCACGCGCGGCAAGGGCATTTCGATCCACCGCGCCGATTGCCCGAACTTCGCCAACCTGGCAGCCCTGCATCCCGAACGCGTCATCGAGACCGATTGGGGCGTGCAGACCACGGGTGTCTTTGCCTGCGACATCGTGGTCGATGCACATGACCGCCAGGGTCTGCTACGCGATATTTCGGAAATCTTCACGCGCGAAAAGCTCAACGTGGTCGGGGTCAATACCCAGTCCAAGCAGGGCAAGGCGCACATGAGCTTCACCGTCGAGATCACCAATCTGCAACAGTTGCAGCGCACGCTGACGCTGATCCACGAGGTCGAAGGCGTGGTCGGTGTGCGGCGTGCTTAAGGAGATTCCATGAAAGGCAATTTCGCGGCCATCGCGCTGATCCTCATCGGTGCCATCGCGCTCGGCGTCAATCTCGAACTGTTCCAGCTGGACATCGTCGCCTTGCTGCGCAAATGGTGGCCGCTGGCGCTGATCGCCGTCGGTGCGGCGCTGTTCCTCACGCCGGACGACGCGAAAAGGAACTGAACTGGCGGTCTTTCCGGCGTAAGGCAAAATCCGGAAGTATTAACGTTAAGTCACTCCCAAACTCTTGGTTTTTCCATTTTTTGGGGCGTGCCCCGTTGCTGTCCCCTGTTACCGGTTGGTACGGCATCGCAGTGGTGATGGCTGGTGACATGCTATCGAGTTTGATCGGTCGTATCGGTGAGAAGTCTGTCGCAGCCGTTCGGCCGGTATGGAAAGCACTCATGAGCCGGAGTTTCGCGAATAGCGATGCGGCTGGTGTGCGCCAGCGTGCCGAATACATCCTGAAAAAATGCATAGAGCGCTTGTGTCAGGCTGGCTTTCTGACTTTGGCCGATATAGCCGGAGGCAATCACGAACTCGGCGTGAACGGTGGTTTGTCGGGAAGTGCCCTCAAGACCGACGGGAAACCAGTGATCTGGTGGTGTGCCGTCGATGCGAATGATCGTTGCGCCCGCCCTGATACCCAGTATGTCGACGAGCAAGGCATCGGTGTGCGACGCAATCAAGCGTCGCAAGTTCGGATCCATCCGATGTGCAATTACCAGATGCAGATAAGGCATGGCGACACCGTCTAGTGCGACGGACTGGTGTTGTGTTGTTGCGAAAGGAGCAATAATTGGTTTGCTCAGCCAATCGAGTATTCGATACTTGAATTGCCTCAGTGCGAGCATAATATGCCTTATGGTTTCTCCGATGGCTGCATTGCGGAGATCAATTGCCTTTGATTTACAGGCATCTAGCACGTCCGGGTCGAGTCTTGGCATGTCGGGCTCCAGCGAGAGAACGGGTTCAGAATAGGGTTCTACTCTTGGGTTGGAAACCGCCTTGGGAGAAAGGGTGTGTTGCATTTGATGCAAAGGCAGTGAAATGGGAGGAAGCGTGTCAAGATTTGACGTCATGCCCGATGATCTGTCAGTACTGATTCGTGTCGCCGAATTGGGTAGTTTCTCCGCGGTCGCTCGCGAGCGCGGTTTGCCGACGTCGAGTATCTCGCGCGCTGTGCAACGCCTGGAGAAAGCTTGGCGGGTTCGCCTTCTACGTCGTTCCACGCACGGCTTGAGCATTACGCCGGAGGGCAGTCTGGCAGTCGAATTGGGGCGGCAAAGCCTGGCAACCTTGCGCGAACTGGGCGAGCGACTGGCACTGCCGACGCAAGAGGTGAGCGGTACGGTACGTTTGGCGCTGAGTGCTGCGTTCGCGGAAAGCATAGCCGTACCGGCCTTGCCGCGTTTGGCCGAACGGCATCCGGCATTGAGCATCGAATTGGTTGTCGACGATCAGGCCACGAATCTGTCGGTGGCGGGGATTGATTTGGCTCTGCGTACTGGTAACGTGGTGGACGATAGTTTGGTCGCCCGCCGGATAGGGCATTTTCGTCGAGGGCTTTATTGCTCGGTCGACTATGCTCGGCGACGGGGTATGCCCAGGCGGCCGGAGGCTCTAAGCGATCACGACCTGATCGGTCATGTTGCAGCGCGGAATCTCAATCGATTCCGCCTCGATGTCGACGGTCAGGTCGAAGAGTGGGAGATACGTGGGCGCTACGGGGCGAATACCACGGCGCTGATCTGCCAAATGGTGCTGCAAGGACTGGGGATAGGCAATCTGACCGAGTTAGTGATGCGGCCTTTGATTCGCGCTGGCCGTGCGGTCGAGGTATTGGCCGATTGGCGCGATCCTACCGAATACCCGATTTACGCCGTATATATGCCAGACCGCCAGCGCTTGCCGAGAGTGGAGGCAGTCATTTCATTTTTTCAGGAAGTGCTCGGTAGCGGTTGAGGCAGCGAAGCCATTCATTCCTTCAGCGCATCGATCAGTACGAATAGCCGGCGGTAAAACTCGGGGTCGGTGATAGTTTCCTCGCCGACCTTGACCAGAGCGTTCTTGTCGGTCGGCCAGGGGACGGAGATCGAGCCGAGACCGGCTACCGAGAGGCCGGTGGAACTACCACCGGATTTCAGTTCATAACGTGTCTGCAAGGCATTGGCGTACATGGTCGAGTCTTCGCCAGTCGGTAGGCAGACCAGGGTCAACTTCAACTGAACCTGCAGATCCGGTTGCGGCTGGAAGAACTTTTGGCCGCGGATGCTCTGCGGTGCCGAGGCATCGACGTCGTAGCCCTGGCTAAGCAGGGCTCGTTTGCCGTATTCGCACAACACCAGCGGCGGCAGGGGGCTGTGGAACTGGAAGGGGGTTTCGGCATCGAAAGTTTCCGACTGGTAAGCCTTCTTGGGCGAACTGGAGCAGGCCGCCAGTGCAGTCACGAGCATCAGGGTGAGCAGGAACTTCGGGGTTAGGAACTGCATGGGGTAAAGCGAGGCATCAGTTGCGAAGGCGACGTATCTTACCGCATCGCTCACGGCTGACTCGTTGCAAAATGTTTAAAACCGGGTTGCCCCGGTTTTTTGCCTTTTGGGCCAGTGCACCGCAGCAGTCGGCTTTCAGCCGCCACCGAGCGTCAGCATCAACTCGCCCTGCGCATTGTGCGGCTTGGCGCGGGCCGAGCGGCGGCGCTGGTAGGCGCCCTGGCTGTTCATCTCCCAGCCTTGCTGGTTGTCGGCCAGGTAGAACTTCAGACCCTCGGTGATGACGCGCTTCTTCAGCTTGGGATCGAGGATGGGGAAGGCCAGCTCGATGCGCTTGAAGAAATTGCGCTCCATCCAGTCGGCCGAGGACAGATAGACGGTTTCCTTGCCGCCGGCGTGGAAGTAGAAAATGCGGTGGTGTTCGAGGAAGCGGCCGATGATCGAGCGCACGCGGATCTTGTCCGACAGGCCGGGTACGCCGGGGCGCAGGGCGCACACGCCACGGACGATCAGGTCGATGTCAACGCCGGCCTGCGAGGCTTCATACAGTGCGTTGATTACTTCCGGTTCGAGCAGCGAATTCATCTTGGCGACGATGCGTGCCTTGCCACCGGCCCGGGCGATTTCGGCCTCGGCCTGAATGGCGGCGACGACGTTCGGTTGTAGCGTGAACGGCGCCTGCCACAGGTGCTTCAAGGTGCGGGCCTGTCCCAGGCCAGTCAGCTGCTTGAACACTTCGCTGACATCGCGGGTGATTTCCTCGTTAGCCGTCATCAGGCCGAAATCGGTGTACAAACGGGCGGTGCGCGGGTGGTAGTTGCCGGTGCCGAGGTGAGCGTAGCGCTTCAGGCCGCCTTCCTCGCGGCGCACGATGAGCAACGCCTTGGCGTGGGTCTTGTAGCCGACCACGCCATAGACCACGTGGGCGCCGACTTCTTCCAGCTTGGTGGCCCAACCGATATTCGCCTCTTCGTCAAAACGCGCCATCAATTCGACGACGACAGTCACTTCCTTACCATTCTGTGCTGCGCGGATCAGCGACTGCATCAACACCGAGTCGGTGCCGGTGCGGTACACCGTCATCTTGATCGCCACCACCTGCGGGTCGGTCGCTGCCTGGTTGAGTAGCTCGATGACCGGCGAGAAGGACTGGTAGGGGTGGTGCAGCAGGATGTCGTTCTTGCGGATGCTGTCGAAAATGTTGGCGCCCTTGCCCAAGCCCTTGGCGGTGCCCGGTACGAAGGGGCGGAATTTCATTTCCGGACGGTCGACCCAGTCCGGCACTTGCATCAGGCGCACCAGATTGACCGGGCCATGCACGCGGTAAAGGTCGGCCTGACTCAGGCCGAATTGTTCGAGCAGGTACTCGGTCATCGCTTCCGAGCAGTTGTCGGCCACCTCGAGGCGTACGGCGTTGCCGAAGTGGCGCTGCGGCAGTTCGCCCTGTAACTTGGTGCGCAGGTTGGTCACTTCTTCTTCATCGACGAAGAGGTCGGAATTGCGCGTGGCGCGGAATTGATAGCAGCCGAGCACGGTCATGCCGGTGAACAACTCGCCAACGAACTCGTGCAGGATGGACGACAGGAAAACGAAGCCGTATTCGCAGCCGGCCAGCTCTTCGGGCAGGCGGATGACACGCGGCAAAACGCGCGGCGCCTGGACGATGGCGGCGTTGGAACTGCGGCCGAAGGCATCCTTGCCTTCCAGTTCGACGGCAAAATTGAGACTCTTGTTGAGCACACGCGGGAAGGGGTGCGATGGGTCCAGCCCGATCGGCGTCAGTACCGGCACCATCTCGCGGATGAAATAATCGCGAATCCATTCGCGCTGCGCCTCGTTCCAGCTGGAGCGGCGCAGGAAGCGGATACCTTGCTCCGCCAACGCCGGCAGGATTACATCGTTCAAATGCTGGTACTGCTCGGTCACCATGGCATGCGCCTCGGCCGAAACCAGGCGGAAAGCCTCCTGGGCCGTCTTGCCGTCGGTGGTCACTGCCGGTGCATGCGCGCGAATCTGTTCCTTCAGGCCGGAGACGCGAATCTCGAAAAATTCATCCAGATTGCTCGAAACGATGCACAAGAAGCGCAAGCGTTCCAGCAGCGGCACGCGCTCATCCTGCGCCTGCGCCAATACCCGGCGATTGAAGGCGAGCAGGCCGAGCTCGCGGTTCAGATAGTTTTCGGTCGGAAAACGGGGCTTCAGGTCAGCATGATTCATCGCGCACTCCAGGTAACTTCTCAAGTATAGGCCTCAAGCACCTAATTTTGTTGCATTAGTATTACAGGGAGATGACCGTCAAAGAATTGCCCGTGCGTTTGTGACATGGGGGGTATGTATCAGGACAGCAATGCTCTTATCGCGCAGCGTTAACATCAATTTGGATCCAACCCTGGAGGCAAGGGGAAAACAATTGGGCAAGCCAAGTAGTCGCTGCGCTTGGGCAATGTGCTGCCATCCAGGTTGGCTAAAGCTCGCCCTCATCGTATACACAGACCCGATTCCGTCCAGCAGCTTTGGCTCGATACATGGCGATGTCGCCACGTTTCAGAATGTCGTCAAGCGACTGTTCTTCTCCATTGAACAGCGTCAGACCAATACTGGGCGTACTGTTGTATTTGAGTACTCCCAACTGGTAGGGCTGATTTAACGAGGTCAGAAGTTTCTCTGCAAGGGTGCGGGCATCATTGAGGGCTTGCTGGCGGTTGGCGCTAAAACCCTCCAGCATGACGACAAATTCATCGCCGCCAAAGCGGGCAACTGAGTCCGAAGCCCGGATACCTTGGCTCAGGCGCATACCCACTTCTTTGAGCAGCAGGTCGCCCATGGCGTGACCAAAGGTATCGTTGAGCTCCTTGAAGCGGTCCATGTCAAGGAACAGGAGAGCCCCGAAAGCACTGCTTCGACGCAGGCGGTCAATCGCCTGCGCAAGCCGATCCTGCATCAGCCGGCGATTTGCCAGGCCGGTAAGCGTATCGTAGAAGGCGAGGCGTTCGATTTCTTCCTCGTGCCGTTTACGCAGGTCGATATTGCGAGTGCTGCCGACGATTCGTACGGGGAGACCGTTCTCGTCCCGTTGAATGACCTTGCCATGGTCGGCGATCCAGATGTAATGCCCGGCAGCATGTTGCACGCGATATTCACAGGAAAAATAATCGATATCTCGCAGGCAGGCTTCGCAAGCGACTTCGACTTCCTTGCGATGGTCGGGGTGAATTCGCTGGAGGTATTCGGCCATGGGGTGTTCAAGGTATTCCAAGGGGAGCCCAAGGATTTCGCACCACTTGGCATTATGTACGACCGTGTCACTGGCGATTTCCCAATCCCAAATGCCGTCGCCGGTTGCTTCCATGACATAGCGCAGGCGCTCTTCGCTACGCTGCAACTGCAGGGAAAGATGGGTGAGGGCGAGGATATTGCGCATACGCTGGCGAACCAGTTCGATGCGAATGGGCTTGGTGATGAAATCGGCACCGCCAACGCTAAGCCCGGTAATTTCAGATTCGACATCCGCCAACGCGGTGATGAATATGACGGGAATCGGCGCCAGCCTGGGGTCTGCCTTCAAGCGT
This sequence comes from Azonexus sp., assembly GCA_041909105.1. Lineage (GTDB taxonomy): Bacteria > Pseudomonadota > Gammaproteobacteria > Burkholderiales > Rhodocyclaceae > Azonexus. The sequence continues at coordinate 141,701 of JAYREE010000011.1, forward strand.
CGACAGGTTTCATACCCGTCCATTTCCGGCATCATGACATCGAGGAGTATCAGGTCAGGCGGCGAGGCAGTGGCTAGGGCAATACCCACGGCGCCGCTGGCGGCCAGTTGGAAGTCATATTCCTTTTCCAAGGCGGTGGCCAATAGCATCAGGTTTTCTGGGGTATCGTCGATGGCGAGTACCTTCGCGCGATGTGTCGTCAAGATGCTGCTTCCTCCCGAATTCGGTTTTCCAGCCCCTCAATCATGACCATGACTTCGGCGAATGCCATTCGACCAAGTGTCTCACCCGCAATTTCGGCGTCGTCAGCCATGTTGCTATGCGCTAGAACAGCTTTGAGTTCGTTGAGTATGGCAAATGAATCAAATTTTTGCTCGGCCAGCAAGGGTTTCAGGCGCGCGATTGCTTCCATGGCGGCAACTCGCTCGTTGTCGCCAAGGCGTGCGCCTTTTGTATCAGGGAGGTCCGCAGGCAGCAGACAGGTAACTTGCTTTTCCAGTTCGGCGAAATTAATGGGTTTGGTGATGACCGTCCGGATGCCGGCAGCACGGCATTTTTCGTGCTCCGACTCGTACGCCTGTGCGGTAATCGCCAGTACCGGTGGCATTGGCTTATTCTTTTCTTGATAGATCGTCTGCATGGCAGCCATGGCGGCCAAGCCGTCGAGGTTGGGCATGAGCAGATCCAGGATGATCAGATCGAAGTCCTGCCCCGATGCCACGGCCGCGACCGCCTCCTGGCCGTCATTGGCCGTGAAGACTTCAAGCCCGAGGCGTTGCAAGGCCGTTCCGGCGACCATGCGATGAATGGCATTGTCTTCGGCCAGCAATACTCGACCCCGCAAATGGGCTGATTTTGAAGCAACCGGCGCGTTTTCGATGTCGACCGTTGTGTCGACTATACCGATGGCCTCGTCGGCCGCTGCGACACAGATGCTGAACCAGAAACAGGAACCTTCGCCGACGATGGACTCGACGCCAGCCTCTCCCCCCATCAAGCGAGCCAGTTGGCGGACGATGGAGAGCCCGAGCCCGCTACCGCCGTGCTTGCGTGTGTGGGAGTCGTCCAGTTGCGAGAATGGTTCGAACAAGCGTTCCCGATCCTCCGGGGCTATGCCTGGGCCAGTATCGCGGATGGAGAAGCGCAAAGTGACAGCATTGTCCGATCGGTCGATTTCTTCGCTGGTAATAACGATACTGCCCGTAACCGTAAATTTGACGGCATTGCCGACCAGATTGGACAGCATTTGCCGGATTCGGTCTGGGTCGCCGAAAAAGCGGGCCTTCTCTCCGAGGTCACTGTGCCAATCCAGTGTGAGGCCCTTGCTATGGGCGCTAGGGGCGAACAGCCGAATCGTCTCTTCTATCAGCGTCCGTGGTGAAAAGGGGACTGAAACCAAAGAGAACCTGCCAGCCTCAATCTTGGAGAAATCGAGAATGTCATTCAGTTGAGTCAGTAGTGCTTCGCCAGCACGTAAAATCGTTCGTACATACTCGCCCCGCTTGTCCGGCAGAATCTCCGGGTCCAAAAGCACTTGAGCCATGCCTAGAATGCCGTTCATCGGGGTTCTTATTTCGTGGCTGACCGTAGCCAGGAAGCGACTCTTCGCCTGGCTGGCCGCTTCGGCGGCTTCTTTGGCTTGATAGACCTCGGTAAGATCCATGCGAATGCCGACCGTGTAGCCGTTGGCAGTTTTGCGTTCGCGAATCCTTACCCAGCGGCCATTGGCCAGGCGCTGGGTCAGTTCGGAATCCGCGCGACGATGGCGTTCCAGCCTCTCTTCCACCCATTCGTCGACGCGGCCAATCGCGTCGGCATATTCTCCGTTTTTCGCGCCATATCGGATGATTTCCTCGAAACTTCGCCCCGGCTCCATGAGCGGGGCGGAAATGGCGTAGAGCGAGCGATACTGTTCGTTGCAATACACCAGGCGATCGTCAGGGCCGTAGATGACGAAGGCTTCACCGATGGCATCGATTGCAGAACCCAATACCTGTTCGCTGGCCAGGAGTTGCTCGCGAAGTTCTTCGGAGCGCCGCTCAAGTTGAGTGCGGTGGCTGCCCAACATCCAGACAGACCAGAATAGGAGCAGGTCTACAATCAAGCCGCCGAGGGCGACGACGACCGGCATCTCATTTTCAGTCCGGCTACGGAAGTCCGGTCCAGCCTCAATATGGAAGCGCCAAGAATCCGGTCGATTGTGTAGGGCGATTTCTGTGACCAACCGGCCGTTGGCTTGAAGTGAGACATTGCCGGCATTGATAGCCTCCCCGATATTTTGCGCAGAGGATTGCTGTATGGCGCTTTCCTGGAGTGCTATCCGCAAGTTGCGGTGTTCAGCCAATCCGCTCCCTTGCTTGAAGTCGTCGGCTCGAATTGCCAGAAGGGTGTAGCCGCGGATAGCGCTACGTCGCTCGTCGATGATGTTAAGCGGTTTGTTGGTCTGGTAGACCGGCAAGATGAATGTGAATACCTCCTGCTTTGCGCCATTTCTGTCTGGCCAGACGATTGCTGGAGAAACTGCCAGTTCGCCCGCATCGCGGGCGTATTCCATCAAGGAGCGCAATTGAGGGATCGAATAGGCATCGAACCCCTGTCTTGCACGGTTATGCTCGTTGTTGGGGGCGAGAAATGTCAGTGGGGCATGGAACGCTTGCACACCAGCGGGCCAGACAGAAAAATCGAGTTCTCCTGATCGCCGCATCTCAGCTTCGTGGGCCTTTAGTTTGCTGCCCGGAAGCAAAGGAACATAGGCAATGGTTTGGACGGCGGATGCACCGAGTTCCGGGCGAAGAATCGAGGTAAAGCGGTTCCACTCTTCCGGCGTCACTGTGTCGGAGGCGTTTACAAAGCCAGCGCCTGCGCGCAGGATGGTCTTCAGTTCCTCCATGTATTTTAGAAGGGAGGATTCGATCTTGCGCGATTCGAAATTGAATCGTTGACGAACGTTATCGTTGATATATCGCTCGGTGAGCAACCAGGCAAGAACCGTTAGCGCCAGCGAACAGACGAGAACGAACCAGGCAACTCCCTGCTTGGAGAGGTGCTCGCCAATTCGAGTAGGACGTGGTGCTGCGCTCATACGCACTTGGCCTAAAAATACATATAGTTATTTTAACGACAAAAATGCGATGCTTATTTGTTGTTTTTGTTGAAACGAGCTTGTCTGGAAGGTCGATGCACGTCGGCTCGGGCTAGTCGTTGCCACAGCCCAGACTCATGGTACTCGCCTGCGGTGCACTGCCGAAAATGGCTAATTTTCGAGGTTGTTCAGGCAACCTGGTCGAGTTCGTTTGTCGCAGGTAATAGCGCGTTCAGCAAGGTCCCGAATTTGGCTTCGATTTCGGCCCACTCCATTTGGGCATCGGAGCCTTCGACGATGCCGGCGCCGGCTTGTAGCTCAATGCTGTTGCCGTCGAGCAGGGCGGAGCGCAGGGTGACGGAGAATTCGGCATCACCGTTTGCTTGCAGGATGCCAAAGCCACCGCTGTACCAAGCTGTGCGGCGTTCGCCATGGGCATTCAGCCAAGCTTGTGCCGGGGCGCTGGGGTAGCCCCCGACCGCAGGGGTCGGGTGCAAGCTGCGCACGAGGTCGAAGAGGCCGATGTCGGGTCGAAGCTGTCCTTCGATGCGGCTACGCAGGTGGCGCAGTTGGCCGGCAGGATGTTCCTCGACGGACGAGACGGTGGGTGTGCTCTGACACCAGGGGGCCAAGGACAGACGGACGGCCTCGACGACGTAAGCTTGTTCCTGGCGATTCTTTTCGATATCGAGCGTCGGTGAGCCGGGCCAGGCGGTACCGGCGAGGGCATCGACTTCGGCGTGACGCCCATGCAGCCTGACCAGGCGTTCCGGGGTGGCTCCGAGAAAGACCTGCTGGCCGTTGCCGTGGGCGAAGACGATGCTATCGGGCTGCGTTTCGTTCAGGCGGGCAAGCAGCCAGGCGGGAAAAACCGGCTGCTGGGCGAGCAGTTTACGCTGGCGCGTGAGTACGACCTTTGCAAAGTGACCAATGGCTATGTCGCGCAAGGCGGCGTCCACGCGCGCCTGCCAGGCTTGTTCGGCGAGCGGGTGTTCTGGCAGCCAAGTGATTTCCGGGGGCTGGTTGGGCGCGAAGTCATCGAACCAGCTTGGCCAGAGGGCGGCGCTTTCGTCGATGCGGCCGGCTGCTGCGGTCAGGGTCAGCGTTGCGCCATTTGCCGTGCGCCTTAGCAGCAGGGTGGGCAGGGCGAGCAGGGCATTGGGCAGTGGGGCATCGTTGTCGTCGGCGAAAGCAAAGCCGGCGAAGGCCTGGGCGTGTTCCGAGTGGCGCCAGTGTTCGCGGATGCCATGCCAGGCGTGGTCGAGGGCGGCGAAACGGTCGGGGCCGGCGCTGGTGACATGCAGGGCATGGCCGATACCGAGCAGGAACTCGCCGTTGGCCGGCTGGGCGCGATACCAGAAGGGCTGGCCGTGCGGCAGTAGGGAGAGCCAGTTGTCGTTGGCTCTGGGCGGCATTGCAAGCGGGACATCAATGCTGATCGGCGCCGCTGCCGGGGCGCCGACCGCCTTATCGCGCAGGGCGGCGGCCGCCTGGCCGGAAGCCAGCCATTGGCGCAGGCGCGTTCTCATGCCTCGGCCTCGCGGGCGAGTTGGCGCAGGGCGGCACGCTCCAGCTTGCCGGTGGCGTTGCGCGGCAGGCGATCGAGGCGCAGCACGCGGCGCGGCAGGGCGGCATTGGGCAGATAGCGGCGGGCGTGCGCCTGCAATTCCTCGAAATCGACTGGACCGACGACCAGTGCGACGACGAGATCGCCCCACACCGGGTCGGGCCGACCGGCGACGGCGACGTCGATGACGCCGGGGCAGGCGGCCAGGCAGGACTCCACTTCGAGCGGATGCACGTTCTTGCCGCCGCTGATCAGCATATCGTCGGCCCGGCCGAGCACGGTCAGGCGGCCTTCGGCATCGAGCCGGCCGAGGTCGCCGGTGGTCAACCAGCCGCCGGTGCCGAGTCCGCTGCCATCGAGATAGCCGAGCATCAGTTGCGGACCGCGCAGGCGGATACGGCCGTCGTCGGCGATAGCAACTTCGTGGCCGGGCATGACGCGGCCGACCAGGCCGTCGTGCCACGGACCATCCTCAGGTTGCCAAGTGGCGATCTGGGCGCCGGTCTCGCTCATGCCGTAGCTTGGCCGTAGCGGCCAGCCGGCGGCAAGGCCGCGTTGGTAAAGCGGTTGGCTCAGGGCGGCGCCGCCGATCATGGCGCAGCGTAGCGTAGATGGCGGGGCGATGCCGGCGTCGAGCAGGCCGGCGAGCATGGCCGGAACCAGTGAGATATGAGTGATGGTGTGGCGGACAAAATCGTGGGCAATGGCTGCCGGTTCGAAGCCCTCGTGCAGGACGACAGTGGCGCCGCCCAGCGCGCAGCGCCACAGGATGCTTTGGCCGCCGATATGGTAGAGCGGCAGGCAATTTAGCCAGAAGTCGCCTGCCTTCAGGCCGAGCCGCAGGTTGGCGGCCGCGGCGGCGTTGCTCAGTTGCGCGTTGGACAGTTGCACGGCGCGCGGCTCGCCCTCGCTGCCGCTGGTCGAGATGATCAGCGCGGCTTCGGGATGTGCGAGCAGCGTGTTTTGTTCGCTGCTGCGGTGCACCGGCCAAAAAGGACAATTTTCGAGGCTGCTGGCGTAGGCGCGCAGGGCAAGGTAAAGCGAGTTGCCGCTAGTCTGTGACGATCTCCGCTTGCCTGGCTGGCCAGCAAGGCGGTGTGCTTCGCTCAGCAATTCCGCGAACGAAAAACGGTGTTCGCCACTATGCAATGCCACGGCCGCCGCCTGCTGTTCGGCGGCAAGGCGGAGATGCTCGGCAAGTGAGGCGGTTTCGGGCTTCATCGGCGAACGATTATACGAAGAAGTTGGCGATCGTTCCGGTGAGCGAAATCAAGAAATGCTGACTATGTAGTCAGTATTGCAACATGTTGTTGCCATTTTTATTGCTTTAACAAAACGTCAATAAACTATGGTGCAAATTTACGTTAACGTAAGCATCAAGTAAAAATGACCATTCTCATGTGGTTGCTCTTGATTATTTGTAATCAGATTTACTAATAGTGAATTTATAAAATGGGGGAATTTCAATGTCGTCTCTGACGCTGAAGAGTCGTTTGCTTATTGCTTTTGTCGCGGTCATCGTTGGCTTTATCGCCATAGGCGCAACTGCCCTGTTCGATCTAAAGCATACGATGGAGGAGAACCGTCGGGGCCGGGTCAGGGCAGTGACGCAATCGGCGTTCGCCACCCTCGATTACTTCCAGAAATTGCAGGCACAAGGGACGCTTTCGGAGGAGGAAGCGAAGCGTCAGGCGCTGGCTTCTTTACGCCAATTGCGTTTTGACGGAAATAACTACATTTTCGTCATCGATACCCAATACAACTTCATCCTCAGCCCAGGCAAACCAGAGACTGAGGGGACTTCCGGTAAGGATACGAAGGACGATAACGGTAAGTTATTCATGCGTCAGTTGGCCGATGTGGCCCAAGCCAACAACGAGGGGGGATTCGTCGACTACGTCTGGCCAAAGCCGGGCCAAAGCGGAACCGTCCCCAAAGTGTCCTACTCGAAGTTGTTCTCTCAGTGGGGTTGGGTTATCGGGGCCGGCGTCTATCTCGACGATGTGATGGCGGCCTTCTGGAACCAAGCTTACAAGCTGCTTGGCTTGGTCATCCCTATCATCATTATCATCGTTGCCATTTTCCTGTTCGTTGCACGTAGCATCCTGAAGCAACTGGGTGGGGAGCCGACCTATGCCGTGTCGGTTGTCCAGACCATTGCCCGTGGCGATCTGAGTGTCCCGATCGATCTCGGTGCCGCCGACGAAAGCAGCATGCTGGCTGCCGTGGCTAATATGCGCGATGGTCTGGTCAGCATGATGAAAAAGATGGTCACCGTCGCCGATTCGTTGACCTCGCACGCCCAGCACATCGCCACGGCGGCCAATCAGGTGGCGACGGCCAGTCACGAGCAGGCGCAGGCGACGATCACCAGTGCGGCGGCGTTGGAACAGGTGACAGTGAGTATCAACGAGGTGTCGGAAATTGCCGTTGCCACCGAGGAGCGCGCGGCCGATACATTGGACAAGGCAACCCATGGCCAGTCTGCAGTGGAGAAGGCCGCCGCCGAGGTGCAGGAGGTTGAACGCCTGATCTCGACCTCGGCAACCAAGGTCGAGGAACTGAAGAACCGTTCAATCGAGATTGGCTCGGTGGCCAATGTGATCAAGGAAATTGCCGACCAGACCAACCTGCTGGCCTTGAATGCCGCCATCGAGGCGGCACGCGCCGGCGAACAGGGGCGGGGCTTTGCCGTGGTGGCCGACGAAGTGCGCAAGCTGGCGGAACGGACCTCGGAAGCGACCACCCGCATCACGACCACGGTGCAGTCGGTGCAGGTCGAAACCGACAGCGTTGTTCATACCATGCAGGAAACCGTGCCGCAGGTTCAGGCCAGCATGGCGCAGGTGCATGAGGTGGCGGATATCCTCGGCGAAATTCGCCGTGAGGCCGACGATTCGGTAGCCAAGGCACGCGACGTGGCGCAGGCGACCCGCGAGCAAGGCACGGCGGCCAATGACATTGCGGCCAATGTCGAGCACATCGCCAGCATGGCCGAAGAAGTCAGTGCAACGATGACCGGCAATGCCGGCGCGGCCGAGGAAATGCAGCAGTTGGCGCACGAACTGCAGGCTGCCGTCGGGCAGTTCAAACTGACTTAATTCAGGCTACGCTCGGACAAAAAAGAAGGCCGGGCTTGCCCGGCCTTTTCAATTCCTGTCGCAGGGGAAATCTGTCCGGTTCAGGCGGCCAGCACCTGGCCGGCTGCATTCTGCCTGGCCCAAGGCGCCGGGCGGCGCACCGCTTCCCACACGGGGCTGTTCATCGACAGTGCCAACTGGCGGGCCAGTTCTTCCATGCCGGTGTAGCCTTCGTAGCCGAATTCGCGTTCCTGGTTGATGTCGAGGAAGGGAATGCGGGCCTTGAGCGCCGTGTACAGGTTGCGGCCGCCGGCAATCAGGATGTCGGCCTTGTATTCGCGATACGTCGATAGCAGCGCCTTGGGGCTGCCGTCGTCGATCATCTTGGTGTCGTCGCCCATCAGCTCGCGGATGCGCGCCTTGTCTTCCTCGGTCGATTTCTTGGTGCCGGTGGCGACCACTTTCATGCCGAGATCCTGCAGGGCGGAAACGATGGACCACGATTTGACGCCGCCGGTGTAGAGCAGCACGCGCTTGCCGTTGAGCTTTTCGCGCCAGGGATCGAGCCGGGCGCGCGATTTGGCTTCTTCGCGGGCGATCACGGCTTCGGTACGGGCCATCAGGTCCGGGTCGCCAATCATCCTGGCGAAATCGCGCAGTGCGTTGGACATGTCGGCCACGCCGTAGAAGCTGCCTTCGAAGAACGGGATGCCGAAGTTGTCCTGCATCTTGCGCGCCACATTGAGCAGCGCCTTGGCGCAGACCACCATATTCACCTTGGCGCGGTGCATGGTCTGCACCTCGTGGAAGCGCGAGTCGCCGGACAGCGTGCACAGGATGCGCAGGCCGAGTTCGTCGAACAGCGGCGCGACATGCCAGAACTCGCCGGCGATGTTGTATTCGCCAATCAGGTTGACGTCGTAGGTGGGCAGGCCGTCGGCGCGCGGCTTGGCCGGCTCCGGCTCGCGCGTGCCGATGACGTGCTTGAACATCGACTCGCCGGCCAGCCGGTTGCCGAGATTCTTGGTGCCGTAGAAACCGGCGGCATCGACCGGCACGACCGGTGTGCCCCAGCGTTCGGTAGCGGCCTTGCACACGGCATCGACGTCGTCGCCGATCAGCGCCGTGACGCAGGTGTTGTAAACGAAGACGGCGGCCGGCGCATAGCTGTCGATGGCCTGTTTGATCGCATGGAACAGGCGCTTCTCGCCGCGCCCCATGACCACGTCGGTTTCCGACAGGTCGGTGGTCATGCCGATGCGGTACAAGGCCGGGCCGGAGGTACGGGTACCGCGGTTATCCCACGACGAGCCGGCGCAGGCGATGGGGCCATGGACGATATGGGCGACGTCGGCGATGGGCAACAGCGCGATCTGTGCGCCATCGAAGGAACAACCGCCGGCCGTGGCGCCGGGCTTGGGCCGGGCACAGCCGGACTTTTCCTTCTTGTTGTGGCTACACGCCGGTTCGTCGAGCAGGGCCTGAATTTCGCTGGCTTTCATGGGCATCTCCTGAGTGCTGAACTGATGTCAGCAAGAAGGGTGCCACGGCTTGTATGGTGCAAGCTGTTGAAATTTAGAGAGAATTCAACGGGTGATGCTTGTCGGGAATGCGACAAGTGTGCGGCTTCAGTGCAAAAAGGCACTGCTGCGGTGCACGAGGCAAAAAGGCAAAAAATCGGGGAGAGAATTCCTAACCCCTCCCCAACCCTCTCCTTGTCAGGGGAGGGAGTGTGCCGCAGGTTTGATATGGATGTGTTCCCCTGCATGGAGAGGATGGGGCGTTACGGGCTGCATCGTGAAGTTTGCCGCCCATTTGACGCTCCGGCGGACGACCAATTCCTTACTGCTCGACGAAGGCGCGTTCGATCACGTAGTCGCCGGCTTCGCCGATGTGCGGCGAAATCTGGAAGCCGTAGGTGTCGAGCATGGTCGAGATTTCCTTCAGCATGGCCGGGCTGCCGCAGATCATGCCGCGGTCGGTGGCCGGGTCGAGCGGCGGCTCGCCGATGTCGCGGAACAGCTTGCCGGAGGTGATCAGGTCGGTCTGGCGGCCAGTGTTGCGGAAGGGCTCGCGCGTCACCGTCGGGTAGTAGATCAGCTTGTCGCGAATCTCGTCGCCCAGGTATTCGTGCTCCTTCAGATCCTGCTCGATGTAGTCGTGGTAGGCCAATTCGTTGGTCCAGCGCACGCCGTGGATCAGGATGATCTTCTCGAAGCGCTCGTAGGTTTCCGGATCGTGGATCAGGCTCATGAAGGGGGCGAGGCCGGTGCCGGTGGCGAACAGGAAGAGGCGCTTGCCCGGCTTGAGGTCGCGCAGGACCAGTGTGCCGGTCGGCTTGCGGCTGACCAGCAGCTTGTCGCCCGGTTGCAGATGTTGCAGGCGCGAGGTGAGCGGACCGTCCTGCACCTTGATGCTGAAGAACTCCAGGTGCTCTTCGTAATTGGCGCTGGCCACGCTGTAGGCGCGCATTAGCGGCCGACCGTTGACCTCCAGACCGATCATCACGAACTGGCCGTTGCTGAAGCGCAGGCCTTGGTCGCGCGTGGTGCGGAAGGTGAACAGGCTGTCGTTCCAGTGATGGACGGAAACGACGGTTTCAGTATTGAAGGCGCTCATGGCGTTTGACGGTGGCTGTTTTTGACTAACCCAGTTTAGTTGCTTTCGTAATTTAATAAAGCGGATAATTTAGCTAAAACATATTTATAAAATCGATATGAAGCTAACCCTACGCCAACTCGAAATCTTCGCCGCCATCGCCCGCGAACAGAATGTCTCGCGCGCTGCCGAGCAACTGGCCATGTCGCAATCGGCCGCGAGCAATGCGCTGGTCGAGTTGGAGCGGCAATTCGATTGCCCGTTGTTCGACCGCATCGGCAAGTCGCTGCATCTGAATGCCACCGGACAGGGCGTGCTGCCGATGGTGGACAGCCTGCTCGGCCAGGCGCGCGAGGTCGAGGCCTACCTGGCTGGCGGGCAACTGGCTCCACTCAAGGTGGGGGCGACGCTGACCATCGGCAACTACCTCGGCACGCTGGTCATCGCCGATTACATGCGCGATTATCCCAATTCGCCGGTCAGCCTGCAGGTGGCTAATACGCATGCCATCGTCGAGCGCCTGCTGCGCTTCGAATGCGACGTGGCGCTGATCGAAGGGGAGGTCAGCCATCCGGACTTGTTGGTTGAGCCTTGGCTGGAAGATGAACTGGTGGTCTTTTGCGCGCCGTCGCATCCCTTGGCGACAAGCGGGGCTGCCGATAACGCGACGCTTGCCGGCCAGGGCTGGATCCTGCGCGAGCCGGGCTCCGGCACCCGCCAGCAATTCGACCGCGTCATCGCCCCGGCGCTCGGGCGCTACGATTTGCGTCTGGAGCTGGAACACACCGAGGCGATCAAACGCGCCGTCGAATCCGATCTCGGCATCAGCTGCCTGTCGCGCTTGTCCCTGAGGGAAGCTTTCCGTCGTGGCAGTCTGATCGAGATCGCGACGCCGCAATTCGACCTGAGCCGCCAGTTCCACATCGTGCGTCATGGCAAGCGCTCGGAAGGGAAGGCGGTGCAGGTCTTTCGTCGGATGTGCGAACGATTGCGCGGCGGTGCGACGCGGACTGCGGATTTGCAGCTGCCGTTTATTCCGTGACGCTTATTCGCTTCGAATCACTACCTGAAGTCGTGTTTTTTAAGAAAAACGCCTGAAATGCTTGGCAAAAGCCAATTCTGGCTTTACCTTTTCTCCTGTTTGGCCCGCACTTCTGGAGCTCAGGCAAAAACCAATCGGGTTGACCGATACATAACTGATTGTTTTTGGTGAAAAGTGTATAAATGTTAGCATCCATAGGCCGCGGCGAGGCCGATAGCAGAATTGGCTTGGTCAATCGTGGCGGATAAGCGGGCATATCTAATTCAATTTCGAAATTAGCGAGAGATCGGCTGTGAGAAGCAATCTTCCTGTCACTCAGAACGAGTACGTATTACGCGATGACCATTTGATCGTTTCCAAGACCGATCTCAAGGGACGTATCACCTATATCAACAAGGATTTTCTCGAGGTCAGCGGTTTCCTTGAGTCCGAATTGATCGGCGAACCCCACAATATCGTTCGCCATCCGGATATGCCGGTCGAAGCCTTCGAAGACATGTGGCGGACTCTGAAGCTGCAGCGACCGTGGACCGGCTATGTCAAGAATCGCTGCAAGAACGGCGACTATTATTGGGTGCTGGCCAATGCCGCCCCGATCTCGGAGAACGGAAAAGTCGTCGGTTACATTTCGGTGCGGCGCAAAGCGACGCGCGAGGCGGTCGAGGCGCACGAGTCGGTCTATCGCCTGTTCCGGGAAAAGCGCCAGGGCGGGTTGGTCATCCGCTTTGGCAAGGCGGTCAGAAAGTCGCACTGGCCGCTCAACGATCTGGGCATCGGTACCAAGATCGGTGGTGGGCTCGCTGCCATCGTGCTCTTCAGCCTGATTGCCGTGGGCAGTTCGTGGCTGGGCATGGACAAGACGCAGAAGCGTTTTGCCGACTATGTCGAGCATGAGCAGAAACTGCTCGACGACTATTCGGAAATGTATGCGCAGGGCCTGCAAATGGGCCAGGCGCTGCGCAATGTCATCCTCGATCCGGCCAATGAAAAGGCCTACACCAACCTCGACCAGGCGCGCGGCGATTTCCAGAAACGGCTGGCCGACGCGAAGGGCATCCAGGGGGTGGGTGAGACGACTCGGCAGTCGCTGGAAAAGATCGCTTCCCTGAGCAGCCAGCAGTTCAAGGTGCACGCGAAAATTGTCGCCGAGGTGAAGGAAGGCAGAGTGGCCGAAGCTCGGGAAATCCTCAACAAGGAAGACACACCGCTATGGCGGGACTACAAGCAGCTCCTGCTCGATGAGCGAAAGGCTCTGGTCGAGGGGTCGCGCCAGGGGCAGGACGAGGTGGCCGCCATGGTTGGCGGCGCCGAGAAGCTGTCGTTGCTGTTCGGCGCTCTGGCCTTGGGATTGGGTGCGCTGGCCGTCGCGCTACTTGGCCGGATGATTCGCCGACCGATGGAAGAAATGGACGAAACCTTCGCCAACGTGCTGCAGGGAAATTATTCGAATGTGATCGATATCACCCGAAACGACGAGATTGGCAAGGCGATGCAGGGACTCCAGATTCTGCAGACGCGCATGGGATTCGAGGTCGCCGAGACAAAACGTCAGGCCGACGAGATGACCCGCATCAAGATCGCCCTGGATTGTGTCGGTACGCCCGTTCGTATCGCCGATACGGAAGGCAAGGTCATCTACGCCAACAAGGCGATGCTAAGCACGCTGCACAGAATCGAGCCGGCCATGCGGGAAAAGATTCCCGGTTTCACTGCCGATGGCTTCGTTGGCAGCATGGTGGCGAGCCTCTATGCCGATCCGGTGGCGGCACAGCAACGCCTGGTCAGTCTGACTTCGATGACGCAATCCGAAATGGAGATCGGTGGCCGGACATTTGCCGTGACGAATAGCCCGGTGTTCACCGAAAAAGGAGAGCGTCTCGGTTCGGTTGGTGAATGGCTGGATCGCACCGATGAAATCAATGTCGAGAAGGAAATTTCCGAAATTGTCGAAAAGGCAACGCAAGGCGATCTGAATGGCAGGATCGTGCTGGAAGGCAAGGAAGGTTTCTTCGGGGTGTTGTCGACGCGAGTCAACGACTTGCTGAACACGACGCAGGAGGCCCTTCTGGCGACCTCGGAGGTGCTTGGTCGGGTGGCCGGCGGCGACCTGACCCGCACCATCGACCGCAACTACAGCGGCATCTTTGGCCAGTTGAAGAACGATACCAACACCACGGTCGAACATCTGCGCCAGGTGGTCGGGCAGATTACCGAGGCGACCGATGCCATCAGCACCGCCGCCAAGGAGATCGCCAGTGGCAATCAGGATCTGTCCAGCCGCACCGAGGAGCAGGCGAGCAGCCTCGAGGAAACCGCCTCCAGCATGGAGGAGTTGACCAGCACCGTCCGGCAGAATGCGGACAATGCCCGCAAGGCCAACGAATTGGCGGGTACGGCGCAACAGGTTGCGGTGCATGGCGGGGAGGTGGTCAGCCAAGTGGTGGATACCATGACCGCTATCCATCGGGCCAGCAGCAAGATTGCCGACATCATCGGGGTGATTGACGGCATCGCGTTCCAGACCAATATTCTGGCGCTCAATGCCGCGGTCGAGGCCGCGCGGGCCGGCGAACAAGGGCGGGGCTTTGCCGTCGTCGCCAGCGAGGTGCGCAACTTGGCGCAGCGCAGTGCGGCTGCCGCGAAGGAAATCAAGACACTGATTTCAGATTCCGTCGACAAGGTGCAGGCTGGCGATAAGCTGGTCGCCCAGGCTGGGCAGACGATGGATGAAGTGGTTGCCAGCATCAAGCGCGTTGCCGGGATCATGGCCGATATTGCCAGCGCCAGTCGCGAACAGAGCTCAGGGATCGATCAAGTCAGCCTGGCGGTCAGCCAGATGGACGAGGTGACGCAGCAGAATGCGGCATTGGTGGAGCAGGCCGCTGCAGCTGCGGAAAGCCTCGAGGATCAGGCCGATGGTTTGGTGCGGGCGGTCCGCATGTTCAAATTGAGCGAGGCTCGGGCTGGCGGGCAGGCGGTGCTTGCTGCCCCGTCTTTGCGTTCGCTTAAGCTTGAAGCAGCGAAGAAACCCGTATTAGCCGCGCGCCCGCAAAGAACAGCTAGTTTGCCTCAATCAGCTAGCGGCGATGACGAGTGGGAGGAATTCTGACTGCCTGAGGCGATTGTGTCGAAGCCGCTGTTCCGCTGCTGCGGTGTACTCGCCTAAACAGGCAAAAACCAGGGGAAACAAATACCGGCGCCTTGACGCCGGTTTTTGTTTGCTGGATTGAATTAGACCGAGTAAGGCCGATGTAGCCAGCTGCGAATGACTTCGACATCCTTTTGCGGCAGGTAGGCCAGACCGCCCAGGGAGTCTTCGACCACGGTCTGCGCCACCCAGTGCGGTACGGCCTTGGTGGTGAGCATGTGGAAGTACCAGGCCAGCGGATAGCCGACCGCGCGGTCGAACTGGGTCAGCGCCTTCTGCAGGTCCAGACCGCTGGTGCCGGGCTGTGCTTCGAACTCCGGCGGCTCGCCGGCCAGCGTGGGAATCGGCTGGGCACGGAAAACGGGTTGATGGTAGCGGTCCAGGTGCTCGCGCGTGGCGATCACCCAATGGTTGTAGAAGGCACTGGTGCTACCTGCGCTGCTCTTGCCCCAGTCTTCAATCATGCGATGGATAGGGGCGGGGTCGGGTTTCTGCGCCAGCATGCGCTGTAGGAAAGCACCGATGTGCAGGATGCGGCGGAAGGTGTAGAAGGGCAGGCCAAGCGGCTGCGGATTTTCCTTGCCTGCGCGCGGGTCGATCAGGTCTTCGACGTTGGCTGGGTCGTTGGCGAAAAGCTGGTGCGAGCGGGTTTCCTGCAAGTCCTCGATTTCGAGTTGCAGGAAGTCGGCGTGGCCTTCGCCTTCGGGGGCGATCAGGTAATGCGTCTGGCCGACCAGTTGGGTGGCAAAGAATGTCTTGTCGCCGAAGTCATCGACCAGTTGCCCCATGTCGCCATCGCGGGCGTCGAGTTCGTTTTCCACCCAGGTTTCCAGGTTGTCGGTGATGCGCTGACCGTCGCCATCGACGATGCCGCCCAGCCGATACCAGCCGCCGCGGGCGAAGGCATGGCGAAACTTCCATTCCTCGATGGCCGACGAAAGACCCTTGGTCAGCCCGGAAGGCCCGGCACTGACCGCGGTCTTGGCGCAGGTTTCGACAATTGCCGGCGCGAGCGATTTGCAGTATTCAGACCAGGCCAGGGCTTCTTTCATGATGTTTCCTCAGGGTCAGGCGGTGGTTGATTCCGCCAGGCGGGCGATGACTGCCTCGCGGACCTCGACCTCGGGGTCTTCGGCCAGCGGCGGCAAAAATTCGAGCGGGGCATTGGCCACGGCAGCCAGGCGTACCCACCATTCCTCATCTTGCAAGAAGGTGGCGGCGAGGCCGGGTAGCGCGCGTTCGGCAACGATGGCACGCACTTCGGGTTCGGGATCGTTGGCCAGCATGTGCAAAGCAAAGGCGGGTAGCCGGGAGGCGACGACCTTGCGTACCTCGCGCTCGCTGTCCTTGGCCAGCTTGGAGAGTTGCCCGTGCGGCAGGCGACGGGCGACGGTGGCGCGGATCAGATAGTCCTCGTCGTCGATCAGGCGGACGAGCAGGGGTTCGGGTAGGCGAGTGGCCACCGACAGGCGCACTTCGCGGTCCGGGTCGTTGATCATGCTGTCGAGTTGGTCGACGGGCAGGCGGGTTACAACGACGCGACGCACCACTTCGTCGGGGTCGGATTTCAGCCGAAAGATGCTGTCCACCGCAGCATAGCGGGTGGCGATGGCGCGGCGTTCCCAGAACAGGTCATCCAGATATTTCTCGGCCTGGTCCGGGTTGTTACGCAGGAAGCGATCAATCTGCCGGCCGCTATGGGCGCGGATGCAGGCATCGCCCGGCGTACAGCGGTAGGCCTTGAGGAATTCAGGGTAGTAGCTACAACCTGAGCACAATCCTAGGCGACCGACGCCGGCTTCTGCGGGGGACTTTTCACTCGTCGTCATCGACCTTGCTGGCAACGAGAATGCCGGTGGCGCTTGCGGGGTCGTTGGTCAGCTCCAGGCAATGGCCGCTGGCGCCAGAAATCAGGTAGAGCTCGAAGCCGCTGACGCTGAACGCAGCCTTGTAGCGCGGCGAGATGTCGTCTTCGCTACATTCGGTGAAGTGCAGCTCCGGGAAGCGTTGGCGCAGCGAGGCGGCTCGGGCATCGAGCAGGACCGCTTCGCCAACCCGGGCGAGTTGGGTCGGGGAAATCATGCCGATTCCTCCTCTTCCAGACCTTCTTCGAAGCGGGCAAGGGATGCTGCCGGGACGCCCATGATCTGAGCCAGCCAGGGCGGCGGGCAGGACAAGCGGCTTTGCAGTTCGGCCAGTGCCTCGCGGGCCGGGCCGCCGGTTGGTTTCTTGATCGGATGCACGCCGGCGCGCACCACCTTGGCGGCAGCCGGACCGCCGATCGATTGAATATAAACGATCTGGCAGTCGCCGATCAGTTCCGAGCGGGCCTCGTTCTTGTCTTCGGCACCATCCGCCTCCGCCGTGCTGCGCACGTCGATCAGCTTGATTGCCTCCTGGCCGACCTGATAGACCAGGAAGCGGTCGCAGGAGCCGAAATGTCCATCGAGGTTTTCGCCGCGGTTGGCCGCGACGGCGACGCGGATCGATCCGGACATTTCGCCTTCGGCGTAAGCTTCGATGGTCGGAAAGTCGTTGTGCTCGATGCCCTGGCCCCAGAGCAGGCGGACGGCTTCCTTGAGCTGCTCGGCTTCGACGCCGACGTGACAGCCTTGCTCGGCAAAGTCCCCGGCCAGGATGACGCGCAGGTCTTCCACGGTCAGCTTGCTGAGCTTGGCTTCGGTCAGCGGCGCTTCGAGCTTTTCCAGCAGGGCACCGGCAAAGGCCTTGATATCGAGGCCGTTCAGGGCGCGGGCAGCGAGCGCAATGCGCAACGCGGCTTCGCGGGAAGCAATGGGTGAGGGTGACATGATGGGCTCCTGGCAGCGTCTTCAGCGGAAGGTCGGCGTGCGCTGCGCGCTGGCCGGCATTCGGCTCAAGAGGCTGAGCGATGGGAGACTGCCAGGCCGGACTGGGAACCGGCCTGACAGGCAATACCAATCAGGCGGGGCTGATGCAACCGGACGGGCAGACATCGACGCACAACGGGGTATCGTTGTGGCCATCGCATTCCGTACAGGTGGCAGCGTCGATCTTGTAAAAGATCTTGCCGGAGCTGATCGACTTGGTCGGGCAGACCGGCTTGCAGTCGCCGCAGGCCGTGCACATGTCGGGATCAATCTTCATTGCCATGATGCTCTCCTTTAATCCGCGGTCGCTGGCTAATCGGCTGGCTAGGCGGTGAGGGGTTTGACGAAACTTAGTCCTCGGCGGCGCCGAGGCGCTTGGCACGCAAGGAAATCGGCAGACGGGGCGGCTTGGCGATCGGATCGATGTAGTACGAACCCCCGTTATCCAGTTTCAGTTCGCCGCCCCATTTTTCCGGGGTGTCGAATTCGATGGACTCGATGGAGGCTTCCAGGTCGCGCTTTGGGAGATAAAAGGTCAAACCCTTTTCGCCCTGACGGATCATGATGTTGGCCATTGTTGTTCTCCCTAGTTTAGGCAAGTCGCTCGCGTGCCTGTGCCCCGCCGCCGTTGCCGACCAGCGGGGCACAGGTGATCCGGATTAGCGGACCAGGTCGAAGTTGTAGTCGGTGGTGCCCATGCCGATCGTTTCCTTGTCGAGTTGCTCAAGGACAGCGTTCGTCAGTTGGGTAACCACGGCCATCATGCCTTCGTAGCCCAGCGTGGTAGCGCGGTGCTGGTGGTGACGGTCGAAGATCGGGAAGCCGATGCGGATCAGCGGAACTTCGAACTCTTCACCCTTGTGGCGGGTGTCGCGCTGGATGTACTTGCCGTACGAGTTACCGATCAGGAAATCGGGCTTGTCGGTGAAGCACAGGGAGCGCATGTGCCACAAGTCGTTGCCGACGTAGACCTTGCCATTGACACCGAACGGGCTGGAGTCGAGGAGCTTCTGGACAGCCTTGCCCCAACGCTTGTTGCCGTTGTGGGAGAGGATGTGGGTCGGCTCGGCGCCAACTTCCAGCAGGATCTTGACCATGCCCATGACGAAGTCCGGGTCGCCGTAGAGGGCGAACTTCTTGCCGTGCAACCAGGCGTGGCTGTCGGAGATCAAGTCCATGCAGCGGCCGCGTTCCAGTTCCAGGGAAGCCGGGATCGGCTTGCCGGTCAGCTCGGAGACCTTCATCAGCAGCTCGTCGGTCCACTCGACACCCATCGGGATGTTGAGCTTGGGAACCTCGTGGTTCCAGGTGTTTTCAACGAACTTCTTGGTCTTTTCCAGCTGGTACGGTTGCACCATCAGGGTGGTCATGGCGTTCGGAGCGTCCTTGATTTCGTCCATCGTGGTGCCGCCGGCGTACATGCGGAATTCACCGTCGGCCGGGGTGTCGAAGACATCGGTCGGGTCGGAGAGCATGGTGTAGCCAACGCCCATTTCGGTCAGCATGCGCTTCATGACGCGGTAGTTGCCGAGGTAGGTTTCAAAGCCCGGGACCAGGTTGATGGTCTGCTTGTTACCCGGCTTCTTGCCTTCCATGGTGTTCAGCGTGAAGTACTTGAGGATGCCTTCTTCCATGTTGTCCCAGCCGGTGGTGTGCGAACCGACGAAGGACGGGGTGTGGGCGAAGGGGACCGGGTAGTCGTCCGGCACGTGACCGGCCTTCTTGGCGTTGTTGATGAAGGCGTTCAAGTCGTCACCGATCACTTCGGCCATGCAGGTGGTCGATACGGCGATCATGTCCGGCTTGTAGATGGCCTTGGCGTTTTCCAGGCCGTCGAACATGTTCTTCTGACCGCCGAACACAGCTGCGTCTTCGGTCATCGAGTCGGAAACGCAGGAGCACGGTTCCTTGAAGTGACGGTTGAAGTAGGTGCGGAAGTAGGCAACGCAACCTTGCGAGCCATGCACGTAGGGAAGGGTCTTGTGGAAGCCGGAGGCGCAGAGGACGGCGCCGAGCGGCTGGCAGGCCTTGGCCGGATCGACGGTCAGGGCTTCACGTTGGAAGTTCAGATCCTGGTATTCCTTGGTGGTCGTCCACATGAAGGTTTCGTACACCTTGTCAGCGCCGTGACCTTCCTCGAACTGCTGGCGCTTTTCAGCCAGGTTCTTCTTGTAGTCGTCGTCGCGGAACAGCGGATAACAGGGCTTGATTTTCTCGGCAGTTTGCATTGCTATCTCCTTGCCCGTACCGCCAATCTGCAGTGCCGGGC
>JAYREE010000012.1:0-126213 GCA_041909105.1 Azonexus sp.
CCCAGATCATCCACGAAGGAGGACTCGTTCTTGATGTCCGCTTCGTTCACGCCCAGTTGTTCGGCGACGATCTTCTTGACGCGCTCTACGATGTTATCCATTAGAAAAGCTCCTTCCCCTCAGGGGTTCGAAAAAAAACGTTATAAGTTTACCAAAAGCCGCGGCTTCGCGAAATCAATCCATGAACATACCGCCATTGACATGGACGGTCGTTCCGGTGACATACGAACCAGCGGGCGAAACCAAGAAAGACACCGCCCCTGCAATATCTTCAGGAGTACCGGCCCGCCCCAAGGGGATCGAAGCCAGCATGGCGGCCTTCTGCTCTTCAGTCAGAGCATGCGTCATATCGGTGGCAATAAAGCCCGGCGCAACGCAATTCACCGTGATGTTACGGCTCCCCAATTCGCGCGCCAAAGAGCGAGTTAGGCCAGCAACCCCAGCCTTCGCAGCGCAGTAGTTGGCTTGCCCAGCATTACCCGAATAACCAACGACCGAAGAAATATTCACGATGCGACCGAAACGCGCTTTCATCATGCCACGCATTACCGCGCGCGACAGGCGGAAAACGGCCTTCAGGTTGGTATCGATGACAGCATCCCACTCATCGTCACCCATGCGCATGGCAAGGTTATCGCGCGTGATGCCGGCGTTATTGACGAGAATGGTAATGGCACCGAATTCTTTGGCTAGGTCAGCCAACAGCGAGTCACTCTGAGTGGCATCGGTGACGTTCAGGACGACGCCTTTACCCTTGATGCCAGCTTCGGCCAAATAGGCAGAAATCTTAGCGGCACCTTCTTCACTGGTCGCAGTACCGATGACGGTGGCACCCTGCTTACCAATTTCTAGTGCAATGGCGCGGCCGATACCGCGAGTGGCGCCGGTGACGAGTGCGATCTTGTCGTTCAACATCGTTTTACTCCAAGCCGAGATTGGCATCGATCGAGGAAACATCGGCCAGCGATACACCGGCAATCCCATCGGCACAGCGCTTGGTCAGACCAGCCAACACCTTCCCCGGACCACATTCAGCTACGGTGGACACGCCAATTGCGGCCATTTTCTGGATGGTCTCAACCCAGCGTACCGGGTTGTACGCCTGACGGACCAGCGCGTCCTTAATGCGTGCCGGATCGTTTTCGATGGCGACATCGACATTATTGATCACCGGTATGGTCGGCGCATTCAAGGTCAGCTCCTTCAGTCGTGCAGCCAACTTATCGGCAGCTGGACGGATCAGGGACGAATGGAATGGCGCAGAAACCGGCAAGGACTTTGCCATCTTTGCGCCGCGAGCCTTACAGGCTTCCATGGCACGTTCAACCGCACCCTTGTGGCCGGCAATCACGGTTTGGCCGTTGGCATTGAAATTGACCGGCTCGACGATCTCGCCTTGGGCTGCCTCAGCGCAAGCAGCCATAATACCGGCGTTGTCTAACCCGAGAATAGCCGCCATGGCACCGGTGCCAAGCGGAACAGCCTCCTGCATCGCTGCCGCCCGCAGACGAACCAGCGGCACAGCATCCTTGAACTCGAGCACACCGGCAGCAACCAAGGCGGAATACTCACCCAAGCTATGGCCAGCGACGAAAGCCGGCAGCTTGCCGCCCTTTTCCAACCACAAACGCCAAGCTGCAATGCCGGCAGTCAACATGACTGGCTGGGTATTGACCGTCTGTGCCAACAATTCAGCCGGTCCCTCGGCAACCATGGTCCACAGATCTTCGCCCAATGCCGCAGATGCTTCATCGAAGGTGGCACGGACAACTACCGAATCGCCGTAGGCGGCCATCATGCCGACGCTTTGCGAACCTTGGCCGGGAAAAACGAATGCAAAAGACATGTCAGGAGTCTCCTGGATCAGAATTCGAGTAGGGCTGCGCCCCAGGTAAAGCCGCCACCGACCCCCTCGACGAGAACCTTGTGGCCTCGCTGTATGCGCCCATCGCGTACAGCCTCATCCAATGCCAGAGGAACGGAAGCCGCCGAGGTGTTACCATGGCGATCAACGGTGACAATGACCTTGTCGTGATCGACTCCGAGCTTCTTGCCGGTGGCTTCGATAATACGAATATTGGCCTGATGGGGAATCAACCAGTCGATGTCGGAGGTTGACACATTCGCCGCAGCGCAAACCTCTTCCGCAACTTCGGCAAGCACGCGCACAGCAAACTTGAAGACCGCTTGCCCATCCATGCGCAGGAACGGATCACCAGTTACCTGACCGCCGCAAATTTGTCCGGGAACATTCAGTATGCCACTCAGGCTCCCGTCAGCATGCATAGCTGTCGCCAAAATACCAGGCTTTTCCGAGGCTGCAAGCACAACTGCACCAGCACCGTCGCCAAACAGCACGCAGGTACCACGGTCCTCCCAGTCGAGGATCCGCGAGAAAACCTCAGCGCCGATCACCAATGCGCACTTATGGCTGCCGGAGCGAATGAACTTGTCTGCAATCCCAACAGCATAGGCAAAACCACTACAGACTGCCTGTACATCGAAAGCCGTTGCGCCCTTATTTCCAAGCTTTCCCTGGATCAAACAGGCTGTGCTGGGAAAAATAAAATCCGGCGTCGAGGTAGCGACAATGATCAGGTCTATCGTAGTCGCATCGATACCAGCCATTTCCAAAGCGCGCTGTGCTGCGACCAGACCGAGCTCGCTCGATGTGGTTCCTGCGGGTGCAAGATAGCGGCTACGAATGCCAGTGCGCGTCGCAATCCACTCGTCATTGGTGTCAATCCCACGTGCAGCCAGATCGTCGTTGGTGACAGGATTACCGGGGAGGCAGCTCCCCGTGCCGATGAGGCGTGCAAACATTCAGTTCGTCTCCTCCGCCTCGCTTTGGGCCAGTACTAGCTGAGCCATGCGTGCGGTGATTCTTTCGAGGACGCGGTTTTCGGCCGCATCGTAAGCTCGGGTGATCGCATAGCCGAAGGAGAGCTGATCGGCAGAGCCGTGACTCTTGACCGAAATCCCCTTCAAACCGAGCAGAATCGCACCGTTGTAGCGACGATGGTCGAACCGCTTTTTGAAATTATTGAGAACGGAAATGGCGATCAGTGCCGCCAGCTTGGTCAACCAATTACGCTTGAACTCAGCACGCAACGACGAGGCAAGCATTTGGGCCAAACCTTCGGATGTCTTCAAAGCCACATTGCCGACGAAGCCATCACAGACGATGACTTCCGCCTCGCCTTTGTAGATTCCATCACCTTCAACGTTGCCAACGAAATTTAGGCCCGAATTCCTCAGCAAATCAGCGGCAGCCTTGACGGCTTCGTTGCCTTTGATTTCCTCTTCGCCGATGTTGAGCAAACCAACCGTCGGCCTATCCTTGTGCTCCATCGCAGCAACGAGCATGGCACCCATGATGCCGAACTGCAGCAAGTGTTCCGGGCCGCAATCGACATTGGCGCCGAGGTCCAGCATGTGCGTGTGCCCCTTGATGGTCGGCAGAGGTGCGCATATCGCGGGACGTTCGATACCCGGCAACATCTTCAGCACGAAGCGCGAGATAGCCATCAGGGCGCCGGTATTGCCGGCGGAAACGCAAGCGTCAGCCTCGCCGGACTTGACCAAATTAATGGCCACGCGCATTGACGAGTCTTTTTTGTTACGGAGTGCTAAAGCCGGCGATTCGTCCATCCCCACGATTTCCGTGGCGTGAACGATCTTAAGGCGATTGTCTTCAGCATGGCTGCCGAGCAACGGGCGCAACACTTCCTCCTGACCAACCAGGAGGAGATAAGCCGCCGGATGCTCAGCCAAGAACCGGAGTGCCGCGGGTACCGTAACGGACGGCCCGTGGTCCCC
The DNA here is from genome assembly GCA_041909105.1 of Azonexus sp. Classification (GTDB taxonomy): domain Bacteria; phylum Pseudomonadota; class Gammaproteobacteria; order Burkholderiales; family Rhodocyclaceae; genus Azonexus. The sequence continues at coordinate 3,820 of JAYREE010000012.1, forward strand.
GCCCATGCAATCGATAGCGATGCGGGTCGTCATGGCAAAAGAAAAGGCAGGCGGCCCGATAAGAACCGCCTGCCTTTCATTGAACGATTACTCGCCCTTGCCCTTCAGGACCTTCTTGCCACGGTAGAAGCCGCTCGGGGACACATGGTGACGCAGGTGAACCTCACCGGTGGTCGGCTCGACGGCAGTCGCCGGAGCGGTCAGGAAGTCGTGAGCGCGATGCATACCGCGCTTGGACGGGGACTTTTTGTTCTGTTGAACGGCCATTTCAATACTCCAAAAAAATCAGTTCGGCTTGCCTTTAAGTCCAGCCAATGCCGCGAACGGATTCGGCCGCTCACCCGCATCAGCTGCTCCGGGCAAACCACATTTTTCGTGCCTTGGTGCGACCGGAAGGGCTAGGAGAATCTCATCCTCCACTAATTCGACCACATTCAGCTCGCGTACCACCGGCAGGAAATCCCGGGTGTCGTCTTCCAGCTCATCCTGCGACAACTCCGAGCCTTCCGGAACAAGCTCCAACAGGCTGTTGATGTCGAGACCGAAAGCCACGGATTCCAGGCAACGCTGACAAGCCAACGGAAGCGTTCCGCCAACCTCCAACTCAAGCATGGACTCGCCCCGATTCCCTTTGAAACCCCGCAAGCGAAAGGAAACCTCACCTTCCACACCAGCCAGCAAATCATGCAGGCGTTCGAGTTCCGCGACGTCGAGTTTTCCTTCGATCACTCGGCCGTCTTTGGCAAATACAAAAGCGTCCGTAATTCTTTTCAATCTTGAACTGTTACGACTTAAACATTGAATGATATTATTTTTGGCTCTCCAAGTCAAAACAAAGTGCTGCTTCAAGAATTGCTCGCAACTTCTTGTCTCGGCAAAGCTTTCATGTCGCAGAATCTGATCTTAGCCTCAACCTCCCCCTTTCGCCGCGAACTACTGTCCCGACTAGGCATCCCGTTCACCGTTGCCAATCCGCAAACCGACGAGTCCGCCCAACCCGGCGAGCAGCCGGAAGCACTAGCGCTTCGGCTATCCGAAGCGAAGGCCCGCGCCGTGGCCTACGAATACCCCGACGCCCTGATCATCGGAAGCGATCAGGTTGCCACGGTCAATGGCCAGGTTTTTGGAAAACCCGGTACGCACGAACGCGCGGTCGAGCAACTGATGCAACTCTCAGGAAAGACCGTCAATTTCTTTACCGGCCTCTGTCTTTTCAACGCGCGCACGGGCGAAGCTGACGTGCGTGGTATTCCCACTCTGGTCACTTTCCGCGAGCTGACCAAACAGGAAATCGAAAACTATCTCCGACGCGAACCTGCCTACAACTGTGCCGGCTCGGCCAAATCGGAGGGATTAGGGATTGCACTGATGAGCAGCATGCGGGGCGACGATCCGAATGCGCTGGTTGGCCTGCCGCTGATTGCTCTGTGCGACATGCTGCGTCGCCAAGGAATGGCTGTTCTCTAATGGCTGGCACCCTCTTCCTGATTCCAGTCCCATTGGGGCCGGTGGCACCACAGGATGCTTTGCATCCGTCAATTCTGCAGACCATCCGCCCCTTGAGCCATTTTGTCGTCGAGCAAGCAAAGACGGCCCGCGCGTTCCTGAAAGCCGCCGGAACGGATCGCCCTCTGCAAGAACTGCAGCTATCCGAACTCAACGAACACACTAAAGCCGGCGAACTCGACCAATTGCTCGCCCCATTGCGCGCGGGAGAAGACGTCGGCCTACTTTCCGAAGCCGGCTGCCCGGCGGTTGCCGACCCTGGCGCCAACCTCGTGGCACTGGCCCAGCGCGAAGGCATTCGTGTCGTACCGCTGGTTGGCCCCTCCTCACTCCTCCTGGCACTGATGGCGTCCGGCCTGAATGGACAGCGCTTCGCCTTTCTCGGCTATTTACCAGCAAAAGAGGCCGAACGGACCAAGGCCTTGCGCGAGCTGGAAACCGAGTCGCGCAAACGCCAGCAAACCCAGATTTTCATTGAGACCCCGTACCGCAATCGCCAGATGTTCGACGGCATTCTGACTGCCTGCCAACCCGGAACCCGACTGTGTGTTGCGACTGACCTCACCTTGCCGAGCGAAACCGTACGCACGCTGACCGTTCAGCAGTGGAAAAAACAAACGCCGCCCGAGATCGAGCGGCGTCCGACCGTGTTTTTGCTGCTCGCCTGATCAGAACAAGCGAATCGTCTGCAGATTGGCCGAGGCCCCCTTCCAGAATTCATTCATGGTGCTCGCCCCAAGACGTTTGGCAAAGCGCTCGGCGATGTTGTCCTTGACGGAGTAATCGAGGACTTTCTCGGCTTTGATAACGTCGCGCGCCACAGAATCGACACTACCAAACTCATCAGCCAAGCCCAACTGAACACTCTGCGCACCGGTCCACATCAAACCAGAGAACATATCCGGGGTTTCCTTGAGACGCTTGCCGCGCCCCGTTTTCACCACGTCGATAAACTGCTTGTGAATATCGTCCAGCAGCAACTGCGCATGCGCCTTGTGCTGCGGCATTTGCGGTGAAAATGGATCGAGGAAACCCTTGTTCTCGCCAGCGGTGAGCAGTCGACGTTCCACGCCGGCTTTGTCCATCGTTCCGGTGAAGCCGAAGCCGTCCATCAAGACACCGATGGAGCCAACGATACTGGCCTTGTTGACGAAAATCCTGTCTGCGGCCGCCGCGACGTAGTAACCGCCGGATGCGCACATATCCTCAACGACCACATAGAGCGGCTTGTCAGGATGCTTGGCACGCAAGCGGTACATTTCGTCGTTGATAATCCCAGCCTGCACCGGACTACCACCTGGACTGTTGATGCGCAGGATCACCCCGGCCACGTTCTTTTCTTCGAAAGCCGAATTAAGCGCCGACACCATGTTTTCAGCATTGGCTTCGCCCTTGGCCTCAATCACCCCCTGCAGGTTGATCAATGCAGTATGGCGCTCCTGATGCTCCGCACCGCTGCCCCAATCGACAACCGCGATCAGGACGACCATCAGGTACGCAAAACCGAGCGACTTGAAAATAATGCTCCAGCGTCGCCGAGCCTTCTGTTCATCGAGAGCGGCAAAGGCGAGTTTTTCCAGGACCTTGCGCTCCCAGGCTGGATCGTTGTTGGGGTATTGGGGATTATCCATCGTGGCTTTCCGGCTCTAAGTAGATATTTCCTTCGAATTCCGTGACCTGCAGTGGTTTTAAACCTTTGCCCTGGCATCTACCACCAAGACAGCGCCCCGTTTCTGGAGCATAAAGCGCGCCATGGATCGAACAGATCAAGTATAGCCTGGAATCGTCGAAGAACTCTCCGGGCAACCAATCGAGTTCGGCTGGAATATGGCCGCATTCGTTGTAATAGCCATACACTTTTCCGCGAAATCGTATGACAAACGCCTGAATCTCACAGCCGTAGCGCGTTGTCGCAAAACGAACACCCTTGCCACCATCGACCAGGGTCTCTGACGCGCAGATCAGCCGCGCAGCAGCAGCCATCGATCAAGCTCGGCAACACTGTGCAAGCAAGCAACCGGCGAAAATTCGAGCAGATGGTCGTGTGGATGAGCACCGTAGGTTACGCCCACGGCGTCGACGCCGGCGTTGCGCGCCATGCCGAGGTCGTGCGAGGTGTCGCCGATCATGACCGTTTCTGCCTGAGCGACACCGAATTCCAGCATCAACTCCTCAAGCATTTGCGGATGCGGCTTCGAATGGCACTCGTCGGCACAGCGCGAGCCCTGAAACAGCGGGCGCAAACCGGAATGACCCAGGGCACGATCCAACCCCAGACGACTCTTGCCGGTTGCGATCGCCAACATATGGCCGTCATCGCGGAGTCGCCCAAGCATTTCAGGAACACCGGAAAACAAGGTCAATTCGTGATCGCTCGCCAGATAGTGAAAACGATAACGATCAACCATCGCCTGATAACGCTCGACAGGCAAATCGGGCACCGCATGCCGCATGGCATCGGCCAGGCCAAGACCGATCACGTGCCGGGCGCGGGCATCGTCAGGCACAGGCAGTTCGAGATCGCGGCAGGCCGCCTGGATGGCACGAACGATGGCGCCAGCCGAGTCGAGCAAAGTACCATCCCAATCGAAGACGACCAGAGGATATTTCATCAGGCTTCCCAAATTTTCTGAAAGTTTTCGGCGGTGAATTCTCGCGTTTTTTGCCCGTCCACCGCAGCAATGTAGCTTTTCAACGCCTCCGGCACTGGTGCGACGCATTCGAGCGGGCTACCGCTCAGCGGATGCCGGAAAGCCATACGCCAGGCATGCAGTCCCATACGTTTCAACCCATCACGCTTCAACGCCTTGTTGAGCGCGAAGTCACCATATTTCTCATCGCCCAGGATGGGAAAACCCAGATGCGCCAGATGCACCCGAATCTGGTGCGTCCGGCCGGTTTTCAGTTGCGCCTCAAGCAGGCTCATTTCCGGCCAGCGGGCGAGCAGGCGTAATACCGTATGCGATGGCTTGCCTTCGGCATGGACAGAAACACGTCGCTCGCCGGATTCGGTCAGGTACTTCAGCAACGGCGCCTTGACGTGCTGGGTATTGTTCATCCAGCGGCCTTTAACCAACACCAAATAGCGCTTGTCTGCGCCGGCGCCGTGCTCGCGAAACATGTCGTGCAGCGCTGTCAGCGCCAGCCGCTTCTTGCCGACCAGCAAAACTCCTGAGGTTTCTCGGTCTAGGCGATGTGCCAATTCCAGGAACTTGGCCTGCGGGCGCTGCCGACGCAGCGCCTCGATCACGCCAAAACTGACGCCGCTGCCGCCGTGCACCGCAATGCCCTCTGGCTTATCGATGACGAGCATCGCCTCGTCTTCATAAATGATCGGCAAATCGACCCGCTGCTTGGCAGCCTCGTCGACCTCATTCTGCGGACGCTCAGCCAGTCGGATGGGCGGAATGCGCAATGTGTCGCCCGCCCGCAAGCGGTAAGTCGCATCGACCCGCTTGCTGTTGACCCGGACCTCGCCGCTTCTCAGGATGCGGTAGATATGGCTTTTGGGAACGCCCTTGCAGTAGCGCACCAGATAGTTATCCAGGCGCTGCCCCTGCTCTTCTTCGTCGATCACGACATGGGCGACCGAATTGTTACCTGCGCCGTTCATTTTCTAATATACTGCCTGCGTTTTACGTCTCGGTTTGCAAGAGAGGCTCGAACCGTCAGACCGCTTGCCCTCGCGCCATGAGCGCGACCGCCACGCGGCAGATTCCGGAATCTCACCTGTGCCAATTGCCCAGGCCAGACCAACGTGAAACGACTGGTTAAGTTCACTCACCAAAAGTAGTGATTTTAATGGATTAGCCCGCGGTAAGCACGCACGGATTGCCCGTTGCAGGAATTTTCAGGTCACGCATTTCAAGAAAAAACACGTGGCCATTCATTGATCAGCACATTCACAATCGCCTTTGCCCTCAAATTAATGACGCAACCCGATAACTGAAACTGTCGCTGCCTGTAAGGGCGTTTCGTTGCAGCGTGCCGACGCGCGCTGGAGCTAAAACAATGAAACGCATGCTCTTCAATGCGACACAGGCGGAAGAACTCCGTGTCGCCATTGTCGACGGTCAGAAACTGATTGATCTCGACATTGAATCCGCCGCCAAGGAACAACGTAAAAGCAACATCTACAAGGGTGTCATCACCCGCATCGAACCGTCGCTCGAAGCCTGCTTCGTCGACTACGGTGCCGAGCGCCATGGCTTCCTGCCCTTCAAGGAAGTCTCCCGCGCCTATTTCCAAGCGGGTGTCGAAGCCGGCAAGGCCAAGATCAACGAGGCCCTGAAAGAAGGCCAGGAACTGATCGTTCAGGTCGACAAGGATGAGCGTGGCAACAAGGGCGCCGCCCTCACCACCTACGTCTCGCTGGCTGGTCGTTACCTGGTTCTGATGCCGAACAACCCGCGCGGCGGCGGCGTTTCGCGGCGCGTCGACGGCGACGAGCGTGCCGAACTGCGCGAAACCATGGATCAGCTGCAGGTGCCCAACGGCATGAGCCTGATCGCCCGTACCGCAGCCATCGGTCGCCAGGCCGAGGAACTGCAGTGGGATTTGAATTACCTGCTGCAACTGTGGAGCGCCATCGAAGGTGCCGCGCAGCAGCAGTCCGGCGCCTTCCTGATCTACTTGGAAGGCTCGCTGGTCATTCGCGCCATTCGCGATTATTTCCAGCCGGATATCGGCGAAATCCTGATCGACACCGATGAAGTGTTCGAGCAGGCTCGTGCCTTCATGGGCACCGTGATGCCGGGTAACGTCAATCGCGTCAAGCGTTATCGCGACGACGTGCCGCTGTTCTCCCGCTTCCAGATCGAGCACCAGATCGAGACCGCCTTCGCCCGCCAGGTCAACCTGCCGTCCGGCGGCGCCATTGTGATCGACCACACCGAAGCGCTGGTCGCCGTGGACGTCAACTCGGGCCGCGCCACCAAGGGCGCCGACATCGAGGAAACCGCGCTCAAGACCAACCTCGAAGCCGCCGACGAACTGGCTCGCCAGTTGCGTCTGCGCGACTTGGGCGGCCTGATCGTCATCGACTTCATCGACATGGAAAGCGCCAAGAACCAGCGCGAAGTCGAGAACCGCCTGCGCGACGCGCTGCGCTACGACCGCGCCCGCGTCCAGATGGGCAAGATCAGCCGCTTCGGCCTGATGGAACTGTCGCGCCAGCGTCTGCGTCCTGCCCTGGCCGAAACCAGCTACATCCCCTGCCCGCGTTGTACCGGCACCGGTCACATCCGTTCGACCGAATCGGCCGCGCTGCACATCCTGCGTATCCTGGAAGAAGAGGCGATGAAGGAAAACACGGCCGCCGTGCATGTCCAAGTGCCGGTCGACGTCGCTACCTTCCTGCTCAACGAGAAGCGTCCGGACATCCAGGCCATCGAACTGCGTCACAAGGTCACCATCCTGCTGATCCCGAACATCCATCTGGAAACGCCGGCCCACACCGTGACCCGTCTGCGCCACGACGACCTGAACCAGGACGATCTGCGCGAGCCGTCCTACAAGATGGTCGACATGCCGATCGAGGAAGCCATCAAGCAGGCCACCCAGCAGGAAAACGCCAAGCCACGCCAGGAAGCCGCCATCAAGGGCATCTCTCCGGAACAACCCGCACCGATCGTGGCGGAAAAGGCCGAAGCTGCTCCGGCACCCGCTCAGGAAGAAGCCGGTTTCTTCTCGAAGCTCTTCTCCTGGTTCCGCAGCGAACCGAAGGTCGAGGAAGCCGCTCCGGAACCGACGCCCGCGCCCCGCAAGAATCGCGAAGGCCGTGACGGTCGTCGCGACAATCGCCGCGGTGGCCGCAACGGCAACCGCCGCGACGAGGAGCGCGGCGAGCGCACCAACGGTAACCGTGGGGAACGCGGTGAACGCCCGCCCCGCGAGGAATCCGCAGCGCAAGGTAACGGTGAACGCCAGGAACGTCGCCAACGCGGTGAGCGCAAGGAGCGTCGCGAGCGTCAGCCGAACGAAGCCCAGGAAAACAAGCAGAATCGCCAGGCCGTGACGGATGAAGTCCAAGCCGTTGCCATGCCGGCAGTTGCTCCGCAAGGCGGCGAAATGCCGGCCAACGAGGAAAACGGCGGTCGTCGTCGTGGTCGTCGTGGCGGCCGTGGTCGCAACGAACGTCGCAACGAAGCCGAAAACGCCGTTGTTGATACCGACGGTGAAAATGTCGCGCCGGTCGTTGCCGAAACGGTGACCGAACGAATTGCTCAGGAACCGATCGTGGTCGTCGTTCCCGTTCCGGTGATCGAAGAAACCGTAGCCGCACCGGCAACGACGGTCGAAGCCGAACAGCTGGTTGAGACACCGGCTCCGGCAGTTACCGAAGTCGATGCACCTATTGCCGAAGTCGTAAATGCGGTCATCGAGAGCAACGTGGTGGAAACTGCTGCGGTGCACGTGCCGGAAGTGGCAAAAACCGAGGAGCCTGCTCTAGCGGTTGCCGTCGCCGAACCGGTCAACATCGAAAAGTCGCTGGCCGAAAGCGGCTTGGTCATGGTCCAAACGAGCTTCGCTCCGTCCGCAGTTGTGGCCGAAGAGCCTGTGAAGTTGGGCCGCGCCCGCAAGCCGAAGGCTGTGATCGATAGCAACGAGCCGATGGTCATGGTGGAAACGCAAAAGTAAGTTCCAGGCGCTTCCATGCAAAAAGGGCACCGCGAGGTGCCCTTTTCATTTGTTGCCCACCTGAGTTATTTGGCCAGAGCCCTAGCCTCGTCCAAATTCCCGTTTGATCTCTTTGACCAGTCCCTGGGCCGCATCTTCGACCATGTCCAGCACCAGATCGAAACCATGGCCGAGTCCATAGTAAGGATCAGGCACTTCGTCGTCGTCGAAACTATCGGCATAGTCCATGAACAGCTTGATCTTCGGGTGCTGCTCCGGCATCGCCATGCGCCGCAGGTTGTCGAGATTGCTCTTGTCCATAGCTAGGATCAGATCGAAGTAATCGAGGTCCTGACGCGCCACCTTGCGGGCACGCAGTTGCGACAAATTGTAGCCGCGTACCGAAGCGGCACGCTGCGTCCGCGAATCCGGCGGTTCACCGACATGGTAGCCATGCGTTCCCGCAGAATCCACTTCAACAATATCACCCAATCGATTGATTTTAATGAAGTGTCGTAAAACCCCTTCAGCAGTGGGCGAGCGGCAGATATTGCCCATGCACACCAGAAGTACGCGGTATTTCATTAGGTCTCATCTCCATCGGGATCGTGCTGCGCCGCGCCGAAGACTTTTTCCCTGAGCCTGAAAAGTTCGTCGCGAGCAGCCGCCGCTTTTTCGAATTCCAAGTTTTTCGCACACTCTAGCATTTCTTTTTCCAGGCGTTTAATTTCCTTAGCCACGGCCTTTTCATCCATGGCCTCGTAAACCGCCTGCTGCTGGGCGGCCTTGAGTTCTGCCTGGGCCGATTCGGCGTCATAAACGCCGTCGATGATGTCCTTGATCTTCTTGGTTACACCACGCGGCGTAATGCCGTTTTCCTCATTAAAAGCGATCTGCTTATCGCGACGGCGCTTGGTTTCGGCGATCGCCTGCTCTATGGAACGCGTCATGTGATCGGCATAAAGAATAGCCGAGCCGTGGATATGTCGCGCCGCCCGCCCGATGGTCTGGATCAGCGAACGCTCGGAACGCAGGAATCCCTCCTTGTCCGCATCAAGAATGGCGACCAGCGACACTTCGGGAATATCAAGGCCTTCGCGTAGCAGGTTGATCCCGACCAGCACGTCGAATTCGCCCAAGCGCAAATCGCGAATGATCTCCACTCGCTCGACAGTATCGATGTCGGAGTGCAAGTAACGCACCTTGATGCCGTTGTCGCCGAGAAAATCGGTCAGGTCTTCGGCCATGCGCTTGGTCAACGTCGTCACCAAAACCCGTTCGCCAACCTCGATACGCTGGCGAATTTCGACCAGCAGATCGTCCACCTGCGTCGAAGCCGGCCTGACAATGACTTCCGGGTCGATCAGACCGGTCGGTCGCACCACCTGCTCGACCACCTGACCGGCATGCTGCTGCTCGTAGTCGGCCGGTGTTGCCGAAACGAAAACCGTTTGCCGCATATGCGCCTCGAATTCCTCGAAGCGCAACGGCCGGTTATCCAGTGCGGAAGGCAGACGGAAACCATAATCCACCAGGTTTTCCTTGCGCGAACGATCGCCCTTGTACATGCCGCCGACCTGACCGATGGCGACGTGCGATTCGTCGATGAACATCAGTGCATCCGGCGGCAGATAGTCAATCAGGGTTGGCGGCGATTCGCCGGCCTTGCGCCCGGACAGGTGCCGAGAATAGTTTTCGATCCCTTTGCAGAAACCAATCTGGTCGAGCATTTCGAGATCGAAGCGGGTGCGCTGCTCGAGGCGTTGCGCCTCCACCAGTTTGTTGTTCTTGGTGAACCAGTCGATGCGCTCGCGCAATTCCTCCTTGATTGCCTCGATGGCACGCAGCACGGTGGCACGTGGGGTCACGTAATGCGAAGCCGGGAAAACGGTGAAGCGCAGGGCCTTGTGGAAGAGTTGCCCGGTCAGGGGATCAAAGAACTGTAAGGCTTCGACCTCGTCGTCGAACAGCGAGACGCGGATGGCGTGCTCGGCGTGCTCGGCCGGAAAGATGTCGATGATGTCACCGCGCACGCGGAAGGTGCCGCGATGGAAATCCATCTCGTTGCGCTGATACTGCATGTCGGTCAGGCGCTTGATGATGGCGCGTTGGTCCATACGGTCGCCGACCCGCATGGTTAGGATCATGTTGTGGTATTCGTCGCGGTCACCGATGCCGTAAATGCAAGATACGGTCGCCACGATCACCACATCCCGTCGCTCAATCAGGCTCTTGGTAGCCGACAGACGCATTTGCTCGATATGCTCGTTAATCGCACTGTCTTTCTCGATAAAAAGATCCCGCGATGGAACATAAGCCTCTGGCTGGTAATAGTCGTAGTAGGAAACGAAGTACTCGACCGCGTTCTCAGGCAGGAACTCCTTAAACTCGGAATAGAGCTGTGCCGCCAGCGTTTTGTTCGGCGCCAACACCAGTGCCGGTCGGCCGGTACGAGCAATCACGTTGGCCATTGTGTAGGTCTTACCCGAGCCGGTCACACCGAGGAGGGTCTGGAAGGACAAGCCATCCTCCAACCCTTCGACCAGCGCATCGATGGCTTTGGGTTGATCGCCGGCAGGCGGAAACGGCTGATGCAGACGATATGGACTGCCTTCAAAGGTGACGACGGTACTGCTGTTGGATTCGCTCATGCTAGAATTCTTCGGTTGTCTTAAGCGCAGCGGATTGGTTGCGCGAACATCGTTCGTATTATTCCACGGAGTCCCTATGTCCTCTTCGATCTTCGCTGCGGTGGAAATGGCCCCGCGCGATCCCATCCTCGGCCTGAATGAAGCTTTCAACGCGGATGCACGCGAAACCAAGGTCAACCTCGGCGTTGGCGTCTATTTTGACGACAACGGCAAGATTCCGCTGCTGGCTGCCGTCAAGGCCGCCGAAGAAGCCCGCCTGAAGGCTGCCCCGCCGCGTGGCTACCAGCCGATCGAAGGTCCGGCCGCCTACAACACCGCCGTACAGAACCTGTTGTTCGGCAAGGATTCCGAACTGCTGGCTAAAGGCCAAGTCATCACCGCCCAAGCCATCGGCGGCACCGGCGCCCTGAAGATCGGCGCCGACTACCTGAAGCGCCTGAATCCGACCTCCAAGGTCTACATCTCCAACCCGTCCTGGGAGAACCATCGCGCCCTGTTCGAAGCAGCCGGCTTCGTCGTCGAGGATTACACCTACTACGATGCCGCCACCCGTGGTGTGAATTTCGCAGGCATGAAGGCCGATCTGAACAAGATGGTTCCGGGTTCGGTCGTGCTGCTGCACGCCTGCTGCCACAACCCGACCGGCGCTGACATGAGCGACGCCCAGTGGGCCGAAGTCGTTGGCATCTGCAAGGAGCGTGGTCTGGTGCCCTTCCTCGACATGGCCTACCAGGGCTTTGCCGATGGCATCGACGCCGACGCCGTGGCCATCCGCGCCTTCTCGGCCTCTGGCCTGCAGTTCTTCGCCTCCAGTTCGTTCTCCAAGAACTTCTCGCTGTACGGCGAGCGCGTTGGCGCCCTGTCGGTTGTCACCGCGTCCAAGGAGGAATCGGCTCGTGTCATGTCGCAGGTCAAGCGCGTCATCCGCACCAACTACTCCAATCCGCCGATTCACGGTGGCGCCTTGGTTTCAGCCGTGCTGGCCTCGACCGAACTGCGTGCTCAGTGGGAAACCGAACTGGCTGGCATGCGCGACCGCATTCGCGCCATGCGCACCGGCCTCGTTGACGCCATCAAAGCCACCGGCTGCGCCCAGGACTTCTCCTTCGTCGTCAAGCAACGCGGCATGTTCTCCTACACCGGCCTAACGGCTGCCCAAGTGGAGCGCATGAAGGAAGAATTCGGTATCTACGCCGTGTCGACCGGCCGTATCTGCCTAGCTGCATTGAACACCAAGAATATCGACTACGTCGCCAAGGCCATCGCCGCCGTGACCAAGTAATTGAGCCGTACCGGCAATAAAAAAGGCGAGATATCCCGCCTTTTTTATTGCCCAGCTTTTTTATTTACCGACCGTTGTCGTCAATTCCGGTAGCGTTCCGCTGATGCGCACGGCGGTGCGCCGTGTCGTCACCGAGGATTGCACGGAAACCAACAAGGCTGCATCGACAACATTCTGCCGGTCACAGGCGAATTGACCACCCGCTGTGAGCGAACCGGCATCTAACTGGATATTGCGCCCAACGAGCAGTTTTGGCTTCATGGTCAGGGAAACGCGCAGGCGATCGAACTTGGTCTGACCGGCGCGAACGACTGCACCCAAACCTCGTCGGCTGGCTTCGCCCATATCGGCACCGCGCAAGATGCCGCGCGTCACCTCGGCATCCATCGTCGCTTCGAGGTTTGTCCACAAGCCTGTCCAATCCTTGCCGCTGCCCCGGAAGCGGAAGGCACCACCGATATCGCCCTCCAACTGCAATTTGGGCATGAAGGCAGCACCCACCTTGCGCGAATCCAAGCGGGTAACCGTACCCTCGCCGGCCATGGCTAGGCCGTTACTCCAATCGAGCAGCCAGTTGCCCTTGAGCAGACCTCCCAAGAAGGTGGTATCCAGATTCTGGATCAACAACTTGCCGGGCATTAGAACGCCATTGGCCTGCAACGAATCGAACGAGACAGGTATCTGCGCGGCCGGTTTCCAGGCGCGACCTTCCAGTGCAAAGCGTAGCGATCGATCCGAGGTCGGCGACACCTCGAGCAATATCGAGCGTTCCTTGTTCTCGAAATTCGCTTTGCTGAGCAAACCATTCTCGTTGAAGAGCATGTCGCCATAGACATCGCTGAATGCCAGATCGCCTGACAGGGTCAACTTTCCCTGCTCGATTCGTATTTGTGCAACCCTCAGTTCGCCATCGTCGAGTAACTGGCCACCTGTGATCGGCAACGCTAGCAAGCCCTCGACCGGCATCTCGACACCGCTCAGTGTCAGACGGGATATCGTCTGTGGGCCACTCCGAACGGTTGCCAATGGAGAATGGATGCGAACCTCGCCGACACGCGATTCGCCTTTCGTACCCAAGCGAACATCTGTCAGTTTGACATGCGGCGAAGGTAGGAAACCCAGCCCAACCTGACCGACGGTCACCGGCATTTTGAGCAAACGACTGGCCGAGCTTTCAACGGCTGGACGGAAACTGTCATAGGGATAGAACAACAAAACGAAAACCGCCAGCGTCAGCACGGCGGCAAGCGCAATTCCGAGCGTACGGAACAAGTGAACATTGGGCAAGGCCGGCACTTCGGGTAGCTTGAATTTCGGTAAGGAAAGCTTGACCGCCGGTTTCGGTAACTTGATGGATTTTGCGGGTTTGGCTTCGGAAATAGGCTCGGCTGCCGGCAGTACCGGTTTGCCAAAGGACGAGAACCCGCTGGCAACACTCTGCTCGGCAATGGAGTCCGGCGCCATCAAGGACGCCTTTGACTCGAAAGTGGAGAACTGCGATAGCGCAGAGACCTTCTCTTTCTTTTCGCTCGGCGTTGGCTCGGCTTCGGCCTGCAAGGCTTCGCTCCAGGCCGCTGTCGCTGCCACACCAGTCGACGCGATAAATCCCCCTTCTTCCAGTTCCTGCAGGGCGGACTCGACCAGTTGAGGATTGGCGATCTTATGCGAGAGTTCTTCGACGCTCAGTTTCCCGTCGACCATAATCAACACCATGCGCAGGTTGCGCTGAACGACGCGTGTGCGCTGACGAACAGCTTCGTCTCCAGTCGGGGTCTTGGCGTATACGAGCTTGGGGTCCATGTTTATCGTTATGTCAGAAATGCGCAAAACGCTTGACGCAAGCGGTTGGGCTGTCTATAATGCGCGCTTCTGTTCCCCGATAGCTCAGTCGGTAGAGCGCCGGACTGTTAATCCGTAGGTCCCTGGTTCGAGCCCAGGTCGGGGAGCCAAAAGTCTCAAGCATCAAGCCCAGCCATCGCGCTGGGCTTTTTGTTTTTCTCCCACCGGAAAATCGTTTGGCGACGGTCGCTTGCATCAATTATTTTGTGTAACAGCGTAAATGTTAATGATCGTATCATTTCCCGTGAAAAATTGCTGGTTTTGCTAGATAAAACGAGCGCTTCCGAACTGTCGAATATTTGATCTGTCTACTTGTGCGACCTCGCCCTGATACTGATAATTTCCCGCCATGCAAAACGAAACACTGCGCCCGGAAGCCCCCCCCGACGGAATGAACGATTTTCGTCCTCCCCTAGGCATGGGTAGGACGCAGCACCCGGAAGGTAGCTTGGTCGACCGCTACGGCCGCCGCATCACTTACGTTCGCTTATCGATCACCGATCGCTGCGATTTCCGCTGCACCTATTGTATGGCCGAGGAGATGACTTTCCTGCCGCGCCAAGAGGTGTTGAGCCTGGAAGAATGCCTGCGTGTCGCTTCGGCTTTTGTTGGGTTAGGTGTCAACAAGCTACGCATCACCGGTGGCGAACCTCTGGTACGTAAAAACATCATGTGGTTGATCGAACGCTTGGGTGCGTTGCCGGGCCTCGACAATCTGGTACTGACCACAAATGGCTCACAATTGGAGCGTTTTGCTCAGCCATTGCGTGACGCCAAGGTGCGCCGCATCAACATTAGCCTCGACACTCTGAAAACTGAGCGCTTTAAGGCGATTACCCGGATTGGCGAACTAGATAAGGTGCTACGCGGGATTGATGCGGCGCGCGCCGCCGGCTTCAAGAGGACCAAGCTTAATACTGTCATGATGCGCGGCATCAATGATGACGAATTCGTCGATCTCCTACGTTTTGCTCTCGCACAGGAGCTTGATATCTCCTTTATCGAGGAAATGCCGCTCGGCGAAATCCACGGGCGTAGCGACACCTACATCTCATCCGAGGAAACGCGGGAGCGTCTTGCACAGCACTTTGAACTTATCCCCTCGGCCGAGTCTTCAGGTGGGCCGGCAAGATATTGGCGCACCCCCGGAAGCGAAAGCCGCATTGGCTTCATCTCCCCGCATAGCCACAATTTCTGCGATACGTGCAACCGTGTTCGCATTACTGCCAAAGGCGAACTTTACCCCTGCCTAGGACAGAACGATGCGGTCAATCTGATGCAGGTAATACGTTCTGGAGCTAACGACCTCGATTTGCGCCAAGCAATCATGGACAGCATGGGGATAAAACCCTTCGGTCATGATTTCTCAGCACAAATGGAAGCGCCCCAGGTTATTCGATTCATGTCGATGACCGGCGGATAGAGATACCATAAATAAATGCCGAGGACCGCCACCTATCCCTCGCCTCGGCAATTGGTGTCGCAACGACAACTCTGGTTTTCTCTATTAGCAGTACTCTTGTTGGTATTACTGCTCTGGCGCTTGCTAGGGGAGGCGAATAGCCTGACGGATGGATTGCTCAGCATCGCCTTGGTTGGCTCACTCTGGTTTGGCGTCAGCGAGTGGCGAACGCTTCATCGCACAGCAAGGGCCTTTGAACTGGCCATGCAGGCCGCGCATGATGGATTCTGGGAGTGGAATCCCAAGACCAAACGTTTGCAAGTAGGCAAGCGGCTGCTGGAGATTCTGGGCTACCGTGAGGATTTCCTTCCCGATACCGACGCGTGGCTAGGGATCGTTCACCCCGACGATCGAGCCAGTTACAACCGAGCTGTCGCGGAGCATCTCAAAGGCAAAACACAGATATTTTATTGTGAGTACCGGGTTCGAGCGAGCGATGGTGGTTTTCGCTGGATCGGGTCACGGGGTATTGCCGTGCGCGACCGTTATGGCAAGGCATACCAAATGGTTGGCTCCGTTAGCGATATCACGGAGCGGCGCCGTTATCAGGAAAACCTGGAATTCCTCGCCAGTCACGACAATCTCACCGGCCTCCCTAATCGGCTTGAATTATCCCGAGAACTTCCCGGACTGATCGCCTCTACTCGCGCAAAAGAGTCCCTGCTGGCACTTTTCTTCATCGATCTGGACCGCTTTAAAGACATTAACGATAGCCTTGGCCACCGCGCCGGTGATTTGCTTTTGCAGGGAGTGGCACAACGCTTGGGCAATCTATTTGGCGAACGTTGCCACCTATTCCGCCATGGTGGCGACGAGTTCATCGTTATGCTGCCGGACTGCCGGGACTGTTCCGCAGCCCATGCACTTGGCGAAGCACTGAGAGAGGCGATCGCCAGCCCTTTTTCTGGTCACGATAGCGATTTCTTCACGAGTGCCAGCATCGGCCTGAGTCTCTTTCCGCTGGATGCGGAAGATGCTGACACACTACTGCGCAACGGCGACACGGCAATGTATGTGGCGAAAGGCGCGGGCGGCAACGCATTGCGGCAGTACCACCCAGAAATGAATGAACGGTTGCGGCAACGGCTCATGCTTGAAAGCGGGCTCCGTCAGGCAATTGTTGCAAAGGAATTCGAGTTGCATTTTCAACCCAAGGTTCGCATTGCCGACGGCAGTTTATGTGGCGCCGAAGCCCTATTGCGCTGGCGCCACGGCGGAAGACTTATTCCGCCCGACCAATTCATTCCGGTGGCAGAAGATAGCGGCTTGATCCTCGAAATTGGAGATTGGCTGACCGAACAATGCCTAACGCATATCCTGGGTTGGCAGCGGTCTGGCGCGACCGTCCCACCCATCGCGATCAATCTTTCACCCCGTCAATTTTGGCGTCGCCACCCCGCCGAAGAGATTCTCTCCCCTCTCAGGGAACGTGGTATGCCGAGCACGGCATTACAGGTCGAGGTCACAGAATCCTTGTTGTTACATGCCGACAGCGGCGCCACCGAAGAGCTACTGCACCTACGGGAAGCGGGCATTATTGTCGCTCTGGATGATTTTGGAACTGGCTATTCGTCGCTGTCCTATCTCCAACGCTTGCCCATTGACGTACTCAAGATCGATCGGGCCTTTATCCGCGAATTGACCAGCAAAGAGTTCATCGAATCGGAAAATAGGCGAGCAACTGCGTTGGTCAGGGCGATCATTGCGATGGCGCATAGCCTGTCGCTAGAGGTAGTCGCAGAAGGCGTCGAGACTGAAGAACAATTGGAATGCTTACGCTCACTGGGTTGCGATATCGCACAAGGCTATTTCTTCAGCCGCCCGTTACCCGCCGACGAGTTCTTCAACGCCTTCCTTGCCCAAAAGACGGACCCGATCCCCAGAACTTCCGGATAACTCCCCGCACTAAATTGGCCGAACAATTCGCATAGGGGGTTCATGGATAAATACGACACATTCCGGGAAAGGTCACAGGATCACTCATCCAGCCCAGGATACTGAAAAACACCGATAGGCCAACGAAAAAGGCGACCCAACGGGTCGCCTTCGGATGCCGACCAACCCAATTCCGACAGGGCTGGCAAAATGACATCACTACTCCTTATGCCCCTTCGCGCGCGGCGCGACGGCGTTCATTTTCGGTGAGATAGCGCTTGCGCAGACGGATGTTCTTCGGCGTCAGCTCAACCAGCTCATCATCAGAAATGAATTCGACAGCACCTTCCAGGCTCAGTTGAACCGGCGGCACCAGACGGACCGCTTCGTCAGTCCC
Source organism: Azonexus sp. (assembly GCA_041909105.1). GTDB lineage: Bacteria > Pseudomonadota > Gammaproteobacteria > Burkholderiales > Rhodocyclaceae > Azonexus. The sequence continues at coordinate 21,450 of JAYREE010000012.1, forward strand.
GGAGGCACGCACGTTGGTCAGTTGCTTGCCCTTGATTGGGTTCACAACGAGGTCGTTTTCGCGGCTGTGGATGCCGATGATCATGCCTTCGTACAGTTTTTCACCCGGGCTGACGAACATGCGGCCACGATCCTGCAGCTTCCACAGGGCGTAGGCCACGGCTTCGCCGTTATCCTGAGAGATCAACACACCGTTACGACGCTCAGCGACGCCACCTTCCTTGACCGGGGCGTATTCGTCGAAGACGTGGCTCATCAGGCCGTTACCCCGGGTCAGGTTCATGAATTCGCCCTGGAAACCGATCAGGCCACGCGCCGGAATGCGGTATTCGATACGGACGCGACCGCGACCGTCCGGCACCATGTCGAGCATTTCGCCCTTGCGCAAGCCCAGCGCCTCCATGACGCCACCCTGATGTTCCTCTTCCACGTCGACGGTGAGCATTTCGTACGGCTCGCACTCGACGCCATTCACCACCTTCTTGACCACACGCGGACGGCCAACGGCCAGCTCGTAACCTTCACGACGCATGTTTTCGAGCAGGATGCCAAGGTGCAATTCACCGCGACCGGCTACATCGAACACGTCACCGTTTTCAGTGTCATGCACGCGCAGCGCCATGTTGGTCAGCAATTCCTTGTGCAGGCGATCGCGCAACTGGCGGCTGGTGACGAACTTGCCTTCAGTCCCGGCCAACGGGCTGGTGTTGACCATGAACTGCATGGACAGCGTCGGCTCATCGATCTTGAGCAGCGGCAGCGATTCCGGCTGATCCGGATCAGTCACGGTGCAGCCGAGCACCAGGTCTTCGATACCGGTGATCTGCACGATGTCGCCAGCGTGACCCTCTTCCAGTTCGACCTTGTTCAGGCCCTTGTAGCCGAAAACCTGGCCAATCTTGGCCTTGATCGGGGTACGCTCATGCTCGGCAGCTTCTTCCTCGGTGCCGTACATGACCATGACGTTCTGGCCGGTCTTGACCTTGCCACGGACAATACGGCCAACGCCGATACGGCCGACGTAGGAAGAATAGTCGAGGGCGGAAATCTGCAACTGCAACGGCGCATCGATGTCCGCATCCGGGGCCGGCACGTGCGACAGGATCATGTCGAACAGCGGCTTCATGTCGACGCGCGGCGCGTCCAGTTCCAGTGCAGCCCAGCCGTTCAGGCCGGACGCGTAGACGATCGGGAAGTCGAGCTGCTCATCCGTTGCACCCAACTTGTCGAACAAGTCGAAAGTCAGGTTGACCGCGTTATCTGGATCGCCGCCGTCGCGGTCGACCTTGTTCACCAGGACGATAGGCTTCAGGCCGAGGGCCAGCGCCTTCTTGGTCACGAAGCGGGTCTGCGGCATCGGCCCTTCGACGGCATCGACCAACAGAACGACGCCATCGACCATGCCCAGCACGCGCTCGACCTCGCCACCGAAGTCGGCGTGGCCCGGGGTGTCAACGATGTTGATGTGAACACCGTTGTAATCAACCGAAGTATTCTTGGAAAGAATCGTGATGCCACGCTCTTTTTCGAGGTCGTTGGAGTCCATCACACGTTCATCCACCTGCTGGTGGGCGGCGAAGGTACCTGATTGACGGAGCAGTTGGTCAACCAGCGTGGTCTTGCCGTGGTCAACGTGGGCGATGATGGCGATATTGCGAATCGGGCGAGCGGACATGGAAAGAAGGAATGGCCTGAAAAATCAAAGGCGTGATTCTATCACTCCATGCTGCATCGCAACATCCTTTTCTGCTACGAGCGTCCCAAACGGACATGCTTCCCGTAGCACTTCAAACCTGTCGCCGTCCCAGGTAGCGACAAGCACCTCGATTCAGTGTTGCAGAAGCTTCTGTAGTTCCCTACCCAAGGCTTCCACCGCTTTTTCTTTCAGGCGCCCCTGATTTTCCTCAAGTTTCAGTTTGACGCCTTCGGCGACCAACTGATCGAGTTGCAACGCGTAGACTGGTTTGGCGAATGGACCGTAAATTCGGACTGGAACACTCAACCCGAGAAGGCTAGTTCCCTTTTTTGCCTCCTCGGTTGCCAATGTTTTGGACAGTTTCAGCTTGGCCATGTAATCCAGCGATTCGTTGACCAAGTCTATTTGGCCCTCCCCGCCGATCACCGCAATGGGCGAAACAATTGCCAGATCGCGGTTCCGGGCGACGCCATTCTGAATATCGAAACTTGCCGAAAACTCGGAAAATTCGGTTTTATCCGAATCATGCATGGCGCCGGATACATTCCCTTTGCCCATGGTCGCCTGAACCTCGCGCAAAATTTTGCCGACATCCAGGCCTTTGATCGCCCCATCCCTCAAGACGACGGATGCCTTTCCATCGAGTTGGCGTTTGAACCCGGCGGCCGTACTACCGTGAGTTTCCAGGTCGAGCGAGATATTTCCGCGCCCTTCGATGAAATCCTTGCCATTCAGGTCATGCAGGAGGGGCGTCATACTCACCCCAAGAATCCTTTCGCGCAGGGCGATGCCATTTCCCTCTGCCTCGATTGACAGCTCCCCTTCGGAACGACCTTCATACAGGCGGGCATTGATCGGAGCCAATTGTAGTCGTCCGTTCTCAAGCTTCAGCTGTGCGGAAACTTGCTCGAACTTAAGATTTTTGAACTGCAAACGATCCAGCGCAATTTTCCCTTTAGCATTCAGGGCCTTCAGCCAAGAGAAATCGATTTTCTTGTCGCCGGCTTTTTGCTGCTCCGGATTGACCGGCTTGGAAATGGCCGTTGAATCGGCTGGCTGGCTATCCGTGAGATAGCGATCAAGATTCAGCGAATTGATTCGGACATCGAAGCCAAGGCCCAAGGGGCTGATCTGCGCCAGTTCCAACCTGAGATCGATGGTACTTTCCTCCAACTGGGCGGCCACCGCTCCCTTGGCTGTCCGCTGCAGAACATCTGCTGTCAGCTGGATATTGGCAGGCATCCGGAGCCTTCCAGCGGGAATCGTTTGCCCTGCGAGGTCGAGCGAAGCCGCAAAATCCGCCTTCAGTATGCCACTCGTCATGGCCAATTTGGGCGACACCAGCTCCAGCAGCAGTTTCAAGTCGTCCTTGACGAGATGTATCGCCAACTTGAATTTCTCGACGGTCAGCGTTCGTTCCTTGGTGTTGCTCACGACTTCTGCAGTCGATAAATCCAGATCGCGAATCTCGGTAGTCTTGCCGCTTCGTTCGTCAAGATAAGTTAATCGCAAATCACGGATATCGATCCCGGCCAAGCTGATTTCGTAGGACGAGGCTGCAGGGCTTTCGGCAGCAAGCGGAGGGGATGGGGAATCACCTTTGCTGGCGTCTTTGCCAAGCCAATCGTCGACATTCAGTCGACCGTCGCGATACTTCACCAAGCGCAGCGTCAAACCGTCGAGTTCGATATGCTTTGCTTCGATCTTTCCGGACAGCAGAGGCAAGACGGCAACACTGACATTGGCCGAATCGAGTTTCAGGAGTTCGCTCTTGCCATCCACCTCGGATAGGCTCAACGCACCGGTACGAAGCCCTATCTGCGGCCAGATGGACAATTTCAAGTCGCCAGCGATAGTCAATTGCCTACCCGTTTGCTGCCCGACCCGCTGAATGAACTGTTCCTTGAGGCGGGCTGCGTCGAACAAGGTGTAGAGCGTGACCGCACCGGCTAGCAAAATCCCGAGGACGATGGCGCTTCCAAGGATTAATTTCCGCGATATCGACATCATTCCGACTTAAGCAGTGGTTACGGAAACAGGGTAACAAACCCGAGCCAACTACTCGGTAGCGAAATGTAACCACTCGGCATAGCGCTGTTGCGCTAGCTCAAGCCAATTGCCCCAAGCATCAGCCATAAGCTGCGGCATTTAGTGGAAAACGTTGCGGCCGACACGTCGCATCAAGGACGGGGCAGCCGCCGTCTTACCCTTCCTTGTTGCGCATGAAATCGGCGGTATTGAAGAAATTTTCCAGCAGCTTGGCGCGGATGGATTCCTCGATGCCGACATCCTCCATCGCCAACACCATGCAGGCCACCCACTGATCGCGTTCCTGGGTACCAATGGCGAACGGCATGTGGCGGGCACGCAGGCGCGGATGGCCGAACTTTTCGACGAAGAGATCGGGCCCGCCGAACCAGCCGGAGAGGAACATGTACAGCTTGTCGCGCGAGCCTTGCAGGCTCTCCGGATGCATGGCGCGCAGCTCCTTGAACTGCGGCACGGTGTCCATCAGTTCGTAGAAGCGATCGCACAACTTGCCGACGACGGCATCGCCGCCGATCTTTTCGTAGGTAGTCGTGGTGTTTTCCATCGTGTTCTCCCTTGATCAGGCTCAGCTTGGGCGCTTTTTACGCGCCGGCTGGCTCGGTTTTCCATAAGTGTCATTGCGCCCGCCCGCACCAGTCGCCCGAGCAGGTTGTCCGGGACGGCCACGGCTCGCTGCTGCGGTGGACGGGCGATTTTGGCCAAATTTGCCGCCCGGCTTCCCGGCGGCAGGCGCGGCCTTGGACTGCGCGCGTTGCGCAGTCGCCACGATGGCGGCCGCCTTCATGCCCGTACCGGCCGGTTGCCAGGCCGGCACAAGTTGTTTCTTGCCGTTGCCGATCAAGTCGGCGCGGCCCATTTCCTTCAGCGCCTCGCGCAACAGCGGCCAGTTTTCCGGATCGTGATAACGCAGGAAAGCCTTGTGCAGCTTGCGCTGACGTCCGTTGCGCACGGCCCCGACCACTTCCCCGCCCTGCCGATGCAGCTTCTTCAGCGGGTTGCGCTCGGTGTGGTACATCGTCGTCGCCAGCGCCATCGGCGTCGGCAGGAAGGTCTGCACCTGGTCGAGGCGGAAGTTGTTCTTCTTCAGCCACAGCGCCAGATTGACCATGTCCTCATCCTGCGTCCCCGGATGGGCAGCAATGAAATACGGGATCAGGTACTGCTCCTTGCCGGCTTCGCGCGAGAAACGGTCGAACAGCTGCTTGAAGCGGTCGTAGGTACCGATGCCCGGCTTCATCATCTTGGAGAGCGGGCCTTCCTCGGTATGCTCCGGCGCGATCTTCAGGTAGCCGCCGACGTGGTGCTGGACCAGTTCCTTGATGTATTCCGGCGAGCGCACGGCCAGGTCGTAGCGCAAGCCTGAGCCGATGGTGATGCGCTTGACGCCCTTGATCGCCCGCGCCCGACGGTAGAGCGAAATCAGCTGCGAGTGATCGGTATTCATGTTCTCGCAGATGTCCGGGTAGACGCAGGACAAACGGCGACAGGACGACTCGATCTTCTCGTCCTTGCACTTCAGGTGATACATGTTGGCCGTTGGCCCGCCGAGGTCGGTGACAACACCGGTGAAACCCGGCGTCTTGTCGCGCATTTCCTCGATCTCGCGGATGATCGAATCCTCGGAACGGCTCTGAATGATGCGTCCTTCGTGCTCGGTGATCGAGCAGAAAGTGCAGCCGCCGAAACAGCCGCGCATGATATTCACCGAGAAACGGATCATCTCCCAGGCGGGAATTTTTGCCTCGCCATAACTCGGATGCGGCCGGCGGGCGTATGGCGCTTCGTAAACAGCGTCCAGTTCCTCGGTGGTTAGCGGAATTGGCGGCGGATTGAGCCAGACGTCGCGCTCACCATGCGCCTGTACCAGCGCCCGCGCATTGCCGGGGTTGGATTCAAGATGGAAAGTGCGCGAGGCATGGGCATAGAGCACCGGATCGTCCTTGACCTGATCGTAGCTCGGCAGGCGCACGACCGTATGGGCGCGGCGCTCGCGGCGGGCGGCCAGGCGCTCGCTGCGCGAGACGATGCGCACTGGTTGCGCGCCGTCGGCGGCCACTGCTGCGGTGGACGCAGCATTTTGGCCAGAATCCATGGCGTACGGGTCGGCATGCTTGACCAAGGGTCCCGGCGTATCGACCTCGGTCGAATCCATTTCCTCCCATTCGTCGGATGGCAGCCAGCCCGGCGACGTCATGAAAGCGGTACCGCGAATATCGCGAATCTCGCCCACCTTGTCGCCCTTGGCCAGGCGATGGGCAATTTCGACGATGGCGCGTTCGGCATTGCCGAAGACCAGCAAATCGGCCTTGGAATCGGGCAGCACGGAGCGGCGCACCTTGTCCGACCAGTAGTCGTAATGCGCGATGCGGCGCAGGCTGGCCTCGATGGAGCCGATGATCACCGGCGTGCCGGAAAACGCCTCGCGGCAACGCTGGGCATAGACGGTGACAGCGCGATCCGGCCGCTTGTTCGGCTCGGCGTTGGGCGTGTAGGCGTCGTCGGAGCGGATCTTGCGGTCGGACGTGTAGCGATTGACCATCGAATCCATATTGCCGGCCGTCACGCCGAAAAACAGGTTCGGCTTGCCCAGCTTGCGGAAGTCGGCCGCCGAATTCCAGTCCGGCTGGCTGATGATACCGACGCGGAAGCCCTGCCCTTCGAGCAGGCGCCCGATCAGCGCCATGCCGAAACTCGGGTGATCGATATAGGCGTCGCCGGTAACGAGAATGATGTCGCAGGAATCCCAGCCGAGTTGTTCCATCTCGGCGCGAGACATCGGCAGGAAGGGGGCGGGACCGAAACGGTGCGCCCAGAATTTGCGATAGCCGAAGAGCGGACGCGGGGTTTGGGTGTTCGAAAGCATGCGCTATTTTACCTGAGAGCCAAAACGCTCGCGGCGAAGCTGCCGCAGCGGCGCATTGACCGCTTTACCGGCAAAGAGTTCGCAGCGATCGTCAGGCGCCGCTGCGCAGCGCCTCAAGCGGCGGCGTCGCCAGCAGGCGACGAGCCAGCATCCAGCCGACCAGCAAGGTCAGCGCCGCCCCGGCCAGTGGCGCCAGCAGGATGGGCCAGGGATCGAAGTGCAGCGACAAATCGAAGGCGCGGGCAGCGATGACCCAACCGACCGCAGCCGCCGCCAGCGCCGCGATCAGCCCGGCACAGGCACCGATCACCGCCAGTTCGACCGCCATCGCTCGCCGTAGCTGGCCGCGCAAAGCCCCCAAGGCGCGCATCACGGCCAATTCGTAACGCCGCTCGTCAAAAGCCGAAAGCAAGGCGGCCTGCAACACCAACGCCCCGGCGAGCAGCGTGAACAAAAAGACGAACTGGATCGCGGCGCTAACCTGACCGATGATGTTCTGCAACTGGCCAAGTATCGCGCCAATATCGATCACCGTCAGGTTCGGGTAACGCTTCAACAGCTCCGGCAGGGTCGTTTTGTCGGCCGCGCTTAAATGGAAACTGGTGATATAGCTGGCGTTGGCATCGTCCAGCACTCCAGGCGGGGTCAACACGAAGAAATTGACGCGCATCGAGTCCCAGTCGAGCTTGCGCAAACTACCGACTTTCATGGTCTGCTCACGCCCGGCCACCGAGAACACCAACTCGTCGCCCAGACGAATACCGAGTGTCTTGGCCAATCCTTCCTCAACCGAAGCAACGCCCTGCCCGCGCGCCTCCTCGCCCGACCAGACACCGGCAACGACACGATTGCCGGGTGGCACGCTCGCCCGCCACGAAAGATTAAACTCGCGCTCGACCAACCGCTGCGCCCGGTCATCCTCGGGATAGCTGGCAGCGCTGACCGGCTTGCCGGCAATCTCCGTCAGGCGGCCGCGGATCATCGGCGACAGCTCGGCCGCGATCCCGACCTGCTGCAAAAAGTGGGCAACACCGGCCCGTTGGTCCGGCTGGATGTTGATCAGAAAGCGGTTCGGCGCATTAGCCGGCACGGTTTGTTGCCAGGCATCGAGCAGTTCGGCACGCGTCACGGTGAGCAGGATCATGGCCATCAGGCCGATGGCCAGCGCCACGATCTGCAAGGTACTCGCTGTGCCATGCTTGGCCAGGTTGGCCAGCCCCTGCCGCCAACCGAAGCCGACGACGCCGCGCATTCGACCGAGGAGCAGCACGATGGCACGCGCCACCAGCCAGAACACCGCCAGCGCAATGACGAAGCCAGCGACGGCGATGCCGCCGAGTTTGGCATTACCGGCAACGACAACGATCAAACCGGCCAGCAAGACCAAGCCGAGCAGATATCCGATGATCTGCCAGCGATTGGCCGGCCCCATTTCGCGGCGCAGAACGCGCAGGGTCGGCACCCTGGCCAGTTGCAACAATGGCGGAAAGGCAAACCCGAAGAGCAGCACCAAGCCGATGGCCAGCGCCGGATACAGCGCGGCAACGCCCGGCGCTGGCAACTGGATGGTGAATAGCCGCAGCAGCCATTCGGCCAGGACGAAATGCGCCGCATAGCCGAGCAAACTGCCCAGCAACGCCGCCAGTGCAGCCAGCCAGACGAAGAGCAAGGCATGCAAGCGCAGCAACTCGCCCTGCGTTGCACCGAGACAACGCATCACCGCACAGGCGTCGAGATGGCGCTGCAGGTAGCGGCGGGCCGACAGGGCGGCAGCCACGGCGGCCAAAATGACCGTGAGCAGTGTCGCCAGACCGAGGAAACGCTGGGCGCGATCCAGAATGTTGCGCACCTCGGGGCGTGCGTTCTGGATATCCTCGATCCTTTCGCCGCCAGCCAGCCGCGGCGTCAGCCAGCGCTTGTAGGCTTCGACAGCCCTGCCCTCGCCGGCCACCATCAGGCGATAGCGAATGCGCGAGCCGGGCTGGACCAGCCCGGAAGCCGGCAAATCGCCCAGATGCATCATCAGTCGCGGCGCCAAATTGAAGAAATTGACCCCACGATCGGGCTCCTGGGTCAGGATGCCGCCGACTTCGAGGCGTGCCGCGCCGAGACCCAGCGTTTCGCCCGGTCGCAGACTCAAGGCGCCAGCCAGGCGCTCGTCGGGCCAGGCACTTCCCTTGGCCGGACCGCGCTGTATGGCTTGGACCGGCTCCTGGGCCGATGGCGCCACGCCCAGTTCGCCGCGCAGCGGGTAATCCCCGCTGACCGCCTTGATTTCGGCCAATTGAGGTTGTGCACCGGAGAACACCATGCTCGGGAACAGCCAAGCTTCGGCCACACGCAACCCTTGCCTTTTCGCCTCCCCCGCATAGGCTTCGACCAACGGGTGCTCGGCACTGACGACCAGATCGCCGCCCATCATCTGCTGTGCCTGGCGATCAAGGGCCTGCCGGACCCGGTCGGCAAAAAACCCGACGGCGCTGACTGCCGCCACGGCAACGACCAGCGAAGCGAACAGCAGGCGCAGTTCGCCGGAACGCAATTCCCGGCGCAGCAGGCGCCAGGCCAGGCGAATCATGTCGCTTCCGCCCAGCGCGAGTGGAATTCCTCGGCTGGCACCGCGCGTCCGTGCAAGAAACCCTGTAGCTGCTGACAACCGAGCTGACGGAGGAAATCGGCCTGATTCTCGGTCTCGACCCCTTCGGCCACCACCTCGAAGCCCAGGCTGTTAGCCAATTCCATGACGGTGCGGATAATCGCCTCGTCGTCCGGATTCTGGCCAATACCTTCGACGAAAGATCGGTCGATCTTCAGCTGCTGCACCGGCAGCATCTTCAGATAACTGAGCGAGGAATAGCCAGTACCGAAATCGTCCAGCGCCAGCATCACGCCGAGGTCGCGCAAGCGGTCAAGCAAGTCGAAGGATTGGCCGACCGCCATCACCACCGACTCGGTCAGTTCCAACTTGAGCCAAGATGGATTCATCCCGGTTTCACGCAAAATAGCCGCCAGCGTATCGACAAATTCCGGTCGCTCGAGCTGCTTGACCGACAGATTGACCGAGACATGTGGCAATTCGAAACCATTGTCGCGCCATTGCATGACCTGACGACAGGTTTCGCGCAACACCCATTCGCCGAGCGGTACGATCAGTCCCGACTCTTCTGCGATCGGAATGAAGCGAACCGGCTTGACCTCGCCGAGCTCCGGGCTATGCCAGCGCACCAGCGCCTCGGCGCCGACCAGACGTCCGCTTTGCGTTTCGACCTGGGGTTGCAGGAAGACCGTCAATTCGCCATTGGCCAGCGCCCGCCGCAGCAGGTTCTCCATGCGGATGCGCTCCTGAGCATCGCGCGTCATCGCTGCCGTGTAGAAATAATAGTGCCCCCGACCGGCCGCCTTGGCCCGGTACATCGCCGTATCTGCGTTACGCATCAGTTCGAGTACGCTGCCACCATCGCCCGGGAACAGACTGATCCCGACCGAGGCGGAGAGGAAGAGTTCATGGGCGCCAATCCTGAAGGCTTGATCGAAGGTAGCGAGAATCTCAATGGCCAGGGTTTCTACATCCGACTCTCCGGCCACGCCCTCCATCAAACAGATGAATTCATCGCCGCCCAAACGGGCCAGCATGTCGATCAGGCGCACATGCTCCGATAAGCGCTCGGCCACGACGACGAGCAATTCGTCGCCGATGCCATGCCCGAGCGAGTCGTTGACCTGCTTGAACTGGTCGAGATCGATGAACAGCACCGCCAGGCGCTGCCCGCCCTGCTTCGCCTCGCGCATCGAGGCTTCCAGGCGCTCCAGGAAGCAACGGCGATTGGCCAGGCCGGTCAGCGGATCGTGATAGGCCAAGTAATTCAGCTTGCTCTCCGCCTGGCGCCGCTCGGCAATCTCGTCCTCAAGTTGGGCATTGGTCCGCTTCAGTTCTTCGGTACGCGACTCCACCTGTAATTCAAGCGTATCGCGCGCCGCCTTCAGGCGCCCCTCCTGGTCGGTCAGAATGCGCTGGGCACGGCGGACGACCAGGAATTGCATCAGGTAAAGCATGGCGAAAACGGAGAAAACTCCCATCGTTACCACCCACAGGCCCTTTTTCAGGCTGCTGGTGAACGGTGTGACGTCCTGATAGAGCTCGAAAACACCGACCGGAACTGGATGCTTGCCCTTGATCGGAATATAGCTGGAAAGCAGATCGACCTCGGAAACTTTGCCTTCGAAGCTGTCCATGCTGTTGCGGTGGGTCAACTCGGAAACGACTTCGCCATTCATCGCCGCCTTGAAACCGGGGTTATCCAGATTGCTTTCGCCGACCTGCGCCGGATTGGTCGAGAAAATGGTCACCCCGTTCCGGTTGTAGACCTTGACCTTGATGACCGCCGTATCGCGCATCAATTTGATGACCTGCTGGCGCAATTCGTCATCATCGTGCGAACCTCGCCCGGCGCCGACATTACTGCCGACCGACGACTCGACCAGGCCTTCCAGCAATTCACGCAGTGAGTTTTCGAAGACCTGCGCCATGGCCACATTACGGCTTTCGGAGAGATCCTTCATCTGCTGCAGCGAGAGATGACGATACAGCGGCCCGAGTATGCCGGCCGCGAGAACGATCAAAATAAAACTGACCGTCGAGAAATAGCGCGATAGATTGAACATATAGTTCGAAAGTTGTATCGCAAGAGCTTATTCCAAGTCGCGCAGGCGCGCTACCGCTTCCTCGACGCGTTTGACGGCAATGACCTCCATGCCCGGAATCGCTTGCTTGGGACGATTGGCCTCGGGAATCAGTGCGCGCGTGAAACCGAGCTTGGCGGCCTCCTTCAAACGCTCCTGCCCGCGCGGTGCGGGACGGATCTCACCAGCCAGCCCGACCTCGCCAAAAACAATGAGCTTGGCGGGCAACGGTTTGTTCTTCAACGATGAGGCGATCGACAACAGCACGGCCAGATCGGCCGCCGGTTCGCTGATTTTGACCCCCCCCACGGCATTGACGAAAACGTCCTGATCGAAGCAGACGACACCGGCGTGCCGATGCAGCACTGCCAGCAACATGGCCAGGCGCTGCGCATCCAGCCCCACCGTCAGTCGCCGCGGGTTGCCGTGCGCCGTATCGACCAGCGCCTGGATTTCGACCAGCAGCGGTCGCGTTCCTTCCTGCGTCACCAAGACGCAGGAGCCGGCCACGTCCTGGCCGTGTTGCGACAAGAAGAGCGCCGACGGGTTGTTGACGCCCTTCAGTCCCTTGTCGGTCATGGCGAAGACGCCCAGTTCATTGACCGCACCAAAGCGGTTCTTGAAGGCGCGCACCAACCGGAAGCTGGAATGCGTGTCGCCTTCGAAATAGAGCACGGTATCGACGATGTGCTCGAGCACGCGCGGCCCGGCCAGGGCACCTTCCTTGGTCACATGACCGACCAGAATCACCGTGATGCCCGATTGCTTGGCCAACCGCGTCAGCTGCGCCGCACATTCGCGCACCTGGGCCACCGACCCCGGCGCGCTGGAGAGTTGATCCGACCACAGCGTTTGAATCGAATCGATCACCGCCACCTGCGGCTTTTCCGCCTGCAGGGTGGCCAGGATGCGCTCCAGGTTGATCTCGGCCATCAACTGCAGCTGACGAGTGTCGAGACTCAAACGGCGGGCGCGCAAGGCGACCTGCTCACCCGACTCTTCGCCGCTGACGTAAAGCACCTTGTGGCCGGTCGACAAGTGCGAAAGCGCCTGGAGCAATAGCGTACTCTTGCCGATCCCAGGGTCGCCGCCGATCAGCACGACGCCGCCGGCGACCAGGCCACCGCCCAACGCCCGATCGAACTCCGAAATACCGGTGGGAATACGCTCGGCTTCGCGTGCCTCGATTTCCGACAGGTTCTGCAATTTGGCGTTCGGCGCCAGCGATTCGAAGCGATGGTTAGCCGGCACTTTTTCGGCAATCGCTTCGACCAGCGTGTTCCATTCATTACAACCGGGGCATTGCCCCTGCCATTTCGGGCTAGTCGCACCGCATTCGGTGCAGCTATAGATGGTCTTGGTTTTTGCCATTTACAGCCCGTCCACCGCAGTAGGCACCCGCGGGGCCAAGGCACAGAACAATTCGTAGGCAATGGTGCCGGCGGAAGTCGCCACTTCATCAGCCGGCACCGCGCCGGCGATGCCCTTGCCCCACAGCGTCACCGGCGCGCCGAGGCCGGCTTCGGGAATATCGCTGATGTCGCAAGCCAGCATGTCCATCGACACGCGACCAACGGTACGCGTGCGCCGGCCCAGCACAGCAATCGGCGTTCCGCTCGGCGCGTGGCGCGGATAACCGTCGGCATAGCCACAGGCGACGATGCCGATGCGCATCGGCTTGTCGGCAGTAAAGGTTCCGCCGTAACCAACGCGCTCGCCGGCGTGCAGGTCCTGCACGCCGATCAGCGCGCTCTCCAGGGTCATCACCGGCTGCAGGCCGAGATCGGCGGCGTTGCGGTCGGCAAAGGGGCTTGCTCCGTAGAGGACGATGCCGGGACGCACCCAGTCGCCATGGGTTTCTGGAAAGTCGACGATGGCCGCCGAATTGGCCAGGCAGACACCGCCCGCCCAGCCGGTGCTCATCGCCTTGAAGCGTTCGAGTTGCCAGGCGATCCCTCGCTCGCCATCGGCCTCGGCGAAATGGGTCATCAAGGTCAGCTTCAGGTTTTCCAGGGCACGCAGCCGCTCCAGCGCCAGCGGCAAGGTTTTTTCCGTGAAGCCAAGCCGGTTCATGCCAGTATTGAGCTTGATGTAGACCTCCTGCGGCGCAGCCAACGGGCCGGCATCGAGGAACATGGCCAGTTGCTCAGGGCAATGAATGACCGTGGTCAAACCGTATTCGCGCACGGCGCGGGCATCGCGCGTGCTGAAAATGCCTTCGAGAAGCAGGATGGGTTGCGTGACGCCGGCCTCGCGCAGGGCGACGCCATTTTCCGTTTCCAGGATGGCGAAGCCGTCGGCCTCTTCGCGCAATGCGTCGACGGCCCGCCACTGGCCATGACCGTAGGCATTGGCCTTGATCACGGCCCAGGCGCGTGAGTTCGATGCATGGCGTTTGGCCACACGATAGTTATGCAACAGGGCCGCCGGCGCGATGCGCGCCCGGATGGGGCGGGAAGTTTTCATAAAGCCAGTTCTTTCAGCTTGCTCTTGGCAAAATCGATAAAGGTCGCGATCAGGCGGGACTGGAAGCGGTCTTCCGGATGAATCAGGTGGAAGCTGCGCTTGAGCGGCGGATCGAGCGGAATCGACACCAGTTCGCCGAGCTGGGTTTCTTTCTCGACCACGGCCCGCGACACGATGGCGAAGCCCAGGCCGGTGGCGACGACGCCTTTCAGCGCTTCCGGGCTGCCCAGTTCCATCTGGGTCTTCAGGCTGTCCGGCTTGATCTTGTGGCTGCGGAAATAGTTATCGGTAATTTCGCGCGTGCCCGAACCCGGTTCGCGCGAGATGAATTCATATTCGGACAAAACCTGTGGCGACACCGACTTCATTTCGGCCAATGGATAATCGGGGGCGCAGACGGCGCGCAATTCGTCATTGCAACAAACCACGCTGGTCAGGCCCGATAGCTTGGCCGGTGCCTCGATCAGGCCGACGTCCAAAGTGTGTTCGGCGACGCGGCTTTCGATGCTTTCCGAATTGGCCACGATCAGCCGGGCGCGCACCTGCGGATAGAGTGCATTGAATTCGCCAAGCACGCGCGGCAGCATGAATTCGGCGATGGTCGTGCTGGCACCGACCAGCAAGGGGCCGCGCATCTCGCCGGTCATTTCCGACAGGCGGGTTTCCATCTCGTCGGACAAGGCGAGGATTTTCTCGGCGTAGGACAAGACCAGTTCACCGGCCGGCGTCAGCGAGATACTGCCGTGGCGCCGCTCGAACAGGCGCGTGCTGTACTGCTCCTCCAGTTGTTTGATCTGGAAGGTGACGGCCGGCTGCGTCATGAACAATGCGTCGGCCGCTCGCGTAAAACTCAAATGCTTGGCTACGGCATGAAAGACCTGCAGGCGCCGGTCAGCCATGATGGTTCTCCCTTGGGATGCGCGGACGCTATTTCAACACATTCCGGAGGCTTGCCGCTCAAGCTACTGATTTTTTGCCAAAAATGCCTGTGCACCGCAGCTGTCACGGAAATTTCATCAGCGCCGGCTATGGTCTGGCCTTTTGCCCAAGACAGGCGCATGATCGGACTCTTATGCACAAACCCGCCGCCAAGACAAGCCTTGCGCCGTTGCCAAAGCGTGGTATAAACCTCGCCCAAAGTCATATATAAGAGACAAGTCCGCCGTGCCGTTTGGCTTCTACATCATCATGGCCGCGCAGTTTTTTTCCGCGCTGGCCGACAACGCCCTGCTGATCGCTGCCATTGCTGCATTGCGCGAAATGCAGGCGCCGGCGGAATACGAACCGTTGCTGAAGACCTTCTTCACGGTTTCCTACGTCGTGCTGGCGGCCTTCGTCGGCGCCTTCGCCGATTCGATGCCGAAGGGCCGGGTGATGTTGATCAGCAACACAATCAAGGTCGTCGGTTGCAGCATGATGTTCTTCAACGTCCATCCCCTGCTCGCCTACGCCGTGGTTGGTCTGGGCGCCGCCGCCTATTCGCCGGCCAAATACGGCATCCTGACCGAATACCTGCCCCATCGCCTGCTCGTCGTCGCCAACGGCTGGATCGAGGGCCTGACTGTCGGCGCCATCATTCTCGGTGTCGTCATCGGCGGCACGCTGATTCGCCCCGAAATCGCCAGCCATATTCTCTCGTTCGACTTTCCGATCATCGACACCGGCGTCGATACGGTCGGTGAAATGGCCATTTGCATCGTCGCAATACTGTACGTCATCGCGGCGCTGTTCAACCTTTACGTGCCCGACACTGGCGTCGACCACAAGCCACTGAAAAAAAATCCCTGGTATCTAGTGCATGAATTCAATCACTGCCTGATCCTCCTCTGGCGCGACCGCCTGGGCCAAATTTCGCTGGCCGTGACCACGCTGTTTTGGGGGGCCGGCGCCACATTGCAGTTCATCGTCATCAAATGGGCGGAAGCGGCACTCAACCTGGGGCTGTCCAAAGCCTCGATGTTGCAGGGCGTGACCGCCATCGGCGTGGCGCTTGGCGCGATCATCGCCGCCAAATTGGTTACCCTGCGCAAGTCGGTACGCGTCATTCCGCTCGGCATCGCCATGGGCATCATCGTGCTGGTGATGAATTTCGTACATAGCCTGTGGCTGGCCGTGCCCCTGTTGATCATTATCGGCGCCCTTTCCGGCTTCTTCGTCGTGCCGATGAACGCTCTGCTCCAGCATCGCGGCCATATCCTGATGGGTGCCGGCCACTCGATCGCCGTGCAGAATTTCAATGAAAACCTGTCGATCCTGATCATGACCGGGCTCTACTACCTGATGATCAAGATGGATTTGTCGATCTACTGGGTGCTCACCCTGTTCGGTTTTTTTGTCAGCGGACTGATGTACCTGATCCGCCAGCGTCACCTGACCAACCAGGCCGAGCGCGACGACGTCCAGCATCTGGACGACAGCGCGCATCACTGAAACGACGGTGCAGGAATGAGCGCCCGCTGCAAATAGCCACGGCATGTTTCGCAAATTCCGCATCCTGACCCTGCTGCTCATCCTGGCCACGGTCGGCCTGGGCGCTTGGCGGGCCAACAACCGCCTGACGGCCTGGGAACACACTATCCACGTCGGCATCTACCCTATCGCTGCCGACGATTCCCCTGCCACGCTAAGCTTCGTACGTGGGCTGGATGCCGAATCGCTGTCTGACATTGCCGAGTGGATGCAGGCGGAAAGTCAGCGCTACGGTAAACCCGTGCTGCAGCCAATCCGCCTCAACGTGGCGCCGCCGCTGACCGAGCAACCGCCGCCACCTCCGGAACGCGCCACTGCGCTTGACGCCATTGTCTGGAGTCTAAAACTGCGCTGGTGGGCGTCGCGTCACGATGCCATTGCCGGCCCGAAGCCGCACGTTCGCCTCTTCGTACTTTTTCACGACCCCGACCGGCTGCCACGGCTGCCCCATTCGACCGGCCTGAGCAAAGGACAGGTCGGTATCGTCCACGCCTTTGCCAGTCGGCTCCAACGCAAGCAGAATTCTGTCGTCCTGACGCACGAACTACTGCACACCTTCGGCGCCACCGACAAATATGACCCGGCGACGCTGCAACCACGCTTTCCCACGGGTTATGCCGAACCCGAGCGCAACCCGCGCTTGCCGCAACGCTTCGCAGAGATCATGGGCGGTCGCACACCGATCGACGAGCAGTCCGCTGAGATTCCCGACAGCCTGGCCGATACACTGATCGGCCCAACCACTGCGGGCGAAATCGGACTGCTGCGCTAAACAATCTTCGACATTCGTCGAGCCTTCGCCCAATCCGCCTGCTGACATATTTGTAATATTCTCAGGAAAGCATTAGTCTTTCGCCGTACGCAACAACAAACAACAACGCTCACCAACGGGCGCCCCAATGGCTGAACAGACTAAGAAAGCGACTGGATTCGAGTCGCGCTATCTGCTGGTTCTTGCAATGATCCTGCTGCTCTTTGCCGCGGCGGGGGTGATCGCCTATCGTGGCATTGCCCAATATCGCGATACCCGCCTCGATATACAAGAGTTATTGCAGGCGGCGGAAACCATCCGCTACAGCGATGAAGTGCTCACCATGTCAGCTCGTATGGGAGCTATGACCGGCGATCCAGTATGGCAGCAACGCTACGATACTTCCGTACCGCAACTGGATCTGGCTATCAGCGAAACCGTACGGCGCTTTCCGCAGGCCAAGAAAGCACTGGAGCAAACCAGCGCAGCCAATGAGCGCTTGATCGCGTTCGAGAAACAAGCCTTCGCCCTGTCCCGCGCCGGTCGAATTCACGAAGCATCTGCTTTGTTGCTGAGCGAGGAGTACGAGCAAGACAAGAAATACTACTCGGACGGCCTCACCCAGCTGACCCAGAGCATCCACGCCTACCGCAACGAGGTCGAAGCCCGTTTGAACAGGAATATGCTGACGACCGAACTCGTCGTCACCGCGCTGCTCACCATCGTTGTGTTCATCCTGCTCTATGGATTTCGCCTGATCAGCTACCGCCTCGATCTCGAACGAACCATGAGCGAAGCCGGGCGCCGACTACTGGCTCAGGATCGCAGCAAACTGGATGAAGGGCTCAGTTGGATTCTTGCGCTCGTTGCATCGATGGCACAGGCTGATTACTGCTTTCTTCTCCGGCGTGCGCCTAGCGGCGGAAACTCCGATTGGCGAATGGTTACCAGCTACGTCGGTGGCGCCAAGCCGCCGACATTTGATGATCAGATAATAAGCACCCTCTTCTGTCGGCAGGACGAGGATGGCATCGTATGGCTTCCATCACTCCACTTCCTGTCGCAGACCCATGCCAAAGCAAAGGACAAGTTGCAGGATCTCGGTATCGCCAGCCTGCTCGGCATTCAACTCAGTCACGGGAAAAACTATGAGTTCTTTTTGGGGTTGGCTAGCACGGGTAAGCAATTAAACTGGAAAGACAGCGATGCCCCGGTGCTGCGCACCATCGCCGAAATCATTGCCGGCGCCATCGAAGTCAAGGAGAAGGAGGAAGAGCTGTTCCGCCTTGCCTCCCATGACGACCTGACCGGCCTGAGCAATCGGCGCAGCTTTACCGAAGAACTTGAGCGCGAACTGCTGCGAGGCAAACGCAGCGGCCAGACCTCAGCAGTGCTGATGATCGACCTCGATCACTTCAAACGGGTCAACGACACTTACGGTCACGCCATCGGCGACCGCGTCTTGCGGCATTTCTCCACTCAGGCCAGACAAGCATTGAGAGAAATCGATACCCTGGCGCGAATCGGTGGCGAGGAATTCGCCGCCATCCTGCCTCAGGTCGATGCCGACAACGCACTGGCGGCCGCCGAGCGTTTGCGCGCTGAAATCGAGCGCGCAGTCCTGGATATCGAAGGATTACCCCTGCCCGTCACGGCCAGCATCGGCATCAGCTTAACGCACGAAGATGACAGCGGCTATGGCTCCATCCTGAAACGCGCCGACCAGGCGCTCTACGCCGCGAAAAGTGCCGGGCGCAACTGCGTCAGATTGGCCGCTGAGCCATAAAGGCTCAATGGCGGATTGCCGCCCGATTACAACGGCAGATCAGGAGCCGCCTGTTGCCGCAAAACCTTCCGAGCCAGCAGCAGATCTTCCCAGGCCTTCGCCTTCTCCGGCAGATTGCGCAGCAGATAGGCCGGGTGATAAGTCACCACGACGGGAATACCGGCATATTCGAATGGCTTGCCGCGTAGCGCCGACAGCGACTTGTCGTCGTGCAGCATGGTATGCACGGCCGCCTTGCCGAGCAGCACGATGACCTTGGGCTTGAGCAAGGCGATCTGCCGTTCGAGGTAAGGACGGCACGCCGCCATCTCGCTGGCTTCCGGCGTCCGGTTGCCCGGCGGGCGACACTTCACCGCGTTGGCGATATAGACCTTGTTGCCGCGCGCGATATCGAGTGCCGCCAGCATGTTGTCGAGCAGCTTGCCGGCCTGGCCGACGAAAGGTTCGCCCTTCAGGTCTTCTTCGGCCCCCGGACCTTCGCCGATGAACAGCCAATCCGGATGCAAATCGCCCACGCCGAGCACGGCCTGCTTGCGTTGCTGGCACAGACCGCAGGCCTTGCACTCAGCCACCTGGCGGGCCAATTCTGGCCAATTTGCCCCGTCCACCGCAGCAGTCGGCATCGGCACTTGTGTTGTCGGCACTTCCGGCTGGCGAACATCGGCAACGGGGATCGCTGTCGAACTTTCCTCGACGCCAAGGTCAGCGGGCTCGGCCGCAGCCTTGTCGCGCAGCACCCAGAGCGGGGAAATCCCCATCTCGACCAGCATCTGCTCCCGGCTCAGGCTCATGACAACTCCCTGTCGAAGATCAGCGCGTCCTCGCGTCCGACGATGGCTGGATAATAGCCCTTGCGCAGGCCGATCTGGCGGAAACCGAAATGCCGGTACAGCGAGACCGCCTGCTCGTTGGATGGCCGCACCTCGAGAAACAGCTTGGCAGCGCCGCCCAGCCGAGCGCACTCCATGGCGTGGCGCAGCAGGCGCGCACCATAGCCTTGCCCCTGAAAGCGCTTGGCGACGCCGATATTGAGCAGATGCGCTTCGTCGAGTACCGACATGACCACCGAGAAACCCACCAGTTCGCCGCCGATGCGCAGCACCCAGACGCTATGCCCGGCCTCCAGCGAATCGGCGAAATTCCCGCGCGACCAGGGAAAAACCTGCAAGGAAGCCTCCAGCGCCGCGACGCCGTCAATGTCGCGCGGGTTCATCGGAAAGAACTCCGCGTCGAGTTGCAGGACGCTCACGCCTTGCCCCCTTCGCTAAGCCGCTCGGCCACGGTTTTCGCTACCTTGTCGCGCACATACAGCGGCGCCGCCAGCGCCGGGTCGATGGCCTCGCCCCGTGCCACGCGCGGCGCCGCCAGTCGAGCGACCGCGCCGGCCGTCGGCAGGATATCGCCGCGCACAGCGATACCGAGTTCGTCGAGACGGCTTTTCAAAGCCGGATAAGCCAGCGGCGCATTGCCGCAGGCCAGCCAATGACCAGAAACGGGAATCTCGACGTTATCCGGCGTCGCCAGGCGGATTTCGCCGCTCAGCGAATAGCCTTCGTCGGTCTGCCGGTAACAGGCGGCATAAACCTCGCCCATGCGCGCATCGAGCAGCGAGAGCACCTGCTCGGCTCCAGTCAGCGCAGCCATGGCCTCCAGGCTGGTTACCGGCAAGACCGGTACGTTACCCGCCACGGCCAGCCCCTGCGCGGCGCCACAAGCGACACGCAAGCCGGTGAACGCGCCTGGGCCAGCGCCGAAAGCGATAGCGTCGAGTTGCGCCACCTTGACGTCGGCCTCGGCCAGCAGTTCGCGGACCAGCGGCAACAGGGTTTCGGAATGCGGTTTTCCTACCGGGCACAGGCGTTCGATCAACTCGCCTTCATGCAGCAGGGCGCACGAGCCAAGTTCGGTGGAAGTTTCCAGGGCAAGAATCAGCATGGGCGGCATTCTACCGGAGGCCGCCCGCTCCCGTCGCCTATCGGCGCCAGGAGATCAATCGCGCCGCCATCCTCGGCCAGGCCCAGGGCCCGGGCCGGGACCAAAGTTGTCGCGACGATCCGGCCCGCCATGCCGCTCGCGCATTTCCTCGCGCAAGCGCTGGCGATCTTCCGCCGGCAAATCGCGCCAACGTGCCGGCGCGTTGTCTTCCCGCCGCATTTCCCGCTCCTGCTGCCAATGCTCGCGCATCTGCTGACGCATCTGCCGACGCTCGTCCGGCGGCAGGTCGCGCCAATACCCCTGCCCCCAGGCCATGCTCGATCCAAGCAGGCTGGCAAGAAGAAGCGACAGGGCGATATGGAGTTTCATATTGGGCGAGACCAGTGTTACGTCGAGCTAATTGTCCATCCAGACGCCGCAGGCAAGCCAGGAAAGATGTAAAAGAATGTTTCCCCGCCCCGGCCGGCAAAAGGCTGTTACGATTTGCCGCGATGCATTTACGAAGCCGTGGTTATCCTTCAGCACATGAACGAACAACAACGCCAACACATTCTCGTCGTCGATGACGATGCCCGCCTGCGCGACCTGCTGGTCCGCTACCTCGGCGAACAGGGTTTCGAAGTTCGCGCCGTCGCCGACGGCCAGCAAATGGACAAGCTACGCAGCCGCGAGCACTTTCACCTGATCGTACTCGATCTGATGATGCCCGGCGAAGACGGCTTGTCGATTTGCCGCCGGCTGCGCGGCCAGGGCGACCTGACGCCGATCATCATGCTCACCGCCAAGGGCGACGAGGTCGATCGCATTCTGGGCCTGGAAATGGGGGCCGACGACTATCTGCCCAAGCCCTTCAATCCGCGCGAATTGCTCGCCCGCATCCATGCCGTCCTGCGCCGCCAGGGCAGCAAGCCGCCCGGTGCGCCGGACGATGGCGAAGGCATCATCCGCTTCGGCAACATCGAAGTCGATCTCGCCGCCCGCACACTGAAACGCGGCGACGAAACGCTGTCGCTGACCACCGGCGAATTCGCCGTGCTCAAGGTCCTGCTGCAACACCCGCGCCAGCCCTTGTCGCGCGACAAGCTGATGACGCTGGCCCGCGGCCGCGAGCAAGGCCCCTTCGATCGTGCCATCGACGTCCAGGTTTCCCGCCTGCGCAAGCTGATCGAAGCCGACCCGGCCCAGCCGCGCTACCTGCAGACGGTCTGGGGCTTCGGCTATGTCTTCGTTCCGGACGGCGCGACGCGGGAAGCATGATGCCGCGCTCGCTGCTGGCGCGTACCTTTTTCCTGCTGGCGCTGCTCGTCCTGCTGACCACCGCAGGCTGGTTGAGTTTGTTCCGCCACATCGACGCCGAACCACGGGCCCGGGAAAGTGCCCAGTTAGCCGCCTCCGCCGTCAACCTGATCCGCGCCTCGCTATTCGCCGCTGCTCCGGAAAAACGCCCAGGCCTCTTTGCCGAGTTCTCCAATCGCGAAGGTATCCGTCTGCTTCCGGCCGAGGCCAGCGACCAGGTCGAACCGCTGCCGAACACCCGTTTCGTCCGGCTCTTGCAAAGCGAGCTGGAGGGCCGTCTCGGCGGCCATACGCGCATTGCCGCAGCGGTAGATGGCATCCCCGGCTTCTGGATCACTTTCCGCCTCGATGAGCAGGATGAAGAGGAATACTGGCTGGTCCTGCCACGCGAGCGCGCCACACGCAATTTCGCTCAACACTGGCTAAGCTGGAGCCTGCTGGCCATATTCCTGGCGCTGGCCATGGCCTGGCTGATCGCTTCGCGTATCAGCAAGCCACTCAAGGCCATGGCTCGTTCCGCCCTAAGCGTCGGCAAAGGACAAATCCCCGAGCCGCTCCCCGAAGAAGGCGCCAGCGAACTGCGTAGTCTGGCCAGTGCCTTCAACGCCATGGCGGCAGACCTCGAACGTCATGAAAAGGACCGCTCGGAGGTTCTGGCTGGCATCTCGCATGATCTGCGTACCCCGCTGACCCGCCTACGCCTGGAAGCCGAGATGAGCATCGCCGATCCGGCCGCACAGCAGGCCGTGGTCGCCGACATCGAGCAAATGGAAAGCGTCATCTCGCAATTTATGGATTACGCCCGCACCGAGAATGGCGAAAATCCCACGCCAACCGATCTGACCGGGCTGCTGCAGCATATCGCCGAGCGCCAGGCCTGCATCGGCCGCCCGCTTGAAACCGAAATCGAGGCGATGCCCGAAATGGCGCTACGCCCCAAAGCCATTACCCGCGCCGTCACCAATCTGATCGACAACGCCTGGAAATACGGGGCGGGCCCGGTAAAACTCACTGCTGCTGCGGCGCACGGCGAGATTTCGATAAAAATCAGCGACCGCGGCCCGGGCATACCGGAAAGCGAGATCGAACGTCTTAAGCGCCCGTTCACCCGGCTGGAAAATGCGCGCACCAACGCCAGTGGCACCGGCCTGGGGCTCGCCATCGTCGAACGCATCGCCCGCCTACACGGGGGCCACCTCGAATTGAGCAACGATCCGCAGGGGGGCCTGACGGCCTGCCTGCACTTGCCGATCAGGCCGTAAAGGCGAGGCAGGCCTCGTCCATGCCGGCGAGCACCTGTGCCAAGACCTCGCCGATTTTCTCCACATCCAGGCCCAGGCGATTCCAGGCCACCCGATCGACCGGCATGACCAGATCGTTAGAGGGATCGGCCACACCGAGGGCATGGGCGATAGCGTCAGCCATGTGAATAAGATCGGCCAGGGAATTGGCAGTCGCCGCCGACGGCTCATGATGTTCGGCGACAGCACCATACAGCGACAACGGGAAATTCCAGGCCTGAGCCAAGAACCCGCCAACCGCTGCATGATCCATCCCCAACACATCGCGCTCGGCCACCGCCATCGGGCAATCGTGGTGCGCCCGATAACTCAGTGCTTCGGCATACTGCGGCCCAAAACACGCAGCGAGCACCAGTTTGCCGATGTCGTGCAGTACCCCGCCAGTAAAGGCCAATTCAGCATTTTGTCGAACGATCTTGGCCAGGGCATGCGCAGCCAGACCAACCGCTACGGAATGCCGCGTATAAACACGCAGATCGAAGCCGGGGCAGCCTTCCGGTTTGAACGTACCGCTGATCCCCACAGCCACCACCATGCTGCGCACGGCACGAAAGCCGAGTATGTTCACCGCCTCGTTCAGGGTCGCAATACGGCTGCGCAAGCCATAGAAGGAGGAATTGGCCACTCTCAGCACACGGGCGCTCAATCCCTGATCGCAGCCAATCTGGTGAGCGATGCGTACGACATCGACGTCCTCGTCATCGAAAGACAGCAGCAGCTCCGAAACCGTCGACGGCAAGGCTGGCAACTGCTTGAGGTGCTCGACCACCTCAGCGCGTGCCAAGCCGCTCATGAGCGACGCTCCGCCAGGAAATCAAACACTGCCTGATATAGCGCCCGCGTCTCGTTACCTTGGCCGGCATGCCGAAAATGGCGATCTAGGTCGGCCCGCAGCTTGCTCAGACGCGCTTCCCTTTGTGCTTCGCTCTCAGCAGGAACCGCTTCGATAGACTCTTGCTCGCCCTTGGTCACTTTTCCTCCAGAACCAGCAGATGCCCGATCCGGTTACCGCCGAAATCGCAGGCCCGCCAACAGCCAGTGTAAGTGGATTTACCCGCTTTGAGCGAACAGACGCCGGAAAAATTCCCGACCTCCGGCAACAAATCCCGCAGAGGCACGCCCGGGGCAATACCACGTGCCGCGAACAGCTCCAGGGCGCGCTCGTTAATCAGCGCCAGGATGCCGCACTCATCCACGCCCAGCACCGGCCAGGGCAATTCGGCCATCACCTCCTGCAACAGGCGGTGAGCATGCGTTTCCTGAGCATGCAATTCACGGTTTTCCGCTTCCAGGCGTTGACGCTCGTCCTCGATACGCATCAACTGCCGCTCCACCACCTCGACCTCGTGCGACAGGCGACTGAATTCCTCGGAAATCTGGCGCCGGCCCAGCGCCTCCTCAACGGCCTTATGCAGTGTCTCCGGCGCAATCGGCAGGTGAATGACCCGTTGCACAAGGCCTCCGCTACTGAGCTTTGCGACCGAACGGCGGTTCCACTGCTTGCTGTCCGCCAACAGGATGCGTTCGCAGTCGGGTTGCGTCGCCATGGCCTTTTCGATCACCGGCATAGGGTCAAAATGGCCGCTCGGCGCCTGACAAACGAGAACGTCGACGAGGTTGCCGGATAACCACTGGATCGCCGAATCGATGTACTGCACATGGCACACGCGGTGCCCGTCGTGTTGCAACTGCTCGAGCACGCCATCGAACCCATCGATACCGACAAAAAGCACCATCGGATTGCGCGTCCCCGAGTTCAGCAAATTTGGCGGCAGGCGGGTATCAGCCAACAGCAAGGTCTTCAGGCCCTCGGCCGGCAACGGTCGAGAAAAGAAATAGCCCTGAATGATGTCGCAATGGTGCGAAATGAGTAGCGCCAGTTGTGCCGCTGTCTCCACTCCCTCGGCCACGACCTTAAGCTTGAGGTGGTGCGCCATTGTAATGACAGCTCGAGTGATCGAGGCATCGTCGGAGTCGGCCGTAATGTCGCGCACGAATGAGCGGTCCACCTTGACCGCGTCAATGGGGAATCGCTTCAGATAGGCCAGGCTGGAATAACCGGTACCGAAATCGTCGAGCGAAATCGTCACCCCCATTTTTTTCAGGTCTGACAGTGTGCGAGTCGCCGTATCGGCGTTTTGCATCAGCATGCTCTCGGTAATTTCCAAATCCAGGCAGCCAGGCTTCAAGCCGGTGCTGGCCACGGTATCGGCGATATCCTTGAGCAGGCTGTCCGATTGCAATTGGCGGGCAGACAGATTGACGGAAACGCTGGGTAACGCAATGCCCTCATCCTGCCATGCCTTCAACTGGCGGCAGGCCTCGGTCAGCACCCAGCGGCCGACGGTCACGATCAGGCCGGTTTCCTCCAGCATGGGAATGAATTGATCCGGCGGCACGATTCCCCGCCGCGGGCTGTTCCAGCGTAACAAGGCCTCGGCCCCGGTGATATGACCGTTGGCACAACTTACCTTGGGCTGGTAATAAAGCACGAACTCGTTGCGCAAGGCGGCATTGCGCAGGTCGGTCTCGAGAATCAGGCGTTCGCGGATACCGTGGTGCATGTCGGCCGAATAGGCCAGATAGTTGTTGCGCCCATTGGCCTTGGCATGGGCCACGGCAATCTCGGCATTGGTCACCAGTTCGTGCGCGTCCTTGCCATCGCGCGAGAAAAAGGCCATGCCAACGCTAGCCGTGGCGAAGACATCCTGCCCCTCGACGCGAATCGGCATGATCAGCGTTTCGACGATGCGCCTGGCCACGATGCCAGCCTGCTCCTCGTTCGCCACATCTGGCAGCAAGATGGCGAAAACGTCCCCGCCCAAGCGACCCAAAACATCCGACTCGCGCAAGGAACCAGACAGCCGGCCGGCCACCTGGCGCAACATTTCGTCGCCAGAGATATGGCCGAGCGTCTGATTGACTTCGCGGAAACGGTCGATATCGACCAGCATCAAACCGAGCGGAATACGCTTGCGCTTGGCCAGCGCGATCAGTTGCCGCGCCCGGTCGTAGAACATCATCTGGTTCGGCAGGGCCGTCAGCGCATCGAAATGCGCGAAATACGGAATCTTCCACTGCTCCGCCACCTGGCTGGTCACATCGGTTGCCACGCCACCGACACTGATGACCTTGCCCTCTTCGTCACGCACCGGAAAATTCCGGACATGCAGCCAGCGTACCCTGTCACCCGGCCGCTGTACCCGTATCCGCATATCCATTCCGCCTTGACGGAATTCATTTAGCGCCTCGGCAAATGCATCGCGGTCCTCGTCATCTACATAGCGCAACCAATCCTGGTTGTCTGCATACAAGGCCTCGACATAACGTCCCCAAATCTGTTCGTAGGCCTTATTGACGTAGGTAACGCGCTGCGTCTTGGCATCGACCAGCCAATAACACTCGGGCGTATTGGTCGCCAACTGGAAGAATCGGGCCTGGCCAAGATCGGCCCTGCGCTCCGACTCGAAGTGCGGAGCAACAAGTTCCGCCTCGCGCCGCAGACGCACACGGATACATTCGCGCTCGACGACGGCGAGCAAGCGCGTCGGATTACTCTTGAACACGAAATCGCTGACGCCGGCTTCGAGCAATTCCAGGGGGAAGGTCTTGCTCCCCCGCTCCACTGTCAGCACGACCGGAACATCGGCCGCCAGTTCGCTAATCAGATCGAAGGCATCGGTGGCCGGCAGGTCAGCCAATGCAGTACTGAGCAGGATGACATCCCATTGCTCCGCTGTCAGCGCCTCGGCAACGTCTTCATGCGTGGCAGCCTGCCGTGAATAGACGACATGGCCGCCGCTACGCAAGGCGTCCAGTAGACGCTGCGCGTCCTTTTCGTTGGCTTCAACGAGCAAGACTCGCAACAGCGCCAAGTTGTCGGATTGTCGGAACTGCTCCACGCCACCCCCGGTCGTGTTATCCCAAAAAAATGTGACATCGTGTTCACATTTGCTTTGTAACACGTTGTCGAATTTCTATAAATACCGACAGTTAGGCGCCTTACTTTAGGTCAAAGCTAAAGAATATTTCTAGTCGAATACAATCGACCAACCCGGCAGGAAAATTGCTTAAGAATCAACATGGAATACCGCCAATTCGCGATAGCTCGAACCGGATGAAGACAGCGTGGATTCCACCAAAGCGAAGTGACGACATTGCCATGAGATGCGCGAAATCTCAGGCAGTTTCCCAGTCATCTCAGGGAGATTCCGATGCGGCAGTTTTCTTACCAAGGTCAGGTGAGGGACAAAAATCTCATTTGGCCGGGCAACGACGAAACCGTTGCCGACCAATTCCCGGTTGAGTCCGGCGACCAGCGTTTGCAGAGGCTTGGAGATATCGCTACAGCCGGCCCACAGCAGACGGTTGTGCGACCAACATGCCAGACGATCGAAATGCAGATCGAAAGGCTCGACCTTGATTTGCCCGAGCACCTCGATCAGCGTCTGCAGTCGTTCGCTCGCAACCTCGCCAAGAAATGCCAAAGTCAGATGAATGGTCTCCCGGCGCGTCGGCTTGCCACCAAAACGCTTGGCACAGTCCTGCGCGATGCCAAAGAGCGCTTCGGCTTGATCGTCAGGAGGCCAAATGGCTACGAAAACACGAGGCATGACTGCTTATATAGCGATACAAAAACCGGCGATTTTTCACGAAACGTGAATATTTTATTGACATCATCGAAGTGCGCCGTGAAATACTCAAAACGAATGTTTGAACAAAAATAAACCGGAGACAACATCATTATGGCCATTTACAAGTCAATCGAGCTGGATGATCGCCTGAGCGGCGTTGTCCGTCATATGGGGCAAGTCGAGGAATACCGGGAAGCCCTGCAGAACCTGCAAGGCATCTGGGATACATTGACCCTGCTCGGCCAGTTGTCTGGGCTGGGCAATGACATGAGTTCCACCCGTACCGCCTTCAGCCGCCTGACCAGCGACCTGCTCAACCAGTTGGGCAATGAATACCTGAAGAAGTCCGTATTGAAGGCCAAGGCCTGCGCCCAGGTTTCCATTGATATCCTGATCCGCAACCTGTACGAGCGCACGGCTGACATCGGCTTTCTCGCCACCGACGCCGATATTCGCGCTTTTGTCACGGCAGCGGACGAGAAATCAGGCAACATCCATTCCGCCAAGGAACTGGCGGTCGAACGCGAAGCCCTGGAAAAGCGCTTTGCCGAATATGTCGCCAAATATTCCGTGTATAGCGACGTCGTCCTGTTCGACCTGAGCGGCAAGGTCATTGCCCGGCTCGACGGATCGGTGACCGTCGCGGCGAGCACCGACGAGCTGATCAACGAAGCACTCGCCACGACCAATGCCTATGTCGAAAGCTATCGGTCACACGATTTCCTGCCGGGCCACCCCACCCTCGTCTACTCCTATCGCGTTTGTGACGAAGCCGGAAGCCCGATCGGCGTCTTGAGCCTATGTTTCAAGTTTGAAAACGAGATGCAAGGCATCTTCGGCAACCTGCACCAACCCAGCGACTGGAGCGTGCTGACCCTGCTCGATGCGACCGGCCGGGTTATCGCCAGCTCCGATCACTTCCATATTCCGGTCGGCGCCACACTGGCCCGTATCAATGACGACTACGGCGTCGTTCGCCACGCCGGCCGCGAATACCTCGCCGTCACCTGTTCCGCTCAGGGCTACCAGGGCTATATGGGGCCAGGCTGGCACGGACACGTCATGCTGCCACTCGAGCATGCCTTCGACAACGATGGCTCATCGATCCTGGCACGCATCGATCAAGGATGGCTGCAGCAGGTCATTACCAATCCCAGCCTGTTCGGCCCGGGCGTTCGTGCCATTCCCGAGCAGGCGCAATCCATCCAGGGCGAATTGAACCGCTCGGTGTGGAACGGCAACGTCAGGCTGGGCAATACCCGGCACGCGATCAATGCCTCGTTCTCCAAGGTACTGCTGTGGGAAATCAGCAAGACCGGCGCCCGTACCAAGGATGTCTTCGCCAGTTCGATCTCCAACCTGCACGAGACGGTCGTTTCCGCTTTCATTAACGACAGTAGCTTCCTGGCGGCGCTGACCATGGACATCATGGACCGCAACCTCTACGAGCGGGCCAACGACTGCCGCTGGTGGGCCCTGACCTCCGCCTTCCGCGAGAAACTGGCGCAGGCCGAGCTATCCCCCGACGATGCCCGCCTATTGCACGAAATACTGGCCTACATCAACGGCTTGTACACCGTTTATAGCAACCTGATCCTGTTCGATGCACGCGGCAAGGTGGTCGCCGTTTCCGATAGCGCTCGCGGCGTTCAGCCGGGTACCGTCCTCGGCGAGGAATGGGTGCGCCGCACCCTGGCTTTGAGCGATGCGCAAGGCTATGTGGTTTCGCAATTCGCACCGACGCCGCTCTACGGCGACCAGGCAACCTATATCTACGCCGCCCCGGTGCGCCACCCGGACAACGGCCAGATCGTCGGCGGCGTCGGCATCGTCTTCGATGGCGCGCCGCAGTTCCAGGCCATGCTGCGCGATTGTCTGCCGGCAGGCAACGCTGGAGCCTTCGCGCTGTTCTGCGAACCTTCCGGCAAGGTCATCGCCAGTTCCGGCCCGCAATTTTCGCCCGGCGACAAGCGCGACCTTCCCGACCGCTTTTCCGCCTTGCGCGCCGGCGAGCACGATGCCGACATCGTGCAGCACGGCGGCACCCTGTACGCTGTCGGTGCCCAAATGAGCGCCGGCTATCGCGAATACAAGGGTGAAGGCGACGCCTACCGCAATCCGGTGCTGGCCCTGGTTTTCATTCCGTTATGTGCCGCCGGCGAATTGCGCAACAGCGTGCCACCACCGCGCCTCAGCCTGCAGACTCGCCGTGTGGAGAGCGAACAGAAGGTGGAAATCGCCACCTTCCATATCGGTCGGACCTGGCTCGGCATCCGCGCCAACGACATCGTCGAGGCAGTCAATCCGGGCGGTATCACCGACGTGCCCGGCGCCGGGCAATCGTTTGCCGGTTACCTCATGTACGGCGGCGCGCCGATCCCGGTGTATGACGTCGCGGTGATGACCAATGCCGGCCCGCATCTGGAAAACTGCGAACCGCAGGTGGTGGTTTTGCAGAAGGGTGAAGGTCCGAAGTTCGGCATTCTGGTCGATGGCCTAGGCGAAATTCCGGAAATCCCACTCGAACGCCTGCAAGCCCTGCCCGCCATGCTGGCCGGCGAAAATATCCTCGGTGAAGCCATGGTCTCCCCCGAGTCCGCCGAGAATCCGCATCTGCTGCTGGTCCTCGGGGTGGATCGCATGGCTGCCCGCCTCGGCATCATGCTGCGCGATACGCCGCTCGAAGTCGTGGCCCTGCCGGTCAAGGCGGAAAGCCAGTGGCTGAGCGGCTAGGCCAGACTCAGCCGATACGCTCGACCAGCACCACGGCCTGCGCCTCGATCGCTTCTTCGCGGCCGAGGTAGCCGAGCTTTTCGTTGGTCTTGCCCTTGATGTTGACGCAATCCGCTGCGATGCCGAGGTCGGCTGCCACGTTGGCGACCATCGCCGCCGCATGCGGAGCGAGCTTCGGTTTCTGGGCGATCAGCGTGGCATCGACATTGACCGGCCGCCAGCCTTTCTCGCGCACCAGCGCCACGGCATCGCGCAGCAGCACGCGGCTGTCGGCGCCTTGGTAGCGCGGATCGGTATCCGGGAAATGGCGGCCGATATCGCCCAGCGCCACGGCACCGAGCAAGGCATCGGTGATGGCGTGCAGCAAGGCATCGGCATCGGAATGACCGAGCAAACCGGTCGGATGCGGAATTTCCACGCCGCCCAGGATCAACTTGCGGCCTTCGACCAGCTTATGGACGTCGTAGCCCTGCCCGATGCGGAAATTCATTTGCGTCCCCTCAGTATCATGGCCGCCAGCACCAGGTCGGCCGGATAGGTCACTTTCAGATTGGTGGCATCGCCACGCACCAGCCGCGGCTTGTGGCCGAGGGCTTCGACAGCACCCGCCTCGTCGGTCACGTCGCGGCATTTGTCGAGCGCCGCGCCGAGCAGGCCGTAGCGGAACATCTGCGGGGTCTGCGCCTGCCACAGGCCGTCGCGCGGCTCGGTGGCGGCCACGCGCTGTTCGCCATCGGCCCGCTTCAAGGTATCGGCCACCGGCACGGCCAGGATGCCGCCCACCGGGTCGCTCGCCAATTCGCCGATCATCGCGTCGATCATGGCCGCCGACAGGCAGGGCCGGGCCGCGTCGTGCACCAGCACCCAGTCGTCGTCGCCAGCCACCATCGCCGCCGCCTTCAATCCGTTGGTCACGCTCTCCGCCCGCGTCGCGCCACCGCAACGCACCGTTTCGAGCTTGGCGCCGAGTTGCGACCAGTCGTAATGGCTCCACCATTCGTCGTCCGGCGACAGCACGACCCATACCCGGTCGATGTCCGGATGGGCCGTCAGGGCGGCGAGGGTATGGTAGATCAGCGGCCGACCGAGCAGGTCGAGGTACTGTTTCGGCTTCTCCGCGCCGAAGCGGGAACCGCTGCCGGCAGCGGGAACGATTGCGTAATGACGTGGCATGGCTTAATTTTACTGGAGAAGAACCATAAACAGAGGAGCCGTATGAGTTTCGTTGTTCCCGAACTGGCCGCCCCGTTGCAAGCCTTTGCAACCGCCCTGGGCATCGGGTTGTTGATCGGCATGGAGCGCGAACGGCGTCCCGACTCGGCGGCCGGCCTGCGCACCTTCTCGCTGGTGGCCATGCTCGGCTGCCTGTTCGCGCTGCTCGGCGACAAGACTGGCGGGCCATGGCTGCTGGCAGTCGGCCTGCTCGTCGTAGCAGGGGCAATGATCGCCTCGAACTTCTCGTCGCAGCAGGAAGAACAGTATCGCGGCTTCACCTCCGAAGCCGCCATCATCATCACCTACGGACTAGGTGCCGCCGTCTGGCACGGCTACGCCACGCTGGCCGTCATGCTGGCGATCACGACGACCATCCTCCTTTATTTCAAGGCCGAACTGAAACAGTTCAGTCTGCGAACCACCCCGAAGGACATCAACTCCATCCTGCAGTTCGCGGTGCTCTCCTTCGTCATCCTGCCCATCCTGCCCAGCCAGGATTTCGGCCCCTACGATGCGATCAACCCGCGCCAGATCTGGTGGATGGTGGTGCTGATCTCCGGCCTGGCCCTGGCCGGCTACCTCGCCCTGCGCATCATCGGCGCCCGCCACGGCGCGGCGGTGCTGGGCATTTTTGGCGGTTTGGCCTCGTCCACCGCAACCACCATGATGTTTTCCCGGCATGCCCGCGATCATGCCGATCTGGTGCGCATGTCGGCCATCGTCATCCTGATCGCCAACGTCATGGTGATGATTCGCCTGTGGCTGGTTGCCGGCGTGGTCGCGCCGCACCTGTCGAAGCCCATCGCCATCGTCTTCCTGTGCGGCATCGTGCCCGGCGTGGCCGTCGCGCTTTACGGCTGGAAGGCGCTGAGCGCCGCCGAGAACCTGCCGATGCCGGAAGTGAAGAACCCGACCGAACTGAAGACCGCCTTCTCCTTCGGCCTGCTCTACGCCGCCGTGCTGCTCGCCTCGGCCTGGCTGCAGGACATCGCCGGCAACAGCGGCCTCTACATCGTGGCGCTGGTCTCCGGCCTGACCGATGCCGACGCCAGTGTGCTATCCACGCTGCGCATGTTCAACCTGGAAAAAATTCACGGCGGCGAGGCTGTCATCGCCGTCACCCTGGCGCTGATGGCCAACCTGGTCTTCAAGATCGGGCTGGTGCTCAGTATCGGCGGGGGCAAGCTGACCCGCCACGCCCTGCCCGGCCTGCTCGCCATTGGCGGCGGCATGGCCGCGGGGCTGTTGTTCGTATGAGGAGGTTCACATGCATGTCCGTCCTCCCGCCGTCGCCGGCATGTTCTACCCCGGCGACCCGCAAACGCTCACCGCCACCGTCGATCATCTGCTGCAGGCCAGCCGCTCGCCGCTGAGCGAGCCGCCCAAGGCGCTGATCGTCCCGCACGCCGGCTACGTCTACTCCGGCTCGACGGCCGCCACCGCCTACGCGCCACTCGCCCAATGGGCGACAACGATCAAGCGTGTCGTGCTGCTCGGGCCGACCCACCGGGTCGGCATCGAGGGGATCGCCCTGCCGGAAGCCGACGCCTTCCGGACCCCGCTCGGCACCCTGCCTATCGATGCCGAAGCCGTCGCCCGCCTGGCCGATCTGCCGCAAATCATGGCCAGCGACTGGGTCCATGCCGAGGAACACTCGCTCGAAGTGCATCTGCCCTTCCTGCAGCGCGTGCTCGGCGATTTCACGCTGGTCCCGCTGGCCGTCGGCCATGTCGCGCCCCAAGCCGTGGCCGAAGTGCTCGACAAGCTCTGGGGCGGGCCGGAAACGCTGATCGTGGTCAGCTCCGACCTGTCGCACTTCCTGCCCTACGCCACGGCGCAGCAGGTTGATGCCAACACCTGTCGCCACATCCTGCAGCTCGACACGCACATTCGACCGGAACAGGCCTGCGGCGCCTTTCCGATCAACGGCCTGCTGCTCGCCGCCCGCCAGCGCGGACTGACGCCCAGCCTGCTGGCCCATTGCAATTCGGGCGACACCGCCGGCGACAAGAACCGCGTCGTCGGCTACGCCGCCTTTGCCTTCCAGGAGGCGCCCCATGTCTAAGCTCGGCCCAACCCTGCTGACGCTGGCGCGCAACGCCATCGCCGCCCATTTTCACCAGCAAACCGCCCCTGCTGCGGTGGACCTGCCGGAATTGCAAAAAAACGGCGCCACCTTCGTCACGCTGACCCAGCACGGCAACCTGCGCGGCTGTATCGGCAGCCTCGAAGCCTGGCGACCGCTGCTGCAAGACGTGCAGGCCAACGCCCTGGCCGCCGCCTTCCGCGATCCGCGCTTTACCCCGCTGGAAGCCCGCGAGCTGCCGATCACCCGCGTCGAAGTCTCGCTGCTGACGCCGCCCGAGCCGCTGCACTTCAGCAGCGAAGCCGATGCCCTGGCCCAGCTGCGACCGGAAATCGACGGCGTCATCTTCACCGCCGGCCGGCACCGCTCGACCTTCCTGCCGCAAGTCTGGGAGCAACTGCCGGAAGCGCACACCTTCATGGCCCACCTGAAACAAAAGGCCGGACTGCCGGCCAGTTACTGGGGACCGGACGTGCAACTCGAACGCTATCAAGTCCAGAAATGGAAGGAGCCCGCACCATGAACACCGATCAAAGCCTCTATCCTGCCCGCTGGTGGCATGCCCTGCCCGACGGCCGCGTGCAATGCGACCTCTGCCCGCGCGACTGCATCCTGCACGAAGGCCAGCGCGGCGCCTGCTTCGTTCGCCAGATGGTCGACGGCGCCATGCAACTGACTACCTACGGCCGTTCGTCCGGATTCTGCATCGACCCGATCGAGAAAAAGCCGCTCAATCACTTCTACCCCGGCAGCAGCATCCTCTCCTTCGGCACCGCCGGCTGCAACCTCGCCTGCAAGTTCTGCCAGAACTGGGACATCTCCAAGTCGAAAGACATGGACCGCCTGATGGACGCCGCCAGCCCGCAAACCATCGCCAGCGCCGCCAAGCGCTACGGCGCCGATGCCGTGGCCTACACCTACAACGACCCGGTCATCTTCGCCGAATACGCCATCGACACCGCGCAGGCCTGTCGCGAACAAGGCATCCGCAACGTGGCCGTCACCGCCGGCTACATCCACGCCGAACCGGCGCGCGAATTCTTCGCCGCGATGGATGCCGCCAACGTCGACCTCAAGGCCTTCACCGAAGAGTTCTACCACAAGCTCTGCGTCGGCCACTTGCAGCCCATCCTCGACATCCTGGCCTATATCCACCACGAAACCGCCTGCTGGCTGGAGATCACCACCCTGCTCATTCCCGGTCACAACGATAGTCCGGCCGAGGTCAACGAACTGGCCAGCTGGGTCGTCAAGGAACTCGGCCCCGACGTGCCGCTGCACTTCACCGCCTTCCACCCCGACTGGAAGATGGCGAACGTCCCCGAAACGCCGCCCGCTACGCTCTCGCAAGCCCGGAGAATCGCGCTCGATGCCGGCCTGCACTACGTGTTCACCGGCAATGTGCACGATTCCGAAGGCGGCACCACCTTCTGCCCGAGCTGCCACGCCGCGCTGATCGTGCGCGACTGGTACGACATCAAGCGTTACGACCTGACGCCCGAAGGCCATTGCCCGCATTGCCAGACCGCCATTGCCGGACGCTTCGGCCAGACGCTCGGGCATGATGGTCGCGCTTTCGGCCCGCGCCGCATCCCGGTTAGACTTGCCGCATGATTCGCAACATCAGCCTGCAAACCCCGCACGGCGCCCTGCACGGGCGCCTCGACCTGCCCGCTCACCCGCGCGGGCTGATCGTCCTCACCCGTTCGCATCACGCCCCGGCCGACACCGCCATCGCCGCCAATCTGGCCGCGCGCGGCTACGCCCTGCTGGCCATGGAATTGCTCACCACGCAAGAAACCCACTTCGTCGATGCCACGCAAAACGTGCCGCGCCTCGCCCAGCGCCTGCTCGACGTGCTCGACCTCGCCCGCCTCGATGGCGACATGGAAGAGTTGCCGCTGGCCATCTTCGCCACCGGCGACACGACGCCGGCCGCCATCCGCGCCGCCGCCCAGCGCGATGCCCAGGTCAAGGCGCTGGCCTGCCACGGGGGCCTGATCGACCGCGCCGGGCTACAGTCGCTCGATCTGCTCGTCGCCCCGCTGCTCATGCTGTTCGACCCCGAAGACAACATGGCCAAAGCCGCCTACCTGCGCGCCGCCGGCCACCTGCGCGCGCCGCACGAAATGCACACCCTCGGCCCGGCCGAAGACTCCGTGCTGCGCGTGGCCGCCTGGTTCGGCCTGCACCTGCACGACTGAGCCCCGTTTTTTGCCCTTTTTGGCCAGTGCACCGCAGCAGTGGCCAAACCCGGCGGCAGATACGAGACAAATCGCAAAAATCGACGAAACCCCGCACCACACCGAAGTTTGCCGGGCTTTTGTGCTATAAATGATAACTTCGCCAACCCAGAACAACATCCCACCATGAGCCAGCCCGACACCCCGGTCGTCTACGGTACCGAAGACATCCTGCGCAGCCTGTGCAACTCGGTCACCAAGGTGCTTTCCATCGCCACGCAAAGCCAGATCAACTACTCCGGCATGGTGCAACGCATCAACAAGACCTGCCTGAAACCGGACATCGGCTGCTTTGTGCTCTTCGACGGCGGCTTCTCCGGCCTCGTGGTGATCAACTTCTCCGCCCAGGCCGCCATGGAGCTGTACGAAAGCTACATGCTGCACATGGGCATGGCCAAGGAAGACCTGGCCACCACCCACACCGCCGACGAAGTCGGCAACGTCATGGGCGAACTGATGAACCAGATCGTCGGCGACTTCACCGGCAAGGTCTCGCGCGAGCTGCAAACCCACATCACGCAAAACCAGCCCAAGATGCTGGCGCTCAACAAGCAGGTGATGCTCAGCGTCGACACCAACCTCGACAAGCCCGAAGCCCGCCGCGTCACCTTCTTCACCGGCAAGAACAACATCTTCTACCTCGAACTCGCCATGGACAAAACCGAGTTCATCAAGATGAACGACTTCGTCGCCGACGAAGCCCCTGACCCGGATGCCCTGCTGGAACAGGTCAACGGCCAAACCCAAGCCACCGCCCCGACCGCGGCGGCAGACGATCACGACGAGCTGCTGAAGTCGCTCGGAATGTAAGACGCCGGATAGCTGGATAAAACGAGGGCCGTTAGGTGACTAACGGCCCTTTGTTTTTGGACTCCGCTGGAGGCGAATTCGGCCATTGCTGGGCAATCCGACGACTAGCCCCCGAAACACCGCCGCCCCTCAAGGCTGCGGCCCATCTCCTCCCTACCCAGCAATATCCTTGGGGAGGCAAACCTGAACCCGCATCCCGCTGCCAGTCGCCGAGGTCTGGTTGGCCGCGTAGTCGACCCGCCCGCCATGCAGTTCAGCGATTCTTCCGACGATCGACAAGCCCAGGCCGCTTCCCCCGGCCGCCGACAAACTCTGCCCCGACTCCGGGCTACGCCAGAAGCGCTGGCCAAGGCGGGACAACTCCTCCTCGGCAACGCCCGGGCCGTCATCTTCGACCAGCAAGCATAGTTCAGCGTTAGCGGTCTCGATGGTGACCCTAACCCTGCCACCACGCGGCGTATAGCGGACGGCGTTATCCACCAGGTTACGCACCAGGATGGATAGCCAGGCGGGATTCCCTCGCACCGACAAGCCTTCGTCGGCCGTCAGCTCGATGTCGATTTGCTTGGCGATGGCCTGCTGGACCTGTTGTCCGATGACCTCCCGCACAAGTTCGGAGAAATCCAGACGCACGAAATCTCCCGAACCGGCGGCATCGACCCGGGCCAGCAAAAGCAGCTGCTCGACCAGATGGGTCATGCGGTCGCAGCCCTGCAACACGTTGCTCAGCGCATGGCGACGTGCCGTATCCTCGGTGGCCCCGAGGGCAACCTGGGCCTGAGCGCGCAATCCGGCCAGCGGCGTGCGCAGTTCATGCGCCGCATCTGCGGTAAACCGGCGCTCCTGCTCGAAACTCCGGGCAACGCGGCCAAACAAGGCGTTCAACCGTTCCACCAGGGGCAGCACTTCGCTCGGCAGGTCGTCGGTCGGCAGTTGTGCCAGGTGTTCCGGCGAGCGCCGCTCGACTTCGGCCGCCACGCGCTCGAGCGGACGCACACCGTGGCGCACCGCCAGCCAGATGAACAGCGCCACCAATGGCAGCGCCACCAGCAGCGGCTTGAGCAGCCCGCCGGCCACCGCGCGCGCCATGTGATCGCGCGCACCGCTCCGCTCACCCACTTGCACGAGCACCTGACGCCGCTCGTTCCACGCGGAAAACACCCGCCAGCGCTCCCCATCGACCACGCTGTCGGACAATCCTTCGCGTGTGCCGCTCAACGGGCTATCGGGCGCGTTGGCCGAATGCAGGCGCAAATGGTGGCCGAGCCAGACCTGAAAGGCGACACGACGGGCGTAGCGATGCAGTTCGGGGGCATGACTTTCCTCGAAGGTATCGTCATCCTCATCGTCCAGCTCGCCATTGGTCTGCGCGATCAGCAGCGAGGCCGCCTGGATCAGGTGCGCGTCGAACAACTCCTCCGCTTCATGCCGAGCCTCGAGCCAGGTAGCCGCAGCGGCCAGCAGCCAGAGCAAGCCAACCAGGGCGCTGATGGCCAGGGTGAGACGGACCTTCAGGGAAGAGATCGGCATCCGGCGCTCACTCCTTCTCGATCAGGTAGCCGATGCCGCGCATGTTGCGGATCAGGTCGCGGCCAAGTTTTCGGCGCAGGTGATGCACATACACCTCGATGGTATTGCTGCCGGTTTCGTCGTTCCAGCTATAGAGATGCTGTTCGAGCTGCTGGCGCGAGAGCACGCGCCCGGCATTCAGCATCAGGACATGGAGCAGCGCAAACTCCTTGGCCGTCAAATCGATGGCGGTCCCGTCCACGCTGACGGTATGGGCCGCCGGGTCCAGCACGATCCCCGACACTTCGAGCCTGGGTGTCGCTTTGCCCTCGGCGCGGCGAATCAAGGCGCGCAGGCGGGCCAGCAACTCCCCCATGTCGAAAGGCTTCAGGAGGTAGTCGTCGGCCCCGCTATCGAGCCCGAGAATGCGATCCTCGATCGTGTCGCGGGCCGTCAGGATCAGGACGGGCAAGGTACTGCCACGTTGCCGTATCCCTTTCAGAACGGTCAGGCCGTCGCGGCGCGGCAGGCCGAGATCGAGCACCATCGCTGCATAGTCACTGGCCAGCTGGCCGGCCAGGGCGTTTTCAGCGGCCAGTCCGTCGCACACCCAATCCACCGCGAAGCCGGCCTGGGTCAGGCCGGCCTGAATGGCATCTCCCAACAGACGGTCATCTTCGACGATCAATAGTCGCATCGATTACTTCTTCAGTCGTGTTCGTGCCGATCATGCTGCTGCGTCACGGCGACGCCGGAAGACCCCGGCAACCAGCCGAAGCGGTCAGCACTCCAGAAGCCCAGAACGGCCACCAACAGAATTATGCCTACCAGCGGGCGGGTTTTGCGGATTGCCTGATCGGCCGGGCCGGATTTATTGCCAGAAAACATCGCGCGAACCAGGTTTTCACGATGCAGCAGGCTGCTCACCATGACCCCGAAGACATGCACCGCCACCACCGCCAGCATCGTTGCCGCGCTACCTTCGTGCAGCTCTTCCAGCCATTCTCCGCCGATCTCCTGATAAGTGGCAAAGCCGCTGACCGCCGTCAGCGCGCCGAGGCCCAGCAGCAGGAAGATGGCCACGGCCCCGGCCGGGTTATGGCCGAGATAATGTTGCGTGCTGCGCGTCAGCAAGGACTGCACATACTCGAGCACGCGCGATGGCGCGAAAAGAAACGAAGAAAACCGGGCATAGCGCGTGCCGGCGATCCCCCAGAGCAACCGGAAGACAATCAGGCCGGCCACGCTGTAGCCGAACATCACATGCCAGTCGCGGTAACGTTCGGACTCGGAAGTGAGATAAGCCGCCGTGAACGAGAAGGCCAGCAACCAATGAAAGATTCGGGTCGGAACGTCCCAAATTTTCACCGAGCGGATGGACAGCCCTTGGGCGGCAGTGGTGTCGTGCTTCATGATCTTCCTTCCTTATTTCGAGCGGGGAATACGAATCCCGCGCTCGCTGTAGTTGCCCTCGCCCGCCTCACGGTGGCAGGCCGCGCAATTGGCCGGAGACTTCACAGCCGCCGACTGCCAGACCGATGCCGACAGGCCGTCATGACCATCCCGGTGCTCGCGCTTGAACCAAGCCGTTTCGGTAATGCGCAGCGTCGGCCCCTTGGCGCCCGCCGCCTGGCTTTGCCCGCTGCGCCCGGCATTGGCTACCAGAAACTGGGTGATTTCCTTGGCCACCGGCGCTTCGAGCGTCGCGTTGCTGCCAAAATGCTTGTCCAGCCCGCCCATCAGCGAGCGCCATGAGTCGGCCGGGAGCAGCTGCGGCGGATAGGGAACATGGCAGCTGCCGCACTCCTCCTTGTAGGTCGCATTCAAGGAGGTGTACTTATGTTCATCGGCCTGGGTAGCGCCGAGATGCAGCGCCAGCACCGTCGTGACCGTAGCCAAGCCCAAGGTACGTCGTTTCATGATGAATCTCCTTATCGTTTCACCGAGACCAGGTAAGCAATGACATCGCTCTTTTCGGCCGGCGTGCATTGGCGGCCAACGACATCGCCGCAATTCCGCTTGAACCATTTCTCAACCTTGTCCTGCCGCGTGAAGCGCTTGTCGTTGGCGGCTGGCGCCAGGGGGTCGATGGTCTTGCCGGTGGTGGCATGCTTGCCGATGGCCAGCGGGTTTTCCGTATGGCAGGTGGAGCAACTCCAATCCTGATTGCCCGTTCGCTTGAAAAACTGCTGGCCGCGCGGGGCCGATGCCGCAAAGCCAGGATCAGCGCGCCGCGCCTCGACCTGGTAGGTATTCAGGAAATCCGCCGGGGTTTCAGCGTAGGCCGCGCCCGCGGCAAGCGTGACGAGACCGACGAAAAGAGGGAAACGGAACTTCATGAGCTTCTCCATCTGGTTTGATTTAGATGAGAGGCTAGAAGCTGAAACTTAAACGTGAATTAAGCGCCAACCAAGGGTGCGCGCTGGTGATGGGTGGATCAACCGGAGGGGCAGTCTGCTTGGATTTCGGATCGAGCTCGATCCTTTTGTTAGCTCGCCGCGCTGATCCAAGATGAGGAGCCACTCCCAATTTTTAGTCATTTTGGCCGGTGCACCGCAGCAGTCAGCTGAAACGCCCGAAATGATGCCCAATAGGGGTTCTGGGAATAACCGTGGTCCGTCCCCGTTTATTACGAGGAAGACCTCGCCACCACCCACACCGCCGACGAAGTCGGCAACGTCATGGGTGAGCTGATGAACCAAATCGTCGGCGACTTCACCGGCAAAGTCTCGCGCGAACTGCAAACCCACATCACGCAGAACCAGCCCAAGATGCTGGCGCTCAACAAGCAGGTCATGCTCAGCGTCGACACCAACCTCGACAAGCCGGAAGCCCGCCGCGTCACCTTCTTCACCGGCAAGAACAACATCTTCTATCTCGAACTCGCCATGGACAAAACCGAGTTCATCAAGATGAACGACTTCGTCGCCGACGAAGCCCCGGACCCGGATGCCCTGCTCGAGCAGGTCAACGGCCAAACCCAAGCCACCGCCCCGACTGCGGCCGCCGACGATCACGACGAGCTGCTCAAGTCGCTCGGGATGTAAGTCGTCGAGTAGCTGGATAGAACAAGGGCCGTTAGGTGACTAACGGCCCTTTGTTTTTGGGAGCAGGTCTGTCTGTCCCGATTAATTCATAGAAAGTCCAGTGAGCGTGCATCTTCAGTAAATGAGCGGGCAACCACATAGCCCTCGACATCTAGCTGCGGTGCAATCTGTGAAGTTGCGAAAATCAATTGATAGTCGCAATTGAAAGTTGCGCACTCATTTACGATAATTTCTTGAAGTCGATGCGAGCGCTCCAGTTCCATTCCGCCATCCTCAATCCCATCCAAAATTAGAAATCGTGGGAAACGCATTACCGGCAAACGGGTGGAGGCACTAAGCAGAGCCAAATGGAATAAATGACGGAGAACAACTGTCGAACTTTCCGAAAACTGGGATTCATTCTCGACCAGTACTTTGTTATCAGTAAAGCTGAACTGAATATCCGTAGCCCTTTGAAAAGCATCTGTCCGATGAAGGTCATTGCTGAGCAAACGCCCAAGAGTAGAAGCAACTTCGCGAGCAACCTGCTGTTTTCTTTCTTCTTGGGTAAAAATAAGAGATTCAATTCTGGTCTCAAGCTCCCCCACCCTGACGACCAATGTATTGCGGCGTTCTTGCAACTCTAAAATTGCTTGCGCCAGTTGTTGACTACCGTACAACCCCCGAATCTCTTGGTCGAGTGCCCCAATCGCTCTAGACTGAGCTTCCAAAGCCGACTCCAAATCAGTGGACCACGTACTAGAAGCC
Organism: Azonexus sp.; assembly: GCA_041909105.1. Taxonomy (GTDB): domain Bacteria; phylum Pseudomonadota; class Gammaproteobacteria; order Burkholderiales; family Rhodocyclaceae; genus Azonexus. The sequence continues at coordinate 63,765 of JAYREE010000012.1, forward strand.
TCGCGGAACCTATCTTCAAGTGACTTTAAGTGCCTCTTGAGCATTGGCAACTTAGTACGAAGCTCGCCAACCTCTTTGATGCGTTGCCGAACTATTGCCTGAGATTCGCCCAATTGAATTCGGAGTTCATTCCTCATCCGTAGCAACTGTGCATCCGCGACTGATTCAGAAAATGGTGTTTTGCAAAGCCCACATTGCTCCTTGTGCTCAGTACTAACCTTAATCTCTGATAGGCAGCTTGGGCAGAATGCAAATGAAAGTGAGCTGAAGTAATCCCTAGTAGTACTTGATTCCTCTAACCCATTTAGCCGGAGCTGAATTTCTTCTATAAATCGGTTCGAATCCTCGATTTCGAGTTCCCAACGTGCCAAGTTGCTCTGCGCTTCCGCAAGTTCACTTTTTGCTTTATCGAGTTCAAGTCTAATCTTGGAGTCTGCCTTACTTGCAGTTTCTTCATTTGGAACAATGCGATTTGTCTTCAGTGCATTAAGTTCGGCTTGAAGAGTCTCCCTTCTGGCTTCCAGATTACGAATCTCTTGGCCCAAAAATTCGACGTTCGCGTTCTGTCCAGATCGACCAAGTACAGTAAAAATGCTCTTTAATTCACTGTTCAGTCTATCGAGCTCTTTGTCTACTTCACGCTTTTCTAATTGAGCGACGTAAAGTCGGTCATCAAAAATACCTGAAAGATAGCCCCCCACCGTCTCACGAGTTAAAGCGCTGTCGAAGGCATCTACCCTGAAAATAGGGCTATGAAGCGATGGCTGGTCTGCATACATTACCCGCAGGAATTGATGCATAGTTAGATTTGAGGCTCCATCGCCCTGTGCCTCTGGCAATTCAAGTGCTAGGAGCAGAGCCTGAGTAAAGCTCAGTTTTGAAGAGCTCCTCCTGAATCCATAAGACTCCCACTTAGAAAATGGCGCAGCCAGAGCCTCCTCGATTGGACCCCAATAGATATACATTGGGTTCATCGGCTTTTCGTTAACATCCCGCCTTACCGTAATACGCCTACGATTTAGCGAAATCTCTGCGACAGAGTGGCTACAAAAAAGCGCCTCATATTTCCAAGGTATATACTCGGCTCCGAGCGTATAGGCGATAAAGTCCAAGATCGTTGTCTTTCCGGAACTATTATGACCCCGAACTATATTCACTCCATTATGGAAGGTTCCGTCAAAAGCAATTTCAGTGTCTCTAAAGACAACTAGCCGATTTATAGCAATAGTTGGGCTAAGCAACGTCATACCGAGACTCCATTAATCCTGTGCGTGCCTTAAGGCCGTTTGTGCCTTGCAGCGGGAGAGCTCCTAACTGCCTTAATACGCAATCAAGTAGGTGCTTATCTCGTTCCTCTGCCAAAGCGAGCATCTTGGCGAGTTCGGGTTGAACTTCAACACCAGTTCGAATTGCTAGACCTTGGGAAAATTCACCAGGAGCAAATATTTGTGATGCTGCAAGGGTGCTGTATGCAGCATGCTGGATGTGCTCCAAATCTCTAAATGCTTGTGTCTTGCTTACCGGACCATGATATTCATTTTCTCTTTTTGCCCCGAGTTTCCTAAGCTCGCTAAGCTCGCGAGTTAATCTGATGTTGCTTAACTCAGAAGGGAACGAAAGAAAGAAGTCCAGCAATCGCAGCTTCTGAATTTCGAGGGCTGGAATAGCGTTGGTGATCAGGAGTGCGCGAAAGACACAATGGTAAGCATCATATGCTGGGTGGTAGATCAGCATTTGTCCCACCGAATGTGACAATTGCCACCAAGCATGAATAGAAGCCCCAGCAAATCAACAGGGGTCAGCATTAAGTCGTTGTCGCCAAGCATGACCGACGTAGGCCCCAAAACTCTCTCACTAATTAGCGCATCAACTTCCGGTCGCGAAGCTCCTGCTTCGATTGCCGGAGTAACGTGAAGTAAAAATTCCGAGTAAAGCTTACCCAGAATGTGGGTAAGGATGTCTTGAGCGACACCAGAGGTTTGCCATTTCATAACTAACTTTGTGGCTGCCTCTTTGAGTCTTGTGGCGGTATAGAGCAAATCCTCGCGGCTAGCAGCTTTGAGCTTGTCTTCTAAGCCACGGACATCACCATCTGTATCCTTAGAGCAAAAATGCTGAAGCTGTTCAGCAATTTGGGCAACATATGGCTGCCCCGCATTAGCTTCCCGAAGCTTTTCATAGAGACTGGTCAGGGGCGAACGGTTGCCAAGATAATATGTATTGTGTTGATCTCTACCGACGACATCACCCTGAACCGTATTGCCAGTCTGATTGGTAAACATCGGTCTTTACTTAATATTTTTTACGCTGTCCCCGGCAATTATGTCCCCGCCGGCTTTGTTGTTTGATTGGACAACAACTCGAGTACTGCTGTCTTTGGATGACTTTCTAATACCAGTCCACTTGAACACTAGTCCTCCGCCTACCAATGCTGCGATGGTGCCACCCACCCATTTCAATACTTCCCAGTTTTCCACTTTCCCACCCTTTATGAATTGCTCTAAGCGCAAGCTTCCAAGCATAGACTTAATGTGTATGCAGAATAAATCATGCGCATACTCTTGTGAACAAAAGCACATGACAAACAGAAAATTGATTTAGCCGTTGGTTTACCTGCCGGAAGATGCATCGCCTTCGCTTTTTGACCTTTTTGCCCCGTGCACCGCAGCAGTCCCCTAACCCCCCCGCACCCACGCCAAAACCCGACCACCCAACCCACCGGGCTATAATCCACCTCCCTCTGCTGTTGCCTGTGCTGCCCCGTGTCCGCTTCATCCCCACTGCTTTCCCTGCCCGCCCTGCCCAAGGCGGGCGCTCGTATCGACCTACCGTCGTTTGCCGGTTCTTCCGACGCGCTGGCGCTGGCCGAAATCGCCGGTCGCAATAGCGGCAAACTGCTGGCTGTCGTGACCGCCAATGCGGCGGATGCGCAGCGCCTGCTCGACGAGATTCCCTGGTTTGCGCCGAACCTGCGCGTGCGCCTGCTGCCGGATTGGGAAACGCTGCCTTACGACACATTTTCGCCGCACCAGGACCTGGTTTCCGAGCGTTTGGCGACGCTGTGGGCGGCCATGCAGGGCGAGCTGGACATCCTGCTGGTGCCGGCCTCGACCGCCGTCTATCGGCTGGCCCCGCCGGAGTTCATGGCGGCCTACACCTTCGCCTTCAAGAAGGGCGAAACCATCGACGCCGAGAAATTCCGCAGCCAGGTCACGCTGGCCGGCTACGCCAACGTCACGCAGGTGGTGTCGCCCGGCGAATACTCGATTCGCGGCGGCCTGATCGACCTCTTTCCGATGGGTTCGGCCGTGCCTTACCGGCTCGATCTGTTCGACGACGAGATCGAGAGCATCAAGACTTTCGACGTCGATACCCAGCGCACCATCTACCCGGTGCCGGAAGTGCGCCTGCTGCCGGCGCGCGAATTCCCCATGGACGACAAGGGCCGCACGCGCTTCCGCCAGAAGTTCCGCGAGGCCTTCGAGGGCGACCCGGCCAAGTCGGGCGTCTATAAGGATGTGTCGCAGGGCATCGCCAGCGCCGGCATCGAGTACTACATTCCGCTCTTCTTCGAAGAAACGGCCACCGTTTTCGACTACCTGCCGAAGGATGCCGTCTTCGTCACCCATGGCGATGCGCCGGGAGCGATTGCCGCCTTCTGGAAGGAAACGCGCTCGCGCTATACCTTGCTGCAAGGCGACAAGGCGCGCCCGCTGCTGCCGCCGGAAGAACTCTTCCTTTCCGACGAAGCCTTCTTCACCGCCGCCAAGGGCTACGGCCGGCTGGTGCTTGAAAACAAGGCGGATGCCGCGACGACCGCCCTGCCCGACATCGCCGTCGACCGCCGGGCCGAGGACCCGCTGCACAAGCTGAAAAACCACCTGGCGGGCTTCAAGGGCCGCGTGCTGCTGCTGGCCGAATCGGCCGGCCGGCGCGAAACCCTGGCCGCCATGCTGGGCGAACACGGCGTCAAAATTGAGGCCAGCGCCGATTTCGCCGGCTTTGTTGCGGGTGGTGCGCCGCTCGCCCTGGGCGTGGCCCCGCTGCACACCGGCTTTGCGCTGCCCGGCATTGCCTTCATTACCGAAACCGAGCTGTACGCCGGCGCACCGCGCCGCACCCGGCGCGAAGCTGCGCGCAAGGCCAGTTTCGACAACTGGCTGAAAGACCTCACCGAGCTCAAGGTCGGCGACCCGGTGGTGCATGAAAGCCATGGCATCGGCCGCTACCAGGGCCTGGTGCGCATGGACCTCGGCACCGGCGAGCAGGAATTCCTCGAACTGCACTACGCCAACGAGGCCAAGCTCTTCGTGCCGGTGGCGCAGCTGCATGTGATTTCGCGCTATTCCGGCGCTGAGCCGGATGCCGCGCCGCTGCACACGCTCGGCTCCGGTCAGTGGGAAAAGGCCAAGCGCAAGGCGGCCGAGCAGGCGCGCGACACCGCCGCCGAGCTGCTGGCGCTCTACGCCGCCCGCGCCGCGCGCCAGGGCCACGCCTTCGAGTTCGGCGAGAACGACTACGAAGCCTTCGCCGACGGCTTCGGCTTTGAGGAAACCGCCGATCAGGCGCAGGCCATCGCCGCCGTGATCGAAGACATGAAGTCGGGCAAGCCGATGGACCGCCTGGTCTGCGGCGATGTCGGCTTCGGCAAGACCGAGGTGGCGCTGCGCGCGGCCTTCTGCGCCGTGGCTGGCGGCAAGCAGGTGGCCGTGCTGTGCCCGACCACGCTGCTGTGCGAGCAGCATTACCAGACCTTCGTCGACCGCTTTGCCGATTGGCCGGTCAAGGTGGCGGAAATCTCCCGCTTCAAGACCGCCAAGGAATCGGCACAGGCCTTGAAGGAGCTGGCCGAAGGCAAGATCGACATCATCATCGGCACGCACAAGCTGATCGGCAAGGACGTGAAGTTCGACCGCCTGGGCCTCGTCATCATCGACGAGGAACACCGCTTTGGCGTGCGCCAGAAGGAAACGCTGAAGGCCATGCGCGCCGAGGTGGATGTGCTGACGCTGACCGCGACCCCGATCCCGCGCACGCTGGCCATGTCGATGGAAGGCCTGCGCGACTTCTCGGTGATCGCCACCGCGCCGCAGAAGCGCCTGGCGATCAAGACCTTCGTCTCGAAGTTCTCCGACGGCATCATCCGCGAAGCCGTGCTGCGCGAATTGAAGCGCGGCGGCCAGGTGTATTTCCTGCACAACGAGGTCGACACCATCGAGAACATGCGCGAGAAGCTGGCCGGCCTGGTGCCGGAAGCGCGCATCGTCATCGGCCACGGCCAGATGAACGAGCGCGAGCTGGAGCGCGTGATGCGTGACTTCACCAGCCAGCGCGCCAACCTGCTGCTGTGCACGACCATCATCGAAACCGGCATCGACAACCCGCACGCCAACACCATCCTGATCAACCGCTCGGAGAAGTTCGGCCTCGCCCAGCTGCACCAGCTGCGCGGCCGCGTCGGCCGCTCGCACCACCAGGCCTATGCCTATCTGCTGGTGCAGGATGAAAAGGCGATGACCAAGCAGGCCAAGCAGCGTCTGGAAGCGATCCAGATGTCGGAAGAGCTCGGCTCCGGCTTCTTCCTCGCCATGCACGATCTGGAAATTCGCGGCGCCGGCGAGGTGCTCGGCGAAAACCAGGCCGGCGACATGCAGGAAGTGGGCTTCAATGTCTTCGCCGACATGCTGAACCGTGCCGTCGCCCATCTCAAGCAGGGCAAGAACCTGGCCAATATCGACCTGACGCAGCCGCTCGGCGTCAGCAGCGAGATCAACCTGCGCACGCCCGCCCTGCTGCCCGACGCTTACTGCCCGGATGTGCACGAGCGCCTGACGCTGTACAAGCGCCTGGCCAACTGCGAGACGGCGGAAGAGATCGACGCCATGCAGGAAGAGCTGATCGACCGCTTTGGCGAATTGCCGCTGCAGGGCCAGTCGCTGCTGGCCACGCACCGCCTGCGTTTGCTGGTCAAACCACTGATGATCCAGAAGCTCGATGCCTCGGCCGATCAGGTGACGCTCCAGTTCAGCCCGGAATTCACCAAGAACCCGCCAATCGAGCCGATCAAGATAATCAATTTGATCCAGAAAAACCGCAGCTATAAGCTGGCCGGACAGGATAAAATTTCCCTTTTGCGCCATTGCCCGGCCTTGAACGACAAGGTGGCAGCGGTAAAAGACATGATTCGCGAGCTGACCAAATGACGAAACAAAATCTCGAAAACATCAACGTCTCCGCCTTCGACGCCATGCCGACGCCGGCCGAGATCCATGCCAAGCTGCCGGTTTCCGCCAAGGCCGAAAAGACCGTATCGCATGGCCGCAAGGTGCTGCGCAACATTCTGGATCGCAAGGATCACCGCCTGTTCGTCGTGGTTGGCCCCTGCTCCATCCACGACCCGGTGGCCGGCCTCGACTACGCCCGCCGCCTGAAGGCGCTGGCCGACGATGTGGGCGACGTGCTGCAGATCATCATGCGCGTCTATTTCGAGAAGCCGCGTACCACCGTGGGCTGGAAGGGCTACATCAACGATCCGTTCATGGATGACTCCTTCCAGGTCAATGTCGGCATGGAAAAGGCCCGCGACTTCCTGCTGCAGGTCAATGAGCTCGGCCTGCCGGCTGGCACCGAGGCGCTCGATCCCTACGGCCCGCAATACTACGGCGACCTGATCACCTGGACCGCCATCGGCGCCCGCACCACCGAGTCGCAGACGCACCGCGAGATGTCTTCCGGGCTGTCCACGCCGGTCGGCTTCAAGAACGCCACCAGCGGCGACCTGACCGTGGCCACCAACGCCATCCTGTCGGCTTCGCGTCCGCACTCTTTCCTCGGCCTGAACAACGAAGGCCGCGTCGCCATCGTGCGTACCACCGGCAACCCGCATGGCCACATCGTGCTGCGCGGCGGCGAATCGGGCCCGAACTACGACACCGTTTCGATCGCCATGGCCGAAGCCGCCATCGCCAAGGCCAAGCTGCCGGCCAACATCGTGGTCGATTGCTCGCACGCCAACAGCTCGAAGAAGCCGGAACTGCAGCCGCTGGTCATGACCGACGTGGTCAACCAGATTCGCGCCGGCAACAAGTCCATCCTCGGCGTGATGATCGAGTCGAACATCGAAGCCGGCAACCAGCCGATCCCCGCCGACCTGTCGCAGCTGAAGTACGGCTGCTCGGTCACCGACGGCTGCATCGGCTGGGACACCACCGAAAAGACGCTGCGCGACGCCGCCGTGCTGCTGCGCGACGTGTTGCCGGATCGTCTGGCCTGATTTCTCCGGACGCATGAACCCGGCCAAGGTGGTGCGCGACAGGGTCAAGCGACTGACCGACCTGCCGAATGTCGGCCCGGCCGTGGCCGCCGACCTGCACCGCCTGGGCATACACCAGCCGGAACAACTCAAGGGGCGCGATGCCTTCGCGCTCTACGATCAACTGTGTTCGATCACCGGGCAGCGGCATGACCCGTGCATGATCGACGTCCTCATCTCGATCACCCGCTTCATGGATGGCGGCGCGGCGCAACCGTGGTGGCACTACACCGGCGAGCGCAAGGCCATTCGACAGCGGGCCGACGAAAGCTGAACCGACATGAACCTCGTCATCCAGGGCGGCGCCCTGCCCACTTTCCTGCTCGAAAAGATTTTGGCCGCAACCGGCGCGTCCACCGCAGAACCCCGCCCGCCGCAGGTCGTCCGCTTCATCGGGGCGACGCGCACGGCGGAGTTCGATGCACTGATCCCGCTGATCGAAGCCGAGAAGCTTGATTGGACCTTTGTCGAAACCGGCAAGAAGCTTTCCGACTACGGCCTGATCTGCTTCGACATGGATTCGACGCTGATCACCATCGAGTGCATCGACGAACTGGCCGACTTCGCCGGCAAGAAGGCCGAGGTTTCGGAAGTGACCGAAGCGGCCATGCGCGGCGAGATCGACTACCGCGAAAGCCTGCGCCGCCGCCTGGCGCTGATGGCCGGGCTGGATGCCCGCGTGCTGGCCCGCGTCTATGGCGAGCGCCTGCTGCTTTCGCACGGCGCCCGCGAGTTGCTCGAAGCAGCCCAGAACGCCGGCCTGCGCACCGCCATCCTGTCCGGCGGCTTTACCTATTTCACCGAGCGCCTGCGCATCGAGCTGGGTTTCGATTTCGCCACCTCGAACGAACTGGAAATCTCCGGCGGCAAGCTGACCGGCAAGGTGGTCGGCGACATCGTCGATGCCGCGGCCAAGGCCCATCATCTGGGCCGCCTGCGCGACGAACTCGGTTTGCGCAAGGATCAGGTGATCGCCTGCGGCGACGGTGCCAACGACCTGATGATGATGGCCGAAGCCGGCCTCTCGGTGGCCTTCCATGCCAAGCCGGCGACCCGCGCCAAAGCTGATATCGCCATCAATTTCGGCGGCCTCGACGCTTTGCTCAATATCCTCGATTGACCCCTTAACCTTCCCCCTGGGTACCGCGACATGAATGGACGTAGCAAGACCTTGTTACTCGGTGGCGCGGCAATCGCCCTGGTGATTGGCGCATACAGCTACTGGTCGGGCTCGCGCAGCGCCGTCGAACAGGTCAAGAAAGCACCGCCGCCGGTACCGGTCATCGTCGCCAAGGCGACGACCGGGGACGTTCCGCTGTTGCTGGAAGTGGTCGGCCGCGCCGAGGCCTATGAGAGCGTCAGCCTGAAGGCCCGCGTCGATGGCCAGGTACAGAGCGTCGCCTTCACCGAAGGCCAGCACGTCAAGCAGGGCGATGTGTTGATCCGCCTCGACCCGAACGACTTCAACGCCAAGCTGGCCCAGGCCGAAGCCACGCTACTGCGCGACGAGGCGCAACTGGCCAAGAGCCGCGCCGACGTGCAGCGCTATATCTCGCTGAAGGAGCGCGGCTTCGTTTCCGAAGAAAAGATCAACGAGTTCCGCACCGCCGAGGCCGCCGCTGCGGCCACGGTGAAGGCCGACCAGGCGGCGGTCGAGCTGGCCCGCCTGCAGCTTTCCTACGCCACCATCCGCGCGCCCTTCTCCGGCGTGGTCGGCGCCCGCCTGGTCTTCCCCGGCTCGGCAGTCAAGATCAACGATACCGTGCTGGCCGTGGTCAATCGCATCCAGCCGCTCTACGTCACCTTCGCGGTGCCGGAAAAACACCTGAGCCGCCTGCGCCAATCGATGGCCGACGGCACGATGCCGGTCAGCGTGCGCATCCCCGGCAACAAGGAGCAGGACTTCGAGGGCAAGGTGCGTTTCATCGACAACGCCGTCGATGCCGCCACCGGCACCATCCAGATGAAGGCGCTGCTCGACAACAAGGGCGATAAGCTGACCGCCGGCCAGTTCCTCAACATTTCGATGACTCTGGAAAAACTGAGCAACAGCGTGCTGGTCCCGGCCGAAGCCGTGCAGCAAGGGGCCGACGGCAATTTCCTCTACGTGGTCAAAGCCGACAACACCGCTGAGCTGCGAAAAATCGCCGTACAGACCGTGCACCGCGGCATGGCGGCAATCGCCAGCGGCGTTGCCGCCGACGAGACGGTGGTTACCGATGGCCAGCTACGGCTGACCCAGGGCGCCACCGTGGTCGTCAAGACGCCGCAGGCCAAGGGTGAAGCGGCCAAGACACCGGCCGCTCAGGCTGCTCCCGCCGCCCCGGCCAAACCCTGATCGGGCCCCGACCATGACGCTGCCGGAACTCTGTATCCGCCGTCCGGTGATGACCACGCTGCTGATGGCGGCGTTCCTCATCTTCGGCATCATCGGCTATCGCTCGCTGCCGGTTTCCGAACTGCCGGCGGTCGATTTCCCGACCATCTCGGTCACCGCCAACTTGCCCGGCGCCTCGCCGGAAACCATGGCGGCCGCCGTCGCCACGCCGCTGGAAGGGCAGTTCTCGACCATTGCCGGCCTGGATTCGATGACCTCGACCAGCGCCCAGGGCTCGACCAACATCACGCTGCAATTCTCGCTCGACCGCGATATCGACGCCGCCGCGCAGGACGTGCAGGCGGCCATTTCGGCGGCCCAGCGCAAGCTGCCGCCGAGCATGCCGACGCCGCCTTCCTTCCGCAAGGTGAACCCGGCCGACTCGCCGATCTTCTACATCGCCATGTCGTCGGCCTCGCTGCCGATGTCGCTGGTCAATGAATACGCCGAAACCCAGCTGGCGCAGCGCCTGTCGACCATCCCCGGCGTCGCCCAGGTGCAGATCTACGGCTCGCAGAAATACGCCGTCCGCGTGCAGGCCAACCCGGACCAGCTGGCGGCGCGTGGCATGGGCATCGACGAATTGCAGGCGGCGCTCGCCCAGAACAACGTCAATCAGCCCATCGGCCAGCTCGACGGCAGTACGCAGACCTTCGCCATCAAGGATAACGGCCAGCTGACCAACGCCGCCGCCTATCGCCCGCTGATCGTCAGCTGGAAGAACGGCGCGCCGGTGCGCCTGGAAGACGTGGCGACGCCGATCGACAGCGTGGAAAACCTGCGCATCGCCAGCTGGAACGTGGACAAGCGCGCCATCGTGCTGGCCATCCAGCGCCAGCCCGGCGCCAACACCATTGAGACGGTCGATGCCATCAAGCGCGTGATCCCCGGCTTCAAGGCCAAGCTGCCAGCGGCCATCGACATGACCATCCTGTTCGACCGCAGCAATTCGATCCGCGAGGCCATCGCCGACGTGCAATTCACGCTGGTGCTGTCGGCCGTGCTGGTCATCCTGGTCATCCTGCTCTTCCTGCGTAACCTGTCGGCGACGGTCATCCCCAGCCTGGCGCTGCCCATTTCGGTGGTCGGCACCTTCGCGCTGATGTCGGTCATGGGCTACAGCCTGGACAACCTGTCGCTGCTGGCGCTGACGCTCTCGGTCGGCTTCGTCGTCGATGACGCTATCGTCATGCTGGAAAACATCGTGCGTCACGTCGAAGCCGGCGAGCCGCCCTTCCAGGCGGCGATCAAGGGGGCCAGGGAAATCGGCTTCACCATCATCTCGATGACCATTTCGCTGATCGCCGTGTTCATTCCGGTGCTCTTCATGCAGGGCATCGTCGGCCGCCTGCTGCACGAGTTCGCCATCACCATCTGCGCCGCCATCGTCGTTTCCGGCATCGTTTCGCTGACGCTGACGCCGATGCTGTGCAGCCGCTACGTCAAGCATGTCGAGGCCGAATCGCATGGCCGCGTCTTCCAGGCCTTCGAACGCTTCTTCGACGGCCTGCTCGCCGCCTACGAGAAGACCCTGCGCATTGCGGTCAATCACCCGCGCACCGTGCTGGCCAGCTTTTTCGCCACCTTGTTCGTTACTGGCTACCTGTTCACCGTCGTGCCCAAGGATTTCATCCCGAGCGGCGATTCCGGCCAGATCATTGCCTTCACCGAAGGCGCCCAGGACGTTTCCTTCGCCTCGATGCGCGAGCATCAGCGCGCCGCTGCCGCGATCGTTGCACAGGACCCGGACATCCGCTCCTTCATGTCGGCCGTTGGCGCCGGCGGCATCCGCCCGACGGCCAATACCGGCACCATCTTCATGGTGCTCAAGCCGCACGACGAGCGCAAATCGACGCCGGACCAGATCATCCAGCGCCTGCGCCCCAAGCTGGCCGCCATTCCCGGCATCAAGGTCTATATGCAGAACCCGCCGGTGATCCGCATCGGCGGCCAGATCACCGCCGCGCAGTATCAATACACTCTGCAGGACACCGACCTCAACGAACTCTACGAATGGACCGGCACGCTGACCCAGAAAATTCGCCAGCTGCCCGGTTTCGTCGATGTCACCAACAACCTGAACAACCTGAGCCCGGTCGTTTCGCTCGACATCGACCGCGACAAGCTGGCTTCGCTGGGCCTGACCTACGGCCAGGTCGAGGATGCCCTGCAAAGCGCCTTCAGCGCCCGCCAGGTGTCGACCATCTACGGTGCGACGGCGCAGTACCAGGTGATCCTTGAGGTGACCCCGGAATTCCAGGCCGATCCGTCCGCCCTCTCCCGCCTCTACGTGCGCGGCAGCGGCGGCAAGCTGGTGCCGCTCGATACCGTGGCCCGCTTCAGCCGCAAGACGCAGGCGCTGACGGTCAATCACCAGGGCCAGCTGCCCTCGGTCACCATTTCCTTCAACCTGCTACCCGGCGTCTCGCTCGGCCAGGCAGTCGACCAGATCAAGGCACTGGAGCAGGAAGTACGTGTGCCGGTTTCGCTCAACACCAGCCTGCAAGGGACGGCACAGGCCTTCCAGGCGTCGCTGCAGGGCCTCGGCGTGCTGCTGCTGGTCGCCGTGCTGGTCGTCTATCTGGTGCTCGGCGTACTGTACGAGAGCTTCATCCACCCGCTGACCATCCTCTCCGGCCTGCCCTCGGCCGGCCTCGGCGCGCTGATCACGCTGCTCATCTTCAAGGTGGATCTGAGTCTCTACGCCTTCGTCGGCGTCATCATGCTGATCGGCATCGTCAAGAAAAACGCCATCATGATGATCGACTTCGCGCTGGAACGGCAGCGCAAGGACGCCATGGCGGCAGGCGAAGCCATCTTCCAGGCCTGCCTGATCCGCTTCCGCCCAATCATGATGACCACCATGGCCGCCCTCGTCGGCACCCTGCCCATCGCCCTGGGCATCGGCGCCGGCGCCGAAACCCGCCAGCCGCTCGGCCTCGCCGTGGTCGGCGGCTTGATGCTGTCGCAGCTGCTGACGCTGTACCTGACGCCGGTGGTGTACGTCTATCTCGACCGTTTCACCAAGGAAGAACACCTTGACGGCGAAACGGCCGAGGTGAAATAGCGTTCAGGGGTGACTGCTGCGGTGCACTGCCCGAAATTGGCAAAAACCGAGGGCTAAGGAAAGGCCGTTCGGTTAGTGCAGAATCGCACTGACCAGGTCATGCTCTCTTATCGAAGTTGGCTACTGAGTCACATCGACGTGACCGGCTCGAATCGCCCCCAAGCGGAAGTAGCTAATTTGAAAAGCCGCCATACAGGAATGTTCAAAAATTACCAGACTGCACGTTATTTTTCGCAGGTCTGGTTCATTACTGAGTTGAACATCGTTTTTTACGGCAAATGCCGATCCACAGCTCTCACTCACCTAGAACGAGCATCCGAGAACAGCCCCGCGATTAAAGCGCCGTTCACTGATACACCAAGAACGAGCCCCACTAGTAGGACAGGCACCAGAATGCTGTTTTCGCCAATAGCCATTTGTAAGGCAGCCACGACACCCAGCCATAGCAAACTCCAAGGAAAGCCGAGCAGGCAGGCGGGAAGAACTACGGCAAAGCTAAGAACGGACCCGCATGTGCTACACAAACCCAGATAGAAATAAAGCGTCCAGAGTCCAAATGCGACGCCGGCAACTAACGCACCAACTCTTTGAGATTTTTCCATTAGCACAACCTTCCCCTGCTCATTGAGCGGAATACTAACGATACCCAAAATTTATTCACGAGCAGAAACGTCCGGGCCATTACCAACAAATACGGGCACGATTGGATCACCGGCAATGATATTAATGACAATGAGATTATCCGATGCCACTCTCCTTATCAATCAGCAATCATACGGACAGACGATGATATTGAGTGATCAGCTGTCATGAGAACAGTCGGTTAGCTAAGTCGAGATTTCTCAGCTAGTCAGCAGCCTTGCAGATTCGCCCTACGCAAATGCTGAAACCTTGGGGCGTCATTTCTGGATTCCCGCCTTCGCGGGAATGACGCTTACGGAGCGACCGTTCTCAGTGCAGATCGACCGCGTAGAGCTTCAACAGCTCCAGCGGCACGATTTCCAGCGCCGCCTGATTGGTCGAATTGAGCGACACGCGCGGGGCCTTGCCGGCCTGGTGCGCTTCCAGCCAGCGGGCGGCGCACAGGCACCAGCGCTGGCCGGGTTGCAGGCCGGGGAAGTTGAATTCGGGGCGCGGCGTCGATAGATCGTTGCCCCGCTCCTTGGAAAACTGCAGGAAATCCGCGGTCAGGACGATGCAGATGGTGTGGCTGCCGAAATCGTCTTCCGAGGTATTGCAGCAGCCATCGCGGAAGAAGCCCGTGACCGGGTCGTCGCTGCAGGTGAGCAACGGACCGCCCAGAACGTTCAGCTGGCTGCCGCGTCCGGGGAAGTCACGGGTTTTCATGTCTTACTCGGCCTCGTCGATCCAGGCTTGCTGGATGGCTTCGAGAATCTTTTCGCCACAATGCTTGGGGTCGTCGTTGAAGCCGGGCAGCGCCATCACCCAGTTACGCAGATCGACGAAATTGACCTTCAGCGGGTCTTTGTCGGGATGGGCTTCGGTCAGTTCGATGGCGATATCGTTGATGTCGGTCCATTTCATTTGCGATGTCCCTCCTTCGCCATGTTGATGCTGTATTTCGGAATCTCGACCACCAGCGGTGTCGATTTGACGATGGCCTGGCAACCCAGGCGGGAATTCGGCTCCAGGCCCCAGGCCTTGTCCAGCATGTCTTCTTCGAGGTCTTCGGCCGGCTCCAGCGAGTTGAAGCCCTCGCGCACGATGACATGGCAGGTCGTGCACGCACACGACATTTCGCAGGCGTGCTCCAGCTCGATGTTGTTTTCCAGCAGGTTTTCGCAGATCGAAGTGCCTTCCTTGGCTTCGATCACGGCGCCATCAGGGCAGAGTTCCACGTGCGGTAATACGATCAATTGGGTCATGCGCCCTCTCCTTCTTCTTCGCCCATCTTGATGTCATCGACCTTGCGGCCAGACAGGACTTTTTTGATGCTCTGATCCATACGGCGATGGGCAAAAGCCTGGGTTTCATAACCGAGGTCGTCCATCGCGATGTTGATCAGGCGGCGGTTGTCGCCGGCAGCGGTTTCACGCAGCTTGGCGATGGTCGCCTTGATTTTCTCGATCTCGGCGGCATTGAGCAGATGCGAATCCTCAGCCAGCGCCGCTTCGGTCGCCTCGATCATGCGGTCGGCCTCGACCTGGGCTTCCTTCAGGGCACGGGCCATGGCGTCGTCCTTGGCGTGCTCCATCGAATCCTTGAGCATGCCGGCGATTTCGTCGTCCGACAGACCGTAGGACGGCTTGACGGTGATGCTCGACTCGACGCCGGTCGTCTGCTCGCGTGCAGTGACCGACAGCAGGCCATCGGCATCGACCTGATAGGTCACGCGGATACGCGCCGCGCCGGCCACCATCGGCGGGATGCCGCGCAACTCGAAGCGGGCCAGCGAACGACAGTCGCTGACCAGTTCGCGCTCGCCCTGCACGACGTGGATGGCCATCGCAGTCTGGCCGTCCTTGTAGGTGGTGAATTCCTGGGCACGGGCGGTCGGAATGGTCGAATTGCGCGGAATGACCTTCTCGGTCAGGCCGCCCATGGTTTCCAGGCCGAGCGACAGCGGAATGACGTCGAGCAACAGCCAATCGTCCTTGCCCGTCTTGTTGCCGGCCAGCAGGTTGGCTTGCGTCGCTGCGCCAAGCGCGACGACCTTGTCCGGATCGAGGTTGGTCAGCGGTTCCTGGCGGAAAAAGTCGCCGACGGCCTTCTGCACCTGCGGCATCCGCGTCGCACCGCCAACCATGACCACGCCCTTGATGTCTTCGGCGCGCAAACCCGCATCGCGCAGGGCCTTCTTGACCGGCTGCAGGGTCTTGGAAATCAGCGTCTGGGTGATGTTGGCGAAGGTGGCGACATCGAGCTTGACGTCGACAATCTCGCCGCTGGGCAAGCGCAGGACAATAGGGGCTTCCGGGTTCTGGGTCAGGAATTCCTTGGCTTCACGGCAGCGCATCATCAAGCGCCGCGAATCTTCCGGCGACAGCGGCTGCAACTTGGCCTGCTCGATGACCCAGCAATAGATGCGATGGTCGAAATCGTCGCCGCCCAGGGCCGAATCGCCGCCGGTGGACATGACCTCGAAGACGCCCTTGGTCAGCTTGAGGATGGAAATATCGAAGGTGCCGCCACCCAGGTCATACACCGCATAAACGCCCTCGGCTGCGTTGTCGAGGCCGTAGGCGATGGCCGCAGCCGTCGGTTCGTTGAGCAGGCGCAGCACGTTGAGGCCGGCCAGACGGGCGGCATCCTTGGTGGCCTGACGCTGCGCATCGTCGAAATAAGCCGGCACGGTGATCACCGCGCCGACCAGATCGCCGCCCAGCGCGGCTTCGGCGCGCAGCTTCAGCGACTTGAGGATTTCGGCCGAGACTTCGACCGGGCTCTTGATGCCGGCGTGCGTCTTCAGCTTGACCATGCCCGGCGCCTCGATGAAGTCGTAAGGCATGGACTCGACGTGGGCGATGTCCTTGGTGCCACGGCCCATGAAGCGCTTGACCGAGACGATGGTGTTCTTGGGATCGACCGCCTGGTTCTTCTGCGCGTCGTAGCCGACTTCGGTGCTGCCGTCGGCATGGTAGCGCACGACGGATGGAAGCAGCGGGCGGCCCTGCTCGTCGTTCAGGCAGACGGCCAGGCCGCTGCGCACCGTGGCGACCAGCGAGTTGGTCGTGCCGAGGTCGATGCCGATGGCCAGCTTGTGTTCGTGGGGTGCTGCGGATTCGCCCGGTTCGGCGATTTGAAACAGAGCCATTGTTATTCTTCCAGCGACGCCAGGGCGTCGTCGATTTCGTACAAGAGTTTGTCGAGGAACATCAGGCGACGCACCTGATCGGTCGCCGCCGCATAATCCTGCTTTTCGTCGAGCAGTATGGCCAATTCGTCGAAGTGTGCAGCCATGTCGCTACGCAGACGATTATGCAGGCGTTCCAGTTCGTGATGATCACCACCGCCACGGGCTTCCATCACCGCCTCGCGCCATTCCATCTGTTCCATCAGGAAATCAGGCGGCATCGCAGTGTTGTTCTCGGCCTGCAAATCGTGATCGGCCAGATGCAACAGGTACTTCGCCCGTTCCAGCGGCTTCTTCAAGGTCTGATAGGCCTCGTTCGCCCGCGTTGCCCACTGCATCGACAGGCGTCGCTCAACCTCGGGGGCATGGGCAAAGCGATCCGGATGCACCTGCGCCTGTACGTCGCGATAACGCGAATCCAGCTCGGACAGGTTCAGGCGGAAAGTCTTCGGCAGTTCGAACAAGGAAAAGAAATCAGTGCTTAGATCCACCTCAAACCTCACAAACGCAGCGTTTCAGCACGCGTCCAACCTAAAAGCGAAGGCGGGGCTAGGCGCCCCGCACGCAGACAGTACGACTAGTACGGCAAGTGCGGGGCAACGCCGCCCCGCCGAGCCCCCTCCTACACGTTGAAGGATTCGCCGCAGCCGCACTGATCCTTGACGTTCGGGTTATTGAACTTGAAGCCTTCGTTCAAACCCTCGCGCACAAAGTCCAGTTCCATCCCGTCAAGGTAAGGCAGGCTCTTCGGGTCGACGAAGACCTTGACGCCATTGCTTTCGAAAACGATGTCGTCGTCGGCCGTTTCGTCGACGAATTCCAGCTTGTAGGCCATGCCGGAACAGCCGCTGGTCCGCACCCCGAGACGCAGACCGATGCCCTTACCGCGCTTGGTCAGGAAATTGGTGACGTGCTTTGCGGCACTCTCGCTCAAGGTAACGCCCATGCTTATTCTCCGTGCTTTTTCTTGTAGTCGGCCACGGCCGCCTTGATGGCGTCCTCGGCCAGGATCGAGCAGTGGATTTTAACCGGGGGCAGCGCCAATTCTTCGGCGATCTCGGTATTTTTGATCTCCAGCGCCTGATCGACGGTCTTGCCCTTGACCCACTCGGTCACCAGCGAAGACGAAGCGATGGCGGAGCCGCAACCGTAGGTCTTGAACTTGGCGTCCTCGATGACGCCTTCCTTGTTCACCTTGATCTGCAACTTCATCACGTCGCCACATGCTGGTGCGCCGACCATGCCGGTACCGACACCGTCGTCTTCCTTACCGAAGGAGCCGACGTTGCGCGGATTCTCATAATGATCAATGACTTTTACGCTATAGCTCATGTTATTTCTCCATTAATTCCTGGGATATTTCGTTTTCTTATGCAATCAGTGTGCCGCCCACTGGACGGTGCTCAGGTCGACACCTTCCTGGACCATTTCCCACAGCGGCGACATTTCACGTAGTTTGCCAACTTTCGACTTCAATACGTTGATTGCATGATCGATTTCTTCTTCAGTCGTGAAGCGGCCGATGGAGAAACGAATGGAGCTGTGAGCCAGCTCGTCATCGCGCCCCAGCGCACGCAACACGTAGGACGGCTCCAGGCTGGCCGAGGTACAGGCCGAACCGGAAGACACCGCCAGATCCTTGATCGCCATGATCATCGACTCGCCTTCGACATAGGCGAAGCTGATATTCAGGTTGTGAGCAACGCGCTGCTCCATGTCGCCGTTCACATAGGTCGCCTGCATGTCCTTCAGGCCATTGAGAAGACGGTCGCGCAGCGCCTGGATGTGGGCGTTCTCCTGGACCATTTCTTCCTTGGCCAGACGGAAGGCTTCGCCCATGCCGACGATCTGGTGCGTGGCCAGCGTGCCGGAGCGGAAACCGCGCTCGTGGCCGCCACCGTGCATCTGTGCTTCCAGACGGATACGCGGCTTGCGTCGCACGTACAGCGCGCCGATGCCCTTCGGACCGTAGGTCTTGTGGGCCGAGAAGCTCATCAGGTCGACCTTCAGTTTGCTCAGGTCAATGTCGACCTTGCCGGTCGCTTGCGCCGCGTCGACGTGGAAGATGACGCCCTTCTCGCGGCAGATTTCGCCCAGTTGCTCGATCGGCTGAATGACGCCGATTTCGTTATTGACGAACATCACCGAGGCCAGCACGGTATCCGGACGAATCGCCGCCTTGAAGACTTCGAGATCGATCAAGCCGTTTTCCTGCACGTCAAGGTAGGTCGCCTCGAAACCCTGGCGCTCCATTTCGCGCACGGTGTCGAGCACGGCCTTGTGCTCGGTCTTCACCGTGATGATGTGCTTGCCCTTGGTGCCGGCGTAGAAATGGGCCGCGCCCTTGATGGCGAGGTTGTTGGACTCGGTCGCACCGGAGGTCCAGACGATTTCCTTCGGGTCGGCGTTAACCAGCGCGGCCACCTGCTCGCGTGCTTCCTCGACAGCCGCTTCCGCTTCCCAGCCGAAGCTGTGGGAGCGCGAAGCCGGGTTGCCGAACTTCTCGCACAGGTAAGGAATCATTTTTTCCGCCACGCGCGGGTCCACCGGGGTCGTTGCCGAGTAATCCAGATAGATGGGGAGTTTCATCGTCTATTCTCGCTCTGTCGGGTTGTTCAGACGGCAACCGCCGTCAGTCCCTGCAGGCGTCCGACGGTCACCTGCAAGGCATTGATGAATTGATCGATCTCGGTTTCGCTGTTGGCGACACCAAGGCTGACCCGTACGGCACCACGGCCGATTTCGGGCGCCACGCCCATCGCCTGCAACACATGCGAGGGTTCCGGGTTGGCGCTGGAACAGGCCGCGCCACTGGCCACGGCAAAACCTTCGCGATCCAGCTTGCCGACCAGGGTTTCGCCGTCGATATCCTTGAAGGCGAAGTAGCTGGTGTTCGGCAGTCGTTCGGCACCTCCGCCGAAGATCGTTGCCCCTTGGGCCATCAGCCCCTGCTCCAGGCGATCACGCAGCCGACGCAGTCGTTCCGGCACTTCGGCAACGCGTTGCGCCGCAAGTTCCGCTGCCATGCCGAAACCGACGATGGCCGGGACGTTTTCGGTGCCCGAACGCAGGCCGCGCTCGTGACCGCCGCCGGCGATCAGCGGCTGTAATTCGACGCGCTTGTCGAGTACCAGCGCCGCCGCGCCTTTCGGCCCGTAAGCCTTGTGTGCGGAGAGGGTCATGGCATGCACGCCCCTCGCATTCAGCGCGCGGAAATCAATCGACAGCTTGCCGAGCGCCTGCACGGCGTCGGTATGGAACCAGGCGCCGCTGCCTTTGGCGGCCGAGGCCAGCGCCGGAACATCCTGGATCACGCCAGTCTCGTTATTGGCCAGCATGATGGAAATCAGTTTCGGCTTGCCCAGCAACAGCTCGGCGTAGTCGTCGGTTTTTACCTTTCCAGCGCTGTCCACCGCAGCATGCCGCACTTCCCAGCCCAAGCGGGCCAGTTGCGCCGCCGGCTTGATCACGCACGGGTGCTCGATGGCACTGACGGCGAGCAGGCCGGGTTTCAGACAGGCGGCCGCGCCTTTCAGGAACAGGTTGTTCGATTCGCTGCCGCCGCTGGTGAACACCACCTCGGTCGGATGCGCATTGACCGCCGCCGCCACCCGCTGCCGCGCCTCGTCGATGGCCAACCGCGAACGGCGGCCGTATTCGTGACGGCTCGACGCATTGCCGCACTGGCCTTCGAGCCAGGGCAGCATGGCCGCCAGCACTGCCGGATCGAGCGGTGTGGTGGCGTTGTGGTCGAGGTAGGCGGGCTGGAACATGATGATCAGGCGAGCGCTGCCGTCTTCTCGCGGGTCGCGCGACGCGGATGCGGGCCGAGCGGACGCTTGTCGGACAGCACGGCTTCGCCGCGCGCTGTGGCCTTTTGCTTCTCGCGATCAACCAGATCGGCCATGCTGACTGAGGCCAGATACTCGAACATCTTGGAATTCAGCGTCGACCATAGGTCGTGCGTCATGCAGCGGTGCGCTTCGTGGCAATTTTCCTCGCCGCCGCACTGGGTGGCATCGAGCTGCTCATCGACGGCGCGGATGATGTCGGCGACCGACAGCTTGTCCAGGGGTTTGGCAATGCAATAACCGCCACCCGGGCCGCGCACGCTATCGACCAGCTTGTGGCGGCGCAGCTTGCCGAACAACTGCTCAAGGTAGGACAAGGAAATGCTCTGCCGCTCGGCAATACTGGCCAACGCTACCGGACCATCCTCGCCGCGCAGCGCCAGATCCATCATCGCCGTCACAGCGAAACGTCCTTTGGTGGTCAAACGCATTCCGATCTCCCGTTAATAACCTAGCGTTATGGTCAACTATAAAGAAACCAGAGAAAATTAGTCAACTATTTTGCTCAGGTATTGCGGATCGAAGGCATCGGCCGGCTGCACTTCCTGGTCGCACTTGACGCCTTGCGCTTCCAGCTCCTTCAGCAGCATGGCCAGGCGGCGGTCGGTTTCCGCCGCGTGATCGAGCAGACCGTGGATAGCCTTGGCCAGCGGATCGTCCTGATCGCGCGCGACGGCATAGGCCGAGAAGCCCATCTTCTCCGCCTGCGCTTCGCGCTCGCGGCTCTGCTGGTCGATGATGCGCGCCGGATTGCCGACGGCGGTCGCCCCGGCCGGCACCGGCTTGGTGACAACCGCGTTGGAACCGACTTTGGCACCGGCCGAAATGACGATCGGCCCGAGCACCTTGGCGCCGGCGCCGACCACCACGCCATTTTCCAGCGTCGGATGGCGCTTGCCCTTGCTCCAGGAGGTACCGCCCAAGGTCACACCGTGGTAAAGCGTTACATCGTCGTGAATTTCAGCGGTTTCGCCGATCACCACGCCCATGCCGTGGTCGATGAAGAAGCGGCGACCGATGGTGGCGCCCGGATGAATCTCGATACCGGTCAGCATGCGCGAAATGTGCGCTGTGAAACGCGCCAGCCAACGCAGGCGATGCCCCCACAGCCAGTGGGCGATGCGGTGGAAGATCAGGGCGTGGATACCCGGATAACAGGTCAGGACTTCCCAGAACGAGCGGGCGGCGGGATCGCGGTCGAAAACCGCACGAATATCCTCTCGCAAGTGCCGGAACATGAGGCCTGATCTCCACAAAGATTAAAGGGAAATTTTAAAATACTCGACTGAATTTGTCAGCTATTTTGCGGAAAAGTGCCCACTATCAGTGCATCTTGTTGTGCCACGAACCCCCGTATAATTGCGCCCCGAGGGAAACGACCAACAAAAATCATGAGCGCACTGCACCAGGAACTGAAAGCCTTCATCATCGAAACGATGAATCTGGAGGACATGACCCCCGCCGATATCGGCGACGACACCCTGCTCTTCGCCGAAGACGGCCTTGGCCTCGACTCCATCGACGCGCTGGAACTGGTGCTGGCCCTGAAAAAGCAATACGGCGTCGTGCTCGAAGCCAACGACGAAGCCGCCCGCGCCCACCTGCGCTCGGTCGCCACGCTGGCCGCGTTGATCGAAGCCAAGCGCGGCGCCTGAACCGGGATCAGCCAGCCTCGACCCAATCGAGGCTGTCTGCCAGATGCTGGCGAATCGTTTCGCCCAACCGAACCTGAACCGCCCCCGGCGAGCGCTCCGCGTAATGCAACCCCAGCCCGATGCGCGGCAGGGCCGGCAAGCCATTCAGCACGGAAAGATGCACGGGCATGCCCGCCCGCGTCCGCACCGTGACCCCCAAGCCGGCACTGACGGCTGCCCAGATGCCGCTCAGGCTGGAACTGGTAAACACCACCCGCCAGGCAATACCGGCCCCATCCAATGCCTGCGTGGCTCGACTACGCATCAGGCAAGGTGCCTCGAACATGACCAGCGGCAAGGGCTCGCCGGTCGGCCAGTCGGCAAATTGGGCGGGATCGCCAATCCACCGCATGGGTAGATAGCCAAGCGCATCGCCGGCACTGGCTTCCGATTCCCAGACCAAGGCCAGATCGAGGCGCTCCGCCCCAACCATTTCAAGCAGTTCCGCATTGCGACTGACCCGCGCATCGATCCTGACCTGCGGATGGGCGCGGGCAAAGCTGGCCAGAACATCGGTCAGCAAGCCTTCGCCGAAATCTTCCTGAAAACCGACCCGCACCTCGCCGGCCACCCCGGCACCGCGCACCGCCGCCACGGCCTCATCGTTCAGATCGAGCAAGCGACGCGCGTAGGCAAACATCACCTCGCCTTCCGCCGTCAGGGCCAGCCCCCGCCCCGCCTTACGCACCACGGCGCAGCCCGCCTGCTCCTCCAGCTTGCGCAACTGGGCGCTCAGGGCCGGCGTCGAACGCCCGAGGCGATCCGCTGCCCGCGCGAAGCTACCCAGCTCGACTCCAGTGACGAAACTACGCAGCACATCGAGATCGAAATTCAGGCGCCCCATGACAATTCCAATAAACAAAACAATTAATTAAAAACTATCCAATTTTCAAAACAATACTGGCGCCGTATCGTTGCCTTGTCAATCAACCACAGGAGAAGCACAATGACGACGCAAACCTACGGCCAATCCGTCATGGGCAGCGATGCCCCCAAACTCGCCCAACTGACTGATGAAGTGCTGTTCGGCGATATATGGGAACGCAGCGAACTGTCCAAACGCGACCGTAGCCTGATCACGGTGGCCGCCTTGACGGCGATGTATCGCCTGGAACAACTCCCCTTCCATCTCAATCGCGCCCTGGAAAACGGCGTCACCCGCGCCGAACTGGCCGAGTCGATCACTCACCTCGCCTTCTACGCCGGCTGGCCCTGCGCCGCAACGGCGATCCGTTTGCTTGGTCAGATTCCCCGCGACGCCTCAGCGGAGTAAGCCATGCCCTTTGCCCGCATTTCCCTCAGGCAAGGGCATTCGCCGGAATATCTCCGGGCGCTGTCCGACAGCCTGCATACCGCTCTGGTCGAATGCTTCGACGTGCCCGAAGCCGACCGCTTCCAGTTGATCCACCAACACGTCCCTGGTGAAATGGTGTTCGACCGGCACTACCTCGGCGGGCCGCGCTCGGAGGATTTCGTGCTGATCCACCTCACCGCCGGCAAACCCCGCTCGGTGGCGACCAAGCAGGCCTTCTACCGTCGCCTGGCCGAGCGCCTGAGCCAATCGCCCGGCCTCGCCCCAGCCGACCTGATGGTCGTCATCCAACACAACCAGGCCGAAGACTGGTCCTTCGCCGACGGCAAGGCCAGCCTCGTCGCCGACAGTTGATCGGAGCCCAGCATGCTGCTGATGCACTACCGCTTTACCTTGCCGGCCGACTACGACATGGCTGTCATCCGCCGCCGGATTGCCGAGAACGGCCATTTGATGGACGGTTTTCCGGGGCTCGGCTGGAAGGCCTATCTCCATGCCGAGACCGCCGAGAACTCCCCGGAAAACCGCTACGCCCCTTTCTATCTTTGGCAGGACGATGCCGGGCTGCAGCGCTTTCTCGAGTCAGCAGGCTTCGCCGCGCTGTGCCGTGACTTCAGCCGCCCGGTAATTCACACCTGGCTGCCGCTCGCCGTCCAGACCGCGCCAGGATTCGCCTCGGCCGCATGGGCCACCATCGAGCAGGAAAACATCGCTCTCACCAATTCCATGAGCCAACTGCAAGCAACGGAAACGGCACGCTGCGCAGAGGATTGCACCTCTGGCGGCGCCTTGCTGGCCGCTACCGGCATCGACCCGACGCAGTGGCGACTGGTTCGCTTTCGCTTGTGGCCTGATGCACCTGAGGAAAAAGTCAAAGAAGGCCGCTGGCGATATCGTGTCGGCCGCATCTCGACTGC
This sequence comes from Azonexus sp., assembly GCA_041909105.1. Classification (GTDB taxonomy): domain Bacteria; phylum Pseudomonadota; class Gammaproteobacteria; order Burkholderiales; family Rhodocyclaceae; genus Azonexus. The sequence goes on from JAYREE010000012.1 coordinate 88,109, forward strand.
TGCGGTGCACACGCCAAAATAGGCAAAAACCAAGGCCGAAGTCATCGGTCACCCCGATCCTGACAAGACCGAAAAAGTTTACTAGACGACTGGTCTAATTGGTGACATAGTTCGTCCCCATGAACGCACGTCACGACAACACCCGCCAGCACATTCTCGAAACCGGCCAGCGCATCATCGTTGGCAAGGGCTTCGCCAGCGTCGGGCTGAACGAAATCCTGACTTCGGCTGGCGTGCCGAAGGGGTCGTTCTATCACTACTTCGAATCCAAGGAGCAATACGGCCAGGCCCTGTTGCAGGATTACTTCGACCGCTACCTGGCCGATCTCGACGCCCTGTTCGCCGCCGAGGCCGCCTCCGCCCACGAACGCCTGATGCGCTACTGGCAGCGCTGGGTCGACAAGCAGCTCGATACCTGTTGCGAGCAGAAATGCATGGTCGTCAAACTGGCCGGCGAAGTCGCCGATCTCTCGGACGCCATGCGCGTCACGCTGCGCGACGGCACGGACCAGATCGTCCAGCGCATCGCCCGGCTGATCGAGGCCGGCGTCAGCGATGGTTCCATTCCGTCGCTCGAGCCAGCGGCCACCGCACAAACGCTGTACCAGCTCTGGCTGGGCGCCAGCCTGCTCGGCAAGCTGCATCGCAATTCCGACGCGCTGGACAACGCCATGCAATTCACGCAAAAGCTGCTGAGCCGCTGAATTCCAAACCGGCCGCCCACCCGCGGCCAATTTTTAACGCCATTTAATAGACGACCGGTCTAATTTTTCGCAAATAACCCAGAAGGAGCAACCATGAGCACCCTGTTCGACCCGATCAAGATTGGCGACATTGCCCTCTCCAACCGCATCGTGATGGCCCCGCTGACGCGCAACCGCGCCGTCGAGGGCAACAAGCCCGGCCCGCTGACCGTCGAGTACTACCGCCAGCGCGCCACGGCCGGCCTGATCATCGCCGAAGCCAGCCCGATCAGCCCGATGGCCCAGGGCTACCTCGACACCCCGGGCATCTGGTCGGCCGAACAGGTTGATGCCTGGAAGGCCGTCACCGCCGCCGTGCATGCCGAAGGCGGCAAGATCGTGCTGCAGCTCTGGCACGTTGGCCGCATTTCGCACAGCTCGCTGCTGCCGGATGGCGCCGCGCCGGTCTCTTCGACCGACCGCGTTGCCGAGGCCGCCACCTTCACCAAGGAAGGTTTTATCCCCGTCTCCAAGCCGCGCGCCCTGCGCGACGACGAAATCCCCGGCCTGATCGAGGATTACCGCCGTGCCGCACGCAATGCCATCGAGGCCGGTTTTGATGGTGTCGAAATCCACGCCGCCAACACCTACCTGATCGAGCAGTTCCTGCGCGACAGCGTCAATGATCGCAGCGGCCCCTACGGCGGCAGTATCGAGAACCGCGCCCGCCTGCTGCTCGACGTCGTCCGCGCCATCACCGGCGAAATCGGCGCCGGCCGCACCGGCATCCGCCTCAGCCCGATGACCACCTTCACCGCCCCGCGCGACAGCAACCCGCAGGCGCTCTACGGCTATGTCGTCGAGCAGCTGACACCGTTCGGCCTGGCCTACCTGCACGTGATCGAAGGCGAAACCGGTGGCACCCGCACGCCGGATGCCCCGGCCTTCGACTACGCCGCCCTGCACCGCGCCTTCAAGGGCCCGTGGATGGTCAATAACGGCTACGACCGCGACCTGGCCATGCAGACCGTGGCCAGCGGCCAGGCCGACCTGATCGCCTTCGGCCGCCCCTTCATCAGCACGCCGGACCTCGTCCATCGCCTGAAGGAAGGCGCCGTGCTCAACGAACTGCGCGCCGACAAGCTGTACGGCGGCGGTGCCGAGGGCTACACGGATTACCCGACGCTAGCCTGACGACAACAACAAACCCCAACCCCGGACCACGGCCGGTACGCCGGTCGTGGCCAAACAGAGAACACCATGAACAACACCCGCCGCTGGCTGCCGGCCATCGCCCTTGCCGTGCTATCGCTGACCTGGGGCTACACCTGGGTGCTGGCCAAGCAGGGCCTGCACTACGCCCCGCCTTTCGCCTTTGCGGCCGAACGCTGCGTCGGCGGCGCGCTGGCGCTGCTCATCGCCCTCAAGCTGATGGGCAAGCCGCTCAAGCTGGTGGCGCCCGGCCAGACGCTGGCCATCGGCCTGACCCAGGTGGCGGGCTTCATGATCTTCCAGACCTGGGCGCTGGTCGAAGGCGGCCCCGGCAAGACGGCGGTGCTCATCTTCACCATGCCGATCTGGACCCTGCTGCTCGCCTGGCCGCTGCTCGGCGAGCGCATCCGCGGCAAGCAATGGCTGGCCGCCGCCAGCACGCTGACCGGCCTGCTGATGATCATCGAACCGTGGGACATGCACGCCAGCCTGTTCAGCAAGTTCCTCGGCGTCATGGCCGCGCTGTGCTGGGCGAGCGGCACCATCCTGATCAAGCGCCTGCGCTCGACCACGCCGGTCGACCTGCTGACGCTGACCGCCTGGCAGATGATCCTCGGCGCCGTGCCGCTGGTCGGCCTGAGCTTCGTCGTGCCGGAGCACGCCACCGAGTGGTCGCTGTCCTACATGGGCATCCTTGCCTTCATGTCCATCGCCAGCACCGCCATGTGCTGGTGGCTGTGGATCTACATCCTCGACCGCGTGCCGGCCTGGGAAGCCAGCCTGTCCGTGCTGGGCACACCGGTGGTCGCCATCCTGTCGTCGCGCCTGACTTTTGCTGAAGAGTTCAAGAGCACCGAGATCGCCGGCATCCTGCTCATCGGCGGCGGCCTCGCCCTGCTCTCGCTGTTGAGCTGGGCGGCCAGCAAGAAGAACCCGGTGCCAGCCAAGACCATTAAGGAGGCCGCATGAATCCGCTCAATCGCCTCAAGCTTTCCCTGCTCGACCTCGTTGCCATCCGCGAAGGCGGCAGCGTGGCCGACGCCCTGGCCATTTCGCTGGCCACCGCCCGCCATGTCGAGCAGCTCGGTTTCGAGCGCTACTGGCTGGCCGAACACCACAACATGCCGGGCATCGCCAGCTCCGCCACCGCCGTGCTGGTCGGCCACATCGCCGGCGGCACCGAGCGCATCCGCGTCGGCTCCGGCGGTATCATGCTGCCCAACCACGCACCGCTGGTCGTCGCCGAAGCCTTCGGCACGCTCGCCGAGCTGTATCCGGGCCGCATCGACCTCGGTCTCGGCCGCGCGCCGGGCACCGACGCCACCACCCTACGCGCCCTGCGCCGCGACCGCATCGAAACCGAAGCCGATTTCCCGCGCGAAGTGGCCGAATTGCAGCGCCTGCTCGGCCCGGCCCAACCTGGCCAGGCGGTCGTCGCTGTACCCGGCACCGGCACCGAAGTGCCGATCTGGCTGCTCGGCTCCAGCCTCTTTTCTGCCCGCCTCGCCGCCGAGCGCGGCCTGCCCTACGCCTTTGCCTCGCACTTCGCGCCGGCCATGCTGCTGCAGGCCATCGACCTCTACCGCCGTCTGTTCCAGCCCTCGGAAAAACTCGCCCAGCCTTACGTCATCATCGGCGTGCCGGTGGTTGCCGCGCCGACCGACGACGAGGCCGAACTCCTGGCGACCAGCGTCTTCCAGCGCGTACTCGGCATCCTGCGCGGCGACCGCCGCCCCTTGCCGCCACCGCAAGCCGGTATTCTCGAAGCGCTGCATCCGCACGAACGATCGGCCATCGCCGACTTTCTCGGCGCAGCGGTGATCGGTGGGCCGGAGCGCGTGCGCGACGGTTTGCTCGACCTGCAAAAAGCCACGCAGGCCGACGAATTCATGTTCGTTTGCGATGTCTACGACCCAACCCTGCGCCTGCGCTCGCTCGATATCGTCAATACCGTTTGCCGCACTGCCTGACACACCAAGCCAAGCCGGCTATCCTTATCTTTTCGGCCCACCGCCCACGCACAAGGACACCTCCATGCCCTACCTCTTCGAATTCATCTACCACAACCCGACGCAGATCATTTTCGGCAGCAACAGCTTCGCCAAGCTGGGCGGCCTGGTACCGGCCGACGCCAAGGTGCTGCTGCTCTACGGCGGCGGCTCGATCAAGAAGAATGGCGTCTACGACAAGGTCACGGCCGCGCTGGCCGGGCGCGAAATCGTCGAATTCGCCGGCGTCGAACCCAATCCGACGCTGGAAACCCTCACTGCTGCGGTGCACCTCGCCAAAACGCAAAAAATCGATTTCGTCCTCGGTGTCGGCGGTGGCTCGGTATCGGACGGCGCCAAGTACGTCGCCTGCGCCGCGCTTTATGACGGCGACGGCTGGGATATCGTCAGCGGCAAACACTTCCCCAAGGTCGCGCTGCCGGTCGGCATCGTCCTCACCCTGCCGGCCACCGGCTCGGAATCCAACGTCGGCGCCGTCGTCACCCGCAAGGCCACGCACGAAAAGCGCGTTTTCTACGTGCCGCCGGCCCGCCCGCGCTTCGCCATCCTCAACCCCGAGGTGATGACCAGCCTGCCCGACCGCCAGCTCGAAAACGGCATCGTCGACGCCTTTGTGCATGTCTGCGAGCAATACCTGACCTATCCGGTCGGCGCCCTGGTCCAGGATGGCTACGCCGAAGCCGTCATGAAGGCGCTGAAAACCCTGGCCGACAGCTTCGACCAGCGCCGCGAAACCGCCTGGCAGCAAAACCTCATGTGGGCCGCCAACCAGGCCCTGTGCGGCATTATCGGCGTCGGCATGCCGACCGACTGGATCACCCACCGCATCGCCGTCGAACTCACCGCGCTGTGGAACATCGACCACGGCCGCACCCTCTCCATCATCCAGCCCTGGCTGCTACGCGAGCTAATCGAAGCCAAGCGCGCCAAGCTCGAACAAATGGGCCGCAACGTCTTCGGCCTGGCCAACCCGAGCGCCGAAGACACCATCGCCGCCATCGAAACCTTCTACCGCAGCCTGCGCATGCCCGTGCACCTGCGCGAAGCCGGCATCACCGATACCGACGCCGCCGACCGCGTCTGGCAAGCCGTCCTCGCCCACGGCAACGCCGCCCTGGGCACCCATGCCGAGGTGGATGAAGCGAAGACCGAAAGGATTGTCCGGGCGACCTGCGGTTGAGAGGGATTCGCCAGAAAAACGAACGGGCCTGAATGGCCCGTTTTTTATTGCTGCTGAGTGTGCGTTTGGCTGCTTTGAGGGGACTGCTGCGGTGCACTGTTGGTTTTTGGAAAAAACCGAACTGAAAATTAAACCGTGGCCTATCTCGGATCATTTACTCCTAAACCAGCGCAATTATCATAGATTTATATATCTCCATAAGTATAGCTTCAAAATTAATATTGCAAGTATTGTCCCGTACAAGAACATCAGCACCAATTCAAAGAAAACAAAAACAAGGACCGTTTGCACGCTCTCGTTTTTTGCTAACTTACGTGAATAACTTTCCTGAATAAGTTCAGTAGTATTTTTCGGCAAGCTTAGCCCAAACACACTCAAACTATTGTCGGCACCAAGCGCACCATCCTTTATCAATGAAAGCAATAGTGCAATTAAAACCATCAACGCAAGGCTGCCATATATGTAGCCGTATGACCCAATAAATCCATAATTTATGAAGTTAAAATCAATCAAGTAGCCAATGAATACATCACCAATCATTAGGAATAATGGCAAAAAAATACTCGCAAACTCAACGAGATTGAGGTTTTCTATTACAAAACTAAAAAATATTTTTTGAGATTTGTCGTTTGCTTTCATGATTAACAAATAAATCGTGGTCCCCGACTATTCGTTTACTCCTATTTGTTTATGCGTTCAGAATAAATCGGGGACGGACCACGTTTTGCCCCCCCTCCTGCGGTGCACTCCCCATTTCCGGCAAAAACCAGTGCATAAATGGCTAGCGCCTCGCAATCCCAAGCCCGTTATTTTATGAGGAAGGAATAATGCTCCAACTCCGCCCCAATTGCGAATGCTGCAACAAGGATTTGCCGCCTGAGTCGGCCGAGGCACGCATCTGTTCCTTCGAGTGCACTTTTTGTGCGACGTGGCTTGACGCCCCCGGCCACCGGAATTTCTGCTGACCCGAGACTTATCGAAGCGAAGCCCGTACTCGGCGAAACGGATCAGGCAAACTGCCCGGCAACCCAGCCGGATGACCAGGCCCACTGGAAGTTGTAGCCGCCCAACCAGCCGGTGACGTCGACCACTTCGCCGATAAAGTACAGGCCCGGTGCTGCCTTGGCTTCCATGGTTTTTGACGAGAGTGCCGCGGTGGACACGCCGCCCAGGGTAACTTCGGCCTTGGCAAAACCGAGCGTGCCAGACGGCATCAGTGGCCAGGCGTTGAGTGCCCTGGCGACGGTGTCGAGATCGCGATTCGACAGCTCGCTGATCGGCCGGGTCTGGAGTTTTTCACCTCCTTGCAGCAGACACCATTCCTGCGCAAAGCGGCGCGGCAGATGTTCGGCCAGCAGATTGGGCAGGTGTATGCGCCCCTGACGGTGCTCGGCCAGCCATTCACCCGCATCCCGCCCGGGAAGCAGGTCGATTTCAACCGGCAGTTTCTTGCCTCCACCGTACTCCTGCATTTGCCAGTAGCTGGACACCTGCAGGATGGCCGGGCCGGAAAGGCCCCGGTGGGTGATCAGGACGTTTTCACGAAAGGCCGCGCCTTCAAAGCAGGCTGTGGCATCGAGCGTGGCACCGGCCATCGGCTTGAGGGGCGCTAGGAGTTCCGGCCCCAGCGCCAAAGGAACAAGCGCCGGCTTCGGGGCGACCACCGGAATGCCGAATTGCTCGGCCAGCTTGTAGCCAAAGGGACTGGCGCCGATCTGCGGGATAGCCAGTCCGCCCGTGGCCACGACCAGCGACTGGCAGGAAAACGTCCCGTTCGCGGTGCGCACCGTGTAACGCTTGTGCTCGACATCCGGATGGCGTTCGACGCCGTGCACTGCACAATCAAGCGCCCAGCGCACCTGCACGGCATCGCAGGCATCACGCAACATGTCGATGATCTCGACCGCCGAATCATCACAGAACAACTGGCCGTGTTCGCGCTCGTGATAGGGAATGCGCCGCTTCTCGACCATGGCGATGAAGTCGTACTGGCTGAAACGGGCCAGCGCCGAACGGCAAAAATGCGGGTTCTGCGACAGGTAATTTTCGGCGCTGACCGTCCGGTTGGTGAAGTTGCAGCGCCCGCCGCCGGAAATACGAATGCGCTCACCAATTTTGGCCGCGTGATCGACCAGCAAGACCCGCCTTCCCCGAGCACCGGCCTGAGCCGCGCACATCATGCCGGCCGCGCCGGAACCGATGATGATGACATCAAAATGCATGGGGAAGTCCGTTAATGATCAGGCGCGGGATGATAAGGCAATAGGGATATGAGCAACAGAGGCCATCACGCCCCGTATTGCCCCCCCTCTTCCCCTCCAGCCTCTTCCTCGGCCAGTCTTCTGAACCAATCCTGTCCGCTGCCGACAACCTTTCCTTTCTGCTCATGGCTGCGGGAGAAACCGGCCCGCTTGGCTTTAATCAATCAACGACTGACAACCTTTTCTAGCCTGCATCCCACACGACCAGCCGCATCAGAAACTGCGAATCATGGAGTTCGAAATCGGTAGGAGTAGCGTGATGGCGCCGTCACCTGTTCGCGTGCGACGAAGTGCGTCGAACTCCACTCGGTGACTCTGGGCCGCCCATCAAGGTCAAATCTGGCCCGCACAGTCCAGAAATAGCGCTTTCCCGACTGCAGTGAACCGATGGTATGACTCGGCGAGACCAGCCCTTCTCTACGAAACACCACCTCGCCCGGCAACATGTTTTCTTCCTTGGCGACGATTAGGTCATACCTGACGTTCCTCACCCGCGCCATTTCTGCCGGGGCTTGAGCCATGTCGTCAGCACGCGGGAAAGCCTCCCACTTCAGTTGAGGACTGAGGTTTTCGACGGCATACCACTCGAATAGCCCTCCAAGACCACGATCACCAGTCAATGCTCCTCGGGTGGGGGGATAAATCGGGGCCAGGCCGAACGATGATGACATCATCTCCCCGGCCGAATGTCTGCTGCGATCAGGGTACGGATAAAGCAGAAACACGTTCTCGGCCACCAGCTTGCCTAAGCTTGCATACCCATTACTTAATTCATCGAGCAAGGGCTTGCCCCGGTTCGCCGACCAAGCAGCTAAAGTCAGGCTGCGCCCTTGGTAGGTGTAGTCGGCGGTATAACGCTCAACATTGTTCGTTGTATCGATCACACGTACATGCACCTGCATGTATGCCGCCAAGGGGTCGTTGAGACCACTCCCGCTGGTCCCAACCTTGGTCAGTGTCGTTTCAAGCACGCTGTTGATGCCGTAAGGCACCAACGAACGGTAGTCATGCGTGGCGATGGCATCGCGCTCCTTGTCTTCCGGCGGACTGGCGAATTGGACTCCTGTCAGTAGCGCGGCATCGACCACGGTATTGCGCAGCGAGCTTTGAATCGTGCGCACTTCAAAGGCCTGTGTGAGCACAAGTTCGTCTTGCACCACCTGGTCTGCGCTCGGCGCGACAACGGCGCCGACCACTCCGCCAACCACGCCGCTTACACCACAAATGCCGAGCAAGATCAGAAGCCCGGCCGCACACATGTTGCCGCTGCAACCGCGGCTTCCCAAATTACTCACGCAGGCAGCAAAGGTTTCGCCGCCGCCGACTAAAGCGCCTTCGCCTTTGCTGCGGACGAAGCCGTCAAACTTGAGCTCCGGTGGCTGGTCAGCGGCAACAATTGCTACGGTACCAAGCTGAGACTGATAGGCAAAAGTTTCCGGAGTGATCTCCTTTGTCGCGCAAGCCGACACTGCGAAGGCGATGAGCAGCGGCATCGACCACAAGCGAAAGGCATCGAAGATTTGATTATTGGTGCAACACATAGGTGACCACCGAGTGCGCGATTGGATGACTCTCTAACGAAGCCCATTTCACTGCGTTGACCTGTATCAGGCCCAAGCAATATTGAAAGCGACAGTGTTCTTACCAGAGAAAACGCCCCCTCAAGGGCAGGTGGCCGGGTCGCTGTAGAAGGCGGTCAGGCCTTCGTCTTTCAGGCGGTCGAGGTAGCAGCCATAGCGGCGTTCCCAGGCGAAGGCTCGGTCGTCGGCGAGCAGGCCGGGGATGTTGGTCAGATCGACTTCGGCCACCGCCAGGCTGGGTGTGGCGGTGGCCTGCATGATGCCTTCCACGAGCAGCATGGTGGATAGCAGGTAGGCCGCCGGGGCATGCGGGGCGCCGGTCTGGGCCACGGTTTCGCCCAAGGTCTGGCGGGCCAGGCGGTCGATGCTCTGGCTCAGCGTGGATAGCTGGATGCTGCGCTGGGCCACTTCGTTCGGGTACAGCTTTTCGATGGCGGGATAGACGCCGAGGGTGACCGGACGGCTGACGGCGGTGAGGCTCATGCGGCCGACCGGTAGCTCGGTGACGATGCCGGCCAGTTGCTCCTTGATCAAGCTACGCGCCGTTTCGAGTTCGTCGCCGGTCAGCGGTTGCAGGTTGCACGGCGTCGATTCGGCATTGCGGATTTCCTGGCAGAGCAGGCGCAGCCAGGCTTTCTGGCCGAGCATGGCACCGTAGGCGGTCTTTTCGCCGGCCACTTGCATGCTGCCGCCGCCGATGTCGAGGATGTGCGTGCTACTCAGGCGCTCGCCGAGTTGTTTCTGGCTGCCGAGATAGCCGTAGGCGCCTTCACGCAATTGCGGCACCACGAAGACAGCGACACTGCTTTCGGCCCGGAGGCGCGCCAGGATGGCCGCCGTTTGCCCGGCATCCTTTTCCAGCGCCAGCCGCCAGGCCGAAAAGCCGCCGCCGACGCGCGGGCAATCAGCCGGTAGCGCATTGCTTTCGGGAAAGTCGCGAAGCGCCTTGACGGTGGAGGCGACGGTTTCTTCCAGCCCGCGCCCGGCCCACAGCGGCTCCAGGTAATCGATACTGGCCCGCGCCGTCGCCTCGCTCAGCGTCGTGCCGGCGCGGATGCCGGAGGAGCCGATGTCGTAGGCGATGCGGCAGGCCGGATCGGCCCCGGCCGCAGCGGCCAGGCCGATCAGCAGGAGGCCGACGATGTGCCGGCACAACCACCGGAACATCAGAGGTGCAGGTAGCCCATGATGCCGACGCCGACACCCCCCGAGGCGGCGAGCAGCACGGCGCCGATCAGCCAGCGCTTGCGGGTGAGCAGCGCGATGGCCGAGAGGGCGATGGCGATCTGCAGCAGCGTGGTGGCCAGCGCCCAGCGCTCATGCACGTGCATTTCCTCCGAGCTCTTGTGGTCGGATTCCTTGGCCTCGGCTTCCAGCTTGTCGGCCTCGGCCTTGATTTCTTCCTTCTCGCGCTTGTAGCGCTCGATGGCATCCTTGAATTTCTGCTGCGCTTCACCCGTGGTCAGCGTCACGGAAAGCTCGGCCAGGTTCTGCTTGTTGCTCTTGGCCTGGTAGTAGTTCCACTGGTTGGAGGCGGCCGTTTTCTGGATGGCGGCTTCGTTCTTGTAGAGCAGCGCGGCGTTCTGTGAATGACCGCCCATGTAGCCAAAGATGGCGCCAACGGTCGACAGGATGGCGGTCAGCACCGCCACGCGAGCGGTAAAGGTATCGCCGCCATGTTTGGCGGCATGTTCGAGTTCATGATCGTGCGGGCCGTGAACGTGGAAACCGTGTCCGGACATTTTTTCTCCTTACAACTGGGGTTGGGGCGTAAGGAGGCGGATTTTATTGCGGATGGCGGCATTTCGCACAAGAAACTGCGGCCTTCCTCGAAACGCCCCTGGCCAGGATGCTCAGGCAGCGCCCTGCCCGCTCAACCACTTGTAGAGCATGGCGTAGAGGTCGTCCGGCTCGAAGGGCTTGCTGATGAAGTCGTTCATGCCGGCGGCCAGGCAGCGCGCCCGGTCTTCGGCGAAGGCGTTGGCGGTCATGGCCAGAATAGGCACCTGCGCTGTTTCGCTGCGCAGGCGCAATTGCCGCGTGGCCTCCAGACCATCCATGTTGGGCATCTGCATGTCCATCAGGATCAGAGCGTAATCGCCATTTCGTGCCAGCTCCAACGCCTTCAAGCCATCTTCCGCCACATCGGCGACTAGCCCGGCCTCTTCCAGCATGGCACTGGCGATTTCACCATTGATCGGCTCGTCATCGACCACCAGGATGCGCCGACCGGAGTACTCGACCTTGACGCGTTCGAAGGCGCACTCGTTTACCTCTGGCTTGGCACTGCCGCCATCGGTCATTTTGCGCAGCCTGACGGTGAACCAGAAGGTACTGCCCTGCCCCAATTGGCTGCTCGCCCCGGCATCGCCGCCCATCAGCCGCGCCAGCTTCTGGCAGATGGCCAGCCCGAGGCCGCTGCCGCCGTATTTGCGCGAGATGCTGCTGTCGGCCTGTTCGAAATCCTGGAACAGGCGGGGCAGGTTTTCCGGTGCGATGCCGATGCCGGTATCGCTGACTTCGAAGCGGATCAGCGCCCTATCCACCGACTCCTCGACGGGAAATACCCGAATCGCCACTTTGCCCGTTTCGGTGAACTTGACGGCATTGGTGCCGAGATTGAGCAGCGATTGCTGGATGCGCGTCACATCGCCAACGAAACTGCCGAGCCTGGGATCGATCGAGACCTCGATCGGCAGGCCTTTTTCACTTGCCCGCGGGCGCAGCATCTCGGCCACGTTATTGACGGCATCGGCCAAACGGAAAGGTGCCAGTTCCAGCAGTAGCTTGTCGGCTTCGATTTTGGACAGATCGAGGATGGCGTTGATGGTTCCCATCAAATGCCGCCCGGCCTGCTCCAGCAAGCCAAGACGCTCTTCCTGCTCGGGCGGCAAGCCGGCCCGACGGATCAAGTGGGCAACACCGGTGATGGCATTGAGCGGCGTGCGAATTTCGTGGCTCATATTGGCCAGGAAGGCGCTTTTTGCACCGGAGGCTTCTTCCGCCAGCAGTCGCGCCTGCTTGGCTTCGACGAGCGCCACAGCCAGCTTATCGGAGAGTTCGTTGATATCGCGGACCAGACGTCCGATTTCGGTGTTCTCATGGCCAGCGGGAATGGCCAGGCGCTCGCCGGCGGCGGCATCCATCCGATGCAATCCCGAGGATATCTGGCGTATCGGCCGCAACAAGAACAGCGTCAACGCCAGGAAAATCGCAAACGAGATGAAAATCAGTTGCCAGGCCTGCTGCTTGACGGCCAAGACGACATAATCGTCGCGTAGGTCATCAATGACTTCCCGATTAGGAAACAGGGTGATGAAGCCAACAATTTCGCCGGTATTGAACGGTGAACTCACCTCGCGGCGCAGAGGGGGCAGGACTGGAGCCCCTGCCTTGGCCGTTTGTGCCTGACGCGATTGCTCAGTCAGTACACCACGCGTCGAGTCAATGGAAACCCTGTAGATTTCCCGATTGCTCAGCAAGCCATTGGCCACCTCCTTCGCCAGATCTTCATTGCCGAGAAAACAGGCTGTCTGCACGGTAACCAGTACCGTATCGACCAATTGATTCAGTTGCCGATTCAGTGACTGTTCATAGCGTCGATGCGTCTCGACAACGGTATAGGAAATCGAAACGACACTGGCTGCCAGGAAGGCCAGAATGGTGATGAACAATGCCTTGGCGAGGATTCCGGTCTTCGGACGACGCACAATTTCCCTCTTTAAATACTTACGGAGACAGCGACAACACAATCCGGAAACGCGAATCGGCCTTGGTGCGTTCGACATAGCCGATGCCACCCCGTGTTCTCAGCACGTAGGAGAGTACATCGCCGGCGTCATCGACCGAAACGGGTGGGCGCGCTGCGCCGGAAAAATACAGGCGCGCCCAGTAGGCATTGATCTCGGATGGGGATTTCTCGACCAGACGCTGATAAAAATCTGCCCGCAATTCACTCCCTTTAGGTTGATCCACCGGATAAGCCGGATCGCCCCCCGGGAATTGCCGGTAGCGCCCCATGAAGATATTGACGACCTCGCCCTGCGACAAATGGGTTACCGGCGAACGGGCATCGATAACCACGACCAGTTCTGCCCTGGCCAAGGGCAACGTGAGGCAGATCAGCGCCAGACATTTGAGGAGAACTCTGAGGATGGGCATCATGGTCCGCTCCTCAGAAGGCAAAATCCAGAGCCACGCTCAGGATTTGCATATTGCCGCTCCAGGTCGAGAACTCGCCGCGGAAAGGCATGTAACTGTTCGGATTGCCGCGCACCAGATCAAGCTGGGCCTTGAGCGCCATGTTCTCGCGGAAATCCCAGCGAGCCCCGAGCGTCACCGTGTGACGATCCATGTGTGCCGGGCGGCGCAGATTATCGACAACCGGCGCCAGCATGGCAGGCGGCGGATTGCTCAAGGCCCGCTGCGAGGATTTGACCGTCGAGTAGCCGAGATAAGGCGTCACTTCGCCGATACGATATGACGCCAGAACAAAGGCCGACCAACTGTTCTCGTAGGATCGAGTTTCATGCCGGATACGGCCGTACATGGCCTGCAGGCGGAATGGTCCGTCGTCGTACACCACCCCCAGCGAGCTGAAACCCGAAGTCGTACCCACCGTGCTCAACTCGGGCACCAGCGTCGTGATATTGGGTGATGACAAAAATGCCAGGTAGGGGCTGAGATAAGGTGCCGCCAACTGGTTTACGGGTATTTCATGCGAAGAGAAACGCACTTCGGCATGACTCAGGCGGACCTGCCAGGGGCCGTTGAGGTAATCGAGATAGCCGCCACGCAGGCGACTGCCGCTCAAATCCCAGGCAATATCTCCGTAGAAAGGGGTCTTTTCCGGTGAGTAACCCTGGAAAAGCTTGGCGCGCAGCAAACCGGAACCGATCGGCAAGCTGCCACTGATATCCGCACCGTCGAAATAGGAAAAGATCAGCGGTCCGAAGAAATCCGGCGCCGGCCGGATCGTCAGGTTGGAATAGCCGATCAGGCGCGAGTCCGACAGCATGTAGAACTCGGTGCCCAGACGCCCGGCCCGCAGCTTCAGCCCCGGCGTGAATTCATGGCCGATATAGGCCCACGACACCTCCGGCCCCCAATGGCCGTTGTAGCGATAACGGCTGATCACCTGCACCACGGCTTCGGTCGAGGCCGTGAAATTAAAATTAGCCTGCGCGCCGAGTACGGAATCGATATTCGGCGACCAATCGGTCTTCAAGCCATAGGGCTGCGACGAATCGCGCACGTATTGGGCGGTGCTGCTGGTCGAGCGGGCCGCGCCCAGGGTGCCGAAGGCATGGATGCTGAGGGGAAACTCTTGCGGCCGGCTGCCTTCATCCGTTCCCCAAGCACCACCAGCAACACAAGCCATGCCCGCGAGAAGCATGGCTTTACGCAATTGTTGGCCCCAGCTCCTGTGCTTTTGAATCCATTGCGCCCTCATGCGGAGCCTCAGCCTTTCACCGTAACGTCATACCTTTTTCCGGATTCTGTAGGCATCGGCATGCAGGGTCAATCTGCAAAATGTCATAGTTTTGTATGACGGTCGGCATTCAAGCCTTCCTTTAGTGAAAATCCCGACTCCGTGTCTCCAGCCGGCCTAACCAATCGCTGAGGTCGACCAGGCGCTTGGCAATCAGGTGAATGACCTCGCCCTCCTTCTGCAATTGCCCATAGACGCCGAGCAGCGTCGCGCCGAGCAGTTCGCGGCGTTGCTTTTCCACCAGTTCCGGCTTGACGACGATATTGGCCAGCCCGGTTTCGTCTTCGAGGGTAACAAAAACGATGCCGGTGGCTGTGCCCGGCCGTTGGCGGCCGACCACGATGCCGGCGGCCCGCACCAGCGCCCGGTCACCGCTGCTGCGCAGGTCGGCCGCGCAAACGAAACGGCGTTCGGCCAGATATTGGCGCAGCAGATGTAGCGGATGGCGACGCAGGGTCAGGTGCAGGCGCTGATAATCGGCGACGAGGTTTTCCGCCTCGCTCGGCGCGGCCAGCGCGGGGGCGGTTTCTGGCGGCGGCAGACCGTCGAACAGGTCGCCCTGGGCGACGGCGGTGGTCGCCTGCCAGGCGGCTTGCCGACGATGGCCGGCGAGATTGGCCAGCGCATCGGCGGCGGCCAGCACATCGAGGTCGCGCCGGGTCAGCCCGGCCCGCGCGGCGAGATCGGCGACGCTGGAAAATGGCCGTTTTTGCCGGTGCACCGCAGCACTCTCCCCGGCCGCCTGCCGCAGGCCGTCGATCTGGCGCAGGCCGAGGCGGACGCTGCCATCGGGGTCGAACCGGTTGTCCCAATCGCTCGCTGTCACGTCGGGTGGGCGCACGACGACGCCGTGGCGCTGCGCGTCCTGCACCAGCATCGACGGCGAGTAGAAACCCATCGGCTGACTGTTGAGCAGGCCGCATAGAAAAGCCGCCGGCTCATGGCGCTTGAGCCAGGCCGAGGCGTAGACGAGCAGCGCGAAGCTGGCGGCGTGCGACTCGGGAAAGCCGTATTCGCCAAAGCCCTGAATCTGCTGCACGATGCGCTCGGCGAACTCGGCCGGCAAGCCGTTCTTGGCCATACCGGCGCGCAGCTTGTCCTGAAACGGCTCCAACCCGCCTTTGCGCCGCCAGGCAGCCATCGAGCGGCGCAATTGGTCGGCTTCGCCCGGCGTGAAATCGGCAGCGACGATGGCCAGTTGCATCACCTGCTCCTGGAAGATCGGCACGCCGCAGGTGCGCGCCAACACGGCATCGACCTCGGGAGAAATTTTCTCGATGCGCTCCAGGCCCTGCCGTCGCCGCAGGTAGGGATGGACCATGTCGCCCTGGATCGGCCCCGGCCGCACCAGCGACACTTCGATGACCAGATCGTAGTAGTTGCGCGGCTTCAGGCGCGGCAACATGCTCATCTGCGCCCGCGATTCGACCTGGAAAACGCCGATGCTGTCGGCCCGGCACAACATGTCGTAGGTGGCCTTGTCCTCGGGCGGAATGTCCTTGAGGCCGAAAGGCCGGCCATCGCGCTTGGCCAGGGTGGCCAGCGTGCGGCGGATGGCCGACAGCATGCCCAGCGCCAGCACATCCACCTTCATCAGGCCGAGCGCGTCGATGTCGTCCTTGTCCCACTGGATGACGGTGCGCTCAGGCATCGCCGTGTTCTCGACCGGCACCAGGCGCGCCAGCGGCCCGCGCGACATGACGAAGCCCCCGACGTGCTGTGTCAGGTGGCGCGGAAAGCCGCGTAACTGCTCGGCCAGCCACAGCCATTTCTCGACGCGCGGCGCTTGCGGGTCGAGACCCAGCTCGGCGAAGCGCTCCGGCAGTTGCTCGCGCTTGTCCCACCAAGCGAGCGAGGCGGTCAGCGCGTCAATCTGGGCGATGCCGAAACCGAGCGCCCGCCCGGCATCGCGCAACGCGCCCTTGGTCCGATAGGTGATCAGCGCGGCGGTCAGCGCCGCCCGCTCGTGCCCGTATTTGCGGTAGATGTAGGCGATGACCTCGGGCCGCCGCTCGTGCTCGAAATCGACGTCGATGTCGGGCGGCTCGCCACGCTCCTTCGAGATGAAACGCTCGAACAGCATGCCGGCCCGCGCCGGGTCGACTTCGGTGATACCGAGCGCGAAGCAGACCGTCGAATTGGCCGCCGAGCCGCGCCCCTGGCACAGGATGCCGACGCTGCGCGCGTAGACGACGATGTCGTACACAGTCAAAAAGTACGCCTCGTAGCGCATTTCGGCGATCAGGCGCAGTTCGTATTCGATGCGCCGCCGCACGTCGTCCGGCTCGCCTTCCGGGTAGCGCCGACGCAGCCCGGCCTCGGTTTCGTGGCGCAGCCAGGAGGTCGGCGTGTGGCCGGCGGGGATGATCTCCTCCGGATACTCGTAGCGCAGTTCGTCGAGCGAAAACTGGCACTGCTCGGCGATGTTCAGCGTTTCGGCCAGCCATTCGGGCGGATAAAGGCGCGACAGGCGCAGGCGGGTACGCAGATGGCGCTCGCCGTTGGGAAACAGCGCGTGGCCGGCCTCGAACACCGTGGTTTTCAGGCGCAGCGCGGTCAGCACATCCTGCACCGGCCGCCGCGCCTTGACGTGCATATGCACATCGCCCGCCGCGACCAACGGCAGACCGCTGGCCTCGCCCAGCGCACGCAAGAACTCCAGCCGGGCGGTATCGTCCGGCCCGGCATGCAGTTCGACCGCCAGCCAGCAGCGGCCAGGAAAACGCTCGGCCAGCCAACGCCCATCCTCCGCTGTCGCACCCTCGCCCGGCACCCACAGCACCAGGCAATCGGGCAGCGCGCCGCTCGGCGAAATGGCGTTCAGGTCGTGGCGTTGCAGCGTGTAATCGCCCTTCTCCGCCCGCCGCCGGGCCAGCGTGATCAGCGCCGAGAGGTTGCCGTAGCCCTCGCGGTTTTTGGCCAGGAACACCAGCTTCAGGCCATCGGCCGTCGTCATCTCGCTGCCGATGATCAGCTTGGGTGGGGCGGGCAGCGCCTTCAGCGCCAGATGCGCCCGCACCACGCCGGCCAGCGAGCATTCGTCGGTCAAGGCCAGAGCGCTATACCCCTGCGCCGCTGCCTGGGCGACCAGTTCCTCGGGGTGGGAAGCGCCGCGCAGAAAGCTGAAATTGGACAAGCAATGCAGCTCGGCGTAGGCCGGCAGGCGCGCGCTCATGACCGCCCCCCGGCAAACGACGGACGGATCATGGGCAAAGTGGACATGGCAAACCGGCGCAAATCAGGCGAACAGGCCGTGCAGAAACCAGCCGCGCGCGTCGCGGAAAATCCAGGCCCATTGCCCCAGCGGATTGCGCGCCACGAAATAATCGCGCCGCACATCGCCCACCGCCTCCGCCTCGCCGCCATCCCACCAACCGCTCTCCAGCCGCTCGCCGCGCGTCAGCAATTCGAGTCGCCCGTGCCAGTGCGGCCCGCCGCCGCGCTCGATCAAGGCTTGCGGCTCCGGCAGCAGCCAGAGCGGCCGCTGCGGGGGTGCTGCTGCGGTGCACTGCCCGTTTTGGGCAAAAACCGAATGGCTTTCCGGCGGCGTGACGGATTGGCTCACTGGAGCGGCACCGCCCAGCGCCGAGGCATCGACCGTCGCGCATTCCGGCCGGTGCTCCGCACGCACATGAAGGCGCCGCACAGCCCCCTCGCCCAGCCGCGCCTGCAGGCGCTCCAGGCAAGCCGCCGCGCCCTCGCCGCTCGGCGCGACGTCAAACAGGTGAATGCTGTCGCCCGGCCGCGCCGCCACCTCATCCGCCTCCAGGCGCAGGCGCTCGACCGGACCGGCCAGTTGCAGGCGCCCCAGATGCTCACGCAACAGGCGCAGCAGCCGCGCCTCGTCGGCACTCGCCTCGCCCAAGGCCAGGCGCAAGATGCCCGGCGGCTCGCCGTCGTAATCGAGATGCAGCGAACAACTGCGCAGCAGCAACTGCCGCCCGTGCAACCAACCGCACAAGGCAGCAAACAGGCGCTGGCCGGCGAAGATCAGGGCCTCGGCATGCTCGACGCGCGACGGCAATTCCAGCCCCTGGACGAAACGCTCGGGGAACACAAAGGCGCGCTGCGGATCGGGCAAATCGCCGCTGGCGCGCAGCCATTCGTCCACCGCCGCATTGCCGATGCGCTGGCGCAGGCCGGCCAAGGGCAAAGTCGCCAGATCGCCCAGCCGGCGCACGCCAAAGGCTTCGAGCCGACTCTGGGCTTCGGCTGGCCAGCCGGTGACGGCGCAGGGCAAGGCGGCCAGCGCGGCCGGCAAGGCTTCCGGCCCATCGCACACCACCGCCGCACCGGCCCGCGCCAGCCAGCGCGCCGCCAGCGGCGTGGGCGCGACGGCCCATTGCGTCGTCCAGCCCTGTGCCGCACAACCGGCCAAGGCCGCCTCGACAATATTACTTAGTCCGCCGAACAGGCGCAGGCAACCGCCGATTTCGAGCAGCAAGGCATCCGGCGCCGACAGACTGACAGTCGGCGTGAAATTGCCGGCCCAGCAAGCGAGTTGGTCGAGAGCCAGCGTTTCGCGCATCGCCTCGCGCTCGAAAGCGCGCAAGCCAGGTGCCAGGCCGAGCGCCGTCGACAGCTTCTGCCCTGGCATCACGCCCGCTGCACTGGCCGCCGCATCGCAGGCAAGCAAACGCCCACGCTGAACAACCGCGCTAGGCGATTGCCGCAAGGGCAGCGCTTCGAGCGGCAGTAGCGGAAAATTGAGGGCCAGCCACAACACGGCTCGCTCTCCCAGGACGGGACATGGATAAAGCCAGCGGTCGCGCCGCCGGGCGGCCGCGCCGCTTGAGAATACGCACGGAAAGCTGCCCCGCCTCAGCCGCCAAGGCAACACGCAAGGGCGCGGGCGACGGTGCGGCCGCTGCTGCGGTGGACCGCCAGATTCCGGCAAAAACCGGCCGACCTTCGGCCGCCACCTGCAGCCGGCGCAAGGTGCGCGCATCGATGCCGCTCTCCGGCCAGGCCAGTACGCCGGCGAAACCGCCGCTGGCGAGCAATTGCTCGAAGCACCACGCCACCTGCTTGCCGGCCTGCACGACGACGAGCCGCTCCAGCGCCAGACCGGCCGCCGCCCAGGCCGGTGCATGCGGCAACCAGGGCGGTGCCACCAGCGCCAGCCAGCCGCCCTCGGCCGACAGGCGAGCTAGGGCCGGCAACAGCAGGCTCATTTCGCCCACACTGTCGCGCTCGACCAGCAGTTCAGTGAGATTGCCGCGCGGCCAGCCGCCGCCCGGCAATTCGGCATCGAGTTCGGGATGGCCGCTGGGAATGCTGGCGTCGGGCAGGCAGGCCAGCGCATCGCCGCGCCAGACATCGCCCCGGGCCAGTACTTCCGCCAGCGCGACCGGCGACGGCATGGCGTTCATGACAGCTTGGAAGCCGCTCCGCGAATCAGGCCGACAGCGATGCCTTCGATGGCGAAATCGACTTCGGCCGGATTGACGATGATGGGTTCGAAATCGGGGTTCTCGGCAATCAGCTTGATGAAACCGTTGCCACGCTCCAGGCGCTTGACCGTGACCTCTTCATCGAGCCGGGCGACGACAATCTGGCCGTCGCGCGCCTGGGTGGTCTTGTGCACGGCCAGCAGGTCACCGTCGAAAATACCGGCGTCGATCATCGACAGACCACGCACTTTCAACAGGAAATCGGCGCGCGGGCTGAACAAATTGGCATCGAGCGCATATCGGCCTTGCACGTTTTCCACGGCCAGGATGGGCGAACCGGCGGCAACGCTGCCAATCAGCGGCAAGCCGAGCTGCTCGACCAGGCGAATGCCGCGCGCCGAGCCCGGCTCAAGATTGATCGCACCCTTCTTGGCCAGGGCTTTCAGGTGATCTTCGGCGGCGTTCGGCGAGGCAAAGCCGAAGGCACTGGCGATTTCCGCCCGCGTCGGCGGCGCGCCGAGCACCTCGACGGTGTTCTTGATGAAGTCGAGAATTTCCTGCTGACGTGGCGTGAGTTTCATGGCGTGCTCCGCGAAAAAGCTTTGACTGTATTTTTGTACAGTAATCAATTTTTGGCAAGCGGAGAATGCGCCCTCGATCAGGTTGGCAAGTCGAAGCCTTTCAGTTTGCGGTACATATCGACCGCGTACGAGTCGGTCATGCCGGCCACGAAATCGGCCACCTGCAACAGGCGCACGTAGGGGTCGGCATCGGGTTCGCCACCGTGGCCGAGGAATTGCGTCGGCAGCAGCTTCATCAGCATGCGTTCACGCGTGGTGAAGCGCCTTCCCGGTACCTCGGCGCGCGCCTCGACGGCATTGGTAAAGAGTCCGAGCAAGGCACCCAGTACCTCAAAGCCGGCCGTTTCGATCTCCAGTGCCGGGCGGGCCGTGTAGATGGTTTCCTTGGCAAGCTTCAGCACCGCTTGGAGCGGATGGGCAATCGGTGAATTTTCCAGCAGTTCGTCGTCGAATTTACCGCTCAGGATGGCTTCCTCGTTTTCCAGGAAGACCGCCGCCGCGCTTTCCAGCAGGCGGCCGATAGCCTTGGCACGCAGGTATTCCAGACGCTCCTTCGGATCGTACAGCCGATCCAGGCGACCGCCACTGACCGTATTGCCAGCCAGATCGCCGAGCAGGCATTCGGCATCCTTGTAGGGCACGAAGCCCAGGCGTGCCGCGTCCTCCAGATCGACGATCAGGTAACAGGTGTCATCCGCCACCTCGACCAGAAAGGCCAGTGGGTGCCGCCGCCAGGCTTGTCCCGGCAGGCGCTCGACCATGCCGGTCGCCTCGGCGACGCGGGCAAAATTGTCGGCATCCTGCTGGAAGAAGCCGAATTTCTTGCCGCTTTTTCCCGGTAAATCGCTGTCCACCGCAGAAGGCCGCGGATATTTGGTGAAAGTCGCCAAAACAGCGCTGGTCAGCTGCAACCCACCGGGGTTGGCCGGACTCTGCAGCCGACTGACGATGCGAAAGCCCTGTGCGTTGCCCTCGTAGCGCTCGAAATCGGCGCGTTGAGCCGGCGTGAATTCGTGCCGGTCGAGCAGTCCGGAATTGCGGAACCACTCGCGGATCGCATCCTCGCCGGCGTGACCGAACGGCGGGTTGCCGATGTCGTGGGCCAGACAGGCGGCGGCGACAATGGCCCCAAAATCGCCCGATTCGACATCCTTCAAGCCGTGGCGAGCGATGATCTCACGCCCGACGACGGCGCCGAGCGAACGCCCGACGCAACTCGCTTCCAGGCTATGGGTCAGGCGGGTGCGAACGTAATCGCTCTTGGACAGCGGAAAAACCTGCGTCTTGTCCTTCAGCCGACGGAAGGCCGAGGTGAAAACAATGCGGTCGTAATCCTGCTGAAAAGCGGTGCGCTCGGCCGTGCCGGGGGCCTTACCCGCGCCCAGGCGTTCGCTCGACAGCAGTTTTTCCCAGGTTTTCTTCTTGCCCATGGCTTCTCGATTCGGTTCGCGATGGGCGGGGAGTTTACTCCGCTTCCAGCGCCACCCGAATATGCTCGGGCACCGGCACCGATTTTCCGGTCTGCGTATTCATCCACACCACCTTGGCCGCACCCTCGGCGTAGATGCGCTCATCGCCCTCGATGCGCATCTCGACATAGGTCTGGAAACTGGAGCGCCCGATGCTGCCAACGTAGGTACGGACCTCGACCATGCCCGGGTAAGTCATCGGCATCAGGAAGGTGCAGCTGGCATTGATGATCACCGGCCCATCGCCGCCCGGGCGGACGATCACCTTCATGTCCTCGATCCACTCGACCCGTGCCTGCTCCATATAACGGAAATAAACGGTATTGTTCACATGGCCGTAGGCATCCATGTCGCCCCAGCGAATCGGCATCTTGGTGACGTGAATCAGTTTCTTGCGGTGTTCCATAAACGATCGTTTGAAAATGAGTTGATCAAAGGCTTTCCATACTGTACCGTATTGTCTACAGTATTGAAAACAAGCTGACAATAATTAAAGGAGACATCATGGAACGCGAAGCCATGGAATTCGACGTCGTCATCGTCGGCGGCGGCCCGGCCGGTCTTGCCTCGGCCATTCGCTTGAAGCAATTGGCGGCGGAACAAGGCGGCGACATCAACGTCTGCCTGATCGAGAAAGGTGCCGAGATCGGCGCCCACATTCTCTCGGGCGCTGTCATGGATCCGCGTGCGCTGAGTGAACTCCTGCCCAACTGGAAGGAAGACGGTGCCCCGCTCAACGCGCCGGTGTCCGAAGACCGCTTCTTCATCCTGTCCGAAACCGGCGCCACCAAGGTGCCGAATTCCCTGCTCCCCGGTTGCTTCCACAACGAAGGCAACTACGTCATTTCGCTGGGCAACGTCTGCCGCTGGCTGGGCGAACAAGCCGAGGCGCTGGGCGTCGAAATCTACCCAGGCTTTGCCGGCGCCGAAGTACTGTTCGACGAGAACGGCGCGGTGAAGGGCGTCGCCACCGGCGACATGGGCCGCCTGCACGACGGCTCGGAAGGCCCGAACTTCCAGCCCGGCATGGAACTGCACGGCAAATACACCTTTTTCGCCGAAGGCTGCCGCGGCCATCTCGGCAAGCAGTTGATGGAAAAATTCGGCCTCAACGCCGAAGCCGATCCGCAAACCTACGGCATCGGCCTCAAGGAACTCTGGGAAATCCAGCCCGACCAGCACCAGCTCGGCCTGGTCATCCACAGCGGTGGCTGGCCAATGCAGCCGGACACCTACGGCGGCGGCTTCCTCTATCACCTCGAAGATAACCAGATTGCCATCGGTTTCGTCGTCGGCCTCGGCTACGAGAATCCGCATCTGTCACCCTACGAGGAATTCCAGCGTTTCAAGACGCATCCCGAAATCCGCAAGTTTCTCGAAGGCGGCAAGCGCATCGCCTACGGTGCCCGCGCCCTCACCGCGGGCGGCCTGCAATCCTTGCCCAAGCTGACTTTCCCTGGTGGCGTGCTGGTCGGCGATGATGCCGGCTTCCTCAACGCTGCGCGTATCAAGGGCTCCCACTGCGCCATCAAATCCGGCGCCCTGGCGGCCGAAGCCTGTTTCGCCGCACTGCAGGCCGAGCGCGAACGCGACGAGCTGACCGCCTACCCCGAGGCCTTCAAGAACAGCTGGCTGTACGACGAGCTCTACAAAGCGCGCAACTTCAAGCCGTGGATGTCAAAGGGATTGAAGCTGGGCTCCATCATGTTCGGCATCGACCAGATCGTCTTCGGCGGCAAGGCGCCATGGACCCTGCGCCACAAGACGCCGGATCATGCCAAGCTGAAACCGGCTGCGGACTGCCCGAAGATCGATTATCCGAAGCCGGACGGCGTCATCACCTTCGACCGCCTGTCTTCGGTCTTCCTGTCCAGCACCAACCACGAGGAAGACCAGCCCTGCCACTTGCAGCTGAAGGATGCTGCCGTGCCGATCAGCGTCAACCTGGCGCAGTACGACGCGCCGGAACAGCGCTTCTGCCCGGCCGGCGTCTATGAAATCCTCGGTCGCGAGGAAGGTCAGCCGCGCCTGCAGATCAACGCGCAGAACTGCGTGCATTGCAAGACCTGCGACATCAAGGATCCGACGCAGAACATCAATTGGGTCGTGCCACAAGGAGGCGAAGGCCCGACTTACCCGAATATGTAACCCTGCTATTTATCAAAGCGCCGCAATTCCCCCGCGAAGTGGGTGGAATTGCGGCTTATCGGTTTATAATCTTGCGGCTTAACCCCAAAGGGAGAACATCGAATGGGCTTTCTCGCCGACAAGAAGATCCTGATCACCGGCCTGCTTTCCAAGCATTCCATCGCCTATGGCATCGCCAAGGCCTGCCATCGCGAAGGCGCACAACTGGCATTTACGTACCAGAACGAGCGCTTTGAAGACCGCATCAAGAAATTTGCCGCCGAGTTCGGTAGCGACATCACCATTCCGGTCGATGTCAGCAGCGACGAGCAAATCGACAACCTGTTCGTCGAGCTGGGCAAGCGTTGGGATGGCCTCGACGGCCTGGTTCACTCCATCGCCTACGCACCGACCGAAGCCATCGAAGGCGATTTCCTGAACGGCATCTCGCGCGAGGCCTTCCGCATTGCCCACGACATCTCGTCGTACAGCTATGCCGCACTGGCCAAGGGCGCCCGCCCGATGATGCAGGGCCGTAACGGCTCGCTGCTCGCCCTCTCCTACCTGGGCGCCGAGCGCACGATGCCGAACTACAACACCATGGGTCTGGCCAAGGCCAGCCTCGAAGCTGCCACGCGCTACCTGGCCTTCTGCCTCGGCCCCGAAGGTACCCGTGCCAACGCCATCTCGGCCGGCCCGATCAAGACCCTGGCGGCTTCCGGCATCGGCAACTTCGGCAAGCTGCTGGCTTACAACTCGCACAATGCCCCGCTGCGTCGCAACGTGACCATCGAGGAAGTCGGCAATGCCGCCGCCTTCATGCTGTCCGACCTGGCCAGCGGCATCACCGGCGAAATCCTCTACGTCGATGGCGGCATGAACACCACCGCCCTCGGCAATCCGGACCCGCTGCCGGCGTAAAAGCCCACTGCTGCGGTGCACGCGGCAAAACGATAAAAAATGCCGACCTGCGGGTCGGCATTTTTATTGGCGGCACAAGGCCCTGGGCTATCTCGCAATTCAGCCGAGATAAGCCGTGATATCCACCTCGTCGATCTGTTCCGGCTTCAGATAGCGCTCGGCATAGCGCCGATAGATACCGGAAGTCAGGAAAAGATCGAACAGTACCGGGTCGATATGCATGTCCTTCTTGAAGAAGGAAAGTATCTTGATCGACTCCGAGAGCGTCTTGCCCTTCTTGTAAGGCCGATCAGAAGCGGTCAGCGCCTCGAAGATGTCGGCAATGGCCATGATGCGCGACGGCACGGACAACTCCTCGGCCGTCAGCTTGCGCGGATAACCGGTCCCAATCAGCGTTTCATGGTGTGTGCCGGCGTACTCCGGTATCCGTCGCATGTTCTTCGGCAACGGCATTTTTTCCAGCATCACGATGGTCTGGATGATGTGCTCGTTGATCTTGAAGCGCTCTTCCTCGCTTAACGTGCCGCGGGCGACCGACAGGTTGTAGAGTTCGCCGAAGTTGTACTGGTTTTCCGGAATCCTTACCTGCCAGCCCCATTTTTCGTCGAGCGCAGCATTCGGAATACGCGGCAAGACATGGTGCGGCTTGTCGGCCAGCAGTTTTTCGATCGCCGGCAAAGGCGCCGGGACCACCCCGGCGTAACGCCGCAATTCATCGTGCGCCAAGCCCAAACGGTCGTCGAAATGGCGCAGCCAGGTTTCCTCGGCGATCCGCTGCAAGCGCTCGATACGCTCGGGTGCCATGAATTCTCCACCCAGGTTGCATTCCGCAACAAAAGCGAAATCGTCGAGCAATTGGGTGCGGCGCGCAGCGAAAATGACATCTGCCTCGGCCATCGGCATCCCGCGCTCATGGATGGCCTGCAGGCGCTCGATTGTTGCATCGCGCAACAGCACTTCGAAGCGCATGCGCACCTCGTGAATGCGGTTGTAGATGGTTTCCAACTTGGTCGCCTTATCGACCACGTACTCCGGCGTCGTCACCTTGCCGCAGTCGTGCAACCAGGCACCGATGCGGAATTCGCGCCATTCGTCCTCGCTGCTGAAGCGAAAATCGGCCAGCGGACCATACTCGACCTTGCTCGCCTCCTCGGCCAGCATCAGGGCCAACTCGGGCACCCGCTCGCAATGGCCACCCGTATAGGGGCTCTTGGCGTCGATCGAGCCGGCAATGATCTTGATCAGGGCATCCATCAACTGGCGTTGCGCCTCGATCAGATTGTGGTTCTGCAGGGCCACGGCCGCCTGCGCAGCCATCGCTTCGACATAGCCGACGATATCGTGATCGAAAGGAATTACCTCGCCGGTTTTCGGATCGCAAGCATTCAGCAATTGCAGGACGGCGATCACTTCACCGTCCTGCGGCGAAAGCGGCACGGTCAGCATCGACACGGTACGGAAACCGGACTCCTCGCTGAAGCGCTTGGTCCCCGAAACATCGAAGCGTGTTTCGCGATACACGTCATCGATGACTACCGAGCGGTTATGCAGGGCGACGTAAGGTGCTACGTAGTTTTCGCGAGGCTTGCCCGTATCTGGATCGAACAAGGGAATTTCCGTCGTCGGCAACGGGTCGTCGTTCGTCCGCTGGGCGAAGATCAGCGAGTTGTTTTCTGTTTTCAGGAACAGCGTTGCCGCCTGACATGGAACGATGTTCTTGGCGCCAAACAGGATATGACGCAGGAGACGGGTGCGATCCTGCTCCTGCGAGAACAGCAAACCATTTTCAACCAGCATCGACAGCTTGTGCTGAGCCAATTCCAGCTGCTCTGTCCGCTCCCGGATCGAATGCTGCATGACGACCTGTGCTTCGCCCAGCGTGCGAATTTCATAGAGGAAGGTATCCGGCGTCGTCGGCTCGGCCGAGAAATCGAGTCGTTTCAGGCGCTCCGAATCCTGCGCCATGCGGACCAGGGTTTGCGAAACCTGACGCGAACCAAGGAAGGACAAGGGCAGCAAGAACAGCAGCACGATAATCGATACCAGCACGACATCACGTTCAGCCTTGACGAAAGCCCCCGAAAAATCGCTCACCGGCGCCAGCACCACCACACGAAAATGCCCGGCCCAGGCCCCATTCGAACGGTGCTGGGTAACGACGAATTTCTCCTTGTCCGGCCCCAGAGGCAGTATCTGTGCCTCTTCCGTCAGCAAGCCGTCGCGCAGGACCGCCAGATAAGGATTGCCCACCTGCTCCGGCATATTCAGCGGCGCGACCTGGAGGTTGGCAAAATATTGCCCTTTGCCGTGAAACGCCAGGATACGCCCGGCCGCATCCTGCAAGGCAATCGCACCGTTGGCCGAGAGCGGCGCCTTGCTCAGGAAATCGGAGAGCGATTGCAGGCTGATATCGCTACCGAGCGCCCCAGCCTCCTCCGCCAACGGATAGGCCACCGCCACCCCTAATTCCCCCGTCGAAGAATAGAGATAGGGCTCGGTGACATACAGACGGTTCTGCTTGGTCGCCCCGGCATACCAGGGACGTGAAGTCGGCTGGAATTGAGTTTCCCGATATTGCGCATCGAGAATCCGCCGCGCCCGGTCGAGAAAAGTCCAGCTTTCGCTACGTTGCTCATCGCCCTTGCGCTGGATGCGACGGATCGCAAAATAGCTGTGCAGTGGCGCTTTCAATGCCGAAACGATGCGCGGGTTCTCGCGCAAGGCAATGACTTGGAGAAATTCGTCGTTGGCCAGGCCGAAGAAGTGGGAATAAACGGTATCTTCCGCTTCCAGCGAGGCCAGGAAGGGCGACACCTGATCCTTCGGGTTCAAGCGGCGATTGACCACGAATTGGTCGATATCAGCATGTGCCTGAGCCGTGACGAATCCTGCACTTTGCTTGAGCAAGGCATCGAGTTGGCCGTAGGCCTGTTGCCCGATCAAGGCAAAGCGCCCAATGGCATTTTCCTCGGCAATCTTGCTGAAGGTACGGAACACCGTCAGCAGGAAGACGGCCGCCAAGACGACCACCAGCAAGGTGACCGTGGTCAAGACCCAACTCTGGAAACGAACCCTGATTCCCGCGAACATGCTTATTCCCCCAACTACCGCTCACCCCGGCCGTTCCCGGAAAACTTCTGAAATCCGCCCTGTTGCTGACATCGGCGGTAACATTAGCATCATGCCGACTGCTTGTAAAAAAGCGACACTGGCATATTCCGCCTTCGTCCGAATTATTCGAGTCCCTCATGGATAAACGAGCCCGCTTCACCGCTACTTGGCTGGCGCCCATACTCCCGGTCGTTTTCGGACTCGTCTTCTTGCTCGGCGAGAGCGTTTCGGTGCAAACGCTACGCAACCATCTGTTCGATCAGTACCAACGCTGGCAGCCACGCACCTATATTGCGGCACCGGTCCGCATTATCGATATCGACGATGCCAGCCTGAGCCGCTTGGGGCAGTGGCCGTGGCCGCGAACCCGTTTGGCCGAATTGCTCGACCGACTGAATGCCGCAGGCGTTGCCGCCATCGGTTTCGACGTCATCTTCGCCGAACCTGACCGCACCTCACCGCAAGCTGCCGCTACGCTTTGGGGTTTGCGTGGCCGTCTGCGCGATGAGCTGGTGCACCTCCCCGACCACGACAAGGTCTTCGCCGAGCACCTCAAAACCTCCGATGCCGTCCTCGGCTTTGCAGTCGATCATACGGCAGCCGACGAGAGCAAGGCGGCGGCAGCAATCCCCAAGCGCATGGGGCGCTTCATCTTTTCCGGCGAGCCGGCAACGAACTGGCTGCACCCGTTCAGCAATCTGCTCGGTTCGCTGCCCGATCTGGCCACAGCCGCCAAAGGCAATGGCGCCCTGACCTTCGTGCCGGACAGCGATGGCATCGTTCGCCGCGTGCCGCTGGCGCTACGCGTTGGCGACACGCCAGTGGGCACACTGACGAGCGAAGTCCTGCGTGTCGGGCAAGGCGGCGGCAATATCGTGCTGAAAAGCGCCGAGCACGGCAGCGGAATTGCAGAAATCCGCATTGGCGAATTGACCATCCCGACCACACCGCACGGCGAGATCTGGGTCCATTACTCCGCACCGGTGGCCGAACGCTATATCCCGGCTTGGCAAATCTATTCCGGCGAGGTGGCGCCGGAGAAACTGGCCGGTCATCTCGTCCTGATCGGCAGTTCGGCCCAGGGGCTGATGGATTTGCGCTTCAACCCGCTCGGTCGACTAATGCCTGGGGTTGAAGCACACGCCCAAGCCCTGGAACAGATTCTCAACGGGCAATACCTCGAACGCCCGAGTTGGGCGCGCGGCCTCGAAGCCATCTGCCTGCTGATCGGCGGACTGAGCGCCGGCCTTCTTGCCTTGCGTCTCGGCGCCCTGACTGCGGCCTTGGCGACGCTAGGCCTTCTCACCGGGCTTGTGTTCGGTAGTTGGCAGTCTTTCTCGGCGTACGGCTTATTGCTCGATTCGGCCACGCCGGCAATCACCATCCTTCTGGCATTCGTCATCGGCAGCCTGGTCCATCACTGGGCCAGCGAACGCGAGCAGCGCTGGATCAAGCAGGCTTTCGCCCGTTACGTTTCACCCAACCGCGTCGCCCACCTGGTCGACAATCCGGAAGCCATGGAACTGGGTGGCAGACGCCAGCAATGCAGTTTCATCTTTACCGATCTGGCCGGCTTCACCAGCCTGATGGAGAAGATCGATCCGGCCGAGGCCGTCGCACTGCTCAATGCCTATCTCGACGAAATGATCGCCATCGCCTTCCGCCACGAAGGAACCCTCGACCGCATCGTCGGCGACGCCGTGGCCATCATGTTCTCGGCCCCGCTGGAGCAAGCCGACCATCGCCAACGCGCACTGCGTTGCGCCATCGAAATGGAAAGATTCGCCGAGCGTTACGCGGAAGATCTGCAGGCACGAGGCATCGCCTTCGGTCACACCCGGATCGGCGTACATAGCGGCGAAGTCATCGTTGGCAATTTCGGCGGCTCCAACATGTTCGACTATCGAGCCCTGGGCGACCCGGTGAATACGGCTGCCCGGCTGGAGAGTGTGAACAAGCACTTGGGCACGCATCTGTGCGTTTCGGAAAGCATTGCGGCCGACAACCCGGAGGTCGAAATGCGCCCAATCGGCCGTCTTGTGCTGAAGGGTAAGACGGAGGCACTCGCCGTCTTCGAACCGTCAATTTCGCCAGCTGGGCGTTGCCCGCTGGCCGACTACCTGACGGCCTATGCCGCCATGGCCGAACAATCGTCCGATGCCTTGGCGCATTTCGACCGCCTGCTGGCCGACTACCCGGACGACCCCCTGCTCCTCCTGCATCGCCGGCGCCTGGCCGCTGGTGAACGGGGCGACCTGATCGTCATGAGCGAAAAATGAGTCTTACCTGATCGAAATTTCGACGCGCCGATTGCGCGGTTCCGGTGTCTCGTCCGGCGTCTGGATCAGCAAATTGCGCTCGCCGTGCGACTCGACCGTCAGCGCCGTCACCTTCAAGCCTTTCGCCTTGATCATGTCGGCCACCGCCTGCGCCCGCTTCAAAGCTAGTGCCTCGTTGGCATCGGCCTTGCCGGCGGTATCGGTGTGACCGATGATGGAAACATCCACCCCTGGCCGCTTGGCCGCGTTTTCGATGACTTTCGGCAGCAGCGCTTCCGATTCAGGTGTCAGCTTGGCGCCGCCCAATTCGAAATAGAGGATGAAACGCTCCGGCAATGCGGGGCGCGCGGCCATCGCCTCGCCAAAATCCTTTTTCAGCTGCTCTTCGGGCATGGCCTTGGCCGCTTTGGAACCGTCCAGCGGCGCGGCACTCCCCGCCCGGTCGATCACCTGCTCGCCCTTGGCGCCCTTGATGAAGACCTTACCTGTCGTTCCATCGGGACTCTCCAGCAGGGCAACGTAGGACTTGCTGGCACAACCGCCCAATAGTGCAGTAGCAACTGCCAGCAGCAAGCACGCTCCCGCCCGGTTCATTCTTCCACCTTGACCACGAATTGCGTGCCGCGCACGCCGATCGTGCCGCTCGGCGTCTGCACCGACACCGCATCCGGATTGAGCTTGGCGATCACGCCGGAAACGTAGTTCATGCTGCCCTTGGCCAGCTTGCTGCCCAGCTTCAGCTTACCCTGGCTCGGCGCGTAAAGGTATTCATCGACGGTCAACTCGGTATCCGGCCCGAAAGACATCACGGTCTCGTCCTTGAAAGTTACGCCCATGCTGCTTTTAGCCGCCGTCTTCAGCACGCTACCCTGAGCCACCGGAGTTCCCGGCTGCGCCTTGACCGACTTGCCGGCCGTGCTCACCGTAGCCTCACCGCTCACCGTCTTGACATAGCCGATCGGCGTTTCGTCCGCCAGAACGGCCCCGCTCAGGATCAGGAGCATGCCTGCAATAAACTTGTACATGGGAATCTCCTCATGAAAAGTGCGTGAATGACATTGCAATGTAAAAACCCCGCTTAATCAAGCAGTTTTTTCACGAATATCTCGCCGACATGGGCCAAGCAGACGACTGCTGCGGTGCACCGGGCAAAAACGGCAAAAACCAAGACTCGTTGATCGCGCGATAAGTTGCCTTTGGCACGCAGATGGCCGAGTTGGTCTAAGATTGCCGCCCATCAGAACTTTGCAATATTCCGATTCACCGCTCGGCGTCTCTTTGCCCATCCCCATGCCTTCTTTGCCGCAATTCCTCCCCGCCTGGATTCGTCACTACCCGCGCCGCCATCTGGCCGCCGACCTGAGCGCCGGCATTATCGTCACCATCCTCGTCCTGCCGCAAAGCCTGGCCTACGCCCTGCTGGCCGGGCTGCCGCCGCAGGCCGGGCTTTACGTCGCCACCTTCCCGGTCATCGCCTACGCGCTGTTCGGCAGCAGCATGGTGCAGGCGGTCGGCCCGGTCGCCATCACGGCCATCATGACTTATTCGGTGCTCAGTCCTTTGGTCGCACCTGGCACCCCGGAATACGCCACCCTGGCGGCCACGCTCTCGCTATTCTCCGGCCTGCTCCTGCTCGCCTTCGGCGCACTGCGCCTCGGCTTCCTCTCCCAATTGCTCAGCCGCCCGGTCGTCAGCGGTTTCATCTCCGGCTCGGCCATCTTGATTGTGTTCAGCCAGTTGAAACACCTGCTCGGCATCGAACTCAGCGCCACCAACGTTTGGAGCGCCCTCGCCGCCCTTCCTGAACAGCTTGGCCACACCAACCGCTGGACCTTGCTGATCGGTTTCACTTCGCTGCTGATCCTCGGCTTCGCCCGTCTGTCGCTGCAAGGCCTGCTCATCAAGGCAGGCCTGCGCCAGGGAACCGCCGCCTTCCTGGTCCGCCTGACCCCCTTGTTGGTCGTTGCA
Source organism: Azonexus sp. (assembly GCA_041909105.1). Lineage (GTDB taxonomy): Bacteria > Pseudomonadota > Gammaproteobacteria > Burkholderiales > Rhodocyclaceae > Azonexus. Next base: position 120,374 of record JAYREE010000012.1, read on the forward strand.
GTCGCTACGCTCCTGGTCGTCGGTCTCGACCTCGACCGGCAGGCCGGCGTCGCCGTTGTCGGCAGCATTCGCGAGGGACTACCGGGCCTCAGCCTCTTCCTGCCTGACGCCAATTCGATCCGCTTGCTCGCCATCCCGGCCTTGCTCATGGCGCTGATCGGCATGGTGCAGAACATCGCCATGGCCCAGGCTTTGGCCATTCGACGCCAGGAAAGGGTCAATCCGAACGGCGAGTTGCTTGGCCTCGGTGCCGCTAATGTCGTGGCCGCATTCTATGGCGGCATGCCGGTCGGCGGCGGCGTTTCGCGGTCGGCGGTCAATGTTGCAGCCGGTGCCGAAACGCCGCTGGCCAGCATCGTCGCCGCCATCGCCATGCTGCTGGTCGTCGCCGGTTTTGCCCCGCTCTTCGCCCGCCTGCCGCTGGCTGTGCTGGCAGCCAGCATCATGGTTGCCGCCATCAGCATGGTCGACCTGCGCGCCCTGAAGCAAGCCTGGAATTACGACCGCGCTGACGCCGCTGCCCTCCTCGGGACCGGCTTCGGCGTCATCGCCCTCGGCCTGGAAAACGGCATCGCGCTGGGCATCCTGCTTTCCCTCACCACCTTGCTGTTGCGTGCCAGCACGCCGCATATCGCCGTCATCGGCCGCATTCCGGATAGTGAGCATTTCCGTAACGTCGAGCGCCACGGGGTCGAGACCATTCCGGGCGTTCTGCTGCTGCGCATCGACGAAAGCCTGTTCTTCGGCAACCTGAGTGCCGTCGAGTCTCGCTTGACGCTGGAACTCGACAAGGCGCCGCAAACGCAGGATGTGGTTCTGATCATGAGCGCGGTCAATCGCGTCGACACCACCGCCATGGAAGTCCTGAACGACCTTAACCGCGATCTCGGCAGTCGGCACATCCGCCTGCACCTGGCCGAAATCAAGGGGCCGGTACAGGACAGGTTGCAACGCTCGCCGCTCTGGTCCGCACTTTCCGGCGAAGTCTTCCTGTCAGTAAACGACGCCTTCGAGGCACTACGGCTGCGCTGAGGACAACTTGAGCCAGAAGCGTCAGCCGCATAAAAAAAGCGGGCCAAAGGCCCGCTTTTCTGTCATATGGTCGGGAGAGGCTTATTTCTACTTCGCCTCCAGTGCCGCCGGATTGATTTCAACCTTGTAGCGGCTCCGCAGCGCTTCGAGATAGAGGCGCACCTCTTCCTGCGCAGCGATGTTGCCCAACTGGCGAGCCAGGCCTTGCTTGCGTGCATCGTCCAATGCGTCGCCAGCCGTCACCTTGGTCAGCTTGAACACAGCATAACCGGCCCCTGGCAACGAGGTGCCGGCGTAAGCCGGCAGCTTGCCGGTTTCCATGCGGAACACGGTCGGTACGGCCGGCGGCGGAATCAGGCGTGCATCCATGCGCGACACCGACTTGGCAGCGCCCCAATTGACCTTGTCTTCGCCAGCATTCAACTTGGCGAGCAGCGCTTCACCTTCCTTATTGGCCATGGTTTGCGCCTCCTGGCGCTTGAGCAGGCCTTCGATGCTGGCCTTGACGCTGTCGAAAGGCTGCACCGCGGCGGCCTTGTAATCGACGATGCGGGCTGCCACCAGGGTATTCGGCGCGATTTCCACCGCTTCGGTATTACGCTTGTTCTTGACCGAATCTTCGGAGAACAAGGCACCCAACAGCTTCTCGTTGCCTAGTGGGCCGGCAGCCGGGTTGGCCTGACGACCGATCCAGCCGCTCTGCTTGATCTCCAGCTTGAACTTGTCTGCTGCCGGTTTCAGGCTGTCGGCCTGCTCATAAACCAGATTGCTGAAGGCTTCGGCAGCCTCGGCGAATTTGCGCGAAGCTGCGGTCTTCTTCAGTTCCGTTTCGATCTCGCCCTTGACCTCGGCCAGGGGCTTTTCCTTCGCGGCATGAATGCCGGTCACTTTGATGATGTGGAAACCGAAATCGGATTCGACCACGCCGGACATCTCACCTTCCTTCAGCGAGTAGGCAGCGTCTTCGAAAGGCTTGACCATCATGCCGCGGCCGAAGAACCCGAGATCACCGCCCTTGCTGGCCGAACCCGGGTCATCGGAATTTTTCTTGGCCAGATCGGCAAAAGCGGCCGGCGTCTTCTGCAATTCCTTCAGTACCTCTTCGGCTTTGGACTTCGCCTTGTCCTTGCCTAGCTTCTCCGAGGCGATCAGGATATGGCTGGCCCGGCGTTCCTCGCTCAGCTGGTAACGATCCTTATGGCTGTCGTACCAAGACTTAACTTCGGCGTCGGTCACCGCCAGTTGCGAGGCGATGGACTCCATCGACAACACCACGTACTCCGCCTTGGCCTGTTCCGGCGTCTCGAACTGCTTGGCATTGTCGTCGTAGAACTTCTTGGCTGCGCCATCGGCCAGCTTGACCTTGTCCAGATAGCTGTCCACCGCCAGACGATATTCCATGACCTCTCGCTGTTCGGTTTGCAAGGCCAGCACGCGATCGCTGACGGTGCGTGCAACCACGCCGGACTGCCCGACAGCACCTGCCAGTTGCTGCAACGTCATATCCTGGCGCAGCTGGGCCTCGAAGCCGGCTGGGGTCATGCCTTGGGCACGCAACGCCGCTTCGTAACGCTCGCGGGAAAACTTCCCGTCCACCTTGAAGGCTTCGATAGCCCCAATCGTCTGACGCACCGCCTCGTCGCTGGCAAACATGCGCTTCTTGCTAGCTTCGATGAAGAGAACACGCTGATTGATCAGATCGTCGAGGATCGCCTTACGCGCTTCCGGCGTGTCCAGCATTTTGGGATCGAACTGGCCACCCAACTGATTGCGCAGGCGGTCCTGCTGCTCGCGGACAGCCTGTTGAAACTGCTGCTGTGTGATCTTGACATCGCCGATCTTCGCCACCTGGTCGCCACCGCCGCTACTGCGCATGTACGACTCGACGCCGAAAAAGGCGAACGGCAGCGTGATCAGGGCAAGAAAGATCTGGACGATACGTTTGTTGTTGCGGACTGCGTCAAACATGAGCAGAAAACCCTTCGGTTACGTTCATATGGACAAGCGGCCGCTTGTCCAAAAGGTCGAATGATACCGTAGTTTTCGCCACCCTTACGTCGTGCAGCCGTTCTGCCGCAGCTCGTCGGCCAAGCCACGACAGGCATCCTCAATCATGTCGACGACCTCGTCGAATCCCCGCCCAAGGCTGAGATAGGGATCGGGCACATCGTGTTCGAAGTGCCGGACGGCATATTGCATCAGCAATTCGATGCGGCTCTGTTGATCGCAGCGAGCCATACGCTTCAAATGCTCAAGACAGACGCGATCCATCGCCAAAATCCGATCAAAATACTCCAGATCGTGCCAACCGATTTTTCTGGAATGCACCCCGGATAGGGGATAGCCGTGTTTTGCCGCCGCACGCAGGACGAGCGAATCGGGTTGCGCTCCTACATGCACGCCATGCGTAGCCGCCGATGACAGCTCCACTTGATCGGCCAAGCCTTGTACCACCAGCATGCGCCGCATGACGGCTTCGGCCAATACCGAACGGCAAACGTTGTTCCGGCAAACAAACAACACTCTGTATTGCACGACGCCCCCATATGAAACTTGCAATGCGCGAAGCGGACTCTTATTCTGCTCCTTAGAGCCTGTGTGGCATTGAGGCTCATCATGATTCGATAATTGACTGCGCAATTGTCTATGGAAAGGCGAAAGATGTCGTTCAACCCTACACTCGTGCGGAAAATTTCAGCAGTGTCTTTAGTGGCCACACTCGTGTTCGTGAGTCAGGCCGAGGCTTGGGGACGCGACGTGAAGGTTTCCGGCATGGGCGTGCGCAAATGCAGCGACTGGAACCAATGGAAGGACGACAAGAATGGTGAGGCGCGCGCCTTGACCATCGAATGGGCCAATGGCTTTTTCGCCGCGCACAACGTCTATGCTCCCAAAGGTTATGAACAGGTGACCTCCGTCGTTGCAGATGCCAAGGTGCTCGTTCCCCTGCTTGACGCATATTGCCAGAAAAACCCCGAGAACCGGATATTGAACGGCGTGATCGAGATCACCCAAAGCCTGGGTGGCGCCAGGATCAATTTTGCGTCGAAGCCCCCGGCAACAACAACTCCGCGCCCGGACACGAAAAAGGAACGAGAATCCTGACTATCGGTGAGGCACACGTTTCTCTAGCGATGGAGTGAACGACCAATGCTGCACAACTACCGAAGAACGAAACGTTTCCCGATTACCGGAAAGGCCACACTGATCGCCGGCAGCAAGGCCATCACCGGTCGAATTGTCGATATTTCTTCGCTCGGCGTGGCGCTTGCCGATGCCGATGCCCCCCCTAGGCGGACGAAAAACCTGGCTGTGTCGCATTGAATCCGAAGATCTACCCGTCTCAATCGATTTCCTCGTCCGTGTGGTGCGGAAAAACGTCTGGCGCCATGGTCTCGGCCTGGGATGCGAGATTGCCGAGATCGACAATCGACCACTCGTCGTTCTCAGGGCCTATCGTGCCCTCGCCCTTTCCCGTGCAACACCGCTGGTAATGAGGCTATCGTCGACCGATGCCACCGCTGCTAGCGAACCAGCAACACCCCGTCCGGCGTAGCTGAAGGTATATCCGGAGACCTGATCTCCCGTACGGCACCCGCTTTGGGATACACCACACCGCAAGGTCCACGCCCACTAAGCTCGGCAACGAATTTCCCGCCGCTTGATGCGCAGACACGCTTGCCGGAATAGCTCATGACGCGGTTTACATAGGAAATGGTTTCTTTGTAAGGGGGCACCCCGTTGTATTTGACGACAGTCCCCTCACCGGCATTGTAAGCGGCCACCACACGCACCACATCGCCGCCGAAATACTGCTTGAGCCAGCGCAGATAAGCCAGACCGCCCCGGATATTCTGTTCCGGATCGAACGGGTTGCGCACATTGAAGCGCTCGGCGGTTTCCGGGATCAACTGCATCACACCCATCGCCATCTTGGACGAGACGGCTCTGGGATTGAAGTTGGACTCGGCCGTTGCGATGGCGAGTGCCAGATCCGGATCGACCTTGTAGGCGACAGCTAGTCGCCGAACAATGGCGGCTATCTTCTGTTTATTCATGCTCAAGCCATTGACGTAGCCGACCAGATCGAAACTGAAGACACCGGGTAGTGGAAGGTTTTCGTCGCACTTGCTGGCCCGCAGGCCATTGACCGCCTCGACACGCTCCAGCAGCCCGCCAGCCGCGGCATGGCCCAACTGGCTCGCGGCAACGAGCAGGCACAACCCATCGTTCGTCACCAGATTGATTCGGCCAGACGGGAACTGCAGCAAGGCAGCGCGATAAAAACCTTCAGCACTACCCAAATCCCCAGCCTGACGATAGAGAATGGCCGCCAAGTACGGATTGGGTTCCAGGCCGCGCCCCGATTCGGCCGCCCACGCCTGATCAAGCAATGCTCGTACACGCGGCGATTCGTCCTCTGAAATATTCGGCATGCCGGCAAAGACGCCTGCAGAAAAGAGACACAACAAAACCCCGCACAGGAAGACCAAAATTTCCTGCAAAGCACTAAATATCGCTATTCGGGGAAGATTCGATTTCATTACCCCTACCTCACTGCGACGCACTGCGGGATGCGCCAAGCTTTGCACTCTGCCGAACCGGTTCAAGACACTGCCGACACAAATTCAATATGCGCCGACGATAGGCAAATTGCAAGTTCGTCCGCCAAACGGACGAGACGGCAACGAGAGGGAAACGAAAGGGGCTTGGCGCGCCCGGAGGGACTCGAACCCCCGACCTGCTGCTTAGAAGGCAGCTGCTCTATCCAGTTGAGCTACGGGCGCTGAAGGGAGGAACAAGAAGAG
>JAYREE010000013.1:0-97257 GCA_041909105.1 Azonexus sp.
GCGGCGGGTTGATGATCGGGGTCGACATCATCGAGCCGAAGATACCGCCGTTGGAGATGGAGAAGGTGCCACCGGAGAGTTCTTCGATGGACAGCTTGCCATCCTTGGCCTTGGCGCCGAATTCGGCGATCTTCTTCTCGATTTCGGCGATGGACATCTGGTCGGCGTTGCGCAGGATGGGCACAACCAGGCCACGCGGCGAACCGACGGCGATACCGATGTCGATGTAGCCGTGGTAAACGATGTCGTTACCGTCGACCGAAGCGTTCAGAACCGGGAACTTCTGCAGGGCGGCACAAGCGGCCTTGACGAAGAAGCCCATGAAGCCCAGGCGAACGCCGTGGGTCTTCTCGAACTTCTCACCATATTGCTTGCGCAGGGCCATGACCGGCGCCATGTTCACTTCGTTGAACGTGGTCAGGATGGCGTTGGTCTGCTGGGATTGCAGCAGGCGCTCGGCAATGCGGGCACGCAGACGGGTCATCGGCACGCGCTGTTCGGTGCGCTCGCCCAGGGCAACGCCCGAAGCCGGCACGGAAACTGACGGTGCAGCGGCAGCGGCCGGCGAAGCCGGGATGGCCTTCGGTGCGGCGGCAACGGCATCTTCCTTGGTCACGCGACCGCCACGGCCGGAACCGGCGACGTCAGCGGCAGACATGCCCTTTTCGTCGAGAATCTTGCGGGCAGCCGGGCTAGCGGTGCCAGCCGGAGCGGCAGCGGCCGGGGCCGGTGCGGCCGCCGGGGCGGCAGCCTTCGGTGCTTCGGCAGCCGGAGCGGCGGCAGAAGCCTGGGCAGCGGTGTCGATCTTGGCGATCAGCTCGCCGGAAACGACGGTTTCGCCATCGCCCTTGATGATTTCAACCAGAACGCCAGCCGCCGGGGCCGGCACTTCCAGAACGACCTTGTCAGTTTCGATGTCGATCAGGACTTCGTCGCGAGCAACGGCTTCGCCGATCTTCTTTTTCCAGGATGCGAGAGTGCCTTCGGCAACGGACTCGGACAACTGGGGAACTTGGACTTCGATAATGCTCATGTGTGACTCCACTCTGCTCTAGTTATCAGTACTCGATCTTGCCCAAGGCGGACTCGATCAAAGCCTTCTGTTGCTCATTGTGCTTGGCCAGGTAGCCAACGGCCGGTGACGGAGAGGCCGGACGGGAAACCAACAGCAGCTTCTGCTTGGCGCCGATATTGGAATCCAGGTGATGGCGCGACGCGATCCAATACCAAGCCCCTTGGTTACGCGGCTCTTCCTGGCACCAGACGACTTCGGTCGCTTTCGGATACTTGGCAAGCTCTACCTGCAGCGAATCCTTCGGGAACGGATAGAGCTGTTCGATACGCACGATGGCGATATCGTTGATCTTCCTTTCGCGGCGGGCGGCGACGAGGTCATAGTAGACCTTGCCGGAACACAGAACAACGCGTTTGACCTTCTTTTCATCGATCTTGTCGACTTCACCGATAACGCGCTTGAATTCGCCGTTAGCCAGATCTTCGATCGGCGACGCGGCATCCTTGTGGCGCAACAGCGATTTCGGCGACATGACGATCAGTGGCTTGCGCTGCATGCGGACCGCCTGGCGGCGCAGCATGTGGAAGACCTGGGCCGCAGTGGTCGGCACACAGACTTCCATGTTCATTTCGGCACACTGATTCATGAAGCGTTCGAGGCGAGCAGACGAGTGTTCCGGACCCTGACCTTCATAGCCGTGCGGCAACAGCATGACCAGACCGCAGGCGCGGCCCCACTTGGCTTCACCGGAGGTAATGAACTGGTCGATCACCACCTGCGCACCGTTGGCGAAGTCGCCGAATTGGCCTTCCCAAATCACCAGCTCATACGGGTTAGCCGAAGCATAGCCGTAGTCGAAGGCGAGCACGGCTTCTTCCGACAGGACGGAGTCGTAGCACTGGAAGCCGGCCTGCTTTTCCTGCAGGTTCTTCAGCGGGTGATAGGTACCGACATCCCAGCTCGTCCGGTTCTGATCGTGGAAAGCGGCATGGCGGTGGAAGAAGGTGCCGCGACCGACGTCTTCACCGGAAATGCGCACACCGTAGCCGGAAACCAGCAACGAGGCGTAAGCCAGATTCTCGGCCATCCCCCAGTCGACGGGCAGCTTGCCCTCGCCCATCGCGGCACGATCCTCGACGATCTTCTTGACGCGGGAGTGCAAGGTGAAACCTTCCGGGATTGCGGTCAGGCGCTCGGCCAAACGCTTCAATTCCTTGGCCGGCACGGAGGTGTCGACGGTTTCGATGTACTTCTTGGTGAGGTACGGCGTCCAGTCGATGGTCATTGGATGCTTGTAGCCAGCCAGGACCGGGTTGTACAGCAACTCACCCTTGTCCAGGTGCTCACGGTACTCCTTGATCATCTGGTCCGGACCGTCAGCCTGCAATACCCCTTCGGCAATCAGCTTGTCGCCATAGAGTTTACGGGTCCCCGGATGCTTGGAGATGATCTTGTACATCAGCGGCTGGGTGACCATCGGCTCATCCTGCTCGTTATGGCCGAGCTTGCGGTAGCAGATGATGTCAATCACCACATCCTTCTGGAAGGTCTGGCGATAATCGACCGCCAGTTGGGTGACCAGGGCCACTGCTTCCGGATCGTCCCCATTGACGTGGAAGATCGGGGCATCGACCATCTTAAAGATGTCGGTACAGTAATGGCCGGAACGGTAGTCACGCGGGTCGCTGGTAGTGAAGCCAACTTGGTTGTTGACCACGATGTGCAGCACGCCACCCACGCCATAACCACGGGTCTGAGCAAAGTTCAGCATCTCCTGGTTGACGCCCTGACCGGCGACAGCGGCATCGCCGTGCACCAGGATCGGCATGACCTTGGTCTTGCTGCCCTCGCCGCGACGAACCTGACGCGCATAGACCGAGCCGGCAACTACCGGGTTGACGATTTCCAGGTGCGACGGGTTGAAAGCCAGGGTCAGGTGGCAGGCCCCCCCCGGGGTAGAGACATCGGACGAGAAGCCCATGTGGTACTTGACGTCACCAGCGGACAGATCGCTCTTCTTCTTGCCTTCGAATTCAGCGAAGAGCATGGACGGTGCCTTGCCCAGCGTATTGACCAGCACGTTTAGGCGACCACGGTGAGCCATACCGACGACCACCTCGTCGACGCCTTGCGAACCACCGGTACGGATGGCTTCGTCCATAGCCACGATCAAGGACTCGCCGCCTTCCAGCGAGAAACGCTTCTGACCGACATACTTGGTATGGAGGTAGCGCTCCAGGGTCTCGGCTGCAGTCAGCCGCTCAAGAATACGCTTTTTCTGTTCGGGATTGTAGGACGGACGGGAACGCATCCCTTCGAGGCGCTCCTGCAGCCAGCGCTTCTCATTGTAATCCGTCATGTACATGTACTCGACACCGATCGTGCCGCAGTACGTCTGCTTCAGGGTTTCCAAGATGTCGCCCAGCTTGGCTTCAGCCGGAAGTCCCTTGAGCGAGCCAACGCTGAAGGTTTGATTTAGATCCGCATCGGTGAACCCGTAGAAAGAAGGCTCCAGCTCGTCGATCTTCGGACGCGGCAAGCGCTTCAGCGGGTCCAGATCGGCCCAACGGGTGCCGAGCGAACGGTAAGCCGTAACCAGTTGGCCAACGGCGGACTGCTTTTTGTGTTCGGTGGTGGACGATTGTGCGACAGGACGGAAACCACCATCCTTGGCCAATTCGGCGAAGGCGGCGATAACCGGAGCGTGCGGCACGTCGCGCGCGACAAATCCCGGCATCTGGGCAAGACGATCGAAATAGTCGCGCCACTCGGCCGGAACCGAAGTCGGGTCGTTCAGGTAATTTTCGTACAGCTCCTCGACGAATGGCGCGTTACCGCCAAAATACATGGTGCTGTCGAACAGTTGGTTCATCGTTGTCATAGGCGTCCCCTTTTGGGTGTTTTTTTCTCTTGCAGCTTCTGCATTAGCGAGCCACAAAACTCCGCGAGTAAAAAAAGGCGGCCATGCGGCCGCCCTTTTTATTCTTAGCCGCGTTGGGCGAGCGGTACAACGTTGCGCTTGGCGGCACCGATGTACAACTGACGCGGGCGACCGATCTTGTATTCCGGATCGGTAATCATTTCTTCCCACTGGGTCATCCAGCCAACGGTACGAGCCAGCGCGAAGATGCAGGTGAACATCTCGGTCGGGATACCGATGGCCTTCTGAACGATACCGGAGTAGAAGTCAACGTTCGGATACAACTTCTTCTCGACGAAGTATTCGTCTTCCAGAGCGATCTTTTCCAGTTCCTTGGCGAGCTTGAACAGGCGGTCGTTTTCGAGACCGAGTTCTTGCAGAACGTCATCGCAAACCTTACGCATCAGCTTGGCACGCGGGTCAAAGTTCTTGTAAACGCGGTGACCAAAGCCCATCAGCTTGAAGGAATCATTCTTGTCCTTGGCACGCTTGATGTACTCGCCCACCTTGGAAACATCGCCGATTTGCTCGAGCATCTGCAGACAAGCCTCGTTGGCACCACCGTGGGCCGGGCCCCACAGACAGGCGATACCGGCAGAAATACAGGCGAACGGATTGGCGCCAGAGGAGCCAGCCAGACGCACGGTCGAAGTCGAAGCGTTCTGTTCATGATCCGCATGCAACGTGAAGATCACGTCGAGGGCGCGCACCAGAACCGGGTTCGGTTGGTATTTTTCGCACGGCGTACCGAACATCATCTGCATGAAGTTGGCGGTGTAATCCAACTCGTTGTTCGGGTACATGAAGGGCAGACCCTTGTTGTACTTGTAAGCCATGGCAACGATCGTCGGCAGCTTGGCAACGATGCGGTTGAAGCTGATGTTACGGTGCTCGGCGTCGGAAAAGTCCATAGCGTCGTGATAGAACGCGGACAGGGCGCCGACCACACCAACCATCACCGCCATCGGGTGAGCATCGCGGCGGAAGCCGTTGTAGAAACGGGTCAGCTGGTCATGCACCATCGTATGTTGCTTGATGGTGTTTTCGAACCCCGTCTTCTGAGCGGCGTTCGGCAGTTCGCCATTCTTCAGCAGGTAAGCCACTTCCAGGAAGTTGCAGTTTTCAGCGAGTTGTTCAATCGGGTAACCACGATACAGCAGTTCGCCCTTGTCGCCATCGATGAAGGTGACCTTGGACTTGCAGCTGGCGGTGGACAGGAAACCGGAGTCGTAGGTAAACAGACCGGTCTTGCCACCCAGGGTACGAATATCGACGCAGTCGTTGCCGTGCGTCGGGGACATGATCGGGAAATCGACGGGAGCTTGTCCATCGATTGTCAGAGTTGCCTTGCGTTCGGTCGTCATGGTTATTTCCCTTTGTCAGGTGTTGGTTGTCACTGCACTGCCAAAAAACGGTCAACGTTACAAAATTAGCCCGTCAACCTTACTTAACTCTTACGAATCGCAGCCACGATAGGCGCAAAATGAGGATCATCGCACTCGGTCTTGCCGCTCAGCCAGTCCCAGAGTTCGTGATCCTCCATGTCTGCAAGTTCTACGAACACCAGCTGTTCTTCTTCGCTGAGCTTGTCGAAGCCGTTATCGAGAAAACGCGTCAGCGTGATATCGAGTTCGAGCAAGGCGCGGCGAATACAGCGCCAGCGCAGGCGTTCGTAGTCCTTTCGTTCCATCAGACGGCGCGACGGACCATCATGTCCTTGATCTTGCCGATGGCCTTGGTCGGGTTCAGACCCTTCGGGCACACGTCAACGCAGTTCATGATGGTGTGGCAACGGAACAGGCGATACGGATCCTCGAGGTTGTCGAGGCGTTCGTTGGTCGCCTGGTCGCGGGTGTCGGCAATGAAACGATAAGCCGCCAGCAGGCCGGCCGGGCCGACGAACTTGTCCGGATTCCACCAGAACGACGGGCAAGACGTGGAGCAGCAAGCACACAGGATGCACTCGTACAGGCCGTTCAGCTCTTCACGGTCTTCCGGCGATTGCAGGCGCTCACGCTCCGGCGCCGGATCATTGTTGATCAGGTAGGGCTTGATCGAATGATATTGCTTGAAGAACTGGGTCATATCGACGATCAGGTCGCGAATGACCGGCAGGCCCGGCAGCGGCCGTAGCACGATCGGCTGCTTCAGGCTGTCGATGTCGGTCAGGCAGGCCAGACCATTCTTGCCATTGATGTTCATCGCATCGGAACCGCAGACGCCTTCGCGGCAGGAACGACGATAGGACAGGGTGTCGTCCTTCGCCTTCAGCTTGGTCAGGGCGTCGAGCAGCTTGCGGTCGGTCGGCTCGAGTTCGACCGAGATGTCCTGCATGTACGGTGCATCGTCCTTGTCCGGATCGTAGCGGTAGATGCTGAATTGAACCATGCGTTTGCTCATATTCTTCTCCGATTAGTACGAACGCGTCTTGAGCGCGATGGTTTCGACGGTCAGCGGCTGCATGTTCACCGGCTTGTAGGCAATGCTGTTGTCCACCGGGTTGAACAGCGTGTGCTTCAGCCATTCGGCGTCGTTGCGGCCGTTCGGGAATTCCGGGGTATCCGGAGCATCGTCACGGACGTGAGCACCGCGGGATTCCTTGCGGGCCTCGGCGGAAATCATGGTGGCCTTGGCGACCTCGATCAGGTTTTCCATTTCGAGCGCTTCGGTACGCGCCGTGTTCCAAGCCATCGACTTGTCCTTGATCTCGAGTTGGCGGGCAGCCTTCTCGACTTCGAGGATCTTCTCGACACCGCTCTTCAGCAGATCGCCAAAGCGGAACACGCCAGCATGGTTCTGCATGGTGCGCTGCATGGCCAGACGGGTTTCGTGCACGTTGGCACCGCCCTTGCGGCTGTCGAGCGCGGCGATACGAGACAACGACTTTTCTGCAGCATCCTTCGGCAGTTCACGATGCGCCTTGCCGGCTTTGAGGTCTTCCACGGCGGAATCACCAGCCGACTTACCGAAGACCAAAAGATCGAGCAGCGAGTTGGTACCGAGGCGGTTGGCACCGTGCACCGAAGCACAGGCACATTCGCCAGCGGCGTAGAAGCCCGGAACGATGGTGTTTGGATCGCCATTTTGCGGGGTAACGACACGACCGGAGTAATGCGTCGGGATGCCGCCCATCTGATAGTGGCAGGTTGGCACGACCGGCAGCGGTTCCTTGATACAGTCGACACCGGCGAACTGCAGACCGATTTCACGGATACCCGGCAGACGCTTCATGATGGTGTTCGGATCGAGGTGGGTGATGTCGAGCAGGACGTAGTCCTTGTTGACGCCACAACCGCGGCCTTCGTTGATTTCGGTGGTCATGGCGCGGGAAACCACGTCGCGCGAAGCCAAATCCTTGGCGTTCGGAGCGTAGCGCTCCATGAAGCGTTCCTTGCTGGCATTACGCAAAATGCCGCCTTCGCCGCGGACACCCTCGGTAATCAGCACGCCGGCACCGGCGACGCCGGTCGGGTGGAACTGCCAGAACTCCATGTCTTCCAGCGGGATGCCGGCACGGGCGGCCATACCGAGACCGTCACCAGTATTAATGAAGGCATTGGTGGAGGAGTAGAAGATACGGCCAGCACCGCCGGTCGCGAAAATGGTGGCACGGGTATGGAAAATCACAACCTGGCCGGTTTCCATTTCCATGGCGGTAACGCCGAGTACGTGACCTTCTTCGTCACGAATCAGGTCGAGCGCCATCCATTCAACGAAGAACTGGGTATTAGCCTTGACGTTGCGCTGATACATGGCGTGCAACATGGCGTGACCGGTACGGTCAGCCGCAGCACAGGAGCGACGTACCGGCTTTTCGCCGAAGTTCGACATGTGGCCGCCGAACGGGCGCTGGTAGATCTTGCCATTGTCGGTACGGTCGAACGGCATGCCGTAGTGCTCCAGCTCGACGACACATTCGTTGGCCTTGCGCACCATGAATTCGATCGCGTCCTGGTCGCCGAGCCAGTCGGAACCCTTGACGGTATCGTACATGTGCCAATGCCAGTGATCTTCCTCGGAGTTACCGAGCGAGGCGGCAACACCACCTTGGGCAGCAACGGTATGGGAGCGGGTCGGAAAGACCTTGGACAGAACGGCGGTCTTCAGACCGGCTTCGGACAATTGGATCGCGGAACGCAGACCGGCACCACCGGCACCGACGATGACCGCGTCAAACTTCAGAACAGGAATACTCACGCTTACAGCCTCCAGAGAATCGCAGCAGCCCACGCGGTGTAGCCCACCAGCGCGGCAATGGTCACAACGTGCAGGGTCAGGCGCAGGCCCGTCGGCTTCACGTAGTCCATCCAGATGTCACGCACGCCGATCCAGGCGTGGTAGAACAGGCTCACGAAGAAAAGGAAGGTCAGGAACTTGATGACGCCGTTGGCAAAAACCCCCTGCCAGGCCTCGAAGGTCGACGGACGAACCACCAGCAGAACAGCAGCCATCAGGACGGAATAAACCGCCATGATCACCGCGGTAGCACGCTGAGCGATCCAGTCTTTCAGGCCGTAGCCGGCACCGACAACGATACGATTGATCACAGCAGAACCCCCCACAGGATCAGGGTCAGCGGGATGCTGACGGCAAGCACGACGGCTGCGGACTTCTGGGCAGCCTCTTTCTCGATACCGATATGGAGATCGAGCAGCAGGAAGCGGATACCGGCACAGAAATGATGGACAAATGCCCAGATCAGGCCTGCCAGAACAACCTTGGCCGGCAAACTGGAGCAAACCGCCTTGAAGGTGGCAAAGCTTTCAGCGGAAGTCAAACTGGCGCCGAACAGCCACAACAACACCGGGAAACAAAGGAACAAGCCCGCACCGCTGACGCGATGAAGAATTGATACCTTGCCCGGGATCGGCAACCTGATAGTAGTCAAGTCCAAATTTTTTGGACGTTTCTTGATGGTCATTTCTGCCATGAACGTCATCCCTCGCGTAAAGATGCGGTTATCCGCTTGTACGTGGTTCGAAAAGAACAATAATTATACATTCAAAATCAGGCTGGACACGCCTTCCGCGGCGATTTCCGACCTAATCCGAAAGTACCGCTTTCTCTCAACCCAGATCGTTCCGGTAGTAATGTCGACGGGTGCAATAAAGCCCCCTGCGCCACTCCACCGGTTTATTTCCATATGTATAGGCAGTCCGTTCGACGAGCAGCAACGGATCGCCAACTTTCAACCCCATCAACTCGGCACTGCGCTGATCGGCGGCAACTGCACGCAGATGCTCTTCGGCATTGATCATGCGCACACCGTAATCGCTCTCGAACAGGCTGTAGAGCGAACGCTCCCCGCCACGCAACCCCTCGAGCGTCAGCCCCTTGAACAGATCCGCCACCAGATAGATTTGGTCGAACACCACCGGCTCTCCGTCAAAACGGAGAAGTCGCTGCACCAAAACTACCGAATCTCCTTCCCGCAACCCCAGAACGGAAGCCACTTCGGCATTGGCCGGAATTTCCTCACAGGAGAATGGGTCGCTCGCTGCATGCGTAGCCACCCCGTGATCCGGCACCAAGCGCAAAAACCGATAGAAGGAACGCGGGTCATCGTGGGTTGCGACAAACGTCCCCTTCCCCTGACGGCGCACCAAGAGATTCTCTGCCGCCATCTCGTCAATGGCTTTGCGCACAGTTCCCTGACTGACATTGAAACGTACCGCCAACTCCCCTTCACTGGGAATGGCATCGCCCGGCCCCCATTCACCCTCCTCCAGACTACGGATCAGAAAATCCTTGATCTGGCGATAGAGCGGACTGAAGGTCGGCGCGGGATTGCGAGCAGCAGAGCGGGCGGCGTCACGGGTCATGGGCGCGAATTTCAGCACATTTCAGCAGAGCCGTCCACGAAAAGTTGTCTTATATAAGACACATGATGAATTGACAGAGAATCGCCGAACTTCTAACATCTTCAGTCTCGCGCGCCAATCCACGCAAGGTATAAGACAAACACGTCAGGCGCGGAGCACAAGCGAACAATTTCTACCACGCTGTTTCAATACAGGAGCGATACATGTCCAAAGCCCCCATGCGCGTTGCCGTGACCGGCGCCGCCGGCCAAATCGGTTATAGCCTGCTGTTCCGCATTGCCTCCGGCGAAATGCTGGGCAAAGACCAGCCGGTCATCCTCCAGTTGCTGGATCTGCCGCAGGCTCAGCAAGCCGTCAAGGGCGTCATGATGGAACTCGACGACTGCGCCTTCCCGCTGCTCGCCGGCATGGTCGCCACTGACGATCCGAACGTTGCCTTCAAGGATGCCGACGTCTGCTTGCTGGTCGGTGCCCGTCCCCGTACCAAGGGCATGGAACGTGCCGACCTGCTGACCGCCAACGGCGCCATCTTCACCGTTCAGGGCAAGGCCATTGCCGAGAACGCCAAGGAAGACGTCAAGGTTCTGGTCGTCGGCAACCCGTGCAACACCAACGCCTACATCGCCGCTGCCGCCGCCAAGAAAGTTGGCCGCACCAACCCGAACAACTACCACGGCATGCTGCGTCTGGACCACAACCGCGCCCTGTCGCAACTGGCCGAGAAGACCGGCCGCGCCGTTTCTTCCTTCAAGAAGCTGGTCGTTTGGGGTAACCACTCGCCCACGATGTATGCCGACTACCGCAACTGCGAATCCAACGGCGACAACGTCAAGGCCCTGATCAACGATCACGCCTGGAACAACGACGTTTTCCTGCCGACCGTCGGCAAGCGCGGCGCCGCCATCATCGAAGCCCGTGGCCTGTCCTCGGCTGCTTCTGCCGCCAACGCCGCCATCGACCACGTCCGTGACTGGGTCCTCGGCTCCAGCGACTGGGTCACCATGGGTGTTCCGTCTGACGGTTCCTACGGCATCCCGGCCGGCATCGTTTACGGTTTCCCGTGCGAGTGCAAGGGTGGTTCGTTCAAGATCATCCAGGGGCTGGAAATCGACGAGTACAGCCGCGAGAAGATGAACATCACCCTCAAGGAACTGACCGACGAAGCCGAAGCCGTCAAGGACATGCTGTAATCCAGCCTGCCTCTTAGCTTCAGCAAAAGGCCGCGGTAAAATGCCGCGGCCTTTTTCTTTTTAAGTCGCCCCTCACTCTCTGCTCTGACACCTGCCATGCGCCACCCACAAGACGTCCTCTTTGCCGGCGAAAAGCCCTTCCCCATCCTGCCCGCCGTCGATCACTACGCCGGCTCGGAAAAGCTGATGCGCAAGGCGCTGCAATTGCAGAAGGAACTCGGGCCGATCTTCGACATCACCTGCGACTGCGAGGACGGCGCGCACGCCGGCGCCGAGCGCGAGCACGCCGAAATGGCCGCCGCGGTGATCAACAGTGAAGACAATCTGTTCAACCGCGTTGGTGCCCGCGTGCATGATGTCACGCACCCCCACTGGCGGCAGGACATGGAAATCCTGGTCAGCCTGGCCGGCGAGCGCCTGCCCTTCATCACCCTGCCCAAGCCGTGCAGTGCACGCGATGTGCAGGTGCAGATCGAGGCACTCAATGAAATTTCGCAAAAATACGGTGTGCACCGCAGCATTCCGGTCCATGTGCTGATCGAGACCCATGGCGCGCTGCGTGAGGTGTGGGAGATCGCCGCCCTGCCCGGCGTCGAGTCGCTCGATTTCGGCCTGATGGATTTCGTCTCCGGCCACCACGGCGCCATTCCCGGCAGCGCGATGAAGAGCCCCGGTCAGTTCGAGCATCCGCTGGTCACCCGCGCCAAGTGCGAGATTTCGGCCGCTGCGCTGGCCCATGGCGTCGTGCCCTCGCACAACGTCACGACCGAACTGAAGGACATCGACTACATCCGCAACGACGCGCTGCGCGCGCGCAGCGAATTCGGCTACCTGCGCATGTGGAGCATTCACCCGAACCAGATCGTCCCAATCGTCGAGGCCATGCGCCCGGACTTCTCGGAAGTGCAGGCCGCCAGCGAAATTCTGATCGCCGCCCAGGACAAGGACTGGGGCCCGATCCAGCACGCCGGCAAACTGCACGACCGCGCCTCCTACCGTTACTACTGGGAACTGCTCGACCGCGCCCACGTCACCGGCATGGACATTCCGGCCGACGCCAAGGCCCGGTTTTTTGCCTGAAAACGCAGTGCACCGCAGCAGTGAGGCGGCTGAGGCCAATGAGCCGCCGCTCAGCGTGCTCTATCGCGACGAATACATCGTCGTCATCGACAAGCCGCCCAACCTGCTCGTCCATCGCTCCGAAATCGACCGCCACGAAACGCGCTTCGCCATCCAGATCCTGCGCGACCAGATCGGCCAGCGCGTCTGGCCGGCGCACCGCCTGGATCGCGGCACCTCGGGCGTGCTGCTCTTTGGCCTGAGCAGCGAAATCGCCAGCCAGCTCGGCAAGCAATTCGAAGCCGGCACAGTCGGCAAGCGTTACTGGGCTGTCGTCCGTGGCCATCCACCGGAGAGCGGCACTATCGACCACGCACTCACCCGGCAGCGCGACGATTACGAATTCCGCGGCAACGACAGCAGCTGGGAAGCCCAACCCGCCGTCACCCATTTCCGCCGGCTCGCCACGGTCGAACTGCCGGTCGAAATCGACCGCTACCCGAGCAGCCGCTACGCCCTGCTCGAACTGGAACCGGTGACCGGCCGCCGTCACCAGCTACGCCGCCACCTGAAGCACCTCACCCATCCGATCATTGGCGACGCCACCTATGGAAAAGGCAGGCACAACCGCTATTTCGCCGAACATCTCGATTGCCGCCGCCTGTTGCTCGCCTGTATCGAACTGAGTTTCGATCACCCGATCAGCGGCCAGCGGCTGCAAATAAAAGCGCCAGTCAGCGGCGAATTCGCCGGGCTGCTGGCGCGCTTTGGCTGGGCTGCCGATCAATAGCCGATCGAGGCTTCCAGCTCCTTTAGATGCTGCATCTCGCGCTCAAGGTCGACCATGTCCTGGCCCAGCGCATCGCGTGCCGACACCATGCCGACCGGTGCGCCTGCATCGTCCACCACCGGCACATGGCGATAGCCGCCTTCGGCCATCATGTGCAGCGCATAGGCCAAGGGCTTGTCGGCACCAATGGTATCCGGATTGGCCACCATGACCTGACCGAGGGTGGTCTTGTCCGGGTCCAGACCACCGGCCAGCACCTTGTTCAGGACGTCGCGCTCGGTAAAGATGCCGGCAATACGCTGGCCTTCGACGACCAGCAAGGCGCCGATCCGCTTTTGCGCCATCAAACGGCTCGCCTCACGCACGCTCATCGTCTGGCAGGCCGTGACCGGCCCATGGCCGGCAATGATGTCGCGAATCATTCTTCTGGGCATGTTTGTCTCCTCGTTGTATGAATGTGGAACCGAAAATGCAGAAGGATTATTTCGCCTTCATGACGATAATTGCAATCGCCACGAAGATGATGACCATCCCGATCAGTTCGATGTTCATTTTTTCTAACGAGAATTCGCCTCAGGGCCTGAGTTCATACACAACACGCACACGGGCATCGGCCTTGGCGAGGTCGATGAAGCCAATCCCTCCAGGATGGGAAGCCACCCATTTCAAGACCTCCTCCTGGCTCGCCACCTTGGTTGGCGGCTGCATGCGACCGGAGAACAGTTGGCGCGACCAGTAGGCGTTGACCTCGGAAATATCCTTGCCGACCAGTGCCGCATAAAAGCGCGCCCGATCCGGATTGCTGTCCACCAAATCGACCGGCTCAGCTTCAGCCCCGTTGAAGAACTGCCGGTAGCGCCCGAAGAAGATGTTGATCACCTCATTGCGCGTCATTGCCGCAACCCCCAGACGCGCATTGACCACGACAACGAGGTCGGCCCGCGCCTCCCAGGCGGCCAGGCCGCCGAGCAGGAGCAGGATCGAGAGCAGGTGTTCGACCCAGGATTTCATGATCAGAAGATGAAATCCATGGTCAGCGAGAAGATGTCAGCCTTGCCGGACCAGCGGCCGCTCTGTGGATCGTCGCGATACGGAAAAATTGAGGTCGGCTGGGCACGAATGCCGTCCCACTGCGCCTTGAGTGCCACATTGCGCACGACATCCCAGCGTACGCCGACGATGGAAGTCCGCTGCACGGCATGTGAGTCGGCCATCACGGCACCGACCACCGGATCACCCGACGGATTGCCACGGCGATAGGACTGCACCCAGGAATAGCCAAGGTAAGGCGTGAATTCGCCGATTCGGTAACCGGCCAGCGCGTAACCTCCGTCCGAGCTTTCAAAGGCGTTGCTGCCCTGCTCAATATGGTTGATCAGCAGCTGCAATTGCCACGGACCGGAGTCGTATACCGCACCGAGGGAATAGTAGTGGCTACGCGTATCCTTGGCTGCGAGATGCTTTGCTGCCGCAGCCGGGGCTGGCGAATAAAGCAAAACATCGTCGATCGGCAGGTCCCGGGAGAACTCGATATTGGCGTAGCTGGCGCGCAACTGCCAACCGCCGTAATGCGACTCGACATAACCGCCCACCATCGGCGAGTTTCGAATATCCCACTGCTTGTCGGCTAGCGGAATCTTGCCCTGAGCAAGACCGTAGAACACCTTGCCACGCACCAGCGCTTCACCGGCCGGCAAAGTCAACGTCGCATCGCCGCCATCGATGTTGGCGAACGGCAGATACCAAAAATAATCGCCCGGCGGACGAACCGGCAAGTAGGAATAACCAATCTGGCGCGAGTCGGCCAACATGAAGAATTCAGTGCCGAGTCGGCCGGCGCGCAGACTGAGATTGGGCAGGACATCATATTTGAGGAAAGCCCAGGTGATATCGGGCGTAAAACTTCGGTCATAGCGATATTTGCTGACCGCCTGGATGACACCTTCGAGCTGCGGTGTCACCCGCCAATTTGCCTGCAGGCCCAACAGACTATCGAGCTTGGCCGACCATTCGCGACCGACACCGCGTGGCTGGGTCAGATCGCGGACAAAACTGACCTCATCGGTCGTACTCCGAGCAGCCCCCAAAGTACCGAAACCATTCAAGGAGAAAGCGGACTGCACCGGCGGCTCGACCTCATTGTCGCCCCAGGCAGGCGCGGCCCCCATGAGCAATGCCGCCAAGACCCAGGCAAGCCCCCCTGCCGGGCTAGAAACCCGCTTGATCCCCCGATTTTCCATCGCCCGTTGTGCCCCCCATGGCCACCTTGGCTGCAGCTGTCGGTTTGTCGGCGTTTAGCCCGCAGCCAACTCCGGCAAAGCAACCTTGTTATCGGTACTGAACTGATAATCCTTGAAAACGTGTTCGGCACTCAGGATCTGATAGCTGCCATCGGTGTTCTTCTGGGTCGTGTCCTTCAGGCGCCAAGTCAATTGACCGCAGGTCCAGATTTCAAAGTTACGCATATGCGTGCACAAACAGGTCTTGTCCCAGACCTTGACCTTGCGTGCCCCGGGATGGGCCGCCACTTCGCGGTTATACGAAGTGATGTAGGCGCACTTGCCGTTGGCGTCGAGCAGATAGCCGTAGGCTTCGCAGTTGGGACGAATGCCGTCGCCGATTCCCGGACTCTGCTTGATCATGCGCATTGGGTAGCCGGTCGGCGAAATCTGGTTCACCTCGATGTCGTCCTCGGTGGCCTTGAAATATTCCTGCTTCACGTCGTCCGGCAGGCCGCACTCGGTCGTCACGGTGAAACGCGTCGCCACCTGGACCGCACCGGCACCGGCTTCGAGGAAGCCTGCCGCGTCGGAACCGGTGAAGATACCGCCGGCCGGAATGACCGGAATATCGAGATGTTCTTCTTTCAGGTACTGCATGATCTCGACGACGATGGTGGCCAGATCGTACTGCGCCCAGTCCATGCCGAAGCCCAGGTGGCCGCCGGCCAGCGGACCTTCGACCACGATGTAATCGGGCAGGCGACCGGTGCGGGCGCTTTTCTTCAGGAACAACTGCAGGGCGCGCACCGACGACACGATGATGCCCAGCTTGACGTCACGGAAACGCGGGTGATCCTCGATCAGCGCAAAGGAGCCAAGGTGCAGGCCAGCGGCCAGCGTGATCCCTTCGATGCCGGCATCCATGGCGGCGGACATGCGGACCTTGAGCGTCTCCTTCGGCGCATTCATGGTCAGCTTTTCCATGCAGTTGATGAAAATCATGCCGCTGCCCTGCTTGCGCGCCATGGTGGCTTCGACGTGCAGCTTGGTGGCTTCGACGAGGCGTCCGAGGTCGAACTTGACCGGCGACTTGTCCTCGTTGTTCACGTTGAACTTGTACTGCGCCAGCTTTTCCTTGACGTGCTTGGTGGCGTAGCGGCGATCCGAGACGGTATTGATCATCGCGTCGGAGATGTGACCGATCCCACCCAGCCGTGCTGCCTCCAGCGCCAGATCGGCAGTCGAGATATCGACCCCCATACCACCGATCATGATCGGAACCAGCTCGTGCTTGCCCAGTCGCAAGCGGAAATCATCCACACGCTTCATCATTGTCCTTAAGGAAACAGCAGGCCGCTCCTACCCTTCGTCTGCGACCAAGGGCAGAATTTTACGCTAATGTTGCCTCCCCTGCGTGACAAGCACCGGATAAATCAAGTAAGCATCAATCCAGAGTCGCTAAACTCGCCACTTTGATTGCCTATCACTCGCAAAGTTCGCCATGTTGCTGCACACCCAACACCCGCTCTGGCTGGTCGGTTTTCGTCCCTTCTTCAGCCTGGCCTGCCTGGCCGGCATGATCCTGCCTGTCGCCTGGGCGCTGATGTTCGGTGGCAGCCTACCGGCCCCTGACAGCCGCTTTTCTTCGATTCAATGGCATGCCCACGAAATGTTTTTCGGCTTCGGCTGGGCCGTGCTCGGCGGCTTCCTGCTCACTTCGACCAAGAACTGGGTCAATATCCGCGGCTACCACGGTCCGGCGTTGATGCTGCTGGCCGGCTGCTGGATCATCGAACGCATCGCCATGAGTTTTGGCGGCGCTTGGCCAACGCTGCTGTTCGTCCTCGCGATCAATCTCTTCCTCGGCTGCATTGCCAGCATGCTGGTGTGGACGCTGCTGCGCTACCGCCAGCAGGACAGCTATCGCGACAACATCTTGTTCATTGTCATGCTCCCCGCCTTCCTGTTCGCCAAGTTCATGCTGCTCTCGGGCAGTGACTACGCGTCCGGTCAACGCATGTGCATCGCGCTGTTCCGTCTCGCCTTCCTGGTCATGCTCGAACGTACGCTAACGCAGTTCATGAAGGCGGCCTTCCAGGCCGAGATCCTGCGCCACCCCAAGCTCGACATGGCGATCAAGTTGCTCGGCCTCGTGCTGGTCGTGGATTTTGCCCTTCCAGGCCCGTACACCGCAGCAGTCAGCTTTTTGCTCGCCGCCCTGCTCGCCATCCGCTTCGTTTTCTGGAAACCCCAGCTCGCCTTCCGCCGCATCGACATCGGCATCATGTACGTCGGCTATCTGGCCATCGTCGGCCAGCTAGTGATCGATGGCCTCGGCCAGGTCGCCAGCTTCGTCTGGATCGGCAGCGTATCGGTGCATCTGTTCACTTTCGGCGCCATGGGCTGCGTCATTCCGGCCATGATCGTGCGCATCTCCAAGGGCCATACCGGACGCAAGGTGATGTTCGACGGCCTCGACAAGGCCACGCTCTACATCATGCTGCTCGGCCTGATCGTGCGCGTCGTCGTGCCGCAATTTGCGCCAGGCGCCTACCTCGGCTGCATCCACGCCGCCGCCACCTGCTGGCTGCTCGCCTTCGGCATCCTCGCCGTACGCTACATCCCGATGCTCATGCAGCCGCGTGTCGACGGCCGCATCCACTAATCAAAGCACAGATTCGAAGATTTCCAGCTGCGGCGGGCCGAGATAGAAGTCGCGCGGCGACTGCCCGGCCTGCATGTGCGCCTTGCGGAATGCTTCCGACTTTGTCCAGTCGATGAAAGCCTGTTCCGACGCCCATACCGAATGCGAGGCGAACAGCGTGCATTCGTCGCTGCTCTGCCCGCGCAGCAGGTTGAAGGAAACGAAACCCGGCACCTCGTCGAGGTAGCTGTTGCGGTTGCGCCAGTGGGCGATGAAATCGTCTTCGCGCCCCGGCGCGATGCGAAAGCGGTTCATGGCGAGAAACATCGGAACTCCTTGTCTGGATTGCATGCTTGTTGCTTGAACGGGTTTCCCCAACCTCTAGCCAAGCAAGAAATGATCGCACTCGATGATGACGAAAAACTCGATTTCGGCCAACTCCCGCCGGAAGTCGATCACCTGCTGCAACAAGGCGTGGCGGCCCATTTCGCCGACCGCGCCCTGGCCGAACGGATGTTTCTCGCCGCCATTTCGCTCGCCCCTGATGCCGTCGTCGCCCGCCGCTGCCTGGTCAAGCACTACAACCGTTGTCGACAATTCGACAAGGCGCTGATCGCCGCCCAGGACTGGGTCGCCACCGCCGCCCGCAACGCCGGCCTCTCCGACAACTGGTTGCTCTGGAAGGAAGCGCCGGGTTACGCCCTGTCGGCCCTCAAGGGCCTGGCCTTCGTGCACCTGCGCAGCGGCCAGCCGGCCAAGGCCGAAGCCATGATCGCCCGCGTCGTTGCCATGGACCCGGACGATGCCGTCGGTGGCTCGGTGGTCGCCGCGCTGCTCGAAGAAACACGTCTGGCGATCTGAATTGCCACCTATCGCCGATAACAGATTTACCGGCATTTACACCATGGCGTATTGAATTTCGACGCCGCCAGGACCATAAAGATAGCAAGGAGGTAGCCGCCATTTCATACCCGCGGCAACGTTCTCAATGGCCTCGATGATTGGTTCAATCACGGCATCGACGCAGATAGCCAGCGTTTACGGCAGCACATCCAGCGCTTCTCAAATTGCCGCGCTGAAGGGTCAGATCGCTGCCCTCGAAAGGCAATTGGCGCGCGCCCGGCAAAGCGACTCATCCGATGCTGCACAGCAAGTACAGGCACTCCAGCAACAGATCGCCGCCTTGGAAGTACAACTCGCTCGCTTGGAATCTCTGCAATCGAGCCACTCAAGCAGGGAGAGCACCAGCACAGATGTCAGCGCCACCGCCGGCACGACGGGCATTCTGGGTACCAATATCAACGTATTTGCCTGACTTTGTGCCGATTAGGGAGCCCGAGGAGAAGCCTTTTCAATCATGCAAAACCCCTCATGAAAAAGCGGGGGATTCCTCAGTTCTGCCCGAACCACGACATCGGCATTACGGCGTAGAGTGCGCCCATCGCAGCCATGCGTGCTGCATTTCATGGACGCTATCATGCCCATCGCCAACGTTGTTACGAGCAAACCCGTCAAGATCCTCGCCCTGCTGATCGGCGCCGCCGTCGTGCTGCCCATGGCCGCCCCCTTCGCCATCGTCCCGGCCGGCCATCGCGGCGTGATGACCACCTTCGGCAAGATCAACGATTCGGTTTACGACGAAGGCCTGCACTTCCGCATCCCCATCGCCCAGACCATGCATCTGCTCGAAGTGCGCGTGCAGAAGGGTGAAGGCGACGGCGACGCCGCCTCGCGCGACCTGCAATCGGTGCACGCCAGCATCGCGCTCAACTACCACATCGATCCCAAGGCGGTCGTTTCGGTCTTCCGCGAAGTCGGCCAGGACATCGGCGTCAAGATCATCACGCCTGCCGTGCAGGAAGCGGTCAAGGCTTCGACCGCGCTCTACACCGCGGAAGACCTGATAGTGAAGCGCCCGGAAGTCCGCGACAAGATCCGCGGCCTGCTCAACGAACGCCTGAGCAAGCACGGCGTGGTCGTCGATGAATTCTCGATCACCAATTTCTCTTTCTCACGCTCGTTCACCGAAGCAGTCGAAGCCAAGACCACCGCCGAACAGCAAAAGCTCAAGGCCGAGCGCGACCTGCTGCGCATCAAGGTCGAGGCCGAGCAGAAAATCGCCCAGGCCAAGGCCGAAGCCGAATCGCTCAAACTGCAAAAGCAGGAAGTGACGAGCGAGTTGCTGCGCCTGCGCGAAATCGAGAACCAGCGCAAAGCCATCGACAAATGGGATGGCCGCCTGCCCGCCACGATGATGGGCAACAGCGTGCCTTTCGTTCAGGTTGGGACGAAGTAACAAAGGCTGCAGAGTGTGGTCAGCATGACGCTCACTTCACTCCGCTTCCACCTGGTAGCGAACACCCGGCCTGCCGACAATCACCCCGCCGTTCGTTGTCTCGCTCCAAGACCGGTTCAAGCGTGTGTCAAGAAAATCGCTGCGAGGCAGTGCGCTACCACGGCAACGAAAACGCAGCTCTCCCGCTCAAGCTTCTGACAAGGCGGAGGTGAATCTTCGGAGCAAAGGGCGGAGTAGATACGCCATCATGGTTCGCTCCCCGGTTTTGATCATGACCGTTGCCTGCATCCCAGGTTGAAGCCTGACAGCCCCAAGGCGCTCCATTTCGGAAGCTGGAACCGAAATTTTGAGCGCATAGTACATATTGCCGGTTCGTGAATCGGTCAACGCATCTGCCGATACTGTAGTGACCTTTCCTGTGACTACCGGGCGGCGAGCAAAGCTGATGTAAGAATCGAAATGGACAGCGGCTGACAAGCCTGCATGGACACGATCCACGTAAAGGGGCGACAACTGGGCGACGACGACCAGTTCATCGTTTTCCGGCACCAGATCCATGAGGCGGTCACCCGGCTTAGCCACGCCCCCGACCGTATGCACACCCAGATCAACCACCGTACCGGATACCGGCGCCCTGATGACCAATCGTGCATGGGTATCCTTGACCGCACCTAGCCGCTCGGTAAGGGTGGCCAATTCACGATCAACATCGGCCAATTGGGACTCCACCTCACGACGATAATCAACCATTCGTTGCCCGTCCCGCAGGCGAAACTCGGCAAGGCGGGCTCTCACGCCGCCCATGTTGGCGAGATCCTCGCTTTGTTTTGCCTGGATTTCCGACAGCTGCCGCTCCAAGTCCAAAAGCTGGTTTTTCGACACAAAGCCCTTACGATTCAACTCACTAAAAGAGTCAAGCTGTGCCTTGAAGAGTTGGACCTGTTTTTCGCGCCCTGCTCGCAATTGCTCAAGGCTCACCAGTTGATCTTCGAGCCCCTTTGCCGATTCACGAATGATATGTAACTCGCCATCCAGAGAGGCCTTCCGGGAGTGGAACAGATGCTCCTGAGAGCGCATGACCGCCAGCAGGTCAGCATCCGGTTTTTCACCGGTCAGCTCCTTGGGAAATACGACGGAACGCTGTCGATCCCGTTCAGCAAGCAGTCGAGCCCGAGTCGCCATCGCCGTTTGCCATTGTCCGAGGGTGGCATTCAGTGCCGCCTTGGTCTGCGTTTCATTCAAGACGAGAAGCTCATCACCTTCACTGACGCGTTGGCCATCACGGACAGAGATTTTCTCGATGATGCCTCCGGCCAAATGATCAATGCGCTTCCTCGTTGAATCCACCGATAGCCACCCCTGGGTTGGAACGCCCTCATCAATTGGCGCGAGTCCAGCCCAAAGCATGAACCCGCCCAGGCCAATCGTCAGAATCCACACGCCATGCGCCACCGCACTGGCATAGTCAAGATTTGGGGAATCGGAAAGTACCGAGTCTTTCGGCCTTAGCCACATCGCCCATCGTTTTCCCAACTTGGGTCCGGCATCTTTGCGCCGTTCCGAAAGCAAAATCTGGCGAAGCCTGTTCATGATGCCCCTCCCGATACCTGTTTCGTCATGCCATGTTCGACAGAAGAAATCTTCGGACGGCTTGGCTTCAGGATTTCGCTACTCGCGCCAAATGCCTGAATCCGGCCTTCATTCAAGACCATGATGCTGTCTGTTTCCGTTAGAAGATTCATGCGATGGGTCACAATCACTACAGTGCTCCCCGAAGCTTTGAGCGCGCGGATTGCACTCACCAATGCCGCATCACCAGCTTCGTCAAGGTTTGCATTCGGCTCATCAAGAATGACCACCGCTGGTGTGCCATAAACGGCACGGGCCAGGGCGATGCGTTGCCGCTGCCCACCGGAAAGCATCACCCCACCCTCACCGATAGTGGTTTCGTAGCCTGCGGGCAACTTCAAGATCAACTCATGAACGCCGGCTCGACGTGCTGCCGCAACAATCTGGTCAGAATCCAGTTCGCCGAAGCGCGCAATGTTTTCGGCAATACCGCCCTCGAAAAGCTCGATATCTTGTGGCAGGTAACCAATGCACGAACCGAGCTGATCACGATCCCACCTTGCAATATCAGCCCCATCCAGCCTGACAGTTCCTGACACCGGCTGCCATACGCCGACCAAAGCACGCGCAAGCGTCGACTTTCCTGAGGCACTCGGACCGATGATGGCCACAACGCGCCCGGCCCCGATCTGGAAGGTTAATCCCTTGAGGATCGGTTCGCGGACTCGCGGTGAGGCAACCACCGCCGCCTCCATGCTGATTGTTCCCTTCGGCTTGGGCAAACGCACCAACTGGCTTGATTCCGGATGGTCGCGCAGTAACGCGTTAAGATAGGCCAGTGCTTCACGGGCCCTCACCACACTCCGCCAGGAACCAATCGCCGCATCGACAGGGGCCAGGGCTCTCCCGAGGAGGATTGAGGCAGCAATCATGCCCCCGGCGGTCAACTGGCCCTGCAATACAAGATAGGCGCCGCCAGCAAGTGCGCCGGACTGAAAGAACTGTCTCAGAAAACGTACCGTGCCGCTAATCTTTGCCGCCCTGTCGTTTACCTCGCCCAGCACGGCAAGTTGATTGGATTGCTTGGTTTCCCAACGTCGGCGCATTGCCGGAAGCATTCCCATGGCATGGATCACCTCCGAGTTGCGCAGGCTTGCCGAGGCATACTGTGAGGCGAGCAATCCCAGGCGACCTGACTCGGCATAAAGATCTGCCGTGACGCGTTCGTTGAACCAAGCCAGGACAAGAAGCAGTATCGCGGCAACCAGGGCAAACAGTCCTAACCACGGGTTGAGCAAGCTGGTAACCCAGATATAGATCGGTACCCAAGGTGCATCAAACAGCGCCAGCAGACCTTTCCCGGTCAACAGCTGCCTCACTGCCGCAAGATCGGACGGGACGCGAGCGACCTCCGCACCTTGAAGTGTCTGTTGGAACATCGAATTGAATACGCGGCTCGACATACCAAGATCGAGCGCCGCAGAGACGCGGGCCATCACCCGGGACCGAATGAACTCAATCGCTCCTTCGAGCATGAGCAACCCAAGCAGCAGAAGCGTCAGAAGAACTAAAGTATCTTCGTTACGGCTGGTCAGCACCCGGTCGTAAACTTGCAGCATATACAGCGCAGGCGTCAGCAATAGCAGGTTGATTGCACAACTGAAGATGCCAACCATGACGAACACCCTGCGAAATGCTAGCAGGGCGTCAGTTAACTCTCCCTTCGGGATGGTAGCCATCAGCATGATCTACGATTCCGGTCACCAAAAATTTTCAACTGGATGCTGCCCAGTGCTAGGCATAGCACCCGGATCGAGCGGCCTGCAGAAACAACCGGCGGGGTTGCCACGGTTCCGGATTTCGCAGGCCGCCTGTTAGGCCACTCCACCAATCAAACGACCAGATTGTAGTCATAGGTCGTGTCGACCTGATTCTGGAAAGGCTGACTCATGTCGACGGGAACATCATCCGCGCTGACCCATGCGGTCGTGGTACCAGACCCACTGCTCCTGGTAATCGTTGCGATCGTGTAGGAGTTATCACCATCGTTCGCCCAATAATCATCGTAACTATTGGACGCAGTACCGACATTGCCACCCTTGATCTGCGCTCCGAGGAACACAGTGTTGGAATCGACATTCGGGTCATTGGCAACCAGCCACTCCAGGATTTTATCGATGGAGGCATCGAGGTCGGTCTGCTCCAGATCAGTATCACCACCCCATTCATCGATTTTCACCGTGTAATAACCATCGCCATTTCGATCACCGTTGGTCGTATCGAATACCAATACCGCATGAGAAATGTCCTTCTGGAAGGTTGGATAGCTGTTGTCTGAGGTGGAAAGGCCTCCACCACCGCCGCTATCTCCGCCTCCACCCTCGCCTCCTCCACCGCTCGAACCTATCCCCGTGACGGCAAACGTCACAACCGCCGTATCCGAGGCACCATGGTTGTCGGTCATCTGGTAGTGGAAGGACAGATTGACGCTGTCACCGTCATTCAGATAGGCATAGGCACCCTGGCTGTCATATGACCATGTGCCATCCGAGTTCATCGTCAAGTGGCCCTGACCGTCGAATGAACCATCAAGCAGTGCCCAAGTATGGGTGTCAAGACGATCGACATCGCGGTCGTTGGCCGTTACGTTGCCCAGTAGTATTTCATTCTCGGCAACCGTGCCTGCATCATCATTGTTGGCATCGGGACCATCGTTGACACCATTGATAACGACCGTGAAGTTGCCTTTATCGGTACTCCAGGAAGTTGCCTCGGTCTGATTCTTCACGTCATAGCTGAAGTCATATACGATGTGTTCGCCCTCAGAGAGCTCGTCGGCCGCGCTTGCATCCAACAGGTAGCTGCCATCCGCATAAAACTTGAGCGTTCCGATGAGATCACCCTGACTCTCGAGCGATATGGTGGAACCCAGCGTACCACCGCTCCATCCGGTCACGGTATTGATCCCGCCCGAGCTGGCATCATTGGTCAAAACGTTGGTGGACACAGCATTGTTCTCATCGGTAATCGCCAAATCATTACCTGCCTCGATGGCTTGAGAGGTAATTTCGAGGATCTTGGAAGAGTCTGCCCGGGTTCCCCCAATAACGCCGACGGAAGTCAGGCGGGCAGCAAAATCGACGTTGGAAATATCCGCCAAGCTCAGGTCACGCAGCGTGCTATCCAGGGTGAAGCTATAGCTGCGGATGTCATCCGTGCCAATCCCGGCGGTTCCAATCTCGATCCCGATGTCGTAGCCCTTGTCAGATCCAAGCAGGCCGTTCATATTGGCCCCATCACCGAGATCCTTGATCGAATCGTCGCCAATGCGGATATCGCTTGAGGCAGCCATGACAATCAGTGATTTGAGAATGCTCTCATCCGCCACGTCAAAAAACAGGCCGCGTAGGTCACCAATGATGCCGCCTTGCTGGGAAACATTGAATGTCAGGGTGCCATCGACGTTCTCGGTCACCGTGACCCAAACCGCAGGATTGGTACCGCCAGTCGACGCATCGTTAATTTGGAAGGTCATCGTAGCCATGCTGTTCTCCTCTGATGTAATGTGTGCACCGAATCACTTCAAGCACATGGCCTCAGATTACCCGAGTAAATTTGTCAACTGTTGATCAACTGTAAAATCATTAATCAGTTCGTAACCGATCTGTTTTTGGAATTGTCGTACCCAACCGTTTGACGGTTTAACCCTGAGCAAATGATAAAAATCGGTTTTCTTGAAGACGATCGTACGCTTGCTCTTTTGTACAAAGAGAGCTTCAAGAGACATGGCTTTGAAACTGCTGATTTCAATACGGTCGAGCGTTTTATTGCCGCGGCCCGAAAGGAGCGCTTCGATCTCTTGGTATTCGACTGGACCCTACCTGACGGGCAAGCCGACACCGCGATCAAATGGGTGCGCAATAACCTGGATTGGGAAATCCCGATCATCGTGGTGAGTGCCACCGATCACGAAGACAATGTCGTCCATGCACTCTGGCTCGGTGCAGATGACTACATATTCAAGCCTGTGCGCATCAATGAACTGGTGGCCCGGATCCAGGCCGTCGTTAGACGCACCAAAAAACACTCTGGTGAACAGATCGTTGCCTACCCTCCATATGAACTGAATATCCTGGAGAGCAAAATCAGCCTGGCTGGCCAGCCGATCTCACTGACCCAGAAGGAATTCGATCTCGTTTTCTTTTTATTTGAGCATGCAGGAAAGCTGGTTTCACGAGTTCAGATTCTGCATAAGGTTTGGGGACAGGCGGCAGACATCGAAACCCGGACGATTGATGTTCACGTCAGCAAGCTCAAGAAGAAGCTCCAGATTGATGCACAACATGGCTGGAAGATCAGTTCGGTTTATGGGTATGGCTACCGCCTTGAGAAGTGCGGTTAACCGTTATTCCTGGCTACTTGCCTGGTGGCGAGACCTCCATCCGGCGACGAGCAAACCAGTAGCCATCTGAAAATTCAGACACCTTGGTGGTGAGCCTAGTTAGCCCTCCGCCTGATCCAGCGCACGGAACATCGAGCAGCGGCGGAACACCTCCTCGCTCGGCGGCACCTGTTTCTGGCTGCAGTATTTGCTGACGAGCTTGGCCAGGCCCTTGATGTCGCGGCCGGAGGCTTGCGGAAAGATGTCGGGCAAACGCTCCATCAATGCCGGTTCAACGGTTAGCCCGAATTGTTCGGCCATGACACCCCAGATTTTGCGGCGGTCTTCGCGGTGCGGCGCGTGGAAGCGGATCAGCGCGATGCAGCGCGAGACGATGGCTTCGTCGATGTCGTCGACCCGGTTGGTAGTCAGGAAGAGCAGGCCATTGAAGTATTCCAGCACGCGCAGGAACACGCCGACGACGGCGTTCATCGTGATGTTGTCGTCGCGCTTCTTGATGTAGACGTCCGCCTCGTCGATCAGCATGACCGCACCCCAGCGCTGGGCGCGGGTCAGCACTTCTTTCAAGGCCGTTTCCATCGCTGCCACGTTCAGGCCAAGTTGGCCGGAATGCACACGGTAGAGCGGGCGCTTGATGATCTCGGAGTAAACCTCGGCGGTCAGCGTCTTGCCGACGCCCGGTGGGCCGGCGCAGAGCACCGTTGTACCGCCCGACTTGCCGGCGACAATGTCGTCCATCAGCACATCCATCTCGGCGGTCAGGATGTCGATCAGGTCGGTCTGCTCCGGCGGCAGCACCAGCTTGTCCTTGAGTTCCGGCTGGTAGGCGTAGGGTTCGATGTCGTCCACATGCACCCAGACATAGTGGTGCAGGTCGAGGTGGAACATCAGGATGAAGAAATGCACCGGCAGCTCGGTGAACAGCCCCTTCTTGATACCGGCCTGGGTGTCCTCGACCTCCGCCTCTTCCTTGCCCGACAGCCGCGAGTTGCGTTGCACGCGGCGGACGAACTTGGCGAGGATGTCGCCGGTCGCATCCATGGCCAGCACGCGGTCGCCGAGGATGCTTTCGTCGTTGACCAGCCGCGCCGGGCTGCCGGTCGAAGAGAGGATGATCTGATCCTTGCGGGCAAAGTCGGTGTCGCGGTGGGTCGCCGTCGGGTTCTCGGCAAACCAGCCGGTGCCGCTGCCGGAGAACTGAGCGCCGTACTGCGCCCGCCAGTCGAAATAGCGCACCGCGCCTTCTTCGTAGCTGGCGATCAATGCCGGCGTTTCCTTGACGTAGCTTTTGGCGGCGAGAATCTCGGCCACATTGCGTCCGGCGATGTCCGGGCCGGAAATGCGCAGCGTTGTTGTCGCCATTTTGGCCCGCGAGTTGGCCTTCAGTTCGAGAAATATCTTGCCGCTCTCCTCTTCCGACGGCGGCGTGTAGTCGAGCCGGCTGACCACCCAGGCCAGCGGCTTGCCGGTAATCGCCGCCGAGAAGACCCAGCCGCGCTCGGCATCTTCGGCCAGGTAACGGGCCATGGCCGGCACGGCCATTTCCAGCTCCTCGGCCTCGAAGCGATGGCCGCCGCTGGCCAGCGCCGTACGCAAGGTGGCGATCTGCGCCGCTTGCGCCCGCAGCTCGCGGTCGCCCTCGCCGTAGAGCGCCTGCAACATGTCCAGCTCAGCCGGCTCGAAACGGTTGAACGGCACTTCGACCCGGTTGCCGAAGCGCAACTGGTCGCGAAATTCTTCCAGGCGCGGAAAGGCCTGCATCATCGGCTCGATGTGCCGGCGGTCGATCTGCAGCTTCATCGGCTGCCTCCCTTATGGCGTGCAATGAACTGGATCTAGCCAAATTCGTGCCTTGCTCAATTCATTAGGAATCAGTGACATAAGCTGCCACTGCCTTGTGTGGATTGCGACATCGGGCGAATCTATGGACGGCAAGCGCCACTGAGCCTAGGATGGCCAAACGAAGGGATTCTCGACGGCATGTCCGATATTCACCGCATTCTGCTCAAGCGCCTGCTCATCGCCTGGCTTGGCATCTCCCTGCTGGCAGGCGGAGTCATCTATTGGCTGGAAATGCAGCGACTGGATGCCGCCGTCGTCGCCCTGGCCGAGTCGCGCGCCCAGGAACTGAAACTCGACGAAGTGTTCGCCGCGCTGCCAGAACGAAATAACCATTCGACGATGGAACGGCGCATCGAGGAATCGGTGCAACGCAATTTCATCATGCTGGAGGTTTTTGACCGGAGCGGGAAACGCCTGGCCAACCTGGTCAACCCCGCTTTCCAGGCACTGGCCGGCCAGATGGAGAACGCCCTAACCGATCTTCCGCGCAACGGCGTGCGCCACTTTCGCCAACGCGAGGTCGATGGCAAAACTTATGTCGAATTGAGTCTGCCGCTGCCGCAGCAGCAGGGCCACATCACCGGCATCGTGATGCTTGACCGCGGTCAGGTCGAACGCTTGCGCGGACGCATGCACTGGTCGATCGCCATGGTACTGATTACCGTGCTGGTCACCACCCTGGTCATCTACCCGGTGATCATCGTGCTCAACCGCTCGCTGTTGCGCGCCACCCGGGAAATTCTCAACGGCAACCTGGAAATCGCCGCCGTGCTGGGCACCGCCATCGCCAAGCGCGATACGGAAACCGGCGAACACAATTACCGCGTCACCTATTACGCCATTGCCCTGAGCGAAGCACTGGGCCTGGAGCCCACCGCCATGCCCGGCCTGATTTTTGGCGCCCTGTTGCACGACGTAGGCAAGATCGGTATTCCCGACCATATTTTGCTCAAACCCGAGGCGCTGACGCCAGAAGAGTTTGCCATCATGCAAACCCATGTCGCCGTGGGTGTCGATATTGTCGGCAACTCCCGCTGGTTGCGCGCGGCCCGTGACGTGATCGCCTTCCATCACGAAAAGTTCGATGGCAGCGGCTATCTTGCCGGCCTGCGCGGCCAGGACATTCCGGCCACGGCACGCATCTTTTCGCTGGTCGATGTGTTCGATGCGCTCACCTCGGACCGTCACTACAAAAGCGCCATGTCGGCCGCTGAAGCGCTCGCCTACATCGGCGAGCGCGCCGGGACGCATTTCGACCCCGACTATGCCCAGCGCTTCGCTGAAATCGCCACGCCCTGCCTCGACACCGTCCGCCGGATGACAGCCGACGAACTGAAAACTGCCGTTTTCCAGCACGCCTCGAACTATCTGCTGCGCTTCGGTAGGCGCGCCCGCCGCCTGGGACTACGAACTCAATAAGCTAGCCTCTTTCGTGGGACAATCGCGCCCCACGCATAAAGGATCGCCATGCACCCACGCAACAAGAACGCCGACGGCTACGATTTCGCCGCGCTGGCCGCCACTTCGGCGGCGCTGGCCAAACACATCAAGACCACGCCGGCCGGTACGCCGAGCATCGATTTCGCCAACCCGGCGGCGGTCAAGATGCTCAATCGCGCGATCCTGATGCATCACTATGCCGTCAAGGGCTGGGACATTCCCGCCGGCTACCTGTGCCCGCCGATTCCCGGCCGCGCCGACTACCTGCACACCATCGCCGACCTGCTCGCCACCTGCAACAAGAAAGCGATCCCGACCGGCGCCGGCGTGCGCGGGCTGGACATCGGCACGGGTGCCAATCTCGTTTACCCACTGATCGGCCACGCTGAATACGGCTGGTCATTCCTCGGCGTGGACATCGACGAAGCGGCACTGGCCAACGCCCAGGCCATTTTGGCCAAAAACCCGCAGTGCACCGCAGACATCGAGTTGCGCCACCAGCCGGTGTGGGACAACATTTTCACCGGCCTCCTGCGCTCAGGCGAAAGCTTCGATTTCTCGATGTGCAACCCGCCCTTCCACAACTCGCCGGACGAAGTGCTGGCCGTCAGCCAGCGCAAGTGGAACAACCTCGGCAAGCCGGGCGCCAAGAAAGGCACGGTCCAGCCACGCCTCAATTTCGGCGGCGGCGGCACCGAGCTGTGGTGCAATGGCGGCGAACGCGCCTTCGTCAAATCGATGATCGAGCAAAGCACCCAAATCCCGAAGCGCGTACTGTGGTTCACCAGCCTCGTCTCCAAGGCCGACAACCTGGTGCATATCGAAGCCGCGCTGAAGAAGGCCAAGGTCGTCGAAACGCGCTTCCTCGACATGGCCCAGGGCCAGAAACAAAGCCGCATCGTCGCGTGGACCTTCTGCGCCAACGGCGAACGGGAAAAATGGCGGCGCGAACGCTGGGCCAAGGCGGTGGAAGCCGAGACACCGCCGGCCGAATCGTCCGGGGAATCAGTCGGGCAAGGCTAACGCGGGAGCACACCGAAGGGGTCGCTCCTGCGGTGCACTGCCCCAAATGGGCAAAAAGCAAAGACGCCCGACCAAATTAGCCGCCATCCCCAGCCGGCCCCGGCACATCCTCATGCGCCTCGCGGCGCGCCCGCGCCAGATACTCTTCCCACAGATGGCCGTAGCGGTCGTCGAAACCGCCTTCGAGCAATTCCACCCGTTCGATGCGATCGACGCGGAAGGTGCGAAATGTCTGGCGCAACTCGCACCACGCGCCCAAGGTCCAGAAACGCCCCCAGAAGACCAGGCCAAGCGGCCACAGAATGCGCTGAGAAAACTCGCCGTCGCCCCGCCGATAGGCCACGCTGACCTTGCGCCCGTGCTCCATGCCTTCGCGCAGCACCGCCATCGGCTCACGTAGCGGCGCCGGCTGCAGGCAATCCGGCACCAGGAAACGCCGGCTGCTGGCGGCGATCCTTTCTTCCAGCCGCCGCGGCAACACCGCTTCGATGCGCGCCAGCGCCGTTTCGGCCGCCTTGCCCAGGGCCGCATCCGACCAGGCACCGACCAGCTTGGCGCCGATGGCCAGCGCCTCCAGTTCCTCGCCGGTAAACATCAGCGGCGGCACCTGATAACCACGGCGCAAGCGGTAGCCGACGCCCGCCTCGCCGTCGATCGGCGCGCCGGACTGAATGAGGTCGGCAATATCACGATAGATGGTGCGCTCCGACACCTCCAACGCCTCGGCCAGGGCGCGTGCGGTGACGACACGGCCGTGGCGCAACATGAGCACGATCTGGAACAGGCGGTCGGCGGGACGCATGGGCGGAAAATCCATCCGGAATTGGCAGGATTTCAGGATAGCACGCGCTATCGCAGGCCAATCCATGCCTCCTGACACCACGTTGTCAGTAGCCCCGGCTGACAATGCACTCATCGCCGACACGTAGTCGGCTTCATTGCCCAGGAGAAAACGATGAACACCCCGATCAGCTGGTTCGAACTGCCCACCATCGACCTCGCCCGCGCCACGGCCTTCTACCAGAAGGTTTTTGCCTGCCAACTGCAGCTGGAAAACATGGGCGACATCCGCATGGCGATTTTCCCGCACGACGAGCTGTCACCCGGCGGCGCACTGGTCGCCATGCCGCAGATGCAACCGGCCGACAACGGCACCCTGGTTTACCTGGCGGCTGGCGACGACCTGAACACCGCACTTGCCCGCATTCCCGCCGCTGGCGGCCAGGTGTTGATGCCGAAGACGGATCTCGGCAACGACATCGGCTTCATTGCCCTCTTCCTCGATTGCGAAGGCAACCGCGTCGGCTTATATTCCAAGCACTAACGCATCAGCGCTGCCATTGCCTCGCTGCTGCGGTGCACAGGCCAAAACAGGCAATTTTCAACCGACAAAACAAACCCCCCGGTTTTGGAGGCCGGGGGGTTTGTCGTTTCAGGGCTGCGTGTTACTTGGCAGCCGGTGCAGCAGCGGGGGCCGGGGCGGCAGCCGGTGCAGGTGCAGCGGCCGGCTTGGCTTCGGTCTTCACTTCAGCCTTTTCGGCCTTGTGTTCCGCTTTTTGCTTCTTCACCTTGGCCGGCTTGGCTTCCGGCTTGGCAGCTTCGGCCTTCTTTTCGGCAGCCGGTTCGGCAGCCTTCGGCGCTTCGACCTTCTTCTCGGCGGCAGCCGGGGCTGGGGCGGTTACCTTGGCGGCCGGGGCAGCGGCCGCCGGCGCGGCGGTGCCTTGGGCGAAGGAAGCGGAAGCGAAGCCAGCGGCAACGCTCAGGGCGATCAGGGTCTTGGTAACTTGCATTTTGTTTCTCCTAAACGGGTTGGTTTTTCGTTACTCGGTGCTGCCAACTTTTTCGCAGCGCCTTGAAGCGAATAACGCAGCCGGTTTCGCCCCGGATGTCAGCGCCAACGTATCGCTGTGTATCGGCGTGTGACTGAGATGTTTCCGGCGTTTTCCACGGTCTGCCAAGGGTTCAGAGGCCGCTCACCAAAGCAAGGCAAAGCCCGGCGCCGGTGAGGTAGGTGCCAAGGGCGCCGACAAAACGCAGCGGATTCGGACGATTCATGTTGCTGTAGCCAATCAGCCCAGCAACCAGCAGGCAGCGGCACAGCGTGGCGACGAGGATCAGACCGAGCACGAGGTCCGACGGTTCGTGACTACCCAGATAAAGAAACAGGATGGCCAGGAAAGGCGCGAACTCGGTCGTGTTGCCATGCGCCCGAATCACCCGGTTGAGCAAGGCATTCTTGTCACTGCCTGCCCCGGCGCCCACCTTGCACCGAAAGCGCAAGAGGGAAACAAGGAGGCCGAGCATAAAAACCAAGGCGCCCAGAATCGCGGTGCAGTATAGGGAAATTGGATGCATGCAAAGCCCTCGCGTGGAATCGAGTGGATGAAAAGCGCCAACGGATCATGTCGGCGGATGACAGATGATAGCTGCCTAAAAGCCCCTGGGATGACAATGCGAATTGAATGCCAGCTAGCGATGCGTAGGTCGGGAACTGGCTAGCCCGTATAATTGTGGATTGCCATTTCGAGTCATCACGCCGTGTCTGATCGCCTTGCCGTTCTGCCCCAATACCTGATTCCCAAGCAAGCGCTGACCGCGCTGGCCGGCAAGCTGGCCTCGGCCGAGGCCGGGTCGCTGACGACGAGCGTGATCCGCTGGTTCGTCGGCCGCTACAACGTGAACATGGCGGAAGCGGCCAACCCGGATATCGCCAGCTACAAGAGCTTCAACGAATTCTTCACCCGGCCGCTGGCCGACGGTGCCCGCCCGCTGGCCGAAGCCGATTTCCTGTGCCCGGTCGATGGCGCGATCAGCCAGTTCGGCGCCATCGAGCGCGACCAGATTTTCCAGGCCAAGGGCCACAGCTATTCGACCACCGCGCTGGTCGGCGGCGACCGCAAGCTGGCCGAGCAATTCGAGAATGGCAGCTTCGCCACCCTCTACCTCAGCCCACGCGACTACCACCGCATCCACATGCCCTGCGCCGGCAAGCTGACCCGCATGATCTACGTGCCGGGCGCCCTGTTCTCGGTCAATCCGACCACGGCGCGCGGTGTGCCCGGCCTCTTCGCCCGCAATGAGCGCGTGGTCTGCGTCTTCGAATCCGAATTCGGCCCCATCGTGCTGACCCTGGTCGGCGCCACCATCGTCGGCAGCATGGCGACGGTCTGGCACGGCACGGTCAATCCGCCGCGCCCCGGTGTCGTCCGCGAATGGCGCTACGACACGGCGAACGGCACTGCTGCGGTGCACCTGCAAAAAGGGCAAGAAATGGGCCGCTTCCTGCTCGGCTCGACGGTCGTCATGCTCTTCCCAAAAAACAGCCTGGCCTTCAACCCGGAATGGTCGCCAACCCGTGCCATCCGCATGGGCGAAGTCATGGGGAGCCGCCCGGCATGAAAGACAAACCCTGGCTGCACTTGCTGATTCGCGCCATCACCGTGCTGGCGCTGGTGTTGCCAGCCGCCTGGATCGCCTGGGCGAAAACGCCGGTACCGCTGTTGCTCCTCGTCGGCATCGCTGCCGCGCTGGTTTCCATCCGCATCGGCCAGGACGGCGAGGCACGCTACGGCCGCCGCGTCATCGTCACCGAGATGCTCAAGGTCGGTCGCGAGAACGACGATAAGCAGATGATCCTCGGCGGTCTGGCCGGCTACCTGATGCTGGCCTGCTTCGCATTCGCTGCCTGGTTCGCTCTCCGGGGCTGAACAGTCCGCTTAGTCGGACAGCAAACCGCGCATCAGCACACTGACCCGGTTACGGCCGGCAGCCTTCGCCTTGTACAGTTCCTGATCGGCAGCCTCAAGCAGCTGTGCTGCCGACAGCCCGAACTCATACTGGGCCACCCCCAAGCTGACCGTGACCCGTAAGCTATGCTCGGCAACCGGCACGGCCAACCCGTCGGCAATCTTGCAACGCAGGCGCTCGGCGGTCGCGGCGGCTTCTTCAAGGTTGCATTCCGGCAAGACGATGACGAACTCCTCTCCACCGTAACGCGCCACCCAATCGACACCACCGCGCAAGTCAGCCAGAAACACGCCGGCGACCGCCTTGAGAACCTCATCGCCACCCAAATGCCCATAGGTGTCGTTGATCAGCTTGAAATGATCGATGTCGCAAAAGAGCAGGCTCAACGGCCGGTTGTAGCGCGTCGTCCGCTCCAATTCGCGGCTGAATTGCTCATTGAAATAGCGCCGGTTGTAGCAACCGGTCAGGGTATCGATCTGGGACAGGCGCCGGATCGACTCCATCGCCTGCTCGACTTCGGCAGTTCGTTGCTGGACGAGATGATCGAGATTACCGATATGCCGGTCGATATCCTGCTGCAGGACACGAAACCCCTCCACTACCAGATCGATCTCGTCCTTGCCCCGGTGGTTTTTACGCTCCAGCACCAACGGTGCCGTCAAGTTCTCCGGCGAAAGGCTTGCCACGAACTGGGCGATCTGACGCATGGGGTTCTCCAGATCGCGCCGCAGCATATAGCTGACGACAACGCAGATCATCAGGGTCAGAAATCCGTAAACCAGGACGGATATCCCCACGTTGTAGGCCCACTCGGCATAGAAAGCGGCCGGATTTGCGTACACTTCAAGCATCCCGATCATTCCCACAGAACGATCTGGCGGTGGCACGTCGAACCGGCGGGAGGCCTCCCCCTTGCCCAGTTCCTGCTGCCCGGCCACGAACACCTGGCCGGTCTCCACCTTCAACCGGACGAACCCTATTGTGCCGCGCTGCACCAGGTTGTCGAGTTGCCATTGCACGACATGCGGTTCAATGTCCCAGATGCTGGAAGAGATCAACGGCACGTAGGTCAAGCCGATCTGACGCAATTCGACCTGAAACTCATCCTGGACGTTTTTGTAGGAGATGGCGGTCTGCACCACGGCAATCAGTAGGGCGCACAAGGTCGCCAAACGCCAGATGGTGCCAGTCAGGCTATACGCAATGGAACGGAAGTTCGGTTCGCTCATGCCACAGCGCTCACTTCAACAATTGGCCAAAGCTGAAGTCATAGTGTTTGAGTCCGGGGTTCAAGACCTTGCTGAAACGGCGGAAATCGACCTGATCAAAATCCATTTTGCCGTAGCGCTCCAAGAAGCGGCTTGCCAGTTGCGGAGTGAAGGAGACAAACATGGATTGGTCGAGTTCAAACCCTTCTTCCTTGGCAAAATCCCGGCCGTGATGGAAATCGTAAAGCATGACCAGCGCCCAGGCTCCGGCGATGAAATGCCCTCCGGACAACGCCGACAAGCGCCCGCTTCGTAGACTATCCATCGCCTCCGTCGAAGTGTTGATGCCACTGAACCAAGCATCCCTGCCGGGCGCGCCACCGCGCTTTTCCCAAGCAGACATGGCGCCAAAGGCCATCAAATCGTTGCCGGCCCAAATCAGGCGGGATCCGGGATAGCGTTGATAAAGCCATGTCGCCTGCTCTTCCGCCTTTTCCCGACTCCACGCTCCATAGACCTCTTGGTCGACAACGACATCCGCCGATTCGAATACCGCCTTGCGCATACCGGCACTACGGCGCAACGAGCTCGGCGTCGACCGATCGCCGCTGATCACCAACATGTGCAGCATGCCATCGGACCCGTGCGCCTTGGCCTGCCTTCCAATCTGAATCAGCCGTTTTGCCGTCTGGTAGCCGGCATCCTCGGCGTGCGGCTCAAGCGAGCCCAACCAGCCCTTGAAATGCTCCCTGGGTAATCCCAATTTCTGACGCTCGAAACCGTTGGTGATACCGCTGAAAGCCATGAAAGTCTTGATTCCAGCCTCATCGAACAAACGCAGCAACTCCGGCCCGGTTCCATAGTCGTTGGAAAAAATGACGTAGTCTGGCCGGGCGGCCTTCGGCCGATCGAGAATCTGGCGTGCGATACTGACGA
Organism: Azonexus sp.; assembly: GCA_041909105.1. Taxonomy (GTDB): domain Bacteria; phylum Pseudomonadota; class Gammaproteobacteria; order Burkholderiales; family Rhodocyclaceae; genus Azonexus. Next base: position 36,126 of record JAYREE010000013.1, read on the forward strand.
CGCGAAAATGTTCCCTCTCGGCATAAATTACCTCGAGATGCATATCCAGCTTGCGCGCAGCAGCTTCCATGGCCTTACCGGCAGTGACCCAATAGGCTTCGTCCGAACGTCCGGGGTTGATGAAAATGACGTTCATCGCCCATAGCGCCTGGGAATAAATGAGGGCAAGCAGCAGAGTAAATAGACGCATCGACATATTTTTCTTGGTTGAAGGTCTGGGCAGCCGAGTATAGCCCTTTTACGAACCGTCAGATTTCATACTTTCGTGGGATACTGCTCCCCCCAACCCAGACGAGAGGCCGACCATGATCAAACCCTTGCGCCACCTCCTCCTCGCCGCCCTGCTGGCTGTTTCCGGCCTGGCTGCGGCCGACGCCCCGGCACAGAAGACCCAGGTGCCCGGCTACTACCGGCTGATGGTCGGCAGTTTCGAAGTCACTGCGCTGTACGATGGTGCCATCGACCTCGACGAGAAGCTGCTCAAGGGCATCCAGTCGCGCGACATGCAGCGCCTGCTCGCCCGCCAGTTCCTCAAGGGCCCCAAGGTGCAGACGGCGGTCAACGCCTACCTGGTCAACACCGGGAGCAAACTGGTGCTGGTCGATGCCGGTGCCGCCAAACTGTTCGGGCCGGGCCTGGGCAATATCGTCGACAACCTGAAGGCAGCCGGCTATCGGCCCGAGCAGGTCGATGTCGTGCTCGTCACCCACCTGCACGGCGACCATGTGAACGGCCTGGTCACCCCCGAAGGTCAGCGCGTTTTCGCCAACGCCGAAGTCTGGTCGGCCAAGGCAGACAATGAGTTCTGGCTGAGCGAAGAGATTGCCGCCAAGGCGCCGAAAGACTTCCAGCCTTTCTTCAAGATGTCGCGCGATGCTGCTGCGCCCTATCTCGCTGCCGGCAAATGGAAGACCTTCGACAGCGACCGCGAACTGGTCGCCGGCATTTCCAGCGTCGATACGCACGGCCATACGCCGGGCCACGCCAGCTACCTGCTCAACAACGGCGACCAGAAGCTGCTGATCCTCGGCGACCTCGTGCATAACCACGCCGTCCAGTTCGCCCGCCCAGAAGTCGCCTTCGAGTTTGACAACGACCCCAAGCAGGCCGTCGCGGCGCGCAAGCGCATCTGGGCACTGGCCGCCAAGGAGAAGCTGATGATCGCCGGCATGCATCTGCCCTTCCCCGGCATCGGCCACGTCCGCAAGGAAGCCAAGGGCGGCTACGCTTGGGTGCCGGCCGAGTTCGCCCCGTTGCCGGCCAAGTAAGCATGGAAATCTGGGTCGATGCCGACGCCTGCCCGGGCGTCATCAAGGAAATCATCTTCCGCGCCGCCGAGCGTCGGCAGATCCGGACCACGCTGGTCGCCAACCAGATGCTGCGCACGCCGCCGTCGAAATACATCCGCGCCATCCAGGTGGCGCATGGCTTCGACGTGGCCGATGCGCACATCGTCGAGCAGGTGGCGGCGGGCGATCTCGTCGTCACCGCCGACATTCCGCTCGCCTCGCTGGTCATCGAGCGCGGCGCGCACGCGCTGAACCCGCGCGGCGAGATGTACACTACTGCCACCATCCGCGAGCGCCTGGCCATGCGCAATTTCATGGAAGAACTGCGCAGTGCCGGGGTCGAGACCGGCGGCCCGAATGCCTTCAGCCACGCCGATCGCCAGGCTTTCGCCAATCAACTCGATCGCTTCCTGGCCAAAATTCCTTCCATTTGACCTCCATTGGGCAGATCGAAAAGCAACATAACCCAATTTTGCAGCGCAACATTGTCAACCAAACAGAGTTCGGCGCGTTATACAAGCAACGGTCAACAGCTTTCCTGAGTTTTTTAAGCGTTTCAAATCAATACGCTAGAAAAACACTTTTAGGAAGACATGATCGGAGTTTGGTAAAATATCACCGTTGAGAATACTGTTATTCGGTATTTCTTCACTAGATTGGATTGTCAGTTGCTTCGTTCGCTCATCGGGGTTATCACCCTTCTCGCTTCGTTAAATCTTTACGCATTGGACACGGCGCCAGAGGAAGCGGTGTCGCTCATTGATGCGAGCAGCAACCAAGAGGTGAAGGTTAGTCCGATTGCCCAACCGGCTCCGGTCATCGAGGTTCTCAAGCCGATCAACCCGATGGCAAAGTTGCGGAACGCCAAGCGGACGCCGCAGGCCAAGCCCCATGCCATTCCGGCCATGATGCTCAGCCGTTCCGAACGCCAGCAAATGGGCTTGCTGCGCTCGAAACTGAATGAATCCTCCCAGGGCGCCCTCAAGTTCAACGTCTTCGACGATGACGACGACGATCTGCCGGGCTATGACGAACTGTCGATTCACCAGTTTTATAGCCGCCCCAAGCTGGTCAAGGATGAAAACCCAGACGATACGGTCGATAGCGCGCTGTTCAACGACACGGTAAAGCTGCGACTGACCATGGCCCGACTGAAAGCCTTGGAGGCTCATGCACTCGCGCATGCCACCGACGATGGCGAACCCTTGCCGGAACGCGTCAGCAATCGCCTGGCCGAAGCGCGGGCCAAGGCCTTGGCCCGGTTCACCGAAACGCACTCGGAACAAGCCTGACATCGGCTCAATGCCACTGCCGCTTCACCGCCCAAAGAGACCCACCGAGACTGTCCGGTGGGTTTTTTTTCGCCCCAGCTCGGAAACTCCGTGGTACTGATCCGATTGGCTCCAGGCTGCCCGAAAAGGATGCTTCAATGCCAGTACCACTGCCTCATAAAAAATGCCGCCGCATTCCTGCGGCGGCATTTCCTCCTTCGCTTCAGTACATCAGTTGAAGAGCAGTGCCAAGCCAGAGAACCCGATCAGGCAACTGAAGATGGCGACCAACCAGGCTTCGTTGACCCGATGTGCCGCCCTAACCCCCAACGACACCGTGGGCAGGCTGCAGAGTGCCAATAGGCCGGCCACCCCCCAATCCACTTCCCCGTGTTGCAGGTAAGGCAGGAAGCTGATCAGGCAACCCGGTACAGCCACTGCCAGTGCCGCCCCCTGTGCGTTCACCTGCCGCATGCCGAAACATGAGGTCAGGAAAGGCACGGTCAGCATGGCACCGCCGACGCCGAACATTCCCAGCGTGACGCCCCCCAACACCCCCGGTACCGCCGCAAAATTAGGCTGTAAAGGAGATGCCAGGCGGATGCCATGTTTGGCCATCACCAGCGGAACGATCAAGGCCAGCAGGAATAGACCATACAGCACCTGCAAGCGTTGACTCGGCACCACCGTCATGATGTGGCTCCCCAGCACGGCGGCCAGACTGGCGCTACCCGCCAGAACCAGCGTCAGACGACTATTGCCGCCCGACATTCGCCGATACTTGAAGAAACCAATGACGACGTTAAGGATGACCATCACCAGGACGGTCCCCTGGGCCAGCTTCTGGTCGTAACCGAACAGGATGACGAGTGCCGGTATGGCTAGCGTCCCGCCACCGGTTCCGAGAAAGCCGGCGAAAAAGCCCATCAAAATGCCGGTAAAGGCGATCGCAATCAGGCTCATCAAGCGGCCCTCCTTTCCTGCTCCAGGTCGAACGGAGGCAGATGGCTGGGCACCAGCGTTTGGGGAGCCTGCGGAAAGTCGGCCATGTAATGGCAGCCAATCGACTCCTCTCGCGCCAGCGCACTTTCACAGACAGCAAGTGCGACCATCAAGAGGTTGAAGGTTTCCTGATGGGCCCGGCTCAGGTAACGGCAACGACGATTCGGATAGAGCAAATCGAGGATCTGCCGGATTTCCTTGGCGGCGGCATAGACGTTGCACTTGCTGCGCACCAGGCCAACGCATTGCCACATCAGGGCCTGCAGGCGCAAACGGACAACCAGCGCATAATTCTCCATGTTCGGCTGTACCGTTTCCCAACTGAACTCCCAATCCTCGACACGTACCGGCATCTTCGCCTGTGCCAGAATGTGCTCGGCCGCAGCCAGCCCGGTGACGACACACTCGAGTAGCGAATTGGAGGCCAGGCGATTGGCGCCGTGCAGCCCGGTATAGGCCGATTCGCCAACGCAATAGAGGTTGTCGATCTCGGTCTGGGCATACTCGTCAACCACGACGCCGCCGCAGGTATAGTGCGTCACCGGCGAAACCGGGATACGCTCCCGCGTGATATCCAGCCCACGCTCGAGGCAAGTGCTGTAAATCAGCGGGAAATGCCCTTTGATGAACTCCGGATCGAGGTGACTGACCTGCAGATAGCAACACTGACTGTTGTGCCGGATCATCTCGGAATGGATGGAGCGCGACACCACGTCACGGGGAGCCAGTTCAAGACGTTCGTCGTAGCGCTCCATGAAGCGCTCGCCGACTGCATTGAACAACAGCCCCCCCTCTCCGCGCACGGCCTCGGAAATCAGGAAAGTCGGGAAACCGGGCATGTAGAGACCGGTCGGATGGAACTGGATGAATTCCATATTGGCCAGCGAACATCCGGCCCGCCAGCAAGCGGCAATTCCGTCCCCGGTCACCGTCTCGGGCGACATCGTGCGTTGGTAGATTTGCCCGACACCGCCCGTCCCGATAATGACCTGATTACACCAGACGATCACCGGTGAATTGGTGCGATTGTCCATTAACACCGCACCTCGGCACACTTTTTCGACGACAATGAGCTCAATCAGCGACGCATGTTCGAGCACCGTGATGTCGCCGGCCTCGATATGGGCCTTCAGCGTGCTTTGGATGCTGTGACCGGTGTGATCGTTGACGTGGAGAATGCGACGATGGGTATGCCCCCCTTCACGGGTCAAATGAATTCCCGATTGGTCGCGGGTGAAGGGCACCTCATGTTCGATCAGCCACGCCGCTGCGGCGGCACTCTGTTGCGAAAAGCGGGCAACGGCCTCACGGTCGTTCAGAAAGCACCCCGCCACCAGCGTATCTTCGACATGATCCTCGAGCGAATCGTGGCCTCCGAGCATGGCGACGATACCGCCTTGCGCCAGCCAACTGGCGCCATCCTCGAGCGTACTCTTGCAGGCAAGCGCAACCTTGCGCTCGTCGGCCAGATTCAGCGCAGCACTAAAGCCCGCCAGGCCGCTACCGATTACGAGAACATCGAATTGCAGGGTTTTGGTCGATACATTTTTCATGGTAGTCATATCCATAGAAATGGTGAAAAAACCAAAGGCACCCCCTCGCGATCGAAATCACGAACAGGAGCACTGGCAAGGCTTGCCAGCCTTTGGCGAGATATGCCAAACGTAATATTTGGCACTTCCAGACTATGACTGCCGTTTTTCCAACGTCAACGAAAAAGCCCCTGTCGCAATGCCGACAGGGGCTTCCTTTTCGTCGAATCAGGCCGCGGCAAAATCGGGCGATTTCGCGGCGATGGCTTGCGGCCGCACAACGGCCTCAGGTCAGGCTATTGACTACTCCCAGCATGCGATGAGATTTGATTGAAAGCGACTGGCATCAGCCACGGCCGAGCGCCCACTTGCCGGCACCGCCCAAGGCCGAAGCAAAAGCGACGAGGAGCAGGAACAAGCCATGCAGATTGCCGAAAAAGGCCGCACCGTGCATCCAACCGACGACCAGTGGGTAGCCAATAATCAAGGCCAGGCCGAAGCTGGCAATCGGCATCCACAAACCCAGCACCATGAAAATGCCGCACAGCATCTCCGCCAGGTGTAACCCCCAGTGCAGAGCCTGCGCCAGATTTCCAGGAAGGCCGGCATGCATTAGCGGCTGAAATCCAGCAAGGAAAGCCATGCCCCCCACGGCAAGACGCAAGCAGAGCAGAGCCCAATCGATACGGGTTTTGGAAGCGGCCATGAAAATAGTATCAAACGAGTGTTGGAACGGGGCCCCAGTATCGCCGTCGCCTGGAGCAAAGGTCAAGCGAGGCAACATACTGTTCTGAAATTGCTCAACAAAAACCCCCGCCAGTTTCCTGACGGGGGTTTTTCTTGACTGCTGCGGTGCACACCCGGTTTTGAGCAAAAACCGGGCGGGCACTCCGGCCGGCTATCAGGCGTCGACGGTGGCCGCCACTTCGACGAATTCCGGGATCTGGTCGAAATTCATGTAGCGGTAGATGTCGGCCGCCTTGGCATTCACGACCTGGATGTACTGCATGTACTCTTCCTTGCTCGGGATCTTGCCCAGCAGGGCGCACATCGCGGCCAGTTCGGCGGAGCCGAGGTAGACGCGGGTGTCGATACCCAGACGGTTCGGGAAGTTGCGGGTCGAGGTCGACATCGCGGTGGAGCCCTTACGGATTTGTGCCTGGTTACCCATACACAGCGAGCAGCCCGGCATTTCCATACGGGCGCCGGCCTTGCCGAGAACGCTGTAGTAGCCTTCTTCGGTCAGGATCAGGGCATCCATCTTGGTCGGCGGAGCGATCCACAGGCGAGCCGGGATGTCGCTCTTGCCGTCCAGCACCTTGCCGGCCGCACGGAAGTGACCGATGTTGGTCATGCAGGAACCGATGAAGACTTCGTCGATCTTGTCGCCGGAGACTTCGGACAGGACCTTGACGTCGTCCGGGTCGTTCGGGCAGGCCACGATCGGCTCGGTGATCTCGGCCAGATCGATTTCGATCACGGCAGCGTACTGGGCGCCGGCATCGGCCTTGAGCAGTTCGCCCTTGGCGATCCACTCTTCCATGGCGGCGATGCGGCGCTTCAGGGTGCGGGCATCCTGATAGCCTTCGGCGATCATCCACTTCATCAGGGTGATGTTGGAACGCATGTACTCGACGATCGGCGCCTTGTTCAGGGCGATGGCGCAAGCAGCAGCGGAACGCTCGGCGGCGGCGTCGGACAGTTCGAAAGCCTGTTCGACCTTCAGATCCGGCAGACCTTCGATTTCGAGGATGCGGCCGGAGAAGACGTTCTTCTTGCCCTTCTTCTCGACGGTCAGCAGACCCTGCTTGATGGCCCACAGCGGAATGGCGTTAACCAGATCGCGCAGGGTGATGCCGTCTTGCATCTTGCCCTTGAAGCGCACCAGCACCGATTCCGGCATGTCCAGCGGCATGACGCCAGTAGCGGCCGCGAAAGCAACCAGACCGGAACCGGCCGGGAAGGAGATGCCGATCGGGAAACGGGTATGCGAATCGCCACCGGTACCGACGGTATCCGGCAACAGCAGGCGGTTCAGCCAGGAGTGGATGACGCCGTCGCCCGGACGCAGGGCAACGCCACCGCGGGTGCTGATGAAGGTCGGCAGTTCGCGGTGCATCTTGACGTCAACCAGCTTCGGATAGGCAGCGGTGTGGCAGAAGGACTGCATGACCAGGTCGGCGGAGAAGCCGAGGCAGGCCAGATCCTTCAGTTCGTCGCGGGTCATCGGGCCGGTGGTGTCCTGGGAACCGACGGTGGTCATCTTCGGTTCGCAGTAGGTACCCGGCAGGATGCCCTTGCCTTCCGGCAGGCCACAGGCGCGGCCGACCATCTTCTGGGCCAGCGAGTAGCCGGTGCCCGGATCGTTCGGCTGCTGCGGCAGGCGGAACAAGGTCGAGGCCGGCAGACCCAGGGCTTCACGCGCCTTGGCGGTCAGGCCACGGCCAATGATCAGCGGAATACGGCCGCCCGCGCGGACTTCGTCGAGGATGACGAGGGTCTTCAGCTGGGATTCGGCGATGGTGGCACCGTTCTTGGTGGCGGTGACCTTGCCGGAGGCGGAGTCGATCTTCAGTTCGATCTCGTCGCCCATGTCCATCTGGCCGGCGTCGATTTCGATCGGCAGGGCGCCGGCATCTTCCATGGTGTTGAAGAAGATCGGGGCGATCTTGGAGCCCAGGCAGACGCCGCCAAAGCGCTTGTTCGGGACGAACGGAATGTCTTCGCCGGTGAACCACAGCACGGAGTTGGTGGCGGACTTGCGGGAAGAACCGGTACCGACCACGTCACCGACGTAGGCGATCAGGTTGCCCTTGGCGGCCAGCTTTTCCAGCTGCTTGATCGGGCCGCGCGAACCCGGCTCGTCGGCCTCGATACCCGGACGCGGGTTCTTCAGCATGGCCAGGGCGTGCAGCGGGATGTCCGGGCGTGACCAGGCATCCGGAGCCGGCGACAGGTCGTCGGTGTTGGTTTCGCCGGTGACCTTGAAGACGGTCAGCTTCTGCGAAGCCGGAACTTCCGGACGCGAGGTGAACCACTCGGCGTCGGCCCACGACTGCATGACAGCCTTGGCGTTGGCATTGCCAGCCTTGGCCAGCTCGGCGACGTCATGGAAATAATCGAACACCAACAGGGTCTTCTTCAGGCCTTCGGCAGCGGCGGTGCCGCATTCGGCATCGGCCAGCAGGTCGATCAACGGCTTGACGTTGTAACCACCCAGCATGGTGCCGAGCAGTTCGGTGGCCTTGACCTTGGAGATCAGCGCGCAGGACTCTTCGCCCTTGGCAACCTTGGCCAGGAACTCGGCCTTGACCTTGGCGGCGTCATCCACGCCAGCCGGAACGCGATAGGTGATCAGCTCGACCAGGTTGGCTTCTTCGCCAGCCGGAGGATTCTTCAGCAGGGCGACCAGCTCGGTGGTCTGTTGCTTGGACAGGGGCAGCGGCGGGATACCGAGGGCTGCTCGCTCTGCAACGTGGGCGCGATAGGCTTCAAGCACGGCGACTTCCTTTCGTAAAGGGTTGCTCTAGGGAAACGAATATTTTACGACAATGGCGGCGGCCGAATGGTTCGGCTTTTAGCTTCCCGAGGCCGGCTCGCAAGTCTTATATATTTTATATGTTATAGCACTGCACTGACTAGACCTGTCAGCCGAAAAAGTAGCCTATCCAAAAAAACACCGCTCAAAATTTAAGCAAGCGGACAAAAACCCTGTGGCTACGGGGACTTGTAGGACTTACCCATAGATTATCCACAGACTTACCCCAACAATGTGGGGACAAATCCAAAGACCGGAAAAGCACCAAGGAAAACCGCATGTTGATTATTGTATTTTTATCGCAATTGCCGGATTTTTATGGATATTTTCCAACATTGTTAGGCCTTTTGGTATAGTATGTAGGCATTAAAAAATACAAATAACCTAACCCGTCTTCCCGGAGAATTTGTCGTGCCCAACCAACAATCCCTGAAAGGGCGGCTGTGGCTGCTTGGCATTGTCAGCGCCCTGAGCGTGGCCATCGTTGCCATTTCTGCAATCTGGTTCACCTTTAGCAGCGAAAAACTGCTGCACGATTTCATCGAAGACCGGATTGCCGTCCGCCATTCGGCCATGACGGCTTACGCCAACGGCCTGCAGAAGGGTCAGGCGCTGCGCAACATCCTGCTCGACCCGGCGAACAAGAAGGCTTACGACAACTTCGCCAAGGGTGACGAACTGTTCAAGGCCGAATCGGAAAAGCTCCTGCGGTTACTGCAAGCCAACGACAAGGCCTCGGCCGACAAGATGAAGAGCAACATCGATGCCTGGGTACCGTTGCAGCTGCAGGTCATCGATCTGGTCAAGGCCGGTAACCGTGAAGAGGCCCAATCCATCCTCGTCGGTAAGGAAACTCCGGCTTGGCGCAACCTACGCGACAACCTGCTGGAACAGATCAAGGTTTCTGAAGAAGCAGCAGCCAAGGATCGCGTCGAATTGCTCGACGGTCTGAGCCGTTCGCGTACCTTCGCCATCGTACTGAGCGCAATCAGCCTGCTCGTCGTGGCCGTCATCACCGTTCTGGTCGGTCGCGGCATCTTCCACCAGGTTGGCGGCGAGCCGAGTTATGCCGCCGGTCTCCTCCAGCGTTTTGCTCAGGGTGATCTGAGCGAGCGGCCACGCGTCCAGTCGGGCGACCGGAGCAGCATCCTGGCTGCTATGCAGACCATGCAAATACAGATTCAGGAACTGATCGCGCAGACTGCCAAGAACGCCGAGACCGTGGTCAGCGAGAGCGAAGCCATGCGCAGCGATGCCGCCCGCCTGGCCCACACCGCCGAGGAACAAAGTTCGGCCACTTCTGCCATCGCCGCTGCTGTCGAGGAACTGACCGTCAGCATCGGGGCCATGTCGCAAAGCGCCAACGAAGCCGGCGGCCTGTCGCGTAACTCCGAAACCCAGGCCCACGAAAGCCTGCAGGTCGTCGGACAGGCCACCGACATCATCCAGCAGGTCGCCTCCGGCATGTCCGAGGCGGCAACGACGATGGAAGAACTGTCGGCCAAGGTCGGCAACATCACCGGCATCGTCCAGACCATCCGCGAAATCGCCGACCAGACCAACCTGCTGGCGCTCAATGCCGCCATCGAAGCCGCCCGCGCCGGCGAACAGGGCCGTGGCTTTGCGGTCGTTGCCGACGAAGTGCGCAAGCTGGCCGAACTGACGACCAAGTCGACCGAGCAGATTTCCAGTATCGTCAGCGGTATCCGCCAGACGACCGACGACGCCTTCGCCATGATGAGCCGTGCCAAGGAACGCGCCCTTGACGGCGCAGGGCGAACCAAGGAAGTTCACGATGCCGTGGTCAAGATGGACGAGTCGGCCATCCGTGTTGGTCAAGCCATCGAAACCATCGCAGAAGCGTTACGCGAGCAGACGGCTGCCAGCACCGATATCGCCCAGCGCATTGAGCTGATCGCCCAGGGCACCGACATGACCCATGCCGCCTCGACCGAGTCGAGCCGCCGCTCGAACCTGCTGGTCGACCTGTCGCAAAGCCTCAAGGAAAACGTCCGCCGCTTCCGAGTCTGACGACCCAAAGCGGACTGCTGCGGTGCACGGCCTGAAAAGGCCAAAAAGCAAAGCGGAAACTACAGCGCCAGCGGTGGCAAGCCCACCCGCTGGCGTGCTTTTTTGCAGGCCGCGTGTTCGATATCGAATTCACGACACGGCGACGGCCGGACGTCGTAGATCGCGCAGCCGACGCACTGCCCCACTTCGCCCTGCAAAGCCACGCAGCGCGCCTCCGGCCCATCCGTGCCAAGCATGCGCACGATGCTCGCCGTCACCGGCACGGTCATCTCGACTGGCACGCCCTCGCCCCAGGCGTAAGCGCCACCGGCCAGTTCGGCCGGATGAAAATCGACTCTAAACGACACGCAGCAGGCGCCGCAGCTTTGGCAAATGCTCATCCGAAATTCACCCGGCAGCGCCACAACTCGTGGCCGGAGGCGAGGTATTTCTTTTCGAACGGCGTCATCGGATCGTCGGTCGCATACGCCTCGGCCGCCACCGGCTGGCCGCTCAACAGCGACAAGGCGATGGCCATTTCCTCGATATAGATGCGCCAGTTGCTGCGGCACTCCAGCTCGCCGCCCAGCTCGCGCCACACCGGAAACACCGCATGGCCATGCCAGCGCCGCGCCAGATGGCCGATCTTGGGCCATGGGTTCGGGTAAAGGTTGTAATGGCGCGCCAGACGCACGCCGTTTTCGGCGAGCAGGCGCCAGAAATCGACCAGATCGGCCCGCAGCAGCAGCCCATTGGCCGGCAGCACGGTCGGCTTACCACGCTCCAGGCGGTCGCTCGACTGATCGACGCCCAGCACGAAATGATCGGGATAGCGCTCGGCGATACGCAGCGTGCTCCAGCCAACGCCGCAACCGGCATCGAGGATCAGCGGCGCTTCGGGGTTCCAGGCCCGCCACGCCGCCATCGCTTCGACAAAGGCTTCGCGGTTGTAATCGAGGATGGGCTTGCGGAAAGGATGCGCCAGATGCCGGCGAAGCAATTCTTCCAGATCGGCGTGCGGGCCCTGCTGGGCGCTGCTGATGAAACGCGAATTGCCGTCCATCAGGCGGCCAGCGGCAAGGCTTCGAGAATGCCGGCTTCGACCAGCATCTGGTCGATCGCTTCCGCTTCCTTGACTGGGCGTAGCTGCTGGTAGAGCGCCTCGGCCTGGGGGTAATGGCGGCGCAGCAGCATCAGCCACTGCTTCAGGCGGCCGCCGGCGTGCTTGGGCAATACGCGCTCGCGCACGCCGTGCCAGAAGACCGACACCCAAGGCACCAGTTCGTCCCAGCCGCCCGGCTCCTCACCGCGGATGCGGCGCGGCAGCCACGGATCGGCCAGTGCACCGCGGCCGAGCATCACGTCGTCGCAGCCCGATTCGGCCTGGCACTTGCGGTAATCCTCCACCGTCCACACCTCGCCGTTGGCGATGATGGGAATCTCCACTGCCGCGCGCACACGGTCGATCTGCGCCCAGCGCGCCGGCGGCCGGTAGCCGTCCACCTTGGTCCGTCCATGCACGATCAGTTCGTCCGCCCCGCCGGCCTCGATGGCCTGGGCGCAATCGACGGCCAGGCAACTATCCTCGATGCCGAGGCGCATCTTGGCGGTGAACGGAATGTGCGCCGGCACCTGCGAACGTACGGCGCTGACGATGTCGTGCAACAACTCCGGCTCGCCGAGCAGCGCCGAGCCGCCGCGATGGCGGAAGACCGTCGGCGCCGGGCAGCCGAAATTGATGTCGATGCCGGCCGGGTTGTGCTTGACCAGGCGCCGCGCGTTGGCCGCCATGAAGTGCGGATCGGAGCCGAGCAACTGCACGCGCATCGGCGTGCCGGCCGGCGTTTTGCTCTCGCTATGCAGTTCCGGGCAGGTACGCAGGAAGGTGCGGTTGGGCAGCACGCTCTCGGTCACACGCACGAACTCGCAGATGCCCCAGTCGTAGCCGCCGATGGCCGTCAGCACGTCCCGCATCAGCGGGTCGGCCAGGCCTTCCATCGGGGCAAGAAGAATTCGGGACATCGGCAAACTTTCGGCAAGAGCTTGAAAAGGCGGGCATTATAATCCCGTCCCATGCTGCGTATCGTTCTAGACACCAACGTCGTTCTCGACCTCTTCCACTGGGCCAATGTCGATGCCGTGCCCATCATGGCCGCCCTCGAAGCCGGCCGTATCGCCTGCCTGGCCGATGAAAGCACGCTCGACGAACTGCGCCGCGTGCTGACCTACCCGCAATTGAAATTGACGCCGGAGATGATCAGCGAGCGCTACGCCCGCTACAGCGCACTGGTGGAAATTATCGAAGCCGGCGAATCGCCTGCCCTGCCCCGCTGCAAGGACCGCGACGACCAGAAGTTCCTCGAACTCGCCGCCCGTAGCGGCGCCCATCTGTTGGTCAGCAAGGACAAGGCCCTGCTCAAGCTGCGCGGCCGGACCAAGCTCGCCTTCCAGATCCTCAAGCCGGCCGCCGCCTCGGCGCTGCTCGCCGAGCAGAGTTAAGCGCGATCCAGCCCGGCCTCGGCCCACAGCGCCTTGGCGAAAGCCTTCCACACCGGCCCGCCGTGGCTCAGGATGCCGACGTCTGCACTCTTCTGCATGGTGCGCAGCATGATCGCCGCCAGCCCATACAAATCCACTTTCGCCATCAGTTGATAATCCACCGGCGAAGAGGCCGCCTTCTGGATATCCCGGTCGTGATTGCTGATTGCCTCGCGGGCCAGCGCACGAACTGCCGTTTCGTCGGACCAATCCAGTCCGATGGCGATGCCCTTGCGCACCAGTTCGGTTTCGATTTCCTCGACGTCCTGCCCGTAATGCTCGATGCCGGCCATTTTCCGCTCCAAATCAACGAAGCTGCATTATCCGCCGAAGTCGCTGGCAGTAACCTGACCGTCACAATCCCTTACAAAAAGATGAAAGCCCTGAACCGGGGGGAGTTCAGGGCTTTCGGAGACGACCGTTGGGGGTTGGGTAACAGGAGGGAGTTGCGGTCGCCAAGGCCGCAGGGAGTCAGCCTTGATACCGTAGATGGGGCGGGCCAAAAAGATTTCAAGCCCCTCGCCCAAAACTTCAGCTCTCGCGCCGCCGGAACACCCAGGTCGTCTTGTCCGAAGCTTCCGGCGCGAAGGCATAGCCATCGGCATCGAAGCCCTGCAAATCCTCCGGCTGCGTCAGCCGGTTCAGTACCGCGTAGCGCGTCATCAGGCCGCGCGCCCGCTTGGCGTAGAAGCTGATGATCTTGTATTTGCCGCTCTTCCAGTCCTCGAACACCGGCTGGATCACCTCGCCGGCGATCTTGCGGCCGACCGCCGCCTTGAAATATTCCTCGGACGCCAGATTCACCACCACCGGCCGCGCCATCTCGGCCAGCTCGGCGTTGATCGCCTCAAGCAGCGTCTCGCCCCAGAAAGCGTACAAATCCTTGCCGCCCTCGTTCTTGAACCTGGTGCCCATCTCCAGCCGATAAGCCTGCATCAGATCGAGCGGCTTCAAAATGCCGTAGAGGCCCGAAAGGATGCGCACATGCTGCTGGGCAAACGCCAGGTCGTCGGCCGACAGGGTTTTCGCCGCCAGCCCGTCATACACATCGCCATCGAAAGCCAGCACCGCCTGCTTGGCGTTCTCCGGCGTAAACGGCAGGCTCCACTCGGCATAGCGGTTGAAGTTCAGCACCGCCAGCGGGTCGGACAAATCCATCAGATTGGCGATATCCGCCGGCGACAACGCGCGCAACTGGCGGATCAGCGTCGCCGAACGCTCCAGAAAAGCCGGCATCGTATGCATCGCAACATGCGGCGGCGTCTTGTAATCAAGCGCCTTGGCGGGGGAAAGGATGAGCAGCATGGTGGTTGGGGAAGCGGATTGGGGATGGCGGGATTTTAATCGAGGCGGCGGAGTGACGTTGGGGTGTTGCTGGTTTTTGCCTCAAAAGGCAGGTGCACCGCAGGAATGGTCGGTGCGGGCATCTTATTGCTCCTTCTTCGGAATCAGAATTTGATCTACAAATTTACGGGTATCTTGTCCATCGGTCCCTGGAACAACAGGGCAAACGGAATGGTTCAACCAAGGCATCGAATGGCGCGGCGCGTGGATGTAACTCATTGCGTAAATGGTCATTTCGCCCAGCACCTCGTTGGTCTTGAGGTCGAGCACCTTGACCGTGCTGCTCGCCACCCACAGGGCGCGCTCTTCGGGGATGACGTGGTCCTCGAAGGTGACGGCGTAGCGCGGCGGGGTTTTACTGGGGCTGGGGGTTTTGTCGAGCGACCACTCATAGACATTGAGGTCGTAATTGGGGTCCTTGCTCATCGCCAGACGAACGTTATAAGCAGTGGTGTCTTGTTTTCTGACCGCTTTCACCGAACCGGTGTAGCGATAGCGCTGGCCGTCCTTGGGGTCGGGGACTTCGACCCAGCGGTAGCCAGGGAGGTCGACTCGGCGTCCGGGAATGTAGCTGAAACTCGGTGGGTATGATGGATTGATATACCCTCGCTCTCGGGACAAGCTGCCATCTTTCTCGACGACGCGATGTTCGCTGCTCAAGAAAGATTCGATGTAGCCATTTCCTCTCGCCTCCCGCCCAAACGCTGCCCCCGGCCAATTGGGATCGGCCAGTTCGCGGTCTGTCCGCTCCGGGCGAACCTTCATCAGCAGTACCCCTTCCACATCCGGCACCGTCTTGTAGATCTTGATGCCGGCGACCTTCTCGCACTTGTCCTTGTAGTAGGCCTCGGCTTCCTTGATCTTGGCGAGGTATTCCGCTCGGTTGAGCGGGTCGTAGGCCTGTAGCGGTAGCGCCCAAGTGGCGACCCAGGCGAGCAACAACCCTTGTCTGATCCAATGCTTCATGCCGCTTCCTTCCAATGTGTTTGATTCATCGCCGCGCCCGATTCCGGTTTTTTCCCTTTTTGCCCGGTGCACCGCAGCGGCCGGTTTTTTCGCTGCATCCCTCGGCAAGACCGCCCCCTCCGCCGCAAAACCAAATTTCCCAATGTCATTCCCGGCCAGCCGGATTCTGCGATGCCACGTATTCCGGGTCAATATCGCCTTGCACCCATCGCCACCGAGCGGCAAGCCGCCACAGACGCCCAATTTCGCGCTTTCTGCCGTTCCCCTCCCCCCGGCTGGTAAAATCCCTCCTTTGCTTTAACTGGAACACCCATGAAACGCACCCGATTCGGCTCGCGCGACCGTCTTTCGCGCGACGCGGCGGAACTTCAACGCCTGGCCACTGGCCTTTCCGAATCCGGCGGCAAGCTGGAAGATGCCTACTGGGAGAGCCAGTTGGCGGAAACCGTCGATGGCCTGTTGAAGAACGGCGCCGAGGACGACATCAATATCGCGCTCGACCGCCTGTTCGAGGCCAACCCGCGCGCCCATGACGAATTGGCCGACATGGTCGAGTCGCGCGCCGAAACGCATCAAGTCGAGTTTCAGGGCCAAGCCTTCGACGTGCTGCTCTTCGCCGCGCCGGTGCTGGCCTGGTCGCGCTTTTCCATCCCCGCCAGCAGCCTGCCCAAGAGCACGCTGCAAACGCTGACCGTGCAGCTCGGTGCGCATGTGTTCGGGGCGGATGCCCGCCTGGCGCTGGCCGATTACCTGTTCAGCCCGGACCAGTTGCCACGCAGCTTCTGCGACACCTGGCAGTTGACCCGCGAGCTGGGCGAGGCGGCGCTGGCCGGCCGTGCGCTGGCGGTGGATAGCAGCCAGATGCCGGAAACCAACCGCTTCCTGTCCGACGTGCGCTACCTGATCGGCGCCGTGGCGCTGCCGCGCGGCCAAGCCCTCTTCCGCTGGAACGAGAAGGACGGCAGCAAGGAAAATTCGCTCAAGGAATGGCTGAAGCAAGGCAGCCCCAATCTCGAACCGCTGCTCACCGGCTGCGCCTGGGAGCCGCTGCTGCCGGACGCCTACCACGCCGCCTGCCGCAATGCCGACCGCCTGTCGCGAGGCTATTCGGTCAAGGCTTCCATCGCCTTCCTGCAGACCACGCTCGGCTTGATGCCGGCCGACATCCGCGCCGTCGTCGGCCCCTGCTACGACCGCCGCATGGAGGAATACCGCGTCGGCCTCGGCCCGAAGAACGCCGACAACATCTATCACGGCATCGTCTGGCCGCTGCTCGGCGCCGAGGATGAAAACGCCGATGTCGCCGGCGAGATCGAGGCGGCGCTGCGCGAAACGGGCGTCAAGGATGTGATCTTCCTCGACCACCGTTTCCCGATGGAATTCTGCGACGACTGCGGCGCGCCGATGTTCCCCAATGTCGAGGGCGAGCTGGTGCATGCCGAAATGCCGGAGCAGCCGAACGCCGGTTCGTCGCAGGCGCTGCACTGAGCGCTCGCGATGGATAGTTCGCGCAACGCCGACTGGCTGGCGCGCAGCCAGGCTGCCGTCTGGCATCCGTGCACGCAGATGCAGCACCACGCGCGGGCAGACGATCCGGCGCATCTGCCGCTCATCCCCATCGCCCGCGGCGAAGGGGCGTGGCTGGTTGATTTCGACGGCAAGCGCTACCTCGACGGCATCAGCTCGTGGTGGACCAACCTGTTCGGCCACGCCAACCCGCGCATCAACGCGGCACTGCGCGAGCAGCTGGAGACGCTGGAGCACGTCATGCTCGCCGGCTTCACGCACCAGCCGGTGGTCGAGCTGTCCGAACGCCTCTCCGCCCTCACCGGCGGCGCGCTCGGTCATGCCTTCTACGCCTCGGATGGCGCCTCGGCCACCGAAATCGCGTTGAAGATGAGCTTTCACTACTGGCGCAATGTCGGCCGGCCGGAGAAGTCGGAATTCCTCTGCCTGGCCGGCAGCTACCACGGCGAAACGGTCGGCGCGCTGGCCGTCACCGACGTGGCGATTTTCAAGGACGCCTACGCGCCACTGGTGCGCGCCGCCGCCCATGTGCTGCCCTCGCCCGACTTCCGCCAGGCCGAAACCGGCGAAACGCCGGCCGACGTGGCCCGCCGCGCCGCCGCCGGGCTGGAAAGCTGGCTGGAACAGCACAGCGAGCGCACCGCCGCGCTGATCGTCGAGCCATTGGTGCAAGGCGCCGCCGGCATGGCGATGTACGACCCGGAATACCTGCGCCTCGCCCGCCAGCTGTGCGACCAGTACGAAGTGCACCTGATCTGCGACGAAATCGCCGTCGGCTGCGGCCGCACCGGCACCTTCTTCGCGCATGAACAGGCTGACATCCGGCCCGACCTGATGTGCCTGTCGAAAGGCATTTCCGGCGGCTACCTGCCGCTCTCCATCGTGCTGTGCAGCGACACGATCTACGCTGCCTTCCTCGACGACTCGGTGGCCCGCGCCTTCCTGCATTCGCACAGCTACACCGGCAACCCGCTGGCCTGCCGGGCAGCGCTGGCGACGCTGGATATTTTCGCGGCGGACGACGTGCTTGCGGTGAACCAGCAAAAATCGGCAAAAATCGCGGCCGCCCTGGCCCCGCTCGCCGCGCACGACCAGGTGCGCCACCTGCGCCAGCGCGGCATGATCGCCGCCTTCGACGTGACCACCGACGACCCGTACTTCTCGCGCAAGTTCTACCGCGCGGCGCTCGATGCCGGCGCGCTGCTGCGCCCGATCGGCAACACGGTTTACCTGATGCCACCTTACATCGTCAGCGACGACGAGATCGAGACGCTCGCCCGTGTCGCAGCCGATGCTCTGGGAGCCGCGCTATCGTGATCGAAGATCGCCTCAGCGCCGAACTCGACGACATCGCCGCCGCTGGCCTGACTCGCCGCCGGCGCGTGCTGGCGTCGCCCTGCGGCCGCGTGGCTGCGGTGGACGGGCAGGAAAAGCTCAATTTTGCCAGCAACGATTACCTCGGCCTGGCCGGCAACCGCGACATCGCGCAAGCCGTGGCCGACGGCGCGCTGGCCTGGGGCGCCGGCAGCGGCGCCGCGCATCTGGTCAGCGGCCACCTGGCGCCACACGAAGCCATCGAGGCCGAACTCGCCGCCTTCACCGGTTTCGAACGGGCGCTCACCTTCTCCACCGGCTACCTGGCCAACCTCGCCGTCACCCCGACCTTCGCCGGGCGCGGCGATGCGGTCTTCGCCGACAAACTGAACCACGCCTCGCTGATCGACGCCATGCAACTGGCCAAGGCCAACGGCGCCGACGTCCAGCGTTACCCGCACGGCGATGTCGCTGCCCTCGAACGCCTGCTCGCTGCATCGACTGCCAAAACCAAACTGATTGTCACCGACAGCGTGTTCAGCATGGACGGCGACCTCGCTCCGTTGCCGTTGCTCTTCCTGCTGGCCGAACGCTACGACGCCTGGCTGGTCGTTGACGATGCGCACGGCTTCGGGGTGCTCGGTCCGCACGGCGAAGGCGCACTGGCCCACTTCAACCTACCGGCAGCGAAGCGCATCCTGCTCATGGGCACGCTGGGCAAGGCAGCCGGTGTCGGCGGCGCCTTCGTTGCAGGGTCGGCGTTGGCCGTCGAATACCTGCTGCAAAAGGGGCGCAGCTATATCTTCACCACCGCCGCCCCGCCAGCCATCGCCTGCGGCCTGGTCAAGAGCCTGGAACTGATCCGCGGCGGCGACGCGCTGCGCGCCAACCTGTTCGCCCGCATCGGCCAGTTACGCGACGGCCTCGCCGGCCTGCGCTGGCCATTGTTGCCGTCCGCCACCGCTATTCAGCCGTTGATCGTCGGCGACAACGATGCCGCCGTTGCCCTCGCTAGAGTTCTGTGGGAACGCGGCCTGTGGGTGCCTGCCATCCGCCCGCCGACCGTCCCCAAGGGCACCGCCCGCCTGCGCATTTCCGTTTCCGCAGCCCACACCGCGGACGACATCGACCGCTTAATCGCCACCCTGAAGGAACTCGCATGAACGCTCCCCTCGTCTTCCTGCCCGGCTGGTGTCTTGGCCGCGGCCCGCTGAATGCTGCGGTGCACGCACTGAAAGGGCAGATTTTCGACCTGCCGGGCTACGGCGAAGCGCCGCTGATCGCCGATTTCGATGCGGCCGTCGACGATCTGGCCAGCCGCCTGCAACCGCGCACGACGCTCGCTGGCTGGTCGCTCGGCGCCCAGATGGCGCTGGCTGTCGCCAGCCGCCATCCGGACAAGGTCGGCAAGCTGCTGCTGGTCGCCGGCACCGCTTCCTTCGTTCAGCGCAACGGCTGGCCGGAGGGCATGCCGCCGGCCACGCTGGCCGAATTCGCCGCTGCCGTGGCGGCCGACGTCGAAGCCATGCTGCCGCGCTTCGTCGGTGGCTTCAACCGCGGCGACGCGCAAGCCAAAGCCAGCACGCTCGAACTGCTCAAACTGGCCGACCCGCGCCCAAGCGGCGATGTGCTAGCAGCCGGCCTCGCCTGGCTGCGCGACGTCGACCTGCGCGTCGACGCCGCCCGCGTACAGGCACCGACCTTGCTCATCCACGGCTCGGCCGACCCGTTGATGCCGGTCGGTGCCGCCGAGATGCTCGCCCGCTTGATTCCCGGCGCCGAACTGGCGATTTTCGAGGACTGTGCGCACGCCCCCTTCATTTCCCGTCCGGACGACTTCCTTGCCACGGCCCGCGCCTTTATCGATGAATAAACCCGCGAAGGCACGCGTTCGCCAGTCTTTCGAACGCGCAGCCGCGACCTATGACAGCGCTGCCGAGGTGCAGCGCCGCATCTGCCACAGCCTGCTCGATGCCGTGCCGACAACAACCGCCGGGCGCGTGCTCGACGCCGGCTGCGGCACCGGCTACGCGCTGCCCTTGCTGCGCCAGCGCTTTGCCGAAGCGGACCTGCTGGCGCTCGACCTCTCGGCTGCCATGCTTGGGCGCATCGCTTGTCCCTGTACCCGCTTGATCGGCGATCTCGAACATCTACCCTTGCCTGCCGACAGCCTCGACCTGCACTGGTCCAGCCTGGCCGTGCAGTGGTGCGACCTGCCGGCCGTGCTCGGCGAAGCTTGCCGCACCCTGCGCCGCGGTGGCGGGCTCGCTCTCGCCAGCCTCGGCCCGGAAACCTTCAGGGAACTACGCCACGCCTTCGCCGGCGTTGATGCCTATCGCCATACCCTGGTTTTCCATACGCCGGCGGAAATCCGAACCATGGCAGAAGCCGCCGGCTTCGCTGCGGCGGACGTTCGCCAGGCAACGGAAACAGCTTTCTATCCGGATTTCCGCAGCCTGCTCAAAGCGGTCAAGGCCGTCGGCGCCAATCAGGTCGGCGCTGGCCGACGCCCCAGCCTGATGAGCCGCACTGCCTTCGCCCGCGCCGAAGCCGCCGCGGAAACCCTGCGCACACCGGCCGGCCTGCCGCTGACCTACGACGTGATCTATTTGCTCGCCCAAAAATGACCGCACCCGCCTTTTTCCTGACCGGCACCGATACCGAGATCGGCAAGACCTTCATCACCTGCGCCCTGCTCGAACGCGCCCGCCGCGACGGCCTGAAGGCCGCCGGCCTGAAGCCGGTCGCCGCCGGCACCGATGAGCAAGGCAAGAACGACGACGTGGAGCGCATCAAAGCGGCCAGCGGCGTTGTCCTGCCCGATGAAATCATCAATCCCTATTGCTTCGCCGCCGCCATCGCACCGCATATCGCCGCTGCCGAGGAAGGGCGCAGCATCGACTTTCCGCCCATTGTCGCTGCCACCGAGACGGCGCGAGGCCAGGCCGACCTGGTCATCGTCGAAGGCGTCGGCGGTTTTTGCGTTCCTTTAGGCGTGCACCGCAGCAGTGCCGATCTGGCGGTCGAACTGGGGCTGCCGGTGATCATGGTGGTCGGCATGCGGCTCGGCTGCATCAACCACGCACTGCTGACGGCGGAGGCCATCGCTGCCCGCGGTCTGAAGTTGGTCGGCTGGGTGGCCAACCGGGTCGATCCGGCCATGTCGCGTTTCGACGAGAACCTGACCTGCCTGAAGGAAATGCTGCCGGCGCCTTGCCTGGGTAGCGTGCCTTACCTGGCGAGCGGCGATGCGGTGGCCGCTGCCGACTCCCTCAAACTGCCAGAATTACTTGGCTAATTCAGCCTGCAACACCGTGCCGACATGGCGGATGCGCTGCTGCAGGGCATCGACCGCACCATCCAGGCCAACGATATCGCCAGCCTTGGCCTGCTTTTCGATGACATAGGCATCGGCCGCCCCGGCATCGTCGGAAACCGTGGCCAGCAAGCCTTTCAGAGTGTGCGCCTCGCGCTGGACCGCCGCCGGGTTGCCGGACGTGAAAGCTTTGGCAATGGCCGCACAGTTGTTATCGACATCCTGTACGAACATGTCGAGCATCATGGCAAAGATTTCCTCGTCGCCTCCCAAGCGTTCGAGAATAGCCGCGCGGTCGATCACAAAAGCTTCTGCCATCTGGTTCTCCGTTTTTATTGGCGTTTCGAATGACACAGCGATGCTTTATATCATACGGGTAGAACATCCGCATCCTGGAAGCGCTGTTTGATGTCCAGCACTTCGTCCCAACCGGCGAACAGGGCTTCGACGCAGAGCGGATCGAAATGCTTGCCGCGCCCTTCCTCGAGCAGTTTCCGCGCATCCTCGAGCGACCAGGCCTTCTTGTAGGGGCGCTCCGAGGTCAGGGCGTCGAAGACGTCGGCCACGGCGACGATGCGCCCGAACAGCGGGATATCGTTACCCTTGAGCCCGCCCGGGTAGCCGCTGCCATCGAACTTTTCGTGGTGCGACAGGGCTATCTCGGCACCGGCGCGCAGCACTTCCGAGCCGCTGTCCTTGAGCAGCTCCCAGCCCAGCCGGGCATGCCCCTTCATGACCTCGAACTCCTCAGGCGTCAGCTTGCCGGGTTTAAGCAGGATGAAATCGGGAATGCCGATCTTGCCGACGTCGTGCATCGGCGCCGCTTCGAGGATCAGCTTGGCCGTCGCCACGTCGAGGCCCAGCCCCTTGGCGATGACCTGGGAGTAATGTGCCATGCGCTGGATGTGGGCGCCGGTTTCCGGGTCGCGGAATTCGGCGGCACGGCAGATCCGGAAGATCAGTTCGCGCTCGCGGTCGCGGATGTCCTTGGTTCGCTCCTCGACCAGCCCGGCCAGTTCCTCCGCCCGATTGGCCAGATAGCGCTGGCCGGCCCGGATCGACAGCATGTTGCGCGCCCGCGCCGAAAATTCGATGCGGTCGATCGGCTTGGTCAGGAAATCGTTGGCGCCGCCGATCAGTGCCTCGTAGCGCACGTCCTTCTGGTCGTTGGCGGTGATCATCAGCACCGGAATCTCGTCGCGCCCGTGCAAGGCACGGAAGGCCGCGATGAATTTCAGGCCGTCCATCTGCGGCATCATGTAATCCACGATGACCAGATCGGGCACATTCTCCTGGCACCACTCCAGCGCCTTCAGAGGATTTTCAAAGAGTATCGGTTCGCATTCGCCGAGCTTCAGAACCAACGCTTTGATCAGCGTCAGGTTGATGTCGGAATCGTCGATGATCAGGACCTTGTTCATGTCTCGCTGCCGGTCGTTGCTGTTGTTTGCAGCAGTATATAATGCCCCGCCATGAAACTACTGTTCGACCTTTTCCCGGTCATCCTCTTCTTCGCTTCCTTCAAGTATTCGGAGAAGCACCCCGAACTCGCCGCCGGCTGGATCGCCCCCTTGCTGGGTGCTGCGGTGGACATCAAACAGGCGCCGATTCTGCTCGCCACCATCGTCGTCATCGTCGCGACCGTGGCCCAGATCGCCTGGGTGCATTTCCGCCACGGCAAGGTGGACAAGATGCTCTGGGTCAGCCTTGGCCTGGTCGTCGTCTTCGGCGGCCTGACGCTGGTTTTCCAGGACGAAACCTTCATCAAGTGGAAGCCGACCCTGCTCTACTGGGTCTTTGCCGCTAGCCTGGCCTTCGGTAACTACGTGCTGAAGAAGAACCCGCTCAAGGCAATGCTCGGCGAGCAACTCTCCCTGCCCGATGCAGCCTGGGCCAAGGTCAATCTCTCGTGGATCGGGTTTTTCCTGTTCATGGGCGCGCTGAACCTGTTCGTCGCGTTCAACTTCACGCTCGACGCCTGGGTCAATTTCAAACTGTTCGGCGGCATGGGTCTGCTGATCGTCTTCGTGCTGCTGCAGGGGATGATGCTGTCGAAATACATCGAGGAAGACAAGAAATAATGCTCTACGCCATCATCGGAGAAGACCGTCCCGGTTCGCTGGACCAACGCATGGCCGCCCGTCCGGCCCACCTGGAACGCCTGCAGGCCTTGCAGGCCGAAGGCCGCCTGATCCTGGCCGGCCCCTGCCCGGCCATCGATTCGCCCGACCCTGGCCCGGCCGGCTTCTCGGGCAGCATCATCGTTGCCGAATTCGCCTCGCAGGAAGCCGCCAAGGCCTGGGCCGACGCTGATCCGTATGTCGCCGCCGGCGTCTACGAGAAAGTCACCATCAAGCCATTCAAGAAGGTTCTGCCGGCGTGAGTGCCGACACTGTCGAACTGCTCCGCCAGCGATTGGCCGTTCTCGATCCGGTCGCTTTGACCATCGAGGACGAATCCCACCTGCACGCCGGCCATGCCGGCGCCCGCGACGGCGGCCATTACAAAATTCATATAGTTGCCGCTGCCTTCGCCGGCAAAAATACGGTTGGCCGGCATCGCATCGTCTATGATGCGGTGGGCGACCTGATGCGCGGCAAAATTCATGCGCTCGGCATCAATGCAGCCGCTCCCGGAGAAGTATAATTTTCGTCGTTCTCACCACCCAAGGACACACTGAATGAAACAAACCTCCCGTCTGGCCGCCCTGCTCATCGCCGGCGCCATCGTTTCCGCTCCGGCCCTGGCTGCCGACAAGGGCAAGGCCTTCGTCACCGTCAACGGCCAGCCGATTCCGCAGGCGGTCTACGACACCATCATCGCAGAGCAGAAGGCCAAGGGCGCGACCGAGTCGCCGGAACTGACCAATGCCATCAAGGAACAGCTGATCGCGCGCGAACTCCTGCTGCAGGAAGCCAAGAAGAAGGGCGTGGACAAGAAGAATGAAGTCCAGCTGCAAGTTGAGGCCGCCAAACAGGCCGTTCTGGTTAACGCCTTCCTGTCCGACTACGTACGTTCCCACCCGGTTAGCGACGCGCAACTACGCGCCGAGTACGACACGATCAAGGCCAATCTGGGCAGCACCGAATACAAGACCCGCCATATCCTGGTCGACAAGGAAGAAGACGCCAAGGCCATCATCGCCAAGCTGGACAAGGGCGAAAAGTTCTCGGAATTGGCCAAGCAGTCGAAGGATCCCGGCTCCAAGGACAAGGGCGGCGACCTCGGCTGGAATTCGCCGAACGCCTACGTCAAACCGTTCTCCGATGCCATGACCAAACTGAAGAAGGGCGAATACACCAAGACCCCGGTACAGTCGGACTTCGGCTTCCATGTCATCCAGCTAGAGGACTCGCGCCCGATGACCCCGCCGCCATTCGAACAGGTCAAGCCGCAGTTGCAACAGCGCGCCAGCCAGCAACAAGTGGAAAATCTGGTGAAAGAACTGCGCGCCAAGGCCAAAATCAACTAAACGGCCTCGCCTTGTGCAAAAATGCCCACCGCATGGTGGGCATTTTCATATCCGGGGAAGAATCGTGTTCGACAGTCTGAAAAAAATCCTTGGCGGCCAGGAGACGCCAAGCGGACGCCAGCCACCCGCCAAGAGCGCGGAGACGCCCGAACTCGCGCCAGCGCTGCGCGGTTTCCTGAGTCGAGAGCCAGTATTCGACCGATACGACCGGCCCGCTGGCTACCTGTTGCAATGGCAACCCGCCAAAAACCAGCCTGATGAAGGCACGCGAACGGCACACGATGCGATGCTGCTGCAATTGCTCGAGGAAAACCTCGCACAATGGAAAACCGGTCTCGCCTTCGTCGCCCTCGCTGCCGAAAGTCTGGTCCTTGCTGCGGTGCACGGCCTACCCAGCGAAAAAACGGTACTGCTCGTCGAATTGACCGACGCAACCGACACCGTGCAGCTTCTGGAGCGCCTGCAAGCCCTGCACGAGAAGGGCTTCCGCCTAGGTCTCTTCCGCCAACCCAAGCACTCTGCCTTCGCCGAAGCGATCACCCATGCCGATCTCGCCGCCATCGCCATCGATCAGGTCGAGCCGGCCGCCGTACGCGATTTCTCGGCAGCGGTCAGGGCCGGCGCGAAGGACCGAACGATCCAGTTGCTGGCGACCAACATCGATTCGCCCGACGAACATCGCCTGTGCCAGCAATGGCATTACGACTACTTTCACGGCCGTTTCGCCAAGGCCACACCGCGCCCGCCAGAAGAACCCGGCGGCGACCCCCACAAGGTCCTGCTACTCAATCTGCTGCGCCTGATTCAGGGCGATGCCGAAACTGCGGAGATCGCAGACGCGATGAAGCAGGATCCCCTACTCGCCTTCCGCATCCTGCGCTATTTGAACTCACCGGCACTGGCACTGAGTCGGCGCATCGATTCGCTCGGCCAAGCTTTGGTCATCCTCGGTCGGCAGCGCCTGACTCGTTGGGTCGCCATCCTGCTTTTCTCGGTACGCGAACCCAACCTCGGCGACTGGCTGATGGTGGAAAATGCCCTGACCCGTGGCCGCCTGATGGAATTGCTTGGCGAGAAACTGCATCCAGGTAAAGGCAACGACCCTCTTTTCCTGACCGGCATCTTCTCCTGCCTCGACCGCCTGGTACGCCGTCCAATCACGGAAATCCTCGAAGACATGCCCCTGGCCACCGAAGTACGCGACGCGCTGCTTGAGCGTACGGGCCCCTATGCCCCGCTGCTCGCGGTTGCCGAAGCCTGCGAGGATTTCGACTTGCCGCGCATGCAGACGACTGCCGTCGCGGCCGGCCTCGATCCGGATACCGTCAATCGCGCCTTGCTCGCCGCTACAGCCTGGGCTGGCGAAGTCACCGAGCACTGGGAATAAGCGCATGCGGCTTTCCTGGCGCAAGACCGCTGCCCCGCTGCTGGTCGCTGGCCTGATCGGGGCCTTCGCATTGGGTGAGCACCTTGGCGCCTTCGCCGACTTCAATGCCGCCGCCGGCGACATCCTGCTGCGCTGGCACGTGCGTGGCCGCACGCCTCCGGCCGATATCGTGCTGATCGACATCGACCAGGCCAGCCTGGACGACCCGCAAATGCTCGACCTGGCCGGCAACTGGCCCTGGCCGCGCCAGGTGCATGGCGAACTGCTGCGTTTCATCGCGCCGCTGAAGCCGGCCGCCATTGCCTTCGACCTGATTTTCAGCGAGCCTGACATCTTCCGCCCCGCCAGCGACAAGATGCTGTCGGAAGCCATCGGCGAAACGCGAGCCTTGCTACCGATGGTCATCGCCGCCGACGGCGAGCCGACCCCGTTGCGCAATCTACCGCCGATCATGGGCGTACGCGCTGGCCCTACCGCCGTTCCCAATGCCGGCCTGCCGCTGATCGCCCCAAAGGCGATCGATCCCGCCGTCTGGCGTACCGGGCTCATCAATTTCCTGCCGGACGACGACCGGGTCGGCCGGCGCTACTGGATCGACTATCCACATGAAGGCTGGACCGTGCCTTCGCTGCCCCGCCGCGTCGCCGAAGCGGCCGGCTGGTCGGTGCCGGAGCGCGACGCCATCGCCTTGCACTGGTATGGCCGGTCCTTCCAGCATATTTCCTATCGCGAACTTTACCTCGAGTCGCAGAAGGAACACCCACGCCTGCCCGAGCTGAAAGGCAAGATCGTCCTGATCGGCGCCGCCGCACCCGGCCTGCACGACCTGCGCCCAACGCCGCTGGGCGCCAGCTTCTCGGGCCCGGAAATCCTCGCCACCGCCATCGCCAACCTGTCCGACGACGATTGGTTGCGCCCATCGCCGACCAGCTGGAATCTCGCCTTGGGTAGCCTCGGCATGCTGGCCATCGCCCTGGCCTTCGCCCGCCGTCCGAACCCGCTCCCCATCGCCGCCATGCTCGGCATAATCAGCGTGGGCATTCTGCTCTGGGCCTTGCAACTACTGGGCAAGAATATTCAATGGACGCCGTTCAGCCCCCTGCTCGCCACCTGGTTGAGCTTCGCCACCGTTGCCACCGGCTCCTACTTGCGCGAGCGCCGCCAGCGCGACCACGCCGTGCAGATGTTCGCCCGCTTCCTCGACCCAAACGTCGTCCGCTCGCTGACCATGGAAGGGCAACTGGCCAAGGCGGAGACCGGTAGCGGTCAGGAAATCACCGTGCTGTTCTCCGACATCCGCGGTTTCACGACGCTTTCCGAAAGCCGCACGCCGGAAGAGGTCGTCACCTTGCTCAACCGCTATTTCGATCTTCAGGTAGCCGCCGTCTTCGAACAGGGCGGTACGCTGGACAAGTTCATCGGCGACGCCATCATGGCCTTCTGGAACGCACCAGTCGCCACCCCCGACCATGCCGAACGTGCAGTCCGCGCCGCCCTCGGCATGAGCCGGGCACTGGAGGGCTTCAAGCGCGAACTGGGCGAGTTCGGCGAGCATTTCGACATCGGCATCGGCATCCACACCGGCCCGGCCGTCGTCGGTTTCCTCGGCTCGAGCAAACGCCTCGACTACACGGCAATTGGCGACACGGTCAACCTGGCCAGCCGGATCGAGGGCCAGACCAAGGGTATTGCCCGCATCCTGGTCTCCGAAGCGACAAAAAATGCTTGTGGTAATGTATTTGACTTCATCGACCATGGCGAAGTCACCGTCAAGGGACGCAGCCAAGCGGTCAGACTCTTCGAACCCAGGGAACGCCCATGAGACAACCATCGCCGCTGCGTCACCTCCTCGCCATCTTGCTGGCAAGCCTTCCGCTCTTCGCTTTGGCCGATAGTCAGGGCAGCCTGATTCGCGCCAGCGAACTGAAGGCCAAGCCCTTCATCGATGCCCCGACGGTCGCCAGCCTGCCCGACAACGCGCCGGTCACCGTCGTCGCCAATCAGGGTGGCTGGTCGCAGGTCAAGACAAAGGATGGCAGCACCGGCTGGGTTCGCTTGCTCAACGTCAAGCTAAGCAAGGCTGATGACGGCAAGAGCGACGGCAACACCCTAAGCCAGATCGGCGGCGTCATCCGCACCGGCACCACCAAGAGCGCTGCCACCACGGGCGCCAAAGGCCTCACCAAGGAAGATATCGCCAACTCCCGGCCGAACCCCGCCGAGGTCCAGAAACTTGAGACATTCAAGCTGCGACCGGTCGATGTCGATCGCTTCGCCGCCAGCCGCAAGCTGAACGCCAAGAATGTCCCGGAACTCTAAACCGCTTACCGAACGGAGAAAGACATGAAGAAGACCCTTGCCTGCCTCGCCGTCCTCGGTCTGCTCGGCGGCTGCGCCGAGCTCCAACGCGGCGCCCTCAATCCCGACACTCTGCGCGCCGCTGGCGAGGCGGTCGGCACCCTGGCCAAATCCGACGCCACACCGGAACAGGAAGCGCAGATCGGTCGCGAATCGGCCTCCATGCTGCTCGGTGCCGCGCCGTTGGTGCAGGACAAGGAGATCATGCAGTACGTCAATGCGCTGGGCGGTTGGATCGCCCGCCAGACCGGGCGCAACGACATCAACTGGCGTTTTGGCGTGATCAACAGCAGCAACGTCAATGCTTTCGCCGCACCCGACGGCTACATCCTGATCACCAAAGGGCTCCTGCGCCAACTGCATAACGAAGCCGAACTGGCTGGCGTCATCGCACACGAGCTGGCCCATGTGACCAAGCGCCACTACCTGATTGCCATGAAGAAGAAGGACACGCTCGGCGCCTTCGCCAAGGTCGGCGAATCCACCGTCGCGAAGTCCGGCATCCGGGGTGGCGACATGGCGGCCACGCCGATGTTCAACCTGGCGCAGAACATGTATTCGTCAGGCCTAGACAAGGGTGACGAATACGAAGCCGACCGCATGGGCATCGTCTACGCTACCCGCGCCGGTTACGACCCCTATGGCCTGCCGCGCGTGCTGGCCATGTACGCCGCCAACACCGGCGCGCCGGGTTTCGATCTGCTGTTCTCGACTCACCCTTCGCCGCAGGACCGCATGGCCGAATTGAACAAGGCGGTCGGCGACAAGTTGGCCGCCTACGAAGTGAACTCGGTAGTCGACAATCCGGCCTTCGCCAAGATGGTGGCCCGCGCCAAGGCGATCCCTGACCCCACACCGCGTCGTTAAAAGGCAGCCCAAGCGCAATAATTTGATTCAAATTCATGCCCGATCCAGCCCCGGCAGCTAGATTCGGGCACGATGCGCTTTTTCCGGGTTTTCTTCCTCGCGTTACTGAGCCTGTCGGCGCGTGCCGGCCAGCCATTGCAGCCTTGGCTTGATGCAGCCGGGCCGGGCTCGGTATTGCGGCTTGCGCCTGGAACCTACGATGGCCCGGCTGTGATTAACAAGCCCTTGACCCTGGAAGGCAATGGCCAAGTCATCATCGATGCCCATAGGAAGGGAACGGTACTGACCATCCGCACCGACGGCGTCACCCTGCGTGGCCTGCACTTGCGCGGTAGCGGTGACTCGCATGACGCGCTCGACGGCGGCATCATGGCCGAGGGCAATCGTCTGTTGATCGAAGACAACCGGATCGACGACGTTCTATTCGGTATTTCGTTGCACCGCTCTACGGGCAGCGTCATCCGCCGCAACCATATCCGCTCGCGCCCGGTGGATTCAGCCGATCGCGGCGACGGCATTCGACTGTGGTACAGCATGTACAACCGCATCGAGGGCAACGATATCGCCCAGATGCGCGATATCACAGTAACCAATTCGCCACACAACCGCTTCGTCGGTAACCGCATCCGCGATAGCCGGCGCGCCTTCAATTTTCTGTTCTCCCATCGCAGCATCGTCGATGACAACCATCTGGAGAAGAACTCCACCGGTGTCATTGCGTTGAATTCGGATGGACTGATTATTCGCCGCAACCGTATCCTGCACGCCATGGATGCATCGGGTGCAGGCGTGGCCCTAAAAGAGACTTCTGCCGCCTTGGTCGCCGACAACGAAATCGTCCATTGCGCCCACGGCATCATGGCCGATTCACCGATGAATCCGATCACCCGCATCGTCTTTGCCAACAACACGGTGGCCCACAACGTCACTGGCGTTTATTTTTATGGCGCCAAAGGCGGGCATATCGCTATCGGCAACACCTTCCGAAACAACCTGTGGCCGGTCAGCATCATCGGCGATGGCGATCCGATGGAGGACATCTGGTGGGGCAATTACTGGGACGATTACGAAGGCTTCGACCGCGATGGCGATGGCATCGGCGACCGGCCGCATGAACTCTATGCCTACGCCGACCGGATCTGGATGGAAACCCCTGCTGCCCGCTTTTTCCGCAATTCGCCGGTACTGGAACTGCTCGATTTCCTCGAGCGCCTGGCTCCATTCTCGTCTCCAACCCTGATCCTGCGCGACACGGGACCGCGCATGGCGCCACTGACACCCCAAAAATGAACAAGGCACCATGCGGGTGCCTTGTTCAGTCGGTGCAAATACCGGTCAGCCCAGCCAGTCGCGCATATCCTCGATCAGATCATCCACCGCACCAAGCGACAAGCCAAAAACCTGACAAGCTTCTGAAGCCGCCTTGTGCCATTCGTGTTCACCGTCCCCTTGGGCATGGATACGGATGATGTGTTCCGCCAGGGTACAGACAGCGATCAAGGCCTTGGCCTGGTCTGACACAACGTTACGCGGGTCGGACAAAACATTAAAATCATGGTGATGCAGCATGGCTTCGGCGAGGTAGTCAGGCAAACGCCAGCGCCGCGCCAGGAAATACCCCACTACGGCATGGTTGGTGCCGAGGCGCTCGTCTTCGACATCGGTAAATTTGCGCTCTTCCGCCAGATTGGCTTCCGCCAGCACTTCCTTGGTATTCGGAAAACGCTTCATCAACAGAGGAATGCCGCAATCGTGGAATAGACCGAAGGTGTACGCTACATCCGGTCGAACGCAGCGCAATCGCTTGGCCAATTCGGCCGAAAGCCGCGCAGTTTGCGCCGAAGACTCCCAGAAACGATCCATCGGCACTTCCGGATCACCAGCCAAGGCGATTTTGAGGAGTTGCGAAACCACCAAGTTAAACAATTGGCGGCTGCCAAGGACGTTGATTGCCTGCATGATCGATACGAACTGCTGTCCGGTCGAAAACGCTGGCGAATTGGCAACCTTCATGACATGACCAGATAGGGCAACGTCCTTGCTGATCAGCGTGGCAATTTCACGCTGATCGGAATTGTCCTTATTCAGTTCTGCTTCGAGTTGGATCAGCACCGCAGGACAAGGTGGTATATCGACTCCGTTGAGCATGTGCATCAACTGCTGTTCTTCCGTTACCGCATTCATTTTTATTCTCCCACTGGACGGACGCTAGCTTAACGGCAATGCTCTTCTCGTGGAATATGGTAACGGCTATACATTCATGACAGTAGAGTGTCACAGTTGATAAACATCTCCGCCACCCTGCATGGCCATCTCGACCACCCGCTTGGATAGATGCGGTGCAAACAATTCGATCAGATCGTAATCGTAACGGCGCAGATAGGTGCCACGCCGTATGGCCAGGCGAGTGGTATTCGATTCGAACAGATGGCCAGCATCAAGCGCCGCCAAGCCGATATCGCGTTGCGGATCGAAAGCCAGCGCCGAAATGATCCCGAGCCCCAGCCCCAGGCTGACATAGGTCTTGATCACATCGGCATCGAGCGCGGTCAGCGCGATATTGGGCTCGACATCGATCCGCTCGAAGGCGCGGTTGATGCGTGAACGTCCGGTAAAGGCCGTGTCGTAGGTAATCAACGGCCACTTGGCCAGTTCGTTCAGCGACAGCGGATTCGATTTCAGAATGGGATGCCCCTCGGGGGCAATGACGCAGTGGCTCCACTGGCGCACCGGCAGGGTGATCAACTGCGGATACTGATCAAGTGCCTCGGTGGCGATGCCGATATCAGCCTCCCCATTGACCACCCATTCGGCAATCTGGGTCGGACTGCCCTGGTGCATCTCCAACCTCACACTGGGATGCTGCGCCATGAAATCGCGCACCACGATCGGCAGCGCATAACGCGCCTGCGTGTGGGTCGCCGCCAGGACCAGCCGCCCACTGTCGCCGGTCGCAAACTCCGCGCTCGCCCGCTTGAGGTTTTCCGCCTCGCGCAGGATGCGCTGGGCGATTTCCAGAACTACCTTGCCCGGCTCGGTGACGCCGGTGAAACGCTTGCCGCTACGCTCGAAGATGGCGACCCCCAACTCGTCCTCCAGCAGCTTGACCTGCTTGGAGATGCCGGGCTGCGAGGTATAGAGGGTTTCTGCCGCTTCCGAGACGTTCAGCCCCTGACGCTGGATTTCAACGATATAGCGAAGTTGCTGCAGCTTCATCACGCCACCTAAATAGCTTTTCGATATAACAATCTAACGCAATATTCTTTTTGATTCAATTCGGCGCCGGTACGATGCGCCTCCATGGACATCCTGTACACCCTTTCCGGCTTTGCCGTCGGCGCCATCGTTGGCCTGACCGGCGTTGGCGGCGGCTCGTTGATGACGCCGCTGCTGGTGCTGCTGTTCGGCGTGCCTCCGGCCACGGCCGTCGGTACCGACCTGCTTTACGCCGCCGTGACCAAGGCCGGCGGTACCGTTGCGCATGGACGCAAGGGGCATATCGAATGGGGCGTCACCCTGCGCCTGGCCGCCGGCAGCATTCCGGCGGCAGCCATCACCATTTTCGTGCTGTCGCAACTTCCCCAAGGCAACAACGCCATCGGTCACATCATTTCGCACGGCCTCGGCTTTGCCTTGATGCTGACCGCCATCGCCATCCTGTTCGGCCGCAAGCTACGCGATTACGCCGCCAAGCACGATGATTCGCCGCTGCGCCAATGCTGCCTGGGCAAGATTACCGTTGTGGTCGGCGCCATTCTCGGCGTGCTGGTCACCATTTCCTCGGTCGGTGCCGGCGCCCTTGGCGTGGCCGCCCTGTTTTTCCTCTACCCCAAACTTTCGCCGGTCAAGATTGTCGGATCGGATGTCGCCCACGCCGTACCGCTGACACTGGTCGCCGGCCTCGGCCACTGGATGCTCGGTGGCGTCGACTGGGCGCTGCTCGGTTCGCTGCTGCTCGGTTCGCTGCCCGGCATCTGGCTTGGCAGCCATGTTTCCGCCAAGGTGCCGGAGCATATCCTGCGCCGCATCCTGGCCTCCATGCTTGTGCTGATCGGCAGCAAGCTGGTCTTCGCCTGATTTACCCCAAGGAAGTCGCATGTATAAATACGATGCCATTGACCGCCAGTTGATCAACGAGCGCGTCGCCCAATTCAGAGACCAGGTTCGCCGCTGGAAGGCTGGCGAGCTCGCCGACGACGAATTCCGTCCGCTGCGCTTGCAGAACGGCCTTTACATCCAGCGCCACGCGCCGATGTTCCGTATCGCTGTGCCCTACGGCATGCTGAATTCGGCCCAATTGCGCACGCTGGCCTCGGTGGCCCGCAAGTACGACCGCGGCTACGGCCATTTCACGACGCGCCACAACCTGCAGTTGAACTGGCCGAAGATCGAAGATGTGCCGGAGATTCTCGCCGAGCTGGCCGAAGTCGACATGCACGCCATCCAGACTTCCGGCAACTGTCTGCGCAACATCACCACCGACCAGTTCGCCGGCGTTGCCGCCGACGAAATCATCGACCCGCGCCCGCTGGCCGAGATCATGCGTCAGTGGACCACCTTCCACCCGGAATTCGCCTTCCTGCCGCGCAAATTCAAGATCGCCATCTCCGGCACGCAGGAAGACCGCGCCGTCACCTGGTTCCACGACATCGGCCTGCATCTCAAGGTGGTCGATGGCCAGGTCGGCTTCACGGTGATCGTCGGCGGCGGTCTGGGCCGCACCCCGATCCGCGGCAAAGTGATCCGCGACTTCCTGCCCTGGCAGGACATCCTGTCGTATTGCGAAGCGATCCTGCGCGTTTATAACCGCTTCGGCCGCCGCGACAATGCCTACAAGGCGCGCATCAAGATCCTTGTGCAGGCGCTCGGCATCGACGCTTTCCGCGAGCAGGTCGAGACTGAATGGGCACACGGCAAGGGCGGTCCGATGACCATCACCCAGGCCGAATACGACCGCGTCGCCGCCCACTTCACCGCCCCGGCTTACGAAACGGTCGGCGCAGTCGAGTTGCCGGATGAAAAGGCCTTCCTCAACTGGCTGGACCGCAACACCCACGCCCACAAGGTGGCGGGCTACGCCGCCGTCACCCTATCGCTGAAGAAGCACGGCATCGCGCCGGGCGACATCACTTCCGAGCAGATGGACGTCGTTGCCGATCTGGCCGACCGCTACAGCTTCGGCGAACTGCGCATCAGCCACGAGCAGAACATCATCCTCGCTGACGTCAAGCAAACCAACCTCCACGAAGTCTGGCAAAAGGCCAAGGCCGCCGGCCTGGCGACGCCCAACATCGGCCTGCTGACCGGCATGATCTGCTGCCCGGGCGGCGATTTCTGCGATCTGGCCAACGCCAAGTCCATCCCCATCGCCAACGCCATCCAGGCCCGCTTCGACGATCTCGACTACCTGTTCGACATCGGCGAAATCGACCTCAACATCTCGGGCTGCATGAACGCCTGCGGCCATCACCACGTCGGCCACATCGGCGTGCTCGGCGTGGACAAGAACAACGACGAGTTCTACCAGGTCACACTGGGCGGCCGTCAGGGTAATAACGCCAAGCTCGGCAAGGTGATCGGCCCCTCGTTCTCCGCCGAGGAAATGCCGGACGCCATCGAGAAGATCATTCAGGTCTATCTGGAAAATCGCCACGAGGACGAGCGTTTCATCGACACCTTCGATCGCATCGGCATCGACCCGTTCAAGAACCGCGTTTACGAAGGCCGCGCCCACGGCAAGGCCAAGGCAGCACAGAAGGAGGCCGCATAATGTCCCAACTGATCAAGAATGGCACTGCTGCGGTGGACAGCTGGAAAACGCTGGAAATCGGCGAAGGCGAATCGGTGGAAACCATCGCCCTGCCCGCCGGTGACATCATTGTGCCGCTCGCCGTCTGGCAAGCCCGCAAGAACGAACTGGCCGGTCGCGAACGCCTCGGCCTGCTGCTGCAACCGGACGACAAGGTCGAGGACATCGCCGACGAGGTCGCCCGCTTCGCGCTGATCGCCGTCAATTTCCCCAAGTTCGTCGACGGCCGCGGCTATTCGACCGCTGCCTTGCTCCGCCAGCGTTACGGCTACGCCGGCGAGCTGCGCGCCGTCGGCAATGTGCTGCACGACCAGCTGTTCTTCATGAAGCGCGTCGGTTTCAACAGCTATGCGCTGACCGACGGCAAGAACCTGGCCTACGCCATCGAACAAGGCTTCAGCGCCTTCGGCGACGCCTACCAGGGCGCCACCGACCAGCCGCAACCCTACTTCCGCCGCCGCGCCTGATTTTTCGAGAGCACCCATGAACCCGAGCCTGCTCAACGTCACGCCCGAACTCGCCGCCAGCGTCGCTGCCAAGACCGACGCCGCGCGCGCCCTGCTCACCGACATCGCCAGCCAGTGGGCCCCGGCCACCTTCGCCAACAGCCTGGGCGCCGAGGACATGGTGCTGACCGACCTGATCGTCAAATCCGGCCTGGACATCGAAATCTTCAGCCTCGACACCGGCCGCCTGCCGCTCGAAACCTACGACCTGATGGCCGCGGTGCACAAGCACTACGACCTGAAGCTCAAGGTCTATTTCCCGCAATCCGCCGCGGTCGAAAACTACGTGCGCCAACACGGCATCAACGCTTTCTACGACTCCATCGAACTGCGCAAGGCCTGCTGCCACGCCCGCAAGGTCGAGCCGCTGCAACGCGCCCTGGCCGGCAAGAAGGCCTGGATCACCGGCCTGCGCGCCCAGCAGGCGGCCACCCGCGTCGGCCTGCCGACCCGCGAGTACGACGAAGGCAACAAGCTGGAGAAGTTCAATCCGCTGGCCGACTGGAGCGAGAAGGAAGTCTGGACTTACATCAAGCAGAACGGCGTGCCCTACAACGCCCTGCACGACAAGTTCTACCCCAGCATCGGCTGTGCGCCGTGTACCCGCGCCGTCGCCATGGGTGAGGATGTGCGAGCTGGCAGATGGTGGTGGGAGAATCCAGAATCCAAGGAGTGCGGACTGCACGTCAAAGGCTAATTTGCCAAAGCCATCCCAGAAAACCACGGACAGCCTCCGTGGTTTTTTGCCTTTTTGGCCCGTGCACCGCAGCAGTGTGCCGTTTTAGCGCTGTTCCTCGCCCGATTTGAGCAATTCGCCGAGAAAGGCCTTCGCCGGCAACGACAGCCGCTTGGAACGCAGATGTACGACGCTCCAGGTTCGCCGTAGCGGAAAATCGACCACATCAAGTTCGACCAGCCCGAGCTGCTCCGCCTTCTCGGCCAGTGCCTGGCGCGATAGGACGGTCAAGCCCATCCCGCTGGCCACCAGATCGCGAATCGCCTCGTTGCTCGACAGCGACAGGCGCACCTTCAACTCCAGGCCGGACGTCCGCAGATAGTCGTCGATCACATGACGCGTGCCCGACCCCGGTTCGCGTAGCAGGAAGGGCTCGGCCGCCAGATCACCCAGCTGCAGCCGCTGGCCGACCGCCCAATGCGTTTCCGGCGCCAGCACGACGAACTCGTTTTCGAGGAAGGGATAACTGACGACGTCGAGTTCGCGCGGCGGCAGCGACATCACATAGAGATCGTCCTGATTGTTGCGGATGCGCTCGACGATCTTTTCGCGATTGGCGATTTCCAGCTCGATCTCGATGTCCGGATAACGCTGGTAGAACTGGCCGAGCATGCGCGGCAGGAAGTGCTTGGCGGTCGTCACCAGCGCAACGCGCAGCTTGCCACGCTTGAAGCCCTTGAGGTCGGCAATGGCCGACTCGAAGCGGTTCCAGGCATCGTCCAGATCGCGCACCGTGGCTAGCAGTTCCTGGCCGGCGGCGGTCAGCGCAATCTCCCGGCCCGTCTGCTCGAACACCGGCAAACCGATCGCCTCGGCGATGTGCTTGATCTGGATGGAGACGGCCGGCTGCGTCAGGTGCAGCTTCTCGGCGGCGACAGAAAAACTCATGCAACGCGCCACTTCGGCGAAGGTTTCCAGCTGGCGCAAGGTAATACGGCGACGCGTCATATATAAGTTAAAACAAATACAAATTACGAAATATTGTAATTGGACTTAATGCTTTGGCAAGGCGATAGTGCGCACCGTCCAATTCCAAGAAATACGAGTCTCCCGATGCCCATCGAACCCGTCATCCTGTTCTTCCTGCTTGGTCTGCTGGCCGGCATTGTCCGTTCCGACCTCAAGATCCCGGCCATCCTCTACGAATCCCTCAGCATCTTCCTGCTGCTCGCCATCGGCCTCAAGGGCGGTATCGAACTGGCGCGCTACCCGGTACTCAGCCTGGCCGGCCAAGCTGCCGTCGTGCTCGCGGCGGCGGCGCTGATCCCGCTCTTCGCCTTCGCCGTGCTGCATCGCCTGGGCAAACTCTCGCGTGCCAATGCTGCCTCCATCGCGGCGCACTACGGCTCGGTCAGCGTCGTCACCTTTGCCGTGGCAGCCAGCTTTCTGTCCCGCCGCGAGGTCGACTACGAAGGCTACATGGTGGTCTTCCTAGCCCTGCTCGAATTCCCCGCTTTGCTGATCGGCGCCATCCTGGCCAAGCGCGGCAGCAGTTCGGGGCAATGGGGGCCGATGCTGCGCGAAGTGCTGTCGGGCAAGAGCATCGTGCTGCTCATCGGCGGCCTGCTCATCGGCTGGGTGGCTGGCCCTGAAGGCATAAAGCCGCTCGACCGCCTCTTCCTGGATCTCTTCAAAGGTGTGCTGGCCTTCTTCCTGCTCGAAATGGGCCTGGTCGTCGCCAGCCGCCTGGGCGACCTGCGCAAGGCCGGCGCCTTCCTGATCGGCTTCGGCATCGCCATGCCGCTGGCCGGGGCCAGCCTCGGCCTAGTCGTTGGCCACCTGCTCGATCTGTCGATCGGCGGCTCGGTCCTGCTTGCTGCCCTCTTCGCCAGCGCCTCCTACATCGCCGCGCCGGCCGCCATGCGCATCGCCATTCCGGAGGCCAACCCGGCTCTGTCGATCGGGGCTGCGCTCGGCGTCACCTTCCCCTTCAACCTGCTGATCGGCATTCCGCTCTACCACCAGATGGCCGTTCGCCTTGCCGGAGACTTCCAATGAACCCAAAACTCCACCCCAAGCGCCTGCTCACCATCATCTGCGAAGCCGACATCGAACGAACCCTGCTGGTCCGGCTGCACAATCTGGGCGTTCGCGGCTACACCATCACCGAGGCCCGCGGCCAGGGCGAGCACGGCGACCGCGACGCCCTGTGGCCATCGAGTGCCAACATCCGCATCGAGGTGCTGTGCGATGACGCCGTCCTGGATAGTGTGCTGGACAGGCTGGCCGACGAATACTTCGCCAGCTATGGACTGGTCGCCTTCGTCAGCGATGTCGGCGTCCTGCGCCCCGGCAAGTTCTGAAGTTCCCACGACTCATTTCCATAAAACGGAAAGATTTGATCGATTTATCTGCCTTCTTCCGATGAGCGATCCTGCCTAGAGTTGAACCACCGGCCGCCCTCCCGGCCGGCAACCCACCTGAAAGGATTTGACCATGATGACCCAACAAGCCCGCATCCTCTACCCGGAACGCTTCACCCAAGCCGCGGGTTTTCGCCCATACGCCAGCGATAGCGCCGAGGCCAAGGCGCGTCTGATCATCCTTGCCCTGCTCGTGGATGGCGATATCGACGAGTATGAGTTGATGGCCCTGAACCGGCCACACACCCTCGAAACCCTGGGCATCACCCGGCAAGGTTTCATCCGCGTCCTGCACGAATTGTGCGAAGACCTGGCCCGCCTGCCGAACGACGGCAATGCCTTGTCCATCCCACAACCACTGCTGTCCAGCCTGTTCAACGCCATCAGCGAGCCGGAAACGCAAAAGCAACTGCTCGGCATGATTTCCGCCATGATCCAGAGCAACGGCCACATCTCGCGCGAAGAGCTGCAATACTGGAAGAGCGCCGCCCAGGCCTGGCGCCAGGAAGCCGGCCACGCCTGACGCTACGGTCGGCCGGAGGGGCCGGCCCGATAACCGATCAACAACACGCTATCGACCACGACAAGACCCATGGAAAACATCAGCAATCCCTGGCTTTGGGGCAGTTTCGCCGCCATCGTGCTGCTCATGCTGGCCATCGACCTCTTCGTGGGTGGCGGCAAGCAGCATCGTGTCAGCTTTCGCGAGGCGGCCACCTGGTCCGTGGTCTGGGTCAGCGTTTCCATGCTGTTCGCGACCGGCCTGTGGTGGTATCTCGACGCCAACGTCGGGCGCGAGATCGCCAACCAGAAAACCCTGGAGTTCATTACCGGTTACCTGATCGAAAAGTCGTTGGCAGTCGACAACGTCTTCATCTGGCTGATGCTCTTCGGCTTCTTCGCCATCCCGCTCGAATTGCAGAAACGGGTGCTGGTCTTCGGCGTGCTCGGCGCCATCGTCATGCGGACGATAATGATCTTTGCCGGGGCCTGGCTGATCACCCAGTTTCACTGGGTTCTCTATCTCTTCGGCGCCTTCCTGCTGTTCACCGGCATCAAGATGTGGTGGTTCGCCGACGAAAAACCTGACCTCGCCAACAATTCGGTCATCAAATGGCTGCGCGGCCACATGAACATCGCCCACGAATTGCATGGCGAACGCTTCTTCATCACGCAGGAACAGGCCGGCAAGATGGTCCGTTATGCCACGCCGCTCTTCCTCGCACTGGTCCTGGTCGAACTCTCCGACCTGATCTTCGCGGTCGATTCGATCCCGGCTATCTTCGCCATCACCACCGATCCGTTCATCGTTCTCACCTCGAACATCTTCGCCATCCTGGGCCTGCGCGCCATGTACTTCCTGTTGGCCGACATGGCGGACCGTTTCTCGCTACTCAAGTACGGCCTGGCCCTGGTGCTCATGTTCATCGGCGTCAAGATGCTGCTGATCGACCTGTTCAAGATTCCCATCCTGTTCTCGCTCGGCGTGGTCGCCGCGATCATCGGCACCTCGATCGTGCTCTCTCTACGTCAGCCTAAAAAAGCCTCCATCGATGCATCCCCAGGCATCGCAGAAAACAGTGCAAAGGCATATCAAGAAAACGAATAAAAGAAAAACAGCATATGCAGTTGACATATAACGAACAACAAAATAGATTTTCGACTCTCCTCACCACAGGAAGTTGAACGATTTCGTGACGAGGGCAAACCCGCAGAAATGCGGTGACGCAAAGCTACCGGCCTAAAGATCCGATGATCTACGGCGGCGGGGCTGCAAGTTCTGCAAATCATTCGCTCCATTCACCATGGATGCGGTTCGCCATGAACGATTCGCCGATCTCTGCCAGGCCTGACCAAACAGGGCCGACCTCGCTCATCATCATCGGGCGGAACAGCCTGCAAACCAGGGTTTTCGCTAAGGTGCTCGAACAACATCTTGGCGCCCCCTGCCTCCTGACTTCTAACGAGCTTTTGTCAGACCAGTGCCAACTGGAGGGATCATTGGCACTGATCGATATCGAATCGATTCCTCAAAGCGAGATCGAGGCTTGCCTGGGCGGTATACATCAAGATGTGCAGACCATGGCCATCTTCAACGCGACGCAAGGCGTCCCGATGGAGTGGCTGGTGCGATGGCCCAAGCTGCGGGGGGTATTCTTTTCCGGGACCACCGAAGATCAATTTGTCCGCGGAGTCAGCGCATTGCGGGAAAACGAGTACTGGCTGCCACGGAGAATGCTGGCCGACTATCTGGAAAAAACGCGAAATACCCACACCACAGGTGAATTCACAGCCTGCAGCCTGACCCGAAAAGAAATCGAGATACTGCGCGCCATCGTTTCAGGCTCGAGCAACAGCCGGATCGCCCAGCAATTGCACATCAGCCCGCATACCGTCAAAACCCATATCTACAATCTCTACCGCAAGATCAAGGTACGCAATCGCGTACAGGCGGCCTCGTGGGCCTCGGTTCACCTTTCCCTCCTTGCCGCATGAAGCCTGCTGCCTGCATTCGGTCGATGATTGGCCTACTTCTCGGCCTGCTTGTCGCATCTCCGGATTGGGCCAGCGACGAAGATGGGCTACTCGACGAAGGACTAAATATCGAACTGATCGATGCCCGCCTGGAACAAGCCGGGGGATTCATCGTCGACCGCACAATCACCAACTTCGGCGCCCAGTTCGTTCGCGACTTTTCCCAGTCATGGCACAGCTATCCGGGAATGGATGGTGTTGACATCACCATCGTTGAGAAGCCTTCCGCCCGCTGGGGCAGCACCATTCTGGTCGAACATAACAATCATGCCATTGCCCGCGTATTCCTTCAGGCCGGACGTAGTGCCGCGATAAAGCCACTGGCCGAAAACACGGCACGCTTTGTGGCCGGCAAGGTGGCTGATAACTCGCTGTTCGATTTGCTCAGCCGAGACCCCGATCTGGACCGTGATGAATTACCTAAGTAACCCTTCACTCCCGGTCAAACCACGACTCCCCGACATCAAGGATCATGCCCATGGAAAACCTGAAACGCCCAATGGTCATTTGTGGCCTGCTGGCATCGCTGAGCGCTCCCCTCACTGTGGCGGCCGGCGAAATGGTATACCAGCCGATCAACCCATCATTTGGCGGCAATCCACTCAACGGCTCGGTACTGCTCAACAGTGCCAATGCCCAGAACAAGCACACTGCCCCTTCAAGCGGCAGCGCATACAGTGGCTACAAGACGCCTAGCGCACTGGAAACCTTCAACCTGCGCCTGCAATCGATGATTCTCGACCGATTGGCCACCTCAATCACCGGTTCGGTTTTCGACAGCAATGGCAATCTGATCCCAGGCACGGTGGAAACCTCGAACTTTTCGATCAACATCGTCGACCTCGGCAACGGAATGCTGAAAATCACTACCGTCGACAAGACTACCGGGGCCTCCACCAGCTTCGAAGTCAATAACACCCCATAAGGCGTCGACCATGAGAATTGGCATCTCTCCCCCTATCGTTCGGCCAGCAGTGAATTTGGTCTCTATGCTGATCTTCTGCTTGCTCGCCGGTTGCAGCATCGTTGACGTCTATCGCGATGAAGCGCGTGCCACCAGTTCACGCCCAGCCAAACTATCTCCCACTTCTGCCGTCTATAGCGATTTGGCCAACCTGCCGCCACCCAAAGGAAAGATCGTGGCTGCCGTCTACGGTTTCCGTGACCAAACCGGACAATACAAACCGTCGCCGGACAGTTCGTTCTCCACGGTCGTCACTCAGGGGGCGGCCTCGCTGCTGAACAAGGCCATGCTGGATTCGCAGTGGTTCATTCCGGTGGAACGAGAAGGCTTGCAAAACGTGTTGACTGAACGTCGCATCGTCCGCGCTATCGAGGCGCAGCAGAGCAATGGCAGCAATCTGGTCGGTCTCCTGCCGGCGATCATCCTCCTCGAAGGTGGCATCGTCGGCTATGAGAGCAATGTCCGCACTGGTGGTGCCGGAGCGCGCTTCCTCGGTGTCGGTGCATCTGAGCAGTATCGGACGGACCAGGTCACGGTTAACCTGCGAGCAGTCGATGTCCGCACCGGCCGCATCTTGGTCAGCATCACCACGACCAAAGGCATCTACTCCTATAAGCTGAGCGGCGACGTGTATCGCTTCACGTCCTACCAGCACTTGCTGGAGGCCGAAGTCGGCTATACGCGCAACGAACCGGCCCAACTGTGCGTGCAGGAAGCAATCGAATCGGCCCTGGTGCATCTGGTCGCCCAGGGCATCAAGGAAAAACACTGGCTCCTGAACAACCCAGAGGACATCAATGCCCCGGTGGTCAAGGCCTACCTGGCCGATGCCGC
Source organism: Azonexus sp. (assembly GCA_041909105.1). Classification (GTDB taxonomy): domain Bacteria; phylum Pseudomonadota; class Gammaproteobacteria; order Burkholderiales; family Rhodocyclaceae; genus Azonexus. Next base: position 79,604 of record JAYREE010000013.1, read on the forward strand.
CCAGCGCCAGACCATCAGCAAGGAATTGGCCGAGCGCCTTCAGGCTCGCGAGAAAACCACCGACACCCAAAACAACTAGCAAACACCGCTAACATTTTCGGTAGCCTCGCCCCACAGATAGTGCGGCGAGGTTTTTTATTTTTAGGGCAGTCAAACGTCTAATCCGTTTTTCGTATCCCGCTTGCCGCAAATACGAAAAACACATGAGAAATCAGCTGTGCAAATACATCCGGTTGGCCGATTGTTAGTGCCTCAAGGGCAAGGCAACCTTTAGGACATTGAAATAACACTGATGTCCGCCCCCCATGCGTCTGAACGTCATTCATTGTTTTTCCAGACTTTCTGCCAGCCTCCTGGCCTGCGCTGTATTCAGCGCTGCACAGGCTGGCTCGGCATATGACCTTGCACCCGACAACGAGTTATTCGGCCAGGCAGAGGTTGCGGCCTATATGCCTGGAAGCAATCAAACTGCGACTGGGAGTCAGGCCTATCTGAACCAACAAGGTAATGACAATCGCCTGCACGCTGTCCAACTTGGCGGCGCCAATAGCATCAGCGCCCAGCAACTCGGTGAGCGCAACAGTGCGAGTCTGCTCCAGAGCGGCCAATACAACGAAATCGTGCTGACCCAGCAAGGCTACGCCAACATCGCCGGCATCGCGCAGGGCGGCTATGCCAATCAGGCCCTGGTAACGCAGAACGGTGTCAATAACCAGGTCCTGATTCTACAACTTGGCAACGGTTTGAAAGCCAGTGTCAGCCAAACCGGAAACAACAGCGTGGCGGTCGTCACGCAAAGGAATTGAGGTTCGGAATAACGCGCCGAGCCTTCGCGGTTCCAGCGATAGCGGTAAGGAACCTGTTTTGCAGCACCCTCATCAGGAGAAATGCACCATGAACGCCAAACTCAGTATCATCGCCCTTGCCATCGCCTCCGCGCTGTCGACCTCGGCTTTTGCCGCATCGACTGCCGACGTCACCCAAGTCGGCAGCGACAACATTGCCAACGTGACGCAGAACAGCAACTCGTCGGCCGCCACCACGGTCAGCCAGAACGGTACGGCCAACAATGCCACGGTCGGGCAAACGAACTCTCAAACCACGACGGCCAATATTGGCCAGACCGGCGATCTGAATACCGCCACTGTCAGCCAAAACCTCGGCCTGGACACGCTGGCCACTGTATCCACCTTGGGTAACAACAACAGCGCCAGCATTACCCAGGACAATGCATGGCACGTTGAAGCCAGCGCTGTACAAAACGGTAACGGCAACATGTCCAGCATTGCTCAGAACGGCTCGTGGGCTGACTATGCCAAAGCATCGACCACGCAAGAGGGCAATAACAACGCCGCTACCATCAATCAGACCAGCACTTTCCAGTACGGCGGGAACACCGGCGGCGTGATCGCCACCATCAAGCAAATCGACGGCTCCGAACAAAACACCGCCTTGATCAACCAAGTCGGCGAATCGTATCGCTCAGCCGCCACCATCGAGCAGAAGGGCGGCTTCCGGAATAACGGCAAGATCGAGCAGAGCGGTCCGGACAACACGGCGACCATCGTGCAGACAGGGGGTAGTAACGGCCTGGCCGAAATTGCTCAAAACGGCAGCGCCAATGCCGGCACCATCAGCCAGACTGGCGAATTATCAGCCGTCGCCAAGATCAACCAGACCGGCAATGGCCAATTGGCAACCGTCACCCAGGAAAGCGGGAACATTGACGCCCAAGCCTATATCACCCAGAGCGGCGCGACGAACACTGCCAGCATCCTGCAAAAGGGTTGGGCCGACCATGCCACGGCCACCGTCGTCCAGAACGGCTCGTCCAACAACGCAAACGTGGTGCAGAACGCCGACTACCACTGGCCGAACTACAGCGCTGTGACCGTCTCTCAAACCGGCGACCTGAATTCCGCCAACGTCAATCAGTTCGCCACCACCTATTCGGCAGCCACTGTGACGCAATACAACGCCAACAACGTGGCCGCCATTAGTCAAAGCGGTTCCGATCGGGTTACCGCCAACGTCGTGCAGAACGGCAGCGACTTCGCGCTCGTGAGCCAAGTCAATTCCTACGCCTCGACGGCCAACGTCAACCAGTTGGCCGACTTCAATACCGCCACGATCAGCCAGGTCGCCGCCGCGAATTCGAATGCCACCATCACCCAGCAGGGCGGCTCGTACAACACCGGCAATATCGCGCAATCCGGCAGCTTCAACGAAGCCAACATCCTGCAAAACGGTTCCAACCTGACCGCAACCATCACCCAGTCCGGACTCGGCCTGGCCGCCTCGATGAACACGGCCTTGGTTGACCAAGGTAACACCGGTCATTTGGCCTCGATCAACCAGTCCGTGGGCGCCGGCAATTACGCCAAGATCGTCCAGCGCTAAGCCGCAAGCGATGCGCTTAAAGCCCGGCGAGTTCTACTCTCGCCGGGCTTGTCGGCAACCGACAGGCACACGATGAAACCCGTCATCAATACCTTGCTCGCCACAACCCTGCTTTGTGCCGCCCATCTCTACGCCGAGGAAATCGTGACCAGCGAAGTCGAACTGAAACTATGGGCCGATGTCAGTAGCACTGGAAATATCTGGACCATCGTCCCTCACCTTCGACATCCTGCAGGCCAACAACTGCGCTATGAAATCCTGGCCAGCAAGAAGGGACGCTCCGGCCAATCGCTGACCCGGCAAAGTGGGCAAGTACCATCTACCGATCAGGGAGATTTTGCCTTGGCCACGCTAAGCCTAGGCATTCCGCCTGACGAAAACTGTGAAGTGGATGTACGCGTCTTCGACCAAAACCGCCAGGTTGCCGATCTGAAGCTGACACTACCTCGTTGAACACAGCCGATCGGCGGCAAGCGACCCGGCCTCTTTTTCGATTGGCAAGGGTCCTGCTGTTCCGTTAATCTGGGCACTGCATCAACTTTGCTCAATTAAGGAGGAAAGCATGAGCGAAGCGCCCATCGAAACCCCTGCCCCGACCAAGGCAAACGCTAGCAACAAGATCATCCTCGTCCTCGTCGCCGCAGCCCTCGTGTTGTCGCTGGCCAATACCATCCTGCTGGCGATGAACCCAACCGCCAAGAAGGTCGAACAATTTAACGAGGAACTGAAAACCGATCTGGCCGACAGCATCGCCTCGGTACACAAGAAGATCGACGGCCTGAAAAGCGCCGAACTCGAATGGCAAAGCGTCTTGAAGAAGGCTAGCGAAAAGCCGAACGCCGTTTATAAGGTGGTCAATAGCAAGGATGGCTACCTGACATTAACCGAAATTTCTCCGGACACCGCCGACGCTCCAGCCGAACCGACGCCAGCGCCAGCGCCGGAAAAGAAACACTGAACGTCAGATCCGATACGACTCGATCTGGCGGTCAAGCCAATAAAAAAACCCGCCAACTGGCGGGTTTTTATTGGTGCAGGCTAGCTCAAACCAGGCCGAGGCTTTCCTCGACGCCCAGATGCACATTCATCGCCTGCACGGCGGCGCCGGAAGCGCCCTTGCCGAGGTTGTCCAGGCGGCCGACGACGAGCATGCGCTCCTCGTTGCCAAAGACGAACAGGTCGACGCGGTTCGTGTCGTTATTCGCCTCGACATCGAAGAAACCGCCGTCGGTGTTGGCGTCCAGATCGACCGGAGCGACGCGGATGAAGGCTTCGCCGGCGTAGTAGTCGGCCATAATCTTCTGAACGTCGGCCGGGCTGACCTTACGGGTGAATTGCTGCGGATGCAGGTAGGCAGTGACGGCCAGGCCCTTGTAGAAGGGGCCGACGATGGGCTGGAAGATCGGCGCGACGGTGAGGCCGGTATAGGCCTGCATTTCCGGCAGGTGCTTGTGGCTCAGGCCGAGAGCGTAGGAACGCGGTGCTTTCAGTTGCGTCGGGCTGGCGGCAGCGGCCTCGTAATCGGCGATCATCTTCTTGCCGCCACCGGAGTAGCCGGTGATGGAGTTGGCGGCGATCTGCGTATCGGCTGGCAGCAAGCCAGCGGCGACCAGCGGACGCAGCGCCAGAATGAAGGCGGTGGCGTGGCAGCCCGGGTTGGCGATGCGTTTGCTGGCCTTGATCTTGGCGCGCTGATCTTTGGCCAGTTCGGGCAGGCCGAAGGTCCAGGCCGGATTGACCCGGTGCGCGGTCGAAGCGTCAATGACGCAGGTATTCGGATTGTCGACCAGCGCCACCGATTCCTTGGCGGCATCGTCCGGCAGGCACAGGAAAGTGACATCTGAAGCGTTGATCAGGCGCTTGCGCTCGGCCAGATCCTTGCGCTTGTCGGAATCGATCTTGAGCAGCTCGATATCGCCGCGCTTGGCGAGGTATTCGTTGATCTGCAGGCCGGTAGTGCCTTCCTGACCGTCGACAAAGACTTTGTAGCTCATGCGGAATCCACGGTGATTCGTTGGTAAAGGTGGAATTCTGGCAGAAATTGATGACGCTTTCGCGAAAAATTTCATCCCCCGGCGTGCGTGACAACCACGCTTTGCTGCACCGCAACAAAAGTGATAGTCTTAGCCGTATAACATTGCGCCAAACAGGCGGAGATACAGCATGAGCGACATTGACCTCAAACGTTTCTTCCTCGAGCAGGTTCCCCTGTTCGAGAGCTTCCCGGCCGATAAGGTCGAGGAAATCGTCATCAAATCGCGCCTCGCCACCTTCGAGGGTAACGAGGCCATGCTCGAAACCGGCGATGAAAGCCAGTTCATGGGCATCATGATCAGCGGCCACGCCGAGATTTCAGTGACCGACCAGAACGGCTCCCGTTCGGTGATCGCCCAGCTCGAGCCAGGCGACGTCTATGGCGTCATGTCGCTGCTCACCGGCGAGAAGATCGCCGCCGACGTCATCGCGGGCAACCGCTGTTTCGTGCTGATGGTGCCGCAGGAAGTTTTCAACGCGAAAATCCTGATCAATCCCAAGGCCGTCGCCTATCTTTCCCGCCTTCTCGCCGAACGCACCATTGCCATGGCATCCGACGGCATTACTGCGGTGCACAATGGGAAAACGGCAAAAACCGAAGCGGCCGAGCCCCTGTCGCTGACCACCAACCGGCCGGGCAAGGTGGTGGTGCTCAATGTCGGCGTCAGCCAGATCCACTTCGGCATCTACGATACGGAGGAAAGCGGTGCCGACATCCACGGCGTGATCGACAACGCTGACAAGCAGGTAGCCCATATCGCGGTCAGCGTTGGCACGCAGAAGAAGACGATGGAGCACGTGCCGTTCAAGCTATCCGACCTGTTCACGGTGATTGGCCAGGCCGCCGCCCTGCTCGGCCCCGCTTTCGCCTTCCACCCGGAAGACGTCACCGCTATCGGCCATCGTGTTGTTCATGGCGGCAACCGCTTCCACAGTTCGGCCGTCATCACCCCATTGGTCATTGCCGACATCGAGGAACTGTCGGTCTTCGCGCCGTTGCACAACCCGGCCAACGTCGCCGGCATCCGCGTGGCCATGAAGCACTTCCCGAACGTGCCGCAGGTGGCGGTGTTCGATACTGCTTTCCACCAGACCCTGGCACCCTACGCCTACCTCTACGGCCTGCCCTACGATCTGTACAAGCAGCACGGCATCCGCCGCTACGGTTTCCACGGCACCTCGCACCGCTATGTATCGCTGAAGTCGGCCGAAGTCCTGAAGCGCCCGCTCGGCGAGCTTGAAATCGTCTCCTGCCATCTCGGCATCGGCGCCTCGCTGTGCGCCATCGACCACGGCCGCTCGGTCGACACCACCATGGGCATGACGCCGACCGATGGCCTGATCATGCCCAGCCGCCTGGGCAGCATCGACCCGGCCGTGATGATCCACCTGATGGAACAGCACAAGATGAGCACCGAGCAGCTGTCCACGCTGATCAACACCGAAAGCGGCCTGAAGGGCATTTCCGGCATTTCCAGCGACATCCACGAGATCGAAGCGGCGGCGGCCGACGGCCATCACCGCGCCCTGCTCGCCCACAAGGCCTTCTGCTACCAAGTACGCAAGAACATCGGCGCCTACGTCGCGGCCATGGGCGGCATCGACGTGCTGGCCTTCACCGGCGACATCGGCGAAACCAGCGCCGCTGTGCGCAGCCTGGCCTGCCAGGGCCTCGAGTTCATGGGCATCAAGCTCGACGAGGAAAAGAACCGCAACCTGACCGCGATCGATTCCTATGCCGTCATCTCGACCGACGATTCGCCAGTCACCATTCTGGTCATCGCCAACGACGACGAGCGCCTGGTCGCCTGGGAAACCCTGCGCGCCATCGAGCGCAACGCCCTGCTCGTCGCCGCCAAGCCGGAAGAACTGCCGATCCCGGTCGAAATATCGGCCCACCACGTCCATCTGGCACAAGCCGACGTCGAAGCCCTGTTCGGCCCCGGCCACCAACTGACACCGATGCACGAACTCTCCCAGCCGGGCCAGTACGCCTGCGAGGAAAAGGTGCATCTGGTCGGCCCCAAGGGCCGCATCGCCAACGTCCGCGTGCTCGGCCCGACGCGTAAGGAAACCCAGGTCGAAATCGCCATGACCGAGCAGTTCAAGCTCGGCGTGCAGCCGCCGATTCGCCAGTCCGGCGACCTCGCCGGCACCCCCGGCCTGACACTGGAAGGCCCCGCCGGCACGTCGGTGATCGAGCGCGGCGTGATCTGCGCCCAACGCCACATTCACATGACGCCGGAAGATGCCATGCGCTTCCATGTGCGCGACAACACCATCGTCCGCGTGCGCATCGAAGGCGAACGGCAACTGATCTTCGGCGACGTGGTGGTCCGCGTGAACCCGGGTTTCCGCCTAGCCATGCACATCGATACCGACGAAGGCAACGCCGGCAACATCCAGACTGGCATGCTCGGCTTCATCGAGGAAATTCAGAGTCGGGCTTAAGAGCTTCCTCAAGGAAACGGTGCGGCGCTATTCTCGAATCGCCGCACCAAACGAACGACATCAACTCGGGGCTATTTGCTCCGAAGCTGATTACGCTCCTGCATCTCAATGCGCTCTCTCTCGCGAAGCTTCCTGCGTTCCTGCGCCTTGCTTCCGGCCTGATGCTCCTGGCTTCTTACGCGTTCGCGATCCTGAGTTTGCACACGATTCTGTTCCTGCTGCACACTCCGCTCGGGAATGCCTGGGCCACCGGGAGCCCCCGCCCCCCCCATACCGCCACCCGGCCCGCGTGCCTCACAAAGCGCAGGCACTGATATTAGGACGGCCAGCGAAATTACTGACATCAGTTTGGTAATGATCATGATTGCACCTCCTGAGCGGTCGACACCTCTACACTCAACAAGCTGACAAACCCTATCATCAGCTAAATGCCTCTATAGCCGGCGTTTTGGCGAGCAATCCCTCCGATCAGAACAGGCAAGCGCCAGCACTGACTCCTAATGCCCGCCCGGCCCTTTTTTCCCGACGTGGCCGGATCCTGATTCCTCGGCATTCATGATCACGGCTTCCAGTGTTTTCGAACCGCCGCCATGACTTGAATTGCCTTTGTGCCCATCATCACCGGATGAATGACCGGCATGCCCACGGCCTCCGCCCATTGACTGTTTGCCTTTGCCTTGCCCTTTGGATTCATGCCCACCATCAGAATGTCCGTGCTCGCCGCCATGGGTATGCCCATCTTCCGCAGCTTGAACTGAGCCTAACCGCCCCGCTTCCCAGCCACCCCCACTAGCCATGAGGAACAATGCGACGATGGAGGCAGCCAGCAACTTTCCCAGACTCATTTCACACCTCCGTTGTTTCCAGTCCGTGAAGCGCCCCGGCACCGATACGTCCGGGGCGGCTTCATCATCGTGTATCAGCGAACTGAATTGTCATGGACAAATTGAATGACCCGCACCGTATCGTTAACCTGGGTCGAGTAATCCAATGCGCCTTGAGATACACCGTCGTTGACCCCACCGAAGACTGCATCGTAGACATTGACGTTTTGCACTTCATAGACCGAGCCCACCTGGACGAGCACTTCAACATAGACATTGCCCCAGGTTGTCTGGCGGTCGTAACTCACGCTGGACAGATTGGTACTCAATCCGAGGAAGGAACTCATGTACATCACCATGTCCAAGTTAACTACCTTGCTCTTGTCAGCAGCTGCTGCCAAAGCCGAGGCCGCCAGGAAACTCGTGGGCAAAGTAACCGTCAGGCCACCGGCCGACAAAGTTCCTCCTGACAATGAACCGCTCTTCAGCAGTGCCTGATATATCGCCAGATTGGCCAAGGGAGAATCGATCGTACTCGTCCCACTGCTAGTCGTCACGGTCAATCGACCGGTCGCCGGGTCCACCCCGATGGTTCCCGAACTCAAGGTTTTTACGGTTTCCGAAAGTTGACGATCGAATACCTTGCTGGGAGCCCGAGCCACGTTCAATCGGCTAAATTCCACCTCTTGCGGCGTATAGGTCGTCAGGATCAAATTACCTTCTGCATCCCTGGGAATCGAAGTATTCGGAACCAACACCAGGTTCCCATCCGCATCCTTGGTATAAGCCTGAACCCGCGGATACTCCTTGCCACTGACCGTCTCGGTCAGGGCTCCCCCTGTCACCGGGTCACGCAAAAGTACATACAGGTCGCCAAACAAATCCCCTTTCTTTGTGCCTGCACTGCCCGGTTTGGTCCCGGCGCCAGCCTTTCCCCCCTTGACACCAGCCCATGCCGGACGATCGCTATCCTCACCGGGGCCACCCTGCCCTTTCATCATGACATCGCGCTGACCATGGCCAGCACCTTTAACCTGGCCGTGCTCGCCAACAGAACCACGTTGTCCCATGCCGGCGCCGCCCTTGGATCCTTTCCCCTTGCTACCGCCCCCATCCTCTTCGGCATGAACCGTAGGGAGGAAAGAAATGCCGGAAACTACTTGTGGATCGAAGGACGGGGACAACATGGCAGCCGACAGCGCCAACCCGCTCATCAGCACCAGGCGACTCAATTTAAACGAGGTATTGGACATGATTATTCTCCTCCATACGAGACCAAGAACTTCAAAACGAATACTCATATTCCATTCTAGAAATCTCGCCATTCCAGACAATGACAAATCGCAGTTCCGACCAAACAAAATAAGAAAGCCCTCATAAAGAGGGCTTGTCGTGGCGGTGAGCTATCTAGCGGTTAGAAACGGAAACCGACGCCCAATTTGAACGAACTCAAGGTATTGTCCAGAGATACCTTGTCGGAAGCGCCCTGTGCCGTAACGAAACTGATTTTTTCATAGTCGCTACGACCCCAGTCAAATGCGAGATAGGTGGTCGTGGAAAGCGGCACCTCAGCCCCAAGACCATAAGTCGTTGCCCACCGGCGGATATCGTAATCCAGCCAAGTCGACTGAGAGTTACCTTTGACATACTTGACGTTGAAGTCGCCTGACTCCGTACCGAAACGGCCATATAACAAAGTTCCGTTTGGCAAAACGTAACCCAGTCGGGCACTGACACCGTAACTGGATTTGCGCTCAACCAGAAGGCGGCGGCTGTTGGAATTTGAATCCCGTTGCTGCTCCCAGTCGATCAGCCCAGGCTCGGCGGCAATTTGCACGCCGACATACCAGCGATCCTTAAAAGTGTAACCGGCGCCGGCATTGATGCCATAGACCAGAGCACTTGCCCCCTGATCTGACGACAATTCAACCGAAGGCAAGCCGCCTCCACTATTTTGCTGGCTGGCTACACGTGAAGTTTCCAACACTCCGTTACCGATGCCCGCCCCAACGTAAAACCCTCGGTAATCGACCGCGGTCACTTTGCTGGCCGCTTTGCCACCCGGTCTATATCCAATCCCCAGACTGAACACATCTTCCGAATTCCGGAATCTGTCCAGATTTTGGTAATAGTGGTCATAAAGGATATGAGAATAGTCGATTCGCGCAAAGAATCTATCGCCCAGCGGAATATCCGTTCCTACCCCCAGACGATCACCGGTCACATGGAAGTCGCGAGTTTCATCGAACACCACTGCCGAGGTCGTTTCATCAACTTGTTGATAGCCGGACTGGAAGGTTGTCCAGACTTTCCCAAGCCGGGCATAGATCAACGATCCGTTCTCGACCTGGTAGCCGCCAAGCAAGCTTAACCCCCAGCCCTCCTTTTTCTTTGCCGAAAAATTGCGGTCTGTCGGGGTCGTTTCATGCTTCCAGGCCTTGCCTCCCTGGTTCACATCGGCTTCGATTCCCAGATACCAGGGATCGAAGGTCACGCCATAGCCCAGGAACAATCCTGCCGACGGCGACAAGGCTGCGAAATCGTTGGAAATTTCTGACGACCCGCGAGGCCCGGTCAACTCTGTTTGCACCGCGCCAATTCCCAACAGCCCGCCAAGATAAAACCCAGAAAGGCTGGCATCCTGACTGCCAAAGAAGCTCCCCTCTCCGGAACTGAGCGTTTCCCAACGCTCCTTAGGTAACCACTGCGTGCCAATACTCAACATCAGGCGATTGCCAACGTAATTCCCGGCAATCCTGTCCAGCGGATTGGCAACCGAATCATCCCAAAAGTTGGAACTACGACGTCGGAAATCGTAATCAAACGCCCAATAAAGGTGTTTGTTGATGTCGTATTTCACCCCGAAACCCGTCTCGTAGGCGTGGTCCTGACGATGATAAGGGCGAGTCGGATCCGAAAGGTCATTTCCCTTGAAATCGCTGTAGGTATAGGCGTAGCGTGCCGAGAAAGTCACATCGTGCCGGTAACGATACTCAAGGCGCGTACTGGCCACCGTGTCAAGAGAAGCGGATACGCCGGGCAGCGTTGACTCTTCGAGATAGCGATCGAGGTTGAATTTGAGGCGAGTATCCCGATTCACCAGCCAAGTCATGGTGGCCCCCATGTCAGGTGCCGTCACATCGCTCAAACGGGAATCATCGTAATTCTGATGCAGCACACCGCCATACAACTCCCCGTACACATACGGCTCAATGTTGAACTTGAAGCCGGCGGCCGCGCGATAACCACTGGAGTCCCTGCGATATCCATTATCGTCGTGCGCTACCTTGTAATTCCGTGTTTCCTTTGATCCCTGAATAAACGGTTCAAACTGCTCCGACACCGTGAACATTGCTCTGCCGCCGACTGCCGTATGGGTTCGGTCCCGATCGTCCATATTGACGGTGCCACCGGTCGTGCTGGGAGCGTCGAGATAATCCAAGCGCTCCTGAGTCAGGCCAAAACGTAAGGTCGCGTTATCGGTAAACTTATGGAATATTCCGGCATGCCCCTTGGTTTCCCAGAAACGCGTTGGCTCGGCGTTGGTATATTGGCGCGTCGGATAAGAACGGTCCTCATGGTTCTTGCTGACCCCCAGACCACCATAAACATTGGTACTTGGGGAAAAATCGTAACGGCCACGCGCTTCCAACCAGTGATCGATCACATTTTCCGAAGCATTGTGGTCATAAATATCCGCATCGAGCCCACCCCAGAATTCCAGCTTGTGTTCGCTCCAGGTAGAACGCAACAAAGCCGCGGGTGATATGACGGTAATCCAGTCCTTCTTTTCGTTCTTACGTTCGGCAAAAATGTTGTCGTTGTAAATTCTTGCCAGCGAGATTTCGGGGACAAAAAGAAACGATCCCAATTGGAATCCGCCCGTTTCCTCCGGCGGTTTGGGCATTTGCATCGGCCTTTGCGGGTCGCGCAGGAGGATCTGACTTGAAGCTGTCGAACTGCCGGCACTTGCACTTGAACCGCTCCCCGCACCCTGCTGAGATTGGGACGGAGTAGCCCCCTGTTGTTGAGCCAAACTGGAGCCAACCATCAGGGCCAAGCCCATCTGCAAAACCAACTGTTTTTTCTTAAATAACGGCACGACAAATCCTAAATTATGACGATGCAACTTCTTTGCGCAAATTGGTTCAGATTCTATGGCATTGAATTAAACGGCCGAATGAGAATTCTCAATTGCCCAAGCACTTGCCATCTATATAATCTTTCCGCCCCACTCTGAATCAATACCAAAGAAAAAATATCTGTGAATATCATTAAAACCACCACAGAAAATAATCAATCCTGCCCTAGCAAATTGCTTTCGGGGGATCCTCTCTGTACACACTGCCCGATCAACGAGAGATTGCGCCATTCGAAAGAGAAGGTTCGAGACCATCTCCTCCGGCTTCTCCAGTCAGTGGAGATATTGCAAGCAGCCCCTCAGGAAGTCCTTTTCTCTCCCAACGCCAAATGCGGCGCCATCTTTTTTGTCAGAAGCGGCCTGCTGAAGGTGGTTCACTACTTGCCCAATGGCCGCTATCGAATCGTTCGACTACTGCGTAAAGGCGACATGGCGGGACTTCGCTGCCTGGTGAATGACAGTTACAAGCACTCCGCCGAAGTCATGTACCGGTCGGAGATCTGTCGCATTTCCATTGATCTGATGAACAATTTGTCCGAGCTTTTTCCCCAAATCAGCAAGGACCTCATGGCCAGTTGGCAACGCAACCTGGAAACCTCCGAAACCGTCACCGCCGACCTGTCCACCGGCAGCGCCGAAGCACGGGTGGCTCGTCTCCTGTTGCTGCTTGATGGCCCGACCAACGGACAACCGCTACCGCATATTTCGCGCGACGACATGGGGGCATTGCTGGCCATCACCCCGGAAACCGCCAGCCGGGTCATGGCCGACTTTCGACGCCGTGGCCTGATCACCCAGTTGGCCCCGAACACCCATGGCTACGACCAGGACGGTCTGACACGAATCGCTCTCGACTAGACGCCACGGCAACCCGCACCGTCCAACGAAACAGCATTCTCCCCTCCCACCATACCAAGGCAGTGCATTATCTCGTGATAACTCCTGCATTAGAGCCAGATTTCGGGTAGACAGCAAAAAGCAGGAAGCTAACGCCCCTTTTACTGGCTACCGACAATCAAGGCAAAAGATTCAACGCCCCCTACCACGCGATTTAACAGGGTTGGCTTTGCCGCCCTGGCGACGGATCGCCAAGGTGACAAGAAACGGGAAATCCGGGTCGGCCGATTCGACAATACGAAACTCCGGCCCGAGGCGCTCGGTCAGCCAGGAGTGCAGCGCATCGAGATCGACCGCCTCGCAGCGCAGATCGGCCATCACGCAACCGCCATCCTCATACACCGGAAAATCCGAGCAACCCGGCGGCTTCACGTCCTGACCATAGACCCGACAGGAATGGCCGGCTTCATCGTAGGCCGGACAGGGCCGGGTGTGGATGTAATACAGCCCGTTGCCCGCACGAATCTCGACCGGCCCCTTGCCCGCCGCCAGCTTGCGGTCGAAGGCGGCGCGCGCCTCCTCGATGTTCCACAGCGTTTTCACCTGTTTCCACTCCATCTCCAGCACCAGCTTGTCCAGACGGCAACACGGCTTGTCGCAGACGGCACAATGCGGAATGACGTGCGCCGTCTGGTAAGCCGCGGCCGCATCTTGCAGCTGTTCAGGGAGCGAGCGGCGGGTTGACGGATTGTTCATCGGTCTGCCTGCCTTGAAGGCGCGAAAAACTGGCCGGGCCAGCGTGGGGATAACAGTGAATTCATGGCAAATAGGGCGCAGCCACCGCTGCGACCGCTCGGAATTTGATGAGGGAAAATACCGATGGCTCAGTCCTGCAAGCTATAAAGGTAGTCGGCCAACGCGATGATGCGCTCGCGGACAGCGCCTTCGGTGCGGCGCGGCTCGTTGCCACTGCCTGGCGCGAGTTCGTGGGTATAGCGCGTGCCCCAGACCGGCATGTCGCGCGGACCATGAGCCGCGACGTCGAGACGGCCATCAATGGTCTCCAGCACGCGCACCAGCGGAAAACTGCCGCCATTGGTGCGGCTCAACAGGCGCAGGTTGGCGGGCTTGACCGGCAGCCCTGCCGCCTTGGCACCGACACCGCGCCCATCGTCGCCATGGCAACTGGCACAGTGGGTCACGTATTCCTGCCGGCCGAGATCGACGCTTGTCTGCTGCGCACCGACCCCACCGGCCAGTAGCCCGAGTGTCAGTACGGCCACGCCCTGTTTGCTGATTGCCATCGTATTTCCCCAGCTTCGTCTGCTATACCGCAATGATGCCACTAGCGACCGCCCTCGGCACCGTCAGCCGGTTCGATCAGGCCCATTTCCTTGAGCACCTCATGCGCCGAGCGGAAGGCATCGATTGCCAGCGGCATGCCGCAATAAACCGCGGCGTGCAGCAGGGTTTCCTGGATTTCGCCAACCGTCGCACCATTGTTGATGGCGCCGCGTACGTGCCCCTTGATCTCGGTCGCCCGACCGAGCGCGGTCAGCATCGATACCGTCAGCAGGCTGCGCGTCTTCAGCGGCAGGCCATCGCGGCACCAGGTCGTGCCCCAGGCGTTGCGCGTGACGAAATCCTGCAAGGGCGCGGTAAAGGCATCGACATTGGCGAAAGCCCGGTCAACGAAGGCATCGCCCATCACCTGCCGGCGCATGGCCAGTCCCTGTTCGAATTGTTGGTCGCGTTCCATGGTTCTCTTCCGATTGGCAGGCCGGCGAGCTTACGAAATTCCCTGTATTTCGTCCATTTCGGTTTTTTGCCTTTGCGAGCGGTGCACCGCAGCAGCAGCCCACTTTTGTGCCTGCCCGTAAATAAAAAGGCCGGGATAACGATCCCGGCCCATGCCTTCGATGAGGCCGACGTTAAATTCTGAAACGGTCGGTATTGACTCGCATCGACTGCGCCAGTTCGCCCAGGCGGTGCGCTGCCGAGGCAGTTTCTCCGGCAGCCGCATTGTTTTCCTCGGCCGACTGGGCCACCGTTTCCAGTTGCTGCGCCAGCGATTGCGTGGCCGTCGATTGTTCGGCGATCGAGCCGGCAATGTCGGCCACCACCGAAACGACCTCGCCCGTGGCCTGACGGATATCGACGATGGACTCCCCGGCCTGCTCGGCCAGTTCGGTACCGCTTCTCACCTGCTGCACGGTTTCTTGCATCGAGGCGACCACGGTTTGCGAGCTGGTCTGGATATTTTCGATCATGGTCGAGATTTCACCGGTCGCCTTGGTCGTCCGCTCGGCCAACTTGCGCACTTCGTCGGCGACCACGGCAAAGCCGCGTCCCGCCTCACCGGCCCGCGCCGCCTCGATCGCGGCGTTGAGCGCCAGCAGGTTGGTCTGGTCGGCGACATCCTTGATCACCTGAACGATGCCGGAGATTTCCTTCGACTGCTCGCCCAAGGCCTCCATCACGCCGGCGACGCGGTCGATGGAAGCGGCGATCTGGCGGATTTCTTCGACAGCGTTGCCAATGATCCGGCCACCTTCATCGGACAACTGTCCGGCTTTCTGCGCCAGGTCCGAAGCCGCGCTGGCATTGTCGGACACCTGATTGATACTGACCGAGACCTGCTCGACCGAGGCAGCCATGGCCGAGGCCGATTCGCTCGACAGTGCCGAGGCCTGGGCCGACTGACTCGCCGCCGAAGACAGCGATTGCGCCGATGAATCGACCTCGCCGATCGACTGCTTCAACTCAGCCATCGTCTTGCGCAGCGTCGCCAACAGATCGTTGAAGGCCTTGGCCGTCTGCCCGACCTCGTCTTCGGAATTGACCCGGACTGCGGCCGTAAAGTCGTTCCGGTCACGTACGCGGGTGATGGCCTCACGCATCGAATCGAGCGGGCCGGCAATCGAGCGAATGATCCACACCGCTGCGCCGATAGCCAGTAACAGTGCGACAACCAGGCCGCCAATGGCGCGGTTGCGGGCACTCTCGTACTCCTCGCGGTTGCGCTTGACGTCCTTGTCCATGTTTTCGTCCTGCAAGGCCGCCATCTCCTTGACCGCGGTCACCAAGGCTTCGTTCTTCGGCGAGAAATCCTTGAGCAGTAGTTGCTTGGCTTCTGCCTGATTCCGCTCCAGTGCTTCATAGTACTTGCCGTAAACCGAACTTTGCGCCGAACGCGCCTCCTTGATGTTGGCCAGAATCCTCTTGCCGCGTTCGGTACGAACCAAAGGTTCGAGCTGTTCCAGCAACTCGCTGTTCAGCTTGCGGTTGGCCTCGATCTGCGACTTGAACGCCGCCCGCTCCTCGCTGCTGTCGGACAACAGGATGCCGCGCAGCAGACGACCGTTGTTCAGCACGCTCTCGACGAACTTATTGGAAACCTTGATCTTGAAGACGCGATCCTGCACCAGGACATCCATGTCATGCATGGTGTCCGACATGCGCTGCAAGGCCAGCAGGTTACTGACCAGCAATAGTATTACCAACGCCGAAAACGCCAGAATCAGGCGCATCTTGATTGTCATTTGATTAAACATCTATCCCCCGCATAGTCATAGTTGCCGTAATTAACAGTCTTGAAATATTGTGTTTTTCTGTTTTGCATTTATACCGAAGCGGGCATTTTTGATCAAATAACTTCTGTCATTTTCACAAAAATCTGTTGATAACGACATTAAAATGTCATAAACACAAAGAAAATACCATTGGGGTGGCAGGCCAACGGGGCTTTTTGGCTTCACACAGCGGCTGCGCACCGATCACATGCCGGCGGGGTTGTGAACGCCAACCAGCGCGTTCTGGCGCGCCCGGACGACAGTGAGCTAGCCGCAACCGTCTGTATCAATTCGCGCCTTGCGCGATTTCACCGCAACGCGCATTGAGCCAATCGCCGATCAGCTCGATCTCTTCGATGCAAACCGAATGCGGCATTGGATATTCCTGCCAGGCCATGGCATAGCCCGCCTCGCGCAACAGATCGCGCGCCGCCTTGCCCAGCGCCGGCGATACCACGTCGTCGTGCGAACCATGTGCGGCGAGGATGGGTAGGTCGCGATTGGCCGGCGTTGCCTCGTCGAGTTGCAGCGACGGCGAAGGAATATAGGTCGACAGCGCGACCAGCCCACCGAGCCGTTCAGCATGCGTCAGCGCCGTCAGATAAGCCACCGCCCCGCCCTGCGAAAAGCCCGCCAGGAAGATGTTGCGGCTTGGAATGCCGCGCTCGTTCTCACGCTGGATCAGCGCCCGCACCGCTGCCCGCGATTCGACCAAGCCGGCCTCGTCGATGCGCCGGCTGTGCGGCTCCAGCGAAATGATGTCGTACCAGGCGCGCATTTCGTAGCCACCGTTGCAGGTCACGGCCCGGTAAGGCGCATGCGGAAAGACGAAGTGCGTGCCGTAATCCTTGTTCATGCCCAACTCATGCACCACTGGCACAAAGTCAGAGCCATCCGCCCCCAGACCATGCAGCCAGATGACGGCGAATTTCGGTTCTTTGGCAGTAGCGACTTCGATAGCGGGCAACAGGGACATTTCAACTCCGGAAAAAGGTGTTCAACGCAGGCCGATTTGCTTCAAGGCGGCCTCGATCCCCGCCGCCATGCGGCGATAGCCTTCGGCATTGGGGTGAATCTGGTCGGCCCGCCATTCGGCGTGGCTGAGGATATCGGAAAACACCGACTCGATCACCGGCACGCCCTCCTCTTCGCCCAACAGGCGGTAGATCGGCGAGTCGCCCGGTTTCTGCGCCAGCGCGGCGAGCAGCGACAACTCCGGCACGGCCACCAGCACCACCTGCGCCCCGCTCGCCTTCGCGGTGCGCACAATCTGCCGGATATCCTCCAGCACCGCGCTCGCCGCCCGGCGACGCAGGAAGTCGTTGCCGCCGATCTCGACGATGACCAGCGCCGGTCGGTACTCTTCCAGTAAAGGCCCGAGGCGCGTTTTGCCGG
>JAYREE010000014.1:0-89255 GCA_041909105.1 Azonexus sp.
TCCAGAATGGCCCCCAGCGACGCGGCGGCGATGCCTTTGCCCAGAGAGGACACGACACCACCCGTAACGAAAACGTATTTGGTCATGGAAAGACTAGCTGCGGGAAAGCAGAATGATAGCCGATAAGGTGCGAATTTCCCAAGCCCATCTTCTCGCCGCGGGATTCCAAGAGAATTTTCCATTGATCGTTTAATGCGCTCTGTTTTGCTAGAATTCGCGGTTTTTCAGCCGCTTAGCCTCCTTTGAAAAAGGTTCTCGTCGTCACCTATTCGCAGACCGGTCAACTGGCCGACATTACGGCCCGCGTCGTCGCGCCCCTGTGCGCGGCCGGACATCAGGTGCATGTCGAAACCCTGATGCCGGAGAAGTCATTTCCCTGGCCCTGGTCGATCGTCGATTTCGTCGATGCCTTTCCCGAATGCGTCCAGCTCGATGCGCCACCGCTGCAGCCGCTGAACGTCGACACGAGCGAAGACTTCGATCTGGTCATCCTGACCTATCAGGTCTGGTATCTCTCGCCTTCACTGCCGATGACCGCTTTCCTGAAAAGTCCCGAAGGGCGTGCCCTGATCGCCGGCAAGCCGGTCGTCACGCTGGTGGCGTGCCGCAACATGTGGCTGTCAGCCCAGGAAACGATGAAGCGACTGATCGCCGACGCTGGCGGCAAGCTGCGCGACCATATTGCCTTTACCGACCAGGGGCACCCGCTGGCCACCTTCATCACCACACCGCGCTGGGTGCTGACCGGTAAGCGCAATGCTTGGCTCGGCCTGCCACCGGCCGGCGTGGCGCCCACAGAAATCGAAGGGGCTGCGCGCTTCGGTCACGCGTTGGCCGAGGCCCTGGAGCAAAACATGGAAACCGGCGACGCTCCGATGCTGACTGGCCTCCGGGCCGTCACCGTGATTCCGCGCCTGGCGCTGAGCGAGCGTGCCGGCTTCCGGGCCTTCCGTGTCTGGTCGCGACTGATCCGCGCCTTCGGCCAACGCGGTCAATGGCGGCGCCGTCCGATTCTCGCTGTGTTTGCCACCTATCTCATTGTGATGGTGATCACAGTGGTTCCCTTGTCCCTATTGTTACAATGGTTGCTTTCGCCCGTTCTTCGGCCGCACCTGGCGCGCCTGAAGGAAGAGCTCGAACAACCCTCCGGTTCGCAAGAATTCAATCTGCACAAATATGCCTCTTAACCGCGCGGTCTATATCAACAATACGTCGGCTTTCCTGCCGAACGCGCCTGTCGGCAATGACGACATCGAAAAAGTTCTCGGCATGGTTGGTGGCAAGCCTTCTCGCGCCCGCCGGGTCGTCCTGCGCAGCAACGGCATACGGCAACGCCATTACGCTGTCGATCCGGCCACCGGCCAATTCACCCACTCCAACGCCGAACTGACCGCCGAGGCGATTCGCAGTTTGCAAGCCGAAGGCTTTGCCATCGACACCATCGACTGCCTCGCCTGCGGCACCTCCTGCCCCGACCAGTTGATGCCCAACCACGGCGTGATGGTGCATGGCGAACTGGGCATTCCGGCCTGCGAGGTGGTGGCCACTGCGGGTATCTGCGTTTCCGGTCTCACCGCCTTGAAATACGCCTGGCTGTCGGTGCTGGCCGGCGAAGCGAAAAACGCCGTCGCCACCGGCTCGGAGCGCGCTTCCGGCGGCCTGTTGGCGCGTAACTTCGATCAGGAATCGGCACACCGTGTCGCCGCCCTCGAAACCAATCCCGAAATCGCCTTTGAGAAGGATTTCCTGCGCTGGATGCTTTCCGATGGCGCGGGCGCTCTCCTGCTCCAGCCGACGCCCAGAGTCGAAGGACTGTCATTGCGCATCGACTGGATCGACGTCCTTTCGCAGGCCAATAACGCACCGGTTTGCATGTACGCCGGCGGCGAAAAGCAGGCCGATGGGGCATTCAAGGGCTGGCAGGAATACCAGCCGACAGAATGGATCGAGCAATCCATTTTCCCAGTCAAGCAGGATGTCCGCTTGCTCAACGAATCCGTCGTCGAACTGACCTTCGGCAACGTGCTGGCTCAGACCAAGATCAAACGTGGACTTACGGCTGACCAGGTGGACTGGTTCCTGCCCCACATGTCGTCCGAGTACTTCCGCCAGCCTATTGTCGACTGCATGGCGCTTCAGGACTTCATCGTGCCGCAGGAAAAATGGTTCACCAACCTGCACACCAAGGGCAATACCGGCTCGGCGTCGATCTACATCATGCTCGACGAGCTTTTCCGCAGCGGCCGCCTGGCCAAGGGCGAGCGCATCCTGTGCTTCATCCCGGAGAGTGGCCGTTTTACCGGTTCGCTGATGCAGCTCACCGTCGTCGATCAGGCCGGCTGATGAACGAGCAGGACGTCCCGCAGGAAGGCAACATCACCCTCGGCGGCCATCGCAAGGCGCTCTATGCGCGCGGCGAGGATGGCAAGCTGCGCATGGTGCGGTCGAGCGGCTGGAAGGTCGAGGAAATCGTCAATCAGCAGGCCGTTGAAGACCTCGTTCGCCTGGCCGAGGAAGCTCGCGCCCGCTGTATAGCCGGCTTGACCTCGCCGCTCGAAGTTCACATGCACCGTGCCCGCCTGGACGTGCCGATGCTGGCGCAGGCGACCGGGCTCTGGCAGTGGCGCATTCGCCGCCATTTCCGTCCGGAAATTTTCGCCCGCCTTTCGCCCGCCCTGCTCGAGCGTTACGGCGAGGCCATGGGGCTAAGCATCGAGCAACTGAAGGCCGTGCCGTGAGCGTCGTGCCTAATTTCCAGCACAGTCAGGCGGCACATTGCGAGAGCGGCGTGATTTCCTCGATGGTGCGCCATCTCGGCCTGCCGCTCAGCGAGGCGATGGCCTTCGGCCTGTCATCCGCACTCTCCTTCGCCTACCTGCCGATCATCAAGATTAACGGCCTGCCGCTGGTCGCCTACCGCATGCCGCCGAAGTACATCATCAAGGGCCTGCAAAAGCCGCTCGGCCTGAAGATGCGCTTCGAGACCTTCCGCTCGCCGCAAGCGGCGGAACAACGCCTTGACGCGTTGCTCGGCGAAGGCAAGATCGTCGGCCTGCAAACCTCGGTCTTCTGGCTGCCCTACATGCCGCCGGACCTTCGTTTTCACTTCAACGCGCACAACGTGCTGGCTTATGGTCGCGATGCCGCCAGCGGCGACTACCTGCTCTCCGACCCGGTCGGCGAGGAGCCGGTCACCTGCCCGGCGGTCGATCTGGCCAAGGCCCGCTTCGCACGCGGCGCACTGGCGCCCAAGGGGCTGCTCTATTACGCCGAGAATAAGCCGCAAGCGCCGAACTGGGCCAAGGCCCTGCCCAAGGCGATCAAGAAAACGACGCGCATCATGCTCGACTCGCCGCTGCCCATCATCGGCGTGCGCGGCATTCGTCGGCTGGCCAAGGCCATCGAAGGCCAGAATGTGGCCGGCAATCCTGAGCAGACCAAGCTTTTCATCGGCCAGGTCGTGCGCATGCAGGAAGAAATCGGCACCGGTGGTGGTGGCTTCCGCTTCATCTACGCGGCCTTCCTGCAGGAAGCCGCCGAGAAACTGGCCAAGCCGACGTTCAACGAACTGGCCGACACGCTGATCGACATCGGTGACGAATGGCGCGAATTCGCCCTGGCCACCGCACGCATGATCCGCAACCGCGATCCGCTGCACATGCCGACGCTGGGCGACAAGCTGCGCGACATCGCCGACCGCGAACAAACCTTCTTCCGCGATCTGCGGCGCGCCCTCTGATGCTCGATATCGTCGGCCTGAGCCATGCCTACCGGGATGCCCCCGGCCCGGCTCTGCGCGATGTCTCGCTGCGCATTCCGGATGGTGGCGTCTATGGCTTGCTCGGCCCGAACGGCGCGGGCAAGACGACACTGATCTCCTTGCTCGCCGGCCTGTTCAAGGTGCAATCCGGGGAAATTAAGCTCGATGGCCGTACCCTGGCCGAGCAACGCGCCGCCGATCCGGCTGCCGTCGCGCTGGTGCCGCAGGATTACGCCTTTTACCCGATGCTCAGTGTGCGTGAGAACCTGCGCTTCTTCGCCGGCATCCTCGACTTGCCGAAAGCGCTGGCCGAGGAACGGGTCGCCGAGGCGATCGCTTTCGCCCGCCTGGAGCAAGTCGCCGACAAACGCGCCGAGCAGCTCTCCGGCGGCCTGCGTCGCCGTCTCAATTTGGCCATTGGCCTGCTCGGCCGGCCCCGCCTGTTGCTGCTCGACGAGCCGACCGTCGGTGTCGATCCGCAGTCGCGGCGTTTCCTGCTCGACGCCATCGCCACGCTGCCGGCGCGCGGCACGACGGTGATCTACACGAGCCATTACATGGAAGAGGTGGAAAACCTGTGCGCCAGGCTGGCCATTCTCGACCGTGGCCAGGTGCTGGCCGAGGGCACGCTGGACGAACTGCTCGGTGTGGAGGGCCAGCAGATGGAATTCCAGCTGGCCGCGCCGCCGTCCGCCGGTTTGCTTGAACAACTTGCCGCTGAAGAAATCGCGCCGTTGGTTTTTGCCAAAAAAGTGCCGTGCACCGCAGCAGTCAGCGAAACCCTCGCCACACTGGCCGCCGCCGGCAGCGAACCGCTGCGCCTGCATGTCGGCCGGCCGAACCTGGAGCAGGTTTTCATGCGGCTCACCCAACGCTCGCTGAGGGACTGAAGCATGCGCCGTTTGACCGCCCTCTGGCGCAAGGAAACCCTCGCCCTGCTGCGCGACCGGCACGGCCTCGCCGCGCTCTTCCTGATGCCGGTGATCTTCATCCTGGTCATGACCCTGGCGCTACACGATGCCTTCTCGCCCGGCGCCTCGGTCAATGTCGCCTATACGGTGGTCGATCTCGACCATAGCGCCCATTCGCAGGCCTTGATCCGTCGCCTCGACAAGGCGGCTTTCCGCCGTGTAACAGTGGAGGATAGCGATGCCGCCGCCCGCACTGCCATTCGCCAGAGTCAGGTCGCGCTGGCGCTGATTCTGCCCCCAGGCTTCGGCGAGCGCCTGCTGATGCCGGGCGGCGTCGATGGCCAGCCCACCGCGCCGCTGACCCTGCTCGTCGACCCCACCCTCAATCCGGCCCTGCAACTCGCTTTCCGCAACCAGACGGCAGCGGCTTTGGGCGCGGTGCGCGCCGATGAACTGACTCGCAGCGCCGGCAAACTCTTCGGCCTGCCCACCGCCAGCGCCAGCGGCGAACGCGACTGGCCGGACGAAATCCTCAGCGAAGCCGTGCAGAACGAGCGCAACGTGCGTCCGCCCTCGTCCGTCCAGCAGAACGTGCCGGCCTGGCTGGTCTTCGCCATGTTCTTCGTCGTCGTGCCGATGTCGGCACTCTTCGTCGGCGAACGCCAGCAAGGCACGCTGCAACGCCTGGCCGCGATGGGCCTGCCTTTCCGCCATGTGCTGGCCGGCAAGCTGCTGCCGTATTTCGTGGTCAATCAGATTCAGGCGACGCTGATGGTGCTGGTCGGCATTCATGTCGTGCCGCGGCTCGGCGGCGAAGCACTGGTCATGCCGACGGGCGGTAGCCTGGCGCTATGGTGGCTGGTCGCCGCCGCCGTCAGCTTGGCCGCCGTTTCCTGCGCCCTGCTTGTCGCCACGCTGGCCCGCACGACGCAGCAGGCGGTGGTCGTCGGCGGCATCGGCAACATCCTGATGGGCGCCATCGGCGGCATCATGGTACCGAGGTTCATGATGCCGGCCACGATGCAGACTGTCGCCGCCTTCTCGCCCATGGCCTGGGGCCTCGACGGATTCCATACCGTGATGCTGCGCCACGGCGGCTTCGTCGCCATCCTGCCCAGCCTTTCCCTTCTGCTTGCCTGCGCGGCCACCGCCCTGCTCGCCGCCGTCTGGCTCAATCACCGCGAAACGCCATGACCGCCGACCTGCGCCATGAACTCAAAGCCCTGATCGTCGAAGCCTGCGACAAGGATTGCGCCCCGGACTCGATCAGCGACGACGAAATCCTGTTCGGGCCGGAAGCCCCGCTCCAGCTCGATTCGCTCGACGCCCTGCAGGTCTCGATGGCGATCAAGAAGAAATACGGCCTGCGCCTGCCGGATAGCAAGGAAACCCGCCGCGTCATGGCCAATGTCGGCGCACTGGCCGACCATCTCGCCGCCTGGCTCGCCACGCGCGGATGAGTCGCCCGGTCCATCTCGCCACACATGCGCTGGTCAGCGCCCGGGGGCTGTCGGCCAGTGCCGCAGGTGCCGCGATCCGCGCGGGCGAAACCACCTGTGTGCCGCGCCGTCTGGGCGAGCGGACCTTCCCGTTTTTTGCCTTGCCATTCGCCGAAGGCGATTGGCTGGCGCGGGCAAAATCCGCCTGCTCCGCCGTGCGTGCCGAGTTGCCAAATCTGGCTACCGACACGCCCTTGTTCATCGCTTCATCGTCCTTCCAGATGGGCCTCTTCGAGCAGCAAGGGCGGTCTTTCGATCTGCCGCGCGCCTGCGCCTCCTTTGCCGGCCAATTGGCGGATTGGCTGGGTCTGAGTGGCCCACGCCAGTGTTTTTCCAACGCCTGCGTTTCCGGCTTTTCGGCACTGGATGCCGCCGCCACGCTGATTGCCGCCGGCATCATCGACGACGCACTGGTGCTCGGCGTCGAACTCGCCAACGCCAGTACATTGGCCGGCTTCGCTTCGATGGAGTTGCTGTCGCCCGATGCCTGTCGCCCCTTCGACTGCCAGCGCAACGGCCTGGTCCTCGGCGAAGCGCTCGCCGCCGTTCATCTCACTGCCCAGCCCGGCGCCTGGCGCATCGCCGGCCTGAGCGCCGGCCTCGACGCCTACTCGACCACCGGCCCCGACCCGCAAGGCGGCCCGATAGCCGCTGCTGCGGTGCACTGCCTGAAAACGGCAAAAACCGAGCCGGCCGCTATTCAACTGATCAAGCTGCAAGCTGCCGGCTCGCCCGGCACCGATCTCGCCGAAGCCAACGCGCTGCGCCAGGTGTTTGGCGATGCGCTGCCGCCGCTCGTCTCGCTCAAGCCTTATCTCGGCCACACGCTCGGCGCGAGCGGCATCGCCGAATTGAGCGCCCTACTCGCCTGCCTCGACGCCGATTTCATTCCAGACACGCCCGGCTTTTCCGAAATTGACCCTGAAATCGGTCTGTCGCCGACGCAGTCCGTCGAGCCACGGCGCATCGACCGCCTGCTGCTCAACCTGATCGGTTTCGGTGGCGGCCTGGCCAACCTGGTCGTGGAGCGCGCATGAGCCATCTGCATGCCTGCCTCAGCCAGACCTTCACGCCGGCCGAACTCGCTGACGCCGTTCGTGCCACGCTCGGCAAACCCTTACGCCGCGCCGCCACACTGACGCAGTTGGCCTTGGTCGGCGCGCTGGCCTGCCTGCCGCTCGAGCGCCGAGCCCTGCCGACGCTGCTGCTCTGGCAATCGACCAGCGGCCCTCGCCAGGAAACCCTCGCCCTACTCGACGAAATGGCCGAGGGCGCCGAACCCATGCCTTATGACTTTCTCGCCACCCAGCCAGCGATCGCCGCCGCCCAGATCCAGCCCTACCTGCCCGGCCTGATCGCCGCCAGCCATTGCCCGCTCGATGTCGACGGACAGGCGCATTGGGCAACGCTGCTGATGCTGGCCGAGCAATGGCTGGCCGCCGGCCGCTGCCAACAAGTCCTCTGCGCCCAGATCGACGCGTGGGGCGATGACGCCAGCGGCCGCTGGCTGCTGCTCAGCAATGAAGCGCTTGAAAATCCGCCAGCCCAGCTCCATCTGGTCGAGAACACGGCCGCTGGCCACCTCGACCAACCCGAACTGCCAAGCCAAATCGCCGACTGGCTGACCAGCGATGCACCGGCCTTCCGGCTCCAGGCCCCCGCAGCCTTCCGCCAGACGGTAGAATTCGTCCGACTTTAAATGATAGGTAAGCCCATGTCCGACCAATCCCAATTCTCATTCGATGCTTCCCTCGAAGATTTCCAGGCCAAGGTGCTGCAACCCTCGCTCGAAGTGCCGGTCGTGGTCGACTTCTGGGCCCCGTGGTGCCAACCCTGCCAGACCTTGAAGCCGATGCTGGAAAAGCTGGCCGAGGAATACAAGGGCCGTTTCCTGCTCGCCAAGATCAACTCCGACGAAAATCCGGAAATCGCCCAACACTTCGGCGTGCGCAGCATTCCGTCGGTCAAGGTGGTTTACCAGGGCCAGCTGGTCGATGAATTCAACGGTGCCCTGCCGGAAAGCCAGGTGCGCGAGTTCCTCGACCGCATCGCCCTGCCGGCCGGCCCCGGCGGCAACCTGCGCGAAGAAGCCGCCGCGCTGGTCGCCGAAGGCAAATTCGAAGAAGCGCTCGCCAAGCTGGTCGAAGCCAGCCACGCCAATCCGCAGGATCAGGCCATCCAGCTCGACGCCATCGAAGTCTTGATGCAACTCGGCCGCAACGACGAGGCCAAGCAACTGCTCGGCGGCGAATACACCAACGAGCCGGACCGCGCCAACGCCCTGCGCGCCCGCCTCGCCCTGCTCGATGGTGCGGCCGACACCGCTCCGCTCGAAGCAAAACTCGAAGCCAACCCGGACGATCACGCCACCCGCCTCGAACTGTCCAAGGCCTACGCCGCGCAAAGCCGCTTCCGCGAAGCGCTCGACGCTGCGCTGGAAGTCGTCCGCCGCGACCGTTTCTTCGAACAGGGCGCGGGCCGCACCGCCTTGCTCGGTCTGTTCGAAGCCTTGTCCGGCGAGCAATACGACGACCTCGTCCGCGAATACCGCCGCAAGCTCTCCGCTACGCTGAACTAAGCACTCTCCGACGTCGGCCGTGAAACTCTTTTACACCGACGTCTTCGTCCTGCCGCTGCCGCCGGGCCATCGTTTCCCGATGGAAAAGTATGCCCGGCTGCGTCAGGCGCTGCTCGCTGGCGGCCAGTTTGCTGAGGCCGATTTCCACCTGCCGCACGCCGCCACCGACGAAGAACTCGCCCGCGCGCACGATCCTGCCTACATTCAGGCCGTCTCCTGCGGTGCACTCGACGAAAAGGCAAAAAAAGCCATCGGCTTCCCATGGAGCGAAGGCATGGTCGAGCGCTCGCGGCGCTCAGCCGGGGCGACCATCTGTGCCTGCCGCGCCGCCTTGGCCGATGGTGTCTCGGCCAACCTCGCCGGCGGCACGCACCATGCCTTCGCCGATCATGGCGAGGGTTTCTGCGTCTTCAACGACGCCGCCGTCGCCGCTCGCGCCATGCAGGCTGAAGGCCGCGCCGAGCGCGTCCTGATCGTCGATTGCGACGTGCATCAAGGCAACGGCACCGCCAGCATTCTGCGCGGCGACGACAGCATCTTCACCTTCTCCATCCATGGCGCGCGCAACTATCCTTTCGACAAGGAAGAAAGCGACCTCGACATCGAGCTGCCCGATGCCTGCACCGACGAGGCCTACCTGCTACGCCTCGACGAAGGCCTCGCCCTCGCCTTCGATCTCGGTCGGCCCGAGCTCGTCATCTATCTGGCCGGTGCCGACCCTTACCAAGACGACCGTCTGGGCCGGCTCGGCCTGAGTTTCGCTGGTCTTATTGAACGTGACCGCCGGGTTTTCCAGCGTTGTCGTCAGGCCGATTTGCCTGTCGCCATCAGCATGGCCGGCGGCTATGCCAGGAATATCGACGATACGGTACAAATTCACCGCAATACGATAGAACTGGCAAAAACATTCTGGGGCAGATAAGCTACTCCAAAAGTCATAGCTTATGTGACTAGCTGGAGTTCAGGAGAGACTGGGGCGCATGGACGGGATCGTTGCAAAGCTACGTCGAGTTTCGCTGAGGGCGAGAATTGCGGTCGGCATGGTGGCGCTAAGCCTGCTGATCCTGTGGACGGCTGTTCTGCTGACCCTGCACAACCTGCGCAACGAACTGGAAGACTCGCTCTCCGCCCGCCAGTTTTCCACGGTCTCGATGATCGCGGTGGAAATCGATCGATCGCTACGGGAACGCCTGGGCATGCTGGACAGCTTGGCACAAACGCTTGCCGCGCAAACCACCACGGGTGGAAGTGGCATACAAGCCGCCCTTGAACGCTATCCGCTACCGGAAATATTGTTCAATTGGGGGGTAGTCGTTACTGACCGGAACGGTGTTGGCATTGCCAGCATTCCGGAAGCACTCGGCCGATCCGGTGTGGATTTTTCCACCTACCCGGGAATTCGGGAGACGCTCTCTGGCCAAAGTGGCTTCGTCACCGAACCTTTCCTCAGCGGCCACACGAATGTCCCCATCGTGGCCATGATGCAGCCAATCCGGAACAGCGAAGGTGTGGTGATCGGCGCGGTGGTTGGCGTAACCAATCTGGCCAAACCGAACTTCCTGGATGAAATCAGCCGAACCCGCTATGGCCAGACAGGCGACTACATCATCACTGACCCGAAAACCCGCAGCTATGTGGCCTCTTCCGACCCGAAGCGGGTTCTAAAAAAGGGGCCGCCACCGGGAATAAACCCGGTTTACGACAAATACATCAACGGATTCGAAGGCTCCGGCGTCGCTCGCAGTTCACGTGGAGTTGTGGAACTCTCGTCCAGCAAGATCATTCCCACGACCGGCTGGCTGATGCAATCGGTTCTCCCGACCTCGGAAGCTTTTGCACCCATCACCAACCTGCAGAATCAGCTGATGGCCATCTCTGTCGGTTTGACACTGCTCGCCGGCATCCTCAGCTGGTTCTGGCTACGCCGACAACTGGCGCCGCTCGGCGAGGCATTTTCCTACGTCGAGAAAATGCGACAAGGCGAAATTCCCCGCCAATCGATTCCGATCCGGCGCGAAGACGAAGTCGGCGCTTTGGTCGCTAGCTTTAATGCGCTGCAAAAAGTCATCATCGCCGAGGAAGAGAAAGCAGCCGAACATGCGGCAAATACCCGGGTCAAGCGCATCGTCTCCAGCGTTCCCGGCATGGTTTTCCAGTACCGCATCCACGCCGATGGTCACGGCGACTTCCCGTTTGCCAGCGATGGCATTCGAGAACTCTATGGCATTTCGCCGACGGACGTTCAGGACAGTTCGGACATCATTCGCCAAATGGCCCACCCGGAGGATCGCGAGCATTACCTTCGCGCCCTCAAGGAATGCGCCGATACGATGCTGCCCTTGCATTTCGAATACCGTATCAGTCTGCCGGACGGGCGTATCAAATGGCTGCTTGTGCGGGGCATACCGGAGCGCTCCAATGGCGACTACGTGACCATTTTCGGGGTGGTGACCGATATCTCCGAGTTGAAGTCGATGGAGGCCGACCTGCGTGAGGCCATCGCCGAGCACCAGCGCAAGGATGCTGAAATTTCGGTCTATCGCGACCATCTCGAGCAATTGGTCGAACTGCGCACCGCCGACCTGGAGCAAGCTCGGGCCGATGCCGAACATCTGGCCAAGGCCAAGAGCGAGTTTCTGGCGAAGATGAGCCACGAAATCCGCACCCCGCTGCACGGAGTTCTCGGCATGGCACGCATCGGTCAGAAAGCCACTGAGGAGGGAAGCAAGGCGCACGATGCCTTCAGCAAGATATCCCATTCCGGACAATTGCTCCTCGGCATCCTGAACGACATCCTCGACTTCTCGAAGATGGAAGCCGGCATGATGAAGATCGAGCAGAATGAGGTCGATCTGAACGGTGTGCTCGATGAAACCATCGAGTTGATGCAGGAGCGAGCCAATGCCAAGGGGCTTGCGCTGAAACTGCAGAAGAGCGCCAACCTGCCCGTCCATTGCTTGAGCGACGCGTTGCGTTTGCGGCAGGTTCTGCTCAACCTGCTGTCCAATTCAGTCAAATTTACCGACAGCGGCTCGGTTACTCTCGAGGCCTCCCAGAAAAGCGACCGCCTCTGCTTCTGCATCAGTGACACCGGCATCGGCATTACGCCGGATCAACTGGACAAGATATTCAATCCCTTCGAGCAAGGTGACAACACCATGAGCCGGCGCTTTGGCGGCACTGGTCTCGGACTGGCCATTACCGAGCATATCGTTCGGCTGCTCGGTGGCACGATTACGGTAACGAGTACGCCAGATGTCGGGAGTTGCTTCGAAGTCAGCCTTCCCTTCATTCCAGTCGACGTCCCCCCGCCCGAAACATCGGCTTCCGAGCCGAGCATTCACGACTGCGACCAACCGTTGGCCGGCATTCGGGTACTGGTTGCCGAAGACATCGACATCAACCAGCACATCATGCAGGAACTCCTAAGCGATGTCGGCGCAAGCCCGCATATCGTTGGCGACGGCCGCGCTGCAGTGGAGGCAGTGAGAATGCTGGGCACGGATGCCTTCGACATCGTGCTGATGGATATCCAGATGCCGGTCATGAATGGCCACGAGGCTTCGCGCGAACTGCTGAGTCTGGATCCAACCCTGCCAATCATCGGACAAACCGCCCACGCCCTGCCGGAAGAACGCGAAGCCTGCGCTGCCTCGGGCATGGTCGCCCACATTTCCAAGCCGATCGACCCGGAAGAGTTGTTTGCCCTGATTCTGAAACATCGCCGGCCCCGTTCATAGCGCGACGCGCTAGAATCCAAGGGTCATGAGCAAACCGACCAAACTCTTCCTGTCGTCCTCGCTGCGCTCGATCGAGGCCGAATTTGCCGATCAGCCATTGATGCAGCGGGCTGGACTGGCCGCTGCCGACCTGGCTGGCGAACTGGCGACCGACCGCAACCGGCCGATCCTGATCCTGGCCGGCCCCGGCAACAATGGTGGCGATGCCTTCGAGGCTGCCCGCCTGTTGCGCGAACGTTTCTTCCTGGTGGCAGTGGTCTTTGCTGGAGTCCCGGCGCGCTTGCCGAAAGACGCTGCAGCGGCCTACCGAAGGTTCGCTGAAGCCGGTGGTACGACGACCGAATACATCCCCGATCGCCAACATTGGGGGCTGATCGTCGATGGCCTGTTCGGCATTGGACTGACCCGCGCCCCGGAAGGTCGCTACGCCGATTGGATCGATGCGGCCAACCGCTTGGCCGAACGCGATGCCTGTCCGCTGCTCGCCCTCGATTGTCCCTCAGGTCTGAATGCCGACACCGGCACCGCCTTCACTCCCAGTATTCGGGCTAGCCACACAGTCAGCTTCATTTTTGCCAAACCGGGGCTGTGCACCGCAGATGGCCCCGATCATTGCGGCCAGATCAGCATAGCCGACCTTGGCATCACTACGACGCAAGCGGCCGACGGCGCCATCGTCACGACGGAGACCTTCCGGCCCTATCTGAAACCCCGAGCACGCAATTCGCACAAGGGCAGCTTCGGCAATGTCGGCATTCTGGGCGGCAACCGCTCGA
Source organism: Azonexus sp. (assembly GCA_041909105.1). GTDB lineage: Bacteria > Pseudomonadota > Gammaproteobacteria > Burkholderiales > Rhodocyclaceae > Azonexus. The sequence continues at coordinate 13,265 of JAYREE010000014.1, forward strand.
TGCTCGGTGCGGCCTTGCTGGCCGGTCGCGCTGCGCTCAAGCTGGGGGCCGGCCGCGTCTATCTGGGATTGATCGATCCGACGGCACCGCCGGTCGATCCCTTGCAACCCGAACTGATGCTGCGCAGTGCCGACGCCTTGCTACAAACCGAACTCGATGCCCTTGCCTGCGGCCCCGGTCTCGGCACCACCGCTGAAGCCGTCGGCGTGGTCGAACAAAGCCTGAAATCTACGGCTCCAATCGTGCTCGACGCCGATGCCTTGAATATCCTGGCCGGCAGTCCCAAACTGCAAAGCCAAGCAGAAAAACGAAGCGCAGCCACTCTACTGACCCCGCATCCCGCCGAGGCGGCGCGCCTGCTCGGAGTTTCGGTCGGAGACGTTCAGCACGACCGTATAAGCAGCGTCAAGGAACTGGCCCGACGTTATCGCAGCCATGTGGCGTTGAAGGGCTGCGGCACCGTCATTGCCTCGCCCAGGGGCCAGTGGTGGATCAATACCTCCGGCAACCCCGGCATGGCCAGTGCCGGCATGGGCGACGTGCTGACCGGCCTGATCGCCGCCCTGCTCGCCCAAGGCTGGCCCGCTGAGGAAGCCCTGCTCGCCGGCGTACATCTGCACGGAGCGGCCGCCGACCACCTGGTCGGCCAAGGCATCGGCCCGGTCGGTTTGACTGCCGGCGAAGTCGTCGATGCGGCACGACAGGTATTCAACGCCTGGCTGGACCAGCGCGGATGTGTCGCCGCCCTTTCACCTAAGTAACGCCAGGCCGCCGAATTGGCCGGCGCAAGCAGTTACAATAATGGTTTTCGCCAGCCGTTTGCCGAACGCCATGTCCATCGAATTCGACTATCCTCTTGCCGCCGAAATCTCCCGTAACGTCGACGCTGCCCTGAGCGAGGATGTCGGAGCTGGAGATCTGACGGCCAGCCTCGTTCCCGGCGATCGCTCGGTCAAGGCGACGGTGATCTGTCGCGAGGCCGGCGTGCTGTGCGGAACGGCCTGGTTTGACGCCTGTGTCGCCCGCCTCGACCCGAGTGCCAAAGTGACCTGGCACGCTGCCGACGGCGAACGCATCGCTGCCAACCAGCTGCTGTGCGAGATTACCGGCAACGGCCGCGCCCTGCTTACCGCCGAACGCAGCGCTCTCAATTTCCTGCAATTGCTTTCCGCCGTCGCCAGCAAGGCGCGCATCTACGCCGATGCCATCGCCGGCACCAAGGCGCAGGTGGTCGATACGCGCAAGACCCTGCCCGGCTTGCGCATCGCCCAGAAGTTCGCCGTCCGCTGCGGCGGTGGCGGCAACCATCGCCTGGCGTTGTGGGATGCCATCCTGATCAAGGAAAACCATATCCACGCCGCTGGCGGCATCGCCCAGGCCATGGCCGCGGCGAAGACCGTTGCCGAACAGGCCAAGGATCGCTGCAAGTTCATTCAGATCGAGGTCGAAAGTCTCGACGAACTCAAGCAGGCCCTTGAAGCCGGCGCCAAGATGATCCTGCTCGACAACTTCACGCTCGACATGATGCGCGAAGCTGCCGTGATCAATGCTGGTCGCGCCATTCTCGAAGCTTCCGGCAACGTCACTCTGGAAACGATACGCGGCATTGCCGAAACCGGTGTTGATCGTATCTCGGTTGGCGCCCTGACCAAGGACGTCAAGGCGCTCGATCTGTCGATGCGCTTCGTTAACTAGGCTTTTGCCCCAAAAAACGTCATAATCCCCAAATGCATTGATAATGATACGCGCATAGGGAGATTCGACATGCTGTTCGCGCTGTTTTACGTCGTTGCCATCACGATTCTTGTCTTGCACTTCACCGGTTTTCTGGCACGGCACAACATCGAATGGCTTGTCCTGGTTCTGGCTGCAACCGTATTCCCGGCGGTCATCTACCTGTAGGTTTTCGCACCACCAGATCAATCAAAGCTGAACGGCCGACATGGGCGTTGCCCTCGCTGATCTCCGCCTCGTGCTCCTTGAGGACTACGATTTCCCACGCACCGAAAGCTTGGCGCAATAACTCCGCCGTATAGAGGTTTTCTACGGCCGACGGCCCACCCGTACGGTATTCCAGTTGCTTTGGCGTGTAGCCTTGCAGCAGCAACACACCACCAGGCTTCAACGCCTGTTTCATCGCGGCGAACAGGCTTTCCCGCTCCCTCGGCCCAACGAACTGGATGAAGATGCCGACGATGGCATCGTAGGCGGCCTGTGGCCAATTCCAGCTCAATAGATCGGCCTGCACGAAATCCACCGACACATGCCGACCATGGGCCAGCTTTTGCGCCTTGGCCAAGGCCACAGCGGATATTTCCGTAGCCGTCACCGAGCAACCGAGTTCCGCCAGCCAAACCGAATTGCGCCCCTCGCCATCGGCCACGGACAAAACCTGCATACCGGGCTGGAACAAGGCCTCCTGTTCCGCCAGAAAGCGATTGGGTGCCGTGCCGAACAGGTAATTTTCGCCGGCGTCACGGTAGCGGGCGGACCAGAAGGCTTCGTGATCGAATTGACTCATGAGCTCATCTCCGAAAGGGTTTGAAAATTGCTTGCATTGACTTGGGCAACGGCGCCCGAGCGCTTCGCGAGTCAGAGTGACTCGTGCAGTGTCCTGATTTTACGGCGTCAACGGCGACACCGGCCAAGCATCGATCATCCAACACTGACTGTCGGAATTGCTACAAACCATGAAAACACTGATCCGTGTCACCGAAATCTGGGTTCCCAACAAGCAACGCACCCACCTCGAATTCTTCGATGGCCTCTATGGCGAACTCGTCGAATTCAAGGGGGCTAGCGAGACGATGCGTTTCGCCTACGACGAAGGCCTGCCCGGCAAGGCCTGGGCCGCTAAAAAGCCGGTCATCCTTCACCGCTTCGACAACTCGTACTTCCTGCGCACCGAAGTCGCGAAAAAAGCCGGACTGACTGCCGGTGTCGCCTTGCCCATCTTTGCCGGCGACTATCTGCAGGCAGTGATCGTCTTCTTCATTGGCGATGACGAAGAAAATGTCGGGGGTATTGAGATATGGAGCAATACCCCGGCCGGCTCCTACGATATCGGCTTGGAAGATGGCCACTATGGCACCGCCGAAACCTTTGAATGGACGGCCCGCCATACCAAGTTCCGGCCGGGTTTCGGCCTGCCCGGCACGGTGTGGCAAACCGGGATGCCCTGCATCATGGAAGACTTGCTCAGTTCGAAGCGTACGCTGCGTCGCGATAGCACGGTCAAGGTCGGCATCAGCAAAGGGGTGGGCATTCCCTGCTCATTCAACAGCCAGCAATCCTTGGTTATGACTTTCCTGTCGGCACTGGGAACCCCCATCGCCCGCCGTTTCGAAATCTGGGTACCGAATGACGAAAACAGCGCACTGCGTTTCGGTGCCGGCCATTGCGACCAGATGCCGCATCTATCGGAGTGCCATGCCGGTGCAAGCATCGCGCCGTGGGAAGGGGCGATCGGCGAAGCCTGGCAGAAAGGCGTTCCTGCCGTGCGCGGCAGTATCGTTTTCGAAGCCAGCGCGGCAGCGCGTGCTGCAACCGGGGTTGGCCTGACCTCGATGGTGGTGCTGCCGGTTATCCAGGACGGACGCTTCAAGGCAGCGGTCGCCTGGTACTTCTGAAAAAACGAAGGGCGGCCGCAGCCGCCCTTTTTTACCTCATCGTGCGCTGATCAAACGCGCTCGACCAAGAACTGCTTGATCGCCGCGACATCCGGGTCCATGACCACAACGCGCTGCGGCAAGTTCTCGATACCCTTCAGATCGGCCGGGCGCACCGGCTCCTGGTTCAGCGCCTCGCGGATGGTTTCTTCAAACTTGGCCGGCTGCGCGGTTTCCAGCACGATCATGGGCACGTTGGCTTCGCGATGCTCCAGCGCCACCTTGAGGCCATCGGCGGTGTGGGTATCAACCATAACCTTGTAGGTTTCGTTGGCGAAACGAATGGTCTGCAGGCGGTCGGCGTGCGTGCTCTTGCCCGAGACGAAGCCGAATTTCGGCATTTTTGCCCAGTGCACCGTAGCAGAGAGGTCGAACGCCTCGCCCTTGTCGACCTTGGCCCACAGCTCGCGCACGACGGCGGAATCGCGGCCGACCAGATCGAAGACGAAGCGCTCGAAGTTGGAGGCCTTGGAGATATCCATCGACGGGCTGGAGGTGACGTTGGTTTCGGCCGAGGTGCGCGGACGATAGACGCCGGTCTTGAAGAACTCGTCGAGCACGTCGTTTTCGTTGGTGGCGAGCACCAGCTGCTTGATCGGCAGGCCCATCTGGCGGGCGATATGGCCGGCGCAGATGTTGCCGAAGTTGCCCGACGGAACGGTGAAGGACACCTGCTCGTCGCTCGATTTCGTAGCCAGGAAGTAGCCCTGAAAGTAATAGACGATCTGCGCCGCAACCCGGGCCCAGTTGATCGAATTGACCGCGCCGATCTTGTACTGCTTCTTGAACGCGGCGTCATTGGAAACGGCCTTCACGATGTCCTGCGCATCGTCGAACATGCCCCGCACGGCGATGTTGAAGATGTTGGCGTCTTGCAGCGAATACATCTGGGCGCGCTGGAAGGCGCTCATCTTGCCGTCCGGCGACAACATGAACACCTTGACGTTGTGCTTGCCGCGCATGGCGTACTCGGCGGCGGAACCGGTGTCGCCGGAGGTGGCGCCGAGAATGTTGATCGATTCGCCGCGCTGGTCGAGAACGTATTCGAACAGGTTGCCAAGCAACTGCATCGCCATGTCCTTGAAGGCCAGGGTCGGGCCGTTGGACAGTTCCTGCGTGTAGAGATTGTCGGCCAGCTTGGTCAGCGGTGTGATTTCGGCGGCATTGCCGCCGTTGCGTGTATGGCAATAAACCTGGGCGGTGTAGGTCTTGGCGACGATGGCCTTGAGGTCGGCAGCCGGGATGTCGTCGATGAAGCGCGACAGGATTTCGTAGGCCAGGTCGGCATACGACAGCTTGCGCCAGGCGTCGAGATCGGCCTTGCTGACTTGCGGGTAGCTTTCCGGCAGGTAGAGGCCGCCATCCGGGGCCAGGCCGCCGAGGAGGATGTCGCAGAAAGCCTGGGGCGCGGATTGGCCGCGGGTCGAGATGTAGCGCATGGCGAAAACCTGGAAAGCGAAAAACCGCGATTTTACCGCGTCGACGCCTCGACGCGAACCGCCTGAACAACGCCGATGGCAAATAAGGCCAGCATCGATGCGGCCATCCATGCTGCCGCAGTGAATTCCCCGGCCAGCAGACAGACCGCCGCCAGCAAGGCCAGTGTTGCCCGCCACTGCCCGGTGGCCGCCAGGCGTTGCCGCATCAGATGGCGTGCCGACGTTTGCGGCCCGGGCCAGCGCCAGACCGGCAGTAACTGACTCAAGGCGCCGGTCACCAACGGCAACAGGAAGCCGACGGCCCAGGCCAGCACCGCCGTATTGGCAGCGAACAGGCCTGCCGCATGCACGGCGCCCGCTGCCAAGGAGAGCAGATAGCCAACGACTGCCGCCAGCAGAGAAGCCGTGACGCCATCGCCCAGCAGTGTCGCCAAGCCGTTGCGCCGCCACCACTGTCCGAGCAGACTGAAGATGCCGACGAACAGGATCGAGCCACCGGCCACCGAAAGTGGCCACCACCAGGCACTGCCGAAGGCGACCAGAAGCGCGCCGCAGCCGAGCAGCCAAAGCCGGCGTTTCAGCCAGGCGGCGGCATCCGGATCGGGCCGGCCCAGAGCCGTTGGCAACAAAACAGGCAAGGTGCCGAAGGCCGCCAGTCCAACCAGTCCCAAGGTGTTCAGGTGTAGATGGAACAAGCGCCAGGCCCGCCAGCTGGCAGGCCACAGGATCAACGCGAAGACGGCGCACAAGGCCGCGATCAGGCAGACCAGGGCCGCCGCGTACCAGCGCCAGCCCGGATGCGGCGATCCCAGCGTCGCCTTGGCCCGGCGCCGGAACCAGACGAGCAAAATTGCCGCCAAAACGATGTCCACCGCAGCAGTGGCCAACAGGCTGTGATACGGCAGCAATCCCAGCATGGCCAGAGGGACGGCCAGCCCGAATAGCTGCGCGCCGTACGGGATGGCGTGGATGTAGCGTTCAGCGTCGCCGGTACGGGTCAGCACCGGCACGAAATGAATCATGGCCGCCAGGATCAGCGGCAAAATGCCGACGGCGAATGCGACATGCACGACGGCGACCGGCGAGCCCACTCCGTTCAACGCCAATCCGGCGCTGACAAACAGTGAAAGGAGACTTAGGCTCGCCGTCAGCAGCAATCAGCCGACCACCTTGAAGTCAATCACGATGGCGCCCGGTTCACGTTGCTTGTACTCGATGTCGAGGTTGGCCCCGTAACGCTGTTGCAGTTGGGCCAGCAGCGGCAGCGGATCGTGGTCGTTGCAGAAACGCATGGTCTCACCCACTTGCAGCGCATCGAGCGCGCCAAAGATGGCGGCATGGCGGAAGCGCTTGGCGATACCGCGCGCATCGAACGGGTACAGGGCTTCCGGGGTGGTATGGTTGCAGACGTGAATAGGTTGCATGTGGGCTCCAGAAAAGGCTTGCCGGATTGGCAATGGGGCGATTGTGCCGAGCCCGCCGCCAGCCTTCCTTGATCCGTATCGCAATACCCTTCCGTGTTGCAGGTTCATTCTGTTTCAGCACCGACCGAAAAGGCATCGCCGGTCGCGATGAAGTTACCACCCGCCAGATAATGCAAGGTACGCAGATCGTCGCTCGGGAAATGCCAGTGTCCGCCGGAAAACACCCGCGAATCTGCCCAGGCCGCTACCACTTCGGCCAAAAATAGGTCGTAGTGCTGCTCGTTGTGCGGCTCGGGGATGACCTTGCATTCCAGCCAGGCAACACATCCGCCGACCAGCGGCGCTCCGACCACCGAGGCCGGCTCTGCAACCAAGCCGCATTGGGCAAACTTGTCTATCCCCCGGCCGGAGCAGGAACCCACCGCCAGTACCTGCTCGGCGATTGCCCGGCTTGGAATATTGAGGACGAATTCACCGCTCGCCTCGATCAACTCGCGACTAAAGGCGGTTTTATCGATCACCACGGCCACCTTGGGGGGCGAGAAATCGAGCGGCATGGCCCAGGAAGCTGCCATCACATTTTGCAGGGCCCCGCTAGCAGTCGACACCAGCGTCACCGGACCGTGATTCATCAACAAATAAGCTTTGGCCAGCTCGACGGCTTCACGCATTGACTAATCCTCCCTAGCAAACAAAAAGGGGACCGCAGTCCCCTTTTTCTGAATCCGCATCCGGTTTATTGCAGTTCTTCCAGACGAATGCGCTTGACCTTGCCCTTTTGCGCCGACAAACCTTCGATCTTGGTAATGGCCAGATCCGCGGCACTTTCCTTGCAGACATGGGTCAGGATGATGATGTCGGTCTCCCCCTCCCCCTCTTCCGGTTCGCGCTGCAGCATGGCATCGATAGAGATGCCCTGATCGGCCAGGATGCGGGTGATGTCCGCCAGAACGCCTGGCTTGTCCTCGACACGCAGACGCAGGTAGTAACCGGTCTCGATCTCGCTCATCGGCAGGATGGGCAGGTTGGACATGGCATCGGGTTGGAAGGCCAGGTGCGGCACGCGGTGTTCCGGATCAGCCGTAGCCAGGCGGGCGACGTCGACCAGATCCGCCACCACCGCCGAAGCGGTCGGCTCGGCGCCTGCACCCTTGCCGTAGTAGAGCGTGGTACCGACGGCATCGCCCTTGACCATGACGGCGTTCATCGCGCCTTCGACATTGGCCAGCAGGCGCTTGGCCGGGATCAGGGTCGGATGCACGCGCAATTCGACCCCGTTCTCGCGGCGCTTGGCGATGCCGAGCAGCTTGATACGGTAACCGAGTTGTTCGGCGTACTTGATGTCGGAAGCTTCAAGCTTGGTGATACCCTCGATGTAAGCCTTGTCGAACTGGACCGGGATACCGTAAGCGATAGAGGCGATCAGCGTGGCCTTGTGGGCGGCGTCGACGCCTTCGATGTCGAAGGTCGGATCGGCCTCGGCATAACCCAGACGCTGGGCTTCCTTCAGGACTTCGTCGAAGGACAGGCCCTTGTCGCGCATTTCGGACAGGATGAAGTTGGTTGTGCCGTTGATGATGCCGGCAGCCCATTCGATACGGTTAGCGGTCAAGCCTTCGCGCAGGGCCTTGATGATGGGGATGCCACCAGCCACGGCGGCTTCGAAGGCGACCATGACGCCCTTCTTCTGGGCGGCGGTGAAAATCTCGGTGCCATGCACGGCGAGCAGCGCCTTGTTGGCAGTGACCACGTGCTTGCCGGCCTCGATCGCCTGCATGACCAGATCCTTGGCCACAGTGTAGCCACCGATCAATTCGACGATGATGTCGATTTCCGGATCCTTGACCAGTTCGAAGGCGTCGTTAGTCACACGGGCCGCGCCGCCAGTGATTTCCTTGGCAAATTCAACATTGCGGTCAGCCACAGCGGTAATCTGAATCGGACGACCGGCGCGACGGGTAATTTCTTCCGCATTGCGCTTCAAAACGGTCCAGGTGCCACCGCCGACGGTGCCGATGCCGATAAGGCCAACATTGATGGGTTTCATTATTCAGTCTTTGTTGATGAGATGGTTGGTGTTGTGACGCTTGCGATAGCCTTCGAGGAAACGCGCAATGCGAGCAATCGCCTCGCGCAGATCGTCTTCGTGCGGCAGGAAAACCAGGCGGAAATGGTCGGGATGGGGCCAGTTGAAGCCCGTACCCTGGACCAGTAGCACCTTTTCTTCCTGCAACAGTTCGGATATGAATTGCTGGTCGTTCTTGATCGGATAAATCACCGGATCGAGCTTCGGGAACATGTACAGCGCAGCCTTTGGCTTGACGCAGGTAACGCCCGGGATGGCGGTGATCAATTCGTGCGCGATATCGCGCTGGCGACGCAGGCGGCCGCCTTCCTTGATCAGGTCATCGATGCTCTGATAGCCGCCGAGCGCCGTCTGAATGCCGTGCTGCCCTGGCGCATTGGCGCACAGGCGCATCGAGGCCAGCATGTCGAGGCCTTCGATGTAGTCCTTGGCATGGCGCTTGTCGCCGGAAACCACCATCCAGCCGGCACGATAACCACACGAACGGTAATTCTTGGACAGGCCGTTGAAGGTGATCATCAGCACGTCGTCGGCCAGCGAGGCAATCGACGTATGCTTGACGCCATCGTACAGGACCTTGTCGTACACCTCGTCGGCGTAGATGGTCAGATGATGTTGGCGGGCGATGTCGATGATCTCGTGCAACAATTCGTCCGGATACAGCGCACCGGTGGGATTGTTCGGGTTGATCAGCACGATCGCCCTAGTATGGGCGTTGATCTTGCTGCGGATATCGTCGAGATCTGGCAGCCAGCCCTTTTCCTCGTTACAGAGGTAATGCTTCGGCGTTCCGCCGGACAGACTGATCGCCGCGGTCCACAGCGGGTAATCCGGAGCCGGCACCAGCACCTCGTCACCGGCATCCAGCAAGGCATTCATCGCCATCACGATCAGTTCAGAGACGCCGTTGCCGACATAAATGTCGTCCAGCGTCACGCCCTTGATCCCCTTTTGCTGGGTATAGTGCATGATCGCCTTGCGCGCGGCGAAGATTCCCTTCGAATCCGTATAGCCTGCCGCGTTCGGCAGGTTGCGTATCATGTCCTGCTGGATTTCCTCAGGCGAATCGAAGCCGAACGCGGCCAGATTGCCGATGTTCAGCTTGATGATCTTGTGACCCTCTTCCTCCATCTGCTTGGCTTTTTGCAGCACGGGGCCGCGAATGTCATAGCAGACGTTGGCGAGTTTGGCGGATTTCTTGACGTGTTTCATGCAAATGTTCCGGCTGGGCGCCTTATAGGCTGTTAAGGCCAAAGGTATAATCCTACTTTATCGTATGGTGCACCGCAATTTCGCGCAGCCAAACAGGACGTCAGCCAGTGAAACTTCATCTTTCCAACACCGCAGGAATCAATATGTTCACCGCCTATGGCGAGGGCTATGTTGCGGTGAACAATGAAAAACACGAAAAAAGCCTGATCCTTTTGTCAGATGCCGTGATTTCCGGCTGGACCGACGCCAATCCCGAAACGCTAAGCCAGACAGACATGGCCAAGTTGCTCGAACTCCGCACCGAAATCGTCCTGCTCGGCACCGGACGGCGCCTGCGCTTCCCAGCCGGCGCGCTGCTCCGCCCATTTGCCCCGGCTGGCATCGGACTGGAAGTGATGGACATGCAGGCCGCCTGCCGCACCTATAACATCCTCGCCGCCGAAGGTCGCCAGGTCGCGGCGGCACTGATTTTCGACTGAGCAACGCTTGGTCAAACCATAAAGTTCTACGAGACATCCGTACATGAAAACTATCGCTGTTGTTGGTCTGGGTTACGTCGGCCTGCCGCTTGCCGTCGAATTTGGCAAGAAATTCCGCACCATCGGATTCGACCTCTCGCATCAAAAAATCGCCGCCTACCGCAACCATATCGACCCCACCGGCGAAGTTAGCAGCGACAACCTGCGGGCTGCCACGCTACTGGAGGTTACGACCGACCCGGCGCTGCTCCAGGAGGCTGATTTCGTCGTCGTCGCCGTGCCCACTCCGGTGGACGATGCCTATCAACCGGATTTCACTCCGCTGGTCGGCGCATCGCGCACTGTCGGGCAGAATCTGAAGCCGGGTGCCATCGTCGTATTCGAATCGACGGTTTACCCTGGGGCGACCGAGGAAGTCTGCATCCCGGTCATCGAGGAATATTCCGGCAAGGTCTGGAAGCGCGATTTCTTCGTTGGCTACTCGCCGGAACGGATCAATCCGGGCGACAAGGAGCGCACCCTGACCAAGATTGTCAAAGTGGTCTCCGGTGACACCCCGGAAACGCTGGAAACCGTTGCGGACATTTACGCCAGCGTCATTACCGCTGGCGTCTATCCAGCCTCGTCGATCAAGGTTGCCGAAGCGGCCAAGGTCATCGAGAACACCCAACGCGATCTCAACATCGCCCTGATGAACGAACTCGCCATCATTTTTGACCGCATTGGTATCGACACCCTGGAAGTGCTGAAGGCAGCTGGCACTAAATGGAACTTCCTGCCCTTCCGTCCGGGCCTCGTCGGCGGGCACTGTATCGGGGTCGATCCCTATTACCTGACGCACAAGGCACAAAAACTCGGCTATCACCCGGAAGTCATCCTGGCCGGTCGCCGCATCAACGATGGCATGGGAAAATTTGTCGCCGAACAGACCATCAAGCACATGGTACGCAGCGGCCACCCGATCAAGGATGCACCCATCCTCGTTCTCGGCCTGACCTTTAAGGAAGACTGTCCGGACCTGCGCAACTCTCGCGTCATCGACGTCATCCGCGAACTGCAGTCCTATGGTGCGGATGTCGTGGTGCACGACCCGGTCGCCGATCCTGAAGAAGCGATGCACGAATATGGTGTGCAACTGGTCGCCTGGGACAAACTGCCGAAAGCCGCAGCCATCGTGCTAGCCGTCAGCCACAAGGAGTTCCAGACCATGGGTACGCCCGCGCTCATGGAAAAGATCGCTGCCAACGGCGTCATCGCCGACGTCAAGAGCGTTCTCGACGAAAAAGAATTTGTCGAACACTGCATCTCGATCTGGCGCCTCTAAATGAGCTTTCAGCCTTGATATTCTGCATTACGCGACAAGCAATCTCTGCTTGCCGCGTAATTCCAATTGCATTAAAAAGTTCGTTTTCCAGAGATATTCACCGGAACCGGAAATATCTCACAGCCACCTTGGCCGACTCCACCTAATATCCGCTATAACAATACAAATTGCCCCTGCTGAGGCTGCCCAACAGCCGAATCGCGCAGAGGCCACAAGGAGTCAGCCATGCATGCCCATACCCTTCCGTTCTCAGCCAGCGCTGGCAAGCGCATGATCGGCGCCGCCGTCGTCGTTCTGGTCGTCCTTGGCATTCATCCGGCAGTCGGACAACTACTGACCGATACTTGGGAAAAAATCTTCCACGCCTTGGCTTTTGGCATCCTGGCCACAGGCATCATCGCCATCCGCCCCAAAATTGGCTGCCTGCAGGTCGTGGTACTCCTGGGTATAGCTGCACTCGCAAGCCAGTATTTCCAGTTACTGATCCAACCCGGCGGACCGAATTTCGAAGTGGGCTTGGCTTCTGTGCTCGGTGGCCTGGCCAGTTTGTTTGCCTGGAACATGCGCGGACCAGCCTGTCATTGAGGCTCGCCGCAGGAAAAGGTACCACCTAGGCACTCTCCCTACGAAAGACCGCACCCAAGCGGCGAACCGCATCTTCGATTTCCGGAGTATGCGGATTGCCGCAATTAAGGCGTAGGCAATTCCGATACATACCGCTCGCTGAGAACAACTCTCCCGGCACATAAGCCACGCCCTCGGAGATAGCGCGCTCATAGCGTGCAGTCGCGTCGACATCCGCCGGTAGCTCAACCCAGAGCACGTAGCCGCCTTCCGGACGGGTAATTCGCGTTTCGGCCGGAAAATGTCTGGCAATCGCCGCCCGCATGGCCTCCACCTGACGCTCGTAGGAACGGCGCAGACCACGCAGATGCCGCTCATAGGCCCCTGACTCCAGATATTCGGCCAAAACCATCTGGGTTAGCGGATTGGTCCCACCGCTAATGATGGTTTTTTGCAAGGCCAGCCGCGGCCGATAACGGCCTGCGGCGACGAAACCCACGCGCAAAGCGGGCGACAGGCTCTTGGAAAAAGAGGCGCACAGCATCACGTTGCCTACTGTATCGAAAGCCTTCACCGGCCACGGACGATGCTCTCCGAAATGTAAGTCACCGTAAATATCGTCTTCGATCAACGGTACATTGCGGGCAGCCAGAAGCTTTGCCAGCCGACGCTTGTTATCGTCCGGCATGACACAGCCAAGCGGATTGCTGCCATTGGAGACCAACAGACAAGCGGCAATGCTTCCCTGCCGCGTCGCCAGATCAAGCGCTTCGATCGACATCCCGCTACGTGGATCGGTCGGAATTTCCAAGGCGCGCAAACCGAGCGACTCGAGCAACTGCAGCATCAGATAATAAGCGGGTGACTCGACTGCTACTGTGTCGCCCGGTTGCGTCACGGCGCGCAAGCAAAGATTCAGCGCTTCGGTGCAACCGTTGGTGACGACGAACTCCTCTGCGGCCAGCGGCCCCCCCCAGGCCAGCGAACGCTTTACCAGTTGGCGAACCAATGCCGGCTCGTCCATGTGGACGTGGCTGCCACCATTCAGCGCCATCGGATATCGTCGGGCAACCGAGCCGTACAGCCGATTCAGCGTCGCCAAAGGCAGGAGTTCATTGGCTGGCAATGCCGCAGCCAAAGGGGCCACACCAGGACGCATGCCGTATTGCAGTATGCGCACCAAACGTTGCGAAATATCCACCGGCATCGGTGCATCGGGCGTCGCTCGCACCTGCGGCGCGGCCCTACCCGCCAGCGGACGGCGGACGAAATAGCCTGATTGCGGCCGCGCCTCGACTAACCCTCGGTCTTCAAGCTGACGCAGGGCCTGAACGACGGTCGAAACCGACAGACGTTTTTCCTGGGCCAAGCGACGAACCGATGGTAAGCGATCGCCATGTTGCAATACGCCGCCGGAAATTAGCCCGGCCAACTCTCCGGCCAGCTTTTCATAGCGCAACGATGAATTTTCCATCGGTACAGTTCTCCCCGTCGAAAACCAGCACAGTTGTATTTACAAGAAACTGTACCGATAACAATTCGGTTTTATTGAAACTGTATCACCAGCGGTAGTTTTTCTAAACTGGCTTCACTGCAAATGGAGAGAGAAGTCATGAAAATCCAATTGGCCGGCGATGAGTTTCAACTGGGCGATGGGCAAGCGCTGAAGATCACCGGCGCCCGCGGCTTGGAAATTCGCTGTATCACCGGAACGCTCTGGCTGACTGAAGCCGGCGACGGTATGGATCATTTTCTCGCTAGCGGTCAGAGCTATCGTCTGCGCGGCAACGGATTGGCCCTCGTGGAAGGGATTGGTCGTGCTAGCGCAAGCATCGGGCGTACGCCAAGCGTATTAGAAAAATTGCGAAACCACCTGGATGCCAGCGAAGCACAGGCTCCGGCTGAAATTTGCGCCTAAACAATCAATCGAACAAATCCGGCTGCATCGGCGAGAGATTGTCTCGTTTGACCGTCAGGCGGACAGGTATCCCCTGCCGCCCGATGGCCTCGACCACCATTCGCCCACCTGACGCCTCGGCCAGCACGCGTACGTTGCGCGACGATTTGCGGCTACGGCCGGCATAGGCGACAACCACCCCGGCAGGTGGAATCCAAGCATTACGGGCAGGAGACATGGCGTTGCATCCCCGGTGTTTCGATGGACATAGCCTACCTCTGAAAATAAATTAATCGTAGACTGTACATTTATACAGTATTCGATTAATCTTCGCCTCAACGCCATTAACTGGTGTTTCATACAGTACCCGAATATTGGATACGGAGGCCAACATGAAACGTCTACAACACTGGTTCGATCTTCTCGCCGGCATCTCGCATGAAGAAAATGCTCGACTTGAACGTGCCCGCTCCATCTTTGCCCAGCACGGCCCGGATATCGACGCGCTGCAAGTACCCGCCTGCTGGCGTCGACGTCTGCGCATCGGGCGCTAAATACACCTGCAATAAAAAAGGCGGCAGCAGCCGCCTTTTTCAGCATCGAAACTCGTTGCTCAAAATTCATCCTTGACGATCGGAAAACCGAGCGCATCCCAATCCAGCATACCGCCGCGGTAATAGTAGATCTTGTCGGCCGGGAACCCATCGCGAACCATCGCGGTGATCGCCGTCGGGCTTTGCGGACAAACCGGGCCATTGCAGAAAGCAAAGACCTTCTTGGCCTTGGTGCAATCCCACTTGCCAGCCTTGTTCTTGCTGCAACCCAGTTCGTCCATGCGGCCTGACACCTGAGTGTAGGGGATATGGTAGGAATTCGGGATCGTGCCCTTGATCCGGTCGTCCGGTTCGCGCATGTCGACGATCAATGCGTCCTTGTCGTTCATCGCATGCAACATCTCGATTTCCGTCACCGGATGGACGCCCGGCACAGGAATCAGCGGTTGCAACCAGCCCTTGTTCTTGGCACAGGGCGTCATCGTGCGCGTGATGACGAACGGGCCGTTCTTGGTCTGTACAACGAACTGTTTGTCTTCGCCAATGATGCGCAACAGTTCCTTTTCCTGAGCCGATGCGCTCGTTGTCAAGGCTGCCAGGCCAACGGCCAGCAAAACTTTCTTGAACATGATTTTCCCCTTTGGATGTGTTGTAGTAGCGCCATATATAAGCACTCGCATATATATTAATGTATCAATAACGCTTTTGTTATATTTTTTGTTGCGCCAACTGTTGTTTATGAGATCAATGCCAGAACTAAATACCGGTGACATAGAAAACCGTGCCGCATTCGCCAAGTCATTTGGATGTATGTCGCCAAATTCGCAATAATCGCCATTAATCAACACCAACATAAGCTAACGATGCACGCTCCTCAATACCGTTATCTGAATGGACGCATTGCCATCTATCTCGGCGACCTGACCGAACAGGCTGTCGACGCTATCGTCAATGCCGCCAATAGTTCATTGATGGGCGGCGGCGGTGTCGATGGGGAAATTCATCGGCGAGGTGGGCCGGCGATACTCGAAGCCTGCCGGGAGATACGGCGCACCCAGTGGCCAGACGGACTGCCCACCGGCGAGGCCACCATCACGACAGGCGGCACCCTGCCCGCGCACCATGTGATCCATACTGTCGGGCCGATCTACGGTCGCCACTGCGGTCGCGAAGCCGAATTGCTCGCTGCCTGCTACCGCAACTCCCTCATGCTCGCCTATCGGCAGGCGTTGCGCAGCATCGCCTTTCCCGCCATTTCAACAGGCATCTACGGTTACCCGCCGGAAGAAGCGGCTGGCATCGTCTCGCTCGCTCTCAGCGAATTGACACCCGAAAGCTCGATTCAGGAGGTCCGCCTGGTCTTTTACGACCAAAGGCAATTGGACATTTTCGTCACACATCAGCAATTCGGCGGCTGAATCAGCACCAACCCCTTGCCGCAGGAACGACCTGCGGCATAATTCGGGTTGCCAAGAAGCGGCGCAAACGCCGCCAACAATCAACTACTCGGAGAAATTCAGCTCATGAAGCGTATCGATATCGATAACGCCATACGCTTGCACAACCTGTGGCGGCGCCAGTTCCTCAACGCTTTTGCCGGCGGGGCCTACGCCGACATGCCGCTCTCCGAACACCGTGGATGCACGCTGAGCAAGGAACTGAACATGGCCGATGGCGCTTATACGGCAACGACCGAGTACGCTCAACTGATCGCTATCCACGACAAATTCCACGCTCTGGCCAATGAGATCGTCGATCTCAGCAACAACGGCTTGGGCGATGCAGCCGACCTGCTATTACCCGAACTGAGCGAAGCATCGCATGAGCTGGTCTCAGCCCTCGACAAGCTGCGCGAGAACCGCGACCACTGACCTTTTTCCGCACCCGATATAAATGGTGCAAACTTCTGTGCCATTTTTCTTTTTATTCTTTCACTAATTCAGGGCCGCTTCGTCGACTTGGATGATTTTTCGGTAGTTTTGGCCGCTCTCGCGACCTTCACGGCCTTGGCCGGCTTTTCCTCTACCTGACTGACCTTCTTGTGGCGCTGTGCTGCCTTCTGACGCTGCAAGCGCAACAAACGGCGGCGAATTTCGTCGGAGTCCATCCATAGGTCGGCGCCCTTCAGGATGCTTGCGATCTCGGTTTCGCTCAGGAAAGGCGAACACAGGCGAGTCATCACCTTCTCGAACCAATTGCTGATCGCCACCACCTCGGCCTGCTGCTCGTTACCCTTACCGGCGAAGATGCCCGAATAGATGTGGAACATCAGCTGGCAGTTATCGTGCACGATCAACTCGTCACCACAAAGAAAAATCAGGGCCGCCATCGAATAGGCGCGCGCCTCCAGTATGGTGACAACGCGTGCCGGCGACGCCAAGATGTTGTTGATGATCTGTAGGCCGGTATTGAAATCGCCGCCAGCCGAATTAAGGTGGATGTAGATTAAGTCGGTTTCGGCAGCCGAGCGCAGCGTATAGAACAATTCGGTGTAATACTGCGGTTCGCGAATTTCGCCGCAAAGGTAGTAAGCTACCTGCCGTACCGGCAATTGCTGCTCGTAGCGAACTAGTCCCCGGAAGGTAGAGCCCTCTTCATTCAGAGGCTCCTCATCTGGCGTATGAAGCAGGCGAGTCATGATCGCTCCTCTCTGTCTTGTTTGGCTCCATTATGAGCCAAGGTGGCATGGCTCGCTACAGCCGATACCCTGTGCAGATCAGGGCGAATAGCGCTTTTGCCGGAATCAGACAGCCATAAACCAAGACGCCATAACATCCTGGTTTCTGAGCGCAGCTACTCGATCAGCCGATCCAGCGTCATCGTCTAGGGTGGATGGCACTTTTTCAGATATGCATTGCCATGCCACGTCCACACGACGATCAGGATTTGCCGATACTTACAATCCATTCTCCGATCTTCGGCCAATACTCCTTGAGCGTGCGGCTTCCCATGAAGAGGCCGATGTGCCCCCCGGGCACCAGAACTTTCACAATATCGCTCGATGCTGTGCCGAGCAGCTTGTCAGCATTGAACACCTGCTCCGAGGTGGTAATGTCATCTGTTTCACCGGCCAATAGGGTCACCGGGCAAGTGATATCGCCAAGCGACAGACGTTTACCGAGGCCGACGAACGCTCCTTTTGCCAACTTGTTTTCCTTGAACAATTCTTCTACGGCCTGTAGATACCAACGACCGGGCAGATCAATCGGATTCTCGTACCAAGCTTCAAAATCCTCATGCTTACGCACATATTCCGGATCATCGATGTGCTCATAGAGATCAACGTACTTGCCAAAGTACTGGACCCCAGGATGCATATTTTTCCAGGCGGCCAGCATGAATTTACCGCGCATGAAGCCGCCGCCGATCTCGACCAGTTTTTCGAAATCGGCCATCTTCAAGTCATGGGCCATTTCCCGGATTGGGCCATTGCCTGCATTGGTATCGATGGGTGACCCTGCCAATACGAGGCTTGCAACCTTGTGAGGATAGCGGGCGGCATACATCGCCGACATCCAGCCTCCCTGGCAGAGCCCTACGAGGTTGACCTTGCCGCCAACTTCGTCAATGACGACATTCAATTCTGCAAGGTAATTGTCAATGTCGTAGTTCTTCATGTCCGGGGTCGCACTCTTCCAATCCGTTACGTAAATCCGCTTGAGCCCGGCCGCCATCAGGGTTTCAACCAGACTTTGCCCCTTCGAATAATCGGCAATGGACGAGGGATGCCCGGCATAGGGGGCATCGATGACGGTCGGTACCTGCGCCGGAGCATCCTTGGGCGTGAAATCCCGGAAGCGCATGGTATGCAGGTCGAGCAAGACGCGATTCGGTGTAGCGAACTTGGGCGTTAGCCCGGTATCCAGTTTGACTGCTTCCGCCACCGTATCGAAACCACGGCGAAATACCTTGAACTCCTCCTCGGTCAGCGCAGAAAGAAGCTCGACGGGCCAAAACCAAGGAACACTATTTTGGGTCCTAGCCACAAGCCTGGGTTTATTGGACGAGTTTGATGCGGTTCCGGTCATATGGAAGCTCCAGTAAGCGTTATCAAATCAGCCAAGCAGCACCATATGGCGCAGGATCATTCGCTTGACCATATTGTTGAAGAGGAACCAGGCGAAAGCATAGCCCCAGATTGCGAGTGCCATTGACCACCCGATCGGTTCGACGAACCAGCCATATACCGCGGCTAGCGTGCCTGCTACCTGAGTCAACTCGGTGCTTAGGAAAAGCTTCAGGCTGGGCCACGGACGATCCCAGAAATACCCCGTATTGCGAGCCAAATACAGCGTGAGATGGCCCGCCACCAGTAATTTGAGGAAGATCATCGTCTGGATGGTCGAACGCGGTAGATGCCAGACCGACTCGGCCAGCCAGAACAGGCTAAAACTGGACAGCACCCCAAGTAGCCCCAGGGCCGTTGCCAACACCAACACATGCCGCATGTTCCAACGCGCAGGGGTTGGGGATTCAACCGCATTATCGTAGGCGATCATCATGATCGGAAAATCATTGAGCAAGGCCAACAGTACGATCATCACAGCCGTAACCGGATAGAACTTGAATACCAGGATCGATAAAGTCATAAACAACATGACCCGGATGGTTTCGCTGATCCGAAAGACGGCGTAGGCGTTCATGCGCTGAAAGATCTGCCGTGACAGCTCAATGGCCGAACGTATTACGCCAAGCCCCGGCTCTGTTAATACCAGATCAGCGGCCGCGCGGGCAGCATCAGTGGCGCCACTGACCGCAATCCCGACATCGGCCTGGCGTAAGGCCGGAGCATCATTGACGCCATCGCCCGTCATGCCGACAAAATGGTTCCCCTCCTGCAAGACCTGAACGATCTTGTATTTGTGCTCCGGGAAGACCTGCGCATAGCCAGCGTTCGCCAGCAAGGCTACGGCGCTAGGCAATGCCTCGCCGACAAACACTTGGTCCGCCGTAACGAACTGCCCGTCCATCCCAAGCCGATGACCAATCTGGCGAGCAATCGCCACGTGATCACCCGTCACCATGCGCACCATCACACCTTGCAGGTCAAGTGCGGCGATGGTTTGCGCACTGTCTTCGCGCGGAGGATCGAATAACGGCAGCAGGCCGATGACCTGCCGTTGTCCATCCTGAGTGCAGCATCCTACGGCCAGCGCCCGATATCCATCGGCTGCCAGCCTGTCGACCATTGCCGCAATGCGCTCAAGCGTCGCCGCATCTGCCTGCGCCCAAGCCGCAATAGCTTGCGGCGCACCTTTCGCGACGCAGAGGGTGGAACCATCGAGCAAGACTTCGGCTTCGGTCAGCTTGCGAACCGGATCAAAGGGTTTGAACCGGCGAATTTCAATCCGATGATGAATCAAGATGTCACCACAAGCCCCGATCACGGCACGATCGATGGCATCGTTACTGGCCACCTGGCTTGCCAGCGCCGCATAGAGCAATATCTCCGCTGGTCGTTCGGTAGCCAGGATCAACGGCTCCCCAACCGTCAATTTGTTTTGGGTCAATGTACCGGTCTTGTCTGAGCACAGCACATCCATACCCGCCAATTCCTCAATCGCTGCCAAGCGCGAAACAATCGCGCCTAGGCGACTCAGCGTCGTGGCGCCTACGGCCAGCGTCACTGATAGCACCGCCGGTAGTGCAACCGGAATGGCAGCAACGGTCAGGATCAAGGCAAATTTGAGCGTATCCAGCCACGGCTCGCCCCGAAGCCAGGCAACCATCAATACCAACGCCACGAGTATCAGGGTAGCGACAATCAGTGCATTGCCGATCTGCAACACCGCTTTCTGGAAATGCGACGGCGCTCCGGCAGTCTCGACCAAGGCCGCGGTTTTGCCGAAAAAGGTCTGCATCCCGGTTGCAGTGACCTCACCCATCATTTCGCCGGCACGAACAATGGAACCGGAATAGGCCATATCGCCAACACCCTTGTCGACGGGCATTGACTCACCGGTCAGCGTCGATTGATCCAGCGATATCGTTTGACCGTCCAGCAGTTTCATATCGGCCGGCACGATATTGCCTAATGCGATATGGACGATATCACCAGGCACCAATACGCTAGCCGCCAAATCGACCCATTTTCCATCACGCAACACTCTTGCCTTCGCCGCCAGGCGCTGCTTGAGCATGGCAATGGCGTTATCCGCCTTGTACTCCTGCCAGAATGCGACACCGGCATTGATCAGCAACATCAACACGATGATCACAAAATCCGACCAGTCCCGAGCCAGCCCCGACAGCAACGCCGCCGCTTCGATCATCCAGGGAATCGGTCCCCACAGATACGACAACAATTTACGTAGAGCGCTGCGCTGTTCTTCAACGATGGCGTTTGGGCCGACCTCAGCCAGTCGCTGCGCCACGAGTTCGGAAGTGAGCCCCCGAAGCACAGATTGCATGGAGCTTGGCACGCGATCCGCCTGAATACGATGTTCTTTATTATTCAAAGTACCAACCAAACATCGGAATACACTTTTAACCATACCAATGAGTATGGTTCAGGGCAAGCCAAGAAACATCCGGAAACATCTTCTAGGCAGCCACCCTTCGTTGCAGTTCGCACGGTTGCCAACATTTTTCGACACCGAAAGTCATTCGGTGTCGTTTGCAGGAAACTCACTGCTTCCAAAAGCAAGAAGGGGCGCAAATGCGCCCCTTCTCGTTGCTCCAAACCGCCAGGTTAACCAACCCAGCGCCTTGCGTTACGGAACATCCGCATCCACGGGCTGTCCTCGCCCCAGTTTTCCGGATGCCAGGACATTTGCACCGTGCGGAAAACACGCTCCGGGTGCGGCATCATGATCGTGAACCGGCCGTCGGCCGTGGTCACCGCAGTCAGCCCGCCCGGCGAGCCGTTCGGGTTGTACGGATAGACCTCGGTCGGTTCGCCCTTGTTGTCGACGTAGCGCACTGCGGACAGGCACTTGCCCTGGTCGTCAGCGTTGTCGAAGACGGCGCGGCCTTCGCCATGCGAGACGACGATGGGGATCTGCGAGCCTTCCATGCCGGCGAAAAAGATCGACGGCGAATCCAGCACCTCGGTCATCACGAAGCGCGCCTCGAACTGCTCGACCTTGTTGCGGCGGAAGGCTGGCCAATGCTCGGCACCCGGGATGATGGACTTGAGCGCACTCATCATCTGGCAGCCGTTGCAGACGCCCAGCGCGAAGGTATCGGGACGGTTGAAGAAGGCGGCGAACTCGTCGCGGCACCCGTCGTGCATCAGGATGGTCTTGGCCCAGCCCTGGCCGGCACCAAGCACGTCGCCGTAGGAGAAGCCGCCGCAGGCAACGAGGCCCTTGAAATCCTTGAGGCTGACGCGACCGGCGAGAATGTCGCTCATATGCACGTCGACCGACTGGAAGCCGGCTCGGTCGAAGGCGGCGGCCATTTCGTAATGGCTGTTGACGCCCTGCTCGCGCAGGATGGCAACGCGCGGCCGGCCGCTGACGGCAGCATACACCTGGGTGAAGTCATCCTGCGGATCGAAGCCGATCTTCGGCGTCAGGCCCGGATCGCTGGTGTCGAGGATGCGGTCGAATTCCTGCTGGGCGCAGCTCGGGTTGTCGCGCATGGCCTGCATCTGGTAGCTGGTCTCGGACCAGGCACGCTGCATGTCGACGCGCTTCTCGCGCAACACACGCTTGGCGTTGCGGGTAACGCGGATCTCATCCCACTCGTTCATGTGACCGACAAAGTGATACGGCACGCCGCTGGCGCGCAGGATCGGCGTGACCTTTTCGCGGTCGGCGCGGCGGATCTGGATCAGCGCGCCGAGTTCCTCGTTGAACAGGGCGCGGACGATGTTCTCGAAATCACGGCCGGCCATCAGGTCCGGGCGCTTTTCGGCGCCATCGACATCGAGCGCGGCGGCATCGAAACACAGGCCATCGAGGTCGAGCGAGACGCCACGGCGGCTGGCGAAGGCCATTTCGCAGGCGGCAACGAACAGGCCGCCGTCCGAACGGTCGTGGTAGGCAAGCAGCAGGCCGTCGCGGTTGAGCTTCTGCACGGCTTCGAACAGGCCCTTGAGCTTGGCCGGTTCATCGACGTCCGGGGCATCGTCGCCGGTAGCGTTATAGACCTGTGCCAGTGCCGAGCCGCCGAGGCGGTTCTTGCCGAGGTCGAGCAGCAGCAGTTCGGTTTCGCCCTGCTCGGTGGCGAGCAGCGGGGTTTTCGTCTTGCGCACGTCGTCCACCGCAGCAAACGAGGTGACGATCAGCGACAGCGGCGAAACAACCTGCTTCTTCTCGCCGCCCTCTTCCCAGGCGGTGCGCATGGACAGCGAATCCTTGCCGACCGGGATCGACACGCCAATCTGCTTGCACAGCTCGGAAATGCCTTCGACCGTGGCGTACAGGCGGGCATCCTCGCCCGGCACGCCGCACGGCGCCATCCAGTTGGCCGAGAGCTTGACCTTGTCCAGGCTGCCGACGTCGGCCGCGGCCAGGTTAGTCAGCGCCTCGCCGATGGCCATGCGGCCGGAAGCCGGCGCATCGAGCACGGCGAGCGGCGTGCGTTCGCCCATGGCGAAGGCTTCGCCCAAATAACCTTGATAACCCATCGTGGTCACGGCGACATCGGCCACCGGCACCTGCCACGGCCCAACCATCTGGTCACGCGCCGTCATGCCGCCGACCGAGCGGTCGCCGATGGAGATCAGGAAGGTCTTGTCGGCGATGGTCGGCAGACGCATCAGGCGATAGGCGGCGTCCTTGAGTTCGACCGAGACGGCGTCGAAGGGCACGAAGGTCGACGGCTGCGACGTGACATCGCGCGTCATGCGCGGCGGCTTGCCGAGTAGCGCTTCCATTTCCATATCGACCGGATTGACGCCGAAATGGGCATCGGTAACGGTCAGATGGCCGTCGCCAGTGGCTTCGCCGACCACCGCAAACGGGCAGCGCTCGCGCTCGCACATCGCCTGGAATTCGGCAATGCGGTTCGGCGGAATCGCCAGCACGTAACGTTCCTGCGATTCGTTGGACCAGATTTCGGCCGGCGACATGCCCGGTTCGAGAATCGGCACCTTGCGCAGATCGAACTTGGCGCCGACGCCGCCCGAATGGGCGAGTTCCGGCAGAGCGTTGGAGACGCCACCGGCGCCAACGTCATGCACCGACAGGATCGGATTGTCCTTGCCCATCTGCCAGCAGCGGTCGATGACTTCCTGCGCGCGGCGCTGGATTTCCGGGTTGCCGCGCTGCACGGAAGCAAAGTCGAGGTCTTCGGCATTGACGCCAGCGGTCATCGACGAGGCAGCACCGCCACCGAGGCCGATCAGCATGCCGGGGCCGCCGAGTTGCACGAACAGCGTGCCGACCGGGAAGGTCTCTTCCTTGAACGACTGGTCGGCCTGGATGGAACCGAGGCCGCCGGCGATCATGATCGGCTTGTGGTAGCCACGCACCGTGCCGGCCACGTCCTGCTCGTAGGTGCGGAAGTAGCCGGTCAGGTTCGGACGGCCGAATTCGTTGTTGAAGGCGGCAGCACCGATTGGGCCTTCGAGCATGATGTCGAGGGCGGAAGCGATGCGCGACGGGCGGCCGTAGGCCTTTTCCCAGGGCTGCGGCGCATCCGGCAGGTTCAGGTTGGAGACCGAGAAGCCACAGAGGCCGGCCTTCGGCTTGGAACCCTTGCCGGTGGCGCCTTCGTCGCGGATTTCGCCGCCGCTGCCGGTCGAGGCGCCGGGGAACGGCGAAATCGCCGTCGGGTGGTTGTGCGTCTCGACCTTGGTCAGGATGTGGGTCAGTTCTTCCTTGTAGGAGTAGCCGCGGTCCGCATCCGGGTAGAAGCGCTGGATGGTCGCGCCTTCGATGATCGAGGCGTTGTCGGCGTAGGCCATGACCGTGCCTTGCGGGTTGGCCTGGTGCGTTTCGCGGATCATGCCGAACAGCGTCTTGTCCTTCTTCTCGCCGTCGATCACCCAGGAGGCGTTGAAGATCTTGTGGCGGCAATGTTCGGAGTTGGCCTGGGCGAACATCATCAGTTCGACGTCGGTCGGGTTGCGGCCGGCCTTGGTGAAGATGTCCAGCAGGTAATCGACTTCGTCGTCGGACAGCGCCAGGCCCAGCGTGCCGTTGGCTTCGACCAGCGCGGCCTTGCCGCCGGCGAGCACGTCGACGGTGTTGAGGGGTTTCGGCTCGAAATGGCGGAACAATTCGCCGGCTTCGGCAAACCCGGCGAGCACCGATTCGGTCATGCGGTCGTGCAGCAGGCCGGCGACGATTTTCTTCTCGTCGGCGGCCAGAGCCCGGTTTTGCTTCAAAACCACGTGGAACGCGACGACGCGCTCGATGCGCTCGATGGCCGGTTCCAGGTCGCAGTTGAAGGCAATGTCGGTGGCCTTGGACGACCACGGCGAAATGGTGCCGATGCGCGGCGCCACCAGGAACAGCTCGCCCTTGTCTTCACCGGCCGGCACTTCTTCCAGCAGCTTGGCCAGCTTGGCGCGCTCGTCGGCGGACAGCGCGCGCTTCTGCGCGATCACGTGCCAGTAGTCGGCGGTCACCGACTCGATGTCGGCCACGGCCGTGGTCAGGCGGGCGAGCAGGCGCTGCAGGCGGAAGGCGGAAAAGGCGGCGTCGCCCTTGAGGCAAAGAATGTCGGCCATGGAGAACAATTCGGCTGTGGCGGAAAGGGCGAAATTATACCTCAGACCGCCCTCTCTCCGCCCTCTGGCGCACCATTTCGAGGCCATTCGGCCACTGCTGCGGTGCACCGTGCAAAATACGCGAAAAACAAAGACTCCTGGGCTAAGATGAAGCCTGTCAGACCGTCCGACCCGAACCAACGAGTGCCAGTGCCATCGGCAATCGAGTCAGTCGACCGCAGTTGCCTCCAGGGTCCAATGCGTCAACTCTCCATCCAGATGCTTCCCGGCAAAATCCAGAAAGCGAACCAAGCTTTCCGATAGCTCGCCAAGCGCGCTCAGCAGCGCGGGTAAGGAACAATCCGATGCAGCGTCAATGCACTCGACGATTTCCTGAGCGATATCCTGGAGGGTGGATTGAATCGCCAATGCCCGTGCGTGCAGGTCGCTTCCCAGTAGCCGCATGGACTCCGGGCGACTCAACCAGTCGCCGACGGGATATGCCATCAACGATGGCGCCAGCAGATTGGCCGCTCCACCGGCCTGAACAGCGGCATTGAATGCCTTGAACCAGACCAAGTGGTGATCGATCTGGAAATCGATGACCTGCCTGCTGAAGGTTGATTTCACAGCCCCTCCCTCAATTCGGCACGTTCAAAGAAGAGGCTGTCGTGTCGAGCCCCAATCATTTCGAGCACCTTACTGGACGGCAAACTCGACTTCGTGCTGACGGGTGAGCAAGCCGAGTTCTCCGCTATTCATCAGTTGATCGATATCGACCACGATGAGCATCCGCTCGCCAACGTTGGCCAACCCGACGATGTATTCCGTATCGAAACTCGCCGAAAAATCAGGGGCCGCCTTGATCTGGCCCGGTGCCAGGGCGATGACGTCGGAGACCTGATCCACGACCATGCCGACGACGATGCCCCCGACATTCAGGATCATCGTGATGGTGAAGGCCGAATATTCAACCTTTTCAAGGTTGAATTTGATCCGCAGGTCGATGATGGGAACGATATTGCCACGAAGGTTCAGAACGCCCTTGATGTAGGGCGGCGAGTTGGCGAGCTTGGTCACCTGCTCATAGCCACGAATTTCCTGAACTTTCAGAATATCGACCGCATATTCTTCGCCGCCGAGAACGAAGGTGAGGTATTCACCCCCACCTTCCCCTTCCATGCTCTGGGTTTGTCTTGAAGTATCCACAAGCCAACTCCTCTATCCACTGTTGTAGCTACGACTGTTCCAATTGCGCTTTACCGACAAACGAGCGGCGCCGAATCAGAACTCCTCCCAGTGATCCTCAAGCGACGGCTGGGCAGGCGGCGCTGACAACTTCGCGGCCGGCCGGCTCAATGCGGCTTTCGGCGCCTCGCGCATTGGTGGCAGTTGCGAAACGCTCGCTTGCGAGGTCGACAATTTGAACCGTCCGACCGCCACGGCCAGGGCATGCGCCTGCTCTTCCAGAGACTCCGCGGCTGCGGCGGCCTCCTCGACCAGTGCCGCATTCTGCTGCGTCACTTCATCCATCTGGCTGACCGCCAAGCTAACCTGTTCAATCCCCGAGGTCTGCTCACGGCTGGCGCCGGAAATCTCGGACATGATGCCGGCGACTTCCTGAATGCTGCGCACCACCTCTTCCATCGTGTGTCCCGCCTGTGCGACCTGCTGATTTCCGGCCTCGACCTTGCTGACCGAATCGGCGATCAGATCCTTGATCTCCTTGGCAGCCGTCGCGCTACGCTGAGCCAGATTGCGCACCTCGGTCGCCACCACGGCAAAACCACGCCCCTGCTCGCCGGCACGGGCCGCCTCGACGGCCGCGTTGAGCGCCAGGATATTGGTCTGGAAGGCGATGCCATCGATCACGCCAATGATGTTGGCGATCTTGCTGCTGGCCTGATGAATGGTGGTCATCGTATCGACCACCTGATGCACGACCTCGCCGCCCTTCACTGCCGTCAGTTTGGCATTGCTGGCCAGATCGCTGGCGTGGAGCGCATTTTCCGAATTCTGCTTCACCGTGCTGGTCAACTCCTCCATGCTGGAAGCCGTTTCTTCCAGACTGGAGGCCTGCTCTTCCGTGCGGCTCGACAAATCCTGGTTGCCCGAAGCAATTTCCTTCGCTGCCGTATTGATCAGGCCCACCGCCTCGACGATGTTGCCAATCAGCGTCTGCAGATTTTCGCTGATGGCATTGATCGCCACCGCAGTCGAACCGAACAGGCCAGGGTATTGCCGCTCGATGTTCTGCGTCAGGTCGCCCGTGGCCAAGGCCTGCGCCACGCGAGAAATATCGGTAAGCGCCTCATTCGCCGTCTTGCCCAAGGTATTGAGCAGCTCGGCCAGCACCTTGGCATAACCCTGCTTGTCGGCAACACCGATCTGCTTGCTGAAATCGCCCTCGGACGCAGCATTGACCATCTCACGCACTTCGCCGATCACGGCATTGAGTACTTCGACCGTCTTGTTGACAGCATTGGCCGTCGCACCGAAGGAACCGGCATAACGGGCGTCGATCTTCTGCGACAGATCGCCGTTGGCCAGGGCCACGGAAACTCGAGAAATATCGCGCAAGCTCGTATCCGCCGTCTCGACCAAACGATTCAGCGACTGCCCGATCTCCAAGCCGAAGCCCTGCCGGCCAGCCAAGGCCATGCGTTGGCCCAGATCGCCCTGCTCGGCCGCCGAGACAATTCCCTTGATATCCGCCACCAATGAGTTCAGGCCCTGCTGCATTGATGCCATGGCCTTGAGCAGCACCGCAATTTCGTCGCCCCCCGAGTCCTGGACCTTGCTATCCAGACGCCCCTGTGCAATTGCTTCGGCAACCGACACTGCCTGACCGAGGCGCTGGGAAATCCCCTTCGATTGAGAAAGAGCGATCAGAATGCCGATGACAATCGCCAGCACCGTCGATCCGATCAGAATGCTCTGAACCAGCTCCACAGAGTGAGCCGCATCGGTGGCATCTTCGGACATCTTGTCTTCTTGATACTTGCCGAAGGCCTCTGCCGCCTCCCATAGCGCATTATTCGCCGCGCCGACGCCCTTCAAAAATTCGGAAGTTTTGACCCGGTCACCTTCACGGATCAATTCGTAAGAACGCTCGTAGAGCGGCCCCAACTTGTCGCGCGCCTCGATCATGGCGCGAACCAGTTCCTTGCCTTTGGGGGTAGCCACAATCTTATCGAGCTGTTCGATCACCTCGCCATTCTGCTTGCGGTTCGCAATAATTCTTTCGATGATCTTGTCAGCATCGGCGCGTGTTTCAGCCATTGCTGCACCGCGAAGCTGGCGCCCGTTGTCGATCACCCGCTTGATGAGGGTTTGCGCCAACATAACCTTTTGGTAACGGCTATGAACGGCGGTATCGACGCTCACTTCGGTTTTGAGCAGGAACCAGTAGGCAATCGAAGTTGCCACCATAAAGATGGCCAGCGTTATCCCGAAGCCGGTTAGCAATTGCCGACGAATCGGCGCGTTACTCGAAATCATAAATCCCCCAGATGGCGATGTATTGAAGCGCAAGACCAAAGAACCGCAACAAATTGGCTACCCAATCAAACAAAATTGTTACATTTCGCACTAAATATACAATTTTATCATTTGCCGCAGTATTGACCTAAATCAATCTTTGGCGATTCTCGGCGTACTGCTACGCATACTTGGGCAAATCGAATGGCCAGCGAAGGCCACATTGAACGCTATCACCGACGAAAAAACAACCACACCGTTGGCACTAATTAAAGCTCGAAAAGCTTTGACCTACGGTAACTACCAAGTCTTCAGCCAACTACTCTTCGAAGAAAAATGTCCAAACCCATTCGCCTAAAAAAATGCCTAAATCATTAACAAAGACGAGTCAATTGTCATGCAATCTCCCGGGCAGGAATCGCCACCCCGAATGACGACCAATCAAATATCGCAAATACCAATATTTACAATCTCAACACCCATGAATAAATAACGAACTACCCCGTCGAGATCCGCCCGGATGGGCATGGATGCGTACAATGCCGCCGATGTCCTTGTCGCCCCAGTCTTCCGAACGCCTTGGCTTCTACCGGGCCGTCGCCGCTTCGCTCGCCATTCACGCCATAGCGCTGGCCCTGCCCCACGCCGAGCCCAGCCGCGAACTGACGTCGGCTCCGCCATTGCAGGCCCGGCTGGCGCCGCGCGTCGTCGCCACGCCGCCGGTGCCGGAAGTTGCCAGCCCCCCCACGCCTGCCGCCAAGTCCGGTAAGCAGAAGAAGCCGCGCGAAATCCTTGCCATCGACCGCTCTCACAACGCCAACCGCAGCGTACCGAGCTGGACGGCCGCGCAAAGGGCCGAGATGGACAACTTCCTCAACGAACTCGCCGACGACGCCAAGCGCAAGCCGCCGCCGACGCTAGCCCAACGCTCGCTCGCCATGGCGCGTGACGTTGGTCGCGAGATGGCGCGTGCCGACGAAGCCGGCGAAGCGCTGCTCGAACTGCGCCCGAACGGCCCACCGGCCAACCCTTTCAGCCTGGAGTTCTATCTTGACGGCCTCGTCCGCCGCCTCAACCGCAGCGCCGGCTTCGTCAACGCCGAGCGCCGGCACAAGGGCGTACAAACTGCCGCCGTGCAGTTCCGCCTCAACCCGGACGGCTCGCTCAAATCTTTCGTCGTACTCAACGCCGCCGACCAGGCCGATGAAATCGCCTTTATCAAGGCCGTTATCGAGCGCTCCGTGCCTTTCTCGCCCTTTCCGCCCGACATTGACAAAGCCGCCCGCTCGCTCGGCGTCACCATCTGCATCCGGCCCGGCCGCAGCAGCGAACCCGGCTTCACCCGCATGCAAGGCGGTCGTTGCTAGTAAATTCCCTTTAGCCTGCACTTTGGCTATATGCCACCCAAAACTTCAACCCACAAAAAAGCCGCCGATCCCACTCCAGCGGAATCAGACGGCTGTTTTGTCCAGCCCACCCAAGCGGGCTGCAGCCCGCGTACTATTCGTCGCCAGTATCGGCCAGACAAATACCAAGCGGCGACAGGCTGGCCAGCTTGCCGAACGGCGCAGCCTTGCGGGCGATGCGACGGGCGTCCGCCACCGGGATGGGCGAACCGCGATGAATGTGAACGGAAACCGGGCGCCCAGTTTTCGGATGAACTTGGGCGACCCAGTGATTGCAAACGATGCCTTCGTGAGTTTCGGGTGCCATAAACCACTCCATGAGTTGAGGCTCGATTTTCTTTCATGGCATGGCAACTGTCTGTACTAAAACGTAACCAAACGTGACCCGACAACCACCCGGCTCTTACTCGGGAAAACCACACTAGCACCGCCCCGCCAAAGCCCGGAATATCCGCCACCTCGCCCGCCGGAATTGGCGGTGACAAGCCCAACAAACCAAACCGCACCCGAACTACCATGACGCTCACCGAAGCCCTGCTCGTCGCCCTCGGCGCCTTTTTCGCCGGCGGCATGAACGCCATTGCCGGTGGCGGCACCTTCTTCTCCTTCCCGGCCATGCTCGCCGCCGGGGTGCCGCCGGTAACGGCCAACGCCAGCAACTCCGTCGCCCTGTGGCCGGCCAGCCTGTCCAGTGCCTGGGCCTACCGCAAGGAAGCCATGCGCCACGGGCGCTGGGCCGTCATCCTGGTCATCGTCTCGCTGATCGGCGGCCTGACCGGTGGCCTGCTGCTGCTCGCCACCTCGAATACCGCCTTCTCCAAGCTGATCCCCTGGCTGCTGCTCGTCGCCACCAGCCTCTTCGCCTTCAGCGCCCAGGTCAGCCGCCTGGTCGCCTGGAGCAAGCGCCGCCTCGGCGCCCAAGTCAGCGAAGGCCCGCGCACCAGCATCGGCGGCGTGCTCTTCCAGCTCGCCGTCGCCATCTATGGCGGCTTCTTCGGCGCCGGCATGGGCATCCTGACCCTCGCCGCCCTCTCCATTCAGGGCTATGAAGACATGCAGGAGCTCAACGCCCTGAAGAACCTCACTTCGGCGGTCAACTACACCATCGCCGCCGTCACTTTCATCGTCGTCGGCGCCATCAGCTGGCCGCACACCCTGGTCGCCCTGGCCACCGCCACCCTCGGCGGCATGGCCGGCGCCGCCGTCGCCAAGCGCATGCCGGCAATCTGGCTACGCCGCTTCGTGATCGCCGTGGGCGCTACACTGACGGTGATTTATTTTGGGAAGAGTTATTGAGGGTAAACAATGTCCGACTGAGGGTAACGGTTTCAGCAAGGAGCATATTTAGTCTCAGCTTGAGCGGTAAAGGCGGCAGAGTCCGGCCTCCGTTTTGTCGCTGAACGAGAGAAGGCCGCTCTTTACCGCAGGTAGCCATCGCAAATGCCCACTCCTGCGGTGCACATCCCATAAAGGCCAAAAACCAAACCTCTCCACTGGCACCCGCGTTGCTTCTCCCCCTTGAAGCAACCCAATTTGTCCGTTTCGCTCCAGGCGTTCCCCTTGGAATCCGCTACCGCCAGCCGTTGGACCAAGGCCCGGTCGATCGATCCACTGCCTGTCGATTGCATCCCAACTGCGAGACTCAAGCTTCGCGATGGCAAGTGCAAGACACGCAGCGAGGACAATATTCAACTGCCGTCCATCGTAGTCCGTTAAAATCCGCTATGGCTGAACAAAGAAAAACCGTACGTGGTTTGCTCTTTCGCTAGCCCGACGGAACTTCGTTGAAACCTTCACACTCCAGACCATCGAAGTAGCCAATCTGTTGATGGAAAATCCCCGTTCGGGATGGGAAAGCGGCAACCAGCCGTTTTTCTATCCAGTTCAAAAACCGAATCGCCCGAATTAGACGACCGCTCATTAAAACAAAAATTCGGACACACACCCGATGAAAAAGCCGCAAAACCCAGTCGCCATCCCCGAGATCCGCGAAGGACAATCCATTGAATTGCTGAAGGAATTGCACATCCTGACGCGCGATGGCAAGTTGAATCAGGATACCCGCCGCAAACTGAAACAGGTCTATCACCTGTACCAGTTCATCGAGCCTTTGCTCGCCGATGCAAAAATTCTTGTCGATCACGGCGCCGGCAAGTCCTACCTCGGCTTTATCCTCTACGACCTGTATTTCAAGAGCCGCGAGCTAGGTGAAATCGTCGGCATCGAGACGCGGGCCGAACTGGTCACCAAGTCGCGCGAACTGGCCGAGCGCCTTGATTTTCCGCGCATGCGCTTTCTCGCCTGCACGGTGGAGGATTCCTTCACCTCGCCCGAACTGCCGGCCGAAGTCGATGTCGTCACCGCGCTGCACGCCTGCAACACGGCGACCGACGATGCCATCCGCTTCGCGCTGACCCGCAACGCCCAGCACATCGTGCTGGTGCCCTGCTGTCAGGCCGAGGTCGCCGCCGCCATGCGCGCCCGCAAGAACGAATCGTTATCGAAGACACCGCTCTCCGAGTTGTGGCGCCACCCGATCCACACCCGCGAACTGGGCAGCCACCTGACCAATGTGTTGCGCTGCCTGCTGCTCGAATCGCATGGCTACGACGTGACCGTCACCGAACTGGTCGGCTGGGAACACTCGATGAAGAACGAGCTGATCATCGCCAGCAAGCGCCATCACCCGCGCAAAAACGCCCGCGATCGCGCCGAGGCCATCCTGCGCGAGTTCAATCTTGAGGAACTCGCCCCCCGTTTCATCTACTAAGGCCCCATGACCCGCATTCAACACCCTCTCGAACTCCTCGCCCCGGCCAAGAATGCCGATTTCGGCATCGAGGCCATCAAGCACGGCGCTGACGCTGTCTATATCGGCGGCCCGGCCTTCGGCGCGCGCTACGGTGCCGGCAACGAGCTGAGCGATATTGCCCGCCTGTGCGAATTCGCCCATCGTTTCCGCGCCAAGGTTTTCGTCGCACAGAACACCATCCTGCACGATGCAGAACTCGAAGCCGGTCGCCAACTGGCCTGGGATTTGTACAACGCCGGCGCCGATGCGCTGATCATCCAGGACATGGGCCTGCTCGAACTCGACCTGCCGCCCGTCCAGTTGCACGCCAGTACGCAGACCGATATTCGCAACCCGGAAAAAGCGCGTTTCCTGCAGGACGTTGGCTTCTCGCAGATCGTCCTCGCCCGCGAAATGACGTTAAAGGAAATTATTAACGTTGCTTCGCAAACTACTGTTGCATTGGAATATTTTGTTCACGGCGCACTATGCGTCGCCTACTCCGGCCAGTGCTACATCAGCCATGCCCACACCGGGCGCAGCGCCAATCGCGGCGAGTGTTCGCAGGCCTGCCGCCTGCCCTACACGTTGATCGACGACAAGGGCAAGGTCATCACCGAGAACCAGCATTTGCTGTCGATGAAGGACAACAACCAGACGGAAAACATCCTGGCCTTGGTCGAAGCCGGTGTCTCGTCGTTCAAGATCGAGGGGCGCCTGAAGGACCTCTCCTACGTCAAGAACATCACGGCGCACTACCGCAAGCTGCTCGACAACATCATCGAGCAGCACCCGCAATACAGCCGCGCTTCCAGCGGCCGTTCGACCTTCACCTTCACGCCGCAACCGGACAAGACCTTCAACCGCGGCTACACCGACTATTTCGCCAACGACCGCCAGGACGATATCGGCGCCTTCGATTCGCCGACCTTCGTCGGCGAGTTGATTGGCGAAGTCGCACAGATTGGCGAGGGCTGGATCGTGGTCAATACCGATCAGACCTTCCACAACGGCGACGGCGTCTGTTTCCATGACGCGCACGGCGACGTGCAGGGCATGCGCATCAACCGGGCCGAGGGCAAGAAGCTCTACCCGGCCGAGATGCCGGAAGACCTGACCGAAGGCGCCACCCTCTTCCGCAACCGCGACCAGGAATTCGAGCGGGCGCTGGAGAAGGAATCGGCCGACCGCCGCGTTTCGGTCAAACCGGTGTTCGCCGAAAACGCCGACGGCTTCACACTGACCCTGACCGACGAAGATGGCGTCACTGCTGCGGTGCACCTGCCCAAAAGCGAAAAAATCGGCGGCGAGCTGGCGCAGAACCCTGAGGCCGCGATGGCCAAGCTGAAGGAAAACCTCTGCAAGTTCGGCAACACGATGTTCGTCGCCGAGCCGGTGGAATTGCAGCTGGATCAACCGTGGTTCCTGCCCGTCGGGGCGATCAACGCGCTGCGCCGCGAGGCCGCCGAGCAGTTGCAGGCCGCCCGCGTCGCCAGCCACCCACGCCCGCCGCGCGCCGCACCGGCCGAACAGCCCGTGCCCTATCCGCAGGAAGAACTGACCTACCTCGGCAACGTGTTCAATGCCAAGGCCCGCGCTTTCTACGAGAAGCACGGCGTCAAGCTGATCGAGGAAGCCTACGAGGCCGGCAACGAAAAAGGCATGGTGTCGCTGATGATCACCCGCCACTGCCTGCGCTACAGCTTCAACCTGTGCCCGAAGGAAGTGAAGAACATCAAGCCGGACCCGATGACGCTGATGAACGGCAACGAGAAGCTGATCCTCAAGTTCGACTGCAAGGCCTGCGAGATGCACGTCATCGGCAAGATGAAGAAAGGCGTCAAGCTCAACCTCGGCACGATCCGCAGCGAAGCTTCCTGCGGCTGATCCACCGGCCGCCCCCGGCGGCGTCGACCGAGCCGTATCGCGCCCAGCGCCGCCCAGGGAAATACACAGCCCGGCAATTGCCCTGCCCGCCTCCCGCTCCTAGAATGGGGGCATGAAGCCGATGCTTGAAATCCGCCATGTCACCCGTCAATTCGAGGGTCTGAAGGCGGTTGACGATGTTTCCCTGAGCATCGGAGTCGGCGAGTTTTTCACGCTGCTGGGTCCTTCCGGTTGCGGCAAAACCACGCTGCTACGCATGATCGCCGGTTTCGATGCGCCGGATGCCGGGGAACTGTTGCTGGATGGTGAACCACTGACTGGCATTCCGCCCGAAAGACGGCCGATCCACACCGTATTCCAGAGCTACGCCCTGTTTCCGCACATGACCGTCGCCGGCAATATCGCCTTTCCCTTGCAAATGGTCGGCAGGCCGGCCGACGAAATTCACCAGCGCGTCAAGGAAACGCTCGAACTGGTCCATCTCGCCGACAAGGCCCGATATTTTCCCCACGAGTTGTCTGGTGGGCAGAAGCAGCGTGTCGCGCTAGCGCGCGGCCTGATTAACCGGCCTCGCCTGTTACTCCTCGACGAACCGCTCGGCGCGCTCGATGCCAAGTTACGTGAGCAGATGGAGCGCGAACTGATTGCCCTGCAACGCGCCGTGGGCATCACCTTCGTCTTCGTCACCCATTCGCAGCAGGAAGCTTTGGCCCTGTCGCACCGGATCGCGGTGATGAATGCCGGCCGTGTCGAACAGATCGGCACGCCGGAAAGCATTTACTGTACGCCGCGCAATCGTTTTGTCGCCGACTTCATCGGCACCATCAACCTGCTGCCCGTGGCGATGCAGCAAGCGGCCGGGGGCAAGGTCGAGTTGCATTCGAGCGGTTTGGGCACCATCGCCTTGCGCGCTCTGCCTGCTGCGGTGCACGGCGAAAAAACGGCAAATTTCGCCCTGCGCCCAGAGCAGATCCAGCTTGCCGCACCCGGCGAACTTGCCGGCCTGCCGAACTGCTTTGGCGGCCGGGTACAGGAAATCATCTACCTCGGCGATGTCACGCTGTACAAGGTGATGCTGGAAAACGGCGTCGCCATCGAGACGCTGCTGGCCAATTCGGCAGCGGGCCATCCCCGCCAATTTGATCCGGGCGACTCGGTCGACGTCGGCTGGAACGACGATGCGGGCATCCTCCTTGCCGACTAGGGCGGCCTCCGAACTCTCCCGCCAGCGCCTGCTCGGCCTGGCCCCCGCCCTTTTCCTCGTTGTTTTCTTCCTGGCACCGGCGCTGATCATGGTCTTCGCCTCTATCCGCGAACCGGGGGAATTCGGCGGCCTCGCACCATGGCGGGTCGACGGCCGCCTGAACCTGTCACTGGAAACCTATCGTTTCTTCGTCAGCGATCCGATCTATGGCGAAATCTTCCTGCGCTCCCTCTTGGTCGCCGCACTGACCACCCTGTGCTGCCTCGTCTTGGCCTATCCGATGGCGCTGACCATCGCCCGCAGCCCACAGCGCCGGCGCGATCTGCTGGTATTGCTGGTCGTGCTGCCCTTCGCCAGCAACTTCCTGGTCCGCATCTATGCCTGGATTCTGCTGCTCGGTCCGGTGAACCTTTTGTATACCCCGTTCGCGGTCATCCTCGGCATGGTCTATGTGCACCTGCCCTTCATGATCCTGCCGCTCTATACCAATCTGGAAAAACAGGATCCGGCTCTGCTTGAAGCCGCACAGGATCTCGGTGCCACCGGCTGGACACGTTTCTGGCGCATCACTTTTCCGCTTTCCCTACCCGGCATCTGGTCGGGTACGGCCCTGGTCTTTATCCCCGTCCTCGGCATGTTCGCCGTACCGGAACTGCTAGGTGGCACCGGCGACCTGCTGATCGGCAACCTGATCAAGGAGCAGTTCCTCGACAACCGCGACTGGCCGCTCGGCGCCACCTTTTCGCTACTGCTGACTGGCGCCGTGCTGGCACTGGCCGCATTGGCCGCGCAACTCAGCCGGCCAAGGAGGAGCGCACCATGAAGACCTGGTCGCGCTATGGCCTGTGGGCGACGGCACTCGGAGTCTATGCCTTCCTCTATCTGCCGCTCGCCGTCGTTGTCCTGTTCTCCTTCAACGACTCGCAGTTGAATGCGCAATGGGTGGGATTCACCACACGCTGGTATAAGACCCTGATCGGCGACGAAGAAATGCTGCGGGCAGCAGGCAATTCGCTGTTCATCGCGCTCACCGCCAGTACCGTCGCCACCCTGCTCGGCACCTTGGCCGGCCTGGCCCTGCAAGGCAGGCCACGTGGCTGGCTTCGCCTTCTGCCGGCGCTGGTGCTGACCCCGGTGGCGATGCCGGAAATCCTGCTTGGCGTCTCACTGCTCCTGTTCTTCCGTCAAGCGATCGACCTGACACTGGGCCTCGTCTCCATCCTGATCGCCCACATCACCTTCTCCATCGGCTTCGTCGCCATCATCGTGCGCGCCCGCCTGGCCGGAATGGACGAGAGCATCTTCGAAGCCGCCCGCGACCTCGGCGCAACACCTTGGCAGACCTTTCGCCACGTCACGCTACCGCTGATCATGCCCGGCGTGCTGGCCGGATTCCTGATGAGTTTCACCTTGTCGATCGACGATTTCGTCATTACATTTTTCGTGGCCGGCGTCGGCGTCACGACGCTGCCGCTACAGATTTATTCGATGATCAAGGTCGCCGTCACTCCCGAGGTCAATGCGGTATCGACGCTGTTGATGGGGCTGACACTCAGCCTGATCGCCCTGGCCTCTCGCCTGGCGCCAACGACATTGCGAGGCGGTCAATGAAACGGCTTGCTGCCCTGTTGTTACTCGCCCTCTTGGCTGGCGGCGTCCGGGCCGATAACGTGCTCTACCTTTACAACTGGAACAACTACATCAGCGACACCACGCTCAAACGGGCGGAGGCCCGCTGCCGCTGCCATATCAAGCAGGACTATTACGCCGACAACGAGGAAATGCTGGCCAAACTGGAAGCCGGCGCCAGCGGCTACGACCTGATCGTGCCGACCGGCAATGCCGTTGAGTCGCTGATCCGCCGCCAGGCGCTGCGCCCGCTCGATAAAGCCGAACTGCCTCATTTCGCCAATCTGAAGGCGGACTATCTGGACACTTGGTTCGACCCCGGCAACCGTTATTCGGTGCCCTATGCCACAACCTTGACCCTGATCGGCTACAACGCCGACAAGATTGCCGAACTGGGCCTACCGACGGATAGCTGGGCATTGATTTTCGAGCCGAAGTACCTGGAAAAGCTACATGGCAAGGTCACTGTGCTCAATAGCCAGCGCGAATTGTTTGCCGCGGCGCTGCGTTACCTTGGCCATTCAGCGCAAAGCCGCGATCCGAAGCACTGGCTGGAAGCCAAGGCTCTGATCCTGCGTGCCAAGCCCTACTGGGCGGCTTTTTCCAACAGCACCTACATCAAGGATTTGGCCATCGGCAACATCTGGGTCGCGCAGGGCTATTCGAACGACATGTATCGGGCGCAGCAGGACGCCAGGGCCGCCCACCGTCGCTTCCACATCGATTTCGCCCTGCCCCGCGAAGGTGCGGTGCTCGCCGTGGATAGCTTCGTGCTGCACCGCTCGGGCGAGCGGCCCGATCTGGCGCACTGCTTCATCGACTTCATGCTGGAGGGCGAAAATGCGGCCGATGTGTCGAACCTGATCGGTGCCGGCAATGCCAATGGTGCGGCAATGGCCTACGTCCGCCCCGATATCGCGGGCAATCCCGCCCTCTTCCCAAGCAGCGCGACGCTGCCCCGCCTCGAAATGCTGCGCGATCTCGATCCACACAGCCGGCGCATGCTGTCGCGCATGTGGACCGAAATCAAGGTCAGGTAAGAGTCAAGCCGGCTTGCGCAACAGATCGACCCGTTGCGGGTTCAGGAAGGTCGCTCCTTCCGGCCCGAGGTAGGACTCGAATTTGGCCTTCACCTGGGCATAAAGCGTCGGGGCGAGTTGGTGGTTGGAATGTGTGACCTGGATCATGCGCTGATCGAACTGCTCGAAATTCTCGAAGAAACTGCGGGTATTGAAGAACAGTTGCCGCTCCGAGACCAATGGCCCACGCTCGACCGCGCGGCAGATGGCAGCGAAGGCCGCTTCGCGCACGATCTTCTCGTCGTGGAACAACCTGAACACCTCGTTCAGTTCGCCGGCGTAGACCGGCTCCGAGATCCAGGCCAGGCCACCCGGCTTCAGCACGCGGGCGATTTCGCTCAAGGCCTGGTCCATCAGCGGCATCGGCACATGGTGCAGCGACTTGAACATCAACACAATATCGACGCTGCCATCCTCGGCCGGAATCGCCTCGGCGCCGCCATGGCGGAAACTGACCTTGGGTAGATCGCCGATCTCCAGGTTGCGCCGATGCTGGATGTCATCCACCTCAAGCGCGACGATCGCCCTCACCCGCCCGCTCTCGGCCAGTAAGCGAGTCTTCTCGGCTTTACCGCAGCCCAGTTCGAGCACAAGGGCATCGTCCAAGGGCAGCAACTCAAGCATCAGCTTGACTTCATTGACCAGCACATTCTGGGTGGGATCGGCGATTTCCATGGCAAGCCATCGGTAGGGTGAAAATGCAATATTAACCGATGGTGATATGACTCAACATCTTCAGGAGCAACACGAACGACCGGCCTCGGGCGGATGACGGCATGGAGTATAGTGTTGGCCGCCAGCCAGACATGCCCTCTGCATCTGCTCATGAAACCGATTGCCTGCCCCTCCTGCCGCCAAACGATGTCGAAGCACCGCTTCGAACGCACGCTGGGCGGCGAAGTGATCCTCGACCTGTGCTTTCCCTGCCAGGGCATCTGGTTCGATGAAAACGAAAACCTTCAAATCACGCCGGGCAGCATCATCGAATTGTTCAAGCTGATTCACGCCCATCGCGACGAACCGCGCCAGGCGATCAGCACCACCCTGCGCTGCCCGCGCTGCGCCGACCGCCTGCTGCATGGCCTCGACGTCAGCAAATTCGGCGGTCGTTTCAATTACGACCGCTGCCTGCAACACCACGGCCGATTCACCACCTTCGGTCAATTCATGATCGAAAAAGGGTTCGTCCGCCAATTGAACCCGGCCGAAATTCACACCCTGGCCGCCAAGATCGGGATCATCCATTGCTCCGGCTGCGGTGCACCGGTCGATATTCGAAAAAAACAAGCATGTGATCATTGCAAGGCGCCGATCACCGTGCTCGATCCGGAAGCCGTCGACAAGGCCCTGAGCCGCTTCCGGCAAGCCGAGGTACTCCGTTCGGCGCCGCCGAATTACGAGCTGCTGGCCGATGTGCTGATCATGCAGGAACGAGAGAAATCGCGTCGCCTGCGCGAGCGGCGCCAACAAGGCCTGTTCGACAAAGCCGACGACGGCGTCGATGCCGGCGATCTGATCGTCGGCGGCATCGGTTTCATTCTCGGCCTGCTCAACTAGGCAAACCGCGCTAGTCGCTAGCCGGGCACGGTCTCCCAGCAGCGGGCCGATACCTCGGGCGTTACGTCGCCACCGTGGGCAACCGCCTTCTGCAGATCGGCCAACAAAGCGAGGATGCGCTCCTTGCATTGCAGCAACTGGTCAAAGCGCTGGCGTGCCGCCGCCAATTCACCACGATCAGCCAATTCGACGATTTCCCGGCCAAGGCGATGCACTTCGGTATGGCTCGCGTCAATCTGCCCATACTCTGGCAGATGGCCATAGCGTAGCCGGCCATGGCCATCGTACCAGTGGCCAAAGCGGCAATGATGATGATCGGCCAGTTCGGCCGGCGTCAATTGCAACGCCCCCCCTTCGATATATAGCAGAACACGATTGACCCAACGTAGATGATCGTACTGAGCCAGAATCAACGGAAAATCGGACAATTCCCAATGCGTATCGGCCCATTGCGCCCAGCGGGGATCGGGCTGCCATTGCGCCACCCAGGCCTTGACCTCGGCCAATGGCATCGGTCGGGCGATGCCATAGCCCTGCGCCAGATCGCAACCCAGCCGCATCAACAGCACCCCATGCTCCGGTGACTCCACCCCTTCGGCCAATACCCGCCGCTCGAAGACGGCTGACAAGGAAATGACCGCCTCAACGAGCGCCATGTCGCCCCGGTCATCGAGAATATCCCTGACAAAATGCTGGTCTATCTTCAGGCCATCGACCGGCAACTGGCGCAGATAGGCCAACGACGCGTAGCCAGTGCCGAAATCATCCACCTCAACCCCGACCTTCAAGGCACGACAACTGCGCACCACGGCGGCGGCATGCACCAAATCGGCCAGTGCCGAAGACTCGGTAATTTCCAGACACAACGCCTCGGGGGGGACCTCGGCATAGCACGCAAGCGCGTTCTGCAAGCCTGCGATGAATCCAGGTTTCAAAAAATGACGCCCGGCGATGTTTACCGCAACCGTGTAACGGAAACCCGCTCTCCACCAATCCGCAAGTTGGGCCAGCGCCTGCAGGATGACCCAGTCGCCCAGAGCCTCGACGAAAGCGGAGCGTTCCACTCCCGGCAGAAACTCTCCAGGCAGTAACAAACCTCGTTCGGGATGGCGCCAACGGAGTAGCGCCTCAAAACCGAGTACCTTGCCGGTACGCAAATTGACCTGCGGCTGATAAAACAACTCAAGTTGCCCCTTGGCCATGGCCTCTGCCAGATCGGCAACGGGACCATCCGTCTCATGCATACTGTCAGGGGCGTAGCGACGCCAGGTCGCTCGCCCAGCCTCCTTGGCCGCGTACATTGCCTGATCGGCATGGCGCAACAAGGTATCGGGATCAGCCGAATCAGCCGGAAACAACGCATAGCCCAGGCTCGCCCCGACCTGCAAATGGATGTCGTCAATGGTGTAGGGGCAACCAATGACCTGCAAGATACGCCCGATACCGATCTCCGCCTGGGGCACATTTTCCAAGCCAGTCAAAAGGACGACGAATTCATCCCCCCCCAGACGCACCACTGTATCCATTCCGCGCAAGCTGGACTCCACTCGACGCGCGCATTCGGCAAGCAAGCGGTCACCCGTGTCGTGACCGTACCGATCATTGACCGGCTTGAAGCCATCCAGATCGAAGAGACAGACTGCCACCTGAGTACCCTGGCGTTCGGCCACCTGACAAGCTTGGTGCAGACGATCTGCCAGCAGTAGTCGGTTAGGCAAGCCGGTCAACGGGTCATGGCTGGCCTGCCACTCGGCATTGAGTAGCAGACGCTTGATCTCGCTGACATCGCGCAACACCACGATCCAGTTGGTTTCGCCGTGCAAACGCAATGCCGTCACATTTCCCTCGAGCGAATGGAGACTCGCTCCCTCGCCGCCCGACAGAACGACATTTCCAAGATCGGCAAAGCCGGTCTCGCTCACCTCGGCCAACATGGACGGCCAATCGACCTTGGAACCGGTATCACTCCGTGTCAGTTGAAGCAACTCGGCCAAAGGCAGACCAAAAGGCTCATTGTGCTGCAATAGTTTGCAGGCCGAGGGATTGGCAATGAGCAACCGCCCCTGTTGATCAACGGCAAAAACAGCTTCGCCCATTGCGTCAAGTATCCCCAGCAGGGTGGCCTGTTTCTCCCGCAAGGCATTTTCAAGTTGCTGACGCAGCGTCAATTCGTTGGCGACCGCATCAGCCATCTTGTTGAAACCCGCAACCGCCGTTCGGACCTCGACACATCCACCCGGCGCCGCCCGCGCATACAAATTTCCTTTGCCGATCAAATCGGCCGCTTCGCGCAATTTACCCAGACCACGCAGTGAGGAACGTAATATCAGACTGATCGCCAGCAATAACACGACAACCACGAACAATACCGTTTGCACTTGGGCTTTAACCCGCTTCCAGGCAACTTGCATTGCCGCGGTCACATCCAGCCTCGCCGTTAATTCAGCGTGAATGTTGTTTGGCAATACAACCAGAACCCTGAGATCGGTCTGCGCCACCGGCAGGAACCGGGCAAACCAAGCTGGATAAGGCGCATCCGGAAAATGCTCCACGACAATACGCTGTTCCGCCAACACCCACTCAAAACGGCGAATATCCAACGATTGTCGCAGGAGTCCCTCCAGACGCATCCGAATTTCATCATCCGTCGGAGTCTGTGTGAAATCTCCCAACAATGCGGGCAATACTGAGGAAAGCAGCGCCGCCTTAAGGGCAACACGCTCGCGTATTGCCTCCCCCTCTTCATCCACCAAGGTTGCCGTACGCACTACTCCGGCTATCAGTATCGCAGCAACAATCGGCAAGAGCAGGCGACGGGCCAAACTGAGGTTACGCCAGCCGGAACGTTCGGAAAAAGACATATCTGCGAATGCCAAGCGAATCACGGCAGCCCCACCCTCTAGTCCGGCTATACCGCCGATCACTAGGGCGAAAGACGCACTGGTTTAATTACAAAATCATCAATGTAAACCATACCCTCCTGACGGGTAAATGTCACTTTCATGTTCCTCTCGGCCATCCTCGCCAAAATATCCGCATCCTCTGCAGTCAAGCGCTGCACTTCAAGATTGGCATGGCGTCCCAGACTCTGGGCATTCTGCTCCCACCAGACGTCGACCGCTCGCGCCCCATAGGTGAGGACAACGACATGATCCGACTTATGACAGGCTTTGCGGATGCGGCTCTCATCAGGGGTTCCGACTTCAATCCACAAACGGATGACCCCGGACGGATCAATCGCCCAGAGGGCCGGCTCATCGTCAGTTGATAAACCTTTGCCGAATGCCAGATCTGGCCCGGCATGCAGAGCGAAAGCAAAAAGACGGACCATCAGGCGTTGATCCGTTTCGGAAGGATGTCGTGCCAGGGTCAGCGAGTAATCGGCGAAGTGGCCGCGATCAAGATCGGCGACCTGAATTTCCGCCTTGTAGATAGTGGATTTAAGGGCCATGAGCCTCCCATAGTAAAGGCGCATTATCCCATGACGATTTATCCATTCCGGACTACGATAACGGAATCACCTTCCCGGAGAACCTTGTCATGAAAGCAACTCACTTCCGCTTTGCCCTGATGACCGCCCTCGCTGCCAGCCTCGCCACAGCTGCACAAGCCACCGACATGCCCAAGCGCAAGTCCGGGCTCTGGGAGGTTAAGACACAGATGGCCGGCATGCCGGCGGGTAGCCAGCCCCAGGGGCCGATCCAGATGTGCATTGACCAGACCACCGACAACATGATGCAGGAACGCTCGAAGGAAAAGGTCAATTGCCCGACCATGGACGTCAATCGCGGCATTGGCAAGGTCACCATGCATATGGTGTGCAAGCACGATGGCGGCGTGACCAGCACCACCGATGCCGTGATCACCGGTGATTTCGACAGCAACTACAAGAGCGACATGACCATCCGCTACGACCCGCCGCAGCATGGCATGAAGGAAACCCGGATGAGCCAGGAAGCCCGTTGGCTGCGTCCGTGCAAGCCGGGACAACGGCCGGGCGACGTCATCGTTCAGGGAATGCCCAAGATGAACATGCAGGACATGATGAACGATCCGAAGATCAAGGAGATGATGAAGCGCCAGCAACAGGCACGCTGAACATATAATTAGTA
Organism: Azonexus sp.; assembly: GCA_041909105.1. GTDB lineage: Bacteria > Pseudomonadota > Gammaproteobacteria > Burkholderiales > Rhodocyclaceae > Azonexus. The sequence goes on from JAYREE010000014.1 coordinate 57,660, forward strand.
GTTTCTAATACATCACAGCCCATAATGCCGACCTTGCTCCGTTCCTGCCTGACCGCCCTGCTCTGCCTCGCCGCGTTCTCCGTTCGCGCCGAGGTGATCGATATCGACAATGCCCGCCTTGAACAATTGCTAAAAAGCGGTGTACCCATCGTCGACATCCGCCTGCAATCAGAGTGGGAGGAAACAGGCATCGTGAGCGGCAGCAAGCTGCTGACCTTCTTCGACGAACGCGGCCGCTATGACGCCGGCTCCTGGCTGGAGAAGGTCAAGGGCGTGGCCAAGCCGAACGAGCCAGTCATCGTCATCTGCCGAACCGGCAACCGGACCAAGCCGGTTAGCCAGTTCCTGTCTCAGCAAGCTGGCTATACCACCGTTTACAACGTCAAGTCCGGTATCAAGGGCTGGATCGGCAACGGCGGCGCCGTCGTGCCGGCGGCACAGACCATTGCCGCCTGCAAGGCCAGCAAGGCTTGCTGAGCCAACTGGTTGAACGTAAGCGCTGCGCCAGTTGCGAACGCTGGAGCGGTCCTCGGCAGCCAGGCGAGCCCGGTTTCGTACTGATCGCAGAGGAAACCGTCAGCGGCCTATGCCAGGGCGGACCATGGGATGGCTCGGAACGCCGGGCGCGCTCGGCCTGCGGCCACTGGAAATGCTGGCCAGAACTAACGCTGGGAAAATAAATGGGTGGTGCCCATGGGCAGGATCGAACTGCCGACCTCTCCCTTACCAAGGGAGTGCTCTACCACTGAGCCACATGGGCAACATGCGAAAACGGCTCGCCTTGCAGCGAGCCGTCGGCATTCTTGGCTCCCCGACCTGGGCTCGAACCAGGGACCTACGGATTAACAGTCCGGCGCTCTACCGACTGAGCTATCGGGGAATTGCGTGTCGTTAATTACTACCGACAGGGCGCGCATTATAGCCTGCCAATGATGAAAAGCAAGACCAGATCGCAGTTTTCAGCAAAATGATTTTTCTTGACACAAACTCAGGCAAGATTTGACCATGGCATTGTTTTAGCAAAACCAAGCACTCAAGGCTTCCGTGCGCGCTTCGATCTTGCCGAAGAGAAAACAAAAATCCTCTTGCCAATCAATACCTAACCGATCGCACGCCGCAGGCGACAGCACACTCACCCGCGCAACGTTTCCAGCCGAAAGATTCAGCGCATTGACGATCACCTCGGCGACATGGGTGAGCGCCACCAGTTTTTCCGCCATCGCTCCGTCGTGATGGTGCGCTATGGCCGAAACCAGCGCCGAAGGGAGCTGCCAGTATTGGGCCAACACACCACCGAGCGCGGCATGATCCAGGCCGAAGAGCTGACGTTCGACCGCACAAATCTCCGCTCCGCCATGCACGACCTCACGTTGCACCTGCTGCCAGGTTTCTGGATGGAAACGGACCATCCACAGTTGCCCGATATCGTGCAGCAAGCCGGCAACCAGCGCATAGTCGGGCGGGAAGTGATACTTGCGGGCGAGCTCCTGCGCCGCCACGCCGACAGCCACGCTATGCGTCCAGAAATAGCGGTCGACGCCAACGCTTTCTGCATAGGCGTTCAGGCTGAGTGACAAGGCCAATTCGCGCACCTTGGCCAAACCAATCAACGAAACCGCGCCCTGGATATCCCGCCGGTCCTGTACCCCATGCCCGGCCATCGCCGCCGAATTCGCCAGCGACAGAATGCGCGCGGTAATGACCGGATCCCGTGCCACTTGCCGCGAGAGGATTCCCAGCGTCGCGTTGTCATCGTCCAGCGAGCTCAGCAAGTCGCTCACAATCGCCGGGAACGCCGGCAGCAACGCAGCCTTTTCGCGAATTTCCACCTGCTCCAAACGCATGCTCATCACAGGCCCCGATAACGTAATACCGCTTGGTACAGGCCTTCGATCTGCGGCTCGCCGCGGTCGGCCAGGGCGAAGATGCGATCCAGCGTTTCTGCGGCCAGCTTGAGCTGCTCCCCCCTCTCCGCCTCGGAACGCAATTCGGGCTCTTCAACGCAGGCGTATTCGCCGTGGTGCACCACGATCTGCCGCAGATTTTCCTCGGTCAGGCGATGCCCCTTCGGCAAGGCAAAGGTTTTCCGACCCTGTTCCACCAGCGTCAGTGGCGCCCCCAGCACCATGCCGGCAAGGATTTCGGAAATCGGAAAATAGCGTAGTCGGATATCCATTCAAGCTCACCTAATGATGAATGCCTGGGTGGAATTATCCCCTCAATTTTCCAAATAAAATATTATTTTTATCAATCTTTTGAGATTGCGTTCGAAACCGGTTCTTCGAAAGTCTGCTGCATGCGCTCTTCCCGAAGTTGCGGCGTTTCCAGGCTGATGCGTCCCAGCGTACCGGTACGATAGTCAGTCAGCAGCAGTTGAGATGCTTTCTCCAGATCGAGTTCGCCGCCGCGCCCTTTCAGGATGCAGCCGCGTTTCTTGGCGACCGCTTCAATTACGCCCACCGCATCCATGCCTTCCGTCGCGAGACCGTAGCGTCCCTTGAGCAGTTCCGGATACTGTTCCAGCAGGAAGCCCGCCAGCCAGGTGCCGACCTCCAGTTCATGGTAGGCATTGACGCCGACCGCGTGGCTGGCCGCCAGCATCATGCCATCGAGCGGATGCTCGATCTTCGGCCACAACATGCCTGGGGTATCGTAGAGGGTCAGGCGCGAACTGATGTCGATGCGCTGCTGACTCTTGGTGACCGCCGGCATGTCGCCGACAGCCGCTACCTTCTTCTTGACCAGCGCGTTCATCAGCGTCGATTTGCCGACGTTCGGGATACCCATGATCATCAGGCGCAAGGGCTTGACCGCGTCGTTACGATGCGGCGCGAGTTGCTGGGCCAGCGCAGGAATGCGCGCTACGTCGCTGGCCTTCTTGCATGAGATGGCCACCGCCTTGACCCCCGGCTGCTGGCTAAAGAAATCGAGCCAGGCCTTGGTCGCCGCCGGGTCGGCCACATCGGCCTTGTTCAGCAGCTTGAGGCAAGGCCGCTGGCGAAAGGCGCGCAGCTCGTGGATCATCGGGTTACTGGAGGCCGCCGGTAGGCGGGCATCGAGCACCTCGACCACGACATCGGCCATGGCCAGCGTCTCGGCTGCCTTCTTGCGGGCCGAGGTCATGTGGCCGGGATACCATTGGATGGACATGTGTTTTCCTTGTTAAGGCGCGCTTAGCCGCCGGTCACCGGCGGAAAGAACGCCACTTCGTCGCCATCGGCGACCGGGGCGTCGAGTTTGACCATCTCCTGATTGACCGCGCAGCGCAGGTTCTTGGCTGTCGCCAGCGCAGCGCGCCCTTGCCCGATCAAACACTCGCGCAGCGCGCCGACGCTGGCCACCTCGGCCGAAAACTCGACACGCTCGCCGCTCATACCCAGCGCTTCCTTCAGGCTGGCGAAATACAGCACGTTGACGCTCATGCCAGCAACTCCGAGAAAGCAACGAAGGCGACCGTGTCGCCCGAACTGATCGCCTTACCCACCGGATTGATCACCAGCCCGTCGCTGTGACACAACGAAGTGGCAACCGCCGAGCCCTGATTGGCGTAGAACTCGATGCCGCCAAGGTCGTTCAGGCGGGCGCGCAGGAACTCGGCGCGCGCCTTGTCGGGCTTGGTCCAGGCCGAATCGGCACGCAGCGTCAGAACGCGCGGCAGAACGTGTTGAACGCCCTGCAAACGCAGGATGAACGGGCGCACCAGCATCAGCGCCGTGACAAAAGCCGCCACCGGATTGCCCGGCAGGCCGATGAACCACGCGTTGCCGCCTTCGGCCTTGCGAATCTCGCCGAAAGCCAGCGGCTTGCCCGGCTTGATGGCGATCTTCCACATATCCAGCTTGCCTTCGGCTTCGACCGCCGGCTTGACGTGGTCTTCCTCGCCGACCGAGACGCCGCCGCTGGTCACCACCAGATCGTTCTCGGCTGCTGCGCGGCGCAGCGCATCGCGCGTCGCTTCCAGCGTATCGGCCACGGCGCCGAGGTCGCGCACTTCGCAGCCCAGACTTTCGAGCAGCGTGCGCAAGGCATAGCGGTTGGAGTTGTAGATGGCGCCCGGCGGCAGCGGTTCGCCCGGCTGCACCAGTTCGTCGCCGGTGAAGAACATGCCGACGCGCACGCGGCGATAAACCGGCAGTTCCGGCAAGCCGGCCGAGGCGGCCAGGGCGATTTCCTGTGGGCGCAGGCGGACGCCAGCCGGCAGGATTTCAGCGCCGACCGCGATGTCCTCGCCGGCACGGCGGATGTTCTCTTCGGCGTGCGGCACATGGTTGATCACCACGCCGGCCTCGCCGTGTTCGCAGCGCTCCTGCATTACCACGGCGTCGGCTCCGGCCGGAATCGGCGCGCCGGTGAAGATACGGGCGACGGTACCGGCTTGCAGCGGCGTACCGACCGTACCAGCCGGAATGCGCTGGCTGACCGGCAGGCAGACGCCGGCGGCGGTGACATCGGCGGCGCGCACGGCGTAGCCGTCCATCGCCGAGTTGTCGAGTGGCGGCACGGCGACGGTGGAGCGTTGCGCTTCGGCCAGCACGCGGCCAGCGGCGGCGAGCAACGGGACGTGGCGCACTTCTTCGACCGGCTGCGCGGCAGCCAGCAGTGTTTCGAGGGCTTGTTCAAAACTCAGCATGATGTTTTCTGCAAGTTGAGGGTTTGCAAAATGAAATCGGCGATGGCGGCCGCGTCGTTGATCGGCAGCGTGGGCAGATCGGTGACCAGCTCGGCGTCGGTGGCGACGGCAACGATGTCGGAACGTTCAGGAAAGAGCGGCGGCTTGCCGTTTTCCGGGCGATAGACCTCCAGCTTGGGCACCGGTTCCTGCTTGAAGCCTTCGATCAGCACCAGATCGCAGGGCGACAGGTGGGCCAATAACTCGCTCAGCGTCGGTTCCGGCTCGTCGCGCCGTTCGTGCATCAGCGCCCAGCGGTCGCCACAGGAGAGCAGCACCTCGGTGGCCCCAGCCTCGCGGTGACGATAGGAATCCTTGCCCGGTTTGTCGATGTCGAAGCCGTGATGCGCGTGCTTGATCACCGAGACCTTGAGGCCGCGCGCCGTGAGCTGGGGAATGAGTTTTTCCAGCAAGGTGGTTTTGCCGGAGCCGGAATAGCCGGCGATGCCAAAGACTTTCATGGCGGGATTTTACTCGTTCAGGCGAAGAACACTGGGGCAAAACCGCCGCCCGGCGTCCGGAAATTGGTGGTTTGCCCCTGATAGAGGCGCGCCGCGACGCATTGGATACGGCCGGCGTAGACGTAGCAGCGAATGTCGGCCTTCATCGTCGCCTCGCCGCCCTCGACCGGCACGACATGCTCGGAAGGCAGCGCGATTTCCTGCGCGATGTAGTCGCCGTTGAGGATTTCCTCGAACACGCGCTTGGTCAGCTTGTCGCCGCGATAGGCGGCCCGACTGCCGAAGCCAGCCGGCGGCTTGAAGAACCAGCGCTTGCGCTCGGCCCAGAAAGCGTCGCCCTGCCCCGGCGTGACGCTGACGACGCGCGGGATACCGGCGAGCAGGGTTTGCTGCGTGGCTTCCTGCACGCCCAGCGCATTCAATGCCGCCGCATCGGACAGCAGCATCAAATTGCGCTTGTCGGCATACAGCGCATGGGCGCGCGGATGCGGCGTGACGACCACGCCGCCGTTTTCGAAAATTGCCCTTAAATGCCCGTGCACCGCAGCAGTGAAGGAAAAATCGGTCAGCCGGTTGTAGATCAGGTCGATCGGCTCGCCATCGTGCAGCAGGCGCGTTCCGTCGCTGCTCAGTTCGGCCGGATCGGCCACCACCGCGGCGATGCCGTTGGCCGCGAACAGATCGCGAAAAAGCTCGAACTCGGGGGCGAGAAACTGCTCGGCCGGCGCTTCGTCGACGATGGCGATGCGGCGCAAGGGCGCGTCGCCGCGCGCCAAGCGCCACTCCTCGCGGAACATCTCGACGTAATCGGCGCACAGGCGAGCCGCCGCGTCCTCATGCCCATGCGCCGCCAGCAGATAGGCGTTGAGCAGGCCGCCGCCGGCATTGGTGTTGATCTCGATCAGCTTCGGCCCGGCTTCGGTCAGATGGAAGTCGTAGCCCATGAAGACGCCGCGCGCCGCCATCGGCAGGCGGGCGATGGCCGGCGCTTGCGCCAGCACCTGGGTTTGAAAGGCCGGCAGCGCGATGACCGACTCGATGGCGTCGATGATCTCCGTCATCGCCTGGCGCTGGGCGACCGGCAGATGCAGGTCGGCCGCCGAGAAGAGTTGGGGCTGGCGTTGGCGCAGGCGGTCGAAGGTGGCTTTCATGGTCGGCGGGACAAATTCAGCGGTTGGCGAAGAAATCGAGCACCACCTGCAATTCGCGGGTGCGCTTCATCGGCGGCAGACTTTGCCACACGCGGCGACCGTAGGGCTTTGATATGAGTCGCGGATCGCAGATCATCAGCACGCCCTTGTCGTTTTCGTCGCGAATCAGGCGGCCCGCGCCCTGCTTGACGTTGATGACGGCGCGCGGCAACTGGTATTCGATGAAGGCGTTGCGCCCCTCCTTCTTCATCTGGTCGATACGCGCCGACAGCACCGGATCGTCGGGCGGCGCGAATGGAATCTTGTCGATGACGACCAGCGACAGCGCCTCACCGCGCACGTCCACGCCTTCCCAGAAGCTCTGGCTACCGACCAGGATGGCGTTGCCCATATGGCGGAAGCGTTGCAGCAGATCGTTCTTGCTGCCCTCGCCCTGCACCAGCAGCGGAATATCCAGCCCCTCGTCCTCGATCTTGGCCTTGAGCAATTCATGCGTGCGGCGCATGGCGCGCAGGCTGGTGCACAGGAAGAACGCCCCGCCGCCGGCCGCGCGCACGGCGGGGAAAGCCGCCTCGACCACGGTTTCGGTGTAATTCCAGGCATTCGGATCGGGCATGCCGAGCGGCGCGTAGAGGATGGCCTGCTCGCCGTAGTCGAAAGGACTTTGCCAGCAGCCGCTCTCCGGGTCGCCGAGGCCAAGTTCGGCGCAGTAATGGTGGAACTTGCCCTGCACCGCCAGCGTGGCCGAAGTGAAGATCCAGGCGCGCGGATGGCCGCCCATCTGCTTGCGGAAGATGTTGGCTATGTCGAGCGGTGTCGAGTTCAGTTGCAGCGACTGCGTAAAGGCTTCGGCCCAGCGCACATAACCGGCATCGACCGGGTTTTGCCACTGGGCGAGGCGCTGCTGCATTTCCAGTGCGCGCTGCCAGCATTTCTCCAGCCCTTCGGCGCGCTGCGCCTGCGTTTCGAGAATGGCAGCGAACTTGGCGACCTCTTCTTCCAGCGCCTGCACGGCCGGCAGGAATTCAGGCTTTTCCAGCAATTGCGGATGCGAGAAGCGCCCGGCATCGACGCCGACCGCCAGGCGCAGATCGCGCGCCGCCTTTTCCAGCGCCCGGCTGGCGGTTTGCAGATCGAGACAATCGCGCGCGCTGGCCAGGCCTTCTGAACGCGTATCGCGCGCTAGGTCGAGCACTTGCGCGGTGGACACGCTGTCGCCGAAGAAAAGCGTCGCCACTTCGGGCAACTGGTGCGCTTCGTCGAAGATCACCGTGTTGCAGGCGGGCAGCAGCTCGGCCATGCCTTCGTCGCGCAGCATCACGTCGGCAAAGAAGAGGTGATGATTGACCACCACCAGATCGGCCGCCATCGCTTCCTTGCGCGCCTGCATGACGAAGCATTCCTTGTAGTCCGGGCAATCCTGACCTAGGCAGTTGTCGCGCGTCGAGGTGGCGCTGTTCCACACCGGCGAGTTTTCATTCACCTCGATGCATTCAGCTTTATCGCCGGTCTGGGTGGTCTTGGCGAAGACCGCGATGCGCCGGGCGTCGGCCGCATCTTCCTTGGTCAGGAAACGGCCTTCGGCCATCGAACGTTCGAGGTGGTAGGGGCAAACGTAGTTGGCTCGTCCCTTCAGCAGTGCGATCTTGACCGGCGCCTTCAGCGCGTCGCGCACCATCGGCAGGTCCTTGTTGAACAACTGATCCTGCAGGGTCTTGGTCCCTGTCGAGACGATCACCTTGCCGTTCGATTTCAGCGCCGGCACCAGGTAGGCGAACGTCTTACCCGTGCCCGTCCCTGCCTCGGCGATGAACACCGAGTTGCTGTGGATGGCGGCCGCGATGCGTTCCGCCATTTCGAGCTGCTGCGGACGAATGCGGTAGCCATCGATGGCACGCGCCAACGCGCCGTCGGGAGAGAAGATTTCCTGTAGGGAAGCCAAGGGGAAATTACGCCGGGGAAAGTTGGCGCGCATCTTAACAGATCGCCAATAACGCCCTTGAATTGCTGCATCGCACCAAGCCACCTTACATAAGCCTTACGCATCGGAAAACACTAAGAAAATGTCGCATCCACGCACACCCGATTAGCATTTTTGTTGCATCGCACAAAATATTCCCACATACCCTTTCACGGCGTGCTAGAGTCAAGTAAAAGCACATAACGGAAACGGTTATTCCGCCTCCGACACGAAAGCAAACTGAGAAGCATCATGGCAAGCCACCCCGACCCACTGGGCGCCCCGACCGAGCGCCTGAGCATTGACGCCAGCGGCCAGCTGAGCGTCCAGGCTCTGGCCGCACCGCGTCCGCGCCAAGGGGTTCGCGCGCTGCCGCGCAAGAGCCGCTGGCCGGCCCGTCTCGACATTCTGCAGAGCGCTTCCGGCCTCTTCCTTGGCCTCTTCCTGATCGCCCACATGGGCTTCGTGTCGTCCATCCTGATCAGTCATGAGGTCTTCTACCGGGTCGCCCGTTTCTTCGAAGGCGCCTGGCTGCTCGGCAAGCCCTACCCGATTCTCGTTTCCGGTGTCGTCGGGCTCGTTACTTCCGTTTTCGTGCTGCACGCCTGGCTCGCCCTGCGCAAGTTCCCGGCCAATTTCCGCCAGTACCTCGCCTTCGCGCGGCATCGCAACAGCTTCCGCCATGCCGACACCAATATGTGGTGGTTCCAGGTGTGGACCGGCTTCGCCCTCTTCTTCCTGGCCACCATCCACCTCTACCAGATGCTGACCCAGCCCTCGCTGATCGGCCCCTTCGAGTCGGCCGACCGCGTGTGGACCGGCGGCATGTGGCCGCTCTACCTGATCCTGCTGTTCGCCGCCGAACTGCACGGCGGCATCGGCCTCTACCGGCTGGCCATCAAGTGGGGCTGGTTCCACGCCCGCACGGCCGGGCAAAGCCGGCGCCGCCTGCGCCTGGGCAAGAGCCTGTTGAGCACTTTCTTCATCGTGCTCGGCCTAGCCACGCTGGCCGCCTACGTCGATCTCGGCCGCGCCCATGCCGACAAGGCCGGTGAGCGCTATACGCCGCCTGCCGCCGTCAGCCCGGCGAAACACTAATATGGAAACCATCCACACCGACGTCCTGATCATCGGCGGCGGTCTGGCCGGCCTGCGCGCCGGTCTGGCAGCTCGCAAGCGTGGGCAGAAAGTCATCATCCTCAGCCTGGTGCCGCCCAAGCGCTCGCACTCGGCCGCCGCCCAGGGCGGCATGCAGGCCAGCCTGGGTAATGCGCTGAAAGGCGCTGGCGACAACGAGGACGTCCATTTCGAAGACACCGTGCGCGGCAGCGACTGGGGCAACGACCAGGAAGTCGCCCGCATGTTCGTGCACACCGCACCCAAGGCCGTGCGCGAGCTGGCCGCCTGGGGCGTACCGTGGAACCGCGTGCAGGCCGGGCCGCACGAAGTCATCATCGACGGCCAGCGCGTCACCTTGCAGGAACCCGAAGCCGCTCATGGCCTGATCACCGCCCGCGATTTCGGCGGCACCAAGAAGTGGCGCACCTGCTACGTCTCGGACGGCACGGGCCACGCCATGCTCTACGCCGTTTCCGACCAGACCATCGCCGAAGGCATCCCGGTACATGAGCGCATGGAAGCCGTGGCGCTGATCCATGACGGCCAGCGCTGCCACGGCGCCATCGTGCGTAACCTGATCAACGGCGAATTCGTCGCCTACGTCGCCCGCGCCACCTGCATCGCCACCGGCGGCTTCGGGCGCATCTACCAATCGACCACCAACGCGGTGATCAACGAAGGTATCGGCGCGGCCATCGCGCTGGACACTGGCGTCGTCCCGCTTGGCAACATGGAGGCGGTGCAGTTCCACCCAACCGCCATCTTCCCGGCCGGCATCCTGGTCACCGAAGGCTGCCGCGGTGACGGCGGCCTGCTGCGCGATGTCGACGGCCACCGCTTCATGCCGGATTACGAGCCGGAAAAGAAGGAACTGGCCTCGCGCGACGTCGTGTCGCGCCGCATGGAAGCGCACATCCGCGCCGGCAAGGGCGTCAAGTCGCGTTTCGGCGAACACCTGTGGCTGGACATCACCCTGCTCGGCGAAGCGCACATCAACGGCAAGCTGCGCGAGGTGAAGGAAATCTGCCAGTACTTCCTCGGCATCGACCCGGCCAAGCAATGGATTCCGGTGCGCCCGGCCCAGCACTACTCGATGGGCGGCATCCGTACCGATGCCCACGGTCACGCCCGCGGCCTGCGCGGACTGTTCGCCTGCGGCGAGGCCGCCTGCTGGGATCTGCACGGCTTCAACCGTCTGGGCGGCAATTCGGTGGCCGAAACCGTCGTTTCCGGCATGATCGTCGGCGAAGCCATCGCCGACTACTGCGCCTCGCCGGAAGGCGACATGCAGGTGTCGACCGCCCTGATCCGCGAATGCGGTGAACGCGTGCGCCAGGAATTCGCTACCATCGCAGCCAATGACGGCAGCGAGAACGCCCACGACCTGCTGCGCAGCATGCAGGCGCTGATGACGGAGAAGGTCGGCATCGTGCGCGACGGCGAAAACCTGACTGCTGCGGTGCACGAGCTGAAATCGCTGATTTTGCGCAGCCAGCGGATCAGCCTGCAAAGCCATCGGGCCGGCGCCAACCCTGAGCTGACCACCGCCTGGCGCCTGCAGAAAATGCTCAAGCTCGCCCTGTGCGTCGCCCACGGTGCCCGCCAGCGCACCGAGAGCCGCGGCGCCCATTTCCGCAGCGACTACCCGCAGCGCAACGACGCCGACTGGCTGAAACGCACGCTGGCCACCTGGCCCGACCCCGAGCAACTGGTGCCCAGCCTGGCCTACGAAGCGCTCGACGTGCGCCGCATGGAACTGCCGCCGGGCTGGCGCGGCTATGGCGCGCGCGACTTCATCGAGCATCCCGACACGGCGCACCGGCAGACTCGCATCGAAACCATCAAGGCCAGCCTGGGCAACGCCGATCGCCACAGCCTGCAGGAAGCGCTGATGCCCTTCCGCCACCTGCTGCCCGAGCATCTGCGCGGCCCCAACGCCCGCCTGGAAGACATCGCATGATCTCGTTTTTCAAGAAATCGCCCGCCACCGGCCAGCCGCGCCAATTGACCGTGCGCATCCTGCGCCACAACCCGGCCGATCCTTCCAGCGTGCCGCACTTGCAGGATTTCGCCATCGAAGAAGCCGAAGGCATGACGCTGTTCATCGCCTTGAACGAAATCCGCGCCACCCAGGACAACTCGCTGCAATTCGATTTCGTCTGCCGTGCCGGCATCTGCGGTAGCTGCGCCATGCTGATCGACGGTCGCCCCGGCCTCGCCTGCCGCACGCTGACGCGCGATCTCGGCGACACCATCACCCTCGCCCCGCTGCCCGTCTTCGAGCTGATCGGCGATCTGTCGGTCAATACCGGCAAATGGATGCGCGGCACCAGCGAACGCCTGCAAACCTGGATCCACGCCAACAGCGCGCCCAAGCTCGACGCCCTCGAAGAACGCATGGAACCGGCGCTGGCCGAAGAAATCTACGAACTCGACCGTTGCATCGAATGCGGCTGCTGCATCGCCGGCTGCGGCACGGCGCAGATGCGCGAGCATTTCGTCGGCGCCGTCGGCCTCAACAAGATCGGCCGCTTCCGCCTCGATCCGCGCGACACGCGTAGCGACGAGGATTTCTATGAGCTGATCGGCGACGACGACGGCGTGTTCGGCTGCATGTCGCTGGTCGGCTGCCACGATGTCTGCCCCAAGCAATTGCCGCTGCAGACCCAGATCGCCTTCCTGCGCCGCAAGTTGGCGCTGATGGGCCTACGCTGAAGGCAACGGCCTATAATTGATCGTCATCCGGTCAATCAGCAAAGAAGGAAAATCGATGCGCATTCTGCTCGCACTGGCGCTCTGCCTCGGCCTCGCCACCCATGCCACAGCGGCCGAAACCATCGAAATGCAAACCTGTACCGACGCCAACGGCCGCAGCTTCAAGGCGCAAGCCGATACGAGCCTGCCGGTGATCGTCCGCTTCGGTGGGGAGGATGGCCGCCGCATCATCCGCCACAACCCGGAACTCTTCCCCGAGCTGTCGCCGCTGGCTCGCGAATTCTTCTTCGCCCAATCCTGCGCCCGCCTAGCCATGGGCCTGCCGCCTGCCGCCCTGCCGACGCCAGCCCAGGCCCGCCGCGCCGATTGCGTCGCCCTCGGCACCCTGCAGGCTTCCGGCCTGATCGGCCAGGGCGCAGCCGCCATCGACCGCCTGCAGAACGAACTCGCCTTTTCCGACGAGGAATGGCAACTGTTGCCCGGCCCCAAGCACGCCATCGACCTCTCGACCTGCAGCGCACAACCGGGCGTCGTCCGCCTGCCACTACGCGGCGAACCGACCGCCGCCCAGATGGAACAGAACGCCTGCGTCCGCCAATGCGGCGATCGTCTCTACGCCTGCCAGGGTCGCGGCAAGCGTGACGGCGAAGGCGCCTGTCTGAGCACTTACCAGCAGTGCGAAGCGGGCTGTAAAACCCGCTAAGGATTTTTTAGCGTAGCGCCGGCCCAAGCACCAGCCACAGGGCCGTCGCCACCAGCATCCAGCCGAAGGCCACGCGCATGCGCCGCTCCGGCAGTTTGTGCGCCAACGCGACGCCGGCCGAGACGGTGAATAGACCGCCGATGGCCATTGGCAGGCCCAAACTCCAATCCACCCGCCCGGCGCCGGCGTAAGTCGCCAGTGCCACGGCCGAGCTCGGCGCCACCAACGCCAGCGACAGGCTTTGCGCCACGGTCTGGCGCAGGCCGAGCCAAGTGGAGAGAAGCGGCGTCGCGATCAAGCCGCCGCCGATGCCGAGCAAACCCATGCTGCTGCCACCCGCCATGCCAACGAACGGCAAGGCGCCAACCTTTAGAGCGGCACTGCCTTCTTCCTTATTCCGGCGCGGCACCAGCAATTGCAGGGCCAACAGCGTGATGCAGGCACTGAACAGCAGGCGCATCACGGTCGGATTCAACCAGGTCGTCGCCACGTGGGCGATCAGCCAGGTGGTCAGCGTCGCCGAGACCCCGATGGCCAGCGCCGCCTTGAGCGGCACCGGATGGCGCTGGCTGTAGCGCCACCAGCCGATCAGCAGGTTGGGCACCATCAGGACCAGCGCGGTGCCCTGCGCCAGCGGCTGCTCCATGTGAAAACCGAGTACGAACAGCGGCACGGCGACGATGCCGCCACCGATGCCGAACAGCCCGCCGAGAAAACCCAGGCTGGCGCCGAGGGCGAGCGTCAAAAACAGATCGGTCATGCTGGGAATAAGGCTCAAAAGCGTCATTGCTGCGGTGCACCGGCTAAAAAGGCAAAAAATGGCCGCACCGCAATGGCTGTTCAGTCCGGAGGAGCGTTGGACCGAACCGCCACGGCAGGCGACCAGCCCATGATATTGATCTCCGAACGAACTACAATGCAAAGCAAGTCAATTGATTATTGCTTTAATCACAACAATGGATAGCACCGCCGACCTCGCCTTTTTCGCCCTGCTCGCGCGCCAACCCAGCCTGGCCGCGGCGGCGCAGGCCCTCGATGTGACACCGCCGGTGGTCAGCCGCCGCTTGGCCGCGCTGGAACAGCGCCTCGGCGTGCGTCTGCTCAACCGCACCACGCGCCGCGTCAGCCTGACGCCGGAAGGCGAGCGTTATCTCGAAGACGGCGAAAACATCCTGCGCGACATCGAGCGCCTGGAGCGCTCATTGACCGAAAGCCGCGACACGCCACGCGGCCTGCTGCGCATCAATGCCGGCTTCGGCTTCGGCCGCCGCCATCTGGGACCGCTGATCGCCGAATTCGCCAAGGCCTGGCCCGAGGTTGAGGTGATCCTGCACCTATCGGACCGCCATCTCGACCTCACCGAAGGCGCCTTCGACATCGCCATCCGTTTCGGCCCACCGCCGGACGCCCGCATCATGGCGCGGAAGATCGCTTCCAACCGTCGCCTGCTGTGCGCCGCCCCGGCCTACCTGGCCGAACACGGCCAGCCGACGACCCCGCGCGAATTGCAGGATCACCAGTGCATCGTCATCCGCGAAAACGAACGCGCCTTCAACAACTGGCAGCTGACCGACGGCAAGCAGCAGACCATGGTCAAGGTACGCTGCCGGCTTGGCGTCAATCACGGCGAAATTGCCGTGGACTGGGCGCTGGCCGGGCACGGCATCGTGCTGCGTTCGGAATGGGACATCGCTCCCTACCTGCGTTCCGGCGAATTGGTGCGCGTGCTGACGCCGTGGGTCGGCACTGCCGCCGACATCCACGCCATCTACCCGCCGCGCCACCACCTTTCGGCCAAGGTGCGCACCTTCATCGATTTCCTGGCCGAGCGCTTCGCGCAATACCGCGTGCCGGAGGGCGACGCCCCCTGGTAGGCGGCACGTGATCAGGCCTGACGCTTGCGCGCCTGCTCCAGCCAATGAAGCAGGGTTTCATAGAGGTGATCGGGCTTCACCGGCTTGCCGATATGGTCGTTCATACCGGCTTCCAGACAGACCTGCCTGTCCTCGTCGAAGGCATTGGCCGTCATGGCCAGAATCGGCGTGTCGCGATTCAGCGAGTCGGCCCGGATGGCCCGCGTCGCCTCCATGCCGTTCATGTTGGGCATCTGCATGTCCATCAGGATCAGGTCATAGCGGTCCTGCCGCGCCTTGGCCAGTGCGATGGCGCCATCGCCCGCCAACTCAACCGTCAGCCCGGCATCTTCGAGCAATCCGGCCGCAACTTCCTGGTTGATCGGCTCGTCTTCGACCAGCAGGACGCGCGCCGCCGCATAGCGCGCGCGCAAAGCCGACTCGGCGCTCATCGGCGCCAGTTCCGACACCGCATCGGAAGCGATCGAAGCCGCCTTGCCCAGACGAACGGTGAACCAGAAGGTGCTCCCGACACCCAGCGTACTGTCGACGCCGATCTCGCCGCCCATCATCTGCACCAACTGGCGGCTAATCGCCAGCCCCAGGCCGGTGCCGCCGTACTTGCGGCTGATCGAATTGTCGGCCTGGGAAAAGGCGTCGAACAGACGATCCTTGTCTTCCGGGGCGATGCCGATGCCCGTATCGCGCACCTCGAAACGCAACAGCATGTCGGCTGCGTTGTCCTCGACACAGCTCAAGCTGACCGCAACCTCGCCCGACGGCGTGAATTTCACCGCATTGCCGGCGAGATTGAGCAGAATCTGGCTCAGGCGCAGCGAATCGCCGACCACTCCCTGCCGGGCCAAGGTCGACGCGCTATCCAGATGCAACGCGAGGCCCTTCAATTCCGCCTGATGCCCGACCAGGCTGGCGATGTTCTCCAGCACGCTGCCCAGCTTGAATTCCGCCTGCTCGAGCACGAGGCGCTCGGATTCGATCTTCGAGATATCGAGGATGTCGTTGATGATCAACAGCAGCCGGTTGGCCGCCGATTTGGCCTTGTCGAGCTGCTCCTGCCCCTTGGCATCCGCCATGCGCCCGCGGGCCAGCGCGATCATACCCATGATGCCGTGCATCGGCGTCCGCAATTCGTGGCTCATGTTGGCCAGGAAAACCGACTTCGCCCGGTTCGCCGTTTCGGCCGACTCCTTGGCCTGGGTTAACTGCTGGTTGGCGTTTTCCAGATCGGCATTGAGCGCCTGAACCCGTTGTTCCGACTTTTCCCGCTCCGCGACTTCGTGCAGGAGATGGTCGTTGGCCTGACGCAGTTCGTTGGCCTGACGTTCGAGATTGTCGGTGTGCTGACGTAATTGTGCGGCCATGTCGCGCATCGCGGCGAACAAGGTTCCCACTTCGCGGATTGGGCTACGCATGGCACTGCCCAGACGCCACTTGCCGGCCGCCATGTTGGACGCAGCTTGCGATAGCTGGATCAACGGCCGCGAAACCCAGTCGGTGGCCAGCAAACCGATCAGGATGCTGAACAGCGAAACGACCAGCGCCAGATAGATGATGTTGTGCAGCATGTCGCTCGCCACCGAATCGAAGTGGCTGCGTGGCAGGATGACGCCAATCGTCAGCTTCGGCCCCTGCTCCAGTTGCAGGGTGTGCCAGTCGAGCAGGTAGTCGGCACCCGCCAGGCCGACAGCCGCCCTGCCTTCCGGTGTGCCGGCCTGGCGCAGGGCACTACCGGCGGCACGCAGCATGGCGTTGTCGCTGCTGGCGAAATCGAAGCGAAGCGTCGTGTTTTCGTCGATCCGGTAGATCGGCTCGGTGGTCGAGGTGGCCAACAGCTTGCCATCCTGTTCGGCGATGAACGCCACGCCGCTGGTATTGACGCTCAACTCGCGCAGGAAAGCGCTCAGCTGCGACAAGGCGACGTCGGCCGTGGTCACGCCGAGGAATTCGCCCTTGGCGCCATACAGGGGGACCGACATGCCGATGCCGAGCGTATCGTAGGCCCCGGCAGCATCGTTGATCACATAGCGGTAGGCCGGATACCAGGCCATGCTTCCCTTGGCCACGGCAGCCTTGAACCATGGCCGGCTACGCGCATCGAAATCGCTGTTGCCGCGTGAAACCAGCGTCGTCCGCCGGGCAGCGTCGTCGGCCCGGTAGATGTGCATCACCCGGTCGTCGGCAATGCGTGCATGCAGCATGCGCAGGCCACGATCGCTGCCGAGCGGCGGGCGGCTTCCGGCGTAATATTCACCGTCCGGCAGACCAATGGAGATGAAGGTCAGCAAGGGCTGCTGCCGAATCTGCAATAGGAAGCGCTGCATCAGCGCTTCGCGATTGCCGATATCGAGCCCCCCGGCGCGAGCCATCTCGGCGTTGTACGCCACGATGCGACGCGGCACCTCAAAAAACGCCGAGACCTTGTCATGCACCCGCTCGCTCAAGGATGCGGCCAGCGACTGGACGAACACCTCAGACGAATGCCGCGCATTGCGATAGGAAATCCAGCCGCTGATCGCCACGATGGGCAACAACACGAGCAACAATGAACCCAACAGGAAAGCACGCAAGCCGACTTGGCGCCGCTTGCCGCCGGACTCGACCCTGCTTTCGGCTTCATCCGCCAACGCTTTCGTCCGGGCACGCAGTAACACGGAGGCGATCAGCGCCAGCGCGATCAGCCCGCAACCGCCGCGTACCAGCCAGATACGTAGCGGATCAAGCCTCACCTGGCGCGGCTCGGCTGCCAGCCGCCAGGCACCACCCGGCAACATCAGATCGACCGTTACATGCGGCCGCTGGAAAATGCCGACATCGCCGAAAAATGGGTCGCCCTGGATACCCGAGCCATCGCGACCACGCATCGCCAGGCTGAACGGCAGATCCTCCGCCAGCAGGCCGGCATCGGCCAACAAGCCTTCGAAATCGACGGCGGTCGATACCACCCCCTTGAACTCAGGCAACTGGCCGGAGGCAGACAGGTAGATCGGCGTCCGGCTGACCACACCAGGGCGACCGCTCTGCACCAACTTGAAGGGCCCGCCCCAAACCGTGTCCTGTCGATCCAGCGCGCGTTGCACGCCGATCATCACATCCGGCCGCGTGGCGTAGTTCATGCCGAGCACGGCTTCGTTACCTTGGTAGGGATAAGCGAAGGTAACGACCAGCCCCCGCGACAAGGTCACATTGATGATCCGCCGGTGACCGGAAATCAGGCGCTCGGCCACCTGGTTCAAACGTTCCTCGCCGACCTCCAGATTGGCCGGCAGCGCTGCAGCGAAGTCGTAATTGACCTGAACGATGGACGCCAGGTCGCGTTCCAGGCGCATCACCGCCGCCCGCAACTGCACTTCCGTCCGCCGCATCGCCGCCTGCTCGGCCTCGCCCCGGTCGAAATGCTCGATGCCCGTAGCCAGCAGCACAGCCGCCGCGATGACCGCGAGCACCTTCAACCAGGTCGTGACAGCAATACGTTGGAACAGCACCGGCATCGGGAACGCAAATATTTCGAAAGTGCAAAGAATAGCAGCAACTCTACACCAAGGGATCAAAACATTCCCACCGCCATTTCCTGCTACAGAGCACTTATTCCAGACGCAACCGAAAGCGCTGGCCCCATTTTTGCAATCCATGAAGTTTTGACGAAATTCCTGTCGACAATCCGACAAAACGCACGATGACCAGCCCAGCCACCACCCGCTACTTCACCAGCTACAGCGGCACCAAGCTTCCGCTCAACCTCGTCGGCGAAATCGACGCGGCCGGCATGAACAACCGCAACACCTACTTCCGCGGCAGCTACGACGCCGGCGGCCAGCTCGTCAGCTGCGAAAAGGTCGTCTACGGCGAAATCGAACTGCGCCACGACTACCACTACCACGCCGATGGCCGCCTCGCCCGCGCCGAAATCGACGACGGCAGCGGCGACAGCAACGTCATCGACTACCCCGCCTGAACTCCCATTCAACCCGCAACACCGTCTTACCAACCTCATCAGGAGAACCCACCATGTCCGTCGCCCCGATCAAGGCGTTTTCCGACAAGGCGCGCGCCGATGCCGCCCTCGCCGAAGCCCTCAAGGCCTGCCAGAAGATCAAGGAACTGCGCGCCCTCGCCAAAGACAACGGCTTCGAAATCGTCGAAGACTCGCTCTACCCGCCCAACGAGCCGCAATTCACCGAAGACCAGCTCTCCGAGCGCCTGGTCAAGGCCCTGCTGCGCGCCTGAGCGGTAGGCGCCCAAAACAACGGCCGGAAACCCCGGCCGTTTTTTGTGCCCGTTTTTTGCCATTTCAGCCCGTGCACCGCAGCAATCGCCTGCGCGACAATACGCACCTTGCAATCCGGAGCCCAAGCATGACCACCATCTACCACAACCCGCGCTGCGGTAAATCCCGCGACACCCTCGCCCTGCTCAAGGAAAAAGGCATCGATCCGCAAATCGTCCTCTACCTCGAAACCCCGCCCAGCGCCGCTGAGATCAAAACCCTGCTAAAGCAACTGGGCTTCGCCGACGCCCGCACCCTGATGCGCAAAGGCGAAGCCGAATACAAGGACCTCAACCTGGCCGACGCCAAGCTGTCGCAAGATGCGCTGATCGAAGCCATGGTCCAGCACCCCAAACTGATCGAGCGCCCCATCGTAGTCAAGGACGGCAAAGCCGCGCTGGGCCGGCCACCGGAGAATGTGCTGGCGATTTTGTGAACGGCGACTGAACCGCTGACTATCGCCCCTCAAGCAAGGCTGTCCGAAGCAACGCGGACAGCCTTTTTTGCGCCCTCGAACAATGCCATCCGAATGGACGCCAGCTGAGCGAATGCGTATGCTTATGCCCACCGCGTAGCCCAGAACCCGCCAAAACGAGGCGATGCGCCCCGTCAGTCATCAATGTCCGGTTTGGCCGATTGAAACTAGCCATGAATACACCACAATCCACCCGAAAAGCTTGCGATACGAGCGAAACTCGCTGTCCTGTATTCCAGCTTATTGGACAGGTTTCCGAATTAGGCGTCAGTTTTGACGTCTACTACTAGTTAGCCCTCTATGTCAGTTCTCCGAATCAGCAACGGCGATGACTTCCTCGAAATGGGTTTTGCCATTGAGGAAGACCACACACTTCCAAGTCAAGGTGATGCATACATCACTCTTAGCGTTCAGTCTGCTGGGTTCGCTGGGCACAATGATCTGTGGGCACAGTCAGAGTCGATGTCCGCCTTTTGCCGTGCGCTCATAGCACTCAACGAAACGCTCAAGGGTGAAGCAGTGCTCGAATCCATTTCGCCAGATGAATTGGTATTGAAGGTGTTCTCCTTCAATTCCCGGGGCGGCCTAGCCGTCGAGGGCTCCACCGGCTATCACATCATTGGCGAAAGCCGCGAGTTTTGGCACTCGGTATCTTTCGGCTTTGAGTTCGAGCAAACGCAGCTGTCTGCGTTGGTTCAACTGCCTTGGGTGAAACGATATGCTGCGTAGTTCTAGCGGTCGTATACCGAGGGCTAACCCGCCGCTCCAGGGGACGCCCGAGAAGCTGCGCTTCTCGGTGCCCTCCGGCCTACGGCCTCCGGTCGCCCCTGAGCTAGCACGTTAGGCAGCATGAAATTTCCATCGCATTTCGAATCCCTCAAGGAGGCGCTGGCTGACTGGGTCCATGCCGACGTCGCCACCTACTATTTGGCTTGCTGTCTTGGTCTGATGAAAGCGGAGGACGGCACTCTAGATGGCTTTCGCAATGCCAAGAGCGTCTTTTGCGCAAGCAACGAAGTTGGTGACGCACTTTGGCAGTTTATGGATAAGCTCGTCGCACTTGGCATTCTCGAATTTGACGAAAAGAACATTAAATACCGATGGAGTCCATCATTTAATGGCGATTGGAGCGATGACCCCAATGCTGCCTAACACTGCGGTCAAGGCCGCTCCCTCCGGTCGCTGGACGCTGCGCGATAAAGCTCCGCGCAGCGTCCCTTACCTAAAACGTTAGAGCTATATGCCGACCGAACTTGCAATCGCCTTTGGTTTGTTTGCTTTGCTTGTTGTCGGCGCACTCGCATTCATCGTCGCGCGGTTGCACCGAGAGAGTCATCCGGAGAATTTGTCGCCGCATGCACAGCAACTTGCCCAACAAGCCGGGTTTCCATCCTTTTTTGATGGGTTATTAGCTCGCCACATGACTAAACGCGAAATATTTGGCTGGGTTATTTTTGCGTTGCTTGTAATCGTTGCTGTCACATTTACTGGGGGGCGCCAGTAAATATGCTTCCTTTCCGCTCTAACATCCCGGTCAAGGCGCGGCCTTCGGCCGCTGGGACGTCCCGCAAGCGGGCCGCCCCTTACCTAAAACGTTAGAAGGCTATGGAAATCGCCGTCGATATCCTGCTCGCTTTATTGGTATGGCGTCTTGTACTTTGCGTCGGGCTGTCCGTTGTGCTGGCTTATTTACTGTCCCAAACCTTCGAAGCATTTACCGCAGGTTATTGCCTTACACTTGTCGTGCTCGGCACCGCATTCGGCATATTTTGGCAATCTCGCGCCGAGGCAAAAGTTGGCTTGTTCGCTCCAGTTCCGTCCATTCCCATTTCCAAGCCCGTTGCTTGTTTAGGGCTTTGGTTTGCCGGTGCGCTCTGGGGTGGTTGGGTTTCTTGGTTTTTCGGGTCGGCACCTTACGGCGCTGCGGCGCTGGTCTTTTCCGTTGTGTTCGTCGGCTTGTGGTATCGCCTTGTTCTACGTCGCGTAGTATCAATCAGTTACTTGGTCTTTGCTGGCATCTCTCTGTTATCTGGGCTGGCCACCTTGTTACTGCTCAAGGCACTCAATGCATAAGCCTTCTAACATTCCGGTCAAACCCGCTCCGGCCTTTGGCCTCCGCTGGACGCTGCGCGATAAAACGCCGCGCAGCGCCCTTCACCTACAACGTTGGGCGTCATGAAATCCATCCGCATAAGTTCAGGGGCTCAGGAAACACGTTGGTTTGTCCGCCTCCTTGCCGGGCTCTCAGTCCTCGCAATTGGTGGCGCGGTCATCGAGTGGCTAGTGCCTTCTGCCCCTCCGTTTAGAGGGCGTTTGGCACGGATAACCGAAGCCGTCTTTGCGCTTACGGGCTCACCGGGGCTAATCATCCTTTGGCTACTGCTAGCGGTCGCGCTCGCCGCTATTGCTAGCTTCATCTGGCGCCATACCGCAAGTGTGCCCACCGATAGGTGGCTTTGGTGAAGATAATGTCGCCCAACATTCCGGTCCACCGGACCGTCAGCCAGCTACGCTGCCTGCCGTCGGCTGAGCTACCAAACGCAACAATCGGGGACAGACCACATTTTCCAGAAAGAAACGTGATCCCTCCGTGTTTTATTGATTTTCAAGCCACAACAGCCAGCTTCGAGACCCGATCCAGCCATGCTGCCTCGTCGTGCTGGCCCTCACAAACTAGTGAGCAGTCAATTCCTGGCTCTACCGATTCTTCATTGGAGTTACTTTCTTCGCATGCCATACGTCAATATTCAGATCACCAAAGGTGCCACGAGGGAACAAAAGAGTCAGTTAGTCCAAGAGGTCACTGACTCTTTAGTTCGAGTGCTTGGCAAGAAGCCGGAGCACACCCACATCGTTATTCAGGAAATCGAAGAGGAGAACTGGGGTTTCTCGGGGTTACTCACCGATGAATGGAAAAAGCTAAACCGGTAACTTATCGTTGCCTCTGCCCCAATCTGCATTCGGAGCAATAAAACGTGTAAAGCCCGATTTATTCCGCTGCTGCGGTGCACACGCATTTTTTGCTAAAAACCAAGGCCCCGATTAACCTGAATCGCTCTCTTTAGCCGCTTATTCATTGGCCTCATTACCTCACCGGAGGAAATCAATGCGCGCTATCGTTTTTTTTGTCTTCTGGCTGCTCACGGCCACTACCGCTCTGGCGCAGCAAGTTGTCGACATCCCGACCCGGCCTGGCGTGACGCAGCGCCTGCTGGTGCTCTCCTCGGCCAACGCGAAAGCGACGCTGATCATGCTGCCGGGCGGGCATGGCGGCTTGCAGTTGTTTCCCAACGGCGGCATGAAATGGGGCGAAGGCAATTTCCTGGTGCGGACGCGCCAGTTGTTTGCCGATCAGGGCTTCAACGTCGTGGTGGTCGATGCGCCTTCCGACCGGCAATCCGCCCCCTTTCTCGGCGGCCAGCGGCAGAAACCGGAGCATGCGGACGATATCAAGGCGGTGATTGCCTGGGCGCGCGAAACCCACAAGGTACCGGTCTGGCTGGTTGGCACCAGCCGCGGTACGCAGTCGGCAGGCTATGTCGCCACCGAGCTGTCTGGGAGTGATGGTCCCGATGGGGTGGTGCTGACGGCAACGATCCTCACCGACCCCAAAGGGCGGGCAGTGCCGATGATGCAGCTTGAGAAAATCCGTATCCCGGTGCTGGTGGTGCATCACGAGGAAGATGGCTGCTCGCATTGCGCCTTTGCCGGCGCACCTTTGCTGATCGACAAGCTGAGCAACGCCCCGCGCAAGCAGTTACTGGCCTTCAAGGGCGGGCGGAATGTGGGCGATCCGTGCGAGGCGATTGCCTATCACGGCTTCAATGGCATCGAGAACGACGTGGTGCAGAAGATCGCAACCTGGATCTTGGACGGCGGTAAATAAACCCAGCCCCTGCGTCGAGGCTCAACGCATCTTCGAATCGAGCTGTCGCGTCTCGCCGGCGAACATGAACTTGCCGTACCCGCGATGGTGCATGGTCTGCCGCTCGGCGATGTCGCCGTCGGCCCAGGCCTGCACCACTTCCAGCACGAAGAAGCTGTAGCGATTGACCAGGCGGGTATCAATCACGCGGCATTCCAGGTTGGCGAAACATTCGGCGATCAGCGGAGCCTGCACTTGCGCTGCCGGCAGCGGCGTCAGGCCGAAAGTGGCGAATTTGTCGATGTCGCGACCACTATGGTTGCCACAGGCGACGACCTGATCGGCCAGGCTGGCATCCGGGATGTTGATGACGCACTCCTTGGTCGCCTTGAGTGCGGCGTGGCTATAGCCGCAGACGACGCAACCAATGAGCGGCGGCTCGAATTCAAGCATGGTGTGCCAGGAGAGAGTCATCACATTGTTCTTGCCGCGCCGCGCGGTGCTGAGCAGCACGACCGGGCCGGGTTCGAGCAGGCCATAGACCTTGGCCAGCGGAAAGCTCTTCTTTTTCATGGCGGCCTCCAGCGGTCGGCCACCCTTGCCGCCGGCAACCCTGCCCTGAGCGGGGGTGAGGGCCATTCCGGATGCCGTACGACGGGCGGCCGACCTTGCTTTCAGCTTAGTTCCGAATCGTTCCCTTGCCAAAGATTTTGCCTAGCTCGTAAGCGGCACTGGGCGCCGTGTCGCCCAGGCCCAGTGGTTCGATCGTTACAAATCGCTACAAATAGCCGTCATCGCATGCTCGGGCAGATCGTTAAGTAGCTATGGCAATCGTGAATCAATGGAGCACAACATGATCCGCAACCCCAACTACGAATCCACCCAATTCATTCAGTCGCTCAAGGGCGCCGGTGTAGCCATCAGCAACGAGCAGGAAGTGATCGAACGCCTGGAAGAAGCCCGTGAATGGCACTACGCCTTCACGACCCTGGTCAAGCAGGGGCAACGCATCGGCATCAGCTTTCTGGCCAACCCGGGAATGAAATCGGCCGAACTGCAGCGCATCTTCGCTCAGTACAAGTTTGCCGAGCAGGCCGAAGTCACGTTCGAGGCCAATCTGATTCACTAAGCCCATGGCTATGAGAGCCCCGCCAATGCTGCGCAGATATCTGATCGCTATTTCGACTTTCCTCGCCGTGACGGGTGTTCACGCCGAGGAAACGTCGGTTGTCGCCGTTCCGACAGAAAGCGCTCAGGTCTTGCCCGCCATGGACGGTGCGTTGGTTGCACTCACCACAGAACCGCTGCCGGCGATAGCAGCCAAGCCGATCAGGCATCTCGCCTCCAGCCAAGGCCTCGCTCAGAGCAAAACGATCAAGGCCAAAAAGCATGCCGCGGCCAGATCGATGCTTTCGCGCGCGGCCCGCGAGCAGATCGCGCTCTACAAAAGCGCTGGCCGGGTCGACGACCCGACGCGGCAAATCGCCTCAGATGACGATGAAGACGATCCCGGCCTGGACGATCTGGATTTGCACCGCTCCTTCAGCCGGCCGAGGCTGACCGGGGAAACGTTCGACGGCAACGACGACAAGCTCGCCCTACCCGCTCACATCCAGCTACGGCTGTTGATGGCGCGAGCCAAGGCGGTCGATGCACATGTTCTCAATCAGGCAGCAGCCGGTGTTTCGGACGAAGTGCTGCCCGACAAGGTCAAACTCCGCCTCTTCGTGGCACGCAGCCGTGCCATCGAGGCTTACCACAAGAAATTCGGAGACGCCTGAAGGCTATTTGCAAGGCAAGGCGACGACGGTCGCCCGTTGCCAAATAAGCCTTGCTGACGCCGAAACACGCCTGCGCCAAGGGCGGGCGGGATGAACGTTTTCCGGATTGCCCAGCGCGCCACGGTTTTTGCCCTTTTTGGCCGGTGCACCGCAGCAGTCGGCTGCGCACCGGCCACGGAACGGTTATTTACTTGCTTAACCGCGCCTGCCGCCGCACGGTCGCCGACATCGCGATCTTGCCAGTGCTGGCGAAGGCTTCGAGGTTGGTTTCGATGTCGTCGAACTCATAGCGGTAATTCACCATCAGCCCGAAGGACTGGCGGAAGCCCTTGGCCGAGGAGTCGGCCAGGAAGTTGAGGCGCTCGACACGCGCGCCGTTGCCGAGGTGGAAGCGCGATACCGGGTCGAACGGCGGACCTTCTTCGCCGCCGCCCTGCTTGGCTGTCGCCAGATAGCGGGCGCCGAGGCGCAGCAGCGCATCCTGAACGGAACGCACCTGCTTCTTGTCTTTGGCCCATTCGCCGGTCGATAGCTGATCGAGCGCCAACGCGATCTCGGCCTCAGCCAATACGCCCGGATTCTTGCGCACCCAGGCAGCCATGCCCGGCATCGGCGACAGGGTGGCGAAGTTTTCCAGTTTGGGGAAATCGCGCTTCAAGTCGTCGATCACGCGCTTCAACAGGAAGTTGCCGAAAGACACGCCACGCAGGCCAACCTGCGTGTTCGAAATGGAGTAGAAGATCGCCGTATCGGCCTTGCGGTTGTCGAAAACCGGGGCATTTTCGTCAAGCAAT
Organism: Azonexus sp.; assembly: GCA_041909105.1. Classification (GTDB taxonomy): domain Bacteria; phylum Pseudomonadota; class Gammaproteobacteria; order Burkholderiales; family Rhodocyclaceae; genus Azonexus. The sequence continues at coordinate 83,491 of JAYREE010000014.1, forward strand.
TCCTGCACGTTGCCGGAGATGTGATCGGTCAACGCCACTTCGACGAAGATCAGCGGCTCGGCCGGCATGCGCGGATGGAAGAAGGCGTAGAGCCTGCGGTCGGAATCGAGGCGGTTCTTGAGGTCGGTCCACGAGCGGATCTCGTGCACGGCTTCGTATTCGATCAGCTTTTCGAGCAGTGCGGCCGGCGAGTTCCAGGTCAGGCGCTGCAATTCGAGGAAGCCGACATCGAACCAGGCGGACAGGCGCGATTCCAGCTCGCGGTCGAGCACAGCGAGTTCCTTGTCGTTTTCCAGATAGCGCAGCAGGTCGGCGCGCAGGTCGACGAGGAATTTGACGCCCTGCGGGATGGCGTTGAACTGCGTCAGGATGCGGATGCGTTGCGAGCGCATGGCCCCGCGCAGCGCGGCTTCGGCCTTCCATTGATCGGCGGTGCCGACGGCCTTCTGGTAGGCGGCATGAGCTTTGTCGACCTTCTTCGGGTCCGGCCCGAATTCGAGCGCGATCAGCTTCAAAAACTGGTGGCGGCCTTCGTCGTTCAGGCCGAGATAGGTTTCCGCCAGCTTGCCGGCACGCACCCGCGCCGAAACTTCGCCGCCCTGCCCGGCCGCACATTCGCGCAACTGGGCGCGCAGCTTCTCGACACCCTTGGCATTGAGCCCGACACGTTCTTCGCTGCCGCCCATCAAGGAGCGCAGCTTGTTTACGAGGTTTCCTGCAACCATGTTCGTCCTCCTGTTTTTATTATTTTGCCTGATGCGGCAAGCCAGGGGACAGAAAACGCCGACTCAGGCGGTCGGTTTCAGCGTGTCATCCAGCCATTTGACCAGGGTCTTGAACAACACCTCGGGTTCGACCGGCTTGGCAATGAAGTCCGACATGCCTGCTTCCAGGCAGCGCTGCAGGTCTTCGCTGAAGGCATTGGCCGTCATGGCGATGATCGGTACGCTGGCGCAGCCCGGTAGCAGGCGGATGGCGCGTGTTGCTTCGATGCCGTCCATGCGTGGCATCTGCATATCCATCAGGATCAACTTGTAGTGCGAGGCGGCGGCTTTCTCCACCGCCTGCTGGCCATCGTCAGCCACATCGACCACCAGCCCGGTTTCAGCCAGCAGGGCAAGCGCCACTTCCTGGTTGATCAGATCGTCCTCGACGAGCAGGATGCGGCTGCCATCGTGTGTTGCGCGCAGACGTTCCTCACTGTCGTCATGGATCAGGGAATGCACATAGACGCCGACGTTGTGGCACTTGCCGAAACGGGCGCTGATCCAGAAACGGCTGCCCTTGCCCGGCTCGCTCTCGACCCCGGTCTCACCGCCCATCAGGCGGGCCAGACGATCGGTGATGGCCAGCCCGAGACCGGTCCCGCCAAACTGCCGGGTGGTCGAGGCATCGACCTGCTGGAAGGCACGGAACAGGGTTGGCAATTTATCGGGAGCAATGCCGATTCCAGTGTCTTCGACTTCGAAACGGACGAAAAGACTCTCCTGATCCTCGTCAAGCACCTGCGCCCGCAAGCTGACCTTGCCGCTGGCCGTAAATTTGACGGCGTTGCTCGCGTAGTTGAGTAGCGCCTGACGCAGGCGCGTCGGGTCGCCTTTCAGGCAGGAAGGAACATTGCCGTAATCGACCTCGACGTCCAGCCCTTTGGCCCGCGCCGCTTCGGAGATCAGCGAACGGACGCCGTCGAGCACGGCGCTGGTGGGAAACTCGGTGTATTCCAGTTGCAGTTTGCCGGCATCGATTTTCGACAAGTCGAGAATGTCGTTGATGATGGATAGCAGGTGGTCGCCGGCATTGCCGATCTTTTCCAGGCGTTCGCGCTGCTCCAGGCTGGGGCCGTCGCGCATCAACAGGCGGGTGAAGCCGATGATGGCATTCATCGGCGTACGAATCTCGTGGCTCATGTTGGCCAGGAACTCGCTCTTGGCCCGCGCCGCACGCTCGGCCTCCTCCTTGGCCGCGCGCAATTCGTCGGTGCGCACCGCAACCAAGCCTTCAAGCTCGCTCGCCGCGCGCAGCGAGGCTTCCTTCTCGCGGTGCAGGCTGAGCGTGTAGAGCACCGAGGCGTAGATGGCAACGATCAACAGGTTGCCGACCGAGGCAAGCAGCACGAAGATGCTCGTTTCCTGGCTTTGCTGCTGGGCCAGCTCCGGGCTGGGGTGGCGCAAAAAGACCTCGATCGCCTGCATCGTATCCTTCTTGCGAACCAGTACATACGGCGTATCGCCGCCGTCGAGGCGGACCAGGCGCTGCCCGAAGGCCGCCCCCCACGCCTCGATCGACAGCGGAACGAAACTGGCACGCCGATACTGCGCCTGCAACTCGGCCTCGGGCTTCGAACCGACACTGGCACCGGGTACCGTACGCAAGTTAAGGCGGTTGTCGCGGGACAGGATGATCACCCCATTCGCATCCGTGATGAAGGATTCGAATTGCCCGGTCCACCGCATGAAATCGGTGATATCACGCTTGGTCGCAACAGCGCCCGCAAAAACGCCATTGGCCATGACCGGATAGGAGAAATACAGCCCCGGTACCTGGCTATTTCTGCCAATTGCATACTGCTCGCCGGGCAGGCCGGTTTTCGCTTCATGGTAATACTCACGCTCGGCGTAGTTGTTGCCGATGAAGCTGATCGGCGTCATGTGGTTGCTCGAAGCAACACAATCTCCGCCGGCGTTGAGCAGCCAGATGGCGTCGGCTTTCAGCGCATCGGCCGCAGCGACGAACAGCGAATTGACTGCCTGTAATTCCGGATTGGCCGCCCACGCCGCCTTACGCTCGGCATGAGGCAAGGGCGACGGTTCACCATTGAACGAAAACTGCTGCAAGGCTCGCTCGACCTGGACATCCTTGGCAAGCAGCTTGGGAATGCCACGCAGGGATAGCAGGGTTTCTTCGATGTTACCGACCAGGGAATCGAGCTGGCGAGCGGCCAATTGGCTTTGGTGTTCGAGTGTCTCGTCCATCACCCGCTCTGTGTAGCGATGCGCCACAACCCAGGCGAGCACGGTCCACAACAGCAGCATCGGCAATATCAAGCCAGCCTTGTTGCGGTGAAACAAATCCGCACCCTGCTCTGAATGCATCTTGCCTTTCTCCATAACTCAGCGAACACCCTTCAGTAGTTACGAATAATGACAACGAAATAGCAAAATCAAGTTGATCTAAATCATGCCATATTCAATCAACGCGTTAATCATTAGGAAACCCCGCAAAAAACTTACTGATAAATCAATATGTTCAACAAACGAACGTTTGACACTAAGACCACAACGAGTCGACAACGTTCAATTCAAACGTCATTTAAAACGGCAAATTTCGACGCAATACGCCCCCCTCTCCCAATTCACTTGCCGTGATTTCAAGGCGATAATCGGCCCCTTCCTTTCATCACTACCTACAGCCACCACCATGAAAGCTTCGCTCAGTTTCGCCCTGGCCGCACTGACCCTGATCGCCGGCACGGCCGCCCACGCTGCCGCCCCGGAAAAAACTGCTTCCGGCCTCGTCTATGAATCGCTGAAGGACGGCAACGGCGCGCAGCCCAACGCCCAATCCACCGTTCAGGTGCATTACCGGGGCACGCTGATCGATGGCCGCGAATTCGACAGTTCCTACAAGCGTGGCGAGCCGGCCACCTTCCCGCTCAATCGCGTCATCCCCTGCTGGACCGAAGGCGTCGCCAAGATGCGCGAAGGCGGCAAGGCCAAGCTGACCTGTCCGCCGGACATCGCATACGGTAGCCGCGGTGCAGGCAACGTCATCCCGCCGAACGCAACGTTGACCTTCGAAGTGGAATTGCTCAAGGTCGCCCGCTAAGCCACTCACTGCCCAGCAAAAAGGCCGGAAATTCCGGCCTTTTGTTTTTTGCCCGTTTTCGGCAGTGCACCGCAGCAATGAGCTAAAACCAGATTTCCGGATAACGCCGCGAGCGCGCCAGGTTGTTGAACAGCAAGGCGATCACCAGCATCAGCACGGCACCGAGCAGGACGGGCGTCAGCACATACCAGAAGCCGAGGCGATGGATTTCACCGGAGCCGACGACGGCGATCAGCGCCGTCGCCCCGCCGGGCGGATGCAAGGTGCGCGTTGCGTGCATCAAGGCAATGGCCGTCGCCACGGCCAGCGCACCGGCCAGCCAGGGCATGAAATAGAGGCACTTCCAGCAGATCACGCCGACCAGCGCCGACAGCACATGGCCGCCGATCAGGTTGCGCGGCTGCGCCAATGGGCTGCGCACCGCACCGAAGAGCAGCACGGCCGAGGCACCGAAGGAGCCGATCAGCAGCACCCGATCGCCCTCGTTGAAGTAATGCTCACCGAGCCACCCGAGCAGGGCGATGCCGCAAAAGGCGCCGAGCCAGGACAGCGCAATCTCCTCGTTGCTCACCCGCGGCGGGCTGCCGCGCGTCGTGCCGCGCATCTTGCGCAGATAATCCCGCCAGTTTGTTTCGAGCTTCACGCGGTATCGTCCTTATCCAGCGCCTTCCGCTCTTCCCGCAGGCGTTGCAGGGCATGCCGCCAAGCCAGGTGATAGACCGTGCGAAAGTCCTCGGTACTGATATCGATATAGCCCGGCACATGGGCCAACGCGTCGAGGATGTCCTCGTCGGACAACTCCAGTTCCGGGGGCTCGCTGCCCTTGTTAGCGTCTTGTTCAGCTTCCATGCCGTTCATGCGAGCCGTCGCTGGCCCGTCTCATTGGGGGCTGGTCATGCTAGGTGAAATGGGCGAATGACCATATCCGCCATTCGGAGCAGTGTCTTTCCTACCAAAGAAGGATGCGCGGCCTCAGCCGGCTTTTTGGCGTGTTACGCCGGTGCACCGCGCCCCAACGGAAGCCCCTTTGGGGTGCAGCACTCGCCAAAACCGGGCAAAAACCGGCACGGGCCGCCAACTTTCTCTATAATGCGCGCCCCCGAGAACGCGCTGGCACAAGCGCGGCAACCATTACAAGAAGCCCATGGCGAGAGAAACAAGCAAGAAGCAGGAACAGCTGTCGCTGCCCGAACTGGAGGCACTGCCCTTCCCCAGAGAACGAGTCAAAGCCGTCGCTGCCGACGTCGTCAGCCCCATCACAGCTATGCCGGAAGCCGAAACGGATGCCGGCGCCAAGCGCCGCAAGCCGGCAGCACCGCGTCGTGCACGGACGCGCATGGTGCTGGTCAGCGATAACCTGGCCACCGAAACCGTCGAACCTGCCAGCGAAGCCAAGGCTGAAGAAACCGTGGCCACCCCGGCCGCAGCAATGACCGCCATGCCGAGTACGGAACCTTCCGCCCACGCCTTGCCCGCATCGCCGCCCGCCACCTTGGCCCAAGGCGCCGTCGCCAGCGGCCAGGATGCGAGCTTGAAGCGCGCCGCCTACCTCGCTACCCTGGCTGCCGCAGCCGTTGCCATCGTCGTGCTGATCGCCGGTGCCACCCAGTTCGCCGACACCCAACGCGCACAGCGCGCCTCCATCGCCCTGCACGACGAAACGCTGCGCCTGGAGCGTGACAGCCGCCAGGCCGAAACTCACGCCAAGGCGGTCGAGCTGTTCATGAAATACAACGAGCTGATGCTCCAGCTCAACACCCCGCTGCCCAAGGGCGCCAAGCGCGAGACGCGCTACTGGAAGGAAAACCTCGCGCTCGGCCTGCTCGACGCGCTGGCCAACCTGACGCGCGGCAATCGCGAATGGGAAAACACCATCGCCTGGGCACTCGAGCGACACGTCCGCTTCATCCGCGACCAGCGCGCCGCCTGCTCGGCCTATT
>JAYREE010000015.1:0-85016 GCA_041909105.1 Azonexus sp.
AATACAACACCGACAAGCTGACCCCGATGGCCGGCCTGCTCTTCCGCCTGACGCCGCAGGTCTCGCTCTACGGCAACTACGTCGAAGGCCTGACCAAGGGCGACAGCGCACCGTGGGGCACGGTCAACTACGGCCAGTCGCTGTCGCCGCACGTCACCAAGCAACAGGAAATCGGCGCCAAGTTCGACGGCGGCAAACTCGGCGCCACCGTCGCCCTGTTCTCGGTGGACAAGCCATTCGGTGCGGTGGACAACAACGTCTTCAAGGAAGCCGGCACCCAGCGCAACCGCGGCCTGGAACTGAGCGCCTTCGGCGAACCGCTGCGCGGCGTACGCCTGCTCGGCGGCGTTACCTTCCTCGACGGCAAGATCACCGAGACCACCAACGCCAGCCTCGAAGGCAAGCGCGCCATCGGTGTGCCGCGTAGCCAGTTCAACCTCGGCGCCGAATGGGACATTCCCGGCATCAAGGGCCTGGCCGTCAATGCTCGCGCCGTGCACACCTCCAGCCAGTACGCCGATGCCGCCAACACCCTGCGCGTGCCGGCGTGGACACGCTACGACCTCGGCGCCCGCTACGCCACGGTGATCGCCGACCAGGCCGTGACCTTCCGCGCCCGCATCGACAACGTCACCGACCGAAACTACTGGGCCTCGGTCGGCGGCTACCCGGGCTACGGCTACCTCGTCCTCGGTGCGCCGCGCACCATCACCCTCAGCGCCACCATCGACTTCTGATGCAGGCGCGCACCCTGCGCACCTGGGGCTGGATCCATACTTGGTCCAGCCTCGTGTGCACGCTGTTCATGCTGCTGTTGTGCCTGACCGGCCTGCCGCTGATCTTTTCCGACGAGATTCACGCGCTGGCCGGTCACGGCTTCCACCCGGCCCCGGCCAGCGAGCGGCGGGCCAGCCTCGACGATATCGCCCGTGCCGCCCAGGCCGCCGCGCCCGGCCGTGTGCCGCTCTATTTCTTCGCCGAAGCCGACGAACCGGACCTCTGGTACGTCAAGCTCGACACCCGCGTCGATACCGACGAGAGCGCCGCCGTGCTGCTCGCCGCCGATGCCGGCAGCGGCGCCATCCTCGGCACGCCCGAACTCGGGCGCGGTTTCATGGGCGTGGTTTATCGCCTGCATGTCGACCTCTTCGCCGGCCTCGCCGGCAAGCTCTTCCTCGGGCTGATGGGCGTGCTGCTCGTCCTTTCGCTCGTTTCCGGCGTCGTCCTCTACGCCCCCTTCATGCGCAAGCTCGATTTTGGCAGCGTGCGTCGCCAGCGCACCCGGCGCATCTTCTGGCTCGATCAGCACAACCTGCTCGGCATCGTCACCCTGGTCTGGGCCCTGGTCGTCGGCGCCACCGGCGTGGTCAACACCTGGGCCGACCTGATCCTCAAAGCCTGGCAGGCCGAACAAGCCGTCCAGCTACGGGCCGGCGCCACGCAAACCCTGCTGCCGCCGCTACCCGGCGCCATCGACCTGCCGCCCGCCGAACTCGCCATGCAGCGCGCCCTCGCCGCCGCGCCCGGCATGCGCCTGGACATGATCGCCTGGCCGGGCACCCTGCTCAGCACCCCGGAGCATTTCGCCGTCATCCTGCACGGCAACACGCCGCTGACCGCCCGCCTCAGCCAACGCCTGCTCGTCTCGCCACAGACCGGCGAAGTGCTGCAGGCTGGCCAGCGCCCCGGGTACATCACTGCCTTCCAGCTCTCGCAGCCGCTGCATTTCGGCGATTACGGCGGCCTGCCGCTGAAGGTGCTGTGGGCGGCACTCGATCTGCTGACCCTCATCGTCCTCGCCAGCGGCCTCTACCTGTGGCTGGCCCGCCGGCGGCATCGCGCATATCCAGCTGGCGCCGGGGTGGCGTCATGAAAACCACCGGGCAGATTTTCCGCATGCCCCTGCTGCTCGCCCTGCTCAGCACCGTCGGCCTGCTCGCCGCCCTGCTTGCCGACGGCTGGGGCGACGTACTGTCATGGGCCAGCCTCGCCGCCGTCACCGGCATCGGCCTTTTCCACGCCTTGAAAAATGGCTGATTTGGCCAGTGCACCGCAGCAGTACGAAAAATCCCCGTATATAGCGACCAATTGCGGCACTGCACCATCCCATCCGCTGCTGGCAGTCGCTCAATGCCCGAGAAAAACCCGCTGCTGACCGGCAAATTGCATCCACCCCGATTTGAAGCAGCCCCCTTCGGAGGGATGTCGTGCAGGTTGGGTTGTACTACGGTTTGTCGGCCAAAGCTGACGGTCCCGATTGAAACTCTCAGCGTCCGCAATAAAGGGATTAGCAGCCGTAGGCCAAGCAATAGAAATCTATGACCCCTCCTGATCTGGAGATGGATGCTGGACAAAAGGCGAACCTGTGTTCGCGCAGCACGTGGCCAATTTTGACTTTACGGATAGATTTTGCGGGCGTGTTCGATGCAGACAGCATCAACCTCGATGGCCTCTGCGTAGGCCAGTAAAGAGAGACGAAGTGGCAACGGCAACGCATCTGGGTCGATGTCCTGACGGAGCGCATCTGCCTGAATTGCGTCGGTACATAGGATCATTAGGTCAATGTCCGACGCGTTGATCTATTCACGGTCAACGGAGCCGAAAAGGTACCGCTCGCTACCGTCGGCATCCGCTGTTCAAACGGCTGGGTTGCATCGTTGATGTCCAGTGCATACTATCAAATACCCAAAATCTTCAGCTAGTTAAAGTGAAACGGGCGCCACGCACGAAATCGTTCAAATCACCGAATCTGAGGCAAATACCTATGCGGTTTTCAATCGACGTTCTTGACACAGAAGTCGGGCAGTTGCTGCATGATTTGACGCAAATTACCGGTATAGAAACGTGGAAGCGTCGTCTCGAATGGCTTCGCAGAGAAATCACCGAAAACCCCTACATGGAGGAATGGCTGAGTGAGCGATGCTCAATCGAAATGGCATTCTCCGAGGCGCTTCGTCAGCCTTTAGCTCCGCAGCGGCCGTTTATAGTTGACAGCATGGCTGCCTATGAATTGGTAGCATTTGCTGCTGGAACAGTGCGCAGCTACGAACGCCTGAGTGAACGCGGTAAGCGTAGACTTCGTGGTGTTTTGCTTGATGGCTTGAAGGAGGACAAAGGCCTATCGTCTGTCCAACATGAAATAACTACTGCTATTCACCTCATGAGTCGCGGCTTTGACGTGGAATTCCATGATTTGGAGCACGGCGGGGGCTTTGACTTTTTGGCCCGGAAAGATGGTGCTGAGATTGAAGTTGAGTGCAAAATGTTCTCGGCCGATCTCGGCCGAAAAATTCACAAGCGGAGAAGCGCAGCGCTCTGCAAGGCACTGCAAGATGTGCTTGCGCAGACATACAGATCCACCGCAAATGGCATGATAGTGACGGTCAAAATACCGGATCGTCTTACCCCTTCCCCGAAGCAGCACCGTGGCATTGAACAGACACTTCAGGCTGGCTTACTAAGTGGCGAAGCGATAACGCAGTCCGAATACTGCGAAGTTCAGGTCTTGGATTTTTCTATCGAGGAAAGCCCTTTCACTAAGGGGCCCGATGACCTTTCTCGCAGCCAGATTCAGCGCTTCGTTTGGGCGCGTACGGGCCACCCAAACTCAACGCTGATAACCCTGTTTTCTCCGGGAAAGCGCGCAGTCGTCTTATCGCTTCAAAGCCAGAAATCAGATGACGTACTAAAAGGAATGCGGTATCAGTTGCGCGAAGCTGCAAAAGGACAATTCACGAAGACACGTCCTGCATTCCTCTCCGTTCAATTGCAAGATCTCACGGCCGAACAACTTTCCGATCTCGCACAAAGTGATAGTCCGTGGAGAGGCAACGCCACAGGATTGCAAATTATGACTTCGGACTTTCTGCAAAGTCCCTCCAGAGCGCACATCCACAGCGTAGTTTATCGCTCGCATAACACGCTCAATAGCAATAGTTACAACGGTATTAAGAGAGGGGGTGGACTCGCGTACGTGATAAAGAACGGCTACCACCCAATGTGCAAAGATCCGCAATACTCGATATTTAGTAGCTAAGGGAGAAGGCACCTTAGATGGAAGAGTTCGAGCCGTTCAAGGTATTCACCTGCGAGGCGCTTCTTGATGAAAAACACCTCGCTCGCTGCTATACGCCAATACAAGACAACCTGCTGTTGCCATTTCAGATTTACGATCCTTTTGGCCTTCGAAATGCAATTGTTCCAGTCTTTTGCCAAAATGCTGATGGTCGAATGTACGGACTCGGGACAGCGTTTCATATTGATGGATTCGGTAACTATTTAACGGCGTACCACGTAATTGATTTCATTGAGCATGGTCACGAACGTCGCCCCATTTTGCTCCTGAGCATGCATGCCGTTGTGTTTGGAACAGTTGATATTCCACCAGACTGTTTTGTCGCTGTTGCTGAAATTTTTGCATCGATGACTGAAGTGGACGACCCGTTAGCTGCTTTGCAGGGCCTGTCCTTCAACAGGCCCACCACAGACGTTGCATCATTGAAAGTGCTGGAAATCAGTCCTAACGTGAGGCCACCACAGACACTACCTGTCCGTGCTAATGGATGGATTCCTCGCATTGGAGAAATCGTGCTTGCCATCGGATTTCCAGAATTGAACCTGTCAGAAGTGGACGAAGTAGCGCAGCGAGAGCTATTAACGGAAGGCATGTATGGCGCCTATGGACGAATCATTGACGTTCATCCCAATGGGATCAGCAATTCGAATAAAAGTCCTGTGTTTGTGGTGGAGAGTGACTGGCCCTCAGGAATGAGTGGAGGTCCAGTTGTCAACAGCAATGGAGAGGTGGTCGGGATAGTTAGTCGTTCGTTGCGCGCTGAGTCGGGTAGGATTGGCGTGGGTTATGCCGTCTATTTAGGACTGACCCTAGATATCGAACGTCTTGTGCCTACATTGGATATGAATAATCCTGGGTGGCGTTTTTGCTGGGGCGTGTTTTCGGATGATCCTTACACCCCGATCAGCATGCACTTTTCAAGAGAGGAGGCCGAGGCGGCTGCGAAATCACTCAATCTGCCCAGTGCCGTTAGAAAAATCACCAACCGTATTGGTAGCAAAGAGTTCGTGAGCCATCCATCGTGACTTTGTCGCGATCTTCCGAAGAGGGTCAAAAGGTCGTATTCCAGGGAGGGAATTAGTTGACCTTCGGCCCAAGTGGTCATTGAGCGGCAAGTTACGGAGACATTCCTGACCGGGTCAGCCGAAAGACTGAATGTCCGCACCGATTTCCCGCCAGGCAACTGATCGCGGCCGACCGCTGTTGCTAACGTCCCATTCCATAACGGCGCGCAGCATCGACTGCCAGGCCGGCGCCAATGCTGCCGAAGAGGTCGCCTTCGACGATCCTGGCCTGGGGCAGCAGCGCAGAAATACGGCGACGCAGCAGGGGGATGCCGCTTGATCCTCCGGTGAAGAAGACCGTATCGATAGCGGACGCGGTCACCCCCGCCTCGGGTAGCAGTCGAGTGACGGCCCCCTCGATCTTTTCCACCAGGATTTGGGCCGCCAAATCGAATTGGCTGCGTGTCAGCAGAATTTGCTGCCCCGGAGAAAATCGCTCCAGTGAAAGCTGAGCCGTTTCCTGGTTGGAAAGGGCGATCTTTGCCTCCTCAACCTGATGGGCCAGCCAATGGCCGGCCCGGTCCTGGATCAAGGCCAGGAGGCGATCGAGCCGCTCCGGCGCGATGGCGTCAAGATACAGCCGCTGCTGTTCAGCCCAGACTTGGCGGGTGTAGGCAAAGTTGATGGTGTGCCACGTCGCCAGGTTGAAATAGATGCTGGACGGCATTTCCCGGCCACTCTTCAGCTGGCTGCGATGACCCAACTGGGGCATGACTTCTGCCAAGCTCAGCTGTTTGTCGAAATCGGTGCCACCGATGTGGATGCCGTCGTTGGCCAGGACATCGCTCCATCGATCACTGGCTTGTGCTCGATCCGGAGAAAGACGAACGATGGAGAAATCGGAAGTGCCACCGCCAATATCGGCGACCAGAACCACTTCTTCCCGAGCCAGGCTGGTCTCGTAATGGAAGGCGGCAGCGATAGGCTCATACTGGAAACTCAACTCCTTGAACCCCACCGCTCGGGCAATATCGCCCAGCGTGGCCTCGGCCAGCCGATCGGCGGCGGTATCGTCATCGACAAAATGCACCGGCCGCCCAAAAACTGCCTGATCGAAAGCGCGCCCGCCGTGCGCTTCCGCCCGCTGTTTGAGCGTGGCGATGAACTGGGTCAGCAGATCACGAAAGCGAATGGAGCGCCCCTGGACTTCGGTGACCCCGTCAATCAGGCTGCTGCCCAAGAGGCTTTTGAGGGAACGCATCAGCCGTCCCTCATAGCCCTCAAGGTAGTCCTGAAGACCGGCCCGACCGAAGCGGACCGAATCGTCTTCGGCATTGAAGAAAACGACAGAGGGCAAGGTTGGCTTGCCATCTTCAAGGGGGAGCAGCGTTGCTTGCTGCGGCCTCAGCCAGCCGACGGTTGAGTTGGATGTGCCGAAGTCGATGCCGCAGGCATGGGCTGAAGTAGGTGAAACCATGGGGGTGCTTTTGGGATGGGGCGGCGATGCTACTGCGCCTCTCGTTGCCTGTCCAGAAGCTTAGGCCCGATGCTAAACGCTAGCCTTGAGGCTGTCATTCGCTGCAACTCTCTACGGAACCGCTGGTGATTGGCTAATTGCCGCCGGAGTTCGGTCGCTGACAAAATTCCAGCACAGGCTGACAAGCGGCCAGTTCCCTTGGCTAATTCGAAGCCAACGTCTAGCCGCAACTCGCACTTCGCCCGTCCATTCCTCTTTCCCGCACGCCAGCCAGGATCGCAGCCAGCCCGCCGACCGCCAGCAATGCGCTGACACCAAAAGTCCACTCACCGCCAATGACGGCCCACAAGCCGCCACTCAACAAGCCGCCAAACAGGGTGCCGGCACCGTAGATGGACGCATGGAGTGCTTGTGTCGCTGTGGGATTACCGCTGTCCGCGTAGCGGTTCACCAGCGAAACGGAGATGGCATGGTGCGCCCCGAAGCTCAGTGCATGCAGGGTTTGAGCGAGCACCAGCAGGAGAATGCTGTCTACGCCCCACCCGGTCACGGCAAAACGAACGATGGCTGCCATGAAGCAGATCGATAGCAGGCGGCGCGGGGAAAATAAGCCAAGCAAGCGAGGCATCTGCATCAGGACGACCATCTCGGAGATCGTGCCCCAGGCCCAGAGAATGCTGATCGCCGTTCCGCCATAGCCGCTTTGCGCCAAGTGAATCGAGAAAAAAACGTTGAATGCCCCGTGGGCAGCGGCCATCAGGAAGCCAGCCCCCAAGATGGCGACCGGCGCCGGTCGCCCCAGCATGGCCTTGATCTCCAACCACAACGCCGATGGTTTGGAAGTCTTGCCTCGGGCATCATTCGGCAAGATCAGCGAGATTGGCAGCAAAGCAAGCAAAAGCAGCAAGCAAAACCACGGCACGACGGCACTTGAATAGCGCTCGACAAATTGCCCGAGCAGCAGAGTAGCGCCGATAAAACCGGCGGAACCCCACATGCGGATCGGCCCGTAGGCCGCGAGGCTGTTACTGACGTGGCTGAGGGTCAAGGCTTCAAGAAGCGGCAGCGACCCACTCCAGAAAACCGAAAGAATAGCCATGGCGACGAGCAGGCCGCCGAATCCTTGTGCACCGGTTAGCGCCAGCACGCCACAAAGACTGCCAAGGGTTGTCAGAGCCATGGCCGATCTAAATGACCAGCCTGTGCCCGTTACTGCGACCCACAGATACGGTCCAAGCAGCCGCATCGACTGCATGACAGCCATCAGGATGGCAATTTCCCGCGCTGACGAACCTGCCTCATGCAGATACAGCGAAAAGTAAGGTGCAACGCTACCGACGAAGGCCAAAGAAAGGAAGTAGCACGCTGCCAGGCGAGCCGGCATTGCCATGGCCTAGGCCGGCTTGGCGCATCGCACCGACCAGATGCTGTCTGCGGGACCGTTCATGACCCTTTCCCTAGTCGCCTGCGCAAGCCAGACGAAGCCAAGCCCGCCGAGCAGAGCCGTGGCATCCACTCCAAGCGAGGCGCCGCTGCCATGGGCCCACATACCCAAAGTGGGCAAGCCCCAGGCCAGCAGGCTGGTCGCCGGGATGGCAAAGGTCGCCGCCGCCGCCAGCCAAAGCAAATCGATAGCCGCTTGGGCGGCACCACGCCAAAATGACCACGCCAAGGCAGCGAAGAACACGGTGTAATAGACGATCTGGTGCCAGGTATTGAGATCGTCTACATGGCCATGTAGCCATTTGGCTGCGACGAGGGTCAACGAAATGCCGCTTACGGCACCCAGGCAGACGCCAACGGTGGCGGCAGCCATCCAGCGCACATCGCGCCGCTGTTCAGGAGGCTCATCGCCAGCAGCGGGATTGCGGGCCGCCTTTTTCCGCCGAGTTTCCACCCAGAGCAGGTTGCCGCTGTAAAACAGCCATGCGCCGGCCAGACCCAGCAGGAAATACATCCATTGCACCGGTGTACCGCCATAGGTCCCGAAATGCAGGGCAAAGAAGCTGGCAAGCATGGCGTTGGGAAGAGTCTGGTGCCCCGGCAGGTAGTCGGCGTTCATGATCTTGCCGCTATAGGGATCAACGGCGACGAAACCACCGACGAAGCGTGGCGAATGGGCGCCGGGATCATAGCCCCAGACCCTGACCGTGGCGCGTGGCCCGGTCACGTTCATATATTGCATGGAGGTCGCCTCAAAAGTTGGCGAAAGGCCATGGACCTTGGCCAACAACTCTTGGGGAGCAAGCATGTTGGCCGGATCACGAGGCGTGGCCGGTGCAGATGGTGCTCCTCGCCCCTGTGCTCCCGCTGACCACTTGCCGTCGTGAATGAGCTTGTCCTGAACCAGGTAGAAACCATCGTGATAAGCAAAGACGACGGCCGTCAGCGCCATCACGACATGAAACGGCAGGCTGACAATTCCGACCACGTTATGCGCATCGAGCCACATGCGCTTGAGGTTCTTGCCTACGCGCAAGGCGAAGAAGTCCTTGACCAGCGATGGCAGCAAGACGATGACGCCGGAAACGAGAGCAAGCGCGTAAAGCGCGGCAATCACCCCCATCACCCAGCGATTGGGATCGGTATCGGCGGGCAATCCGACGACACGATGGAGCGTGTCGATAAAATCGGCAATGCCGGCCGGATGCACTTCGTGGATATCGCCTCCCAGATTCTCGGGGAGCGCGACGTAGTGACGGGCGGAAGCATGATCGTGCTCATCCGCTCCGGCCTCGCGTACTTGCCAGGAAATCCCTTGCGGCAAGTTTTCAGCAGCGCGCAAATGGAGGCGGAAGTCTTTGGCAACGGCCGGCTGCGCCTGCAGGGTACGGTTGATCAATTCTGGCGCATCCTCCAGAGGCAGGGCTGCCCCGTATATCGAAGATGACGGCGAGGCCCAGCGCGCCAGCGGTTCCTTGAAGATGGTCAAGGCTCCGGCATAAAAAGCGACAAATAGCGCCATGCCGGCAACGATCCCGGTCCAGGTATGGACGGATTTGTAGATGCGGATGAATTCGGAACGCATTGCAGGGGCTTCGAGATTTAGATATGGCGGAAAAAAATCGGAATAGCGAATACCAAGAGATTGGCTCCGGCCAACCAAGCCCAGGCGCGCCAACCGCTACGGAAAAAATAGACGCCGGAAAGCACACCCATCCAGACGGGCGCCGTGATCCACATTGCCAACTGCCCCCGCGACGACAGGGGTATGGCTGAGGCCAGCCAGGAAAACAGACCGGCACAACCAATCGCCAGCGTGAAACCCAGCACAAGTCCGGCCAAGGTTTTTGAGACCCAATCCGGCGATACGACTTTCGCTTGTGTGCCGGCCATTAATGCCTCCTCCTGCGCGCAAGGCGCAACGCCCCGAGATACGGAAAGATAACGAACAGCAGCATCAGCCAATGAACGAAGACAAAGGCGGCGGCAGCCGGTTGCAGGACCTTCAACAAGGCGAGCAAGCCAATTGCCAGCAAAATGATTCCGAACATTCTGGAGGAATAAGCGGGCAGCGATGTTGTGCGCCAGCACTGATTTGCCGACGCCAAATAGAGGCTTACGGCCCCCAACAACAGGGGCAGCAGCGCAAACAAGATCGTGGTAGTCATAAAACGCCGTTACCTGAAAAAACGACAATAAATTAGCTCAACGCCGGCGAGGGTGCCGCCCCATGCAACCGTGTGCAGCCCCGTGCTTTGCTCCGGGGCTGCGGCGCCACCCTCATTGGGAATGGGCGCTTAAAAATCCACGGAAACCGAACTCTGTACCGTGCGGCCTTGAGCCAAAGTGGCGCGAGGCTCAGCGAAGCTACCCGAGTAGTAATGGCGATCGAACAGGTTGTTGATACCCAATCGCAAAGTAGTCTTGCGCCCAGCGAGCGTGGTTTCGTAACGAGCACCCACATCCACTTGGCTCCACCCCGGAATCTGGTAGGTATTGGCGTTGTTCAAGTATTGCTTGGAGGTGGCGATCAGGCGCGCATTCAGACTGAGCCCGGAAAGCGGCGTATCCCACTCGGCACCCAGATTGCCCTGCCAACGCGGCACCCCGAAAAGCTCGTTGCCTTCATTCACTCCGTTAGCCGTCTTGGTCAATTCACTCTTGGTGTAGGAAATGCCACCCAGGACGCGAACAGTAGAGACAAGTTGGCCGAAGGTATTCCACTCGATACCTCGCACTCGCGACTCACCGCTATCGGAGGCGATCAGATTGGGAGCGGTTCCGGTCGTGATCAATTCTGGCTTTGCAATTTCAAAGGCACTCAGCGTGTTGGTGAAAGTACCGGCATTCCACTTGACCCCCACTTCCTTTTGCTCTGTTTTATAAGGCTTGAAAGTCTGGTCTTGCGCGTAGCCATTTGTTTTTTTAACGCTAGCCCCTTGGCTCAAACCCTCGACATAGCTGGCATAAAGGGAAATCCCCTCGCCCCAAGGCTTGACTACAAGACCCACCGCCGGGGTCAATGCCTTCTCGTCGTAGTCCCCCGTTACGGTGCCGGCCGTGTTGAAGCTGGTTTGTTTCACTTGCTGCTGACGCAGACCCAGGGTCAAACGTACGGCATCCTGCATGAAGGACAGGGTGTCCACCAATGCCAAGCTGGAAAGCGTGGTATCCGCGAGTTTAGGCAGCGAACCACTCGGCATCGCGGGCAATGTTGGCGTGACCGGATTGTAGATATTGGTTGCGCTCATCCCCGTCACATTCGACAGGTAGCCCGACTCCAATTCCACGCGAGTGGCTTGCAGCACCAGTTCATGATTGACAGCCCCGGTATTGAAATTGAAGCGCCCCCCGACTTCCGATGACACGCTATCGTCGTATCCACGCTGGGCTACACCTCGTACTTGCGCACTGCCATTGGATTGAATGTTGTGTATATGCGTGCCATTCACCCAGCCTGAATACTCATGCTTCCTCATGCCGACGCTGGCAAATGCCGAGATATTGCGGTTAAAGGCATACTCCGCTCGGGCAATCACCGCCTGACTTTCAAGCTCGCCTGCGGCCGAACTCAGCATGTTGGTTTTCGGATCAGGAGCGGCGGGAATGCTGGGATTGGCGAAACCGAACATGGCCGGCGAACCGCCGGAGAAGGAATCCTTGATGCTATAGGCATCGAGCGATGCCTTCAGGGACTCGCCTCGGTAATCCAGAGCTGCCGAAAGGAATTTGTGTGTTTTGTCCTGGCCCTCCAACGAGGTTTCCCCATCGCTGTATGCCCCGTTAATCCGCACCCCAATTTCCTTGTTGGTTCCGAAGCGGCGACCAAGGTCAACACTGGTACCGATCTGGTTTTGCGTTTGGTAGCCCAGCGTCAGCCGCGTTAGCGGATCATCCCCGGCGCGCTTGGGAACCAGATTGATGGTACCGCCAATTCCGCCACTGGGCGCCATGCCGGAGAACATCGCACTCGGCCCTTTAAGCACCTCGACGCGCTCGACAAACTCCAGCGACGAATGCCCCAGAGGAGCCAGGCCGTACATGCCGTTGATCGCCAGATCGGAAGAATGAACGTCAAAGCCGCGCAGGCGGAAATTTTCGTAGGCATGGGCGCCAGAGGTCGTGAAACGCACCGAAGGATCGTTGTTCAGCACGTCGGCGACGGTTTTCGCCCCCTGATCCTCGATCAGCTTTGCGGTAAAGCTGGTGACGTTGAAGGGGGTATCCATGACATCCTGGTTGCCAAGAAGACCCAGACGAGCCCCTTTGGCAACTTGCCCGCCGGCGTATGCCGGCGGAAGATCTTCTGAGCGTTCTGCAGTCCCTGAAACCTCTACGGCAGACAGCGTAACTTCGTTTCCAGTATCCAGCTTGGATTGAGCCAGTGCCCATTGAGGCAGTGCCAGCATGCCGATCGCCAAGGCGACAGGCTTCATTCGTAACGCCATGAGTTTCTCCAGTATTGAGTAGAGCTGGCTGGCGTTTCGCTGGCTGGCGATTAAGTTTTGCGCTTGTTTTCAAGTGTAACAAAACAGGTACAATCGTAACAAGAATTATTCTTATTATTGATAATAAAAAACCTAGTCCAAAGTTTGGAAATGAATCATTCAAAATTCTTACTCCCTCCCCTCCTGATCGCCGGTTGGCTCGGCATCATCTCTTCCAGCTTCGCCTCCGAGTCCTTGCCAAGCCATCCCGGTCGGCTGGCCGCCAAGAACAGTCGCGATCATGTTGTTGATGTCAAACCGGGTACCTACGTGCGAGGAGAATTCGCCGGGACAGGCATGCACCTTGCCCTGCTCGACGCAATGGGACGAACCGTGCGAACCCTGGCGCAGGGAAGGCGCGATGTCGAGGAATTCATGTTTGTCGTTGGGCAAAACGGTCCGTATCGCTTAGCTATTCATGCGCCCAAGGGCGGCGAGTATCGTCTGGCGATCACGCAACGCATCCCGCCATCGGCGCAAATGCGCCCGAAGGCCCTACCTGAAAGTCCGCTTTTGCGAACCCTACAGGCCACACGAGGAAATACCGATGCATTTTGGCGAGAGGTCGAACGCATCGGCGCACCGCTGATTGAAACCGAAGGTGTGCTACCGCCGCTTGCCGCCAACGAACGGCTGGTGACATTCCTGTGGCGCGGCGCGGAACGCGGCGTTCAACTTTTCGGAGCGCCATCGGCCGATCATGATGAATTGGCCCACCTTCCTGGAACAGATATCTGGTATCGCAGTTATCGCCTACCCGATAGCACACGCCTGGCCTATCGCCTGGCCCCCGACGTTCCGGAACTGGATGCACCACCGCATATACGCCGGCGAGCCATTTTGGCTACCGCCCAGCGCGACCCATTCAATACGAAGAGCATACCCGACAGTCCTGTGGACCAATTCGATGGCTACTCCTTGCTCGAACTGTCCTCAGCGCCGACTCCCCAATGGAACAAGACGCTTCCAGGGGTGGCAAACGGCACTTTGGAAACCCGCCGTTTAGCTAGTCATATTCTCGGCAATGCGCGAGAGATTCATCTATACCGGCCATTCGGATGGGTTCCGGGCAGGGCAGAAAATGCCCTGCTCGTCCTGTTTGATGGTGAAACATACACTCGGGAAATTCCAACACAGACCATTCTCGATAACCTGTTCGCTCACAAGCGCATTCCCTCCACCGCAGCCATCTTCATTACGAACCCCAGCGGAGACGCACGGGGAAAAGAGCTCCCACCCAACCAGGCATTCGCAAGATTCCTTGCCGAGGAGCTAATGCCCTGGGCCAGGGCACACGGCATCTTCGCTTCGGCAACGCGAACGGTCATTGCCGGAGCAAGCTACGGAGGATTGGCAGCCACCTGGGCCGGCTACTCTCACCCGGAGCTCTTCGGTAATGTTTACAGCCAGTCCGGCTCCTTCTGGTGGTCGCCCGACTGGGAAACCTCGGATATCTACACGCGACCGACTGAGTGGCTGACTCAAGTTTTCGCACAGAGGGAACGCTTACCTCTACGCTTCCACCTTGAGGCCGGGCTTTTTGAACTCGGGCGCGACGGCCAAGCCGGGATTCGGGATACGACTCGACATCTGCGCGACGTATTGAAAGCCAAAGGCTACGCGGTTAGCCACCGGGAGTATGCTGCCGGGCACGGTTACGAACACTGGCAGGTCAGTCTTGCCGAGGGATTGATTTCACTCATCGGTACGGAAAGGGCCTTCGGCGCTGAAGCACAATAGCTCGACGCCAAGCGCCCATACATCGATCCCCCCCGCCGACCAACCTCAAGCCAGTCACTAGGCCAAGTTCGGCGACCGGTGGCCCATATTGGCTTTGGTGACCAAACGGCGGGAAAACCGCCGTAGTTTTTTCGACTTTTTGCCCGTGCACCGCAGCAGTCAGCGGTGAAAGGTCAATATTTGACAAACCGCAGGCAATTATTAACAATAATTCTCATTTGCAGCCAGCCAATCGGAATATCGGATAGCCAGCCAGCCCATTCAACAGGAGGCCACGCCATGCCCGACTTTCCCTTTCATGTCGCCGGTGGCAGCTTTAGCTCCCCGCCACAAGCTCCCGACCTTTTCGCACGCAGTCCCTTGGCGCAAAGCGAAAGGGAAACACACGCGGTAAGCGGCTCGCGACGCCGCAAGCTTTGGGAAATCCCGCACAAATTTCATTGCCCCGTCGTCGGCACCTGCTTCGACGTCGACGAATTGCGGGCGCTCATGAAAAAGGTCATGCACCTGCCCCCCAAGACCAGCGATTTCGTCCTGCATACCACGGCCGTCGGAACCTGCGAGACACGCGGCCCGCTTTCGGAAATTCTGCAAAAGCATCTGGAAAAGCGTTTCCAACTGACCATCCGGCGCTTCGCCCAGGCAAAAACCGCAAATGCCCTGGAGGCTTTGTGGCGTGAAGCCACCGTCAGCGGCTGCGAGATTCCGGCAGCGCTGTGGGCCACCTGGACGCACCCAGCCTGCGACGCCCTGCTCGAACAAACGGTCTATGGCGACATCCATATGATCCAGCACCAGATCGGAACCGGCACGCGCGCCGATCTGAAGACCCTGAACCACCTGCGCCAGGAAAACCAACAACTGCGCGAGCTACTGGAAAAAGCCCGCCAGGAAAATGAAGCCCTGCGCAACGAAAAAGCCGTCGAAACGCACGCACTCGGCGGGCGCATCGTCGAGCTGCGGGCCGAGTTGGCTGGTCGCGACGCCTGCATTGCCAAACTGACCGGGCAGATCGAACAACTGCGCGAAACGCTGCCCGATCTCAAGGACCGGCAAACCCTGCTGCGCCGAGTGAGCGACGCTGAGGCACGCTGTACCGCACTGGCAGCCAACAGCGCCAGCCTTGAACACGATGCTCGACGTTTGCGCGAACTGCTCGGCCACGCCGAAGAGACCATTGCCCAACTCGCGGTCACCGACGATGCGCCGGCAGCCAACGAATCGAATCCGGGCGACAGCCTGTCGGGCAAATGCGTGCTCTGCGTCGGCGGAAGGACCAACCTGATCGACGCCTATCGTCAAATGATCGAAGACCAAGGCGGCCGCTTTCTGCACCACGACGGCGGCCTGGAAGAGAGCCTGCACCGCATCGATGGCGCTTTGGCCGCGGCCGACCTGGTCATCTGTCAGGCCGGCTGCATCAGTCACAACGCCTATTGGCGGGTCAAGGAACAATGCAAACGGACCGGCAAGCGCTGCCTGTTTGTCAAAGGCAGCGGCGTGTCGAGCTTCGGTCGAATCGTCGAAGCGGCGGTCGAACCAAAGTGAATATTGCAGCGCACAAAGTTGTTGACAATGATTCTCAACTCAATAGAATGAGAGTCGTTCTCGTTTGTATTTAATTTTCCATGAACAGCCAAACCAAAACCCCGCCTCCCGCCAGCCCGGTCGACAACACCGCCGCTCGCCCCCGCGTGGATAGCGAACAATTGCTGCGCGGCGCCCCTGCCGTGGAAATCGAACATGCCGGTCAGCGCTACCTGCTCCGCGTCACCCGCGAGAACAAGCTGATCCTGACCAAATAGTTTTCTCTCCGTTGTAAATCTCTCGTTCCCGCAGCCAGCCAGCGCACGCCAGCAAGCCAAGGGTTTTTTTAGCCAGCCAACGGTATCACTTGCCGCCACGTCACTGACCCATGAGTTACGCACTCTCCCGCCCCTCGAACGCTCAACGTAGCGGACTACTTGGTGTCGTCGTCGGCCTGCATGTCGCGGTTCTCCTCGCGATCGTCGCAGCGAAAACCATCGTTCCCCAGATTGCCGAAATCCCCCTGATTGTCGACATGATCCAGCCGGCGCTCGAAGCCCCCAAGCCGCCCGCAGCGAAACCTTTGCCGATGGCCAAGCCGCAACCGGTCAAGCAGATCAGCAAACCGGTGCCTGCACCACCAGTGCAGACACCGCAACTCGAAACCACGACCAGCACCGTACCTGCGCCTTCCGCGCCGAGCGTAGCGCCGAGCGAAAGCAAGCCGGCGCCACCCGCGCCGCCCGCAGGGGAAGCCGTCAGCCAAGCCCGTTTCGACGCCGACTACCTGAAGAACCCGGCCCCGCCCTACCCGGCTCTTTCCCGCCGCATGGGCGAGGAAGGCAAGGTCGTTCTGCGGGTAACCGTCAATCCCCAAGGCACTGCCGACAACGTCGAGATCAAGACCTCGTCCGGCAGTTCACGCCTCGACGAATCCGCCCAAAAAACCGTGCGCACCTGGAAGTTCATTCCGGCCAAGCGCGGCGATACCGCCGTCCAGAGCGTCGTCCTGGTGCCCATCATTTTCAAATTGGAGCAATAGCCATGCAGGAAACCACCCAAAACGCCTTCGGCTTCGCCCACTTGTGGGCTGCCGGCGATCTCGTGTCACATACCGTTGCGGTCATTCTGGCCATCATGTCGGTCGCCAGCTGGTATCTGATTCTGGCCAAGACCTGGGACTGGTATCGCGCTCGTCGGGCGGCCGCAGCCACCGGCGCCTTCTGGGCCTCGGCAACCGTCACCGAAGGCATTGAAAAGCTGCGCGCCGCTGGCGAAGACAGCCCCTACGCCCAACTGGCGGAACAGGCCAACTGCTGCAACCACGAATGCGAAGCCGTGACCGGCCGCCTGGCCTCCCGCTTCGACCCGGCCGAGCAAATGGAGCGCGCCTTGCGTCAGCAACTATCCAGCACGCAGGCCGGCATGGAAAATGGCTTGACCCTGCTCGCCACGACCGGCGCCACTGCACCCTTCGTCGGCTTGTTCGGCACCGTCTGGGGCATCTACCACGCGCTGGTCGCCATTGGCCTGTCTGGCCAAGCCGCTCTGGAAAAGGTTGCCGGCCCGGTCGGCGAAGCGCTGATCATGACGGCCGCTGGTTTGGCCGTCGCCCTACCCGCCGTTTTTGCCTACAACGCCTTCACCCGCGCCAACCGCGTCGTCCTAGCCGATCTTGACGCCTTCGCGCACGACCTGCACGCCTTCTTCACGGTCGGCAAGCCCTTCGTCGCCAACAGCGCCCAGATCCACCCGATGCGTGCCCGCGCCGCCACGGAGGCTGCATAACATGGCGATGGGCTCCTTCAATTCGCCGGGCAGCCAGATGCCGACGGCGGAAATCAACATGACCCCGCTGGTCGACGTGATGCTGGTCTTGCTGATCATATTCATCATCACCGCGCCACTGATGACCCACTCGGTCAAGGTCGAACTGCCCCGTGCTTCGAGCACCCCGACACCGGAAAAGCCGATGACCCTGCAAGTGGCGATCAACGCCGACAACCAGGTATTCGTCGGCACCGATGCGATGGATCAAGGCGCACTGGAAGCGCGCTTCCGCGAAGCCGTGGCCCAGGACGCCAATGTCGAGATGCATTTGAAGGCCGACCGCGCGACCCGCTATGAAGCCGTCGCTGAAACCATGAGCGCGGCGCGCCGCGCCGGCCTGACCAAGATCGGCTTCGTCACCCAGCCCGGGAACGAGATGTAAGTCGCCTGTTCTTCAAACTTTTTTTTCAGTTTTAAACCATCCTCAAGCCAGCCAGCCCCAAGCCAGCCAGCTATTTCGGATAGCCAGCAGCTTTACGGTCAGCCAGCCAGAGACTTTCAGGGAGTCCTGCTATGTTGTCCACAAAAAAACTCATCTCCGCTCTGGCTTTATCCGCCGCCCTGGCCGCACCGGCCCTGGCCATTGAATACCCGATCGGTGTGCCGCAGCACCGCGCCGGTATGGAAATCGCTGCCGTCTATCTGCAGCCGATCGAAATGGAACCGGAAGGCATGATGAAGAAGGCCTCCGAATCCGATATCCATATCGAGGCCGACATCCACGCCCTGGCCAATAACCCGAACGGTTTCGAGGAAGGCGCCTGGATTCCTTACCTGCTGGTCAAGTATGAGGTCTCCAAGATCGGCGGCGACTACAAGGTGGCCGGCGACTTCATGCCCATGGTCGCCAACGACGGCCCGCACTACGGCGAGAACATCAAGCTGGCCGGCCCGGGCAAGTACAAGGTGAAGTACACCATCCTGCCGCCGTCGGAAAACAAACAGGCTCACTTCGGCCGCCACACCGACCGCGCCACCGGCGTCCGCCCCTGGTTCAAGCCCTTCGAAGTCGAATACGAATTCACCTACGTCGGTATCGGCAAGAAGGGCGGGTACTAAACCATGAACCTCACCAAACTGACCGCCGCCCTCGTCGCGGCGGGGTTGGCCCTGCCCGCGCTGGCCGGCCCCAAGGAAGCGGAATTGCTGGAGAAACTGGCCGCCCGTCTGGAAAAACTCGAAGCGCGCAATGCCGACCTGGAAAAACAGGTCAAGGAATTGAAGGGCGAGAGCGATGCCGTCGCTGCCGGCCTCGACAGCCCACGGATGTCGCAATACGAGCCGGAACTGACCGTCCGCCTGAAGGCCGTCGAAAAGGACGCGCTGGAAATGAAGAAAGCCGCCAAGATTGCCGAAGGCCTGGAAGGCATCAAGGTGGGCGCCTCTCTGGCCACGGTCGGCCAGCACGCCTACGGTTTGCCCAAGGATGTGGACGGTGGCAGCAGCCAGCTGAACTACCGGGCCGACGTCTCGGTGGAATTGCCCTTGCAGCCGGTCGGCGACATCGAACACAAGCTATTCGCCCACCTGCGCATGGGCCAGGGCCTCGGCCTGAACTCCGCCTTCACCAACCTCGGTTTCTTCTCGAGCGCACCGAACGCCCTGGCCTTCCGCGCTTCCGGCATGAATCCGGATGACTCGGTGACGATCCTTGGCCAAGCGTGGTATCAGGCGGCCATTCCACTCCCCTACCTTGGCTTCAAGCCTTACTCGCGCGAAACCTTGGAGTTGACCTTCGGCAAGATGGACATCTTCGGCTTCTTCGACCAGAACGCGGGCGCTGGCGACGAAGCGAAGCAGTTCCTGAACTCCGTCTTCGTGCACAACCCGATGCTCGATGCGGCTGGCGAAGTGGGCGTCGACGCCAACGGCTTCCAGCCGGGCTTCGTCGTTTCCTACCTGAACTGGTTCAACAAGCCTGAACCGTGGCGCATTTCCTTCGGCCTGTTCGGCACCGGCGAACGCGGCTCCAACTACCAGCGCAGCCTGTCCTCTCCCTTACTGATGGTGCAGGCGGAAAAACAGGTTCGCTTTGACGGATTGGTCGGCAATTACCGAATCTACGGCTGGAATCGCAGCCAGGGCGTCGATTACGACGGCAACCTGAACAAGCACACCGGCGTCGGGGTCTCGATCGACCAGCGTATCGGCGATGGCATTACGGTATTCGGTCGCTACGGCAAGCTGATCAACGGCGAACTGGCGTTCAATCAAGCCGTCACCGCCGGCATCCAGTTGAACGGCAGCTACTGGGGGCGTGCCGCCGACGCCTTCGGTATCGCCGGCGCCTGGCTACAAGCGGGCTCGGGTTATCGCTCCGGCGCCAATGGCACAAGTTGCCCAGCCGGTTACGACGACAACGGCGTCTGCAACGGCACGGCGTTCAACTTCACGCCGCAAGGCGCCGAAAAGGTCGCGGAAATCTATTACCGCTACCGCCTGTCGCCGCAGTTCGAACTGTCTCCTGACTTCCAGTACGTCACCAACGGCGGTGGCAATGGCGACGCCAAGTCGGTCAAGGTCTTCGCCCTGCGCGCCAACATTTCTTACTGAGGATATTCATGAAACACGCTCTCGCTTCCGCGGTTTTTGGCCTTTTTCTGGTGTGCACCGCAGCCGTCGCCGACGATCTGCCGACCTTCAAGGTTTTGATGAAGGACGGCCGGATCATCCCCGAAACGGTCGAGGTGCCCGCCAATACCCGCTTCCGTCTGGAAGTGAAGAACGAAGGTCCGGGCGCCGCGGAATTCGAGAGCATCGAACTCAAGAAAGAGTTGGTTCTGGCGCCGGGCGTCACCCGGAACATGGTCTTCTTTCCGATGAAGCCCGGCACCTACAAATTCTTCGACGACTTCCACCCGGAAACCGGGCAGGCCAAGATCGTCGCCAAATAACAAATATCCACCGCAACGGAGAACAGCATGGGTAACGCCTTTTTCGTGGTCTGGCGGGAGAGCCTTGAGGCATTCCTGATCGCCGGCATCCTCTACGCCTGGTTGCAGGCCAACGACGATACGGGCAAGGGCAAGCGCGCCCTGTTCCTTGGCCTGGGTGCCGGGGTCGGCTTGGCCCTGGTGCTGGGCTGGGCGCTACTCACGGTGCAGGATGAACTGACCGGCGAAGCACTGGAAATCTTCCAGACCGCCACGCTGTTCGTTGCCGCCGGCCTGATTACCCAGATGGTGCTGTGGATGCGCAAGCATGGGCGAACGATGAAAGCCCGGCTGCATGCCGATCTGTCAGCCGCTGCCGAGCGCTCCGGTTTCCTTGGCGTGGCGGTGGTCGCAGCCCTGGCCGTGGCGCGCGAAGGTGCCGAGACGGTGATCTTTCTGTACGGTCTGGCCCAGGGCGGAGAGATGCAGGCGCTAGCCTTCGGCACCGTTACCGGCTTCGCCGTCGCCGGCCTGACTGCCTGGCTGGCCGCCAGGAGCCTGGCCAAGCTGAATATCGGCCTGCTCCTGCGCCTCTCTTCCATCCTGCTGCTGATCCTCGCCTCGGCCCTGCTCGTCGCCGCGCTCGACCGCCTGATCGGCGCCGGCTACCTGCCGCCGCTGGTCGATCCGGTTTGGGATTCCTCGCTACTGATCGACGACACCACCAAGGGCGGCAAACTGATCGCCGACTTCTCCGGCTACCGTGCCCGCCCCGCCCTTTCTGAACTGATGATCTGGGCCACCTACTGGGCCGCTGTGCTGTTCGCCTGGCGGAGGACGGCCCGTGGCTGAACAAGTCCTCAAGTTCTACGCGCAAAAGCCACCCGGCAGCCGCCTTGAGCGGCTCGGCCTGTGGCTGCGCAAATATCGCGGCCCGATCGTCGCCGTGCAGTGGGCCGTCGTCGTCGTTTATTCGGTGCTCGTCGTCATCCCGGCTTTCCTGCCCCTGCCGCCGGATCAGGCGCACATCTGGGACAACCTGCGCCTGTTCGCCCAGTTCTGCTTCTGGGGTCTGTGGTGGCCGGGTGTGATGGTCGCCACGGTCACGCTGGGCCGCGTCTGGTGTGGCGTTTTCTGCCCCGAAGGTTTCATCTCCGAACGCGTCAGCGCCTACGGGCGCGGCAAGGCGCTACCGCGCTGGCTCAAATGGGCGGGTTGGCCCTTTGTCGCTTTCGTGTGCACCACGGTGTACGGCCAACTGGTCAGCGTTTATGAGTATCCGCAAGCAGCGTTGCTGGTGCTCGGCGGCTCGACCGTCGCCGCCATCGTCATCGGCCTGCTCTACGGCAAGGAAAAGCGCATCTGGTGCCGCTACCTGTGCCCCGCTTCCGGCGTCTTCGCCGTGCTGGCCAAGATCGCGCCCATGCATTACAAGGTCGATCGCGCCGCCTGGGACCGCTACGAGGGCGACTTCGAGCCGGTCAACTGCGCCCCGCTGGTCGATGTGCGGCGCATGACCAGTGCCGGCGAATGCCATAGCTGCGGCCGTTGCGCCGGCCAGCGCGATGCGGTCAGCCTGTCCTGGCGTTCGCCCTTCACCGAAGTGCTCGATCCGAACAACGAAGCCAAGACGGCCGACGCCATCACTCTGCTCTTCGGTGTGCTCGGCGTGGCCACCGCCGCCTTCCAATGGACGGTCAGCCCCTGGTTCCTGCATATCAAGATGACGCTCGCCGAGTGGCTGGTCGAACACGACCACTTCACACTGCTGTCGGACGACGTGCCCTGGTGGCTGCTCACCCACTACCCGGAAGCCAACGACCTGTTCACCTGGCTCGACGGCAGCCTGATCCTCGCCTACCTGCTCGGCGGCGGCGCACTGATCGGTAGCCTGCTGCTGCTCGGCCCGGTCATCGCCAGCCGATCGCTGGGCACGCCACAACTGAGCTGGCAACGCTTCTCCATCGGCCTGGCGCCGATGGCTGCCGCCAGTGTCATCCTCGGCCTGTCGATGCTGACCGTGACGCACCTCAAGGCCGAGCATTTCTGGCTGGGTTGGCTGCCCTATTTTCGGGTGAGCTTGCTGGCCGCCGGCGGTCTGGGCAGCCTTGCCCTGGCCTGGCTGCTGATCGCCCGCTCGACCGTCGGCCTCCCGCGCCGCCTAATCGCTGGCTTGGCCATGCTGTTCCCGCCCAGCCTGATGTGTGCCATCTGGGCTCTGGTCTTCTTCGTCTGGTGAAAACGCTGGCCCTGCCCTCCCCCCGACCGTCCCCCGACGTTCTGCCACCGCGCGTATGGCAGGACGTCTTCGGGCTGTTATTCACCTTGCTGGCGCTGGTCGTCGTCGCCAAACTGGCCGTGCCGAGAACGCTGCCTCCCCCAACTGTACTGGCTGTGGCTGATTGCGATCCGCAACGCGCAAGCTGCAGCCTGATGTTACCCAGTGGGCAAGCGCTTGAGCTTCGCTTGGCCGGCACACCCGTTGTACCAAGTCGGCCTTTCAATGTGGAGGTTGTTGTGGATCCACGCATCCACCTTCTCTCCCAGGAAATTCGTGGCATTGAGCTCGACATGGGCAGTCCACCGGCTGCCTTCATTCAATTGACCGGCAACCAGTATCTTTCGCCCGCCAACATCCCCGTTTGCACCAACAACCGGATGACCTGGCGGCTCGCGATTCGCTTTGAAGTCGATGGACAGATTCTGGAATGGCCCTTGCTTTTCACGACAGAAACTGAGCCTGCTCAAGGATTGCAGGCAAAGTTTGCGTTACAGTAGCGAATAATTGTCGTTTACCCGACAACTGAGAAACCCATAATTCGCCAGTGACTGGCACGACTATCTTGAGCAACAGCAGCCCTTCCGTCATCGCCCTGGTTGGCCATCCGAACGTTGGCAAATCGGTGCTTTTCCACCGCCTGACCGGCGCCTACGTCAATGTTTCCAACTATCCCGGCACGACGGTCGAGGTGACCCGTGCTAGCACACGCTTCGACAAGGAAGCGATGCTGCTCGACACACCCGGCGTGCTGGCCCTCCCCTCGCGCAGCGATGACGAACGCGCCACCATGCGCGCCCTGCTCAACGAGGAAACCCGCTGCCTGGTGCAGGTGGGCGACGCCAAGAATCTGCGCCGAACGCTGACCCTGTCGGCCCTGCTGGTCGAACTCGGTCTGCCCATGGTGCTGGCACTCAACATGCACGATGAAGCGGCCGCACGCGGAGTGACCGTCGATATCGATGCATTGGCCGAAGACCTCGGCATCCCGGTGCTCGCCACCGTGGCCACCGGCGGCGAAGGTATCGGAGAACTAACCCAGGGCATCGGCCGGGCCAAGCCGGCTGTCGCCATGCTGCGTTACGACGCGGAAATCGAAAGCGACATCGCCCGCGTGGCCAATGCCATTCAGCGCCTGGCGCCGCATCCACGCCTCTCGGCACGCGGCCTGGCCATTCTCTACCTCGGTGGCGATTCGGAAGTTGCCGACTGGCTGGCCGACAAGGCCGGCAGGGCTTTTGCCGAACTGGAAACCCTGCGTGCCGATGCTATCGCCCGCGCCGAGGATGACCTGCCCACCCTGCTTGCCCGCGAACGCACGGCAGCGGCAGACACCCTCTCAGCCAGCGTGATCCAGCGTGCTGTGACGAGTTCGCCACTGCTCTCGCAACGTATCGGCCAGTATGTCGTGCATCCGGTGTGGGGCATTCCCATTCTGCTGCTCGTACTCTTTGCGGTCTATGAGTTTGTCGGCGTTTTTGGGGCCACGACGCTGGTTGGCCTGATGGAGGAAGACCTGTTCGAGGGCATTCTCAACCCGGCTTTCACCGACTTCATCACTGCTGCGGTGCACTGGCCCTGGTTGCAAGAAATGCTCGTCGGCCAATACGGCCTGTGGACCATGGGCATGACCTACGCGCTGGCGCTGATCCTGCCCATTGTCACCACCTTCTTCTTCGCTTTCGGCGTGCTCGAGGATTCCGGCTACCTGCCGCGCCTGACC
Organism: Azonexus sp.; assembly: GCA_041909105.1. Classification (GTDB taxonomy): domain Bacteria; phylum Pseudomonadota; class Gammaproteobacteria; order Burkholderiales; family Rhodocyclaceae; genus Azonexus. Next base: position 24,458 of record JAYREE010000015.1, read on the forward strand.
GTCATCGCCAACCGCCTGTTCGCCGCCATCGGCCTCAACGGTCGCGCCGTGCTGCCCATGGTGCTTGGCCTCGGCTGCGTGACGATGGCGACGCTGACCACCCGCATCCTGCACTCGCCGCGCGAACGCCTGATTACCACCTTCCTGCTCGCCCTGGCCATTCCCTGCTCGGCGCAGCTCGGCGTCGTCCTCGGCATGCTTGGCGGTGTCTCTTTTCAGGCGGTGCTGATCTGGGCGCTGGCCATGGTCGGCATCCTGCTACTCTCGGGATTCCTCGCTGCCAAGCTGATTCCCGGTCGGCGCATTCCGCTGGTGACCGAATTGCCGCCGATGCGCCTGCCCATCCTCGGCAATGTACTGAAGAAGACCGGCGGTCGCTTGAAGTGGTACCTGATCGAGGTTATTCCGCTCTTCCTGCTCGGCACCTTCATCATGTATTCGCTCGACAAGCAGGGCGTACTACCCGCCATCATCGACGCCGGCGAGCCCTTGGTGACCGGCTGGCTCGGTCTGCCCAAGGAAGCTTCGGCCGCTTTCGTCATGGGCTTTCTGCGCCGCGACTTCGGGGCCACCGGTCTGTTCGCCATGTCGCACAGCCTGAGCCCGATCCAGGCGGTGGTCGGCATGATCACGATTACGCTGTTCATTCCCTGCTTCGCCAGCCTGATGATGATGATCAAGGAGCAAGGTACGAAAACCGCGATGACCATGGTCGCCATGATCGTCCCCTTCGCCTTCTTCGTCGGCGGCATCTTCAACCTGATCCTGCGTGCCGTCTGGTAAGCCCATGAGCCCGAAACACGAAGCCCGCCTGCCTCTCGCCTTCATTCCCGCCGGCACCGAGGTCTGTCTTGCCGCTTTCGGCGACGACATCGACCCCTTGCAGCGCGAGCAACTGACCGCCTATGGCCTGGCCGAATCCCGCCCGCTCAAGGTGCTGCAACAACGTCCAATGACCGTCATCCTGGCCGACGAAGTGGAGCTGGCACTGGAGCATGTCGTCGCCCGCCATATCTGGGTTGAACGAAAGGATAATGAGAACGGTTCGTAATTGACTGTTTTCAAAGAACTTTTTTCGCAATCGCCGTTCGAATCCTTCGTCTGCGGACATACAATACGGGCTTGGGCAAGCCAGCCGAGGGTGCCAGCCAGCCCGCCCCTTACGACGAACCTCTGGAGAAAGCCATGAAGGGCGACAAGAAAATCATCGACATCCTCAATGCACTACTGGCCGGCGAACTCACCGCGGTCGACCAGTATCTGCTGCACGGCGAAATGTACGCCGACATGGGCCTCAACGAACTGGCCGAGAAATCGATTCACGAATCTGACCACGAACGCCAGCATGCCCGCGCCCTGATCCAGCGCATTCTGTTCCTGGAAGGCAAACCCGACCTCACCAAGCGCGAAGCGCTGAAGATCGGCAAGACCGTGCCGGACATGCTCAAATCCGACCTCGCCGTCGAATACAAGGTCGATGGCGACTTGAAGAAAGCCATCGCCGCCTGCGAAAAGGCCCAGGACTACGTCACCCGTGACATGCTCGCCGTCCAGCTCGACGACACCGAAATGGACCACGCCTACTTCCTCGAGAAGCAACTGAAGCTGATCGAACTGGTCGGCCTCCAGAACTACCTGCAGAGCCAGATGGGCTCCGGCACCCCGGCTTAAGGAGCGACGACGATGAAAGGCGACAAGAAAGTCCTCGACGCCCTGAACAAGGTGCTGAAGAACGAACTGACCTCGATCAACCAGTATTTCCTGCATGCCCGCATGTTCCGCAACTGGGGCCTGGAAAAACTGAACGACTACCAGTACAAGCAGTCCATCCGCGTGATGAAGGAAGCCGACGAACTGATCGAACGCATCCTCTTCCTCGAAGGCCTGCCCAACCTGCAAAACCTCGGCAAGCTGCTGATCGGCGAAAACGTCGTCGAATGCCTGCAAGGTGACCTGAAGTACGAAAAGGATATCCAGCGCCCGCTGCTGGTCGAATCCATCGCCCTGTGCGAACAGCTACAGGACTACGTCAGTCGCGATCTGCTGGAAGACCTGCTGGAACACTGCGAGGAAGCCATCGACTGGCTGGAAACGCAGCAGAGTCTGATCAAGGATGTCACCCTGCCGAACTATCTGCAGGCGCACATGGAGCCGGGCGAAGGCTGATTTTTCTCCGCCCAGACCCAAAAAGCCGCGCATTGCCGCGGCTTTTTTCTTTTATGGCCGATGGTGGACCACAATTTGCAACTCCATGACGGGAAACGGAAAAACACCCCAGTTTCTGTGGCAAATCAAACAAAGCGAATTCAGTTGAAAATGGTATTGACACCGATTCTCATTTAACTACAATGCGAATTGTTCGCATTACTTATTCACCGTTCGCGGAGACCCGTCATGTACGTTTGTGTGTGCAAAGCCGTCACCGATCGCCAGATTCGCGAGGCCGCCGAAAGCGGTGCCCGCACGCTGAAGGATCTGCGCCGCGACCTCGGCGTCACCCGCGACTGCGGACGCTGCGCCACCTGCGCCCACGAGTGCCTGCGCGAAGCCCATGCCACGATGGGCAAGACTTCACCGGCGATGTTGCAGGCCGCCTGATTTATCGAACGCGCCCTACCCTAAGCCAGACGGGCACCAAAGAAAAAGCCGGGAAAAATCCCGGCTTTGTCGTTTCTGGCTTCACCACTTGGCTTCCAGTGTCAGCATGTAACTGGCAATACCGGGTGAAAACTCTTCCTCTGTTCGAACCAAGGCACCGCTGCTATCGGTTTCGCTCAGGTAATTGCGCCTTTCTTCCTTGGTCACGTTCTGTGCCGAGAAGCGCAGTGCGATCTGTCGATCGATCTTGTACAACGCGTAGAGGTCGAGTTGCTTGCGGGCACCCTGCTCTTGCTTCACGGTCGCGCTGCTCTCGCGGTCGAGGGCTGAAACATAGCTGAAGTTTCCACCGACCGTCAGGCGCCAGGAAGGAATTTCGTAATCCGCCCCAACATTGGCGCTTTTGCGCGGGCCTTCGCCGGCACCTACGCCATCGACGCGCTCCAGGAGGCGGGTATGGGTGTAAGCGGCATTGCCACGCAGCGTCAGATCGGGCAGTCCGATTTGCAGCATCTTGCTCTTGAAATCGAATACCAGACCGCGCAATTCCGCTTCACCGACGTTATATGGCCGCTCGACCCAACGCCCGGATTCCTGTTGTACCAAACGCTGCGTGTAGTTCTGGATGCGGCGGTCGAAGGCCGAAAGGCCGATAGTACCGGCCTTGTCATCGAGGAAGCGTTCGATGCCGAACTCGATGGCACGAATGCGCTCCGGCTCGAGATTGGGATTGCCGCCCCGATCCGGATTACTGGAGGAATTGGTGCCGGTGGTCAGGCGAGTCACCGGCAAAAGTTCGCGGGAAAATGGCACGCGGCTATTGCGCGCGATGCTGCCTCGCAGGTTCCATTGGTCAGTCACCTGCCACAGATAGTGCAGCGAGGGATCAAGCGAGGTAAAGGTCCGGTCGATTTCACCCGAACGCTGATCGTCGATCTTGGTCGACAGGTGCGTCCACCGCAGCCCCGGCGTCAGCACCTGTCTTTCGGTCAACTGCCACTCGTCCTGAACCCAGCCGACCTGACGGCTTTCCTGCAATTCGGCCTTATTCGAGGATAGCGAACTGCCGCTTTGCTGCTGCGTATCCTCGCTCGATTTGCCGCGCATTTCGGCGGCCGCCGTTATCACGTGCGCATCGAGCAACAGGCGCTTGGCCCTCGCCTCGCCCATCCACTCGCTTTCGCTGCGTTCGGTTCGATTTCGGACATAGGAGGTTTGCGTCCCGGCGGCGTTGTATTTTCCGGTGCGTTGGTCGGCATTTTCCTGTTCGCCCTGGAGCATGAAGCGCACCGTCGTTTCCGCGCCCTGTGCGCCATTCATGCGCCATTCCGAAGCGAGGCGACCGCTGGTTCGCTCAACCTCGTCGTGCTCGTTGTCCTTGCTGGCGACACCGCTGGTCAGGCGGTCCAGACGCGTCGTTCGATCGGTCGCCGTGTGCGAGAAGAACGGACTCAGCGTGAAGCGCTGGTTATCCGGCAAGCGCCACGAGAAACGCGGCGACAAGGTGATGTTGGTATCGTTGCCGGTGTAGCTGGAATTTTCGCCAATCGTCCCGCTTGGCGTTCCACCAGTGTAGGTCACCGCATCCAGCGAACGACTGCCAACTTCCGGCCGCCGGTTGATGGCACCGGACAGCATATAGCCGAAATTACCGCCATCCGGCTCGCCATACTGGCCTTCCAGGCGGAACTGCGGATCGTCGTCGATGGCACCGACCCCGAGTTTCACGCCACGCACGGCCTTGGGCGGGACATCGCGCAGGATCAGGTTGATCACACCCGCGGAATTGACCACCGGAAACTCGGCGGTACTGTTGCGGATGATTTCCACCCGTTCAATCATTTCAACCGGCAAACGCAGGGCCGTCGCCGGGTTGCGGTCGCCCCCCGGCAGCGGCTGACCGTCGACCAGAATCTGCGGCATATTGCGTGCGGGGCCACGGGCTCGCCCTTTTGCACTGTTATCGATGTCGGAGAACATCCCCGTGCCCGGCAGTTTGCGCAGCAGTTCGGCAACGCTGGCTGCATCCAGGGTATCCAGTTCCTGGCGGTCGAAGATCAACTTGCCTGCAGTTGAATTGCGGCGCATTTCCTGGGTTTCGGCCTTGGCCGACACCTGGACTTCGGACAAAACGGTTTCTTGGGCGTGCAGCGCACCGGTGCCGAGCAAAAAGATGCCGCTACCGATCAGGCCGCCTATTTCTCTGTATGCGTGGGAGCGCATGGGTAACTCCTGTTGGGGGTTTTCGTGCAATACCTTTTGCTGGCGGCGGCTGGCTGGAGCGGTATTGGCCCGGAATGGGCGCGCCGCCATTTTCTCAAACCAGTGGGATTTTTCGCCGCGGAAATACGTAAAAAATGTGTAAAAGCCGTAACTTACGGCGGGTTGAGCAAGAACTGCGGGTCGATGTCGGCTATCGTCCGGCAACCACACAGCGCCATCGTGACCTCCAGCTCCTCGCGCAGCAGGCGCAATAGATGAGCCACGCCCAAAGCTCCCGCCACGGCCAGCGCATGCATGACCGGACGGCCGACCAGGACGGCATCCGCCCCCAGCGCCAAGGCTTTGAATACGTCGCTGCCACGCCGGATGCCGCCATCGAGCAGCACCTTCAGATGGTCGCCGGCCACCGTTTTCAGCGCCGGCAGCAGTTCGATGGTGGCTGGAACGGTGTCGAGGACGCGCCCGCCGTGATTCGACACAACGATGCCCTGCGCACCGGCATCGATCGCCCGACGCACGTCGAGCGGATGCAGGATGCCCTTCAGCACAAGCGGCAGCCGGGTCTGCCCGGCCAGCCAGGCGACATCGTCCCAGGTCGGGGCCGCTGCCATCAGAGCATCGAAAACGCCGCCACCACCCGGCAGGCCGTTCGCGGTTTTTGCCGTTTTTTCGATGTGCACCGCAGCAATGCCCGGCGGCAGGCAAAAACCGGCCCGCTGTTCGCGATTGCGCACGCCGCCGACCGGCGCATCCACCGTAAACATCAGCGCCCGGCAGCCGGCCGCTTCGGCCAGCCGCACCAGAGCGAGTGAAGCCTCGCGTGTGCCTTGCCAGTAAAGCTGGAACCACAGAGGGGAGGTCGTTTGGGCTGCGATCTCCGGCAAGGGCGTCGAAGTGAAGGCACTGACCACCAGGGCGGCCTGCATGGCGGCCGCCCCCTGCGCCACAGGCAGTTCGCCGGCTGGATGGAACAAGCGCTGGTAGGCCACCGGCGCGACCATGATCGGATGCGCCAGACGCTGGCCGAACAACTTGATGGCGCTGTGCCCGCCGCGCAGGTCATTCAGCACTTGCGGCAGCAGGCGGAGCTGGCTGAAGGCCTCGATGTTGTCGCGTAGCGTGATTTCGTCGGCCGCGCCGCCCTGCAGGTAAGCCCAGGCCTGGGCATCGACATGGCTGGCGGCTGCCTGCTCGTAATCGGCGGCTGAAACGAGATGCGGGGGAATCGCCGTCAGCGGCGGCAAGGGATGAAGCGCCACCGCCTTACTCCGCCCACTGCTGCAGCAGCTTGTGATAGTGCCCGGTCAGGGCGACCACTTCGGGGCTGTCGCCGATCTGGCCGCGCAACTTCAGGATGGTCATGTCGAGATCGAACAGCATGGCGCGGCGCCAGGCGTCGCGCACCAGGCTCTGGGTCCACAGAAAGGAAGCGATGCGCACACCGGCGGTAACAGGTTCGACGCGGTGCAGGCTGGTCGACGGATAAACGATGGCATCGCCGGCCGCCAGCTTGACCTCGTGACAACCGTAGCTATCCTCGGCGATCAGCTCACCGCCTTCGTATTCTTCCGGCTCGGAGAGGAAGAGCGTGGTCGACACATCGGTGCGGATCTTTTCACCCGTGTAGCGATCGGTCTGGATCGCGTTGTCAATGTGATTGCCGTAGTGCCCGCCATTTTCGTAGCGGTTGAACATCGGCGGCAGGATGTGTTTTGGCAATGCCGCCGAGACGAACAAAGGATGCCGATTGAGCGCTTGGGCGATGCGTTGGGAAAGTTCGGGGTAAGCCGGCGAAGCGAGCGAGAGCTGCTGGTTCTGCTTGATGCCCACGGCCTGCGCGCCCGCCGTCACCGCACCAGCGACCCAGCCGGCGGCATCGAGCCGTTGGCGCATATCGGCGACTTCGGCCTTGGTCAGAACTTGCGGTACATGCAGCAACATGGCGGGCTCCAAAAGGTAAAGGAGGCCAGCCTTGCGGCGAGCCTCCCGAGGTCGGTCAGTTCATCGATCAGAACTGGAAGTTGGCGGTCAGCATGGCCGAACGAGGCGTACCGAGAGTCATGCGATTGCCGTTGTTGTTCAAGGTGGCGATGTATTCCTTGTCGAACAGGTTGTAGACGTTCAGGCGCAGATTGACGTTGTTGCTGATCTTGTAGGCCGCCATCATGTCAGCCACCCAGTAGGAAGGGATCTTCGGCATGTTCTGCGTCGCCAGGTTGGTACCGGCGGTAACAACCCGTTTTTGCTCGGACACGTAACGTGCACCGCCACCAACGGTCAGCGAACCCCAGGTATAGGAAGTCCACAAGGTTGCTGTCAGATCGGGCGACCAGCGGACACCGCTGGATTCCGAGACTGCACCGCTCGATGAGCTATAGCTGTAGTTGTCCAGTTGCTTGGTTTTCATCGTCGCAACACCTGCCGACACCTGCCAGAAGTTGGTCAATTGACCCACTGCGGCAAGTTCCACACCTTCAACCCGCGTTTTCCCGTATTGGGAGTAAGTGCCATCAGCAGAGTTGTAGGACACCTGCTTGTCGTTCTCCGTCCGATAAAGTGCGGCGGTCACATTCAGGCGCTTCTCGAACAGATCCCACTTGGTGCCCAATTCAATGTTTGTGGTTTCCTGCGGATCCAGCGCGGCATTGTTTTCGGAAGAGGCGGTGGCCGACAGTGCGAAGTTGCTTCCCCCCGGCGGCGTCAGCGAATTGGCGTATGCGGCGTAGATGCTGCCATTTTCCGCCGGCTTATAGACTGCACCGACTTTCCAGCTGAACAAATTGTCGGATACCGACAGATTATCCGCCTGCACCAACGCTCCGCTGGAAACAGAGGCACCTTCGGTTTCTGTCTTATAGCGTTCAGCGCGGAATCCACCGTTCAGCAACCAGCTTTCCGAAAGCTTGAGCGTATCGAAGGCATACAATGCCGTCGTTACAGTAGAACCTTCGGTGTATGCACCGGTCTTCTGCAGCGATGAGGAGAAAGCCCCATAGTTTGGGTTATACAGATTCGCACGTCTGGTTGACGGCACAGTTTGCCCCGTCAGGCAGTTGCTCGATGAGGTACAGAAGGTCTCCGTACGCTGACGCTCGTACATCAATTCGATACCGGCAGACAGTGAGTGCTTGATGAACCCGGTGTTGAACTCGGTAGTCAAATTGGTTTGGTTGGCGAAGATTTCGTTTTCCTGATCGGTCCCCTGGGGCGTCAGCGTTACCGTCCAGGTCGAAGGATCGTTCAGGTTGGGGACATTGACGCCGACCAATGCCCCCGGTACCAGCATGCGCCGATCCATCGTCGTCTTGCCGTAGCGGGTCAGGTTGCGTAAGGTCGTTCCGGCACCAAAATCATGCTCGATCTTCGCGGTAGCCATGTCGGCATTGACTCGCTCGTAGTCATCGCGCCCGCCGTAATAATTTTGGTTGTCCACCTTACCGGCGGCATTGATGGCTGCCGACTGGGCCGCATTGACCGCATTCGAGCCAGTAGCTACCGCTTTGTAGAATCCTTCCCGGCCGATAGTTGGAATACCGCCATCCGGCACGTTGTCCTGGCGGATATGCTGGGAATACAGATAGATTCGCGTCGGCGAGTTCAGCCCGAAAGCGACCGACGGGGCAATCCCATAACTTGAGTTGCGCACCCGGTCACGACCATCGACACCCCCATCCGCTGCCATGACATTCAGACGAAAGGCACCGTTGTCGCTGAATTTCTGGTTGATATCGGCCGTCAGGCGCTTCTTGTCTGTAGTGCCATAGCCGATACTTGCCTGATTCAGGCTATCCAGGCTGGGCAGCTTGGAAATCAGGTTGATATAACCCGATGCGGCGCCACGACCGATGTCGGCCCCAGCCGGACCCTTGACCACTTCAACCTGCTCGAGGTTGAAAACATCGCGCGTCACTGCACCAAGATCTCGAACGCCATCGACAAAAGTAGCCGATTGGGTCGAGAAGCCACGCATCATGAAGGTATCACCGGCAGAGGAACTCCCCCCCTCCCCCAACTGCATCGTAATCCCCGGGGTGTTGCGCAACGCTTCCATCAGCGTCGCCGCGCCCTGTTCCTGCAGAATTTCCTTCTTGATCACCTGCACCGTTTGCGGCGTATCGACCAAAGGCTGCGTGTATTTCGGGTTGGCCGCTTTTTCGGCCTTGTAGGGAACCTCTGCCCCGGCCTTGACGGTCATGGCCGGCAGCGAGGTTTCAGCCTCCTGGGCAACGACGGTGGTGGCTGGCAAAGCTGCCGCAACCAGTGCTAGCAAGTGAGATGAGTTGGAGTGTTTGCGACTACGGATGAGCGCCATAGACCTTTTTCCTTATACGTATTGACTGGAATTGGCTGGCTTCCGTCGGCGTCGCACGCATGCAGACCGGGATGGCTGGCTAGACTTGATTTAGGTCATATGATAATCGTTCGCATTTACATTTGCAACAAATTGTTTATATTTTCCTCCGGCCCTCAAAAAACATCGCGCCGATAAGCCCCGGCCAGGGCCAAATCCGCCAAACCATCCTCGCCGAGACAGTCGCGCAGCACGGCCTCGACCCCCTCGCCCATGCCTTGTCGGCTGCCACACACGTAGATGGCGGCGCCCCGCTCGAGCCAAGCACGCAAGCGCCCACTTTCGGCGGCGAGTTTTTCCTGGACGTAGCGCAAGGTTTCGCCATCGCGCGAGAAAACGAGATCCAGATGACGAATCTGCCCTCCCGCCTGCCAGCGCAGCAACTCGTCCCGCCAAAAAAAGTCGGTCGCGGCCTGGCGCTCGCCAAACAGTAGCCAGTTATCGTTGTTGCCTAGCGCAATGCGCGCCGCGAGATGGCCGCGCAAGCCGGCCAGGCCGACACCGTTGCCGATAAAGATGGCCGGCCGCGCCTGATTGTCCTCAAGGCGGAAAGCCCGGTGCGGCCGAATGGCCAGCCCGACTTCGCCGCCCAGCGGCAAATCCTCGCTCAGCCAACCGGACACCAGGCCGATCGCACCGTCGGCACGGACACTGCGCCGCACCAGAAGGGTCACCACACCTTCATCCGGCAGCGACGCAATCGAATACTCGCGAACCACCGGGTCGCCAGCGGGAAAGCGCAGCAGGGCCAGATCTCCCGACCGCCAGTCGGCACGATGATCGACTGGCTGAAAACGCAATTCGTATACCTCCCCCCCTGGGCTCCCGGGATTCAGATGCCTGCGGTGCACCAAGCGCCAGGGCAAAAAAGCACACTCTTCGGACAAACCAATGTCCTCGGCGCCCAGCAAATCAATCAGGTGACGCCGCCAGATAGCCAAAGCCTCGGCATCGAGTCGGTCCACTTCAATGGGCGCAAAACCGGCCCGCGCCCCATGCCCGATCAGCCACGCCGACAAGCGCCGGCCGAATGCACAGAAATCGGGATAATTCCGGTCACCTAGGGCAAGCAGGCCGAACTCCACCGCCGACAAGTCGACACTTTCGTTCATGACACGGCGGACAAAATGCCGACCGTTGTCCGGCACCTCCCCTTGGCCATGCGTGCTGACGACAAAAAGAAAACGCCCCCCGGCTTGCAGCCGCTCAACGTCCAACTGATCGAGGGGCAGGCAGGCCACCTCACCGGTGCGAGCCAGAGACTCCACCGCCTGCCGGGCCAGGGATTCGGCCGCGCCCGTTTGGCTGGCATAAACCACGCTCCATGCCGAGCCGGCGCGCGGCGCCGAGGCTTGCCGGGCCGCGCGCGCGTAGCCAGGCCCGGCCACACAACAGCGCATAGAGGAATGACAACCCGGCCGCAGCGGCAAGCCGCGCCGGGTCGATACTCAGCATTGGCCGGCTGGCCGACCGCCAAAGCCAGCGATCACTGCGGCAGAACCTCGAAGGTGCCGCCATAGTTGTAGCGCTTGGCCGGCATCGGCGGACGCGGCTGGCCTTCCGGCACCTCGACGCGCGGCGGGTAGCTGGCGTTGATCCAGTACATCTGCGGCATCGGCCAGGTCACCGAGAACTCGCCGTTGGCATCGGTGGTCACCGCCGTTTCCTTCAACACGCCGCGATAACGCACGCCGCCCGGGACGATGGCCACCTTCAGGTTCGCCGCCGGCTTGCCGTCGAGCAGGAAACGGAAACGCGCCTTTTGCCCGGACAGGTATTCGGTCGGATGTTCGAGCGGAATCAGCTCCAGCCCGGCGCCTGCCGGCTTGATGACCTCTTTGCTCGGCTTGTCGTTGGTGACGTAGGTTTCCAGGCGACCGACGGTGGTGGACACCGTCAGCTCTTCGGCCCCGGCCGGGATTTCCTTCTTCAGGTCGGCTGCATTGCCACGCCAACGCTTGCTTTCGCCATTCAGTTTGTAGCTGGCCATGGCGGTTTCGGAAGCCAGCACGAAGCGATAGGTGCCCTTCTGCGTCAGCTTCAAATCGACGCTGGCGCGCTGCTTGCCGACACTGGCTTGATCCGCTGCCACGATCTTGCCGTCCGGCGCGGTGATGACCAGGCCATCCAACTTCAGGGCATTGGCGCCGATGTCGAACAAATCTTCCGATACGGCAGCATCCACCGTGACCCATGGCTCCTTGCCTTCGACCTGGCTGGACGACGGCAACATCCACTGGCGATGGGCATGAGCACTGGAAATTGCCGCCAGTAGGGCGACTGCCACCAAGCTTTTCTTGAATGTATGCATGATCCTTCTCCTCCTCAGGGTTTGACTTGCAGGCTGACGTTGCCGAGCTCTTCCTGGCCCTTGTCGCTGACCGTCTTGGCTTCCTTGACTGGCCAGACGAAGGGCAGCTTGACTACTTCGCGCCCACCCGCTTCGCGCGAGGCTTCGACGAACAGCGTGTAGTTGCCGGCCGCCAGGCTATCGAGCGGCGCCTTGCCGACGGTGTAGTTCAGCGTATGGATACCCGGCGCGCGGGTGGCGCTGGTCACCCCGTCGACCGGCACCTGCAGGTCGCGCCCGCCCTTGCGCCACCATTGGCGCAAGTCCTTCAGCCACTTGGTGCCGCCGTTGTCCTTTTTCTTCTGGTCGTACCACACGGCGAGCTGCGTGACCTGCCCGTCGCCGCGCTCCAACCAGGCGGCGATGTAAGGCCGGTGGTATTCCGCCACCTGCAGTTGCGGCAACTCGATCTTGACCGAGAGTTCGGCGGCAAAAGCCGGCAGCGTGGCCATCGACCAGGCGAGCAGGCAAAGCTGTTTCTTGTTCATGAAAATTCCTGTGGGGGTCAGTGAATGAAAACGAGGGCCAGCAAGGCCGGAATGAGGACGCCAAGCCCAACCAGCGGCCAGGTCGAATGGCGTTGTGCGGCTTGCATCTTCAGGATGAGCAGGCCGCTCAGTGAGAAGAGCAGGCAGCCAATGGCAAAGACATCGATGAACAGACTCCAGGCCGAGCCGGTATGACGCCCCTTGTGCAGATCGTTCAACCAGGAGATCCAACCGCGATCGGTCGCCTCGAACTCGGCCTCGCCGGATTCGAGGTCGATGCGCAGCCAGGCATCGCCACCCGGCTTGGGCAGGGGAAAGTAGATTTCCTCAGACGACCATTCGGCGCGTGCCTCGGCAAGATCAATGCGAAATTCCCGGCGCGCCCAGTCGCGCACTTCTGACGGCAAGACATGTCCGGTTTCGGCCTGCTGCTTCAAGCCATTGAGAAAGGAGGGCGGCAAGGTCGCCTGGCTGCGCACGATGTTCGGCTTGGCCTCGATCTGCGTCGCATGATTCAGCGTGATGCCGGTCACGCTGAACAGCACCATGCCCAGCAGGCAGATGGCCGAGCTCATCCAATGGATTTTGAGCAGCAGCGACAACCAGCGGCTACGACGCTGGGAAGCCGCGACGGCGTCGGCCGAAGGGGCAGAACGGGAAATGGGGCAGGAAAGGCGAGAGAACATGGGGCCGGAGCGAGTCATTAAAAATGTCTGGCTGGCGACCCTGGCGCTGCTCACGGCCCGTTGATCCGGGCAAGCACGCTGGAATACTGGCTGGCTGATTCGATTATAACTGAGAACAGTTCTCAATCAACAATATTTCGCATTTAGCTGACTGCTGCGGTGCACTGGCCAAAAATGCAAAAAAGCCCTTGGTGGAGACCAAGGGCTTTTCGTTTAAAGGGCTGGGTGAATGGCTCAGATCACCTCGACCCCGGCGGCCCCCTCGCCGACCTCGCCGATCACCGAGACATGCGTGAAGCCCTGTTGCAGGAAGAGCGACAGCACTTCGGTCAGCGTATCCGGCGTGCACGACACCAGCAGGCCACCCGAGGTCTGCGGGTCGGTTAGCAAAGCACGGGCGGTATCGCCCAGGCCGTCGGCCAGGTTCACATCGTGACCGTAGCTCGCCCAGTTACGCCCGGAGGCGCCGGTGATGTGGCCGGCCTCGGCAAATTCGCGGGCACGCGGCAACAGCGGCAGGTCGGCGAATTTCACCTGGGCCCGCACCTGGCTGCCGCGGCAGATTTCGAGCAAATGCCCGAGCAGACCAAAACCGGTCACGTCGGTCAGCGCATGCACGCCGTCAAGGCAGGCCAGCAGCGGCCCCGGCGTGTTGAGCTGGGTGGTGCTGGCGATCATCGCCTCGTAATCGACGGCGTGCAGCAAGTCCTTCTTCAATGCGGCACTATAGACGCCGACCCCGAGCTGCTTAGCCAGGATCAGCTTGTCGCCCGGCTGGGCGCCGGTATTGCGCTTCAGATGCTGCGGATTGACGATGCCGATGGCGACCAGGCCGTAGATCGGTTCGACCGAATCGATGGTATGGCCGCCGGCGATCGGAATCCCGGCCTCTTTGCACACGGCTGCACCGCCTTCAAGGATCTTGCCGATGGTTTCCAGCGGCAACACCTTGACCGGCATGCCGACCAGCGCCAGCGCGAAGAGCGGCGTCGCGCCCATGGCATAGATATCGGAGATCGCATTGGTCGCGGCGATCCGCCCGAAATCATAGGGGTCGTCGACAATGGGCATGAAGAAATCGGTCGTCGCGACAATCGCCTGCTCGCGGTTGATTTGATAGACCGCCGCATCGTCGCTGGTCTCGGTGCCGACCAGCAATTGCGGCGGCACGATGCCCGGCGGCATGCCCTTTAGAATCTGCTCCAGCACACCGGGCGCGATCTTGCAGCCGCAGCCGCCGCCGTGGGAGAGTTGAGTCAGTCGGAGTTTTTCTTCGGCCATCGCTGTTCTCGGCTGTAATTTTTTATTCGGCGTCGAAGCCGGCATCCTCGATTGCCCCGAGCAGGGCATCGCGGCTGACGGCGGCCGGATCGAAGCTCACCTTGGCTTCGGCCGCTTCGAGCGACACCTCGGCAGCAGTCACACCCGCCAAGCCGGTCAGCACACCGGTGATGTTCTTGACGCAACCCTGGCAGCTCATGCCGCCGATCTTGATCACGGTATTTTCCATGGCAAGCTCCTAAAAGATGAATGGCTGCCGGCGCAGCAGATCGGTCAGCGCGTCGGCCGGCAGCGGGCGGCTGAAATGGTAACCCTGCGCCATGTCACAATCCATCTGGCGCAAGGCCTGTAACTGGGCCGCCGTCTCGACGCCTTCGGCCAGCACGGTCAGGCGCAGGTTGCGCCCCATGCTGACGATGGTCGAGGCAATGGCCTGATCGTCGGCATTGGTCACCAGGTCGCAAACGAAGGAACGGTCAATCTTCAGCTTACCGACCGGAATACGCTTCAGATAGGCGAGCGAGGAGTAGCCGGTGCCGAAATCGTCGAGCGACAGTTCGACCCCCATGCGATGCAGCGCATTGAGCGTGCCCATGTTGAGATCGGCCTCGTGCATTACCGTGCGCTCGGTCACTTCCAGTTCGAGCAGGCTCGCATCGAGGCCGGACATGGCGAGAGCGCCGGCCACCGCTTCGACGAAGCCGGCCTGACGGAACTGCCCCGGCGCCACGTTAACGGCCATGGTCAGCGGCGGCAAACCTTCGTCGATCCAGGCCTGCGCCTGACGACAGGCTTCGATCAGCACCCAGTCGCCGATCTGGTTGATCAGGCCAGTTTCCTCCGCCACATGGATGAAGCGGTCTGGCATGATGCAGCCGAGATCCGGATGCTGCCAGCGAATTAAGGCCTCGACGCCGACGATCAGCCCGTTGCGCAGGCTGACCAGCGGCTGGTAATTCAGCACGAACTCATTCTGCTTCAGCGCCCGGCGCAGATTGCTTTCCATCAGCAGGCGGTCGAGCGTCGCCGTATTCATGTCGGCGGCGAAGAACTGGAAGGTGTTGCGGCCCAGTTCCTTGGCCTTGTACATCGCCACGTCGGCGTTCTTCAACAGCGTTTCGATGTCTTCGCCATCCTGCGGATAGACGCTGATGCCGATCGATGGCGTCACCGTTAGGTCGTGCCCGCCAATGGCGAAAGGCTGCGAACACTCTTCGGCCAGGCGGCGGGCGATATCCACCGCTGTCGCCGTATGCAGGCCGGGCATGACCAGCACGAACTCGTCGCCGCCCAGGCGGGCCAGGGTGTCGCCACGGCGGACAACGGTGCCCAGCCGCTGCGCCACGGCGCAGAGCAGCTCATCGCCGATGCTGTGGCCGAGCGAATCGTTGACCCGCTTGAAGTGGTCGAGATCGACGAACATCACCGCCACCGGCGTGTTGTCGCGTTCGGCTACGGCAAGCAATTGCGTGACCCGGTCGCGCAACAGGCGGCGGTTGGGCAGGCCGGTCAGGGCATCGAACTCGGCCAGTTCGCGAATCTTGGCCTCGGCCGCCTTCTGCGACGTCAAATCGAAAACGGTGCCGACGATGGCCGGCTTGCCGGCGAACCAGGACACCGCACCGAGCAGCGTCACCGGGAACTCGGAACCGTCCTGGCGCCGCGCGGTCAGTTCCAGCCCGGCTCCGCCGACGGTTTCTCCGGGCAGCCACTGCTGCACCAGCATCGGGTGGAATTCGGCACCGAACAGATCGAGCAAACCGCCAACACCGACCAGTTCATCGGCGGAGTAGCCAAACAGCCGGCACAGGCAGGGATTGGCATAGACGATACGTTGGTCCTGCAGCACGAAGAGGCCGACCTGGACGGCATCCATGGCGCCACGCAAGGCCACATCCGCCTCGCGCCCCGCCCCGCCACGCTGCGCGTAGCCGCCCTCCCCGGCCATTTCCTGCTCCAGCCGTCGCTTGATTACTGTTCCGGTCATCCAGATCGTCCGATTTATCCTGGTCAGCGCTTGGCGTTCGGTCGCCAGCGTTTGAGCAACAGCGAATTCGACACCACAGAAACCGAACTCATCGCCATGGCCGCTCCCGCCACCATTGGACTGAGCCAACCCAAGGCGGCCAGCGGGATTCCGAGCGTATTGTAGATGAAGGCCGAGAAAAGGTTCTGGCGAATCTTGCGTAGTGTCGCCCGCGACAGATCGATGGCATCGACCACGCCGAGCAAATCGTTGCGGATCAGTGTCAGGTCGGCCGCCTCGATGGCCGCGTCGGAGCCGGCACCGATGGCGAAGCTGACATCGGCCGCCGCCAGCGCCGGGGCATCGTTAATGCCGTCGCCGACCATGGCCACCAACGCACCGGCACGCTTCAATTCGGCAATCGCTGCCGCCTTGTCACCGGGCAGGATACCGGCACGAAACTCGTCCACACCGGCTTCGGTCGCAATCGCCGCAGCAGTCTGGGCGTTGTCGCCGGTCAGCATGACCACGCGAATCCCTTGGGCACGCAAGCGTTCGACAGCCTGGCGCGAAGTCGGGCGCAAAGCATCGGCGATACCGAAGACCGCAAGCACGGTTTCGCCCTCGGCCAGCGCGATCACCGTCTTGCCAGCCTGCTGCAAGGTGGCAACTTGCGCATCGTCCGCACAACCGATCCAGACCGGCGCACCAAGACGCAGTTGCCGAGCGTCGATTTCGCCCTCCACACCGCACCCCGGCGTCGCCTTGAAATTTGCCGTTTTCGGCAAGTGCACCGCAGCAGCAGCCTCGATCACCGCCCGCGCCAGCGGATGCTCGGAGTTGTGCTCCAGCGCACCGGCCCAGGCCAGCGCCAGATCACGCTCGATGCCACGTACGACAATGTCGGTCACTACCGGCCGGCCCTGCGTCAGCGTACCGGTCTTGTCCAGCGCCAGCACACCAATGCGCTCCGCCCGCTCCAGCGCCTCGGCATTCTTGACCAGGATACCGGCGCGCGCTCCCTGCCCGGTGCCGACCATGATCGCCGTCGGCGTCGCCAGACCGAGGGCGCACGGACAGGCAATGACCAGGACTGCCACCGCATTGACCAGCGCCTCGGCGAGGTCGCCCGCGTACAGCCACCACCCGATGAAGGTCACAAGCGCCACAGCACAGACGGCCGGCACGAAAATCCCGGAAATCTTGTCGGCCAGACGCTGCACCGGCGCCTTCGATCCCTGCGCCTCGCCGACCATACGGATGATCCCGGCCAGCAATGTATGTTCACCGACCCCAACGGCACGGCAGCGCAACGCCCCTTGTCCGTTGGCGGTTGCCGCGAAAACACGGTCGCCGGCCCGCTTGCCGACCGGCATGCTCTCACCGGTGAGCATCGCCTCGTCAAGGCTCGACTCACCATCGATCACCTCGCCATCCACTGGCACACTCTCGCCTGGGCGCACCAGAAAGACATCGCCAGGCATCAAGGCATCGACCGGCATCTCGAGCCACTCGCCGTCGCGCTCGACACGAGCCGTCTTCGGCTGCAAACGGATCAAGGCCTCAATGGCTTCCGAGGTACGCGCCTTGGCCCGCGCCTCAAGCAACTTGCCGAGCAGGACCAGCGTGATGACAACCGCCCCACCCTCGAAATAGACATGCTGCGACAGGCCGAAAACCGTAACCACGGTCGACCAGCCCCACGCCATGCTGGTGCCGAGTGCAACCAGCACGTCCATGTTCGCCCCACCGCCGCGCAGTGCCTTGTAGGCACCATCGTAGAAACGCCAACCGATCCAGAACTGGACCGGCGTCGCCAAGGCCAACTGCAGCCAGCGCGGCAATTCGTTGAGGTGACCGTGCTCACCAAACATGAATAACATCTGTCCGGCCAGCGGCAAAGACAGAGCGACGGCAATCCAGAAGCGAACAATTTCGTGCTTGTAGGCCCGTTGTTTCTCGGCCTTCTCACGCTCGCGCGTGCCGGCGTCGACCAACTCGGCACGGAACCCTGCCTTGCCGACGGCAGCGACCACTGCCGCCTCGTCGGCCGCACCGGACAGGCGAACCCGAGCCCGTTCCGCCGCCAGATTGACATTGGCCTGCATGCCGGGCTGGCGGTTGAGTACCTTTTCCAGTCGGGTCGAACAGGCGGCACAGGTCATGCCGCCAATGGCGAACTCGACAACCCGCGGCTCGGCCGGCCCGCTCATCGCACCAGCATCACCGGGCAAGGTGCCGAATGCAGCAGGCGATTGGCCACCGACCCCATGACCAACCCGGCCACCGCGCCACGACCGTGGGTACCCATGACGATCAGGTCGCAGCCCAACTCTTTGGCCATTTTGGCGATGATTTCGGCCGGCTGGCCGACGTGGATGTGGGTCGTATGAAAGCGCCCGGCGGCATCGAGCTTCTGCTGCGCAGCTAGCAGCGACACCTGGCTTTCCTCCAGGTAGTAGGCTTTCAACGTATCCTCGCCGACATGCGCCTGTACGCGCCCGATGGGGATCGGGGGATGCACATGCAACAGGTGAATTTCCGGCATCTCACGATACCAAGCGGCATGGGCGATCAGATGATCGACGGCGCGCAATGCGCATTCGGAACCGTCAACCGGCAATAGAATTTTCATGGTCACTCCACGATCACAGCCAGCCCAACTGGCGCAGCAGGCCGAACATTCCATACAGGCCGAAACCGAGCACCAGCAGACCCGAGAAAGTACGCACAACAGGCCGGCGCACGAATTCGTTCAGACGAGCCAACACGATGCCCGCCAGCAAAAGATTTGGCAAGGTTCCCAGGCCGAAAGCCAGCATCAGCGCTGCACCGCGCACCGCCGAACCAGCACTGAGTGCGCTAACCAGGGCGCTATAGACCAATCCGCAAGGCAGCCAGCCCCACAGCAGGCCAAGCGGAAAGGCCTCAGCGACCGTCCGCGCCGGCAGGAAGCGGCGGGTCATCGGCTGCAGGTGCCGCCACAGGTGTTGCCCGGCCCGTTCAGTGAAGGCCAGCGCCCGCGTCACGCCAAGCAGGTAAAGCCCCAGCGCGATCAGCATCAGGTTGGCCAGCAGGAAAAGTACTTGCCGTATCGGCCACTGCTGGTCCAAGCCCAGGGTGGCGGCACCCAGCGCTCCCGCCAGGGCACCAGCCAGCGTGTAGGAAAAAATGCGCCCGCCGTTGTAGGCGAAATGCATGGACCAGCGCGCCGGCCCGCCCATCGACAAGGCGCCGACGATACCGCCGCACATGCCGACGCAGTGCGTGCCGCCGAGCAGGCCAACGAGAAACAGGGCGATAAAGCCGGAATCAGGCATGAGGCAATGCGAATAATCGAAAGGCGCAGTTTACCGCGCCCTCCAATTCACCGCACCTAGTGGCCGGCTTCGCAATTAGCCGAGCATGAAAACTTCTCTTTACCGCGCTGGCGTCGTTGTTCATCCTCAGGATAGTTTCGGCTATCGCTCCGGTTCATGCCTAGCCAGCCGCACAAACCCGGCGTTTTCAATGAGTCCAGCCCATGACGAAGCGGACCACTAGCTTAGATGACCTTGGAGTAACGAGTGCGCTGACGATCGGCACGCAGGTAGCGGTCGAAGGCCATCGAGATGACGCGAACCAGCATGCGCCCGGGTGGCAGCACAGTGATCCACTCGCGATCGATCTTGAGCAGGCCAGCCCGCTCCATCTCGCGCAGTTCGGCGATCTCGTCGGCGAAATATTCGCGGAAGTTGATCAGATGGGCGCTTTCGATACTCTCGATGGACAGTTCGAAATGGCACATCAGGGCCTGGATGATGGAGCGGCGCAGGATATCGTCCGCCGTCAGCTCGATGCCACGGAAGACCGGCAGGTCGCCAGCGTCGATCCGGTCGTAGTATTCCTCGGCCGTCTTGACGTTCTGATAGTAGGTCGGTCCGACCTTGCTGATCGACGAGATGCCGAAGGACAACATGTCGCAATCCGAGTAGGTCGAATACCCCTGGAAATTGCGATGCAGGCGCCCCTGGCGCTGGGCCACGGCCAGTTCGTCGTCCGGCTTGGCGAAGTGGTCCATGCCGATATAGACGTAGCCCGCCTCGGTCAGCTTCTTGATCGCCAAGGCGAGAATCTGCATCTTGGTATCGGCGCTGGGCAGGTCGGCGTCGTTGATTCGGCGCTGGGGCTTGAACAGGCTGGGCAGGTGGGCGTAGTTGTAGATCGACAAGCGGTCCGGATTCATCGCCAGCACACGCTCCAGTGTGCGATTGAAGCCCATGACCGTTTGGTGCGGCAAGCCGTAGATCAGGTCGACCGACACCGACTTGAACCCGTTCTGACGGGCGGCATCGATCACCAGCGCCGTTTCTTCCTCGCTCTGTACGCGATTGACTGCGACCTGAACCTTCTCGTCGAAGTCCTGGACGCCGACGCTCATCCGGTTGAAACCGAGTTCGCCAAGCAAAGCGACGGTTTCGCGATCGACCTTGCGCGGGTCGACCTCGATGGAATATTCGCCACCGTCGAGCAGCTTGAAATGCTTGCGCGTCTCGGCCATCAACTGGCGCATTTCCGCATGCGACAGGAAAGTTGGCGTACCGCCGCCCCAATGCAACTGGATCACCTCATGCTCGCCGTCACGGCCTTCCAGCGCCGCCGCCTGCATGTCGAGTTCCTTGGCAATGTACTTCAGGTACTTGGCGCTGCGCCCGTGATCCTTGGTGATGATCTTGTTGCAGGCACAGTAGTAACAGATGGTGTTACAGAACGGGATGTGGAAGTATAATGACAGCGGCCGGCTGATTCCGCCGATGTTACGCTTGCTCAGCCAGAGCTTGGCGGCATCCGAGTCGAAAGCCTCGACGAAGCGGTCGGCCGTTGGATAGGACGTGTAACGGGGACCGTTCACGTCGAAACGGCGAATGATCTGTGGATCGAAGACGAGGTTTTCTGTTGCGAAATTCATTAAACATACCACCAAATTTAGGTCGGATTATGTGGGGATGCCGCGATTTTACGGTTGACATGGATCAAGCTAACGTAGGTTACTGATGGCGCAAACACACCCGATTCATCAAGAGATATCGCTGTCGGTCATCAAGACCGCCTGCTCCAACTGCAACCTACGCGAATTGTGCCTGCCTTTCGGCCTGAGCATCGAAGAGCTTGAGCGCCTCGACGATCTGGTATCGACCCGGCGCCGGGTCAAGCGCGGGGATCATCTCTATCGTGCCGGCGAAGCCTTCGACGCAATCTACGCGATTCGCAGCGGTTTTTTCAAGACCGACGTGCTGCTTGAGGATGGCCGCGACCAGGTCACCGGATTCCAGATGGCCGGCGAACTGCTCGGTCTGGACGGCATCAGCACCGAGCATCATACCTGCAACGCCATCGCCCTCGAAGACAGCGAAATCTGCGCCATTCCGTTCTCACGCCTGGAAAGCCTGTCGCGCGAAATCCATACCCTGCAGCATCACTTCCATAAGGTGATGAGCCGCGAGATCGTGCGCGACCATGGCGTGATGATGCTGCTCGGCACCATGCGCGCCGAGGAACGCTTGGCCGCCTTCCTGCTCAACCTGTCGCAACGCTTTACAGCTCGCGGCTTCTCGCACTCCGAGTTCTACCTGCGCATGACGCGCGAGGAGATTGGCAGCTACCTCGGCCTCAAGCTGGAAACCGTTTCCCGCGCCTTCTCCAAGTTTCAGGAAGAAGGCTACATCGCGGTTCAGCAGAAGCACATCCGCATTCTCGACGTTAACGGCCTGAAGGCGCTGATGAATCATCACCGCGCCTGAACCTGGAACATCGGATCAAAAGGCAGGCCCTCTGGCCTGCCTTTTTTTCGCCTGTCTTTTCTTCGACACGACGGCGAAGCTGCTTCGTTTTTGAACAACTGCTCAAAGACGATACAGCTAGCGCAACACTCCAGCGCCCCAACCCGAAAACCAATTTATTGATTTAAAACGAATTCACCATTCTTGCATCGCCTGGCATGGAGCATGCGCTATGAGATGCGTAATCGCGGAAACCACCGAACGTTGCCGCGACGACATTTCTTCGCAAATCGAAAACTCAGGAGACAAAACATGCTCTACGCCGCTCCCGGCACCGCCGGCGCCAAGATCGCCTACAAGTCCCAGTACGACAACTTCATCGGTGGCAAATTTGTCGCCCCGGTCAAGGGCCAGTATTTCGACGTGATCACCCCGATCAACGGCAAGCCTTACACCAAGGCTGCCCGCTCAACGGCCGAAGATATCGAGCTGGCACTGGACGCCGCCCACGCAGCCTTCCCGAAGTGGGGCAAGAGCGACGCGACGACCCGCTCCAACATCCTGCTGAAGATCGCCGACCGCCTGGAAGCCAACCTGGAGCTGCTGGCCTACGCCGAGACTGTCGATAACGGCAAGCCGATCCGCGAAACCCTGGCTGCCGACATCCCGCTGGCTGTCGACCACTTCCGCTACTTCGCCGGCTGCCTGCGCTCGCAGGAAGGTGGCATCTCGGAAATCGACGAGAACACCATGGCCTACCACATCCACGAGCCACTGGGCGTCGTCGGCCAGATCATCCCCTGGAACTTCCCGATCCTGATGGCCGCCTGGAAGCTGGCCCCGGCCCTCGGCGCCGGCAACTGTGTCGTGCTGAAGCCGGCCGAATCGACCCCGATCTCCATCCTGATCCTGGTCGAACTGATCGCCGACCTGCTGCCGCCGGGCGTCCTCAACATCGTCAACGGCTTTGGCCGCGAAGCCGGCATGCCGCTGGCCACCTCGAAGCGCATCGCCAAGATCGCCTTCACCGGCTCCACCTCCACCGGCCGCGTCATCGCCCAGGCCGCCGCCAACAACCTCATCCCGGCCACGCTGGAGCTCGGCGGCAAGTCGCCCAACATCTTCTTCGCCGATGTGATGGACAAGGACGACGGCTTCCTCGACAAGGCCATCGAGGGCCTGGTGTTGTTCGCCTTCAACCAGGGTGAAGTATGCACCTGCCCGTCCCGCGCCTTGATCCAGGAATCGATCTACGACAAGTTCATGGAGCGCGCCCTGAAGCGCGTTGCCGCCATCAAGCAGGGTTCGCCGCTCGACACCGAGACGATGATGGGCGCGCAGGCCTCGCAGGAGCAGATGAACAAGATCCAGTCCTACCTGGCGCTGGGCAAAGAAGAAGGCGCCGAAGTGCTGATCGGCGGCGACCGCGCCCAACTCGGCGGCGACATCTCCGACGGTTACTACATCCAGCCGACGCTGTTCAAGGGCCACAACAAGATGCGCATCTTCCAGGAAGAAATCTTCGGGCCGGTACTGGCCGTGACGACCTTCAAGGACGAAGCCGAAGCCCTGGCCATCGCCAACGACACGCTCTACGGCCTCGGCGCCGGCGTCTGGAGCCGTAACGGCAACGTCGCCTACCGCATGGGTCGCGCCATCCAGGCCGGCCGCGTGTGGACCAACTGCTACCACGCCTACCCGGCGCACGCCGCTTTCGGCGGCTACAAGGAGTCCGGCATCGGCCGCGAGACCCACAAGGTCATGCTCGACCACTACCAGCAAACCAAGAACCTGCTGGTCAGCTACGCCGAGCAGAAGCTGGGCTTCTTCTAAGCGTCTCCTCTTGCCTGATGACGGGCAAACCCCTTGGGGGGGGCGGGCAACCGCCCCCGTTTTTTCGGAGAAAGCCATGGTGCACCGCGTCACTGCCACCGCTGCTGCGCTCGAACTGATCGAGCAGTTGAAACAGACCTACGGCCCCGAATTGATGTTCCACCAGTCCGGCGGCTGCTGCGACAACAGCGCTGCCAACTGCTACCTGCCGACCGATCTCACCATCGGCCCCTACGATGTCCATCTCGGCGACATCGGCGGCGTGCCTTTCTATATCAGCGCCTCGCAATACGAATACTGGAAACACACGCAGCTGATCATCGACGTGATTGATGGTCACGGCGGCACCTTTTCCCTGGAAGGCAATACGGGCAAGGCCTTCCTGACCCGCTCCCGGCTGTTCACCGACGAGGAATGGGGCGAATTGCAGGCCGCCGGCCTGGTCTGAATCCAGACATGACCGATACAAATTATTCGCACGGCAAGGCACGACCTGTGCTAGCTTACGTCTCTGATATTAAAAGACAAACTCCCGGGCAATCGCACCAAGGAGGAGAGATGAGACAAACGCGCGCCGTGGCGGATAGCCACGCCAGCCAACTGGAAATCGCCCGGCAACTGTTCTTTGCCGGCCGCCCCCTGCCCGAAGGTATGGTCGCCCCGGCCGTGTTACGCTCTTGGGAGCGTTGCCTGCGCTTCGGCCTCGACGACGGCCCGGACAGATTCGGCCCCATCCCCCTCGATCGCCTTGCCCTGAAGACCGAACAGGAACGCAACCGTTGCTTGCTAATGCATGGCCGCCCGATCATGGAGCACGTCTACGAGCAGATTCGCGACTCGGGCTGCATGGTCGTCCTGGCCGACGCCAACGGGCTGCTGCTGGAAACTGTCGGCGACCCCGATTTCGTCGATCGCGCCGACCGCGTTGCCCTGTCGGCCGGCGCCTCGTGGGACGAAACCCTGCGCGGCACCAATGCCATCGGCACGGCCCTCTCCGAGGAAAGCCCGGTCACCATCCTCGGCGCCGAACACTACCTGCGCCACAACGCCTTCCTGACCTGCTGCGCCAGCCCGATCTTCGGGCCGGATGGCCACCTGATCGGAGTGCTCGACATCTCTGGCGA
Organism: Azonexus sp.; assembly: GCA_041909105.1. Classification (GTDB taxonomy): domain Bacteria; phylum Pseudomonadota; class Gammaproteobacteria; order Burkholderiales; family Rhodocyclaceae; genus Azonexus. The sequence goes on from JAYREE010000015.1 coordinate 49,117, forward strand.
CTATCGCAGCCACCAGCGCCACACGCTCGGGCTCGTTCGTTTCTCGTCGAGCATTGTCGAAAAGCGCATGTTCGAGTCGGTCTACGCGCAGGACATCCTGCTCGCTTTCCATCCTGCCGCCGACTACCTGGGCAGCCCGAAAGAAGGGCTGGCTGCCGTTTCGCGCGACGGTCAGGTTCTGGCCATCAACCGGCAAGGGCTCGAACTACTCGGCATTCGCCGCGTGGATGCGGTGCACCGTGATTTTTCGATGGTTTTCGAAAGCAATCTGTCCGGACTGGTCAGCCGCGCCCGGCAGAATCCGCAAAATCCCGGCGAAATCCGCGTCAATGGCCAGACCTTCCTGGTTCAGCTGCGCGGCACCCTGCCGCCGATCGCCGTCGCTGGCCGCATCATCGATACGCCGCCCCCCGTCCGCAGCATGACTGCTCGCCCGCCGGCCGCCACGCTGGATAACCTGCTGACCGGCGATCCGCAGTTGGAGAACGCCATCGACCGCGCCCGCCGCATCCTCGGGCGTGACATTCCGCTGCTCATTCAGGGCGAGTCCGGCGCCGGCAAGGAAATGTTCGCCAAGGCCTTCCACCATAGCGGCCGACGCCGCGACGGCGCCTTCGTCGCACTCAATTGCGCCTCCATCCCGGAAACGCTGATCGAGTCCGAACTGTTCGGCTATCAGGGCGGCGCCTTCACCGGTGCACTGAAGGAAGGCGCTCCGGGCAAGATCCAGCAGGCGCATGGCGGCACTCTGTTCCTCGACGAAATCGGCGACATGCCGCTCAACCTGCAGGCCCGCCTGCTACGCGTCCTGCAGGAGCGCAGCGTGACGCCCTTGGGCAGCACGCGCTCGGTGCAGGTCGACATTTCCCTGGTTTGCGCCACCCACCGCAAACTGCGCGAGGAGGTTGCCCGCGGTAATTTCCGCGAGGACCTCTACTACCGCCTGAACGGCATGAGCATCACCCTGCCCGCCCTGCGCGAACGGACCGACATCCGTGCCCTGACCGCCCGCCTGGTAACCGAGGAAAGCGCCAACCGCGCGCTGCCGGTCGGCATCTCGCCCAACGCCATGCGCCGCATTGAGCAATACGCCTGGCCGGGCAACATCCGCCAGCTGTTCAACACGATCCGCCTGGCCGTCGCCCTGCTCGACGACGATGAAACCTTGATCGGCGAGCAGCACCTGCCAGATGAACTGTTCGAGACGCCGGCCCACGCAACGAAAGCCGAAGACGATGCTGACAGCCTCGACGAAATCGGCCGCCTGGCTGCTCAGCGCGCCCTGGAAGCGGCCGGCGGCAATATCTCGGCCGCCGCCCGCCGCCTCGGCATCAGCCGCAATACGCTGTACCGCAAGCTCGGCAAGATGTGATCAGAAGAAGGGTATCGGCTGCCGCGTCAGCGCGACGCTGACGATGTAGCCGTAGGCCAGCAGCGCCGCCACCAAGGCCCGGGCGCGTATGGCTGGCGTACGGCCGCGTTTGAGCGCGATGGCGCCGAGCACGATGTAGGCAAGCAGACCGAAGAACTTGGCCGTCAGCCAAGGCTGCACGAAGGGATATTGCCCGCTCAACCAAGCCATGGTCAGCGCACTACCGAGCAACGTGCTGTCGATGACATGCGGCAGGATGCGCGCCGCGCGGCTGCGCAAGCGAGGCGAACCGATCAGCATCAAGTAAGCCCGCAAGGCGAAACCGAGGCCGCTCAACACCACGCAGGTGACATGCAGGTGCTTCAGCACCAGATAACTCATGCCGTCCCCACCTTGGCCGCAATCACGCGCAAATGTGCACGGTAGCGCCGGTAGGCCGACAGCAGGTTGAACCCCAGCCAGCCACAGGCCACGGCAAAGAGCAGACCGGCCGGCCTGGCCAGCCATTCGGGCCAGAATACCGCCAGCAACAGCAGCGCGACAGCCGCGGCATACGCCCATAGCTGGCGCTGTGTCGCCGTATCGGGCAACAGCTTGTTCATCGCCGGCGCCGCCACCTTGCCCTGACCGAGGCTCTGCAAATGCATCCAGGCCAGGAAAGGCACGATCTTGTACAGCATGCCGATGATGAAGGGCACGAAACCTCCGGCCAGCAACAAAACGCCGAACAAGGGCGTCCACCAACGGTATTCCGGCCCATCTGGCCACACTGCTGCGGTGCACAGCATGAAAAGGGCAAAAATGCTCGCCCCCAAACCCAGCTGCCAATAGCGGTAAGTGGCATCGGCCCGGGCCCGCCGGCGCTTGAGCTGCAAGCGCAGGGTCAAGACTGCAAAGGCGATGCCGGCGGCACCAACCAGCATCTGGCAAACGCGTACCAGCCAACTTTGATCGAACAGTACGCCAAGACTCCAGCCGAATAGCCCGACCAGAAGAGCGACCGGGAACCACCAACTGGGTCGCGCCGGGTAGCCCGGCGTCAATTGGAACATCGGCACGACCACATAGGACACCGCTGCCAGCAGCGTTCCGGCCCAGGCACCCAAGCCCCAGCCAGCATGCAGGTCGGCCAGCACCATCAGCGGCCAGGCCCAGCCGTTGGCCAAGGCCAGCGCGAGCAGCACGCCGAGCACGACCACGCCGGACAAACCGACGAGGGCCAGCTTGAGCCCGCGGATGGTCGGACTGGTGGTCGGCACACCGCGCAAGGACACCCCAGCGGCAACGAGGAAAACCAGCACGCTGGCCCCGAGCAGCGCCGCCGCCGAGCGCAGCAGCCAGGGCGTACCGAACAGGAAACCCGAGGCCAGGCCGAGCACGCCCAGACTCAAGCCCAAATGCACTAGGCGGGCGATCTGCAGGGGCTGGGCCAGGTTGGCGCCGGCGACCACCGGCAGAATCTGGATCAGCGCCCCAAGCATGATCTGCAGCATGAAGCCGAGGGTAATCAGATGCGTCAGCGCCAGCGCCTCGGGCGTCCAGCGCGAGGCGAAAGCCGCCTCGCCGGTAAGCAGCAGGATGAGTCCGGCCAGCGCGGCGAACAACGGCCCGGTCAGAAAAAAGCGTAGCGGCGCAGCAAAGGGCGGTGCCTTTTCGAAGGAGAGCAGCGCCTGCATCCTGCCAGCCTCAGCGGGAGATCAAAATCTCGAAGGTGCCGTCCGGCAGCAGTTCGGTCTCGTAATCGTGGCCGTTCTGGCGCAGCACCTTGTACAGCGGATGTGGCTCGCGGTAGAGCAGCAGCAGCATCTTTTCGCCGGGCTGAAGGGTGTCGAGCATTTCCATCGTCGCCACGAAGGGCTGCGGCGGCTCCATGTAGCGCGCATCGACGACGTGCGGGGTTTTCGGGTGGCTCATGCTTCGGATAGCTCGCTTTCAATGCGTTCGAGCAGCGGCGCCAGCTCGGCCGACAGGTGCTGGTCGCACATCGGATAAAGGATGTTCTCTTCCTTCATGTTGTGCTGCTGCATCATGATCAACAGGGTTTCCGCCTGACCGAGATACTCATCGACATCGCCATCGGCCAGAGCCTGCGCCGCCGCGTCCATCAGCTCGCGCATCTGCACGTGCTCCATGCGCATGACCTGGGTCGGCCCCATGGTCATGCCGGTCTTGGCCTCGAAGGTCGGAAACAGGGTTTTTTCCTCGGTGGCGAAATGCGCCAGCATCGCCGACTGAAAATGCTGAAAGGCGGCCTTGGCGGCCTCAGGATTTTTCTTGGCGATGCCTTGTTCGGCCTCGGCGAAGAAGTCGTCGCACCGACGATGATCGTCGGTCATGAAGGTACGGATGCTGGTCATGGCTACTAACTCGGGGCTAAGGATGGCTTCATTCTGGCGGCAGCCCCCGCGCTGCCGCCTTGACTGCCATCAAATCATTTCGGGTCAGGCGGCGACGATGCCCACCTGCAATTCATCGAACCAGTTGATGAAACGCTGTACGTCCCCCCCCTGGTAGATCGCTCCGTGCTGCGGGCAAAGCAGGTCGATCTCCATCTGCGAGACGCGTTCGCACCAGCGGCGCTTGGCTTCGTTCGACCCCATCCAGCGCCGGTGGAACCCCTCGGCATGCTTGATGTGCTCATCGAAATTCTCGACAAACAGGCCGTCCATGCCTGGCGGCAGCAAAGCCGCACCAACGTCGCCAGAGAACAGGATCTTGGCGATCTTGTCGTAGAGGTGGAAGTTCCCGGAGGAATGCAGGTAATGCGCCGGCACCGCACGCAGGATCAGGCCTTCCAGCGAGATATCGGTGCCTTCGTCGGGAATGGGCGCAAAGGTATCGCCATTTCCCCCGAAATGCGGGATGAAGCTCTGCCACAGCCAGCTGACGTGGCAACGCATCTGCGGATTGAATTCGAGCCAGAGGGCGAGCGAGGAGCAGATATCCGGGTCCTGGTGGGAAGCGAAAATCCCGGCCAATGCAGAGGGATCGAACTCCGCCGACAAGGCCGAGAAGACCGCCGGAAAAACCTCGACACCACCTGGATCGAGCAGCAGGCCACGCCCGCCGTTGGTCACCAGGTACTCGTTGGTATCGATCAGGTAGTTGGGTTTTTCCGGATCGCGCACGATGGCGACCCATTTGTGGTTTCCGTCCTGGAAGATCGTCTTGGTGGTCTTCAACTTGTCTTCTCCAAGCGTTTCTATTTGTTATCGAAAAAAGCCGAATGGCGCAGCGACTCGAGCGAATGGCGAATTTCCTCGACGACACCGTCGAATTCGCCCGACACCTGGGCCAGCGAACCGGCGAAGCTCTGCCCGTAGGCCGCCTCGATCTTGGCCGACTTGGCCAGCACGCCGCCCAGCTCGACCATCTGGAAGGCATCCTCGAGCGCACGCTTCAATTGCCGACTCAAACTGGAAAGCGCCTGCGCGTGCGCCTCGTCAAGACGCTCACGCCCAGCCATGATGGCGGCCAGCTGCGCATTCGACGAAAACTTCGCGGCTTCCTGCAGGCGCCGGGTGTAACGCCCGCCCTGCAACATGATCGAAACATTGGCCACGCATTGATGCACCAGCCCGGTCAGCGTCGCCATGCAATTGCGCAGATCTTGCGAGAAGACGCGCAGTTCGTTGGACAACACGCCGAAGCCCAGGGCCAGCGTCCCCGCGCGTTTGGCCAGGAAGATGGCATTGAGCGCCATGATATTGATCTTGAAGGCGATATTGACCACCACCTTGATCTCTTCGTTGATGCGCACAATGCGCAACAGATCGACACCGGCCGTCGAAGGCTGGCCGGCTGCCGTCGTCAGTGCAGTCGTCATCGGTCTCCTCTCCCCTTTTTCCGGGGCTTATTTTTCCAGTACGTAGGTACCCGGCGCATCGGCCAGGGCGGGGAACTTGCGGTTTGCGGCGGCATAGGCTGGCACCAGATCGCCGGTGCGCTCGCCGAGCCAGGCTGTCCAGTCTTCCCACCAAGTGCCGGGTTTCTTCTCGGCCCGTTCGAACCAATGCTCCCAATGCTCGTTGCGCTCGGGCTCGGCAATCCAGAAGGCCCGCTTGGGCGGATTCACCGGCGGATTGACGATGCCGAGGATGTGACCGGATGTCGACAGCGCGAAGCGCATCGGTGCCGCCACGTTGATGCACTTGCGGATACGGTAGCACTGTTTCCACGGCGCGATGTGATCGTCCTCGGCGGTCACTGCATAGAGCGGTTGGACGATCCGGTCGAGGTCGATGGATTCGCCGGCAATGGTCAGCTTGTCGCGTTTGATCAGATTGTTGTGCAGATACATTTCACGCAGGTAGAAAGAATGCATGGCACGAGGCATGCGCGTCGTGTCCATGTTCCAGAACAAGACGTCGAAGGGCGGCAGCGGCTCGCCGAGCAGGTAGCTATGCACCCAGTAGTGCCAGACCAAGGGGTTGGAGCGCAGCATGCGGAAGGAAGTCGCCATCTCGGCACCGTCGAGGTAGCCCTTCTTGGCCATCGAGTCTTCCAGCGCGTCGATAGCCGCCTCGTCGATGAAGACCTCGATATCGCCCGGATGGGCAAAATCGGTCAGCGTGGTGAATAGCGTCCAGTGCGCCACCGGCATCTTGTCCGGCCCGTAACGCCTGTTAGCCCAAGCCATGTAAGTCGCAACCAACGTACCACCGATGCAGTAACCGACCAGGTGCACCTGCGGTACCTTGCAGAATTCGCCGGCCACGCGCACGGCCTCATTGACGCCCTCGAGCAGGTAATCGTCGAAGCGAACCTCGGCCATTGTCTCGTCAGGGTTTTTCCAGCTCGTGATGAAGACCGAGAAACCTTGATCCGTCAGATACTTGACCAGACTTTTCTTGGCCGTCAGGTCGAGGATATAGAACTTGTTGATCCATGGCGTCGTGATCACGATAGGCATGGCCCGTACTTTTTCCGTGGTCGGCGTGTAATGGATCAATTCGAACAGGCGGTTACGGAAAACCACCTTGCCCGGCGTCGTGCCAAGATCCTTGCCGACGGTGAAGGCATCCTGTTCGACCATCAGGATGTTCTTGGCCTTCAGATCACGCTGAAAGTTTTGCCAACCGCGCTTGAGACTCTCGCCGTTGGTCTCGACGAAACGCTCCATGGCCACCGGGTTAAGCCAGAAGAAATTAGTCGGCGCCACCATGTTCAGCCATTTACGCAGCCAGAACGCGGAACGACGCCGCTCCTTGTCAGACAGCCCCGGCGTTTCGTAGAACATGTCTTCGAGCCGGTGCGTAAAGGCCAGATACCATTCTTTGATGATGTCCCAAGTTGCCGAATCGGTCCAAACCGGACTGGAAAAGCGGGCATCGTCAGCATTCGGACGAATCACATCTGTAGAGGGAATACCCATGGCCCGCCGCATGATGTGATTTTGCAATTCGACCAGATCGCCGGAAAGACCGTTCAACGCCCGCGACAATTCCTGCGGATGCATCAACCATGCCACCTGGGCACCGAGCATGGATGTTGTCACGCCGAAGGGATCGACTGCCTGGCTGACCGCTTTGCCCAAGGTTTCCAACGGACTGGGTTGATGGGTGTCGATGCCGTTGTTTTTTGCCGAACCGTTGCCAGACATGGCCGTCTCCACACAACAAGGGAATTGCCAAATATTACAACGTTAAACTACTACCGGGGTGAGGTAGGTCAACATCCGTCCATCCGAGTTCGCTGCGGATAGCCTGAGCGAAGTTGGCCGAGGCCGTCGGTTCGCCATGAACGACGAAAGTATGACCTGGAGGCTTGTGAAAACCGCGCAGCCAATCGAGCAAGGCCCGCTGATCGGCATGGGCTGAAAGGCCGCCAACCGTATAAATGCGAGCCCGTACCGGCACTGGCTGGCCAAAGATGCGGACAAGTCGCGCACCGTCGACCAGGCGCCTGCCGAGGGACCCCGCCGCCTGAAAACCGGCAATCAACACGGTGCATTCGCTGCGCGGCAGATTTTCGCGCAGGTGATACTTGATACGTCCTGCCTCGCACATACCGCTGGCCGAGATAATCACCGCTCCGCTGCGGACAGCATTCAGTGCCTTCGAGCGTTCGACGTCGGCGACGAACTCGATACTGACCTTGTCCGGATGAGCACGCTGCCAGTCAAGCAATTGACGCGTTTCCGGGTCAAGCAATTCGCGGTGACTCGCCGTGATCCGGGTCGCAGTGTTGGCCATCGGCGAATCGACATATATTTTCAAGGGAGCGATGCGTTTGCGCCGAACCAGATCGGTCAGGAGATAGAGCATTTCCTGAGTGCGTCCGACAGCAAAGGCCGGAATGATCAGATTACCGCCAGCAGCACGTGTCCGCTCAAAAGCGGCAACAATTTCATCCTCCGTTTCCTGCATTGAGCGGTGCAGTCGATCGCCGTATGTCGACTCGATAAGTAGTATATCTGCCTCCTGCGGTGGACGCGCCGGATCGGGCAAAACCGGGCGGTCCGGCATACCCAGATCGCCGGAGAAAACCATCCGGCACGGCCGCCCCTCGCCACTGAGGGTCACTTCGAGCGAAGCCGAGCCAAGGATATGGCCGGCATCCCGGTAAATCACACTGACCGACTCCGCAGGCTTGACCGGCTTGCCATAAGGTATGGGTTGCAGCAGAGTCAAACAACTCATGGCCTGGGCCACAGTGTATAACGGTGCCTGCAGACCACGGTCCCCCCTCCCCATGCGCCGCCGATGACGAAGCTGCCACTCGCTTTCCTTTTCCTGAATGTGACCGCTGTCCGGCAGCAATACTTCGAGCAAGTCGATGGTCGCCTGCGTGGCATACACTGGCCCGCGAAAACCCAGCGTGGCCAGACGTGGCAAGAGCCCGGAATGATCGATATGGGCGTGCGTCAGCAGGACGAAATCAATTTTCCTGACATCAAAGCCAAAATTGAGTGCCCGGATGTTTTTCTGCCTCGCTTCCGGCCCCCCCTGGAACATTCCACAATCGACCAGGAAACAGAGGTCACCGGTCTCGACCAAAGTGCACGAACCGGTCACTTCGCCGGCTGCGCCATGGAAACTGATTCGCATGTTTGAAATCCTCCCGACTTGGCGTAGCATGAACCTTGAACGGGCGGAATGCAACGCCAGCAGACCATTTCAGGAGGTTTTCGATGTTCAAGCATATTCTTATCCCGACCGACGGCTCCGAACTTTCGCGGGCAACGGCTCAACGTGCCGTTTCCTTCGCCAAGGAGGCAGGCGCACGCGTAACGGTCTTTTACTCCAAACCGGAATATCCCATCGCCTATTTCGGCGAAGGTGCGCTGATCGACCCGACCACCCCGGAGAAATTTGCCGAGATGGCTGACCAGCAGGCGAAGGAATACCTTGGCGAAGTCGAAAAATGGTGCGCCGAAGCAGGCGTTACCTGCGCCACCACCTCGGCAACCAGCGACATCCCCTACGAAGCCATCATCGAAGCCGCCGACAAGGCCGGCTGCGACCTGATCTTCATGGCCTCGCACGGCCGGCGTGGCATCAGCGGCTTGCTCCTTGGCAGCGAAACCAACAAGGTTCTGACTCACTCGAAAATTCCAGTGCTGGTCTATCGCTGATCACTTCCCTGAAACCCTCCGAGCATTACAAACGCCATAACGCCGGATGGGGGGATTGCGGTAATCTCACCTAGGACCAGTCCGCCCTCCCCCTTTCGTCATGCCCGCCAGACCGACCGAATTTCGCATCAAAAACAAGATACTGGGACCGGTTGGACTCGCCCTGGTTTTGTTGGTACTGGCCTTCTCGGTTAGCTTCAAATCCCTCCTGCACCGCGTCGAGATTCAGCAAACGTTGGCGGCTGCCCGCGAAGCGACCAAGGTATGGGAGGGCTTGCACAACGACAACGTTCGCAAGCTCTCGTGGTTCGCCTTGAGAAGCACCGACGACCCAGAGCTACGCCGAGCCATGCGTGCGGGTGATCGGGATGCGCTGCTCGCGCATACGCAAAAAATGCTGGAAGGCATGCATGAGAATTTCAGCATCAGCCATTGGTATTTCATCAACCCGGATCGCAGCATCTTGCTGCGGGTACACAACCCGGGGCGCCATGGCGATGTCATCGAACGCCAGACTCTGAAGGATGCCGAAAGTTGGGGAAAACCGACAACCGGCCTGGAGTTGGGGATCTTGGGCACCTACACATTGCGCCATGTGCTGCCTTGGCGTGACGAAGGAAAGCTGATCGGTTATGTCGAAGTCGGCATGGAAGTCGACTGGTTCGGTAATCAGGTGAAACAGCTTCTCGGCCTTGAGTCGTTAACCGCAGTAACCAAACGCTACACCAGCGAAACCAACTTCAACGATGGCAAGAAGAGCCTTGGGCTGAGCGGAAATTGGAGCGATTATCAAAGCTTTGCTCTACTTTCGCAGACGTTTGACGAATTTCCTTCCAGTCTGGCCGATGCATGGGAAATTTTCATCAAGACCGGTCGCCCGAGTGTCGTTGCGCTCAATAGGGACGGGCGTATCTGGTCAGCAAGCTTCCTCGCCTTGCCCGACTATCAACAGCGGCCTGCCGCCACCATGGCTGTTCTGCGCGAAGTTACAGAGAGCCGAGCTGCCGCGAACCGCAGCCTTCTGTACGCCGTGGCCCTCGCCATACTGACCGCAGCCCTGCTTTTTTTCGGCTTATGGCGCCGCCTAAGTGGAATTGAAAGCAACCTGATATCGAGTCATGAAAAGCTGGAAGCCAACGAGCAACGCTTCCGCGACCTGTTCTCGACCAGTTCCGACAGCTGGTTCTGGGAATCGGACAGCGAGTTGCGCTTCAGTTTCGTCACGGAAAACATGGCGACTCTGCTCGGCATCGATACCGCGCCGCTGATCGGCAAACGTCGGCAGGATTTGCTGGCCTCTGCCAGCCCACAAGAACAGGCGCGCATGGCGGCCCACGTCGCCGACCTAGAGGCACATCGCCCCTTCCACCGCTTCGAATACAACTTCCGCCTGCCCGACGGCCGGGTCATCTGGGTCAGCCTGAACGGCGTGCCAGTCTTCGGCACCAACGGCGAATTTCTCGGTTACCGGGGTTCGGGCCGTGACGCGTCTGCCCGCAAGGCGCAGGAGGATGCCGAACACGAGGCCCGTAGCGCTGCCGAAACCAAGTTCGAAATCGCCCATATCCTGCAGACCGCCGACCGACCGCTGAAGAGCCGACTGGACGATGCCCTGGCAGCGCTGGCGGGGCTGCCAGGACTGGGCAACCAGCGCAAAGCCGGCATCTTCCTATTGATGCCGGGCGAGGACGAACTGTCGCTATGCACCACCCAGGGCAGCTACCCGCTTTCCTTCCTGACCGACGAACAACGCCTGCCGCTTGGCCGCTGCCTGTGCGGCAAGGCGGCCGCCAACCGTGAAATACTCATTTCCGACGATAACGAGAGCGATCCCCGCCACGAGATGCACAACCCCGAGATCGCCCGCCACGGCAATTACATCGTACCGCTGCTCGTCGGCCAGACCTGCCTGGGCGTCCTGTTCATCTACACCGATCCTTTCCCGCTCCGCACGGCGGCGCGTATCGCCACCTTGAAGCAAATCGGCGAACTGTTCGCCCTGGCCATCGCCAACGATCGTGCCCTGCTCGCACAACAGGAAGCCTCGGCCCGCGCCGAAGCGGCCAACCGGGCGAAGAGCGAATTCCTGGCCAACATGAGCCACGAAATCCGCACGCCAATGAACGGCGTCATTGGTATGAGCGAATTGCTGCTGTCGACCGAACTCGATGCCGAGCAGCGCGAATATGCCGAAATCGTTCGCGGCAGCGCAAACGCCCTGCTCTCGGTGATCAACGACATCCTCGACTTTTCCAAGATCGAGGCCGGTAAGTTCGATATCGAGACCATCGATTTCAACATGGTCGCGATGTTCACCCAGACCTGTTCCCTGCTCGCCGTCAAGGCACAGGAGAAGCAACTGAGCTTCAACTACCGCGTGGCCCCCGCCGTACCGGAGAACCTACGAGGTGACCCCGGCCGCATCCGCCAGATTCTGACCAATCTGATCGGCAATGCCATCAAGTTCACCGGCGAAGGCGAGGTCGATGTCGAAATCACGGTAGTCGGCGAAGACGCTACCTCGGCCACCCTGCGCTTTGCCGTGCGCGATACCGGCATCGGCATCGCACCCGAGCAGATCGAGTTGCTGTTCAATCCCTTCTCGCAGGTGGACAGCTCGATCACCCGCCGCTTCGGCGGCACCGGACTGGGACTGTCCATCTGCAAACGCCTGGTCGACATGATGGGCGGCCAGATCGGTGTCGACAGTTTACCGGGGCGGGGCTCGACCTTCTGGTTCACGATACCGCTGTCCCGGGCCGAAGCAGGACTCAGCCCGCACCTCAGCGACGATGGCGGCAACCTCGACGCTTGCCATGTGCTGATCGTCGATGACCACGAAACGAATCGTCGCCTCTTGCTCGCCCTGCTCAGCAGCTGGGGTTGCCGCGTCGAGCAGGTAGGGAACGGCCTGGATGCCCTGAAGCGCCTGCGCGAAGCAGCAGCGGGGGGCGACCCGTTCGAAATTGCCCTGGTCGACATGAACATGCCGAAGATGGATGGCGAAACCCTGGGTCACCTGGTGCATGACGATTCCAATATCGCCAGTACCCGCTGCGTGATGCTGACTTCGGCAGCCATGCGCGGCGACGCCGAGCGCTTCCAGTTGGCTGGTTTCGATGCCTACCTGACCAAGCCCTTGCAGGAAAACGTCATCCGCCAATGTCTGCTCAGGCTGCGCGGCGAAACCCTGAGCGGCAGCGACAAACCATCTCAGATCATCACCCGCCACAGCCTGGACGAAGCCGAGTTGGCGCCGAGTGTGCGTATCCTGCTGGTCGAAGACAATCCCATCAACCAGAAGGTAGCGGCCAGCCTGCTCGCCCGCCAGGGACATCGTGTCGATCTGGCCGAGAATGGGCAACAGGCCCTGGAGAGGCTCGCTCAGGCGGACTACGACGTTGTCTTGATGGATGTACAGATGCCGGTCATGGATGGCTTCGAAGCGACGCGTCAGTTGCGCGCCTCGACCAGCGTGCGCAATCCGCAGCTGCCGATAATCGCCATCACCGCCAACGCCATGCAGGGCGACCGTGAGCTCTGCCTGGCTGCCGGCATGAACGACTACATCTCCAAACCGATCCACGACCGCGAGGTGCGCGAGGCGCTCGCCCGCGTCCTCGGCCAGGAGATGCTAGCGGCTTGAGCAGTGGTGTTCGCCGCGGTGAATGGCGCAGAGCACCCGGCCATTGGTCAGGTCGACGAAATCCACCTCCTCCAGCTGGCCGACCAGATAGCGCTTTTTCAAGGTGAAATCGACTGGGCGGGCATGGATCGCCTTCCAGTAGGTGGTGCTTTCGCTGAGAACCGGTTCGATCAGGCGAGCCTTGGCGCGCAAGCCGATGTGGCCGGCCCGACTCGCCGGCAGATCGGCCGAGAAACCGGCATCGTCGTCGACGACGCGCGGGTAGAAATCATAGAGATTGGCGAAGGCGAGGAAATAGTCGTAGCGCCAGCTCACCTTGGTTTCCTGTGGATCGCCGATCTTGTCCTCGTTGCGGTATTCGCCCCGCTCTTCCCAAACCGACTGGAGCGGCAGGAATTTGAAGCGGTAATAGTCGTCCGCCGCAGGATCGGCCAGCGGCTGCCAGCTCCAGCCTTCGGCGATCTGGTTGAAGGCCATGCGGTAGAGCACCGCGAGACGACCAGCATTTTCCTTTTCGCTCAGCCCAGGATTGCCGCTCAGGTCGACCTCGACCTCGACTTCCCTCCCAACCGCCTTGAACGGCCCGACCGACAGGATTTCGCTATATTGCCGGGCCGCCGGTTCGGCGGCTGCGGCGCAACCAAAAAAGGCGGCGACCGTGGTCGCCGCGAAGAGATGTCTGAGGAAAAACATGTCGACTTGAAACGCTTCCCAAAGAAGAACAAGTCGGACTCATATTGCCGATAGCACCTTGGCCTTCCCATGATGCACATCAACAAACGACGATATGCTCAGACTTGCGTCTGAGTGACGGCTTTACGGAAGCGGATCAGTGCAATGGTGAAAAACACCGCCCCCACTGCTGTCATTGCCAGCAGGTCGCGCCAAATAACCTCGAAGCCGGCACCGCGGTAGAGAATGGCCTGGGCTAGGCGGACGAAATAGGTCGTCGGGGTCGCCAGCATGATGTTCTGGATCAGTTCCGGCATGCTCTCGCGCGGTGTCACGCCCCCCGACAGCATCATCAATGGGATAATGCTGAGGATGATCAACAGACCGAGTTGTGGCATCGAGCGGGCCAGCGTACCGAGAAAGATGCCGATCGACGCTGCGGCAAACAGGTAACACACCGCGCAAGCCAGGAAGAGTGGCAGCGAACCGGCAATCGGCACATTGAGTACAAGCTGAACCATCACGGTCAGCGCAAAAGTGACGCCCGTCAGCACAGCGACACCGTTGGCCCAGATCTTGGCCATCATGATCTCGAACGGCGTCAGAGGCATGACCAGCAGGTGCTCGATGGTGCCGTGCTCGCGCTCGCGAATGAAAGCGGCGCCGACCAGGATGATGGTCAGCATGGTAACGTTGTTGATTACCTCCATGACGCCACCGAACCAGACGCCGGTCAGGTTCGGGTTGTAGCGCACGCGCGGCGCCAGCCGGATCGGCGTGGCCGTACTGTCGCGCGTACCGGTCAGGTACTCATTCACTTCACCCAGCGCGATACTCTTGATGTAGGTTGCACCGATGAAGGCTTGGCTCATGATCGTAGCATCGATATTGAGCTGGATTTCGGGTTGACGGCCGGCTTGCACATCACGCTGAAAATTGTTCGGGATGATCAGCGTGAAATTATAGGTACCGAGGTCCATGCCACGGTCCAGTTCAGCCAGCGTAATCTGCCGTGGCAGGTTGAAATAGGGCTTGTAGAAGGCATCGACGATACGCCGGGAAAGCGGCGACTGGTCCTCGTCCACCACCGCCACCGGGGCGTTGTGCAGCTCCTGCGAGGTCGCTGTTGCCGCCGTATAGATGGCCCCCGAGAAGGCCCAGCAGATCAGCACCAGCAAGGTCTTGTCGGCCAGTAGGCTTTTCAGCTCCTTGAGACCCAAGCGGTAGATGTTGGAAAGGGACATCGCCTAGCGCTCCTGCTTGCGGAGCAAGGCGACGGAGACCACCGTCAGCACCGGAATGAAGGCGGCCAGGGCCAGGAAGTGCGGCAGCAGGTCGGCAAAATCGAGCGCCTTGGTGAAAATGCCGCGGCTGATGATCAGGAAATAGGTGGCAGGGAAGAACTGGCCGATCCAGTAGCCGGCCCCTTCCAGCGAGCTGACCGGACTGGTCAGGCCGGAGAAACTGACGGTTGGCAACATGCTCAAGATCGCTGTACCGAACAGTGCAGCGATCTGTGTATTGGTGAAGGTGGAGACCAACAGGCCAAAGCCGGTGGTGACCACGACATAGAGCAAGGCAGCGAGGCAAAGCGCAAACACATTGCCCTTGATCGGGACATGGAAAACCACCTGCGACTGCACAAGCAACAGCAAGAAACTGATCATGGCCACGACGACATAGGGCAACTGCTTGCCAAGCAGAAATTCCAGCCGGGTTACGGGTGTAACGTACAGATTGGTGATCGAACCGAGCTCCTTCTCACGCACCACGCCCAGCGCCATCAGGATGGCCGGTATGAAGATCAACAGCAGTGGAATCACCGCCGGCACCATGGCGTAGATGCTCTTCACGTCCTGGTTGTAGCGATAGCGCGAGACAATATTCACCGGATAGCCAGAACTCATCCCGGTCGCTTCCTTGATGATCTGCTGCACGTATTGCAAGTGCATCCCTTCGACGTAGCCACGGATGGTTTCACCGCGATAGGGCATGGCACCATCCACCCAGAGCCCAACCTCGGGCCAATGGCCGCGCTGCAGGTCACGGCCGAAATCGAGCGGGATTTCGACGGCCAGCGACAATTCACCGTTGTTCATGCGCCGATCAAGGTCCGCACTATCGACAATCGCCGGCCGTTCGATGAAGTAGCGCGAACCGGCAATATTTTGGATGTAGGCGCGACTCTCCGGCGATTGGTCACGGTCGAGTACGGCGAAACGCAGGCCTTCAACGTCCATCGAAATGCCGAAACCGAGCACGAACATCAACAGCACCGAGCCGAGCAGTGCAAAAGCCAGGCGCACTGGGTCGCGACGCAATTCGAGCGACTCGCGGTAGGCATAGCCAAGTAAGCGACGCAGGCTGAAGGCCTTGCCATTGGCAGTAGCGGCAGCCGGGGCGGCTTCGGTTTTTGCCGTTTTTGTGCCGTGCACCGCAGCAGCGGCCTTGTCGAGCCCTGTTGCCTCTTCCAGATAGGAAATGAAAGCCGACTCCAGTGTCTTCTCGCCCCGCGCCGCGCACAACGCTGCCGGCCTGTCGCTGGCCAGCACCTTGCCGGCATGCATCAACGAGATGCGGTCGCAGCGCTCGGCCTCGTTCATGAAATGCGTTGAAATAAAAATGGTGACGCCGTGCTGGCGTGACAACTCAACCAGCAGTTCCCAGAATTTATCGCGCGCCACCGGGTCGACGCCGGAGGTCGGCTCGTCGAGGATCAGGAGCTTGGGTTCATGCACCACCGCCACGGCCAGCGACAAGCGCTGACGAATGCCAAGCGGCAGTTCGGCCGCCGCGTGGTCGGCATATTCGTCCAGGCCGAAGCGCTGCATCAACTCGGCGATACGCGCGCTGCGGCGAGAATCCGGCAAGTGGAACAGACGAGCGTGTAGATCGAGATTGGCCGCGACCGTCAATTCGCCGTAAAGCGAGAAGGATTGCGACATGTAGCCGACCTGCTTGCGTGTCTCCAGATCCTTGGCATCGACCACCTTGCCGAACAGCTTGGCCTCGCCGGAAGTCGGCGGCAGCAAGCCGGTCAGCATCTTCATCGTCGTCGTCTTGCCGCAGCCATTCGAGCCCAGGAAGCCGAAGATTTCGCCTTCGTCGATCTGGAAGCTGACGCCATCGACGGCGACGAAATCGCCAAAGCGTTGGGTCAGCCCCTCCGCTTCGATGGCATAGCCCGGACTGCTATCGACAAAGGGAGGAATGACCAGTTCCTGATGCGCGCGCCGCTTATCTTCCGGCAATAACTGGATGAAGGCACCGTCCAGTGTCGCCTGGCCCGTTTGCGCGCGCAGTTCGGCCGGTGTACCGGTACCGATCACCTTGCCGTCGTCCATCGCCACCAGCCAGTCGAAACGCTCGGCCTCTTCCATGTAGGCGGTCGCCACCAGTACGCTCATGCCCGGGCGACGGGCGCGGATGCTGTCGATCAGTTCCCAAAACTGGCGGCGCGACAGCGGGTCGACGCCGGTTGTCGGCTCGTCGAGGATCAACAGATCGGGATCGTGGATCAGCGCACAACACAGGCCAAGCTTCTGCTTCATGCCGCCGGACAGCTTGGCCGCCGGCCGCTCGGCAAAAGGCGACAAGCCCGTGGCGGCGAGCAACTCGGCGATGCGCGCCTCACGCTCGGCCTTGCCTTGACCGAACAGGCGGGCGAAGAATTCGACATTCTCGAATACCGACAGCGTCGGGTAGAGATTCTTGCCCAGCCCCTGCGGCATGTAGGCAATGCGCGGCTGAACCGAAGCACGAAAATGCCGTTGGCCGATATCGTCGCCCAACACTTCGACTTGACCATTCTGAATCTGCCGCGCCCCGGAAACCAGCGCCAGCAGGGAAGACTTGCCGACGCCGTCTGGCCCGATCAGGCCAACCATGCAGCCAGCCGGCAACTCGACATCGATGCCATCCAACGCCGCCACGCTGCCGTAGCGGTGGCTGACCTGGCTCAGGCGGGCGACCGGTGGACGGTCCATGGCAGCTTATTTTCCGTCGATCTGCAGGTTGGCTGGCCAAGCAGCGTTGGCGTCCAGTTTCACATAGGCCACACCGGGCATCCCCCCCTTGGCCAGATCACGATGCGTCGCCAACCAATCCGGATCGGCCTTGACCTTCAGACGGAACATCAATTTTTCGCGCTCGGTCCGCGTTTCGACTTCACGCGGTGTGAATTGCGCCTTGGCCGCAACGAAGCTGACCGTGGCCGGAATGACCTGGCCAGCCAAGGCATCGAGCACGATGCGCGCTTCGCTGTTGACCGCCACCTGTCCGGCCTTTTCAGTCGGCAGGTAGATGGTCATGTACATATCCGACAGATCGATCAGCGTCAGCGCCTTGCCGCCCGCCGCCAGGACCTCGCCCGGCTCGGCCAAACGGTAGAGCACGCGGCCGGCAATCGGCGCCTTCAGCGAAGTGTCGTTCAGGGTCGCTTTCAGGCTATCCACTTTGGCCTGCGCTGCTGCCACCGCCGCATCGGCCTCGGCCACCCGGCTCTGCGCTTGCGCCATGCCGGCCATCGCGCCTTCCATGCCGGTCTGATCGGTATCGAGCTTGTTACGCGAAATGAAGCCGCGCCCGACCAACTCCTCGGAACGCTTCAAGGTCTTTTTTGCTAGCGTAACGTCCGACTTCGATTTGCGCACCCCGGCGCGCGACTCATCGACCGCCTTCTGCGCCTGTATCACTTGCGCCTCGGCCGCCCGCAACTGGGCGCGGAGATCATCGGCATCGAGGCGCGCCACCACGGCGTCAACCTCGACCCAATCGCCCTCGCGTGGTCCGAGCTCGGCAAGCCGACCGGCGATTTTGGTCGCCACATCGACCTCGGTCGCCTCCAGCCGCCCGTTGCCTGAGGCAAAACCTGGCGGCAAAGCTCCCTGGCGCTGTTGATAGAAGTAAAACCCGCCTGCTGCGGTGCACAGGACCAAAAGGCCAAAAATCCAAATTCTTTTTAAGCTTGAGCGGCTCATGCGACACCTATTCAGCTACTGACCGATCGGTTATTAATCGGTTCGATTATAGGCCCGGGCCAAGTTGGCGCCAACAGCAATTCAGCGCTTTGGCCCATTGCGTGGAGTTTCTCGGGGCTCAGTGCCCACAGATTGGAGCACCACCCGGCCCGTCCAACTCCGGACGCTGAAAGGTACTTCGCACCCTGCCCGTCGTAGCATCAAACAGTACACCGAAGCGTGCCAACCGGTTCCAATCGTCACAAATCAACCACTCCCAAGCCAGTTCATTGCGAGCCTCGAAATAGACAGTCCACATCGTGTTGGGCGGTCCGATCAGGCGCAACACACTTTCCTTGTCGTCCACTCCGGCCTGAATGCGAGTGAAATGCACCGAATCCAAAACTTTTTCCACCTTCTGAAATTTAGCATTGGCGCCGAAATGAACCATGAAGGTCTGTGTTCCCGCCGGACCGCGCGGATAAGCCCAGCGCTCACCACCATCCTTTTCCTCCCAGCGCATGGCCGGCTCGCCCATGCTGGCCAGCACGCTATCCGGGCCATCGATACCGGGCCGCAAACCGCGCCCATCGTAGGAAACGCAACCAGCTAGCAATAGCGAGCAACTCAGCAAAAAGACAAGAAAACGACTCATGGGTGGAATCCAGGCAAGTTGTGAAAAACCTTCCAGGGGGAATGCTCCATCACCTCAGACGTGGAGGGGAGATCTCGCTACGGAAAAGTTTCCCATTTTGCCATTGTGCCTCGCTACCCCGGCGAAGCCCGGGCCGACCAAGCCTCCCCGTTGGGGTGACGACAAAGTATCTGCAACAAGGAAAGGGCCTGCAGCAGACGACTCTCAGCCATTTCCGACAAAGGTTCACCCAGCTCAAAACGTTCGCCACGCACACACAGGACAAAAGCCGGTGGTGGCACACTGCCTTCCGTCTGGCAATAGACCTGAAGCACGGCCTCCGGTGGAAGTTCATGCGTCGTATGAGCGATGCCTTCGGCCGGCGAAATGCGCTGAAAAGTGAATGGCGCCGGCGTACCCTCGCCGGCGTCGATGAACAAGGCCAGTTCGCGCTCCCGTAAATCCAGCGCATGCTCAATCTGCAACTGAAAATCCTCGATCAGCTCGAAGCCCTCGGCCAAGCCTTGCTGATCCAGCCAAACGAGCAGTCGCTCGAACAGCACCGGTCCGATGGCGTCGTCACCCCGACTCGGGTTGCCGACGGCGAAGACGACGACCGGCGCGGTCATGCCCGTTCCAGGCGATGGACCAACGAGCCGTCAGGGTCAACCAACTCGACCTGTAGAGGCATCTTGCCCAGTGCATGCGTGGCGCAAGACAGGCAGGGATCGAAGGCACGGATGGCGACCTCGATGTGGTTGAGCAGCCCTTCGGTGACTTCGCGGCCGTGCAGGTAGCGATGTGCCACATGGCGGATGGCTTCGTTCATCGCCTGGTTGTTGTTGGTGGTCGACACGATCAGGTTGGCCATGGTCACCACGTCGTTCTCATCCACCTGATAATGGTGGAACAGCGTACCGCGCGGCGCTTCGATGACGCCAACGCCTTCCATCTGGCGCTCGCCCTGCACCATCAAATCGTCCGACAGCAGGTCGTCGTCATGCAGCAATTCCTTGATCACCTCAGCGGCGTGCAGCATCTCGATCATGCGCGTCCAGTGATAGGCCAACGGTGCATGCAAGGGCGAGCCGCCGGCGTAATCGACGAATTCCTTGCGCTCGCTCTCGGCGAAGGGCGTCGATATCTGGTTGCAATTCTGCACCCGGGCCAGCGGGCCAACCTTGTACCAGCCCTGCGCCTTGCCCAGCGAGCGGAAGTACGGGAATTTCATGTAGCTCCACGAACGCACTTCTTCCTCGATGTACTCCTGATAGCGCTGGTAATCGACGTGATCGAAGATCAACTCGCCGTTGTCGTCGCGGGCACGCAGCGTCCCGTGATAGAAATCCAGATCGCCATTGTTGCCGACCAGAGACATGAAATTGGAGCGGAAGATGCCGAAGCTGTTGTACAGGCCGGGGTCTTGCGTATGTACCTTCTGAATCAGCTTCACTGCATCGCGCGACCACTGGACGATGTGATAGATGTCCTTGAGCAGTTCGTCGCGCTCGGCGATGGTCAGCGACTTGTTGACCCCGCCTGGCACCGAGCCGGTGCCATGCACACGCTTACCAGCGGTGACGCGTATCACCTCCTGGCCAAACTTGCGCAGCAATACGCCACGTTTGGCGGTTTCCGGGTGTTCCTGGGCGACCCCGACGATATTGCGCTTGGTCACGTCGCTATCGAAGCCAAAGAGCAGGTCGGGCGAACACAGGTGGAAGAAATGCAGCGCATGCGACTGCAGCATCTGGCCGTAATGCATCAGGCGACGCAGCTTTTCGGCAGCTGGGGTGAGTTTCTTGGCGCCAACGATGACATCGAGCGCCTTGGAGGCGGCCAGATGGTGCGACACCGGGCAAATCCCGCACAGACGCTGCACCATGACTGGCACTTCCCAATACGGGCGACCCTGAATGAATTTCTCGAAGCCCCGGAACTCGACGATGTGCAGGCGCACCTGATGCACCTTGTTCTGATCGTCGAGCAGGATGGTCACCTTGCCGTGGCCTTCGACGCGCGACACGGGGTCGATGGCGACACGACGCAGGTTTTCCGGGTGTTGGGCGGTTTCCAGATTGAAGGTCATACCATGCTCCCTATTCCTGAGGCCATCGCCACAGGTCGCGAAAACGAGACGAAGACAGTGCAAACAGCACGGAGAAGCGAAGTTGACAAAGTCATGGGGCGATGGCCTCAGGAATTCAGTCGTAATGCATCAGGCCGTGGCCCAGCGACGGTTCCTTGCCGGCCAGCAGATCGGTTAGCACCTTCCAGATGGCGTCACCGGAGGGCGGGCAGCCTGGGATGAAATAATCCACCTTGACCACCTCATGGATCGGGTGCACCTGATTCAGCGGCAAAGGCAGTTCCGGATCGTTCGGGATCATGCCATTGGCCAGCCCCGGACTGGTGTGATAAACCTCTTCGAGAATGGTCGTCAGCGGCAGATGGTTGCGCTGTGCCGGCAGGCCGCCAGTCACGGCACACGCGCCCAATGCGATCAATATCTTGCAGTTCTGACGGAACTCGCGCAGCACATGGACGTTCTCGGCGTTGCACAGGCCGCCCTCGATGATGCCGATATCGCAATCCGGGCTGCAGTGCTTGATGTCGGTCAGCGGCGAGCGGTCGAACTCGATGTGTTCGAGCAGGGTAAACAGCCGCTCGTCGATATCGAGAAAGGACATGTGGCAGCCAAAACAGCCGGCCAGCGAGGTCGTTGCCACCTTCAGTTTTTTCTTGGCGCTCATGTCACTTGCCCTCCGTCACGACCTCGGCAATCGGCGCCTTGTCGTACTTACGCTCACCAATAGGCACGGCAAAGCCCTGGTGCTTCTTCAGGATGACGCCAACAGGACAAACCTTGGCCGCCTTGTCGTCGAGCGTGAAATCGGTATCGCCCAAGCGGCCCGATTTGGCATTGACGATCAAATGCGTACCGATGCCACGTCCGGACAGAGCAAAAACGTTCTTGCCATCGACGTCGCGGCTGGCCCGCACGCACAACGAACACAGGATGCAGCGGTTGAAATCGAGCAATACGTCGGGGTGCGAAGCATCGACCGGCCGATTTGGGAAGAAATGGTCGAAATGCGGGCTCATCATGCCCAGATGGTAGGCTGTGGCCTGCAACTGGCAATTGCCGCTCTTCTCGCACGAGGGGCAAAAATGGTTGCCCTCGACGAACAACATCTGGGTCAGCGCCCGACGCTCCGCATTGATTTCTTCGGTATCGCTCTCCACCACCATTCCTGGTGCCGCACGCATGGTGCAGGAGGCTGTTTGTCGCCCGTTGATCTTAACCGTGCACAGCTTGCAGGAACCGTGCGGCTTGAATTCCGGGTGATAGCACAGGTGCGGGATGAAGACCCCGGCTGCTTGCGCCGCCTGCAGGATGGTCTGCCCCTCGCTAAAGGGAATGGACTTGCCGTCCAGAGTAAAGCTCAGGCTCATACTGCACCTCCATGTACGCTGCTCAGGTGGGCCCCGGCGTCGTCGCGCCCGGTCATCTGGCGCGCTTCAGCCAGGGCGCGGTCGAGATCGAAGGCCGGCACGTAGTCTTTCTGCATCATGCGTTTTTCGTAAGCTGGCCGGAACTTGGCCATGGTATCCAGCACCGGGTTGCAGGCGGTATGGCCAAGGCCACAATGGCTCATCGATTGCAGCAATTGGTTCAACTTCTCGATCTCGGCCAGGTCGTAGGGCGAACCTGCGCCCTTATGCAACTTGTCCATCAGGTTCTTGAGCAGCGAGGTGCCGACCCGGCACGGCGTGCAGAAGCCACAACTCTCGTGCTGGAAGAAATGCACGTAATTGCGCGCCATTTCGAACATGTCGCGCGATGAGTCGAAGACGGTGAACGCCCCGGCCGTCGGAATGTCCTCGAAGCCGATGATACGGTCGAACTCATCCGGTGCCACGCACACGCCGGACGGTCCGCTGACCTGCACGGCCTGGGTATCGTTCGCGCCACAATCCTCGAGCACCTGGCGCACGCTAACGCCAAAGGGATATTCGTAGATGCCCGGCCGCTCGCAGTCGCCGGACACGGACAAGATCTTGGTACCCGCCGAGTGCTTGGTGCCGATGCCGGCATACCACTCGCCCCCGTTCAAGGCGATCATCGCGGCGGCGGCAAAGGTTTCGACGTTGTTCACGATGGTCGGCTGGTCGAGGTAGCCATTGGTCACCGGGAAAGGCGGCCGGTTGCGCGGCGTACCGCGCTTGCCTTCGAGCGACTCGATCAGGGCCGATTCCTCGCCACAGACATAAGCCCCCGCACCGAGGTGAATCTCGATGTCGAAATCCGCCCCCGGAATGCCCAGGATGTTCTCGCCGAGCAAGCCTTCGCGCCGACGGTGGGACAACACGGCGTTCAAATGATCGAGCAGGTAGCGGTATTCGCCGCGCAGGTAAAGGAAGCCGCGCGTCGCACCGACAGCGTAGGCCGCCACCGTCATACCTTCGAAGACCAGATCGGGGAATTTGGACAGCAGTACGCGATCCTTGAAAGTGCCCGGCTCACCTTCGTCGGCATTGCACACCACGATGCGCTGTTGTCCGGCTTTCAGTGGGGCATTGCGGCAGGCTTCCCATTTCAGTCCGGTGGTGAAGCCGGCGCCACCACGGCCACGCAGGTTGGCGCGCTTGATCTCGTCGAGCATGGCGATCGGCCCGCCGATGCCGCTGGGCAGGCCTTCGCGCCAGGAACGCATGTTGGAGGCCATCAAGCCTTCGTCCGGTGCCCGCGCCCGGGCGGCGCGCAGGGCATCGCCCGGCGTCAGGTCGCTCCTGAGCAGGATGTCGGCGCGACGGATGTTGTCTTCGATCTTGAAGAACTCGGCCGGCCATTGCGTCATCGGTACGCGTTCGCGGATCAACTCGGCGATGCGGTCGATGCGCTCCTCGTTCATCTGCCCGATGGCGTAGTTATTGACCAGCATGCCCGGGCCCTGGTCGCACAGGCCGGTACAGGAGGTCATCGCCACGCTGACCAGCCCGTCCTCCGAGACCTTGCCCGGCTCGACCCACAAGGCTTGACACAGGCGGTCGCGCAGGTCGCGGTTGCCGCCCATGCGATCGGTCACGTTGTCCGAAAACAGGACACGGTACTTACCGCGCGGTTGCAGGTAGAAGAAGGAGTAGAAGCCGGCAACGCCCTCGATCTTGGTGCGCGGCACGCCCAGCGTGCTTTGCAGGCGATCGATCGCTTCCGGCGATATCCAGTCGCAGGCTTCCTGAATTTCGCGCAGAATCTGCACCATGCAGGTGGCATCCCGCTTGTAGCGGGCAACCACGCGATCCACCACACCGGCGACGGCTTCGGCATGCATTTCGTTGATAGCCACGACACTCCCCCGCGAAGTCATATGACGAGGGGAAGCGTAGCACCATCAGGTTTCTGTTTTTTGTCGAATATCAAAGAGAGCTTCTTTACCCCGACATTGATCTGACCCAAGTCAACCTTCCGCAATCTGATTGTGCAAGAATGATGCTGCACCACAGCATGTATTTAGGCATGAAAACACGCAATACTCATGCAAAATTGTTGCAACGCAGCAACATTTCTGAACTTTAATAAGAGGAAGAACAGCATGACCACGACAGAACCAACCCTGCTCCCGCTGGCTGGCAAAAAAGGCCTGATCACCGGCGTCGCCAACGACAAATCGATCGCCTATGCCGTGGCCAAGGCGATTGTCGCTTTGGGCGGTGAAATCGCCCTGACCTACCAGAACGACAAGACGGCCAAATACACCCAGCCGCTGGCCGAGGCTCTCGGTGCCAAGCTGTTCGAGCGCCTCGACGTTTCCGAGCCGGGTTGCCTGGAAGGTGTCATCGCCAAGTGCGGCGAAACCTTCGGCCAGATCGACTTTGCCATCCACTCGATGGCCTTCTGCAATGCCGACGACCTGCACGGCCGCGTCATCGATACCACCGAGGAAGGCTTCGATGCCGCCATGAACGTCTCCTGTCACAGCTTCCTGCGCATGGCCAAGGCGCTGGAGCCGCTGATGAGCCACGGCGGCTCGCTGATCACCATGTCTTACCTCGGTGCCGAGCGCGTCGTGCGCAACTACGGCGTCATGGGCATCATCAAGGCGGCGCTCGAATCGGCCGTCCGCTACATGGCCTACGACCTCGGCCCCAAGGGCATCCGCGTCTTCGCCGTGTCGCCCGGCCCGATCATGACCCGTGCCGCCTCCGGCATCGCCAACTTCAACAACCTGCTCGAATCCGACGCCCAGAAGGCGCCGCTCGGCCGTACCGTGACGATCGACGAAGTCGGTGCCCTGACCGCCTTCCTATGCACCTCGGGTTCCTCGGGCATGACCGGGCAGACCATTTACGTCGACGCCGGCGCCCATATCGTCGCCTAAAGTCGCCAACAGTCGACTGCTGCGGTGCACTTGGCAAAATGGCAAAAAACCGGGTGAGTGCCGGGACAAACCGCACTCACCCCGGCAGGAGAAAAACGATGGCAGAAACCGACGGACTGATACCCGATCCGGTACCCGACCACCCGTTGCTGAACGGGCGCAAGGAAATCGGCCGCGGCGAAAGCACCATCGTGCTCGAAGCCCCGACCGTCGATGGCCAGGAGCGCGTCTACAAGGTGCTCTCCTCGCCGACCGACTACGCTTATTACACCGCCGAAGACCGGCCGACCGGTCATCATTTCCCGGTTGTCTACGCCGACCATGGCACTGCCGGCCGATCGAGCCGGGGCTTTCCCTTCCACATCGTCGAAGTCGAACGCCTCTACCCACTTCCTTGCCAAGGCGAGGCCGCCGACGTGGCGACCAAACTATGCACCTCTTACTACGATGCCTGCATGATGTGGCGCAACCTCGCGCAAGACATGGGACGCATCGCTCTGCACCACCTGACCGTCACCCCGATGGGCTGGACTGACGCCGTGCAGGAATCGCTCCAGGCGCTTGAATCCTTCACCGACGAGTACGGCGCCCTGCCCGACCTGATCAAGGCCGACAATCTGATGATGCGCAAGGATGGCACCCTGGTCTTCTCCGACCCGGTGTTCATGGAGTGAAAGAATGAGCATCACTCACATTCAGTACACCTCGCGCAAATTGGCCGAGCAACTGCGCGGGTCACCTTATATGGCGGTCATCTCCATCACCGATCCGACAACTCCGGAAGCCAAGCTCGATCCACTGTTTCGCCATGTGCTGCGCCTTGCATTCTTCGACGCCGTGCCTGCCGATGAATTCATGCCTGCGTTGCCTGGCCTGTTTGATCGGGAAATGGCCAGGCAGATCAGCGCTTTCGTGAGCGAACTGCACGCCGCCCCCTTCGAGATTTCGCTGATGGTGCATTGCGAGTACGGAGTCAGTCGCTCCGCCGCGGTGGCCCTATTTGTCGAAGCCCTGACTGGTGCACCGCTGGAGGCCCGTGAATTTACCTACGAGGCCAATCGGTGGGTACTTGAGCAATTGCTTGCCCTTTACCCCCAGCTCGATACCAGTCCTCCATCGCCCCTGATCAGTCATGACCGGCGCCACGCGCAGCGCGAATAGCCCCACCGCGTTCATTCCGATTGAGTGCTGCACTGCAGCACCCTATACTTCTTCGAACCATTCTGACGTCGCGGAGCATGCATGAACACCCAGACCGAACAACGCTATCTGATCAACAAAACCTACGATGAAATCCAGATCGGTGACTCGGCCAGCCTGAAGCGCACGCTGATGCCGGAAGACGTCAAGCTCTTCGCAGTGCTGACCGGCGACATCAACCCCGCGGTCGTTGACCCGCACTTTTCCGAAAGCGGCATGTTTCGTGAGGTTATTGCCCACGGCATGTGGAGCGGTTCGCTGATCTCCACCGTCCTTGGCACCCAGTTCCCTGGTCCCGGCACCATTCTGATCGACCAGAGTCTGCACTTCGCCCGCCCGGTGACCATCGGCGACACCATTACCATCACCGTCACCGCCAAGCAGAAATTTGACCACAATCAGCATGTGATTCTCGACTGCGTGTGCACCAACCAGGAAGGCCTGCAGGTCGTGCGCGGCACGGCGGAAATCCTGGCGCCGACCGAAAAGGTTGCCCGTCTGGAAGAAGTGCACATGCCGGAAATCCGTATCGACGACAAACATGAGCGCTACACCCACCTGCTACAGCGGGTGAAAGGCCTGGAGCCAATTCCGACCGCCGTCGCCCACCCCTGCGACAAGGAGTCGCTGAAGGGGCCGGTCATGGCCTTCCAGGCAGGCATCATCGAACCCATCCTGGTCGGGCCGGAAGCCAAGATTCGTGCCGTCGCCGAAGAAAACGCCATCGACCTGACCGGCATCCGCATCGTCAATGCCGCCCACAGCCACGACTCCGCCGCGCTTGCCGTGTCGCTGGTGCGCACCGGCGATGCCGAGGCGCTGATGAAGGGCAGCCTGCATACCGACGAACTGATGGGCGAAGTCGTCGCCCGCGCCAACGGCCTGCGCACCAACCGCCGCATCAGCCACGTGTTCCTGATGGACGTGCCGACCTACCCGCGGCCGCTGCTGATCACCGATGCCGCGATCAATATCGCGCCGACCCTGGAAGAAAAGGCCGACATCATCCAGAACGCCATCGAACTGGCCCACGTGATCGGCATTCCCGAACCCAAGGTCGCCATCCTGTCGGCGGTCGAAACGATCAATCCGAAGATCCAATCCACGCTCGACGCCGCTGCCCTGTGCAAGATGGCCGACCGCGGCCAGATCAAGGGCGGCATCCTCGACGGTCCGCTCGCCTTCGACAACGCCGTCTCCATCGTCGCCGCCAAGACCAAGGGCATCAAGTCGGCCGTCGCCGGCCACGCCGAAATCCTCGTCGTGCCCGACCTCGAATCCGGCAATATGGTCGCCAAGCAGCTCGAATACCTCGCCAACGCCCTGACCGCCGGCATCGTGCTCGGCACCAAGGTGCCCATCGTTTTGACCAGCCGCGCCGATTCCGCCGAAACGCGCACCGCCTCGTGCGTCATCGCCGCGCTGATCGCCCACGCCAACCGCAGTAACGGAAAAGCCTGATATGAAACAAGCCATCCTGACGATCAATGCCGGATCGTCCTCCATCAAGTTCGCCGTCTTCCCGCTCAACCAGCACATTTCGCCGCAAGCCGAGGTTTCCGGCCAAATCGACGGCATCGGCACCAGCGCCACCAAAATGGTGGCCAAGGACAAGGCGGACGAGAAAATCGCCGACCAGATCATTGCCGGCGATCACGTTTCGCACAACCTAGCCTTCGACGCCCTGCTCAAATGGTTCCAGGCCACCCAGGATGGATGGCGAATCGTCGCCGTCGGTCATCGCGTCGTGCATGGCGGCGAGCGCTACAGCAAGCCGACACTGATCGACGAAGTGGTTCTTGGCCACCTTGAGAGTTTTATCCCGCTCGCGCCGCTACATGAGCCGCACAACGTGGCCGGCATCAAGGCGCTGCAGGCCTTGCTACCCGAGGTGCCGCAAGTGGCCTGCTTCGACACCGCCTTCCATCGGACCCAGCCCGAAGTTGCGCAAACCTTCGGCCTGCCGCGCGCCCTGACCGCCGAAGGCATCAAGCGCTACGGTTTCCATGGCCTTTCCTACGAATTTATCGCCCGTGCCCTGCCCGAACATTCGCATCGCGCCAATGGCCGTGTTGTCGTCGCTCACCTTGGCAATGGCGCCAGCATGGCAGCCATGGTCAATCGCAAATGTGTCGCCACGACCTTGGGCTTCTCGACCATCGACGGCCTGCTGATGGGTACCCGTTGCGGCAACCTCGACCCCGGTGTCGTCCTCCACCTGATGGAAACGAAGAACTACTCGGTCAAGGACATGACCCGCATCCTGTACAAGGAATCCGGCTTACTCGGCGTCTCGGGCATCAGCCAGGACATGCGCACCCTGCTCTCCAGCGACAAACCGGAAGCCCATGAAGCAGTCGATCTCTTCTGCTATCGCATCGCACGCGAACTGGGTTCGCTGGCTGCTGCGGCCGGCGGTCTCGATGCCTTGGTGTTTACTGGCGGCATCGGCGAACATGCGGCCGAGGTGCGCCGCCGCGTCTGCCTGCTCTCGGAATGGCTGGGTATCCGTACCAATCCCGAAGCCAACGCGCGCCATGACATCGTGATCAGCGCGGGCAACAGTACGGTCGACGTGTTGGTTATTCCGACCAACGAGGAATGGATGATGGCCCACCACGCACAGACCCTGCTCGGCCTGTAAAAAAAATTTTTAATGCATAAGCCCCGGCGACAAAAGTCGCTGGGGCTTTGTTTTTTTGGGCTTTTCCAAGACATGACATAGGCAATCAAAGCAAAGACACAACACCCCGTATCTAGTCAACGGATTGTATCCACCCACTAGATATAGTAGATTCCTCCTCCATCAAACTACTAACACCAAACTGTCGAGAGGAGCCTTAATGAGCAAAGTCGCCGAGCAGCTTTCACTGACCGACATTCCCGCACCGCCGCAATTCGCTCCTCTGCCCGAGCAGGAAATTTCCGGCGAAGTGCTGGTCGAAAAATACGCCAAAGGCAAGGAAACCAATGTGCACGACGTGCGCAAGCGCGTGGCCTGGGCGCTGGCTCAAGTCGAACAGGAAAAGGACCGCGCCCATTGGGAAGCCAAGTTCCTGTGGGCCCAGGAAAACGGTTTCATCCCGGCCGGCCGTATCAACTCCGCTGCCGGTACCGACCTGCAAGCCACGCTGATCAATTGCTTCGTGCAGCCGGTGGGCGATTCCATCGTCGAAACCACCGATGGCAAGCCCGGCATCTATACCGCCCTGGCCCAGGCGGCTGAAACCATGCGTCGCGGCGGTGGCGTCGGTTACGACTTCTCCTCCATCCGTCCGCAAGGCGCCCACGTCAAGGGCACCCAGTCGCGCGCATCCGGCCCGGTGTCGTACATGCGTGTCTTCGACCGCTCGTGCGAAACCGTGGAATCCGCCGGTGCCCGCCGCGGCGCCCAGATGGGCGTGCTGCGCTGCGACCACCCGGATATCGAGGAATTCATCCACGCCAAGGACCACGGCGATCTGACCAACTTCAACATCTCCATCGGGGTCACCGATGGCTTCATGGAAGCCGTCGATGCCGACACCGATGTCGAGCTGGTCCATCGTGCCGAGCCGAATGCTGAAATGAAGGCCGAAGGCGCCTACCAGCGTGACGACGGCATGTGGGTGTACCGCAAGGTACGCGCCCGCGACCTGTGGGACCAGGTCATGAAGTCCACCTACGATCACGCCGAACCGGGCATCCTGTTCCTGGATCGCATGAACAAGGACAACAACCTCAATTACTGCGAAGTGATCGAGGCCACCAACCCCTGCGCCGAACAGCCGCTGCCGCCGTACGGCTGCTGCTGCCTGGGTTCGATCAACCTGACCCTGTACGTCAAGAACCCGTTCTCCGAACAGGCCGAATTCGATTTCGACGGTTTTGCCGAAGTCGTCCGTGCCTCCACCCGCATGCTCGACAACGTGCTGGATGCCACCCACTGGCCGCTCGAACGCCAGCAGCAGGAAGCCGCCAACAAGCGCCGCGTCGGCCTTGGCTTCACCGGCCTGGGCGATGCCCTAGCCATGCTGCGCCTGTGCTACGACAAGCCGGAAGCTCGCGCCATGGCTGCTCGCATCAGCGAATTCATGCGCGACACCGCCTATTTGACCTCGGTCGAACTGGCCAAGGAGCGCGGTGCCTTCCCGCTGTTCAACGCCGAGTTGTACCTGTCCGGCGGCAATTTCGCCTCCCGCCTGCCGAACGACATCAAGGCCGAGATCCGCAAGCACGGCCTGCGCAACTCGCACCTGCTGTCCATCGCGCCGACCGGCACCATCTCGCTGGCCTTCGCCGACAATGCCTCGAACGGCATCGAACCGCCGTTCTCCTGGACCTACAACCGCAAGAAGCGGATGCAGGACGGCACCATCAAGGAATACTCGGTCGAAGACTACGCCTGGCGTCTGTACAAGCATCAAGGCGGCGACGTCGCCAAGCTGCCGGAGTACTTCGTCACGGCGCTGGAAATCTCCGCCAAGGCGCACGCCGACATGGTGGCTGCGGTTGCCCCGTACATCGACACCTCGATCTCCAAGACGGTCAACGTGCCAGCCGACTACCCGTACGAAGATTTCCAGGATCTCTACATGCAAGCCTGGAAGTCCGGCCTGAAGGGTCTGGCCACCTATCGTCCGAACAGCGTGCTCGGCTCCGTCCTCTCGGTCGAACCGACCAAGACCGAAGCCGCCCCGGCGGCCGACGCCAAGGCGCCGCAGGATTTCGTCTCCGACGCCAATCGTCGCCTGTCGATCAAGAACCTGCCGGCCCCGGTGCTGGCCAGCCTGCGCTGGCCGGGCCGCCCGAGCCTGCCGGAAGGCAACCTGTGCTGGACCTACATGGTCGACTCGCCGATCGGCAAGTTCGCCCTCTTCGTCGGCCACGTCGAACCGGAAGGCCGTGCCTGGCCGTTCGAGGTCTGGGCCAACGGCCCGGCCGAACCGCGTGGCCTGGGCGCCGTCGCCAAGACCCTGTCCATGGACATGCGTGCCAACGACCACGGCTGGCTGGAGATGAAGCTGGATGCCCTGGCTAAAACCCCGGGTGATGCCTTCGAGATGCATATGCCGCCGCATGGCGAACGCAAGCGCATGCCGTCCGTCGTTTCCGCCATGGCCCAGGTCATCCGCTGGCGCGTCGAGCAGCTTGGCGCCCTGGGTCACGATGGCCCGACCCCGGTCAAGGATGCCCTGTTCAGCACCAAGGAACCGAAGACAGGTACCGACGGCACCTTGTCCTGGACGGTCGACGTCAGCAACCCCTCCACCGGCGAAGACTTCGTCCTCGGCCTGAAGGAAATCACGCTGCCGGACGGCACCTCCCGTCCGTACTCGATGTGGCTGTCGGGCAACTACCCGCGCGCCCTCGACGGTCTGTCCAAGCTGTTGTCGCTCGACATGCGCGTCCTCGATCCGGCCTGGATCGGCATGAAGCTGCGCAAACTGCTCGACTACTCCGAGCCGCTCGGCGATTTCATGGCTTTCGTTCCGGGCTCGCGCAAGCAACAGACCTTCCCGTCGACCGTTGCCTACATCGCCCAGTTGATCATCCATCGCTATGCGATGCTCGGCATCCTCGACGAAACTGGTTTCCCGCTGCAGCAGATGGGTATCCTGGAAGCGCCGGAAGACACCACCAGCAACAAGGTGCTGCCGACCCAAGGCAAGCTGTGCAGCGAATGCGGCAACCACACCATGATCCGCAAGGACGGCTGTGATTTCTGCACCGCCTGCGGCGCCGTCGGTACCTGCGGGTAATTTAACGTCACATCGACGCAAGCCGGAATTTCGGGCAATTTGCCTTTTCCTGGCCAGGCCCCAGAATCGCTGATTCTGGGGCTTTTTTGTTATTTATTCCTCGCACCGGATCATTCCGGAGGCAGCCAATAGCTCAGCGAACTTGCAGTACGGTAAACTCCGTCCTTTCATCAAATACGCATTTCATTATCGTGATTGAACCAGTTCAGCAGCGCCTCGACGCATTCCGAGCACAGCGGCGTGTTCAGGCTGGTTCGTTGATCATCACGGTTTTCGGCGATGCCATCCTGCCGCGCGGCGGGCGTATTTGGTTAGGAAGCTTAATCCGCCTCCTGGAACCCCTGGAGCTCAACGAGCGACTGATCCGAACATCGGTTTTTCGCTTGGCAAAAGAGGAATGGCTACGTACCGAGACCATCGGGCGGCGAGCCGACTACGTACTGACGCCTTCCGGGCGTCGCCGCTTTGACGAAGCATCTCGCCATATCTATGCCGCCCACGCGCCACTATGGGATCGACGCTGGCGGGTCATTCTGCTTGTGGGCGACCTGGCTGCCAAGCTACGTGACCAACTCCGCCGTGCCCTGTTCTGGCAGGGCTTTGGGATTATCGGCGGTGATTGTTTCGTTCATCCTGGCGCCGACCTCTCCACAGTGCTTGACGCACTCATCGCAGAAGGACTGGGGGCCGCCCTACCTTACTTGTTTCCACTGTTTGCTGCTGACGCACCGGTTGCCCAGTGCGCTAGCGATGCCGACCTCGTAAAACGAGCCTGGGATCTCGGTGAACTGGCCGCAGAGTATGCCGGTTTTGTCAGCGCCTACCAGCCGATTCTCGATTCATTGCGACGCGACCACTTGGCTGAGATCTCAGATCGGGATGCCTTCCTGCTTCGCCTGCTACTGATTCACGACTACCGCCGACTCCTCCTGCGCGACCCGGAACTCCCAGCTGTGTTATTGCCAACCGATTGGCCAGGACAGCAGTCCAGACTCCTCTGCAAAGAACTCTACAAACGCCTCGAAGGGGCATCCAATCGTCATCTCGACAAGGAAATGTGCCTCGCCGACGGGAGCGCCCCAATCGTTGATCCCTCCTTGCCGGAGCGCTTCCCGCAGTACGACCCGCTGAAGACCTAAGGCGCTAGCCACCGCGTTTCTTCAACTCCGTGAGCGGTATGACGTCGGGTATGACGATACGACGACGATCCGGTTCGATCTCCGTCAGCGGCGAGGTTTCGATCAATGTCGCCAAACAGCGCTTGGTCAGCGCCTGATAAGTCTTCGTTCCCTCGGCCTTCCAGGCTATTTCCTCGTCGGTCAATGGACGAATGACCTTGGCCGGAACGCCGGCCACCAGCACCCCGTCAGGCACGACTTCGCTGGCTTTGACGAAGGCCGAAGCAGCAATGATGCTCGCCTCGCCGATCACCGCGTTGTCCATGATCACCGCATTCATGCCGACCAGGGCGTTGCGGCCGACACGACAGCCATGTAAAACGGCGCCATGACCAATATGGCCGTTTTCGCCGACCACGGTATCGGTTCCCGGGAAGCCATGCATGACGCAAGTGTCCTGCAGATTCGCCCCCGCCTCCAGGATCAGGCGCCCGAAATCGCCGCGCAGACTGGCGCAGGGACCAACGTAGCAGCCGGGGCCGACGATGACGTCGCCGATGAGTACGGCGCTGGGGTGAACGTAGGCGGTGGGATCGACCACCGGCACGATGCCGTCGATGGCGTAAACACGCAGTGAAGTCATGCAGCAGCTCGCTTTCAAAAGTTATTTGGCAATTATAGAATTGATTCTGAATAACAAAATCAGGAAGGTCGTATGAGCGACGATATCGACAACAAGCATGGCGTCCAGTCACTCGAAATCGGCATGAGCATCCTCAAGGCCATGGTCAACGGCCAGCGCTCAATGATGCTCAAGGAAATCGCAGCGGCGGCCGACATGCCGGCATCGAAGGTACACCGCTATCTGGTCAGCCTGATCCGGGCCGGGCTGGTCGAGCAGGATCCGATGAGTTCGCGCTACGATCTCGGGGCTTTTGCCATGAATATCGGCCTGGTCGCACTCGACCGGCTCGATCGCGTTCGCCTGGGCCTGAACACCATCGCCGACATGCGCGACGAAATCAATCAGACCACCGCCCTCGCCGTCTGGGGCGACAAGGGACCGGTTATCGTGCGTTGGGAGCGGCCGCGCCGGCCGATCACCGTCAATGTGATCACCGGCACGGTGATGGATCTGCTCTCCTCGGCCACCGGCCGCGTGTTCGCTGCCTGGATGCCCAAAAAGACCGTCGCTCCGCTCATCGCGGCAGAAATCAAGGCGCCCGACGTGCCGCCCGAGCTTAAGACCAAGACCGGCATCGAAGCGATGCTGGCCGATATCCGCGACAAAGGCTTTGCAGACACCGCGGGCTTTCATCGTGTTCCAGGTGTGGCGGCCGTGGCGGCTCCGGTCTTCAATTTCAAGAACGAGATCACCATGGCCGTCGTTGTCGTTGGCGTGCAGGGCATGTTCGACATGAGCGCCGATGGCCAGGTCGTGACCAGCCTCAAACACCATGCCGAAGCCCTTTCGCTACGACTGGGCGCCACCGGCGAGCCGAAGCATCCCACCTGACAGGCTTGGCGCCGCGAAAGGGCGTCAAGCCCCAAGTGCAGGCCAGCCCCTGTGTCAAATCCAGCCTGGCGTCCGTTTATCCAGGAAGGCGGCAATGCCTTCCTTCGCCTCATCGGTCGCCCGCTGGCGGGCAATGCGGCGAGCGGTTTCCTCGCTGATGATTTCATCGATTTTTTGCCCGTGCACCGCAGCTATGAGCGATTTGGCTGCTTTTTGCGCCTGCGGACCACCGAGCAGAAGGACATCGGCCAGCTGCGCCACAGCGCCATCGAGCTGTTCCGGCGGAACAACCTCACCGACCAGGCCGATGGCCAGGGCACGCTCAGCCGTGATCCGCTCGGCACTCTGGAAATAGCGCAAGGCATGACGCGGCCCGATGGCGCGCAGCACGTAGGGGCTGATCGCCGACGGAATGATGCCGAATTTCACCTCGGAGGTGGAAAACACCGCTGTCGTGTCGGCAATCGCCATGTCGCAGGCGGCAGCGAGACCCGTGCCGCCACCGAGCGCGGCCCCCTGGATGCGCGCGATGGTCGGCTTGCCCATCTCGGCCAAGGTGCGCAGCATGCCGGCGAAGCGACGCGCGTCATCGAGGTTTTGCTCGGTGGTGAATTGCGCGGCACGCTTCATCCAGTTCAGGTCGGCGCCGGCCGAAAAATGCCGGCCACGACCGCCGAGCACGACAATGCGCACGCTCGCGTCGGCGTCGAGTTCGCGGCATGCGGCATCGAGTTCGGCGATCAATTGCTCGTCGAATGCGTTGAAGACGGACGGCCGATTCATCCAGATCGTGGCAACCTTGCCGGCCCGTTCGATTTCCAGCGTTTGGTACATGGCGCTCATCCTCAGCGATGCTTGAATGCCGGCTTGCGCTTCTCGACGAAGGCCGCCATGCCTTCCTTCTGATCCTCGACCGCGAAGGCCGAATGGAACACCCGGCGCTCGAACAGCAGGCCTTCGTTGAGCGAGGATTCGAAGGCGCGATTGACCGACTCCTTGATCATCATGACCACCGGCAGCGAGAAGCCGGCAATGGTCTGCGCCGCCTTCAGCGTTTCGTCGAGCAACTGCTCGGCCGGATAGA
>JAYREE010000016.1:0-72095 GCA_041909105.1 Azonexus sp.
ACAACATGGCAGAAGAACTGCTCCAGAAACACTTCACTCCCTATGTGCCCAAGGCGGGGGAAGATTACATGAGCGCCAAGCAGCTCGCGCACTTCCGCAAGATTCTCGAAGCGGTCAAGAAAGAGCTGAGCGAGGATATCGACCGGACCGTGCACACGATGCAGGATGAGGCGACAGTGTTCGCCGACCCCAACGATCGGGCCAGCCAGGAAACCGACATGGCAATCGAACTGCGCAATCGCGACCGCGAACGCAAGCTGATCAAGAAAATCGACGAGACCCTGGGTCGCATCGACAGCGGCGATTACGGCTTTTGCGACAAGTGCGGCGTCGAGATCGGTATCAAGCGCCTGGAAGCCCGTCCGACGGCCACCCTGTGCATCGATTGCAAGACGCTGGACGAGATGAAGGAAAAGCAGATGGCCAAGTAATTGGCCGTTTTGCACAGTGCCTATTCGCTCTCCGGCGAATAGCGCGTGCCCATCGGGAGATTTCTTTCCGTAAAAAAAGCCACCCTATCGGTGGCTTTTTTCATGAGAAGCACACTGCTACGGTGCACTTCCCCAAATAGCCAAAAAACAAAGGGCACCTCGCGGTGCCCTTTGCGTATTCGGCCTGGACCGGATTATTGCTGCTGTTGCTGCTGTTGCTGGGCAACGGCTTCCGGCGCAGCTTCCTGAGCCGGCGCAGCGACGCCCTCTTCCTCGGCTGCAGCCTTCATCGACAGCTTGACGCGGCCGCGGTCGTCGGTTTCCAGAACCTTGACGCGCACAACCTGGCCTTCCTTGACGTAGTCTTCGACCTTGTTGACGCGCTCCTTGGCAATCTGCGAGATGTGCAGCAAACCATCCTTGCCCGGCAGCACCTGAACGATGGCACCGAAGTCGAGGATCTTGAGAACGGTACCTTCGTAGATCTTGCCGACTTCGACTTCGGCGGTAATCGCGTCGATACGGGCACGGGCAGCGGCAGCGGCATCGCCGGACGTAGCAGCGATGGTGATCGTGCCGTCGTCCTGGATGTCGATGGTGGTGCCGGTTTCCTCGGTGATGGCGCGGATCACGGCGCCGCCCTTGCCGATCACGTCACGGATCTTTTCCGGATTGATCTTGAAGGTGTAGAGGCGCGGTGCGTAGGCCGACATTTCTTCACGCGGACCAGCGGCCGATTCCTGCATCAAGCCGAGGATATGCAGACGGGCGTCCTTGGCCTGAGCAAGAGCGACTTGCATGATTTCCTTGGTGATACCCTGGATCTTGATGTCCATCTGCAGGGCGGTAATACCAGCGGTCGAGCCAGCCACCTTGAAGTCCATGTCGCCGAGGTGATCTTCGTCACCCAGGATGTCGGTCAGCACGGCGAAACGGTTGCCATCCTTGATCAGGCCCATGGCGATACCCGCCACGTGCGCCTTGAGCGGCACGCCGGCGTCGAGCAGAGCCAGGCAGCCACCGCAGACGGAAGCCATCGAGGACGAACCATTCGACTCGGTGATTTCGGAAACGACACGCATCGAGTAGGAGAAATCTTCCGGTGCCGGCAGCACGGCCAGCAGCGCGCGCTTGGCCAGGCGGCCGTGACCGATTTCGCGACGCTTCGGAGTACCGACGCGACCGCATTCGCCGGTGGCGTACGGAGGCATGTTGTAGTGCAGCATGAAGCGGTCGCGGTATTCGCCAGCCAGCGCGTCGATGATCTGCTCGTCACGGTTGGTGCCCAGCGTGGCAACAGCCAGCGCCTGGGTTTCGCCGCGGGTGAACAACGCGGAACCATGGGTACGCGGCAGCACGCCGGAACGCATGGTGATCGGACGCACGGTACGGGTATCGCGGCCGTCGATACGCGGCTGACCGGACAGGATGCGGCCACGCACGATGGCGGCTTCCATTTCGAAGAACAGGTTGCCGACGGTATTGGCATCCGGCGCGCCTTCTTCGCCGGTGCACAGGGCGGCAACGGCTTCGGCGGCGATCGCCTTGACGGTCTGGCTACGAGCTTGCTTGGAGGTGATGCTATAGGCCTCCTCCAGCTTGGCACCAACCAGATCCTGCAAACGAGCGACCAGGGCTTCGTCCTTGGCCGGAGCTTGCCATTCCCATTCCGGCTTGCCGGCTTCTTCGACCAGTTCGTTGATGGCGTTGATCGCCTTCTGCATTTCGGTATGGCCAAACACGACAGCGCCGAGCATCACTTCTTCAGACAACTGATCGGCTTCGGATTCAACCATCAGCACGGCTGCTTCGGTACCGGCAACGACGAGGTCGAGCTGGCTGTCCTTGAGCTGGCTCAGAGTCGGGCACAGCACGTACTGGCCATTGATGTAACCGACGCGGGCAGCGCCGATCGGGCCGGCAAACGGGATACCGGAAATAGCCAGAGCGGCAGAGGCGCCGATCATGGCGGGGATGTCGGAGTCGATTTCCGGGTTCAGCGAAACGACGGTGGCGACCACCTGAACTTCGTTATAGAAACCTTCCGGGAACAAGGGGCGAATCGGACGATCGATCAGGCGGGAGGTCAGCGTTTCCTTTTCGGACGGACGGCCTTCGCGCTTGAAGAAGCCACCGGGGATACGACCGGCAGCGTAAACCTTTTCCTGGTAATCAACGGTCAGCGGGAAGAAATCCTGACCGGGCTTGGCGCTCTTGGCGCCGACGACGGTCACCAGAACGACCGTCTCTTCCATGGACACCATCACGGCGCCGCCTGCCTGGCGGGCGACTTCACCGGTTTCAAGCGTCACCTGGTGATCGCCGTAGGCGAAGGTCTTTTTCACGACGTTAAACATAGCTTCCTTTCACTCTCATCACATTTAGCAACAATAACAACAACTTACAACACAACAAAAGAACAATGGCACAACATAAAACAAAAAAGCGGCCGGGAGGTCTTCCGGGCCGCTTCTTTTCCGATCTCGGCTGCGCTTACTTACGCAGGCCCAGACGGGTAATCAGGGTACGGTAGCGATCGATATCCTTGCCCTTCAGGTAGTCCAGCAGCTTGCGACGCTGGGAAACCAGGCGCAGCAGACCACGACGCGAGTGGTGATCCTTGGTGTGCTCCTTGAAGTGCGGTTGCAGATCGTTGATGCGTGCGGTCAGCAGCGCGATCTGAACTTCCGGAGAACCGGTGTCGCCCTTGGCTTGGGCGTAGTCGGCAACAATAGCGGCCTTGTTGGCGGTAGTCAGCATTTCAAACTCTCTTTCATTAAAACAACGCAGCCCCAGTTTGATAGAGCCAGCGCCTGTTGGAGAACTCCCGCCAGAATGACGGAAGCTGGGAATTATATCAGGTTATCGGCCAATTGCACCAGCCGTTTCGGCCACAAGCGCCCTTCCCGCCCCGGCTCGCCGACGCCGATCAGACGGTCGTTTTCATATACGCGTATCTTGCCGGCCAAGCCTGCCGGCAGATCGACCGGATTGCCATGGCGGAAACGCTGCGCAGCATCGCCGGCGACATCGATCCGCGGCAGACTTTGCAGCAGTGCATCGACCGGCTGCAAGCGAAGCGGGCGCGCCGCTTCGTCCATGGCTTCGAGTTCGGCCAGCGTCACGGCGCCTGACAGCGAAAGATCGCCCACCTCGGTTCGGCGCAAAGCGGTCAAATGCGCACCACAACCCAAGGCCGCGCCGATATCGGCGGCCAGCACACGGATATAGGTACCTTTGCTGCACTTGACGCGCAGCCGCAGAACATCGCCGGCAAAGCCCAGACATTCGATGGTATGGATGGTCACTGCACGCGGTGCGCGTTCGACCTCGATCCCCTGTCGAGCCAACTCATACAAGGGCCGACCATCGCGCTTCAAGGCCGAATGCATCGGCGGCACCTGCTGAATGTCGCCGGTAAAGCGCGGCAAGACATTGGAAATATCGCTTTCCGACACGTGCACCGCAGCAGTGGCCGTCACCTGCCCTTCTGCATCGCCGGAATCGGTCGTAACGCCGAGTTTGAGTTCGGCTTCGTAGGTCTTGTCGGCGTCGAGCAGGTCGGCCGAAAACTTGGTCGCCTCGCCAAAGCAGAGCGGCAGCAGGCCGGAAGCCAGCGGATCCAGCGTACCCGTATGTCCGCCCTTGGCGGCCGAAAACAAGCGACGCGCCTTTTGCAGCGCATCGTTGGAGGTCATGCCAACAGGTTTATCGAGCAGAAGCACGCCATCGACCTGCTTCCAGGTCTTTTTAACCTTCGGCTGCATGGGAAAACTCAGGCTTCGGGCGTTTCGTCGTCCGGCTCAGCCGAACGCGCGTTAGCCTGGTCGATCAGTTGCGACAGGCTGGTGCCCCGCTCGAGCGAAGCATCGTAGACAAAATGCAGCTCGGGCAGCGTGTGGATATGAATGCGGCGCCCGAGTTCGCGGCGCAGGAAACCTGCGGCGCGCTTCAAGCCACGCTGGATATCCTCGAGATGCTCGGCATTCAGCGTGGTGAAATACACCTTGGCGTGGGCGTAGTCCGGCGTCAGCTCAACCTCAGTGAGGCTGATCATGCCGACGCGCGGATCCTTCAGTTCGGTACGAATCAGGTCGGCGAGGTCGCGGCGCACCTGCTCCGCGACCCGTTCGCTGCGTTGAAATCCGCGGGATTGCTTCTTCATTACAGCGAGCGTGCCACTTCCTGGATTTCGTATACTTCGAGCTGATCGCCTTCCTGGATGTCGTTATTGCCACGCAGGGAGAGACCGCACTCGAAATTGGAACGCACTTCCTTGACGTCGTCCTTGAAGCGCTTGAGCGACTCGAGTTCGCCATCCCACTGCACGACGTTGTTGCGCAGCAAACGGACGCGCGAAGAGCGCTTGACGATACCTTCGAGCACGTAGCAACCGGCAATCGCACCGACCTTGGACACGTGGAAGACCTGGCGAATCTCGACCATA
Organism: Azonexus sp.; assembly: GCA_041909105.1. Taxonomy (GTDB): domain Bacteria; phylum Pseudomonadota; class Gammaproteobacteria; order Burkholderiales; family Rhodocyclaceae; genus Azonexus. The sequence goes on from JAYREE010000016.1 coordinate 4,879, forward strand.
CCGGTAATCTGCTCGCGCTTTTCGGGCGCCAACATGCCGGACAGGGCCGCCTTGACCTCATCGACAGCGTCGTAAATCACGTTGTAGTAACGGATATCGACACCGAAGTTCTCGGCCAGCTTGCGGGCATTGGCATCGGCACGGATGTTGAAGCCAATGATGACGGCGCCGGAAGCCTGGGCCAAGTTGACGTCGGATTCGCTGATGGCACCGACGGCACCGTGAATGATCTGAACGCGGACTTCTTCGTTCGAAAGCTTGGCCAGCGTCTGGACCAGGGCTTCCTGCGAACCTTGCACGTCGGCCTTGACGATGAGCGGCAGGGTCTTGACCTCACCCTCTTCCATCTGCTGGAACATGCTTTCGAGCTTGGCGGCCTGTTGCTTGGCCAGCTTGACGTCGCGGAACTTGCCCTGACGGAACAAGGCGATTTCACGGGCCTTCTTCTCGTCGTTGAGGACCATGGCCTCTTCACCGGCGGCCGGCACATCGGACAAGCCGAGGATTTCGACCGGGATGGACGGGCCGGCTTCGTTGATCGGCTTGCCATTCTCGTCGAGCATGGCGCGAACACGACCGAAAACCTGACCGGCCAGCACGATGTCACCGCGCTTCAAGGTACCGGACTGAACCAGCATGGTCGCCACGGCACCACGACCCTTGTCGAGACGGGCTTCGATGATCAGACCCTTGGCAGGCGCGTCCTTCTGCGCCGTCAGCTCGAGGATTTCCGCTTGCAGAAGCACTTGCTCCAGCAGCTCGTCGATACCAGTACCCTTCTTGGCCGATACCGGGCAGAACGGCGAATCGCCACCGTACTCTTCCGGAATGACGCCTTCCGCCACCAGTTCCTGCTTGACGCGGTCCGGGTTGGCATCCGGCTTGTCGATTTTGTTGACCGCCACCACCAGCGGCACACCGGCCGCCTTGGCATGGTGGATGGCTTCCTTGGTCTGCGGCATCACGCCGTCGTCGGCAGCCACCACCAGGATGACGATGTCGGTCGCCTTCGCTCCGCGAGCACGCATCGCGGTAAACGCTTCGTGACCCGGGGTATCGAGGAAGGTGATCATGCCGCGCTCGGTTTCCACGTGATAGGCACCGATATGCTGCGTAATGCCACCCGCTTCACCGGCCGCCACCTTGGCGCGACGGATATAGTCGAGCAGCGAGGTCTTGCCGTGGTCGACGTGACCCATGACGGTGACCACCGGGGCACGCGGCACCAGCGGCACATCCTTGTGCTCGGCGGTCGCAGTATCCTCGAGGAAGGCATCCGGGTCATCCAGCTTGGCTGCCACGGCCTTGTGGCCCATTTCTTCGACGACGATCATCGCCGTTTCCTGGTCCAGCACCTGGTTGATGGTGACCATGGAACCCATCTTCATCATGGTCTTGATGACTTCGGTCGCCTTCACGGCCATCTTGTGGGCGAGATCGGAGACCGAAATGGTTTCCGGCACATGAACTTCGCGAATGATCGGTTCAGTCGGCGCCTGGAAGCTACCCTGGCCGTCATCGCCCTTGGCCGACTTCTTGTGGCCGTGCTTGCCTTCCTTCCACGAGCTCCCCAAGTCCGAACCGCGGGTCTTCAGACCGCCCTTCTTCTTGCCCTCTTCGGCAGCGCGACCGCCCTTCTCGCCCTTTTCACCCTTCTTGCCGGCATCAGGCTTCTTGTGCAGGGTGCCCTTTTCGCTACCCTCACCAGCCTTGGCTTGGGCAGCGGCTTGCTGCTTGGCCTGCTCGGCAGCCTTGGCCGCCGCTGCGGCAGCTTCAGCCTGCTGGCGCATGACCACCAACTGAGCTTCGCGAGCCTGCTTTTCCTTCAGTTCACGTTCCTGGATTTCGCGCAAACGGCTGTGGCGACGCGCCTCTTCCTCGCGAGCCTTCAGTTCTTTCTCGCCGATGATGGCGGCACGGCTGACCACCACGCGCTGCGGCTTGGCCGGTTCGCTAGGGGCTGCGACCGGCGCGGCCGGGGCTTCGACCACCGGTTCGGGTTCGGGCTGGGGTTCGGGTTCCGGCTCAGGCTCAGGCTCCGGTTCCGGCTCAGGCTCGACAACCGGCTCGGGTTCGACGACCACTTCGACGAGCGGTTCGACCACCGGCTCAACGATCGCCTCAGCCATCACCTCGGTTTCGCTCACGGCCAAAGGCATTTCTTCCTTAACCGGAACTTCAACTTCGGCCTCGCCGACCTGTTCATTCAGGTCGCGCTTGACCAGTACGCGTTTCTTGCGCACCTCAACTTGGACCGTACGGGCACGACCATGGGCATCGGTCGCCTTGATCTCTGAGGTCTGCTTGCGGGTCAAGGTGATCTTTGTCTTGCCTTGGGCTTCGCCGTGCGAGCGGCGCAGATAATCGAGCAGTTTGGCCTTATCCTGATCGGTCAAACCATCGTTAGCATCCGACTTGCCGACACCGGCTTTATCGAGTTGCTCGAGCAGCGCCGCAACCGGCATCTTCAGCTCGAGAGCGAATTGTGAAACTGTTGTTGCTGACATGCGTCTCTACCTCCCCGCTCACTCGAACCAGTGAGCCCGTGCCTTCAGAATGAGTTCCTTGGCACGCTCTTCGTCAATGCCGGTCATTTCGGTCAGTTCGTCGACCGCCAGCTCAGCCAGGTCATCGCGATTCTTGACGCCACCCTCGGCCAACTTGGCGGCGATTTCCTTGCTCATGCCTTCGAGGTTGATCAGGTCGTCGGCGACGCCTTCCAGCTTCTCCTCGGTGGCGATGGCTTCGGTCAGCAGAACGTTACGGGCGCGGTTGCGCAACTCGTTGACGATCTCTTCATCCAGACCTTCGATTTCCAGCATTTCGGCCAGCGGCACGTAGGCCACTTCTTCCAGCGTCGAGAACCCTTCCTCGATCAGCAGATCGGCGAGTTCCTCGTCGATGTCCAGCTTTTCCATGAACATCACGCGAGTCACAGCATACTCAGCCTCGGACTTCTTGGCCGATTCGTCCTGCGTCATCAGATTGATGGTCCATTGCGTCAGCTCGGAAGCCAGGCGGACGTTCTGACCGTTGCGACCGATGGCGATGGCGAGGTTGTCTTCATCGACCACCACGTCCATGGCGTGCTTGTCCTCATCGACCACGATGGACGACACCTCGGCTGGCGACAGAGCACCGATCACGAACTGCGCCGGATCGGCCGACCACAGCACGATGTCGATATTCTCGCCACCGATCTCGTTGCGCACCGCGGTCACGCGCGAGCCGCGCAGACCGACGCAGGTACCGATCGGATCGACCCGCGGGTCGTTCGACTTGACGGCGATCTTGGCACGCAGGCCGGGGTCGCGGGCACAAGCTTTCAATTCCATCAGACCGTCTGAGATCTCCGGCACTTCCAACTCAAACAGCTTGATCACAAATTCCGGCGCGGTACGCGACAGGATGATCTGCGGGCCACGGGCATTACGGTCGATGCGCAGCAGGTAGGCCTTGACGCGGTCACCAACCCGCAGGTTTTCCTTCGGGATCATCTGATCACGCGGCAGCAAGGCCTCGATCTTGCCGGCTTCGACGATAGCGTTGCCACGTTCCATACGCTTGATGGTGCCGGAAACGACATGCTCCTTGCGATCCAGGAAGTCGTTCAGAATCTGCTCGCGCTCGGCGTCGCGAATCTTCTGCAGGATGACCTGCTTGGCAGCCTGTGCACCGATACGACCGAAGTCGATCGGCTCCAGCGCCTCTTCAAGGTAATCGCCCGGCTCGACGTCCGGATCGTCCTTCTGGGCATCGGACAACGGCACCTGCAGGAATTCGTTGACGTATTCGTTGTCGGCAACAACCTGCCAGCGGCGGAAGGACTCGAAGTTACCCGTATTGCGGTCGATCGAGACGCGCACATCGGCCTCGTCGTGGATACGCTTCTTGGTCGCGGATGCGAGCGCCAGCTCAAGGGCACCGAAGACGATTTCCTTGGCGACATTCTTTTCGCGGGCCAGTGCATCGACCAGCAGCAACATTTCACGGCTCATGGGCTAAAACCTCCTAGTCCTTCAGTCGAATCGCGGCACGAGACGTGCCTTTTCGATGTTATTGAATTCGAGTTCCACTTCTTCCTGCTTGCCGTCCTGCGTCAAACGCAGACCGACCTTGCCGTCTTTGTGACCAAGCAATTCGCCCTGGAAGTTGCGACGATTGTTCTGAGGAATACGCAGCTTGATCTGGATATCCTGGCCGGCGAAGCGCTCGAAATCCGAGGCTTTCTTGACGACGCGATCCATGCCGGGCGAGGAGATTTCAAGGCGGTCAAAATCGACATTCTCGACTTCGAAAACGCGCGACAGCTGGTTGGACACCTTGGCGCAATCGTCGACGTCGATGCCGCCCTCTTTCGCCGGCGCGTCGATGAAGACGCGAATCGTGCGGCCGCGCGGCGACAGCTCGATATCGACGAGTTCATAACCGAGACCGGTTACCGTGGTTTCAATCAGCGAGTTCAAATCCATAGCTACAAATAAAAAATGGGCGAAACGCCCACCTCAGAAAAATCTAAGCGCCCGCCAAAAACGACGGGAGGAACAAACCCGTGAATTATAACGGGTTTGTTCCTCCCTAACAATCTCTTTACAGAGTTTAGACGGGCTTTTCGGCCGAAGGCGCAGTTTTCGCCAGTTCCTTCATCAGCGCCTTGACTTCGACCTCGGTCAGTTCGCGCGAACGACCGCGTTTCAACTGCGGCGGCAGGACGAATGGGCCGTAGCGGACACGGATCAGTCGACTGACCGTACACCCCACCGCCTCGAACATGCGACGCACTTCGCGGTTGCGCCCCTCGAAAATCGTCACGCGATACCACTTGTTGGCGCCTTCGCCACCGGCATCGACCAAGGCCGCAAAGTTGGCCGGTCCGTCTTCCAACTCGACGCCCTTGAGCAATTGTTGCTGCGCGTCCATGGTCAGTTCGCCCAGCACGCGCACGGCGTATTCGCGGACCAGCTGCGAACTCGGGTGCATCAGCTTGTTGGCCAAGTCGCCCGAGGTAGTGAACAGCAACAGGCCCGAGGTATTGAAGTCGAGACGACCGACGTTGATCCAGCGGCCGCCGCGCATGCGCGGCAGCGCAGCAAAGACCGAAGGACGGCCATCCGGATCGTCGCGCGAGACGATTTCGCCTTCCGGCTTGTGGTACATCAGCACGCGCGGCGGCCGGCTGCTGCCGGTAAAACGAATATTGATCAGACGCCCACCGACCTTGACCTTGTCGGTCGGCACGACGGACTGGCCAAGGTGAGCCACTTCGCCATTGACCGAGACCTTGCCAGCAGCGATCCACTCTTCCATTTCGCGGCGCGAACCGACGCCGGCCTGGGCCAGAATCTTTTGCAGGCGTTCCGGCTTGGCTTCCGCCAGCGGACGACCGTCACGGGCGATCTGACCGCGATTGGCACGGCCACCGGTATTCGGTGCCGGCTTGCGGCGAGGCATCGGCTTGTCGGCCGGAACCACCTCCCCCATTGGGACCTCTGCCGCTTCGCCACGGCCGCGGCCACGGCGTGGCTTGAATTCGCCTTCGCCCTCATTGCTGCGGTGCACCGCCCCTTCCGGACGATTTTCAGGGCTACTCTTCTTCTGCGACGGCCGGAACGGCGTTCGTTTGGTTTTCATTCATCAACTCCAGAGTGTGGGCAACCTGCTCGAGCGGCGGCAATTCGCTGACGCTGCGCAAGCCGAGGTCGTCCAGAAATTGTTTGGTGGTGGCGAACAGCGCCGGCCGACCCGGCGTGTCGCGATGTCCCACCGTATCGATCCAGCCGCGTTCCTCCAGCGTCTTGATCACGTTTGCATTGACCGCCACGCCGCGGATTTCCTCGATATCGCCCCGCGTCACCGGTTGACGATAGGCGATGATGGCCAGGGTTTCCAGCACGGCACGCGAATATTTTTGCGGCTTTTCCGGATTCAGCCGGTCCAGATACGGCAAATACTCCGGCCGGGTACGGAAACGCCAGCCCGAGGCCAACTGGATCAGCTCAACCGGCCGCTTGTCGTATTCACTGCGCAAATCATCCAGCAATTTGCGCAGCGTGTCGGTCGACAAGGGTTCATCGAACAGCTTCTTCATCTCGTGCGTCGACATCGGCTCGCGCGTCGCGAGCAACGCGGCTTCAAGCACTTTCTTGATCAGTGTCGGCTTCATCGGATTCCATCGGGCTTTCACCCTGATGCACACGAACGTAAATCGGTTGGAAGGACTCGGTTTGGGTGATCTCGATCAGTTTCTCGCGAGCCAGTTCCAGCATGGCGAGAAAATGCACGACCAGCCCTGGCGGCCCCATCTCGGCATCGAACAGGGTCTCGAACTGGACGAAACCGCCCTTCTCCTGCAGCACCCGCAGGATGATGCCCATGTGCTCGCGCACCGACAACTCCTCGCGGCTAATCTTGTGGTGCTTCTTCAGGCCGGCCTGACGGACGATGGCCATCCAGGCTTCCTTGAGGTCGTCGACCGACACTTCCGGCAAACGCACCAGCAGCGATTTCTCGACCAGCGTCTCAACCCAATAGAACTCGCGCTCGGCCTGCGGCATCTCGTTCAAACGCTGACCGGCGATCTTGATCTGCTCGTACTCCATCAAGCGGCGGACCAGCTCGGCGCGCGGATCTTCGACCTCGCCATCGTCGCCCAGCTTGGGGCGCGGCAACAGCATGCGCGACTTGATCTCGATCAGCATTGCCGCCATGACCAGATATTCAGCCGCCAACTCCAGATTACTGGCCCGCATCGATTCGACGTAATCGAGATACTGCCGGGTCAGCGGCGCCATCGGAATATCGAGGATATCGACGTTGGCCTTGCGGATCAGGTAAAGCAGCAGATCGAGCGGCCCCTCGAAAGCATCGAGCATGACCGACAAGGCATCCGGTGGAATGTACAGATCCTGCGGCAGCATATCGAGCGGTTCGCCGTAGATACGGGCGACCGGCTCGAAAATTGCCAATTCAGGCACGTCCACCGCAGCAGTCATCTCAGGCGGTCTCGGTATGAGCCTGACTACGGTAATGCAGGATCAGATTGCGTACATAAATCGCCAGCGGCAGCGCCTGGCCGAAGATGAAGACCGGATCGCTGCGATGTATGGCGTAGATGACCAGCACCAAGCTGCCGCCCAGGCTGAAATACCAGAAGGCCACCGGCACGACGACGCGCTTGGCCTTCTCGCTCGACCACCACTGGACGACGAAGCGCATCATGAACAGCGCCTGGCCGGCGAAGCCGATGCCGATCCAGATCAGATCTTCCCAGGAATAACCGAACATCAGTGGTATTCCAGACCCATCGCTTCGCGCACGTCACGCATGGTCTCGCGCGCCAGTTCGCGGGCCTTTTCGCAGCCATCGGCAATGATGTTCTTGACCAGGGTCGGGTCGTCCAGATAGACCTGTGCCCGCTCGCGCATCGGCGCCTGCTCCCTCAGGATGCCTTCGATCACCGGCTGCTTGCAGTCGATACAGCCGATGCCCGCTGACTTACAGCCTTGCTGCACCCATTCCTTGGTGCTGTCGTCGGAGTAGACCTGATGCAGCTGCCACACCGGGCAGCGCGCCGGATCGCCCGGATCGGTGCGGCGCACGCGGTTGGTGTCGGTCGGCATGCTCTTGACCTTCTTGGCCACCGACTCTTCCGATTCGCGCATCGTGATGGTGTTGTGATACGACTTGGACATCTTCTGGCCGTCCAGACCCGGCATCTTCGATTCCGGCGTCAGCAAATAGCCCGGCTCAACCAGGATCATCTTGCCCGAGCCTTCCAGGTAGCCGAACAGGCGCTCGCGGTCGAGCGCCGACAGGTGCTGGATTTCATTCAACAAGGCCTTGCCCTGCTCCAGCGCTTCCTTGTCGCCATTCTGGACGAAACCGGTGCGCAGCTCTTCGTACAGACGGGCTTTCTTGCTGCCCAGCTTCTTGACGGCCTCGCGGGCCTTTTCCTCGAAGCCCGGCTCGCGGCCGTACATGTGGTTGAAGCGGCGGGCCAGTTCGCGGGTGAATTCGACGTGCGGAATCTGGTCCTCGCCCACCGGCACCTTGTCGGCACGGTAGATCAGGATATCGGCACTCATCAGCAGCGGATAACCGAGGAAGCCGTAGGTGGTCAGGTCCTTGCCGGCCAGCTTTTCCTGCTGGTCCTTGTAGGTTGGCACGCGCTCCAGCCAGCCAAGCGGCGTCATCATCGACATCAGCAGATGCAGCTCAGCATGCTCCGGCACGCGCGACTGGATGAACAGCGTGGCCAGATTGGGATCGACGCCGGAAGCCAGCCAGTCGATGACCATGTCCCAAGTCGCCTTCTCGATGGTCTGCGGATTGTCGTAATTGGTGGTCAGCGCATGCCAGTCGGCGACAAAGAACAGACAGGGGTATTCATGCTGGAGTTTGACCCAGTTCTTCAAAACCCCGTGGTAATGGCCAAGGTGCAACGCCCCGGTGGGACGCATGCCGGAAAGGACACGTTCAGCGTACATAGTCGATCAGTTAAAGCCCAAAAATGGTTGCGATGGCGCCCGCCGACAATTCGACCAGCGGGGTCATGACGGCGCCGAGGATACCGGTGAACAACAGCAGCAGCAAAATCGGAAAGCCCCAGCGTTCAAGCTGGGCAAACTGCCAGGCCAGGCGATGCGGCAGCAGGCTGACGGCGATGCGCCCACCGTCGAGCGGCGGCAGCGGAAAGAGATTGAGCACCATCAATACGCAGTTGATGATGAGCCCGGCCTTGCCCATCAGCGCCAGCGGCGTGCTGAAGAAAGGCGGCAACAGCCAGGACAGCTTGTACATCAGCGCCCAGAAGCAGGCCATGGCCAGATTGGCCAAGGGGCCGGCAGCCGCCACCCACAACATGTCCTGCTTCGGCTTACGCAGCCGCGAAAAATCCACCGGCACCGGCTTGGCGTAGCCAAACAAAAAGCTGCCGCCGGAAAATACCAAGATCAGTACCGGAATCAGGATCGTGCCGACCGGATCGATATGGCGCAGCGGGTTGAGGCTGATGCGCCCCATCATCCACGCGGTGTTGTCGCCGAAATGGCGCGCCGCATAGCCGTGCGCCGCCTCGTGCAAGGTGATCGCGAAGATCACCGGCAAGGCGTTGATGGCAATGGCCTGGATGACGGCGTTGATGTCGAACATGGCTCAGTCGAATCCGAAAGGTTCCAGCGGCCCCTTGCCGGCACGCACCAGCTCCGGCGAACTGCCGGTCAGGTCAACCACCGTGGTGGGCTCGGTGCCGCAATGACCGCCGTCGAGAATCCAGTCGATCTGGTCCTCCAGACGATCCTGGATTTCCCAGCCTTCGGTCAACGGCGCCTCGTCGCCCGGCAATTGCAGGGTCGTGGTCAGCAGCGGCTCGTTCAACTCTTCGAGCAACGCCAGTGCCACCGGATGATTCGGGACGCGCACACCGATGGTCTTGCGCTTCGGGTGCAACACGCGGCGCGGCAATTCCTTGGAGCCTTCGAGGATAAAAACGTAGCTCCCCGGCGTCGTCGCCTTGAGCAAACGGTATTGAGCGTTATCGACGCGAGCGTAGGTGGCGATTTCGGAAAGGTCGCGCACCATCAGGGTCAGGTGATGCCGGTCGTCCATTTGGCGGATCAGGCGGATGCGATCGAGCGCATCCTTGTCGCCAACGCGGCAACCCAGGGCATAGCAGGAGTCGGTCGGGAAGGCGACGATGGCGCCCTCGCGGATGAATTCGGCCGCCTGCGTCAGCAAGCGTTGCTGCGGTGTTTCGGGATGGATTTGGACGACGCGGGCCATGGATCAGACAATCAGGCGCCAGACAGGCTTGAGGTCTTCTGGCAGGGATGGGAGTCGGCCCAGGTCGACATAGCTTTCTTCCGGGCCATGAAAATCGGAACCACGCGAGGCGTGAAAACCGTAGTGCCGCGCCAGGCGGGCAAAGTGCAAAACGTGGTCGTGAGAGTGGCTGCCGCAGGTCACCTCGATGCCGCGACCGCCGATATCCTTGAATTCCTCGAGGAAACGCCGGGTTTCCTGGCCGGACATCTTGTAACGGCCCGGATGCGCCACCACGGCCACGCCCCCGGCGGCTTCGATCCAGCCCACCGCTTCTTCCAGCGTCGCCCAGCGATGATCGACGTAACCCGGCTTACCCGGCGTCAGATAATGTTGAAAGATGCCCGGCACATCGCGGGAAATACCAATGGACACCATGTAACGGGCGAAATGGGCGCGCGAAATCAGGCTTGGGTTGGCGGCGTAGCCCATGGCCCCTTCGAATACCCCGGGAATGCCGATGGCGGCGAGCGCATCGCCCATCCGCTTGGCCCGCTCGACGCGGCCGCTACGCAGATGCTCCAGCCCGCCAACCAGCGCCGGATGCTTGGGATCGAAACCGAGGCCGACGATGTGGATCGGCGTTTCTTTCCACTCGATGGAAATCTCGACGCCCGGCACGAACTTCATGCCGCATTCGGCGGCCGTTTGGGCAGCCTCTTCCAGACCGCCGATATCGTCGTGATCGGTCAGCGCCCACCAATCCACCCCATTGCCGGCGGCGCGCCGGGCGACTTCCTGCGGCGGCAGCAGTCCGTCGGAAACCGATGAATGGCAGTGGAAATCGAAATTGGCAGGCGTCACAGGGTATCTGTTCGGGACAAACGATGAGTTTAACATGAAGGAGCCACCTCCCTTCCGAAGGCTTGTGCAATGCGGCAGGTTGATCAGACAACGCCATCCCGTTATAGTGCCTCCCGTTCCGTGGGAGAGCGCAGGACGGAGACGTTTCCGTTGCTGCCGCCGAAGGCGCAATTTCACCCGAAAACGCTCAGGTAAAAGGACCGCGGAATGAGGCCAGGCCGTTTGCGCATTGGCAGCGAGACGCGAAGACAAGCCGCAGGCAGTGCAACCAGCACGGCAAGGCGCAGTCGACAAAGTATTGCTGGCAATGCGCAAACGGCCCCCTGAAACTCTGGAGAGCGGCGTTAACAGCGCCCACCGATGGGGCAAATCTCTCAGGTATCGAGGACAGAGGGGTGAAACGCAAGACGCGAGTTTTACGTTTCACCCCTTTTCCGTTTCTAGAACTGACGTCAACAAACGTCTGTAAAGGATTGATATGCTGAAGAAAACGGTTTTGAACGCCGCACACCGCGCACTCAACGCCCGGATGGTAGATTTCGGTGGCTGGGACATGCCGGTCAACTACGGCTCCCAGATCGAGGAACACCACGCCGTGCGTAACGATTGCGGCATGTTCGACGTGTCGCACATGTGCCCGGTCGATCTGGTCGGCGCCGATTGCCGCCCCTTCCTCTCCCGCCTCGTCGCCAACGATGTCGCCAAGCTCACCGTCTCCGGCAAGGCGCTCTACTCCGCCATGCTCAACGAAGCCGGTGGCGTCATCGACGACCTCATCATCTACTTCCTGACCGACACCCGCTTCCGAATCGTCGTCAATGCCGGCACCGCCGAGAAGGATCTGGCCTGGATGCAAGCCAAGGCCGCCGAATGGAAGATGGACGTCGCCATCACCCAGCGCCGTGACGGTGACAACGCGCTCGGCATCATCGCCGTGCAAGGCCCGAACGCCCGCGCCAAGGTCTGGTCGGTGCTGCCGCAGGCCAAGGCCGCGACCGAAGGCCTGAAGGCTTTCTTCGCCGCCGAAGTTGACCAGTATTTCATCGCCAGCACCGGCTACACCGGTGAAGACGGCTACGAAATCATGCTGCCGGCCGGCGAGGCCGAAAGCCTGTGGAACAAGCTCAAGGATGCCGGCGTCGCCCCCTGCGGCCTCGGTGCCCGCGACACGCTGCGCCTCGAAGCCGGCATGAACCTCTACGGCCAGGACATGGACGAAACCGTGTCGCCGCTCGACGCCGGCCTGGCCTGGACCGTTGCCATGAAGGACGAGCGCGATTTCGTCGGCCGTCCCGCGTTGGCTGCCAACGGCCAGCAAAAACAGTTCCTTGGCCTGATCCTGCTCGACAAGGGCGTACTGCGCGGCCATCAGAAGGTCGTCACCGCCCAGGGCGAAGGCGAAATCACCTCCGGCTCCTTCTCGCCGACGCTGCAACAATCCATCGCGCTGGCCCGCCTGCCCATGGGCGTGCAGATCGGCGACGAAGTGCAGGTCGATATCCGCGGCAAGCTGCTCAAGGCCAAGGTCACCAAACCCGTCTTTGCCCGCAACGGCAAGGCTGTGCAATAAATACCCCACTATCAGGAGAAAACCATGTCGAACGTCCCGTCCAACCTCAAGTACGCCGCCTCCCACGAGTGGGTTCTGAAGAACGCTGATGGCTCCGTCACCGTCGGCATCACCGACCACGCGCAGGAAGCCCTGGGTGACCTCGTTTTCGTCGAACTGCCGGAAGTCGGCGCTCATTACGATGCCGAAAAGGAAATCGCCGTCGTTGAATCGGTCAAAGCCGCGGCCGACGTTTACGCCCCGATCGGTGGCACCGTCACCGAAGTGAACCAGGCCGCCGCCGATGCCCCGGAATCGGTCAACGCCGACGCCTACTCCGCCTGGCTGTTCAAGATGACCCCGGACAACATGGCCGACGTCGACGCCCTGCTCGACGCCGCCGCCTACCAGGCCGTTGCCGACGCCGCTTAAGCGTAAGTGGTCAGCTTCGCAAATGATCGAACCGACAAAGCTTGTCTTCGCGCTTCCGGCGGCGTTGCTCATCCTCGCCATAGCTTCGGCTATGGCTGTGGTTCGCGCCTTGCCGGAAACACGAATCCAGCGCTTTCTCCACTCCGACATTCACGAAGCTGACCACTAGGTTTTTGCCCCCAAAGCCCGGTGCACCGCAGCAGTGCCGGGCTTTTGCCTTGATACCCCCGCATTCCGTTCCATCCCACTCGCGAGATCGAACCCGACATGAGCAACCTGCCCCTCTCCGCCCTTGAACAGCACGACGAGTTCATCGGCCGCCACATTGGCCCCTGCGCCACCGAAATGAGCCAGATGCTGGCCGATATCGGCGCCGCCAGCCTCGACCAGTTGATCGACCAGACCGTTCCCGCCGCCATCCGCCTGCCGGCCGACCTGCCGCTCGCCGCGCCCAAGCGCGAGCACGAAGCGCTGGCCGACCTGAAGGCCATCGCCGGCAAGAACGTCATCCAAAAGTCCTGCATCGGCATGGGCTACTACGACACCCTGACGCCCAAGGTCATCCTGCGCAACGTCATGGAAAACCCCGGCTGGTACACCGCCTACACGCCCTACCAGGCCGAAATCGCCCAAGGCCGGCTGGAAGCGTTGATGAACTTCCAGCAGATGGTCGTCGACCTGACCGGCCTGGAAATCGCCAACGCCTCGCTGCTCGACGAAGCCACCGCCGCCGCCGAAGCCATGACCATGGCCCGCCGCGCCTCCAAGTCCAAGTCCAACCGCTTCCTGGTCGATGCCAACTGCTTCCCGCAGACCATCGACGTGGTCAAGACCCGCGCCGGCTATTTCGGTTTCGAACTGGTCATCGGCAGCCTCGACGACAACAAGGACGGCGAATTCTTCGGCACCCTGCTGCAATACCCGGGCAACAACGGCGAAGTACGCGACCTGACCGACCTGATCGCCGGTCTCAAGGCCAAGGGCGCCTGCGTCGCCGTCGCCACCGACCTGATGGCGCTGGTGCTGCTCAAATCGCCGGGCGCCATGGGCGCCGACATAGCCCTCGGCTCCAGCCAGCGCTTCGGCATCCCGATGGGCTTCGGCGGCCCGCACGCCGCCTTCTTCGCCACCCGCGAAGCCAACGTCCGCTCCATGCCGGGCCGCATCATCGGCGTTTCTAAGGACGCCCGCGGCAAGACCGCCTTCCGCATGACGCTGCAAACGCGCGAACAGCACATCCGCCGCGAGAAGGCCAACTCCAACATCTGCACCTCGCAGGTGCTGCTCGCCAACATGGCCGGCATGTACGCCGTTTATCACGGCGCCGAAGGCCTGAAGACCATCGCCACGCGCATCCACCGCCTGACCGCCATCCTGGCCGAAGGCCTCAAGCGCGCCGGCGTCAAGCTGCTGACCGGCCAGTTCTACGACACCCTGCACTTCGATCTCGGCGCCCATGGCGAAACCGTCTATCGCGACGCCCTGGCCGCCGGCTACAACCTGCGCCACGTCGGCGCCGGCGTGCTCGGCGTCTCCTTCGATGAAACCACCACCCGCCAGGACGTCGTCACCCTGTTCAAGCTGATCGCCAAGACCACGCTCGACATCGACAGCCTCGACGCCCAGGTCGCCGGCCTGCCGAACGCCCTGCTGCGCGCCGACGCCGTGCTCACCCACCCGGTGTTCAACACGCACCACACCGAGCACGAAATGCTGCGCTACCTGAAGTCGCTGCAGAACAAGGATCTGGCACTCGACCACTCGATGATCTCGCTCGGCTCCTGCACCATGAAGCTGAACGCCACCAGCGAGATGATCCCGGTCACCTGGCCGGAATTCGGCGGCATCCACCCGTTCGCCCCGCGCGATCAGGTGCAGGGCTACCACGAGATGATCGGCGGCCTGACCGACTGGCTGAAGACCGTCACCGGCTTCGACGCCATCTGCATGCAGCCGAACTCCGGCGCGCAGGGCGAATACGCCGGCCTGGTGGCGATTGCCCGCTACCACGCCAGCCGTGGCGAAGGCCACCGCAAGGTCTGCCTGATCCCGAAGTCGGCCCACGGCACCAATCCCGCCACCGCCCAGATGTGCAACATGCAGGTCGTCGTGGTCAATTGCGACGATAACGGCAACGTGGACGTCGCCGACCTCAAGGCCAAGGCCGAAGAGCACAAGGACGACTTGGCCTGCCTGATGATCACCTACCCGTCGACGCACGGCGTCTTCGAAGAGGCGATCATGGAAATCTGCGCCATCGTGCATGCCAACGGCGGCCAGGTTTACATGGACGGCGCCAACCTCAACGCCCAGGTCGGCCTGACCTCGCCGGGCTTCATCGGCGCCGACGTCAGCCACATGAACCTGCACAAGACCTTCGCCATCCCGCACGGCGGCGGCGGACCGGGCATGGGCCCGATCGGCCTCAAGGCCCATCTGGCACCGTTCATGGCCGACCACGCGGTCGCCGCCACCGGTGACGACAGCCGCGTCAACAAGGGCCAGGGTGCCGTTTCCGCGGCTCAGTTCGGTTCGGCCTCGATCCTGCCGATCTCCTGGATGTACCTCGCCATGTTGGGCGGTGAAGGCGTCAAGAAGGCCACGCAAGTCGCCATCCTCAATGCCAACTACGTTGCCAACAAGCTGAAGGATCACTACCCGGTGCTCTACGTCGGCAAGAACGGTCGCGTCGCGCACGAGTGCATCCTCGACATCCGTCCGATCAAGGCCGCCACCGGCATCGCCGAAATCGACATCGCCAAGCGCCTGATGGACTACGGCTTCCACGCGCCGACGGTCTCCTTCCCGGTGGCCGGCACGATCATGGTCGAGCCGACCGAGTCGGAATCCAAGGCCGAGCTGGATCGCTTCATTGCCGCCATGATCGCCATCCGCAACGAAATCCATCGCATCGAAAAGGGTGAGCTGCCCACCGACAACAACCCGCTGAAGAATGCCCCGCATTCGCAGGCGGACGTCATCGAAGGCGAATGGACTCGTCCCTACAGCCGCGAGGAAGCCGTCTTCCCGCTGGCCTGGGTCAAGGCCAACAAGTTCTGGCCGAGCGTCAATCGCATCGACGATGTGTATGGCGACCGCAACCTGAACTGCGCCTGCCCGCCGATGGAAGCCTACGCCAGCTGATGGCCGACTTCTCGGCAATCGCCAAGTGGCCCAATGTCCCCGCCTGTTACGAGTGGCTCTCGCTCGACCGGCGCGGGGACTGGCGCCTGCAAGGCGAGCGCGTCACGCACCGCGGCCTGATCGACTTCCTGAACAAGCAATACGCCTCGGATGAGTCAGGCCGCTGGTTCGTGCAAAACGGGCCGCAGCGCGTCTATGTCGACCTCGCCTGCACCCCGTGGATTTACCGGCGCGAAGGCGATGCTTTCGTCAGCCACACCGGCCAGCCGGCCGGCGACATCAAAGCGATCTATCTCGACCCCGAAGGCAACCTGCTGATCGACGCCCTACTCGGCCTCGGCCTGCTCGACGACCGCGACCTCGCTGCGCTACTCGGCGAATGCGTCGATGCCCACGGCCTGCCCAGCGAAGAAACCGCCTTCGCCGCCCTGCTCGAAGGGCAAAACGCCGACGTTTTCTGGCGCAGTCATGCCCTGCAGCCCACGGCTGCGGTGCACCTCGAACAAAGCCATAAATTCATCCGCCAGCCGCGGCCATAGGCGGCGATTGATTGTGCGCCACCTAAAGAACTCGGCAATAACAACGGGATAAGTTCGCAGGCCGTAAGGAAAAACAAGCGCCACTCCCCGACTGCTGCGGTGCACCACCCCAAACGGTCAAAAACCAACAGGGTCGATTAGGTGCGTAACTCGGCCAGCGCCGCTTCGATCAACTGGCGCGAAATACTGATCGGCTCCGGCAACAAAGGCAGATCGTCCGGCGAATACCAGCCGGCCGCCTCGATCTCGGCCGGATCGGGCACGATCTCGCCACCGGCGTAATCGGCGAAGAAAGCCAGCATCAATGAATTGGGAAAAGGCCAGGATTGGCTGGCGAAATAACGCAGGTTGGCGATCTCGACGCCCACCTCCTCGCGGACCTCACGCGCGGCGCACTGCTCCAGCGTCTCGCCCGCCTCGACAAAACCCGCCAGCGCGCTATACACGCCGGGCTTGAAGCGCGGGCTGCGCGCCAGCAGCAACTTGTCGCCGTCGCGCACCAGCACCATTACCGCCGGCGAAATCCGCGGATAAACCAGTAAGCCGCACTGCGGGCAAACCATCGCCTGCTCGCCCGCCTGCCGCACCGTCGGCGTGCCGCACTGGCCGCAGAAACGATGGTTCCGCAGCCAGTCGAGCAACTGCACGGCCCGCCCGGCCTGCCCAAAGACCTCTTCGCCCGCCAAGGCAAACACCTCGCGCAAGGGCGTCGGGGCAAAACCCTCCAGCTCTGGCAAAACGGCCAGATCGGCGGCAAAACATGGCAAGCCGTTCCACTCGCCGAGCGGAAGTGCGTTTTCCAGTTGGCCGAAATCGGCCGCACAGCCGAGCGGCAGCCGGCCATCGATACCGATCAGCAAGCGATGCTCGCTACGCAGAATCCAGCAGAAGGTTTCAGGCATTGCTTGGTTCCTAGGGAAAGACATCGGGAGCAATCATAGCCTGCCCTCTATGACCAAGACGCACCGATGTTTCTGTTGCGCTGAAATGCGTACTGTACGTCACGAAGATCTCGCACCTAGGCACATGGTGCAAATCGACCGCCTCATCTATGCTTAAAGCAACCTAGCTCAAGGCGTAAGTTGGTTCGAAAACAGGACAGAGGAGATGAACATGGATGTCATCAAGCAGGTACTTTCATCATTTGCCGGAACAATACCGAGTGACACGCGGACGGCAGCTGCAATTGCCCGTGGGGCAAGCCCCGAGGAAATCTCGGAGTGTGCAGCCGAAGAAGGATTGAATGCGCTGGCTGCTGCGTTATTTGAGGCACGCCAGAACGAAACTCGGCTGGAACTCGACAGCCCGGGAATTAGTGATTTTTCCTTGGTCGAGCGCCTGAAGGAATTTCGCCAGACCTTACCGTCTGGGTGTGAGACAGCGCGCCTGATTGACGCCGGCGCACGCCTCGAGGAAATTTCGGAAGCAGCACAACAAGAAAACTTGACCTCCCTGGTCGCCATGTTGGTCGAGGCGGAGCAGGAACGCAGTTAAAACTTGGAAGAGTTGGCCTGGGCTTTGCCCTGGCTTTCCTTATTCGGCAGTCGTGCAGTGCACGTCCGTCCTGCTCGGCTAGCGCCGAGTCGCAGACAGCAACCCTACCCTAACCCTCGGATACCCGACTCCCTCCGTCATCCCATACCCAAACCCAGCACAGATCCTCCGGGCGACCGGGTGGCCGGTGGCGAGGTGGATTTCGCGGATGCCTTGTTCGGCGGCGTAGGCGAGCGCGGCCTGGAATAGGCGGCGTGCCCTGCCCTGGCGGCGTTGGGCGGCGAGGACGCTGGCGCCGAGTTCGGCGAAAGTGCCATAGACCGCGAGGTGGATGAAACCGGAGAGTTGGCCGTCCGGCTCGATGGTGGCGAAACCGTAGTCTTTGGCGAAGTCGATGCGCTCGATGTAGGCGGCGATGCCTTCGTCAGGCAGCGGGCTGGCGAAGCGGCCGTAGCGATCGTCCCGGTTCAGTGCGAGCAGGTGCTTGAGCACGGCGGGTCGCCACACGGCCGACAGGCGCAGCGGTGTGGCGATCAACCGCTCGCCGATCAATCCCAAGCCAGCGCCCCGCCCGTCTGGTACTCGGTGACGCGGGTTTCGAAGAAGTTCTTTTCCTTGCGCAGGTTGGCTTGCTCGTCGAGCCAGGGCAGGACGTTTTCGGCGCCGGGGAATGGCTCGGCGACGCCGACCTGGCGGGCGCGGCGGTTGGCGATGAAGCGGAACTGCTGCACGTGCAGCTCGGCGTTGTAGCCGAGGATGGGCTCGCGCAGGATGTAGCCGGCGTACGCGGCTTCGGCGGATTCGGCTTCGTCCCATAGCTGGCGCAGGGCCTGCGGGTCGAGTTCCAACCCCTCTTCTTTCAGCAATTCGCGCACGACGCGGATGCCGAAGGCGCAGTGCAGCACTTCGTCGCGCATGATGTATTGCAGCTGCTCGGCGGCGCCTTTCATCAGGCCGCGCCGTTGCAGCGCAAAGACCGGGGTGAAGCCGTTGTAGAACCAGCAGCCCTCGAAAATCACCGCGAAGAAGAAGTAAGAGAGCGCGAATTCGTGCAGGTTGGCGCGGTCGGTCAGGTCGAAGTCGGCGCGCATGACGCGTTCCAGACGCCGGTTGGCCAGCGCGATCTTGCCGTGGATTTCCGGCACCACGCGGTAGCGGTTGTAGATTTCCTGCTGGTCGAGGCCGATGCTTTCGATGCAGTGCTGGTAGGTCCAGGTGTGCAGCGCTTCTTCATAGACCTGGCGGGCCTGGTAGATCTGCAGCTCGGGCGCGCTCATCTTCTCCATCACCGCCAGGCCGATGTTGCGCATGGCCAGGATGTCGGAGGTGGTCAGGTAGGCCAGCACGTTCTCGAAAACGTGGCGCTCGGCCGGGCTGAGCTTGTGGTGGTAGTCGTGCACGTCCTGCGCCATGCTGATTTCGAGCGGCGTCCAGTGGTTGCGGTTGGCCTTGAGGAAGAACTCCCAGGCCCAGGGGTATTTGAAGGGTGCGAGCTGGTTGATGTCGGCCTTGCCATTGACGATGCGCTTGTCGGCGGCATTGATGGCGCCCAGCGCGGCGGCTGGCGGCGGACTGCTGCGGTGCACCTCGGTTTTTGGCCAATTTTCACTGTGCACCGCAGCCGTGGCTTGGGCGGCAACTGCGGCGGTGGATGCGCTGGCTTGCGACGGGGTTTCCCAGTCGTCGAAACGGTAGGCGGCGTTCATGGGGGCTCCTGTGTTCAGTTGGGACGGATGGTGCGGAAGCGCTGCTTGCGGTTCCAGTCCACGTAAAAGATGTCGCCTTCGGCGGCGGTGAAGGTATGCAGGCGTTTGCCCTTGAGCGAGATGGCGCTCTCGCCGCGCGAGAAGTCGAGTTCCGGCTCCTTGCCGCCGCGATTGACGACAACCATCGGCAGGCCGGTTTCGCGCGAGCGCTTTTCCCAGACATCGCCCGGCCCCATGCCTTCGACCGGCGGCCAATTGGCCGGCGAGATCAGGATGTCGGCGCCGCGCTGGGCCAGTTGGGCGGCGGGTTGGGCGGCCCAGGCGTCGGCGCAGATCAGCGTGCCGACCGCCACACCATCGACACTGAACGGCTGCCCTTCGCTGCCCGCCTGCGACCAGGCTTCGGCGCTGCCGACCGGGCGCTGCTTGCGGTAGGTGCCGAGCACCTTGCCGCTGCGGTCGATCACCGCCACGCTGTTGTGCAGCTTGCCGCTGCGCTCGTCGCGCTCGGCGATGCCGACAAAGAGCGCCACCTGGTTGTCGCGGGCGATGGCGGCTAGCGTGCCGACCCAGGCGCTGGGGAAAGGCGCAATCCAGTCGGTGCCGATGCGCTTGGCGAAGTTGTAGCCGGTTTCGGCCAGCTCCGGCGTCACCACCCAATCGGCGCCATTGCGCACGGCCTGGCGGATGCCGTTTTCAATGCGCTCGCGATTGCCGGCAATGTCGCCCGGCACCGGATCGAGATGCAGCAGCGCCAGGCGCAGGTCGCCCGCTGCCTTGGCCGGGCCGTTGGCGGCCTCGGCAAAACGCTTGCTGCCGGGCAGGAAGAAGCCGTTCTGCTTGCCGAGCGCCTCGAGCACGGCCGCGTAGGTGGCCTTGCCGATCAGCTCACCGATGCGGCTGTGGCCGCCGGTGTAGCTGGCGCGCGGCGCCGCGTTGCCGGAGACGACGATGATGCTGTCGGTGCCGGTACCGGTGGCCTGCACGTCCTTCGTGTAGCTGCTCGGCACGCGCAGGTCTTCGAGTGCTGCCGTCTTGCCTTCGGTGACGGTAATCAGCGCACGAGCGAGCGCGGCGTCGCTGAGCGCGATGTTGCTCAGCACCATGATGTTGATGGTGCCGGCCGGCGGCGTAGTGCTGAGCTGGCCTTCAATATAGGCCCCGGCATCGATGCCGGTGCGAATGGCGTTGCTGCGCGCGCCGGCCGTGGCCAGCACGGTGACGGTGAGCGGGCCGTAGCGCCGGGTGACGACGGCGAGGTTGTCCATGTCGGCGGCCGTGGACATCTGGGCCAGCGCCTGCCGTGGCAGTTGCAGTCGGTCGGCCGTGGCGTCGCGCACCTCCGCGGCGTAGGCCTTGCTGTCGCGGCCGAGGCTATGCCAGAGCCTGGGGTGTGCCGCATGATTGATCGCCGCCTGCGCATCGAGCATGCCGTCGCTGGTCGACAGCACGCGGCGCTCGCCGGCGAAGCGGACAATCAGGGTCTTTTCCCACAAACCGTCGCGTTCACTGCGGTGCACCTGCATGCTGGCACCGATTTCGGCGGGCAAGGCCGTTTCGGTGCCGCTCGCCCACAGGGGCAGCAGCAGGAAAATCAGCAGCCAGCGGCTAAGGGACAGGGGGAGCAGCGCTTTCATCGAAATATCTCGTGGTTGGGACAGGCCGCAAGCTTAACCCGGCACGCCGGGTTAGCCTGCGCCGCAACCCCTCGATCTTCGTGGATCGATTTCATTGACAAGCCTCACACTCGGGGTTGTCGATTGAGCAAAACTTCGGCGCCTCTTCCTGCGCCACTGCCTCGTCCCGCCCGCCGGCCTTTTCGGCCTGGCTGGCGCCGAGGGTGCGCAGATAGTAGGTGGTTTTGAGGCCGCGTTTCCAGGCCAGCTTGTAGATTTCGTCGAGTTTTTTGCCGGAGGGCAGCGCCAGATAGAGGTTGAGCGATTGCGCCTGGTCGATCCATTTCTGGCGACGGGCAGCGGCTTCGACTAGCCAAACCGGGTCCATCTCGAAGGCGGTGGCGTAGCGGGCTTTCAGTTCTTCCGGCACGCGGTCGATGCGGGCCAGCGAGCCGTCGAAGTACTTGAGGTCGGCCACCATCACTTCGTCCCACAGATCGAGCGCCTTGAGGTCGCGAACCAGGGCTGCGTTGACCACGGTGAACTCGCCGGAGAGGTTGGATTTGACGTAGAGGTTCTGATAGGCCGGCTCGATGCTGGCCGAGACGCCGACGATGTTGGAGATGGTGGCGGTGGGCGCGATGGCGACGCAGTTGGAGTTGCGCATGCCATGGGTGGCGACGCGCAGGCGCAGAGCCGCCCAGTCGAGGCGGGCGCTGCGGTCGACCTCGACGGCCTCACCGCGCCCGTCTTCGAGCAGGCCGATGGAATCAAGTGGCAGGATGCCCTGATCCCACAGGCTGCCGGCAAAGCTGGAGTAACGGCCGCGTTCGCCAGCCAGTTCGGTCGAGGCCCAATAGGCGTGGAAGCAGACGGCTTCCATGCTGCGGTCGGCGAATTCGACGGCTTCCGGCGAGGCGTAAGCCAGGTCGAGCTCATACAGGCAATCGGCAAAACCCATGATGCCGAGGCCGACCGGGCGGTGGCGCAGGTTGGCGTTGCGCGCCTTGGGCGTGGCGTAGAAGTTGATGTCCACGACGTTGTCGAGCATGCGCATGGCGGTCTGGATGGTGCGGGCGAGCTTGGCCTGGTCGAGCACGCCGTCCCTCAGGTGGGCCAGCAGATTGACCGAGCCGAGGTTGCAGACGGCGGTTTCCTCGTCGGAGGTGTTGAGCGTGATCTCGGTGCACAGGTTGGAGCTGTGCACGACGCCGACGTGCTGCTGCGGCGAGCGCAGGTTGCAGGCGTCCTTGAAGGTGATCCACGGATGGCCAGTCTCGAACAGCATGGTCAGCATCTTGCGCCATAGCTGCACGGCCGAGACCTTCTTGTGCAAGCGGATTTCGCCGGCAGCGGCCTGGGCCTCGTAGGCTTCATAGGCGGCAGCGAAATCGGCGCCGAACTTGTCGTGCAGATCGGGCACGTCGGAAGGCGAAAAGAGTGTCCATTCGCCGCCGGCCTGCACGCGCTGCATGAACAGGTCGGGAATCCAGTTGGCGGTGTTCATGTCGTGCGTGCGGCGGCGCTCGTCGCCGGTGTTCTTGCGCAGATCGAGGAATTCCTCGATGTCGAGGTGCCAGGTTTCGAGGTAGGCGCAGACCGCACCCTTGCGCTTGCCGCCCTGATTCACCGCCACCGCCGTGTCGTTCACCACCTTGAGGAAGGGAATGACGCCCTGGCTTTGGCCGTTGGTGCCCTTGATGCGGCTGCCCAGCGCGCGCACCGGCGTCCAGTCGTTGCCCAGGCCGCCGGCGTATTTTTGCAGCAACGCGTTTTCCTTGACCGCCTGATAGATGCCGTCGAGGTCGTCGGCCACCGTGGTCAGGTAGCACGACGACAGCTGCGAGTGCAGCGTGCCGCTATTGAACAACGTCGGCGTCGAGCACATGAAATCGAAGCTGGAAATCAGGTCGTAGAACTCGATGGCACGGGCCTCGCGGTCGATCTCGTTGAGCGCCAGGCCCATGGCGACGCGCATGAAGAAGATTTGCGGCAGCTCGATGCGGCGGCCGTCGATGTGCAGGAAGTAGCGGTCGTACAGGGTTTGCAGGCCAAGATAGCCGAACAGGTGGTCGCGCTCGGGCTTGAGGGCGGCGGCCAGGCGGTCGAGGTCGAAATCCTTCAGGCGCGGGTCGAGCAGTTCGGCGGCGATGCCCTGGCCGATGAATTTTGGCAAATATTCGCGGTACACCGCAGCAGTGGCCTCCGGCGCGACCGGCTGGCCGGTGGCCTCGTCCATCAGGCTGGCCAGCAGCAGGCGGGCGGTGGCGTAGTTGTAGCCCGGCTCGCGCTCGATCAAGGTGCGTGCGGCGAGGATCAGCGCCTGCTTGACCTCGGCCAGGGCGACGCCGTCGTAGAGGTTCTTCAGCGCGTGGTCGAGGATGATACGGGCGGACACGCCCTCGCCCAGCCCGGCGCAGGCCGCTTCGCAGGTTTTCAGCAAGGTGGCGACATCGAGCGGGTGGCGCTCGCCATCGACCGTCACATGCAGCGCCGGCACGCCCTGCACTTCGGCCTGCGCGGCACGCTCGCCGGCTCGGCGTTCGCGGTAGAGCACGTAGGCGCGGGCGACGTCATGTTCGCCAGCGCGCATCAAGGCCAGCTCGACCTGATCCTGAATGTCCTCGATATGTACCGTGCCGCCATCCGGCAGGCGGCGGGTCAGCGAGCGGACGACGGTGTCGGTCAGCCGGGCGACGACTTCGCGCACCCGCGACGACACGGCGCTCTGGCTGCCCTCGACGGCGAGGAAGGCCTTGGTCAGCGCGACCGAGATCTTCTCGGGATGGAAGGCGACGACCGCGCCGTTGCGACGGATGACCTGCAGGGCGGCGAGCGCCGATTCGCTGGCCGAGTAATCAGAAATGCGCGCTAGGACGTTCGAGGACACGACGATTCTCCGGATTGGGGGGCGGAGAAGCGAAAGAGCGTGCCGGACGCGCGACGAACGTCACCCCGGGGCAGGCCCAAGGCAGCAAACGACGCACGAACAAAAACGAGCAGCAACACGCACAAACCTTTCGTCAGGGACACCCCGCCCCATCGTTGGTTGGAAGGACGTTGCGGCAGGTCTCCTGGCTCTCGGCTCAGCGCGTTTCGTCCGCCTTCCCGGTAAGAACCAGTGGCCAGAATGGCGAAACGCTCGCCGATGACAGTTGCGGGGGCAGCCCCGGATTTCAGACCTTACGGCCCGGCACCGGATTCCCTTTTAATCCCTGAAAGGAACCATCAACGAAGCGCAGTTTATGCGCAGCGGCTATCGAAGGTCAACAGCCGGAACACTAAATGTAGTAGCCGATGTTTAATCAGCCACTACCGATAGTGGAAGTTATCTCACTTTGGCCACAGGATCATCTGCGTACAGCGAAACAGCGCCAGCTTGCGGCCGGACGCCTCGTCGGTGACCACGGCATCCCACACCTGCGTCGTGCGCCCGAGATGTTGGGCGGTCGCCACACAGCTGACCACGCCTTCGGTGACCGTGCCGAGATGGTTGCTCTTCAGCTCGATGGTGGTGAAGGACTGCGCCCCTTCCGGCAGATGGGCGATGGTCGCGTAGCCGCAACTGGTATCGGCCAGCGCGACCACGCTCGCCGCGTGCAAAAACTCGTTCGGCGCGATGTGCAGTTTCTGGATCGGCATGCGGCTCTTCAACTGATTCGGCGCCAGCTCGGTGATCTCGATGCCGAGATAACCGGGCAGGTACTCCTTGCCGCGTTGATTGAGGATGTCGATGCTGACTTCGGGGCGAAGTTTGCTCATGGGTTGTCTCCTTTTATGGGTTATAGATTTATATTGCGTTTTTAACCCCCTCCCCAGCCCTCCCCTTGTCCCCCAAGGGGACTTCCTTCGGGGCGTCAGGGGAGGTTGGGAGGTGTTGGGTATTAAGCTGGCTGCGCCGCCGGGCGCACCACCGCCGCCTCGCGGATCGGCAGATTGACCAGCGCTGCAGCCGCGGCCAGCACCATGTCGGCGTACCACATCCAGGTGAAGTCGCCATATTGGGTAATGGCCAGGCCACCCAGCCAGGCGCCGAGGAAGCCGCCGATCTGGTGCGACAGCAGGGTCAGACCAAACAGCGTGCCGAGGTAGCGCGTGCCGAACAGCTTGCCGACAATGGCGGCCGTCGGCGGCACAGTGGCCAGCCAGGTGAAACCGAGGCCGGCGGCGAAGGCGTAGAAGGTCCAGTCGGTACGCGGCAGCATCAGGTAGATCGCCACGAGCACGGCACGCGAGCCGTACATGGCGGCCAGGATGTACTTGCTGCGGTACTTGCCGACGCAGGCACCGGCATAGATGCTGCCGGCGATGTTGAACAGACCGATGATGGCCAGCGACCAACTGGCCACCGACGGCGGCAGGCCGCACAGATTGACCTCGCCCGGCAGGTGGGTGACGAGGAAGGCAATGTGGAAGCCACAAGTGAAGAAACCGGCATGGAGCAGCCAGTAGCTCGGGTTCTGCAGGGCGGTGACGACGGCATGACGCAAGCCCTGGTCACCATCGACATGCGGATGCGGCGCCGACTGCTTGCCGGTCAATTTGAAGACCATCGGCAACGAAGCGATGGCGATGACGGCCATGGTCCACAAGCTGCCCATCCAGCCAATGGTCTGAATCAGCTTTTGCGTGATCGGCGCAAAGATGAATTGGCCGAAAGAGCCACCGGCGTTGATGATGCCCGAGGCACTACCGCGCGACTCGAGCGGCAGGCGCTGCGCCGCGGCGCCGATCAGCACCGAGAAGCTGCCGGCACCGGAACCCATCGAAGCCAGGAAACCGAAGGTCAGCGCCAGGCCGAACCCGCTCTGCACAAACGGCGTCACCGCACAGCCGATGGCCAGGATGATCAGCGCTGCCATCAGCACCGGACGCGGCCCAAAGCGGTCCGCCACCGCGCCGGCCACCGGCTGGATGGCGCCCCAGGTAAATTGACCAATGGCCAGGGCAAAGCTGATGGTCACCACGCCAAGACCGGTCGAGGTATCCATCGGGCTGATGAATAGGCCCCACGACTGACGGATCCCCATGGTCACCATCAGGATGCCGGCCGCGGCCAGGGTAATGGCCCATACACCGGGGTGTTGCAGGCTTCTGAACATGCTGTTCTCCTTTTATTCTGACTCGCATTATTTCGGCATGTGTCTATGACGACAACTGATATTATTTGTGCCATAAAATAGTTTTTCTGCACCATGGATCGCTACCCACCGCTTAATTCGCTGATTGCCTTTGATGCTGCCATGCGCACCAACAGTTTTTCTATGGCAGCGAAGGAATTGTTCGTGACCCCCGGCGCGGTCGGGCAGCAGATACAGAAACTGGAAGCCTGGCTCGGCGTGACGCTGTTCGTTCGCCGCATCCGTCAGGTCGAGCCGACGCCCGAGGGGCTGATCTACTGGAAGCGCATTCAGCCGGCGCTGGCGCAGATTCGCGACGCCAGCGGCGCACTCAAGGACAGCCGGCGTACCGGCGTCTGGTTGTCGATGCCGCCGACCTTCGCCGCCAAGTGGTTCACCCGGCACATGGCCAATTTCCTGACCCAATACCCGGACGCCGAGCTGCACCTGAACTCCTCGACCGCCCTGGTCGATTTCGACAGCGAACAGGTCGACCTGGCCATCCGCTATTTCGATGGCCACGCACCCGAGCTCGACGCCACCTTGCTCGCCACCGACGATGCACGCGTCTATTGCAGCCCGGAGTACGCCCGGCGGGCCAATATCCGGCAGCCGGAAGACATCCTGCGCTGCACCCTGCTCAACACGACTTATCACCCGCACTGGCCTAGCTGGCTGGAGCGCTTCTCCAGCCTGCGGGCGGAACAGGTGCGTGGCATTCCCGCCATCCACTTCGACCAGGCGCTGCTCGCCATCGATGCCGCCTGCCGCGGCCAGGGCCTGGTCATGACCAGCCGCCTGGTCACCGGCGAGGAAACGGCGGCCGGCACGCTGATCGAACCCTTCCCGCATCGCCTGCCGCTGACCACCGGCTATTACGTTGTACACCCGAAACGCACGCCGCTGCGTCCTGCCCCCGAGCGCTTCAAGGCCTGGCTGCTGGAGCAGTTCGAACCCCCCGATCGCGCGCCCTCCCGCGCTGGCTTCCAAGGGAGTGGATTCCCGCCGGTGCAGGAATAACAGCGTCGAAACTGGTCGCCTCGTGAGAAAATCAGGGCCATGCGTTCCTTAGCTTTTGTCGACCTCGAAACCACCGGCGCCACCGCCACCCATGACCGCATCACCGAAATCGGCATCGTCGAAGTCGATGAGGACGGTTCGGTGCGCGAATGGCAGCAACTGGTCAATCCGGGCATGCGGATTCCGCCCTTCATCGAACAGCTCACCGGTATCAGCAATGACATGGTGGCCGATGCACCACCCTTCGAAGCCATCGCCGACGAGGCGCTGCGCCGTCTGCACGGCCGCCTGTTCATCGCCCACAACGCGCGCTTCGACTACGGTTTCCTGAAAACCGAATTCAAGCGCCTGGGCGTCGATTTCAAGGCCA
Organism: Azonexus sp.; assembly: GCA_041909105.1. GTDB lineage: Bacteria > Pseudomonadota > Gammaproteobacteria > Burkholderiales > Rhodocyclaceae > Azonexus. The sequence continues at coordinate 32,492 of JAYREE010000016.1, forward strand.
ACGTGCTGTGTACGGTTAAGCTGTCGCGCGCCCTGTATCCGGAGCACCATCGCCACAACCTGGACAGCCTGATCGAACGCCACGGCCTGCACGCCGAGGGTCGCCACCGGGCGCTGGCCGATGCCCAGCTCATCCACCAATTTTGGCAAAAAATCCATGTGCACCGCAGCAGCGAGGAAATCGAGGCCGCGCTGAAGAAACAGAACGCCCGCCCCAGCCTGCCGCCCAATCTCGACCCGACGGTGGTCGATGAGTTGCCGGAAACGCCGGGCGTCTATCTCTTCCATGGCGAGAACGAGCTGCCGATCTACATCGGCAAGGCCAAGAACATCCGCACCCGCGTCTTGTCGCACTTCTCTGCCGACGTGCGTTCGAGCAAGGAAATGGCGCTGGCCCAGCAGGTGCGACGCATCACCTGGATCGAGACGGCCGGCGAAATCGGCGCGCTGCTCAAGGAATCGGCCCTGGTCAAGGAACTGCTGCCGACCCACAACCGCATGCTGCGCAAGAATGACGAGGTGTGCACCTGGACGCTGGTCGATGAAGGCGAAGGCCTGCTCCGCCCGCAACTCGCCTGGGCGCGCGACCTCGAATTCGGCATCGGCACCTCGTGCTACGGCCTGTTCAAGAACAGCAAGGAAGCCAACGAGGTGCTGCGCGGCCTCGCGGAATCGCACAACCTGTGCGACATCCTGCTCGGCCTGCAGAAAGCCGCGCCGGGCAAGCCCTGCTTCGGCTTCCAGATTCGCCGCTGCAAAGGCGCCTGTGTCGGCAAGGAGCCTTACGCCAAGCACACGATGCGCCTGATGACCGCGCTGACCAGCCTCAAGCTCGTCTCCTGGCCCTTCCCCGGCCCGGCCATCATCCGCGAAGGCGACGAGGCCCACCTGATCGAAGGCTGGCGCTACCTCGGCACCGCCAAATCGGATGCCGAGCTGGTCGAACTGCTGGACAACGGCCGCCCGCAATTCGACCGCGACACCTTCAAAATCCTGACCAAATACGTCGGCAAGATGGAGCCGCTTCCGGTCAAAAATATATAATTGTCATGAATCCATGCTCCAATATTGGAGCACCTTATCAAGGAGGATTGCCATGACTCGTTGGAAGCCCCGTCTCGTTGGTGTCGCCCTCGGCCTACTCGCCATTGCGGCACAGGCCGACTCTCTGCCCGCCCTACCCGCGCTCAATATCGACCTGAGCCAGACCTCGGTTTCGGGCATTTCGTCCGGCGGTTTCATGGCCGTGCAATTCCAGGTGGCCAATTCGAGCATCGTGCGCGGCGCCGGCATCGTCGCCGCCGGCCCCTACGCCTGTGCCCGCGCCGACGTGTTGCGCGCCACCACGCTGTGTTCCTGTACCGGCGAGCCTTTGCTGGCCTGCCGGGTCGATGCCGACAGCGCCGAAGTGCCCAAATTGCTCGACCTCGTCCGCCAGCGCGGCGCCGCTGGCAGCATCGACGATCCGGCCCAGCTGGCGAAACAAAACGTGGTGATTCTCTCGGGCGGCAAGGACGGCCTGGTGCCGGCTGCCATCACGCAGCAACTGGCTAATTTCTATAGCGCGCTGGGCGTTCCGGCCGCACAAGTGAAATCGGTGCCGCTGCCCAAGGCCGGACACACCATGCCAACGCCAAGCTACGGCGCCGCCTGCGCCGTGACCGACACACCGTATATCGGTAAATGTGCCTTCGACGGCGCCAAGACGATACTCGAAGGCATCTATGGCCCGCTCAAGGGTGCAGCCAGCAGCAAACCGAAAGGGCAGCTGATTGAGTTCGATCAGACGCCGTACGTCACCCAGGCCGGAAATTTCCTGTGGAGCAGCGGCATGGACCGCAGCGGCCGGGTTTATGTGCCGCCGACCTGTGCCCGCGGCGAACCCTGCCGGCTCCACATCGCCTTGCACGGCTGCAAGCAGGGCCAGAGTTTCCTGCCGCTGAAACCGCCGCCGGGCGGCGGGCTGTATTACGGCACGACCTTCGTGCGCAATGCCGGCTACCTGCGCTGGGCCGACAACAACCGGCTGGTCGTACTCTTTCCGCAGGCCGTTTCCATCCCCGGCACCAACCCGAACGGTTGCTGGGATTGGTGGGGCTATACCGACAGCCGTTATGCCGAACGCGACGGTGTGCAGATTCGCGCCCTGCGCGCCATGGCCGAAGCGCTGGCGGCCGGTGCCAAGCCCTGAGCGGCGGATCGGGCGACCTGCGATAATGGCGGCTCAACCCTAGACTAGGATTCGCCATGCCCTTACTGCGTCGCCTGTTCGCTCCGCTCGCCACTGCCCTGCTGTTCGCCGCCCTGCCGGCGGCCGCCGACGAGGAAATCGGTTGCGTCACCACGGCCTGGAAGCTGATCGGTGCCAATCACCGCGTCTGCGTCTATGCCTTCGACGACCCGCGCATTCCCGGCGTCACCTGCCACATCAGCCAGGCCCGCACCGGCGGCGTCAAAGGCAGCTTCGGGCTGGCGCAGGATCCTTCCGAGTTCTCGCTGGCCTGCCGCCAGATCGGGCCGATCACGCTGCCGGCCAAACTGCCGGAAAACGAAGTGATTTTCAGCGAAGACACCTCCTTCGTTTTCAAGGAAACGCGCGTCAGCCGCTTCATGGATACCAAGCGCAATGTACTGGTCTATCTGGCGATCAGCCGCAAGCTGATCGAAGGCGCGCCGGCCAACGCCATTTCCACCGTACCGATCCAGCCTTGGGGCGGCAAGTGAGCGTCCATACCCGCTACCCGGACGTCACGGCCTACATCACCAAGGACGGCTCGGAGATCCGCGAGCTGCTGCACCCGACGCAGCACGCCGTTAAAAACCAGAGCCTGGCCGAAGCCATCGTGCCGCGGGGTGGTAAAACCTTGCTGCATCGGCATCGCCTGACCGAAGAGATTTATCACATCACCCAAGGCCACGGCCGGATGACCCTGGGCGATAACGAATTTGCCGTTGCCCCCGGCGACAGCATCGCCATCGCACCGGGCACACCGCACTGCATCGCCAATACCGGCGCCGCGCCGCTGCACCTCCTGTGCTGCTGCGCGCCGGCCTATGCACACGACGATACCGAGTTGCTCTGAGCCAGCCAGACGGTTATCGTAGATGCATGGCGGCAATTCGCCGCCGCATCGACAATCCAGCCGATCATGGACCCCACCGGTTTGAGCATCGCGCGCCAGACGCCCGACGCTGCCCTGCATAGCCTGGGCAGCCGCAGTGAAGGTTTGTCGTCCGCCGAGGCAGCGCGTCGCCTGCGTGAATATGGACATAATCAGGTCGAGGAAGTCGCAGCAACGCCGCTGTGGCTGATGTTTGCCCGTGAATTCGGCCACTTCTTCGCGCTGATCCTGTGGGTGGCCGCCGGCCTCGCCTTCTTCGCGGCCTATGCCGACCCTGGCCAGGGCATGTTCCAACTAGCCCTGGCCATCGTCGGCGTCATCGTGGTCAACGGTTGCTTTTCCTTCTGGCAGGCCTACCGTACCGAACAGGCGCTAGCCGCATTGAAGCAGTTGCTGCCGCAACAGGTCGATGTGCGACGGGATGATGTCCTGGTACAAATCTTAGCCGCTGAGTTGGTTCCGGGTGACATCGTGCAACTGGCAGAGGGCACCAAGGTCCCTGCCGATTGCCGGGTGATCGAGAGTTGGGGCCTGCGCGCCAATCTGGCCACGCTGACCGGCGAATCCTACGCCAAGGCCATCGGCGCCGAGGCATCGGCCGCTACCAATTTATTGCGTGCCAACAACCTGCTGTTTGCCGGCACCATGATCCTGGCCGGCGAATGTACCGCTGCGGTGTTCGCCACCGGCATGCGTACCGAGTTCGGCCGCATCGCCCACCTGACGCAAACGGCCGGCGAAACCGATTCGCCGCTACAACGCGAAATCCAGCGCGTTTCGCGTCTGGTCGCCCTGCTCGCGCTGGCTTTGGGCATCGGCTTCTTCGCCATCGGCGTGGCCATCGGCTTGCCCTTCTGGACCAATTTCATCTTCGCCATTGGCATCATCGTCGCCAATGTGCCGGAGGGCCTGCTACCGACCGTCACCCTGGCCCTGGCCATGGCCGCCCAGCGCATGGCCAAACGCAATGCACTGGTCCGTCACCTGCCGGCGGTCGAGACGCTCGGTAGCGCCACGGTGATCCTCACCGACAAGACCGGTACGCTGACGCAAAACCGCATGACCGTGCGCGAACTTTTTGTCGCCGGCCGGCACCATCTGGCCGCCGAGCGCTGGCCGCGTGCCGACGATCTGCGCCTGCGCGCCGGCGCGCGCTGTTGCCACAGCTTGAAATTCCACGACGATCAGCCAGCCGGCGACCCGATGGAAATTGCCCTGTGGCAATTCGCCGGCAAGATTCCGGAATTTGGCCAGCGTATCGGAGAATTCGCCTTCGATACTGAACGACGGCGCATGTCGGTCATTTTTCGCGAACCCGATGGCAGTGGCAATCTCTACTGCAAGGGGGCCCCCGAAGTGCTGTTCCCCTTATGCGCCGGCTGGCTCGACGGCGATGCCGAGCGTCCCTTCGATGCCAGTGCGCTAGCCACCTTCAAGGCTGCGCAGGAAGACCTCGCGGCGCGCGGCCTGCGCGTACTGGCCCTGGCCTGGAAACCCTTGGCCGAAGGCGAGACCGCGGAGGAAAACGGACTGCGACTATGCGGTCTGGTCGGCCTCGAGGATCCACCACGCCCCTCGGTGCACGAAGCCATCACGCGTTGCCGGGCGGCCGGCATTCGGGTCATCATGGTTACCGGCGACCATCCCCACACGGCGCTCGCCATCGCTCGCGAAATCGACCTGGTACGAGGCACCACGCCCAAGGTCGTCACCGGCGACCAATTGCACGATCTCAGCCCGACCAGCCTGCAACTGGCGCTCGACAGCCCGGAAATCATCTTTGCACGCATGACCGCCGACCAGAAGATGCTGGTCACGCAAGCCTTGCAGCACAAGGGCGAAATCGTTGCCGTCACCGGCGATGGTGTGAACGATGCGCCGGCCTTGAAAACCGCCGACATCGGCATCGCCATGGGGCTTTCCGGCACCGACGTGGCGCGCGAAGCGGCCGACATCGTGCTACTCGACGATCACTTCGCCACCATCGTCAATGCCATCGAGGAAGGCCGGGCGGTCTTCGAGAATATCCAGAAGTTCCTGACCTACATCCTCACCTCCAACATCCCGGAACTGTTGCCCTATCTCGCCTCGGTGCTATTCGGCATTCCGCTGCCGCTGACCATCATCCAGATTCTCGCCGTCGATCTGGGAACCGACATGGTGCCGGCGCTCGCCCTCGGTGCCGAGCCGCCACATCACGAGGTCATGCAGCGTCCGCCGCGGCAGCGCGCCCAGCGCCTGCTTTCGTGGCCTTTACTGGCACGTGCCTACTTGTTTCTTGGGCCATTGGAAGCGGCCATCGCGCTTGGCCTGTTCTTCATCGTTCTCGGCAGCCACGGCTGGGAATACGGCCAGATTCTGGCCGTAGACGACCCCGTCTATCTCCAGGCAACCACCGCCTGCCTGCTCGGCATCGTCCTGGCGCAGGTGGCCAACCTCTTCGTCTGCCGCCATCCACAACTGCCCTTCTGGCATTTCCCGCTACTGGAAAACCGCTTGTTGTTGCTCGGCCTTGCCGTCGAACTCAGCCTGATCGCGGTCATCGCCTACACCGGCCTGGGTAACCTGCTGTTCGGTACGGCTCCGCTGCCGGCGAGTATCTGGCTGGCTGGCACGGCCTTCGCCATCGGCCTCGCCGGCATCGAGGAAGTCCGCAAGTTCATCCAGCGCCGTTAAGCGCTGCCAAGGCCTCGTCCAGACCTCCGGTCACCAGACGTAGCGCCACGGCCAGCATCAGGTTCAGGCGCAAGCCGAAATCCTCGACATGCAGGCCGTCATGATCCACCAGCCGGCCATCGCGATCAGCCAAGGGCTGGCCCTGCCAACGGGCCACACGCTCGGTCGTCGTTTCGTTGCTGGCCAAGTAGCCGATCACCTGCTTGCCTAGCGCCAGAGCGAACCCGACCTCGACACAGGTGCCAGAATCCGGCTCACAGCCGCGAAAGGGATTCAGATTGGCCAACACGGCATCGGCCGAGCGGATGAGGTCGATGTTGGCGTCGAAAATCCCTGTCGCCGTCGTCTCCACCCCATCGAGCGGCACCAGCGCCTGATGTCCGGCTGCCGCGCAGGCTGCCCGCGCCCGCTCGGCCCAAGCGAGTGCATCGGGACGAAAGACATCGGGACCGGCGAGGTAGATTTTCATGATGGAGCAAGGGTTAGGGATTGAGGCACGATCTTAACGCCCGTCCCGGTTTTTGCCCATTTTTGCCGGTGCACCGCAGCACAAGGACATGCCGGTGCGAGCGGTTACTGCGAACCGGCTCCAGCCTGCAGCCACTCAATCGAATGCTTTCCCCGTTACCGTGCGACAACGCGCCAGAAGGTGTTCCGCGATCGGCCCGCCGAACTGGCGGAAGATCGCGGCGAACCATTCATCTTGATAACCCTGCCCGCTTTGCCGATGCGACGCGGGCAAATCGCGCCACGGCACACGGGTGCGGGCGTGGTGGGCACCGTGCAGGTTGAAATGCAGCAGCAGGCGCGACAGCGGCGCAGGCAGGCTCAGGTTGCGCGCAAAGCGTACGTCGTCAAGCGGCGTGGCGTAATGGAAGGCGTTGTCGACCAGGCTGATCAGCAGGCCACGGCCGTACAGATAAAGCAGCAGCATCCACCACGCCTGGCCGTAGGCGGCGAAGGCCAGCGCATAGAGCGCCACGATGACGAGGCCGTCGAACCTCAGGGCGCGGCGCACCTCGGTAGCCTGCCCGCGTTCGAGCAATTCGCCGATCAGGTTTTCCGGTCCGGCGATACGGGCCGCCAAGCGACGAATAGCCGATGTTGGCAACAGCCACAACAAGCCGCCGAGGACCTCGTAGAGATACAGGCCACCACACAGGCGGAAATAGTAAGCGAACATCACCCGCCACCGGCTGTCCCGTCCGGCGACGTAAACCTCGGAACGCTCGCGTACCGTTCGGCTATGCGCATGATGCAGCAGATGCCCCCAACGCAACAGGTCGAACGGAGCGCCGAAGAGGATGGCGTGGAAGCGACCGGCCAGACGGTTGTGCTGTTTATCGACGAACATGACGCCATGGATCGCCTCATGCATGAATGACCACCAGGGATTGGTCAGCGCCATGATCGGCAGCAGCAGCCAGCCCCAGGCCGCCGAGACGGGCAACATCAGCAAGGGCAGAATGAACAATGCACACAGTTGCAAGGCCGTATGTAAAACCAGCAGGCGCACATTGGCGTGCAGCAGAGCCTTCTTATCCATACCACCTCTCACCTGAAATCGACCGACACCTCGATATCGAGCGCATGACACAGGCGGGAAACGAGTTCTTCGGGTGTCTGCGCGATCACTTCGTCGGGCACCTTGAAATCCTCGGCAAGGCGCCCACGATCTTCAAAGCCATAGGCGGCAATAAAGGGATGGATGCCGCTGGCCAGCGCGGCGGCGTAATCCCGGTATTCATCGCCACAAGCATAAGCGCGGGCCGGATTGATGCCGTAGGCCAGACGCAATTCGCGGAATGCCCCAGTCTTCTCATCGCCCAGCGGAATGCAGCGCAGGAAATCGAGTTCATCCGGCGCGATGCCGTGGCGTTGCAAGACGGTGCCAAGAGTCACTTCGGGCTCGATGGTGACATTGCGCGACACGATGCCGACCCGGATATCGGCCTGCCCGATCAGCACGCGCAACAATTCGGCCATGCCGGGAAACAGGCTGGCCTCGCCGCGATAGACCTCGGTCAGCGTATGCTTCAGTCCCTTACGATTGTCCTTGTCCAACTGGCGCCGCAGGTTCTTGGGAAATTCGCGCAGTCCGCCGAGGTATTTGAGCAACTTGCGTCGCCGTTGGAAACGCTGCAGGTCGCCGATATCCATGCCATGCCGCTCGAACGCCTGCTCGACCGAGGGAAAGGTGTCGATCAGCGTGCCGTCGGCGTCGAAGATGACTAGGCGATCGCGACTGGCGTACATCGCTTCACTCCGAACGCCGACCGATAAACCAGTAATACGGCGCGCTCAGTCCGGGCAGATAGGGAATCTTGCCGCGTGCCGACTGACTATGCATTTCAACGAACGACCGGCGCAAGGCCGGCAGGTGCTCGTCCGAGAGATGCACGCCATCGTGGGCGAACCAGCGCCGCCACAAGGCATTGCTTAACTGTCTGCCATTTTCCGGCAGATGAAAATCGACGATGCCAATACGCCCACCTGGACGCAACATGGCGTGCGCGTTGGCAAGTACCGCCTGCCAATCCGGAATCATGGTCAGGACGTAGGACATGAACACGCAGTCGACAGAATCTTCCGGCTGCCACAAGGTGACATCGGCCTCGATCACCCGCACGTTGGCATGGCCGCTGGCCCGTTGCCTCGCAATATCGAGTAGGGCCGGGCAAAGATCAATCATCTGCACGCTGGCCAGATCGCTGACCCGGCGGCCGATACGCGACAGGCTGCTACCGGTACCGCAGCCGAGTTCGACAACATGTTCGCCGGGCTGCAGGGCGAGCCGGGCGACCATCGACTCTCGCCCATGCAGCAGGCGCGAACGGAATTCGTCATAGCGCTCCGCCTGCGGCGCGTAAAACGCCTGCAGACGTTCTGCCGAGCTGCCGTGGCGTGGCTGGCCGCGCAACAGCCGCCAGAGCACACGACTGTCGCGACCCAATTTAGAAGCGGGAGACATTCCGCACCTGCGCAATCGAAAAACCGGCATAGGTATGAACGCGGTCCTGCCGCTGCAGTGCGGCGGCCTGCTCGTCCTCGAAAATCAGCAGGTCGTCGAGCGCCCAACCAGCCTCGCCGATTCGAATCCAGTCGAGGAAGGGGGGCGAAGCGTGGGCGCTGCGCAGCAGCAAGCGGGCATCCGGCGTTGCGCGGGCGAAGATGGCTTGCCATTCCTCGACCAATGCCTGCGGGTAATAGCAGCTCATCCAGTCCATGTGGTCGAGCAGCACGAAGCGGCTGATCGGCTCGCCCTCCTGCTGCAGAAATTCCGTCACCGTGCAGGTGTGCGGTTCGATGCAATCGACCAGCCCGTTCTTCAGCAGCAGGAAATTGTCTTCCTTAAGATAGGACGGGCAGCATTCGCGGGTATAGCTGCCGGTCAGATAGACACGCCAGAAATAGTTGTCCTGAACCGGCAGATGGCGAAAGACGTATTCGATGGCCTCGCGGATAAAACCGGAAACGCCCCCGGCGTGCTGCTTCTGCACCAGGCGCCGCTGCGGATGCGGCACACCGAGCAGGCTCATGGTCAATTGCCGGTTAAGGACCCAATTGATGACCGGTGTCCACAGATCGTCTTTGATTCTCTCATCATAGATCCGCCGTTGCTCGTCAAGACTCGTGGCCGCGAAAAGCGCCGTGACTTGCCGCGCCAGATTCGGTTGCATGCGGAAATAGGTACGGAAGCTGCGGGCGACGAACCCGGCCAGGCCGTGAAAATAGAAACTTCCGTGCCGGCTGCAGAACCAGTTATAGCGCCGATCCCAGTAGTCACGGGCAAATTCTGACAGTTCACCGCGCAGACGGTGGCGATAGAGCTGGCGGATATGGGGGTGGTATCCCTGACCGAAGATGGCAAAGAAATCATCGAAATCCAGCGTACGGATGCCGGCCAATTTCAATTCGAGCAGCGCGTTCTGACGCGGATTGGCGTCCACTGCATGAATGTGGGCCGGGCCTTGCAAGGCGTAATCCAGCGCATTGCACCCCGCACTGGTAATGACAAGGAGACGGTCTTCCGGACCGAGATGCAGCGCCTGACGATCGACCGCCGGATCTTCCCAGCAGGTGTTGTATACCAACGAACGGGCATATAAGGCAGCGAAAATCCTTTGGTCGATACGATCCTTTAGGCTCAGGTCAATTTCCGGCAGGGCGAGGTTGGCTGGGGCGGGAGCATTCATGCGATGGCGGTGTCAATGTCATTCCCGCCAAACTAAGACCGTTGTGTTACCTCACCATTACAACAGCATCACCATTACGGCGGCCCCGGTCGGTTTTTCGCCCAAATGAGCGGTGCACCGCAGCACTACCGCGCTGAAAAACTTCGATACAAATCGTCGCACAAAGACAACTTGAAAACCGCCGGTTTAGCGCAAAACTATGGGCCAAAACGAAGGACAAGGAGAATCCCATGCAGAGCAATGAAATACAGCAAGCACGAGTGGTTGCCGATTTTCTGCTAACGGCGCGCAACTACCTGGGTTTGCCGCCGGCAGTTTCGGCCACCCCCTACTCCCCGTTCAGCCGCCTGCGGCCGATGCTGCGCTCGCTACTCGTCGCCGGTTCGCTCGGTACGGCCCTCGCTCACCCGGTCTTCGCGGTCGAAACCCAACGCCCGCCGGCCGAGCGTGAGGCGCCGCGCAGCAACGCCAAGCGGGAAAACCCGAGCCACGCGCAAGCGGTGATTGCCCCTCATGGCAAGAAAAATTCGCACCAATAATTGTCACTCCCAAGGAAAGCAGACCATGAAAGCATTGAAGATGACTGTCGCCGCCATCGCGGTGGCTGCCGCCGTCGGCGGCGCTTATTCCGTCGGTCAGTTGCAAACCATTTCGAGCGCACACGCCGCGTCCTCGGCTGCGGTGGTGACCCCCACCTCACCGCCAATGGCGGTGCCACCAAACGCCCTTCCCGACATGCGCAGCATCGTCGCCAGCAATGCGCCGGCCGTGGTCAATATCAGCGTCACCGGTACGCGCAAGACCTCGGCAGCCTTTCCTCAACTCGATCCGGATGATCCTTTCTATCAGTTCTTCCGCCGTTTTGGTGGGCAGATGCCGCGCGAATCGACGCCGACGCAAGGACTCGGTTCCGGCTTCATCGTCAGCGCCGACGGCACCATCCTGACCAATGCCCACGTCGTCGAGGACGCCGAAGAAGTGACCGTCAAGCTCAACGACAAGCGCGAATTCAAGGCCAAGGTGCTCGGCGCCGACAAGGCGAGCGACGTGGCCGTACTGAAGATCGACGCCAAGAACCTGCCAACGGTCCGCATCGGCAGTTCGACCGGTACGCAGGTTGGCGAATGGGTCCTCGCCATCGGCTCGCCTTTCGGCTTCGAAAGCAGCGCCAGTGCCGGCATTGTCTCGGCCAAGTCGCGCACGCTGCCCGATGGCAGCTACGTGCCTTTCATTCAGACCGACGTGGCAGTGAACCCCGGCAATTCCGGCGGCCCGCTGTTCAACATGAATGGCGAGGTGATCGGCATCAACTCGCAAATCTATTCGCGCAGCGGCGGTTACCAGGGTCTGTCCTTCGCCATCCCGATCGAAGTGGCGATGAATGTCGAACGCCAGATCGTCGCCACCGGCAAAGTACAGCGCGGCAAGCTCGGGGTCAGCATCCAGGAAGTGAATCAGGCGCTGGCCGATAGTTTTGGCCTCGGCAAGCCGGCCGGGGCGTTGGTCTCTTCGGTCGAAAAAGGCAGCCCGGCCGCCAAGGCCGGCTTGGAGCCGGGCGACGTGATTCTCGGCATCGACGGCAAGAGCGTCGCCAGCGCCGGTGACCTGCCGGCTGCCGTGGCCTTGAAAAAACCGGGCGAAAGCGCTCGCCTACAGGTCTGGCGCAAGGGTGGCACGCGCGACATCGAGGTCAAGGTTGGCAGCTTCGCCGAGGAAAAAGTCGCCGCCGCCGAAACGCCAAGCGCCGACAAAGGCCGCCTGGGCGTCGCCGTCCGCCCGCTGACCCCGGACGAAAAGCGCCAGGCCGAGGTCAAGGGCGGCGTGATCGTCGAACAGGCCAACGGCGCCGCTGCCCGTGCCGGTATCCGGCCGGGCGATATCATCCTGTCGGTCAATGGCCAGCCGATCGACAGCGTCGAGCAACTGCGCGGCATCATCGCCAAATCGGGCAAGAAAGCCGCCATCCTGGTCGAACGCGGCGATTCTCGCATCTTCGTGCCGGTCGATCTCGGCTGACTTCGGGGCATCCGGCCATCGGTCGGATGCCAAGGCGCCCGACGAATTGGCAGCCAGGCCTCGATCGGGCCTGAAGCTGCCTATCATTCCGCGCGTCTGGCACGGCGTTCCGCCAACCAAAATTTTGGAGAAACGCCGCAGCTGGCTTTGAATGCGCGCGAAAAGGCGGCTTCGCTGCCATATCCGACCTGAGAGGCAACCCATTTCAGGGTATGCCCTTGCATCAACTGGCGTTGGCCGATGCCAACTCGCCAACGCTGCAAATAACCCCCTGGCGTGCTACCGACCCGTTCGCGAAACGTGTTGGCGAATACGCTTCGCGACATTCCCGCCAGTTTGGCCAGTTCCTCTAGCGTCCAATCGTGCGCTGGCCGCTCATGCATGGCGACCAGGGCGATACGCAAGCGTGGATGGGTCATGCCGGCCAACATGCCGACCTGGATGCTGCCCGCCTCCATCAGATGCCTCAGCACCTGAATCAGCACAATCTCGATCATCCGGTTCAACATGGCTTCACGCCCGCAATATTGCGCTGCGGCCTCGGCAAACAGGAGATTCAGCATCGCTTCGGCGCCGCCTATTCTTGCCAACGGTAAGCAGATAAATGGCGGCAGCGATGCCACGATTGGATTGGTTGCGCCCCCCTCGAGGCCTAGATTGGCGCAAACGAAATCGGCACCTTGCTCCGGGTCGGTGACAAAACGATGCGCAATGGGCAGCGGATAGAGCAAAAGGCTAGGCTCGTCGATCTGCGCGACCTGTTGCCCCCCGTGAAAGACAGCAACTTTTCCGCGACGAATCAGGTGGAGATAACCGATCTCGTCGTTTCGACTTAAATCGTTGATACCGCAGAGCACGCTGGTATTGAAGACGCGTGCGCTTACCGGAAATTGACTCAGCAAGACGGCTAAACGGTCCACCACGATAATACTCCTAATCATATTTTCGATACGTAACGTAGCTTTACGTATTCGCTCGAAGCGTACATTTCCTCCTGCCAACAGGCAAATCCTTTTTACCGAATCACCCGAACAAGGAGTTCAAAATGTCGCTGGAGAAAATTCTTTACACTGCAGAAGCCACTGCCACAGGCGGACGTGAAGGTCGCGCCGTTTCGTCCGACCGCGCGCTCGACGTTCAACTTTCCACCCCTCGCGAGCTAGGCGGCGCCGGTGGAGCGGGCACGAACCCCGAGCAATTGTTTGCAGCGGGATATTCCGCCTGCTTCCTTGGTGCGCTGAAGTTCGTTGCCGCACAAAACAAAGTGAGCCTTCCGGCCGATGCTCAAGTAGTCGGCAAGGTTGGAATCGGCCCTATCCCGAGCGGCTTCGGCATACAGGCGGAACTGACCATCAGTCTGCCCGGCATGGCGCCCGATCTGGCGCAAGCACTGGTCGACAAGGCACACATCGTCTGCCCCTACTCGAATGCGACGCGCGGCAACATCGATGTGTCGCTGAACGTCGCCGCATAAGCCGCCAACAGACCGATCAACATTGAGGAAATCATCATGAAATCCATGCCGCATCAACTGAAAACCCTTGCCGTAGCGCTCTTGCTCGCCACCGGCGCCTCCATTTCATCGGCCGCAGTGACGGCCCCTGCCTTGCCAAGCGCAGCGACCATGCAGAAATCGTCGAGCTATGTCACCACCCGCGACGGCGTGCAAATCTACTATAAGGACTGGGGTCCGAAAGATGCGCCGGTCGTCGTCTTCAGCCACGGTTGGCCATTGAGCTCCGATAGCTGGGAGTCGCAAATGATCTTCCTGGCCGCTAACGGTTATCGGGTTGTCGCGCATGACCGCCGTGGCCATGGTCGCTCCACGCAACCTTGGGATGGCAACGACATGGATCATTATGCCGACGACCTGGCTTCCGTCATCGAAGCGCTCGATTTGAAGAGCGTGACGCTGGTCGGGTTTTCCACCGGTGGCGGCGAAGTGGCCCGTTACATCGGCCGGCACGGAACGGCCCGGGTGAAAAAGGCGGTGCTGGTCTCGGCGGTCACCCCACTGATGTTGAAGACCGAGAGCAATCCGGGCGGGCTGCCGATCGAGGTGTTCGACAATATCCGCAAGGCGTCGCTGGACAACCGCTCGCAGCTCTACCTTAACATCGCGTCTGGTCCTTTCTATGGTTTCAACCGACCCGGTGCGAAGGTTTCGGAAGGACTCATTCAATCGTTCTGGATGCAAGGCATGCTGGCAGGCCATAAAAACACCTACGATTCGATCGGCGCCTTTTCCGCCACCGATTTTCGCGACGACCTGAAGAAATTCGATGTACCGACTCTGGTGATTCACGGCGACGACGACCAGATCGTTCCGATCGATGCCTCCGGCCGCGCTGCCGCCAAGCTGGTCAAGAATGCCAAGCTGATCGTCTATCCCGGTGCTCCACATGGTTTGGCCGATACGCACAAGGATCGCCTGAACCAGGATCTTCTGGAATTCCTGAAAAACTGAGCCGATTCCTTCCTGAGCCCCATTCCAAGCGGACGCTATGTCCGGACGGGATCGACAAAAAAGGCCGTTCGAACGAACGGCCTTTTTGCCACTGGAACGGATAATCAGTTCAGCTTATCCGGACTACCGCAGCACTGCTTGAATTTCTTGCCGCTGCCACAAGGGCATGGGTCATTGCGCCCGGTTTTCTCTTCCGCCCGTTGCACCGTGCCGCCTTCGCGCTTGTTGCGCCAGAAGTTATACAGGGTCTGCACGATGACCGGCAGGTTTTCCTGGATGTCGGCCACCAGACGAGCTTCCTCGGCCGGCGGGAACCAGCGCTCGCCGTTCTTCTCGGCATCTTCCTTAAGCATGCCGTTGAGCAGGAACATCGGTTCGAGCAGTTCTGAAAGGTCGTCGGCGTGCTTGCCGGCCAGCTCGTACCAGTCGCCACCGAGGCCGGCGCCGTAGACATAGGAATCGGCCCAGGCTTCGTAGTCGTATTCCTCGGCATTTTCATCGACCGGATAGAGCACCGGCGCCACCGTTTCGTTGGCCATCAGGGCGCTGGCGATGTCGTTGTTCAGGCGCATCAGCAATTCGATGGTTTCGGTGACCAGCGGGTCGTTGCCGGCGTTCATGCCGTCGCCCAGCACTTCAGGCAACCAGATGGTCGGCGCCACGGTGGCCGGGCCGCTGACGATGGCGCACAGCATGGCCTGGATTTCATCGAGCCGCATCGCCTCCCCACCGAAAACCTCCGCTTCGAGCAGGACTTCGAGGCGGTCGAGATCGTCGTCGTTCAGGGGCTGTGGATTCATGGCTGCGCTTTCGTAAGAGACAAACCGAATGATAGCCCAGCCACGTCTCGGCGTCAGGGATAAGCCCCGTTTTCCCGGATCGGTTTTTGCCCCTTTTGACCGGTGCACCGCAGCAGTGCCCCGGTTGCATTTGCTTACGCTTCCTTACAGCAAGTCGTTGCGGTGAGGCGTATCTTGGAGCCATAACAAGATGCCGGGAGAACATCATGCGTCGCCATCCTCTACTTGCCCTTACCCTGATTCCTCTCGCCTGCTGGCTGGGTTTCATCCTGCCCGATCTCTACGCCAGCGAGCCCAACCTGTGGGCCTGGCGCCGTGCGTTGATACTGCTCTCCGGCATCCTCGCCCTGTGGTGGATGAGTGCCGACATGTTGCTGGCCACCCGCCCGGCCTGGCTGGAAAACACCTTCGGCGGCCTAGACAAGCTTTACCGCCTGCACAAGAACTTCGGCATCGGCGCCGGCGTGCTGATCCTGCTGCACTGGCAACTCGAATGGTTGCCCAAGACGCTGGCCAAGGCCGGCCTGCTTGCCCGCCCGGCTCGCGGTGGCCCACGTCCGCCGGAAGACTGGTGGATCGGCCTGGCCAAGGAAGTGGGCGAATGGGCGGGTTACATCCTGATGGCGCTGGTCGTCATCGCCTTGATCCGGCGCATTCCCTACCGTTATTTCCGGCTGGTGCACAAGCTCTTCCCGCTGGTTTTCCTGGCCGGTGCCTTCCACGGCCTGCTGCTGATGCCGAAAGAATTCTGGCAAACCCCGCTGGCCTGGCTGACCCTGGCCGTTGCTGCCGTTGGCGTCGTTCCCGCCCTGCTCTCGCTGAGCGGACGCATCGGCCGCACGCGGCGCCATGCGGCACAGATCGAAGGCATCGAAACCTGCCCGGACCGCGTGCTGCTCGTCACCTTACGCCCGACCGCCCAGTGGCCGGGCCATGTCGCCGGCCAATTCGTCTTCGCCGACTTCGGCCATCGCGGCGAAGGCGCCCACCCCTTCACCATCGCCTCCGCCTGGTCGCCCGATGACGGTACGCTGACGCTGGCCATCAAGGCCCTTGGCGACTACACGGCCACGCTCGCCCAACGCCTGAGCGTCGGCCAATCCGTCATGCTGGAAGGCCCCTACGGTCGCTTCGACTTCGCCGCAGACAAGGCCGAGCATCAGGTGTGGATCGCCGGCGGTATCGGCGTCACCCCCTTCCTCGCCCGCCTGCAAGCGCTCGCCGAGATGCCGGAAAATGAACGCCGGGTCGATTTCTTCTATTGCCTGCCGCGCCGCCATCCCGGCGACGTGACCGATCAACTGCAAGCCCTGTGCTCCGCCACCGGCGTCCGCCTGCACCTGCGCGAAACCGACAGCGACGGGCAACTCGACCCGGCCGAGGTCAGGGCAGTCTTGCAGCCGAGCGGTAGCGTCTGGTTCTGCGGGCCGCGCACCTGGGGCGAGGCCCTGCAACGGAAGCTGCAAGCCAGCGGCCTGTTGCCCGACCAGTTCCACCGCGAACTGTTCGAGTTCCGCTGAGCCGGGAATCTCTGTCGGCGGAATCGGTCATACTGCGCATCTGCGAGGAAAACGACATGCCGAAAATCGACAAGACCGACGCCGAATGGCGCGCCCAACTGGACGAACAACAGTATTACGTCACCCGCCAGAAAGGCACCGAGCGTGCCTTCACCGGCAAATACTGGGATTGCGACCAGGACGGCACCTACCGCTGCATCTGCTGCGGTGCACCGCTATTTACGTCAAAAACCAAGTTTGACTCCGGCTGCGGCTGGCCGAGCTTCTATGCGCCCAATGAAGAAGGCTTGATCGACGAGCACATGGACAAGAGCTTCGGCATGATCCGTACCGAAGTCACCTGCCACGATTGCGGCGCCCACCTCGGCCACGTTTTCGAAGACGGCCCGGCGCCAACCGGCCTGCGTTACTGCATCAATTCCGCTTCGCTGAAGCTGGAAGCGGACGAAGGCTAAACCACCGCCGGCGTATCGATATCGAACAGGATGCCCGGATCGCTCACCGGGCAATCCACCACCGCCGCCGGATGCGCCGCAATGATCGCCTTGCCGCCACGGTCACCGGTCAGGCTAAGCAACTCATCGCGATAAGCCGCAGCAAAGCCGACTGGATGGCCCACTTGCCCCTCCAACGTTGGCCGGGCTATGCCGGCACCGGCAACCAGCGCATCGAGCACGGCACGATAGCTCGCCGCCGCGATGCCCGGCATATCGGCCAGCGCCACCAGCCAGCCCTTGGCTTCCTGCGCTGCGGCGACCCCGGCGGCCAGGCTATGTCCCATGCCGCCGACGGCCTCGGTGCAGAAAACCACATGCATCCCGAGTTCCGTCAGGGCGTGGGCCAGTTCCCTATCATCCGGACGCAACACCGCCACACTGTGCGGGCACGCGACCAGCAAACGCCGCCCGGACTCGACGGCCATCGGCGTGCCATCGGCCAGGCGGTGCCAGCGTTTGTCGCTACCGAAGCGCCGACTGCTGCCGGCGGCCAGCAGGATGCCGACGATTTCGCTCATGCCACCTTGCAGGCGTATGGATCGGCCACTGCTGCGGTGGACGGGCGATTCAGGCCATTTTTCACGGCCATCATCTCGGCCAGGATAGCCACGGCGATTTCCGGTGGCGTGCGACTGCCGATGGGCAACCCGACCGGCCCGTGCAGGCGGTCAACCTCGGCCTGCGACAGGTCGAAATACTGCAACAGGCGTTCGCGCCGCTTGCCGTTGTTGGCCTTCGAACCGAGCGCCCCAACGTAGAAGGCCGGTGACTTGAGCGCTTCGAGCAAGGCCAGATCGTCCAGTTTCGGGTCGTGCGTCAGCGCCACCACGGCGCTGCGCGGATCGAGCGCCAGCTCGGTCACCGCATCGTCCGGCATGGCCATGATCCGCTCGCTGCCCGGCACGTTCCAGCCATCGGCATATTCGCCGCGCGGATCGCAGATGTAGACGCGATAGCCCAGGGCCAGCGCCATCGTCGCCAGGTAGCAGGAAATCTGGCCTGCGCCGATGATCAGCAGGCGCCAGGCCGGGCCGTGCTGGGTGAGAAGCGTTTCACCGTCCCACTGCAGGCTGTCGCCGGCCGAACCGCTGTCGATGCTCACGGTACCGTCGATCAGCGACACCTGACGACGGGCCAACTGGCCGCCGCCGATGCGTTCGGCCAACTCGGCGAGCAGGCCGGTATCCGGCGCCGGCTCCAGCACCAACTCCAACGTGCCGCCGCAAGGCAGGCCGAAACGATGCGCCTCGTCGGCCGTCACCCCGTAGCGCAAGACGCGCGGCAGCGTTTCGCCGGCAAACTCGCCGGCGCCGATGCGACGAATCATGTCGTCCTCGATGCAACCGCCCGAGACCGAACCGATCACCTGCCCATCGTCGCGCACCGCCATCCAGGCGCCCGGCGGCCGTGGCGCCGAACCCCAGGTCCGGGCCACCGTCACCAGCATGAAACGATGCCCGGCCGCCGCCCACTGGCGGGCGGCATCGAGTACCTGCTTATCCAGACTGTCCATGTCACACCGCCAGTTCATTGGTGTTGAAAGGCAGATTGCGCAGCCGCTTGCCGGTCGCCGCCGCGATGGCATTGGCCACGGCCGGCAGGACCGGCGGCACGCCCGGTTCGCCGACGCCGGTCGGCGCCGCCATCGACGGCACGATATGTACTTCGACCTTGGGCATTTCGCCGATGCGCAGCAGCGAGAAGCCATCGAAGTTGCCCTGCTCGACCCGTCCTTCCTTCAAGGTGATGGCCTGCGTCATCGCACCGAGACCGAAACCGATACCGCCTTCGATCTGCGAGCGGATGTTGTCCGGATTGATCGCCGTACCGCAATCGACCGCGCTGACGATGCGATCCACCTTGACCGTGCCGTCCTTGGCCACGGTCACTTCGGCCACATGCGCCACATAGGAGTTGAACGACTCATGCACCGCCACCCCGCGGCCGCGCCGCTCGCCGGCCTTGGCCTTGAGCGGCGTAGCCCAGCCGGCTTTCTCGGCAGCCAGCTTGAGCACCCCGGCGTGACGCGGATGCTTGTCGAGCAACTCCAGGCGCAAAGCCACCGGGTCCTTGCCCATCGCCGCCGCCACTTCGTCAAAGAAGGCTTCGGTGGAAAAGGCCGTATGCGACGAGCCGACCGAACGCCACCACAGCACGGGCACCGGAATATCGGTCGGCGTGTGCAGATCGACCGTCAGGTTGGGAATGGCGTAAGGCAGGTTGGAGGCGCCTTCGACCGACACGCCGTCGATGCCGTCCTTGACCAGGAAAGCCTCGAATGGCGAGCCGATCAGGATGGATTGCCCGACCAGACGATGCTTCCAGCCGGCCAGCTTGCCGCTGCCGTCGATGGCCGCTTCCAGCGCATGATGGAACAAGGGGCGGTAGTAGCCGCCGCGCATGTCGTCCTCGCGCAGCCAGACCAGTTTCACCGGCGCCCGTCCGTCAATCGCCTTGACGATATGCGCCGCCTCGACCAGGTAATCGACATCCTTGCTGGCCCGCCGGCCGAAGCTACCGCCGGCGTAGAGCATGTTCAGCCTGACCTGCTCCGGCTTCAGGCCGAGCACCTTGGCGACGACCGCCTGGTCGATGGTCTGGAACTGTTCGCCATTCCACACCTCCGCCCCATCAGCATCGAGCTTGATGACGCAGTTCATCGGCTCCATCGCAGCATGGGCGAGGTAGGGAAAATCGTAGCTGGCCTTGACCACCTTGGCCGCGCCGGCAAAAGCCGTGGCCGTGTCGCCGCTCTGCTTGGCGATCTTGCCCGGCGACTTGGCCATTTCCTTGTAGCGGGCGAGGATTTCCTCGCTACCCAGCTTGAAGGCGGCGCTATCGTCCCAGACCACGCTCAGCGCGTCCCGCCCCTTCTTGGCGCTCCAGGTATCCTTGGCCAGCACAGCCACGCCTTGCGGAATCTGCACGACATCGACCACGCCCTTGACCTGGCGCGCCCGACCGGCATCGAAGGATTTCATCTTGGCGCCGAATTGCGGCGGATGGGCGACGACGGCGACCAGCATGCCCGGCAGCTGCACATCCTGCGTGAATTTCGCCGTGCCGTCGGTTTTCGCCGCGCTGTCCTTGCGATTGGCGCGCTTGCCGACCAGCTTGAAGTCCTTCGCATCCTTCAGCTTGACCTCGGCCGGCACCGCCTCGTTGGCCGCATCGAGCGCCAGTTCGCCGAAACTCGCCTTGCGCCCGCTGGCTGCGTGGCTGACGATGCCGTTGCTGACGACGATCTCGCCCGGCGCCACCTTCCAGCGCTTGGCGGCCGCACCGACCAGCATGGCCCGCCCGGCCGCGCCGGCCTTGCGCAATTGTTCCCAGGAATTGGCTATCGCCGTACTGCCGCCGGTACCTTGCGTCGGCCCCCAGAACAGGTTGTTGTAACGCTTGGCGTCAGCCGGTGCCCCCTCGACCCTGACCTGTTTCCAGTCGGCATCCAGTTCTTCGGCGACGATGGTGGCCAGCCCGGTGTAGGTACCCTGGCCCATCTCCAGGTGCTTGGAAATGACCGTGACGCTGTTGTCAGCGCCGATGCGCAGGAAGGCGTTGGGCTCGAAATGAACGGCTGCCGCCAACCCTTCGCCGGCCTTGCCCGGCCCGGCGGCCGGCAATTTGTCGGCGGCGCCGGCCGGCAATACGAAGCCCAGGGTCAGCGCCGCCCCGCCTTGCAGAAAGCGGCGGCGGCTGACGTTTTGCAGCGCTGCGGCAGACAGGACGGATGGATTCAGTTTTGCGCTCATGTCCATCTCCTCAGGCCAGCGCCTTGGCGGCTTCGTGAATGGCGGCACGGATGCGCACGTAGGTAGCGCACCGGCACAGGTTGCCCGACATGGCGGCATCGATGTCGGCATCCGTCGGTTTCGTGTTGCTCTTGAGCAAGGCCACGGCGCTCATGATCTGGCCGGACTGGCAATAGCCGCACTGGACGACGTCGAGCTTGCGCCACGCCTCCTGTACCGCCTTGCCGACCTTGTTGGCATCGACCGCTTCGATGGTGGTGATCTTGCGACCGACGGCGGCGGCAACCGGCAAGACGCAGGAACGCGTCGGCTGCCCATCGAGGTGCACGGTACAGGCACCGCACAAGGCCTGACCGCAACCGTACTTGGTTCCGGTCAGTTGCAGGGTATCGCGAAGCGCCCAGAGCAATGGGGTATCCGGATCGACATCGACCTTGACGTCCTTGCCGTTGATATTGAGTTGGATCATCTGCTTTTCCTCCGTGGGGTTGGGGGAACTGACCTTGCCTGTGGTCGGCTCGGCCGGTTTTATGGCCTGCAGTTTCAGCCCTGCGGTGCACCGAGCGATAACCCAAAAATTCAGACTTATTGCCTAATCATCCAAATCTGATGCGAACACTCTCGTTGGCCGCGGCGTAAAACGCTACTCTTCCGCCTGTACCGATTGCCTCAAAGCAGAACGCCATGAACGATCACCCTCAGACTGCGCTTGCCACCGGAAATTCCATCGACATCGCAGAAAATCTCTTTGCCACGCAGCGTAGCGAGATGGCAGACATCATCGACCGTCACTGCCCGGGGATCGGAAAACAGGAGACACCGATCAGCGATCTGGTGCTGTTTCGCGGTTGCGCCACCGACAAGCCGACCTGCGCCGTGGTCAATTCGACCTTCGCCATGATCGCCCAAGGCGCCAAGCGCGTTTTCGTCGGAGAAGAATCCTATGAGTACGATGCGCGGCATTACATGATCGCCGCCGTCGAACTGCCGATCTCTTCCCGCATTACCTATGCCAGCCCCGATGCGCCCTACCTCGGCATGGCGCTCAATCTCGATGCACGCAAAATTGCCGAAATCTGCGCCGAAATGCCCAGGCCACCGCAGAAGGCCGCCGTCGATCGCGGCTTCGGTGTCGGCGAACTCAGCCAGGAAATCCAGAATGCCGCGTTACGTTTGCTCCGCCTGCTCGATGCGCCGGACGACATCCCGGTGCTGGCGCCGATCGTCGAACGTGAACTGCTCTATCGCCTGCTCACCGGCAACCAGGGCGCCCGCCTGGGCCAGGCGGCAACGGCCGGCAGCCACAGCCATCAGATCGTGCGCGCCATCGGCTGGTTGAAAAACAACATCGATCAACCGGTGACCATCGAGCATCTGGCCGACCTGACCAACATGAGCAAGTCCTCGCTGCATCACCACTTCAAGGCACTGACCTCAATGACCCCAGTGCAGTACCAGAAGCAACTCCGCCTGCACGAAGCCCGGCGCCTAATGCTCTCCGACAACCATGATGCCGCCAGCGCGGCGCATCGGGTCGGCTATGAAAGCCCTTCGCAGTTCAGCCGCGAATACCGCCGGCTGTTCGGTGCCCCACCGGCGCGCGATGTCGCCCACATGCGTTCGTCCGGAGAAACCGGAAATAATGCCTGAGGCGTCGATCGACTAACGCCGACCTTGGACCACCGCTCGTTAGCTAGCTGAATTTGGCCTGATCCCGCCGACGCAGCTTGGCAGGCAACCAGCGTAGCAGCGTCGAGTAGAGCAACTCGGGCTCGACTGGCTTGGAAATGAAATCGTTCATGCCGACAGCGAAACAGCGCTGCTTGTCTTCTTCGAAAGCATTCGCCGTCATGGCGATAATCGGCACTTGCCCGGCCATGCCCGGGACATCGCGAATGCGGCGCGTTGCCTCCAGGCCGTCCATGACCGGCATCTGCATATCCATCAGAACCAGGGCATACTCCTCGCGCAAGGCAAGGGTAACCGCCTGCTCGCCGTTATCCGCCAAATCGATGAGGAAGCCGAGATCTTCAAGCAGGTATTTCGATACCTCCTGATTGATTGGCTCATCATCGACCAACAAGACCCGTGTGCCCGGATATTTTTCGAGGATGATCTGTTCAGGCTTGATGTGAGACTCATGAGCCACTTCGCGCTCCGCCGCCTGCGTCTTTTTCAGACCCACACGGAACCAGAAGGTGCTCCCTTCACCAAGCCGGCTGGTGAAGCCGATTTCGCCGCCCATCATCTCAACCAGCGCCTTACAGATCGACAGGCCCAAGCCGCTACCACCGTACTTTCTGGCGATGGAGCCATCCCCCTGCTGGAAAGACTTGAATAGCTTACCCTGCACCTCCTCGGGCACACCAATCCCGCTATCGACGATTTCCCAGCGCAAGATCAGTTCCTGATCCGAGTCGGCTTCGGCCACGACACGCACCGTCACCCCACCCTGCTCAGTAAATTTGATGGCATTGCCGACCAGATTGATCAGCATCTGCGACAGGCGCAATGGATCACCGATAACGCTCTGTCGGCTCAACTCAGGTGCCAGATCGACCGTCAGCGTCAGGTTTTTTTGAGACACCCGATCACTCAGGATACTGATCAGGTTTTCGAGGATTTCGCCCAGACGGAACTCCACGCTCTCCAAGCTCAAAGCGCCGGCTTCGATCTTGGAGAAATCGAGGATGTCGTTGATCACCCGCAACAGATGGCGCGAGGCGCCCAGTGCCTTTTGTAGCTGCGATTGCGCCAACGTGTCATCGATACGCCGTGCAGCCAGCTCTGTCATCCCGATCATGGCACTCATCGGCGTCCGTAATTCGTGGCTCATCGAGGCCAGAAAAGCCGATTTGGCCCGGTTGGCAGACTCGGCCGCTTCGGCCACGTTTTCTAGCTGAACTTGCAAATAATTGGCCCGGCTGAAGATAACCAAGCCCATCGCCACCGTCATCACACTGAGGAAGACCAACAGTGTAGTCAGCATGGTCATCACTCGACGTGCCTGGACATCGCCTTCACCCGCCAATTGGCGGCCACGTTCCAGCGCGAAATTCAGCACGTAGCCGACGTCGCCGAGCAGTTCATCGAATTTAGCGGTACCGACACCCTGAATCAAGTGCTCTGCCGCTGCGAAATCCTCACGGTACACGTCTTCCATGACCGTATGACGCATTTTGTCCCACTGCAAGAAGGTTCGCTCCAGTTTCTGGAGCCTTTCGTCTTCGCCAAGAAAGGCCGCTTGCATCGTGTCGAGGTTACCCCGCACCGAGGCAAGCATGGATTGGCTTTGCTGCTCCAGCGCTTCTATCGTTTCTGGCCGTGCCTTGACGAGCACAGTGGTCAGCATGATGTTGCGCACCTGCAGCACGGTGGCCTTCATTTCTGCCGCCGCCGAACTCACCTGAAAGGGATGGGCGTAGAGACTGGCCGCGATTTCGTGCTGCCGGTTCATGGCATTGATGGAATAGGCGCCCAAAGAAATCAGGGCGACGAAACCAGCGGCATAGCCAATAATAATCAGGGCCGAAATGCTCAGGGAACGTCTAATTGCGTGTAACACCAGTTCAGGTAGTAGATTATTAATTAAACAGAAATAATTATACCCATAGTGTGAACATGGTTTTACATTGCATTGACAATTGTCAAAACAAAACGTGATTGAAGACGAAAAATGCGCAAAATATCACCACGACTTCGTGAAAAATTTCACGAAGTCGGCACCCTGTTCGTAAGCTCTTAAAGCCCTCTCGCCCAGCCCGGACGCAAATGCGCCTGTTCCGGTGCGGCGATCGCCTGCCGCACCTGTTGCAGCAAACGCTCCTTGTCGGCACCGAGCGTGCCCTTCAGGATCAGCCAGTTCGAGGCGTGGTCGCTGCGAAATACCGTGCGTTTCAGGTCCAGCGCCGAGAGCAAACGCTCCATCTCGACGAACAACTCACGCTGATCGAGCGGCTCCCAACTCGGGAAATCGGCACGAAAGCGTTGC
The DNA here is from genome assembly GCA_041909105.1 of Azonexus sp. Lineage (GTDB taxonomy): Bacteria > Pseudomonadota > Gammaproteobacteria > Burkholderiales > Rhodocyclaceae > Azonexus. The sequence goes on from JAYREE010000016.1 coordinate 57,528, forward strand.
TCGCCCATAGGAAAGCTGACCACCAGCGTCGCCAGGTATTCCGGCTGGGTCGCATTGGCCAGGCGTGCGGAATTCTCCGCATGTTGCTGCGACAGCGCCTTGCCGCCCAGCCCGTTGAGGATCATCACCGAACGTGTGATGCCGGCCGCGCCCAGCTTGTCCAGCGCCTCGCGCGTGCTGTCGAAGGTTTCGCCCTTCTTCACTGCCGCCAACACTTCGTCGTCACCCGACTCGGCGCCGACATAGGCCATCCTCAAGCCGGCGGCAGCCAGTTCGTCAATCTCCGCCTGCGACTTCTTGCGCAGGTTGCGTGGCAGACAATAGGTCGAGATGCGGCGCACCGCCGGCATGTGGGTACGGATCGCCTCCAGGATGGTGAGCAGCCGGCGCGTCGGCAGCACCAGCGCATCGCCGTCGGCCAAGAACACACGGCGGATCTGGTCGCCGTAGCGCTGTCCGGTCAGACGGATGCTCTCCATCACCTCATCCTCGTCGCGTGCCCGGAATTTCTTCTGCGGCGCCGTGTACATCTCGCAAAAGGTGCAGTGGTTCCACGAACAGCCGTCCGTCACCGGCAGGATCAGCGACTCCGCCTCGCTCGGTGGACGAAAGACTGGCTCAACGTAGCGGATCGGAATCATTTGGCCCGGACCTTCTCGACAAAGGCCGGCGGCACCGAGACCGCCTTGCGTGCCGTGTAGTCGAAGAAGATGATGCCGTGCTTGCCGCGCGCCACTTCCCGCCCCGTCGCCTTGTCCGACATTTTCCAGACGAGGTCGCAGCCGTACTTGTTGAAATCGTCGGCCGCCATCTCGACCATCATCGTCTCACCGTGGAAGGCTTCGGAACGATACTGCGCCGCGACGTCGGCCACCACGATACCGACGCCCTCGACATCCAGTTCGCTATAGCCGAGCGCTTTGAAGAAGCGCACCCGGGCCTCCGAAATCAGCGAAATCATCTGGGCGTTATCCAGATGATGACCATAGTTGATGTGCCCGATGTAGATCGGGATATCGGTCGAAAAGATGAACTTTTCAGGCAGGTCGATCTTGATGCGCGGCATGGTTCAGTGGTCCGTACGATGGAGGGCACATTTTAGTGGCAGAGTCGTAGAATCCGGCAACAGGAGGAAATATCGTGAAAACCATCGATCACCGCCGTCTCGACCAAGTCGTGCTGGATGCCCGCAAGGCCGCCGATGCCCGCGCCGAAGGTTACCGCGACAAGGCCCTCAAGCTTTACCCGTGGATTTGCGGGCGCTGCGGCCGAGAATTCAGCCACGCCAACCTGCGCGAACTGACCGTGCATCATCGCGATCACAATCACGACAACAATCCCAGCGATGGCAGCAACTGGGAACTGCTCTGCCTCTACTGCCACGACAACGAGCATCAGAAGCAGATCGAAGCCGACCGCGGCTACACCGATGGCCGCTCATCGCGCGGCGGTGGCGCCACGCACAATCCCTTCGCGGCCCTGCAAGACCTACTCAGGAAAAAGGACTGAGCCGCGTGGCCGAGCAACAACGCTTCTCCGTCCACACCCGCGGCCGCGGCTCGGTCGAGATTACCGACGAAGTCGCCGCCATTGTCGCCGCTGCTGCGGTGCACTGCGGAATTGCCCATATTTTCGTGCGCCACACCAGCTGCGGTCTGGCCATCACCGAAAACGCCGATGCCACCGTGCGGCGCGATCTCGAAACCCTGCTCTCCCGCTGGGCGCCGGACGGCGACCCGGCCTACCGCCACAACCTCGAAGGCGACGACGACATGGCCGCCCACGCCCGCTCGCTGCTGACGGGCGTCTCGCTTACCGTACCCGTCGCCGATGGCCGGCTGCTGCTCGGCACCTGGCAAGGCATCTACCTCTTCGAGCATCGCAGCCAAAGCCATCGCCGGGAAATCGTCGTCACCCTGCTCGCCTAGGGCATATCGCAGTCAATCGGCGGCTGGGCATTGCCTCATCCCGCCGGCAAAACAAAACTTTCGGTGGTTAATCGGCCGACTGACACAGCGCTTCATTGAACTTGGCTGTTGGCCAGCTCAGGGACTTTCTCGCTCATTCCCCGCGGTCGCTGCGTTACCGGCCAGGCTCGGCATCAGGCGTGTCGCCTCCCCGAACCCCTTGATCGCCGTTTGCGTGGCAAGCGGACCGACCAACTGCATCAACAGGATGGTCGACATCAACATCCCGGACAGTTCCGCACTGAAGCCGCTATACCGCATCTGGATATCGACCAGCAGAACCAGAGCAATGCTCGACATCGGCAGCAAGCCGATGGTGGCGAAAGCGCTCTCCCGCCAACCGAGGTTAACACCCTCCCGCGTCAGCACCACCCCAACCCACTGACCGAGCAAACGTGCCGCGACGATCATCAGCGCCTGTTTCCAGAAAGTCAGCAGATAGGCGATATCGATGGCTGCACCAGCCAACACAAAGGTGATGATGAGAAACACCTGCGCATCGCTGGCAATGCGCACGGCAAGTACCTTGTTCTCGCGGTCTATCGTACTGACCAGCAATCCGAAGATCAGCATCGGCAAGAAAACGGACACGCCGAGATACATTGCCGTACCGACTCCCATCACAATCGTGCCAAGTATCAGCAGACGCTGCCGCTCAGGTTGTCCTTCCAGGCACTCAGCACCGAGCAGAACGGTCCCGGCGCATGCCCCGCCGAGGATCATCGCGCCCATGATGCTGCCCAGCGAACCACCGAGCCGCCCGGCGATGGTCAGTAGGTCGATATCATTGAGGAAGGGCACCAGCAAGACCAACGCGGCAAAAGCGATGGCACCGTTGGTGGCGACCAGCGTGTAGAGCAAGCCGGTCCGCTCGCCCTCGGCGCCGACATCGCTACAGGTAGCGATCGTAATCGCCGGGGATGTTGCCAGACAAAGGATGGCGGCAAACAGTGAAGCCCCGAGCGGAAAACCCCACCATCGGAACAGCAGCAGCAACAGCGCTCCCGCGCCGAGCGAAACGGCAACTCCGGTAGCGAACCTGGCCCGGTACAGCAAGGTGGTCGTCCGCGGAACAAGATAGCCCAACTCGAACAAAATCAAACCCAGTGCCAATTCGATGAAGAGGCCTGCGGACTCAATCTGCAAGGGCTGAATCCAATTCAAGCCGCTCTCGCCCAGCAACAGTCCGAACAATACATAGCCGGTCGGGCGCGGCAGCGAAAATACGCGGCGCGCCAACTCGCCCGATACCAGTCCACCGAGCAGAACAGCGCCATATAGCTGTATCGAATTGAACATAAAAAAAGGGGGCCTAGGCCCCCAAAGCTCTCGTCGGAATCATTAAGCTGAACAAAAACAAACACACTACATTGTTTATCAATATAATTGCTTTGTTCACCTTGCGCAAGCAGCCTCTACAACCCAATCCCGCCGACATGCCCGCCGACACCCCTCCTCTGACGCTCGATGTGCTCCAGCAATTTCGCCTGATCTACGGCTCAATGCGCCAGTATTTCCGGCTGGTCGAAGAGCGCTGCGCCATCCCAGGATCACAGGTTTGGGTGCTGCAGGAGGTACAGCAACATCCGGGCATAGGTATTAACGAACTATCCGGCTTGATGGGCATCCACCAATCGACCGGCAGCCTGCTCGTAGACAAACTGGTCAAACATCAACTGCTGACCAAGAAGCGCGACAGCGCCGATCATCGGCGGGTCGGGCTTTACCTCTCCGCAGAAGGCGCGCAAACACTTGCCCTCCTCCCCGGCCCCGCCGAAGGCATTCTGCCGACCGCGCTCAATCGCCTACCCGAGGTTGTACTACATACATTGAAAATAAATTTATCCGAGTTAATCCGCCATTTACCCGGCAAAGACGATAGCTTCGCCGGCGAACCCCTGGCCGACTTGCTTGGCAAAAAGACATCAATCTGAAATGCGAATTTTTCACCTTATCGCCGGGGCAACCGCCCTGCTCGCCCTGCTTGCCGGATGCGCCACTCCCAAACCGCAAACTGAAACCTCACCTCCGCCAAAAGCCATCGCGGCGCCCGTGCCTGCAACCGTTACGGCGGAACCGACGCATACCGAGGCACAAGTGATTGCTGCGGTAGACGTGCCCAACAGCATCTTTTTCGCACGCGGCTCAGCAGAAATCAATGCCATCGGAAAGGTCGCCTTGCGCGACCATGCCGAACGACTCAAGGTTGACTCAAAAATCCGTATCGTTCTGCTCGGCTACACCGACGACCTCGGTAGTCGAGCCTACAATCTGGCCATTGCCGATCGGCGGGTAAACGCGGTATTTGCCGAGCTACGCCGCCTTGGCGTTCAGCCCATGCAGATGAAACGCTCCAGCCTGGGCACGGAGAAATTAAGCAAATCCTGCATCTCGGAAGACTGCCGCCGCCTGATGCGGAGGGTTGAAATCGAATACCGGGATTAAGCGCTAGAGCTTCGAGCTTGGTGCCGCAAGCGGCCCCAGCCGCGCATCGGGCAGCTCAGGCGGATCGCCAGGCCGCTACGCTAGCCGGCAAGGCGGAGATCACGGCAATGGCGATTCAAGCGCTCCTATAGACCAACCGGGCACAACAGCGACTCAGGCGACCCTGAACCCTGACACCTGCGCCGACAAACTTTGGGCTAACTGGCGCAGGTCCTTGGCGGCAGAACTGATGGTCTGGACCGAAGCATTACTGGCCTCGACCATATTGGCGATTTGCTCCATATTCCGCGCCACTTCGGTCGATGCCATCCGTTGCTCGGAGACTGAACCGGTGATATCGCTCACGCCGTGCATCGACTGCTCGACCGCGCGGTGCGAATGAGAGAGCACCGCTTCCACCTCGCCGGCCAAGCGGCCGCTAGCGTGGATCGACGCTTCGCCGCTGGCAATGGAACTCTGCACTGCCGCCGATTGCTCCTTGATCGAGCGCGTCACGCTATCGATCTCGGCGGCCGACTTGGTCGACTTTTCGGCCAACTTGCGCACTTCGTCGGCCACGATGGCAAACCCCCGGCCCGATTCGCCGGCCCGCGCCGCTTCGATTGCCGCATTCAGGGCCAGCAGGTTGGTCTGATCGGCAATATCGCGTACTTCCTGGGTCATGGAGGTGATCGCTTCGGTACTACGGACAAAGACATCCACCGTTTGCGCAATGTCACCCATCTGCTGCTCGATTTGGGCGATTTCATTGACCAAGCGCGAAACGACCTCGGCGCCCTGAGCGGTTTTCTCGACACTTTCAACGGTCTGAGCCTGAACATCGCTGGCGGTTTCCGACACCGAGGTAATCGCCACGGTCAGTTGCTCGATAGCCGCCGCGCTGCCGGTCACCGCACTCGATTGCTGCAGCGACATATCGGCCAAGGTGCCGCAGGAGCCGGCCAAGGCATTGGAAGCCTCGGTCACGGAACGGCTGGCGCCGTTGACCTCGCGAATGATCGACTGCAACTGCCCCATCATCTTGTTGAAAACTTCAGCCACATGACCGATCTCGTCGCGATTGACGACTTGCACGCGCTGCGTCAGATCGCCGTTGTCGGCCACTCGCGAGATGCTTTCATCGAGTTGCTGTAGCGGGACAGTAATCGAGCGGACAATCATTGCGGCAATCACGATCAAACCGAGCACGACAACGCCGGCGAAAGTCGCCAGACCGATCTTTACCGCGGAATAGACCGAAGCCGCATTGCGCCTCGCCTCGCCATCGAATTCCTGCGAGATTTTCTGGATTTCGGCCACCAAGCCGTCGATTGCCTTGCTCGGCTCGCGGTCCATGCCGCGCACCAGTTTATCGACCGTAGTGGCCGGATCAGTCGCGTTGCGGTCGTATTGCTTTAGCGCCTCGCGGTAATTCGGCCCCAGCTTGTCGAACTTGGCGATCACCTCGTCCAACTTGAGGCGATCGGCCATTCCCAGTTTGGCCGCAGTCGCCCTGACCTCCTGCAGACGTTCGCGCACCAGGCGCTCTTCTTCGCCAAAACCCTTGAGATATTTGGCAAAGGCCTCGCTATCCTTGCCGCGCAGCAGGATGTTCTTCCACTCCTGCACCTGCGTCTTGAAATGCACCTGCGCCCCACGCGCGCCATCGACGGCAGTAACGATCAACTCTTGCCGCTCGATCCCCGTCACCAGCGCCTCGTTCAGCTTCGCCGCCTGGAGGATGGCGAAAATGCTTGTCGCAAACAATCCGATCAGGGCCGAAGCCACCAGCAGCAGCAATTTATGACTGATCTTCATCGAATTCATGATTCCCCCGCCCGGAAGTCGCGCCCGAAAAAGGCGCCAATTTTAATTGGCAACAATGTGTCTACATAGTGAATTTTGTTTTTTGTAGATATTCAGAATATATGAAAATAGGCTACAGCAGGCAAATGACACTAAATCGGCGCCAACACCGCTACCACCCGACCCGACTCGATCCGGATCGAACGCAGCAGCCAGCGCGCCGCCGCTTCCTGCATAGAACCGTCCTCGCGCAGCACATAGACCGGCTTGTTGCGGAAATAGCCGGCGATCATCTGGGCCACTGCCTGGCGTGCCATCGGCTGCATGTCGGGCGACAGCGCCGCCGATTCCACCGAAGTGACGACTGGGTTTTCCAGATAGAACGCATTGCCCGCATCGTCGTAGCGCACGCCGCCGTTGGCCACCACATCGACCGGAATGGCAGGCTGGCCGAGCAGCGAGATCCACACCCGGCCATTGACACCGACCCGCCCTTCCGGCGTACCCAGCAGGATGCGCGGCGGGGTCTGCACGGTAGTCGTCACCAGTCCGCCAAAATTGCGCTGGACCGGCTTCGACTTATCGACCGCCGCCTGCACCTCGGCCTCGGAAAAGCTGACTTCCCGCTCAAGAAAACCCGCGGCCTGGCTGGCCAGGCTGAAGCCCAGCAAAGCCAGGCCCAATAATTTCGCTTTGATGCTCATATCCACTCGTTTCAAAAAGCCGAATACCCGCTTAACGCTGCACTAGCCCTTGACGCAGACAAGCTGCTTCAAGGTGTGCACGACCTCGGTCAGGTCCTTCTGGTTTTCCATCACTGCATCGATATCCTTGTAGGCACCGGGAATCTCGTCGATCACGCCCTTGTCCTTGCGACAGATGACGCCTTCGGTCTGCCGGCGCAGGTCGGCCTCGCTGAAGGCACGGTTGGCCGCGTTGCGGCTCATGCGGCGGCCGGCGCCGTGGGCGCTGGAATCGAAACTCTCGGCGCAACCCTTGCCGCGCACGATGTAGCTGCGCGCCCCCATGCTGCCCGGCACGATGCCGAGATCGCCCGCCCGCGCGCGGATCGCGCCTTTACGCGTCACCCACACATCCTTGCCGTAATGGTGCTCGCGCGCCACGTAGTTATGGTGGCAATTGACCACCTCGCCGGTCACCGTGAAAGCCGGCAAATGCCAGTGCAACCCGGCCAGCACCAGGTCGAGCATGGCCTCGCGGTTGGCGTAGGCGTACTCCTGCGCCCAATGCACGGCCTCGACATAGTCGTCGAAATGCTCGCTGCCTTCCTTGAAATACGCCAGATCGCGATCCGGCAGCTGAATCTGCTGGCGCGCCATGTCGTCGCGCGCCAATTCGATGAAATAGCTGGCCATCGCATTGCCGATGCCGCGGCTGCCGCTGTGCAGCATGACCCAAACCTGATTCGCTTCGTCGACGCAAACCTCGATGAAATGATTGCCGCCGCCCAGCGTGCCCAGCTGATTGACCCACTTCGAATACTTGCCGAATTTCTTCAGCAACTGCGGGTGTTTCTGCAATAACACCTTCAGGCGCGGCTCGAACGGCCGGGCCAGCTCGACCAGTGCCCGGTTGTCGTCGTGCTGCGCCATGCCGACCGGCACATCGCGGCTGATCTGGTCGAACACCTTCTTCAGCGCCTTCTCGTCCACCTGCCCGGCGTTCAGCGACAAGCGGCAAGCCACCATGCCGCAGCCGATATCGACGCCCACCGCCGCCGGCACGATGGCCTGGCGCGTGGCGATCACCGAACCGATGGTCGCGCCGATGCCCAGATGCACATCCGGCATCGCCGCCACATGGTGGTGGATGAAAGGCAGGCTGGCGATATTGGTCAGCTGCTGGCGCGACGCCTCATCGACATCGTCGGTCCAGATCTTGACCGGCACACCGGCAGTTTTCAGGTTTTGGGCAACGGGCACGATACGAGTAGCGAACGAACAGGCGCACAGGTTAGCAAATTCGCTCGCCGGCACGGCACAAACCGTTACCGGGCCTTAACCCGGATTAACGTAGTCAAGCGCCAAAATCGCCCTGTTTTCATCACTCAAGCCTGCCATGAAATCCAGACTCCTTGCCCTCGCCTTCGTCCCCCTGCTCTTCACCGCCTGCGCCTCCGGCCCCGACGGCCGAGGCGGCCCCGGCGGCGGCCGGGGTGGCGACATGGACGGCCCACCGGGCGGTGGTGCTGGCGGCGCCAGCATGGTCGTTTCGCAAATTCAGAACCAGTTGCAACTGACCGTCGAAGCCCTGAAACTCAATCCCAAGCAGAACGTGCTGTGGGATGCCTACGTCGAAAAAGTCAGTGCCCTGATGGCCGACCAGATGAAGCTGCCCCCCGTCCGCGCCAAACAAACGGCCATGCAGCAGATCGCCCAGAAGGTCGACACGGTGCGCAACCGCCTGACCGCCATGGAAGAAACCCAGGAAGCCGCCAGCAAGCTCTACGGCGCCCTCGACGAAAACCAGAAGAAAACCGCCGACCAGATGCTCCCCGGCACCGTCCCGGCGCTCTACTCCGGGCTAGGCGGTGCTGGCGGTGGCGGTAACGAACGCAGTAGCTCCAACCGCAGCGGGCCCGGCGGTGGCATGGGCGGACCGGGCGGCGGCATGGGTGGCCCAGGTGGTGGTGTGGGGGGCGGATTTGGGCGGATGTAAGCCTGATTGGCTCACTGCTGCGGTGCACTGCCTAAAAAGGGCAAAAACCGCAGCAAGAGACAATGTGTTCTGCCCCCGATTATTCTTCTCAAGCAAAAACGCTTGTTCCAGCTCCCCATATGGCAAGCATTGCACCAAACATTTGAAGCTTAAAACTTCCTACGGTTGCTTCATCGAGTTTCGACGCAACGTTCTCGATAACCTGCCGTTGCTGAGAGATCGACTTTTTTAATTCGGCTTTTGTGTCATCGATATGCTTTAGTGCTACTTCATGGCGAGCTTCGATATCTCTTCGGAGCTGTATTGATAGACGCTCCAACTCTTCCACGCGCTCTTCAAGGCTTAGTGAGGAACTTCCCTTTGAAGTTGCCACAGCACCTGCAAAGCGTATACCACCGGTGCCGCTCATTTCGTAAGCAACTACACTACGGTGAACTAAAGGGCACTCCGACAAGTAATTAAGCAGTAGTTCCATTGGATGCTTTTCACGGAACAGGCCAATATTGCCACTTATGGAGAACAGGACGAAACCTCCACCAAACACCTGCATGGCAGCGCTAAAAATTTTGTTCGTGAATGTTACTTGGTCTGCGCTAGCCGTAGCTACGACGAGAAGATGGAACGCTGCAACAAGCGCCATTACCCATATTGGCCAAGGACGAACAAATAACCAAATAAATAAACGCTCAAACATATAGAACAGGGTGCTCACTGATTCGCTGAAATATAAAAAAGAGGCGCAGAATCAATAATCGATAGATTTCTAAAATCGTTTGCATGACGCTCAGTCCAAGTAATACCCAGCGACTGATTGCTGCGGTACACCACCGAAAATCGGCAAAAATCACCACCCTCAACCGCCAGCACTCCCCTCACCCGCCGCCGCCCCGCACGCGTGACAGAAGCGCGAGAACGCGCTCTTGCGCTCGTTGCACTTGCCGCAGTGGTCGAACAGGCAGATGCCGCAGTGCGGGCAGTAGTCGATGCTGGTGTTGGTCAGGTCGACCGGGCGTTCGCAGCCGGGGCAGACTTTCTTGGCCAGGCGGGCGAGCGCGGTGTCGTAGCTGAGTTCCTTGCGCCGCTCGACGTCGGGCATGGCTTCGGCCTGCTTCTGTTTTTCCAGGTAGCGGTTGAGCGCGACGATGGCGTAGCGGCCGACCAGTACGGTGATGACGATGCCGACCACGTAGCGCACGTAGCCGCCGTAGCTCGGCAAGTAGGGCACCAGCTCGACGAAGAAGGCGAACAGCGCGAAGTAGATGAAGCCCCAGACGAAGGGCCACCAGGTGCTTTGCCGCTTCTTGGCGAAGAGCCAGCCGGCAATGACGAGCAGCGGCAATGTGAGCGCCAAGCGGTAGCCGAAGACGCGCAGTTCCTGCTTGCGCAGTTCGACGCCCAGCTTCTCGCCGGCAGCGCTTTCCAGCTCGCGCAGATCGCGCTGCACGCGCGCTTCGGCCTGGCGGGCGTCGAGCAGCACCTGCTGTTGGCGCTGCACGTCGGCCAGCGCCTTGCGTTCCAGTATCTTCAACTCTTCCAGCGCCTGCGTGCGCTCGATCAGCTCGCGATCCTGTTCCGGGCGCTGCGTGGCGTGGCGGGTGGTAACCCAGCTATTGAAGGTGTCGCGCGCCGTGTTGCTGTTGGCGCGGGCGGCGTTGAGCTTGAGTTGCGCCTGGTCGTGCGCTTCCTGCGCCTGCCGGCTCTGCTCGGCCAGGTTGCGGGATTCGGCGCGCAACTTGTCGGCGGCCGGCTTGTCGATGAAGTCTTCCAGCCCATAGCGCTGCTCGACCTTGGGCAGGTTCTGCACGATGGTGCCGCCCAGCCCGATCAGGAAGCTGGCGAAAATGAAGGCGACGAGCCACAGCCCGAAGCGGAACCATTTTTCCGACAGACGCAGTGCCTTGCTCATGAAGTTGCCTCCTTGTTCGCTTTCAATTTGCCGGCCAGCGTGACGACAACCAGCACCAGGGCGCCGGCGACGACACCGGTCACTGCGTTGAGCAGCATGGAAACGACGCCGCTGACCGGCCCGGCCATTTCGGAAAAGTGCTCGATCAGGTGGTGCACCGCAGGCAGGCCATGGACCAGGATGCCGCCGCCGACCAGGAACATGGCGGCGGTGCCGATCACGGTCAGCGCCTTCATCAGCTTGGGCGCGGCCAGCACGAGCAAGCGACCGATCGCCTGCGCCACGCCGTTTTCCTTGCGCAGCAGGTAGAAGCCGAGGTCATCGAGCTTGACGATACCGGCGACAAAGCCATAGACGCCCACGGTCATCAGGATGGCGATGCCCACCAAGACGATCAATTGCGATGTAAACGGCTGGCCGGCCACTGTGCCGAGCGCGATGACGATAATCTCGGCCGACAGGACGAAATCGGTGCGGATGGCGCCCTTGATCTTCTCGGCTTCGAAAGCGACCAGATCGACCGCTTCGTCGCTGACCGCTTTCAATTCCTCATCGTGATGCGCCGCGTCTTCTTCGGCGCTGTGCAGCCACTTGTGCGCCAGCTTCTCGACGCCTTCCAGGCAAAGATAAAGGCCGCCCAGCATGAGCAAAGGAATCACCGCCCACGGGATGAAAGCGCTGATCGCCAGCGCCGCCGGCACCAGGATGGCCTTGTTCTTCAGCGAGCCGACCGCCACCGCCCACACCACCGGCAATTCCCGCTCGGCCCGCACGCCCGACACCTGCTGCGCATTGAGCGCCAGATCGTCGCCCAGCACACCGGCCGTCTTCTGGGCCGCGACCTTGGTCATGGCGGCTACATCGTCGAGTAGCGTGGCGATATCGTCGAGCAGGACAAGCAGGCTGGCTCCGGCCATGGGATTTCTTTCTGGGTATTGGAATAGCCGCAGAGCATAACCCAACTGGCACACGGCAGGCAGCAGGCGTCAAATTTCGGTATAGTCGCAGAGTGATCATTCAAACAGCATCATCGGAGGCTTATATGCGCTTGTCGCCCCGCTCCCAACTTTCCACCCTTGCCACCGCCCTGCTCTGCGCTTCGCTCGCTGCCTGCTCCAGCATGCAGATGGGTTCCGAATCGGCCAAGACCGTCGCCACCGGATCGACGGCTGGCGGCACGTCCCAGGGGGCCAATGCCCAGCTTGAACACTGTTCCGCCTCGCTCGGCACCGTCGCCATCGCGGAAGACACCCAGGCTTCCTGGTACAGCATCCTCTCCGGCCAGTACAAGCTTGGTTCGACCGTACCGGTGCTCAAACTGCTGATCCAGCAATCGAACTGCTTTGTGGTGGTCGAGCGCGGCCGCGCCATGAACAACATGATGGCTGAACGCGCGCTGGCCGAGTCCGGCGAAATGCGGAAAGGCTCGAACTTCGGCAAGGGCCAGATCGTCGCCGCCGACTACACGATGAGCCCGTCGGTCACCTTCAGCAACCAGAATGCCGGCGGCCTGGGCGGCATGCTCGGCGGTCGCATCGGCGCCGTCGGCGCCATGGTGGGGGGCAGTATGAACTACAAGGAAGCCAGCACGGTGCTGACCCTGATCGACAACCGCTCCAGCGTTCAGCTGGCCGCCGCCGAAGGCAGCGCGCGCAATGTCGATTTCGGCGCCGTCGGCGGGATTCTGGGCGCCGCGGCCGGCGGCAGCCTCGGCGGCTACTCCAACACGGCCGAAGGCAAGGTCATCGTCGCCGCCTTCGCCGACGCCTACAACAATATGGTCAAGGCCGTGCGCAACTACAAGGCGCAGGAAGTCCAGGGCGGCCTGGGCACCGGCGGCCAACTCGGCGTGCAAGGCGGCAGCACGCCGGCCAGCAAGGAAATCGGCAAGAAGAAAAAGTAAGTTTCTTCGCGCCAGAAAAGACAAGGGCCGGCGATTGCCGGCCCTTTTTCATTGCTGCGTGGTGCTTACAGCTCGGTAAACAGCGCCTCCGCCGGCAAACGCGACTTCGGCAGCTTGGCGTTGAAGTCGGCGTCGCTGTGGTAACCCAGTGCGACCAGCACGATGGGACGCAGGCCCTTGGCGCTCAGGCCCAGTTCGGCATCGAGCGCGGCGGCATCGAAACCTTCCATCGGGCAGGCGTCAACACCCAGCGCGCCGGCACCGAGCAGCAGCGTGCCGAGGGCCAGATAAACCTGCTTTTCGGCCCACAAGCCAACATCCTTGTATTCGTTGCGGTGCAAGCCGACGTAGTAGCTGCGCGCCTTGTGCTGGCCTTCGCGCGCCTCGGCATTGGCAAATCGGCCATCCTGGTCTTCCTGCGCCAGCAGGTTGCCGAGATGGGTGTCGTCGAGATCGGTACGGGCGCACAGCACGACCACGTGCGAGGCATTGCTCACCTTCGGCGCGTTGTAGGCATAGGGGCCTTGCGTCGCCTTGGCGACTTGCGCCTTGCCGGCATCGCTGGCGGCGATGATGAAATGCCAGGGCTGGGAATTGACCGACGACGGCGCGGCGCGCAGCAGGTCGCGGATGCCCTGCACGGTATCGGCCGAGAGCTTGCGTTCGGGATCGAAGGCCTTGGAGGTGTAGCGTTTCTGAGCGGTTTCGACGATGTTCATGCTGGGCTCCGTTATGGTTTTGGTAGGCGGACTATAAACCAGAAATTCATTTGAAGAACGGCGCTAAAATTCAATCACTTTCAAATGGTTTTTGATAATGCAGCGTTTGACCGATCTCGAACTCTTCCTCCGCATCGCCGACCATGGCAGTGTTTCCGCCGCTGCCCGCAGCCTTGAATTTACCCCGGCCGCCGCCAGCGCCGCCCTCAAGCGCCTCGAGCACGAATTGGATGCGGTGCTTTTCGTGCGCTCCACCCGCACACTACGCCTGACCAACGAAGGCGAAATCTTCCTCGACCATTGCCGCCAGGCGCTCGCCCTGCTCGCCGATGGACGCGATGCGCTGATCACCGGCCGCTCGGTCATTCGCGGCCTGCTCCAGATATCGGCACCCTCCGACATCGGGCGCAATGTGCTGGCCGGCTGGCTGGACGAGTTTCTCGAACGCTACCCACAGGTGCAGATACGGCTGTCGCTGTCCGATCGTGTCGCCGATGTCTATCGCCAGCCGATCGACATCGCCTTGCGCTACGGCACGCCGGCCGATTCCAGCCTGATCGCCCTGCCGCTGGCAGCCAGTAACCGGCGCATCCTGTGTGCGGCCCCGGCCTATCTCGCTCGTTTCGGTACGCCCCGAACACCGGCTGATCTCGCCCAGCATAATTGCCTGTGTTACTGGCTGGGTGAAGATATTCATGACCGCTGGCGCCTGAACCGGGGCGGCCAGGAACATGTTCAGCCAGTCAGCGGCAATCGGGTCGCCGACGACGGCGAAATGGTCAGCCGCTGGGCACGTGCCGGGCAAGGTATCGCCTTCAAGTCGGCGCTCGACATCGCCGACGACCTGCTCAGCGGCCGCCTGATCCACCTGTTGCCCGACTGGCAGGGCGACCCGGCGCCGCTCAACCTGGTCTGCGCCGACCGCCGCCAGCTCAACCCGGCCGTGCGCGCCCTGCACCAATGGCTGGCGGAACGCTGTAGCGGCCGCCTGGCGCCGCTGCGGGAGGCTGGTTTTATCTGAGTTTTCATCCGCAAGGCGCCAACGCTGGGTAGAATGTCGGCCGATTAGCGCCCTGCTGCGGTGCACTGCCTTTTTTTGCCAAAAACCAGAATTCGCATGTCCGATTACTCCGCCTCCTCCATCCGCGTCCTCAAGGATCTCGA
>JAYREE010000017.1:0-60921 GCA_041909105.1 Azonexus sp.
ATGAATTCGCCAAGAACATCTCGTTCAATATCCCGCTGACTGCGCAAAAGGCCCGCGAATCCCTGCATCAGCTGTTCGGCGCCTTCCCGGTCGAGCTGTGGGGCATCCAGAACACCAACGCACCGCTTTCGTCACTGCGTTTTCGCCGCTGACAAAATTTGCCGGCCTGCACCCCGGCGCCGGCAAAGCACTCGCCGCCCTCTGTCGGGTTTCTGACAATTCCCGACACCTCACCGAGGTACAGCGGTTTTTGCCCATTTTGGGCAGTGCACGGCAGCAGCGGCCCCGGCGCCGCCCGCCCAGGCAAAATGCCGGCATCGGCCAGGTTTGAGCGCCCGGCCTTAACGGATATGCCATACAATTCGGGCACAATGTTGCGCCAATCTCCGCTCTGAATCCGCTTTCCGCCGCCACCTCCGGCGTCGGAACGCTCTGCCCAATGTCGCTCGACCCCGATACCCTGCTCGTCATTTGCGTGGCCAACCTGCTGGCCCTCGCCGTTCTGCTCCCCATCATCATGGGCCAGACGCTCAGCCCGGCGGCCCGGGCGGCCCGGCTGTCGCTGATCGTCCATGCCGCCGCCTGGATCGCCGTCATCCTGTCGGAACACGCCCCCTTCCCCTGGCTCGACCGACTCCTTTCCGGCATCTCGATGGGCTGCTACAGCCTGAGCAACTGGCTGATCTTCCGCGCCCTAGGCGCCTGGCTCGGCCCGCGCCGGATGGCCAGAACGCTGGCCGTGGCCGCCATCGTCATGCCGATCGGCTATCTCGTCGGTTTCGACAACTATTCGTGGCGTGTGGGCTGGGCCAATTTCTGGCTGACCGTCCAGTTGCTCATCCTGGCCAGCGCCACCCTCTTCCCCAAAACCTCGCTACGCGGACGCTGGCGCCATGCCCTACTTCTGTGCTTCGGCACCATGGCGGTGCTCACGCTCGGCCGAGCCATTCTCGGCGCCTTCTTCCCGGAAGCCTATCCACGCTTCGCCGCACCCCACCCGGTCAACCTCGCCGCGCTGCTCGTTGCCAACCTGACCATGGTACTGAGCAACGTTTCGCTGCTCGTCGCCTGGCGCGAGGAAGCCGAGCAGAAGCTGCGCGAGCTCGCCATCACCGATCCCCTGACCAAGCTGCTCAACCGGCGCGGCTGGGAAGAAAAAGCCACCCTGGCCATCGCCCTCGCCGCCCGCTATGGCCAACCGCTGACGCTGCTCTCGCTTGATCTCGACCACTTCAAGCGTATCAACGACGAATACGGCCATGAAACCGGCGATGCCTGCCTGCGCCTGTTCAGCCATCTGCTCAGGGAAGAAACGCGCATCGGCGATATCGCCGCCCGCTTCGGCGGAGAGGAATTCAGCGTCCTGCTGCCGATGACCTCGCCCGCGGCCGCCGAACAGTTCGACCGCCGCCTGCGCAGCAAGCTGCAAACGCTCTCGCTGGCCGAATTCGGCTTCCGCCTCAATTTCAGCACCGGCCTCGCCTGTCTGGAAAATGCCAAGGACAAGCTGGACGACCTGCTACGCCGGGCCGACAACGCCCTCTATCAGGCAAAGAACAACGGGCGCGGCCAACTCGCCTTCGGCAGCTGAGCGACCGCAGCACATTACCCGAGCGCAATCGCTCACGAAATGTATAATCAATGAAACATTGTTTCGTGATTATCCATGAGCCACGACATCCCGCTGAACCGCAAAAATTTTGGCCTGCTGCTGATCTGGCGCAGCCTCATCGTGCTGGCGGCATTGTATTCGGTGCTGGAGAAGCCCATCGACCAGATCGTCCTGGCCCTGGTCGGACTCTGGCTGCTGCTCATGGTCGGCGAAGTAAGCTACCGCTTCACCGTCCAGGGCGAGCGTCGACGCGAGCAGCAACGCCGCGATAAGGAATGGCGCGAGCAACGCGCCGAAGAGGCCCGTCAACGCTTCCTGGCGGCGCAGGCGCAAGCACAAGCCCAGGCCGGCTCGACCAACGGCGTTCCCCGCATGATGAGCCTGGACTACGACGAAATGCCCGAGCAGCCGCTCAAACCGGCCCCCGAAGGCATCCAGCGACTATCTGCGGATGAATTCGAGCTGGCGCTGCTGCAAGCCGACAAGCGCCCGCTGCGCTAACCGTTTAGTCCAGCGGATCAAGCCGGACTAATTCGGCCGCCGGATCAGCATCAAAGCGCCCCAACCCAGCAGCGATACCGCCAGCGTCAGCGCCAAGCCGGCCAACGCCCCGCCGCGCTCCAGCACGAGGGCGAAAGCGAGCGGCGCCGCCGCCTGCATCGTCCGCTGCAACACCGCCAGTTTGCCCTGCAGCACGCCGTAGCCTTGGGCGCCGAACAAGACGAGCGGCAGAACGCCCTTGGCAATGGTGATCAGCCCGTTGCCCGCCCCGTGCAGCACCACGAACACCGCCGCCAGCAAAGGAGAACCGGCCAGGACCAGCATCAGACCGGCACCGCCCGGATGCAGCGCCGTCGCCCAGCGCGCCGTGGTCAGCGGCTCGGTCCGCCCCCGGCTCGCCGCCCAGAACTCCGTCAGTCGCGCCAGCACCTGCGCCGGCCCGAACAAGGCCGCCGCGGCGATGGCCGCCGCCGGGGCAATGCCGCAAGCGACCAGCAACAAGGGCAGATGGGCCGCCAAGGCCGAAGTGACGAAAGCCGTGGCCGCCCCGAACAAGGCCAGCAGCCAGAAATTGCGCCGCGCCTCGGCCGGGCTTGCGGCTACTGCCGGCACTTCCGCCCTGTCGCTCGCCAAGGCGGGCGGCAAAGCCTTGAAGAAGCGGAAATTCAGCGGCAAGGCCACGGCCAGATGCAGCACCGCCCAGGCCAGACAAGCCACGCGCCAATCCCAGGCGGCGACCAGCCACGAAGTCAGCGGCCAGCCGACTGTGCTGGCAAAACCGCCGAGCAAGGTCACGCCGGTAATCGGCGCCCGCGCCGCCAAGCCATGCTCACGCACCAGCGCAGCGAAAGCCGCGTCGTACAAGCCGCAAGCCATGCCAAAACCGATCAACAACCAGGCCGCCACCATGCTCCACAGCGAAGCGCTGGCCGCCAGCCAGATCAGACCAACCGCGAGAATCAAGTTAGAGGCGCACAGCACGCCGCGCCCGCCGTGGCGATCGATGCGCCGCCCGATGGCCGGCCCCAGGAGCGCCATCACCCCGAGCGCCCCGGAAAAAGCGGCGAACACCGAACTCGGCACCAGCCCGAGGCTTGCCGCCAACGGCTGGGCAATCGCCGCCGGCAGATAGGTCGACGACGCCCAGGCGATGGTCTGGGCCACGCCAATGGCGATCACCTGCGCGCGCCGTCCGCCCATCTCAAGCCTTGCACAACACAAATGGCACGGCCAACGAAACCTGCATCGAAAACCCTTCCTCATCGAACCCGAACAGCGATTGTGCGCCAGGACGATGCCTGGACAAACAGGCGCATGCCAAACCGCCCGCACCTGCTTCTTGCAAGCCCTCGAGCCCAATGGAACGCCCTCGCGGGTGAATTCGGTTTTTACCCATTTTGGCCAGTGCACCGCAGCAAGCGGTTTTTCGCGAGCCAACCGGCGCCAGGCCACGGAAATACATGCCCCGACGCGCCCAGGTCGGCGAATTAACCCACCCGACAAGCGTTTCCATAGGGATAAAAATTACCATTTGACATATGTCAATCGCCTACTAATCTAAGTTTTCAGCAGGACAAAAAGTTACAAAATCGTAAACAAGGGGCTAGGACATGCTGTTCATCACCAGCCGTATGCCGACCGTCAACACCGAGCCGGAACTCAACAAGAACTTCGTCTTCGACCTGAAGAACAACTCCTCCAGCCGCAGCTTCTTCTGCTGCCAGCGCCTCAAGAAAGACAAGCACGAAGAAATCGGCAGCATGAACCTGCTCAAGGAACTCAAGGAGAGCAAGGTTCGCCAGATCCTGGTGTACATCCACGGCTTCTCCAACCTGCCCGAAGATGTGTTCGCCGGCGCTGATGAGTTCCAGAGCCTGTGCGACAAGAAGAAACCCGGCGAAGTCCTCGTCCTGCCGCTGATCTGGCCCTGCGATGCCGACCTCGGCATCATCAAGGACTACTGGGACGACCAGAAAGCCGCCGACCAAAGCGCTTTCACCTTCGCCCGCGTCATGCAGAAATTCATGGAATGGCGCAATTCCACGACCTTCAACCCCGAGGACGATCCCTGCCTCAAGCGCATCAACATCCTCGCCCACTCGATGGGCAACCGCGTGCTACGCCAGACCCTGAGCAACTGGCAGCGCTACGACCAACCACACGGCCTGCCCCTGCTCTTCCGCAACACCTTCCTGGTCGCCGCCGACATCCTGAACGAATCGCTGCATAAAGGCGAAGAAGGCGAACTGATCAGCCACGCCTCGCGCAACGTCGTGGTCTATTACGCCTCCGACGACCTCGCCCTGCGCGCCAGCAAGGTCTCCAACCTCAAAAACGCCGAAGCCTCCCGCCGCCTCGGCCACTCCGGCCCGGAAGACATGGATAAGACGCCCAAGAACGTCTATGCCATCGACTGCGACGAAGTAAACACCCTCTACGACCCGCCCAAAGGACATTCCTATTTCCGCTCAGGAAAAAAGAAAGGCTCGCCGGGTTTGGTGTTTGAACACATTTTCCAAACGATGCTGACGGGGCGGGTATTTCCGAATGATGAATATCGGAAGTCGAGCATTATTTGAAAGAAAAAACAGAATATTCAATTCAAATCCGTCTTTATAAAAGTAATGATGTCAAAGAGGAAGAAATGAACCATCTCAATCCGTCATCGATTCGTGTATGTGCCATGCTCCTATTCCTGGTCGCAATGTTTTTTTCGCCTCCATCTTTTGCTCGAAACGAAAATACTCTAGCTAGTGCAAATACTGATATTGGTTGCAAAATTTGCCAAGACTCATGCAGTAAAGACAATGACAGATGCCAAAACCCATGTGAAAGCTCTAACAATCATTGCCAAGTTGGCTGTGGGCTCGACGAGCAGTGCAAAAACAAATGCGCTGGCGTGCATCAGAAATGTGTCGCTCAATGCATCAAGCAACGTGATACTTGTTGGAAAGGTTGCCCCTGTAATTAATAACAGACCATACACGAAAATGAGTCAGCAGAACATACGCACTATTCGAAATATCGGTGACCCATCCAATTTAAAATAGACGCATCAAAAATCACAAAATATTTAACTTTTATAGGATCATAAGTATGCGATTGATATTAGCTTATACAACATTAACCCTCGCTGGTTGTGCAACAGTTCCACAAAACGAGGGTTTTCCCGCAAACGTTTCTGATGTTGTAAAAAAAATAAAACATGATCTTGCAATTTATCAAGATTATGATGCGAATGCTGCAAGCGCAAGACCTCTCGATAACACGTGCCATGGTGCTGTCAGCTTTAGTATAAATAGTGTAAAAATTGTACTTACAACCCAGACAGGTGACAGCATCTCGGGAAATGCATCAGCCACATTGCCTGTTGGCAGCGTAACGTTTGGACCATCTATTTCCGGATCTCGTGAATACAAAGGAACTCAAACCACTACATTCACACTCTACCCAACGGAAATAGCAATAAAGGCATTAAAAGATACCGCCCCTCCAAAACCAATCGACGCAAGCGAATATCCAATAGCAGCAGGTTTACAACAGCTCCGTGATGGTCTACTAGATGCTAGTCAGATTAGTCCATGCGTCTCACTGACTCCACCACCTGGAAATGATGGAACCCCGTCAAAGGATGATGGCGGCATGTATACATTTGGGTTTACCGTCATCAACCAAACTCAAGGTGGTGCAAATATCAAGTTTGCTCTTTTTTCTCTAGGGGCAAATAATTCCTATCAGCGTCTAGCTGGAAACACTATTACCGTATCATTTAAAGCACGCAACATGAGTGCTGCAGCCATTAAATAGTAAACTTTTTTTGACCGCAAACAATCAACGGGGTCAGAGACATTTAGCTTTCTCCGTTTCTAAATCTCTCTGCCCTTTTAACCCTGTATTGCATGCTGAGAACGGCAAAATATCCTCAGCGACATGCGTGCAACGCCGCTCACACCAAAAACTATTGACCGCCCAAACGCTTGGCAAAAGACACGGCATAGGCAGGCGAACGGAATCGAAGCACCGGGTCGTTCGTCGGCGCGATGCCATCTGCCATGATCATCGGATCGAAATTGATCGGCTCGCATTCAGCGCCTTTTTGCGGCATGGCTGAAGCAATCGTCAGTGTGCCGGCCTTGAAGCGCTTGCGATCCGCAGGCCAGAGCTGGGTCGGGTCGTCTTCGCTATCGCCGGGCTGTCCAACACTGACCATCATGTCCCAGCGCACGCCTCCCTGCTGCGCGCGCTCGATCAAGGCCGTTTCGAGGAAGTTTGGGCCAGCGGTCTTCAACTCCTCGTCGCTCAGTCGTTTCTCGCCATCCTGAGGTACGAACTGCCAGCGAACCAAGGTCACCTTGTTCTTGCGGTCGATGAACTTGAAGGTGTGAATCCCCCAAAAGGCGCTCTGGGCATAGCTCGTGGGCGGGTTATTGAGCGCGAGGTACTCGGCTTGCGTCAGATTGTCGGGATGGCTCGCCTTGAACGCCTTCATCTTTTCCGGGTCGGGTTTGCCGGTTGCCGGATCTGGCCGCAGCGCCTGCATCAGGTCGAAAAAGGTTTGCGGATTGGCGGCGCCGAACATGGGGGTATTCAGCATGGTGATGTGATGCAGTTGCCCCTTGGGCAGCTTGAACTCCAAAGCCATACCCCGGCCGCTCTTGGCGGTATCCGGGGCCTTGGGGTTGCCGCCGGACACGGAAAAGCGCGCGACGACCGGGATCGGCTTTCCGGAAAATAGCGGGGAGCGCGAGATTCTGGCAGCCTCTGGGGTACCAAAAAATTCACCGAGCGCGCAGGTGCCCTTGATGTGGTTGCGCCGCTGCCCCGGCGTGACGCCGAATGCGCCTTCGATGGCTTCAACGACCTGAGGCGCCGAAACCTCTTCGGCCGCTACCGGAAGATTCGTGGCAAACAACATACCCAGCGCAATAGCGGGGGTCAGAGTACTGGCTTTCATGGATTGTCTTTCTGTTAGAGACGGGATGCTAGTGCTGTAATTGCTCATAAACAGCCGAAGAGATGCGCGCCAGCTCATCCTTCGGAATACCCGCCGAGATCGCGTAGCCGAATTTGCCGTCGATCCAGTAAAACACGTTAACCGGCCCCTCCTGGGCGAAGCGGAAGGCGGTATCGCGATTCGTGCTGTTTTCGTTACTGACATACAGGGTCAAACGCTGGCCGCTGACGTCGTGATACATGAATTGCGCCACCGGCCCACTGTTCCCCGGCAGCAAACGTCCACCGATCAACTCGTAGCCCAGCGCCCCCAATTTAGGCGGGCGGACGGCCGACCCCAGCCTTTTGGAAAGCCAGGTCACCAACTGATCCTCATGTTCGGCACTGATCTCGACCGGGCGTTTGATGTCCGGACTGAACACCACATGGGCGATGGCGGCCTGCCGGTACAAGGGCACCGGCTGCCCAGCGAGCATCTGTGAGTTGTATTGACCGTGCCCCAGCCAACCGGCCACACCACCGCCCAGCAGGAGCAGGATGCCGGCGGCGATGCGCTGCCAATTGCCGCCCGCCAGCAGGCCTTGTACGAAATTGGGGCGAATGACCTTCGGCGGCTCGGCCAGCGCTCGCAAGGCTTCCGGCAGCGGCTCGTCGAGCACGGAATCGAAGGTTTGATGCAGGACTTGTTTCTGTCGCCGATAGGCCGCGGCCGTTTCGGCCTGCTCGGGGTTTGCCACCAACCGGGCCTCGACTTCGCTCTTCTCGGCCGGCGGCAATTCGCCATCCAGCCAGGCGTGCAGATCGTTTTCGCGGATCGGTTGGTGACTCATCGTACGACTCTCAAGCGGGTTGGCGCGTCCGGCTCGGCCAGCAACTGGCGCAAACGCTCACGCCCGCGCGCCAGGCGGGACATGACGGTACCGATGGGGATCGCCAGGGTGGCAGCGACCTCGGCGTAGCTCATTTCCTCCAGACCGACCAGCAGCAGCACCGAGCGCTGCTCTTCGGGCAAGGCGCCCAAGGCCGTGGCCAAGTCGTTCAGCGCCAAGCCATCTTCCTGCGTGGCGCGGGTTGGTGTGTCCATGCTCTGTTCGTCGAACGCCGTCATCGGCAGTTCGCCGCGCCGCCATTGATCGACGCGCACCGAGTGCATGATGGCGAACAGCCAGTTGCGCAGGCTGCTCCCGGCGCGCCACTGGTGGGCCTTGGCCCAGGCGCGTTCGAGCGTGTCCTGCACCAGATCGTCGGCCGCCGCGCGCTCGCCGACCAGCGCCCGCGCGTAGCGGCGCAGGCGCGGCAGTTCGTCGAGCAGGGCGCGGCTGTCCATCGGCGATCAGGGCTTGGCGAGACGCCAGACGTTGTTGAAACCGTCGCCAGTGCGGTCGCCGGGCTTCTGGTCCTTGATCCAGAAATAGAGCGGCTTACCCTTGAAGGCCCATTGTTTCTTGCCGTCGTCGCGCGTCACCACGGAGTAGTCGCCGCTGGCGGCATCGCCTTCGTTGGCAAAGAGCGGCGGCCAGTTGGTGGCGCATGGGCCGTTGCACACGCTCTTGCCGCTGCCGGCAGCATCCTTGTCGAAGGTGTAGAGCGACATGCCGTTGCTGCCGACCAGCACGCCATCGGCCACCGTGGCCGGTGCGCTGGCCCGCATGCCCTGGCCGGCACAGGCGGCGAGCAGCGCCGCGCAAAAGATCAGGGAAGCGGTCGTTTTCAGGTTTTTCATGGTTTTCTCCTCGTCAGGGTTGGAGCGTCGTGCCCACATCTGCGTTAACGAGAGCCGCTTTCGGTTTATTCCCTGCTTGGAACATTTATTTTTCGCTCAGGTTCCGACGCCCGACAAATATTGGTTTTTGCCCAAAATCGGCCGTGCACCGCAGCATTCGGCCCCGGCCGCCTCAACCCGTATAATTCGCCCTGCGCCGCCCCTTCCGAGCAACGCCCGACCGCCGCCGGCGGTTGTGGCAGCGGCCATGAACGAGCAAGCCCCATGTTGAGACTGACCGAACTGAAACTCCCCCTCGACCACGCCGCCGACGCCCTGCGTCCGGCCATCTGCCAGCGGCTGGGCATCGCCGATGGCGATCTGATCGAGTTTTCCCTCTTCCGCCGCGGCTACGATGCGCGGAAGAAATCGGCCATTTCGCTGATCTACACGGTGGATTGCACGCTGCGCGACGAGGCGGAAGTGTTCAAGCGGCTGGCCGGCGACCGCAATGTCAGCGCGACGCCGGACATGGCCTACAAATACGTGGCGCAAGCGCCGGCCGATCTCACGGAGCGCCCCATCGTCATCGGCATGGGGCCTTGCGGTTTCATGGCGGCCCTGGTGCTGGCGCAGATGGGTTTTCGCCCCATCGTGTTGGAGCGCGGCAAGATCGTGCGCGAGCGCACCCAGGATACCTGGGGCCTGTGGCGCAAGAACACGCTGAACCCCGAGTCGAACGTGCAGTTCGGCGAAGGCGGCGCGGGTACCTTCTCGGACGGCAAGCTGTACAGCCAGATCAAGGACCCCAATTTCTACGGTCGCAAGGTGCTGGAGGAGTTCGTCAAGGCCGGCGCGCCGGAAGAGATCATCTACGTCAGCAAGCCGCACGTCGGGACCTTCCGGCTGGTCAAGATGGTCGAGAACATCCGCCAGAACATCGTCGAGCTGGGCGGCGAAATCCGCTTCGAGGCGAAGGTGGACAAGCTGCTGCGCGAGGATGGCCAGGTGGTTGGCGTGGAACTCGCCGGCGGCGAACGCCTGCTGAGCCGTCATGTCGTGCTGGCCATCGGCCACAGCGCGCGCGACACCTTCCAGATGCTGCACGATTGCGGCGTCTATATCGAGGCCAAGCCCTTCGCCATCGGCTTCCGCGTCGAGCACCCGCAAAAGCTGATCGATAACGCCCGCTTCGGCCCGAACGCCGGCAACGAGATTCTCGGGGCGGCCGACTACAAACTCGTGCATCACTGCAAGAACGGCCGCGCCGCCTACAGTTTCTGCATGTGCCCCGGCGGCCAGGTGGTCGCCGCTACCTCGGAGCCGGGTCGCGTGGTCACCAACGGCATGAGCCAGTATTCGCGCGCCGAGCGCAACGCCAATTCGGCGCTGGTGGTCGAGATTCGCCCGGAAGACTTTCCTGGCGACTACAAGAAGAACCCGCTGATCGGCATGGATTTCCAGCGCCAATGGGAATCCGCCGCCTTCGTCGCCGGCGGCAGCAATTACGAAGCGCCGGCGCAGAAGATCGGCGATTTCCTCGCCGGCCGCCCGTCCACCGCGCTGGGCAGCGTCGAGCCGTCGTACCAGCCGGGCGTGCGCATGACCGATCTGGCGCAATGCGTGCCGCCTTACGTGATTGAAGCGCTGCGCGAGGCGATTCCTGCCTTCGACAAGCAGATCAAGGGCTTCGCCATGGCCGACGCGGTGCTCACCGGCGTCGAGACGCGCACCTCCTCGCCCATCCGCATCAAGCGCGACCACGACTTCCAGAGCCTCAATACGCGCGGCCTCTACCCGGCTGGCGAAGGCGCGGGCTACGCCGGCGGCATCCTGTCGGCCGGCGTCGACGGCATCAAGGTGGCCGAGGCGGTGGCGCTCGACATGCTGCGTCAGCACGCTGGCCAGTGAACAACGCCCATTCGCTCCAAGCAGCTCATTCCCGCGCAGGCGGGAATCCAGAAGAATCAACCAACGGGATCCCCACGTTCGTGGGGATGACGGCTTAATCGGCGGCGCTCGCAAGCCAAGCATGTTCGCCGCCATCCGCGCCCTGCCCCGCACCGTCTGGCTGATCGGCCTGATCAGCCTGATCAACGACGCGGCGAGCGACATGCTCTACCCGCTGATTCCGCTTTACCTCGCCTCGGTGTTGATGGCCGGGCCGCGCGCCCTGGGGTTGATCGAAGGCGTGGCTGAAGCCACGGCCAGCCTGCTCAAACTGTTCTCCGGCGTAGTAGTGGATCGCACCCGGCGCAGCAAACCGTGGATCGTTTTCGGCTATGGTCTGGCCGGTTTTGCCCGGCCCTTGATCGCCATCGTCACCAGTTGGCCCGGCCTGCTCGCCATTCGCATCGCCGACCGCATCGGCAAGGGCCTGCGCTCCTCGCCGCGCGACGCCCTACTCGCCGGCAGCGTGCCGGCCGAACATCGCGGCCTCGCCTTCGGCCTGCACCGCGCCATGGACAACCTCGGCGCGGTCATCGGCCCGGCCCTTGCCGCACTGCTGCTGGCCAGCGGCGTGGCTCTGCGCGATGTCTTCGTCTGGTCGCTGATCCCCGCCCTGCTTTGTCTGGCCATGGCCCTCGCCCTGCGCGAACCGCCCGCTGTGCCGCATGCCGCCCGCACCCCGTTCGACTGGCAAGTGACCAATTTGCCGCCGCACCTGCGCCGCTACCTGCTGGTTGTCGCGCTATTCACACTGGGCAACTCCTCCAACATGTTCCTGCTGCTGCGCGCCCGCGAACTGGGCATGAGCGAAGCGGAAATCCCGCTGCTGTGGGGCGCGGTGTCGCTGGTCGCCGCGCTCTTCTCGACGCCGCTATCGGCGCTGTCCGACCGCTTTGGCCGCCAGCGCCTGCTGCTTGGCGGCTACATTGCCTACGCGCTGACGTATTTTGCCCTCGCAGCCCTGTCCACCGCAGGCATCTGGCTCTACGCCCTGTTCGCCTTCTACGGCCTCTTCCTCGCCGCCACCGAAGGCGTCGAAAAGGCGCTGGTCGCCGACCTTGCCCCGGCCGACCGGCGCGGCGCCGCCTTCGGCTGGTTCAACCTGACCGCCGGCATCATGCTGCTCCCTGCTTCGCTGGTCTTCGGCGCCCTGTGGCAGGGCAGCGCGAGTTGGCTGGCCTTCGTCTTCTCCGGACTGTGCGCAATCGGCGCCGCGGTTCTACTCCGTTTCTGGGTGTTCGCCAAGTCCGCCGAGCAGCGGTTCACAAAGCTGTCATAAACGCACGGTAGATTGCTGCGGTTTCCCGGCCAGCCGGTTATTTCCGGCGATAGATCGCCCCCAGGCGACGGACCGGGTGCCATCCCAACCCCTCAGCGAGCACACCGCCACCATGACCGATCACCTGACCAAGAATCACCCTGACGCCCCGAACGGCCTCGACGACATCAGCAAGAACGACTCCGGCAACCCGGCCATCACCGACCTGCTGCACACCCGCCTGAGCCGCCGCACGCTGCTCAAAGGCGGGGTCGGCCTGGCAGGATGTGTCGGTTTCGGCGGCCAGGCTGCGCTGGCCAAGGCACATGACAAGCTGCCCAAGCTGGGTTTCACCGCCGTGGCGAAAAGCCTGGACGACGTGCTGAGCGTGCCGCCCGGCTATCGTGCCACTGTCCTCTACCGCACCGGCGACCCGATCAACGCCGCCACCGGCGACTATGCCAACGACGGCAGCGATGCGGCCGACAGCTTCAACTTCCGCGCCGGCGACCACCACGACGGCATGGCCTATTTCGGCCTGAACGCGAACGGCCACGGCAAGCAACTGGCCAATACCCAGCGCGGCCTGCTGTGCATGAACCACGAAAACATCAACCAGCAGTTCCTGCACACCGCCGCCGAAACCAGCGCCGGCTTCGCCCCGGCCCGCCGCGTCGCCGCGCAGATCGACAAGGAAGTGCTGGCACACGGCGTTTCGGTCATCGAAGTGAGCCGCCAGCATGGGCTGTTCGCGGTCAATCGCCAGTCGGGCTACAACCGTCGCCTGACTGCCGCCAGCGAAATGGACATCCATGGTCCGGCGCGCGCCGACGCTCTGCTGCGCACCAAATATTCGCCGACCGGCAGCCAGACGCGCGGTACGCTGAACAACTGCGCCATGGGCATTACGCCCTGGGGCACCTACCTGACCTGCGAGGAAAACTGGGCCGGCTATTTCAAGCGCCCGGCCAGCAACACGCTGGACGCCAAGGCAGCCACCGCGCAAAAACGCTATTTCGGCAGTTCGGCCAGCGAAGGCAGCTACGGCTGGGCCAACCCGGCCGGCGGCGACCTGAGCGGCAAGGATCTCTACAACCGCTGGAACCTGACCCCCACCGAAACCTCGCCGACCGACGATTTCCGCAACGCCGCCAACACCTTCGGCTGGGTGGTCGAGATCGACCCCTTCGCGCCCGAGGCCAAGCCGCGCAAGCGCACCGCTCTCGGTCGCTTCGGCCACGAAGGCGCGATGCCGGCCAAGGCCGTTGCTGGCAAGCCCATCGTCTATTACATGGGTGACGACTCGAAGGGCGAATACATCTACAAGTTCGTGTCGACGCAGAAATGGAATCCGGCCGACGCCAATGGCGGCTTGGCCAGCGGCGACAAGTATCTGGACGACGGCAAGCTCTACGTCGCCAAGTTCAACGCCGACGGCAGCGGCCAGTGGCTGGAGCTCGACCTGGCGGCCATTCCGGCGACCTATACCGCCTACCCATTCGCCAACCGTGCCGACCTGCTGGTCAATGTCCGTCTGGCCGCCGACGCCGTCGGCGCCACGCCGATGGACCGTCCGGAATGGACCGGCGTGCATCCGCTGACCGGCGACATCTATGTCACGCTGACCAACAACAACGAGCGTGGCATGACCGGCAACACCGCCGGCGGCGCCAGCCGCGGCCTCGACGCGGCCAATCCACGCCACTACGCCGACACCATCGGCAGCAAGACCAATACCGGCAACGTGAACGGCCACATCATCCGCATGAAGGAAAAGGGCAGCGATGCCGCCGCCACCGCCTTCCACTGGGACATCTACCTGTTCGGTGCCGAAGCCGGGGCCGACGGCAGCAAGGTCAACATCTCATCGCTGACCGCCGACAACGATTTCTCCAGCCCGGATGGCCTGTGGTTCAGCCAGGCCATCCCCGGCCTGATGTGGCTGCAGACCGACGATGCGGCTTACACCGACGTCACCAACTGCATGATGCTGGCCGCCCTGCCCGGTCAGGTCGGCGACGGCAAGGCCGTGGCCATTGCCAACGCAGCCGTACCGACCAACGGCGGCGCAGGCCAAACGGTCGCCACGCTCGCCGGCAAGGCCGCCAGCCCGGCCAACCTGCGCCGCTTCCTGGTCGGCCCCAAGGGTTGCGAGATTACCGGCATCGCCGAAACGCCGGACGGCAAGGCGATTTTCGTCAACATCCAGCATCCGGGCGAAAACACCAAGGCGGCCACGGTCGGCGCCAACGACCTGGCCGGCTTCGAAAGCCACTGGCCGCAAGGCGGCAGCGCCCGCCCGCGCTCGGCCACCGTGGTCATCACCAAGGATGACGGCGGCGTGATCGGTTCCTGATATCGGGCTAAAATGATTAACAAGGCTGCCTGCGGGCAGCCTTTTTTGTGCCCTGGATCAAGACAGAGGCGGTCGCTGGAGAGTAGCATCACGACATCTCCCAAGCCTTGAGGAGGCTTGCCCCATGAAGGCCCGGACTACATCTGCGCTACTGCTCGCCGCGCTGTTCGCCCTGCCCTTGACCGATGCCGAGGCACGCGGCCCGTGGCGCGCCGGGGAAGGCAACACCCGCGGCTGGCAATTGATGACGCCGGAAGAGCGGGTCGAACACCAGGCTCGCATCCGCAGCTTCACATCGCTGGCCCAGTGCGAGGCCTATCGTGAGGAACACCATCGCCAGATGGAACAGCGGGCGCGCGAACGCGGCGTCAGCCTGCGCGGTGGTGGTCGTGATTTCTGTGCGCATCTGCGCAGCGACGGAGCAAATAGCACCGGCAAAACCCAATGAAGCGATTGCTTATTCCGCTGCTCAGCGCACTGCTGGTGGGCATTCCCGTCTTTTGGGCCTGGCCGGACGATCTGACTTTCTGGCGCAGCCTCGGCATCGTTCTCGGCTGGCTCGGCTGCGGCCTACTGCTGGCCAGTCTCTTGCTCATGGTGCGCGAACCGCGCCTGGCGCAGGCACTGGGAGGTATCGAAGCGATGTATCGCTGGCACCACGGGCTGGGCACCCTGGGCTATCTGGCTCTCACCCTGCATCCGCTCGCCCTGGCCACCGACTATCTGGACGAATCCCCGGCTCTGGCCTGGGCCGCGCTCTGGCCGGCCAACGAAGGCTGGGCCTTGTGGTCCGGGTGGTTCGGCTTGCTTCTGCTGATGGCAGGAACCGGCCTGGCCCATAGCCGCATTGCCTACGGCCGCTGGCGCCTGCTGCATCTGCTGTTGGTGCCGGCCATCGGTTTCGGTTTTGCCCACCTGATCCTGCTCGGTCTGAACGAGCCCATCGGTTTCTCGATGCTGCTCGCCGCCCTCTTCCTGCTCTGGCGCTTTCTGCGTGCCGACCTCAGGCTGGCCGCCCGCCCCTACCTGGTCAGTCAGGTCCAGGCGGTCGCCAAGGATGTCGTCGAACTCGACCTGCGCCCGCTTGCCCAGCCGATCGACGCCATGCCCGGTCAATTCGTCATGCTCAGCCTGGGTTCGTGCGGCGACTTTCAGGGCTGCGAAGAGGCTCACCCGTTCACCATCAGCGGCGTCGACAGTGCCGGCCAGCTCCGCCTGTCGATCAAGGCCCTGGGCGATTGCACCCGGCACATGCAGTCCGTCCGCATCGGCACCCCGGCCCGGATCGAAGGCCCTTACGGACATTTCCTGCCCCGACATACCTCAGCGCGTCAATTCTGGCTAGCCGGCGGCATCGGCATTACGCCTTTCCTGGCTGGCCTGCGCGACGGCGCACCGACAGCGCCGACCACACTGCTCTACTGCTTCCGCAGCGACGACGATGCCGCCTACGTCGGCGAACTAGGCGCTATGGCCGAAGCCATGCCGCAACTCACGCTGCACTGCCATGCCGACAACGGTCAGGCAACGCAACTCGGCCAATTGCTGCCGACGGGCGAACAACTGACCGATTGTCAGTGTTACCTGTGCGGCCCGCCCGGCATGATCGAAGCGGCCCGCCGCCTTCTTACCCAGCGCGGCGTGCCGTCGGCCCACATTCATTTCGAGGCGTTCGACTTCCGATGATGCGCAAGCTATTCGTTTTCGGCACTGCGCTGTTCTGGATCGCGCTCGGCGGCTTCTGGCTCAACGCCTTGTTGGCGCCGGACGAGCCGGTAGCGGCGCCAGCGGAAGCCCGCTACACGCTCGCCCAGATTGCCGAACACGCCGGCGAAACCAGTTGCTGGATGGCCATCGACGGCGAGGTCTACGACATCACCGCCTACCTGCCCGAACACCCGAGCCGGCCGGCCATCATCCTGGCCTGGTGCGGCAAGGAGGCGAGCGAAGCCTACCGGACGAAAATGCGTGGCCGCCCTCATACGGAAGAAGCCGACCGCCTGCTGACGGCCTATCGTATCGGCCGCCTGGTGGAAAAATAAAAGGGGACTCCCCGTTAGCGGCGACAGGGTTGCGCCTGGTTTTTTGGCCAAAACAGGCAGTGCACCGCAGCAGTGAGAAAAACTGCGCCTTTACCTGTTGTCTTGAAGCCTAGGCCCGAGAGAAGCGCGGGCGTCGCATTTGCATCAAGCCAGACTCCGAGAGTCCGGCGATTTCGCCGATCACCTGGTTGATGCTGTCGCCCAGCAACCACCAGGCATTTCCATACGGCAGGACGGTGACGTCCAATTTACTGCAGAGTTTCCGAGCTGCTGCTCGTTTTTGTTCCAAATTCATTCAGTCTTTCAAATACAGCCCTCGGCGTCAGCGTTTGACGCGCGGGGTAGGAGGCGTACGCCCCTCGATCTGCCGGAAGGTGATACGGCCTTTGGACAGGTCGTACGGCGACAGTTCCAGCGTTACCTTGTCGCCCGCGATGATGCGGATATGGTGCTTGCGCATTTTGCCGGCCGTGTAAGCCACCAGCGAATGTCCGTTTTCCATCGTGACGAGAAAACGTGAATCGGGCAGGACTTCCTGGACGACACCTTGCATTTCCAGCAATTCTTCTTTGGCCATGATTGGCTCCAATATGAGAATGGAGGGGCATAAGCCCCCTGGCGAACCCCCGAAGCCAAAGCGCGGGGGCTACGAGGATCAAGCGATCTGGATGTTGCTCGCTTGCTTGCCTTTCGGGCCGGTCGTCACGTCGAACGAGACGCGCTGACCTTCGGCGAGGGTGCGGAAACCCTTGGATTGAATTGCCGAAAAATGCGCGAAAAGGTCTTCGCCACCACCCTCGGGGGAAATAAATCCGAAACCCTTGGAATCATTGAACCACTTGACGATGCCATAAGCCATGTCTTGAATCTCCGTAAAAATGAGACGGGGCAAAGCCCCGAAAAAAGGGGCGAATTCAAGGCGGCGAGGTACGAATGGGGGGATTGGCGCTGTAGAACTACAGGAACTAAACCGACTAAACAACAACACTACTCAAAGTTCGCTGCAGTGCACAATACAGGGGTTTCCCCCTGCTGGCAAACGATTATTTGGGCGAGATGGCGATTCTTCGCCCCCCATTCAATCCACTCGCCGACTAACCGCTGGCGGAAGCTGAAGTCCCCTTCGGGCTGAAATCGAATCGGGCCTTCGCCCCTGCGACACGTTGCCGCGGGCGACGAAATGTCGCATATAGCGGGCTTCTCCAGGAATTAGCATCGCCCCCTTTTAGAACCATGAAAAAAAAGGGAGGGTTCGTGAAGAAAGCAAAAAAAATACTACGACCGGGCGTGTTGTACACATGTGCAATTCTGGCCGGCGGCGCTTCGGCTGAGCCAAGCACTCAGCTGGAAGAGATTTCCGTGACGGCAACCCGTGAAAGCCGCTCGACCGGCGATGTTCCGCAGGCGATCGCGGTGATCGGCAAGGAAACGATGGCCGACAAGAAGATGTTCAACGTCAAGGAAGCGCTACAGGAAGTACCGGGGGTGCTGATCGACAGCAAGAACGGCGGCTTCGATGCCCGCCTGATCATCCGCGGCGCTGGCCTGAAGGCCGCTTATGGCATCCGTGAAATCATGGTGCTGCGCGACGGCGTGCCGCTCAGTGACCCGGACAGTTTTACGCGCCTCGATTTCGTCGACACGCAGGACATCGAGCGTATCGAAGTCGCCAAGGGGCCAGGCAACCTGTTTGCCGCCGGTAGCGCCGGCGGCGCCATTCAAATCATCTCGAAATCGGTCTTCGACCAGACGGGAAACAACTTCCGCCTGGGTTATGGCAGCGAAGGAACCAAGAACATCCATCTGCGCTACGGTGCGATGATCGACGACCGGCAGGCGGTAGCCGTCACCCTCACCCGACGGGAGATGGAAAACGACTGGCGTTACTGGAACAAATTCGACACCACCCAGGCCTCGTTGAAGCACGGCATCCAGTTGGGTGACGGCGACATTCTCGAAAGCGAAGTGTCCTATTCCGAAGCCAACATGCAGTTGCCCGGGGCGATCGACAATACCGCCGCCAACGGCTATCTCTTCGACCAGTTCAAGCGTAGCGGGAAGCAAGAAGGAACCTCGGAAGCCTGGAAGAACTCCGGGCGCTACTCGAAGGTCTTCTTTTTCAACAGCCGCTACGAGATGCAGCGCGGCGACTTCACCTTCAAGCCCCGCGTTTACTACAACACCTGGTATCACTATCACCCGGTGACCGGCATGATCAACGAAACCGAGTCCTGGGTATCCAATCTGGGCGTCGATCTGGAAGGCAATTACCGCCATGCGCAGGGCACACTGGTCGGCGGCCTGACCGTCCGCCAGGAACGCGCTCCCGATTCGAGGAAATACGAGTACCGCGACCTCACCTACGGCGCCGGCGGCCGCATCGTAGCGACCCGTAGCGATGCACGCGGCGCGCTTGCCGAAATCGACGATTCCACCACCCTGCTGCAAGGCATTTACCTGCAGGAATCGTGGCGACCGACCGAGCGCTGGATCGTCGATCTCGGCATGCGCTACGACATCGTCCAGTTCGAGGACAACAACAACCAGCTCCGTGCCTACAACTACGCCACCGGCAAATACAAAGCCGGTGCCGGCCAGACCTACCTCGAGAAGACCTTCTATCTGCCCGCCCCCAAACTGGCGGCGAGCTACCGCATTGCGCCGGGCCTCAACCTCTTCGCGATGGCCGCCCAGGCCGGCCAGATTCCATCGACTTCGGAAATCGCGAGCAATCCGGCACTGGAGGCACCGCTTTCGCGCAACTACGAAATCGGCCTGAAGGGACGCGCCGCCGACTGGAGTTTCGACACCAGCATCTATCTCAACCCGGTCGAAAAGGAGATCGTGCAGCAGTCGAACGGCGGCGTGACGACCTATCTGAACGCCGGCAAGACCGACAAGCGCGGCTTCGAGTTCGCGGGACGTTACATCCTCAACCCGCACTGGGAAACCGGTGGCTATTACAGCTATGCCGACTATCGCTACGACCAGTTCACCGAGCCCGTCCGCGTGGGGGCAAGCACGGTCAACATGGATCGCAGCGGCAAGGCCCTGCCCTTTGTTCCCCGCAACCAATACGGCGTTTTCGTGGCCTGGAAACAGGCCGGATGGCGGGCACGCGTATCGGCCAACACCTGGGGGCAATACTGGATGGACAACGCCAACACCGAGAAGTACAGCGGTTGGGAATGGGTGACCAACGCGTCTCTGGGTTATCAGTGGCAACGCCATTCCCTGACCCTGAACGTCGACAACCTGTTCGACCAGCACTATGCCGCCGAAGTCAAGAAGGACACGACGGGCAAAGTGCTCTATACGGTTGCCGCACCCCGTTCGGTGCTGCTCACCTATCGCTATGAATTTCGGTGAGATGCGGCGATGAGACAACTGATCCTTCTCATCGGCCTGGCGATGGCTGCTGGCAGCAGCCTCGGCGCCGAACACGGGCACGCGATGGCTCCAGGCGTCACCTCCGAACGCACGGATCCGGCCTGGACCAAGCAGCCCCGACTGGAAGCCGCCGGCAAACGAGGCGGCGAAAGAAACGGTGTGCTGCTACGCGCCGTGGGCCTGGATGCCACGGAAATGCAAGTTTTCTCGCCCGATGGCGGGCAACGCAGCTTCCCCATCGGCCCCGAAGGCGCCCGCATCCAGTCCGCTGGACCGACCATCGGCAACTACCATTGGGTCAGCGCCCGCGAGGAAAGGCCCGAGCATGTCGCCGTCGCCTCGACCGCCTGGTATTTCTCCAATCCCGGACAATCGCCCACGCAACTGCTGAGCCGCCTGAAATCCGAATTGGAGATCGTGCCCAGCCCGCTGCCACGCGAACACGGACGCTACCGGGAAAGCGAGAAGTGGAAATTCCAGGTGCGCTTTCTCGGTGAACCGCTTGCCGGCAAGAGCCTTCGCCTCGAAACCAGTCGCGGCAGCCAGCTGCGTTTCACCACAGATGCCAGTGGCGTCGCCACGGTGCTCTTTCCCCGCGACTTCAACGATAGCGATAGCACCCGCGGGCATGGTCGGGCCAGCGCCGACTTTGTCCTGGCCGTCGAGCATACGGCCGAGGGACGCCACTACCTGAGCAGCTTCAGTCATACCTACGGGCCGGATGCAGATCGGGGCCAAAGCCTCGCCTGGGGCGGTGCCTTCCTGCTGGCCGGCATGCTTGGCGCCCTACCCATCTTGCGTCGCCGTCAGTCGAAGGAGAACTGAACGATGTCTACACCCATTTCCTTCAGGCTTTCCCGCCTGCGTTTCGCCGTGCAGCTGATCATGCTCTTCGTGACGGTCTATGGCAGCGTTTTCGTCGGCACCTACATGGCGGACAAGATTTCCAACAATTTGCCGGCCCTGTCCTGCGCCTACGACCAGATGAACGGTGGATACTGCGTCCTGATCCCGACCCAGCACATCCTGCACCATCGCATCGGCGAAGCCATCGTCAGAGCGGAACAACTGACCATCGGCATGGTCTTGCCCTTGCTGATGAGCTTTCTCGCCTTCTTTGCCTTCTTCTTCGTGCTGGGCAAGGCCTTCTGCGGTTGGGTCTGTCCGCTCGGCACCTTGCAGGAAATGATCGGACGCCTCGGGCGGCGCTTCGGCATCGGCATTCGCCGGCTGGAGAAAGACGATCTCGTTGCGGCCCGACGCGTCCGCCCCGTCAAGTGGCTGCTCCTGCTTGGCCTGGTCTTCCTGTTGCCCCTGCTGACCGGACTGGGCGTGACGCCTCACGCCTTGGGCAACCCTTATTGCGATATGTGCCCATCGCGCATCGCCACCACGCTGCTGACCGGCAGCACCGAGCAATTCGCCCTGCGCCTGGGCGACAGCTGGAGCTTCGCCCTGGGGGCAACCGGCAATTTCCTGATCGGTTTCATGCTGATCGGTGGCTTGGCGCTGCGTCAGCCCTTCTGCCGGATTTGCCCCTTGCTGGCTTTCAACACACTGTTCCAGCGCCTGTCGCCCTGCCGGCTGGTCAAGGTCCGTCACGCCAACTGCGGCAGCTGCCGCGTCTGCAGCGAGGCCTGCCCGATGGATATCCAGGAAATTTCCCTCGAAGAAGGACGCAAGGCCTACACCGAGGACTGCACCCTGTGTGGGCGCTGCGCCGAATATTGCCCGCAGGATGGAATCATCCAGCTCAAATGGGGCCCGGTCAGCCTCTTCGCGTCGAGCCGCGAGTATTACAAGGAGAAAGTGAAGGGCGAACTGCCCGACGGTACCGTCAAGCCGGTTCGTCTGGTGCGCAAGTCGGGAGCCTGCCAGCATGAATGACCTCGCAGCCGGAGCCCAGGTCGGCCTGACGACCGTCTGGCTGCTCGGCGTTTCAATGGGACTGACGGCTTGCACCGTGACCTGCATGCCCTTCATCGGCACCTGGACCTTCGGCCGGGCCAGCGGCACGCGCGAGGCCTTTCGCCATACCCTGATGTTCCTCGCCGGCCGCGTTCTGGCCTACACGCTGCTGGCGGGCGCCGCCGGCATGGCCGGGCTGGGCATCGCCAAGTCGCTGGGCGGCCCTCTGGGCAATATCGCCATCGGGCTGGTCAGCATCGCCTCCGGCATCTGGATGCTGGCGCGGGCTCGACAGACGCAGTGCGGCAGCAACCCTGGCGCAGGTGTTCAGCCCTTGCGTTTTCAACGCCGGGTCGATGCCGCACCGCCCATGGCGATGGGCGCGGCCCTGGCCCTGACGCCCTGTACACCGCTGGCCTCTCTGCTGGCGCTCGCCGCCCAAACCGAGAGCGTCGGCAGCGGCGCCAGCTATGGCCTGGCCTTCGGACTTGGCGCAGCAATGACGCCCATTCTCCTGCTGGCCCCGCTCGCCGGCCGCCTGGGCAGGGAACTCAAATGCGGCAGAGGCTGGTTGCTGCCCTGGATGATGCGTCTGGCAGGCATCGTCCTGCTCGTTCTCGGTCTTCGGCGCCTGGGCTACTGGCCCTTCTAGCAAGGTTACGCCACCCACTTGCAGGGAGAAGTGCCGACCGCTCGGCGCCAACCCGATCGATATAAACCGCCCGGTCGCCTACCACAGCCACGGCTTCTACCTGCATGGCGACCTCGGGCAGTTCTGTGGTGATAACGAAAAGTTGGTGGCAGAAGGCAAGCGGCCGGAACGGTTGGCTGAGTGGCGATGCAAGCAATTCATGGAGTCTGGTATTGCGACTACAAATACCTCGACTCATTTAATTGCACCTCCGCTCACCATCAGGCAAGGCGCGGTTAGGCGCTGCCACAGCCCACCAAATCGCCTAAGTGGCGATATTTCAATCTTTTTTAGCCTTTTCCAGCCACTTGAGCATAGCCTTGAAAAGCACTTCGGGATCCACCGGTTTTGCCACGAAGTCGTTCATGCCCGCCTCGATACATTTGGCTCGATCCTCAGCAAATGCATTTGCCGTCATCGCTATGATGGGCACCGCCCGGCCCTGTTCCCTGTTGCGGATCGACCGCGTCGCTTCAAGGCCATCCATGACAGGCATTTGCATGTCCATCAGGACCAAATCGAAATCCCGCACTGCTAAAAGTTCGCACGCCTCTTTTCCGTTGCCGGCTACCGAAACGAGCATCCCCAGTTCTTCGAGCATTTCCTGCGCAATCATCTGATTGATGGGCTCGTCGTCGGCCAAAAGAATCCGGCTGCCGGCTCGCGTTTGCTTTAGCTCGATCTCGGGAGGAACACTGGCTTGAGCGGATTGCATGGTCGGTTCGCCCACGTGATCCAGCAACCACTGTTTGAGAGCCCTGGCAGAGATCGGTTTATGCAAAACATCGCTGAATCCGGCGGCGATTGCATCCTCTTCCACAGCCATATCCGCCGATGCAGTGACCATCACGAAGGTCACCGGATGATTCAGTTGCAACGAATTGGCAGCAGCAAGCATTGAAATCCCATCCAGATCCGGCATATGGAGATCGATAAATGCCACTGCGTAAGGATCATCCTCCTCGTCGGCAACCTTCAGCGCAGTGACTGCCTCTCTTCCCGAGGCTACCGCCACTGGACGCATACCCAACTGTCGCAGCAACTGGGTATGCACCATCTGGGTGATGGGCAAATCGTCGGCGACCAATGCGCGTAGCCCGCGCAGAGAGGCGGGTTTGACATCCTCCTCGACGCCGGCAACCTTGCGTAGGCACACCGTGCACCAGAAGGTACTGCCAACCCCAAGCTCACTGGAAGCACCGACCCGCCCCCCCATCAGTTCGGCAAGGCTTTTGTTGATAGCCAATCCCAAACCCGTTCCGCCAAATTTTCTTGTGGTTGAGTTGTCCAGTTGCTGGAAGGCATTGAACAGCCCCTGGATTTTTTCTTCGGGGATTCCGATCCCGCTATCTTCAACTTCGAAGCGAACCGTAACCGCCTCGCCAGTCTCCGCCTCCACGCGCGCTCGCAGGACGATGCTGCCTTTCTCGGTAAACTTGACCGCATTGCCCAGATAATTGATCAGCATCTGACTCAATCTCGTCGGATCGCCATTCAGGCGCTTGGGCAATCCCTGCAGATCCACCACCAGTTCGATATTCTTCGCCTGCGCCCTAAGCGCAATGATCGACGACGCCTGACGGATCATTTCATCGAGCTCGAAGTCGACCCGCTCCAACTCGATCTTCCCGGCCTCGATTTTTGAGATATCCAGAATATCGTTGATCACCGAGAGCAAGTGCTCAGCCGCACCGGAAATCCGTCCCAGACGGTCGGCTTGTACCAGGCTCAGGGACTCGTCGCGGCGCAACATATGGGTCAAACCGATGATGGCATTCATCGGCGTCCGAATCTCGTGGCTCATATTGGCCAAGAACACGCTCTTGGCATGACTTGCCGCCTCTGCTTGGTCCTTCGCCGTTTGCAACTCAGATGTTCGCACTGCAACTTGTCGCTCGAGCACGGTGTTCTGTTCGATTAAGCGCTCTTGGGCCTGCTTGCGAGCAGAGATATCTCGAATACTCAGCCAATAGAGATCATCGCCCAGTGACGAGCTGCGTACTTCCGCATCGAAAACTCGACCGTCGCCAGACCTCAGTTGAATTTCATGAACCTCGCCTGACGGGTCATCGAGATATTCCGCCCCATCCGATGCCAGCAACTCCGGCCAACGCTTCCCGATGAGTATGCCGCCTTGGTCGCCAAGTAGCTTGACTGCCGTTTGATTGGCGAAATGGATTCTCTGATCTTTCTGGACGAGCAGAATGGCGTCCCTCAGGTATTCAAATACCTCTTCCACGCTGTGCAGTTGTCGTTTCAGTTTCTGTTCGTGCCGCAGCTGCTCCGCTTGGTAGCGCAAGAACAGGAGCCGACCGGTAAATAGCATGACCACCAGCGATGCCAACGCAACCTCAGCGGCAAGTTTGCGCAATTCGCTCAATGCCTCAGCCGAGTCGATCTTGGAAACCATCGACCACCCGGTTCCTTGTACCGGCATGGTGACGCTGAGCACCTTATGCCCACGGTAATCGACACCTTCCTGATTGGTGTTACCCATCGTAACAGCTCTTGCCGCCGGCAGATCGGCATGGGAAAGCGGCAAGGCCAAGGTCATTGGTAGAGCATTCGACAGGCGTGGGTGATTCAGGAACAAAACGTTCCCTCCTTCTCTGCGAACCAGCAGTGTCTCGGCCGTTTCGCTCACTTCCGGCCAACTCTGTACCTTGGGGAAAAGATATTTTTCCGGATCGATATGCAGATACACGACCCCTAACACTTGTTGCTGACTGATGACTGGCGCAACAATGGCCAACCCGTATGGATATCCTTCCGCCTGCACCGGGTACAAGTCGATCAGCATCCGCGTTCTCGCAGCTATTGCCATCTCCCGAAAGAACGGACGATGCGAATAGCTCGTATCGAAATCCAAACCGCTTGCGGCAACGACGTTGCCTTCGTTGTCCAATACTTCGACACGCACATAGTCATAGGATGACCTTAACTGCTCCAAATACGAGTTCAGTTCTTGCCGGCCATTGGTGGGTATTTCATCGACGGCTTTAAGAATATTGACCATATCTGGGTTCTGAACCATCACCGCCGCATCGGCAAAGCGCTCTTTGAACCAGTCACCAATGGTTTCGGCCTTGAGCGTGGCTATCGCTCCCAGCTTCGCCTCTGCACGAATCTGAACTTCTGAAGAGAGGGCCAGGTAGACCCAGCCAGCGAGGGACACAATAACCGCGCAGGTAAGGGAAAAAACCATCAAAAAGCGATGTTTTTCCTGCTTGAGCATCTTTCCCCCAAAAGACAAATAAATCAATTTATGTATTTATCCCATTTTTTTAATGTTTCTTGCAAGAAAAATCCATGACTTAAGTCATAAATATATAAGTAACGGCTTAAGCAGTGATTATCCTGACAGCAGTGTATTTACCGTAACCCCTGCCGCACCACCCCGGCGACTGGCGTACTCTGATTTTTGCCCAAAACCAGCAGTGCACCGCAGCCGTGAAAAAATGTGCCTGATTGTCGCCCACTCCGGCCACGTCAGCCGCCGGCCACCACCCTTCGCAGACAACTGCCATCCGGTAGAATCGGCTCTCCTCAAGCTCTAGCCTTGTGCATGAACCAACCTGCCACTCCCAACTACCTTGCCGGCTATCCACTACATTTAGTGGAATCGGTTCAGCGCTTGATCGAACAGGATCAGCTCGGGAAAGTGCTGCGCCAGAAATACCCGCAAGCGCACCAGGTGCGCACCGACAAGGCGCTCTATGACTACGTGCTGGAGATCAAGAACGACTACCTGCGCAACGCGCCGCAGCCGAGCAAGGTCGCTTTCCACGGCAAGCTGCAGTCGGTACAGAACGCGCTCGGCATCCACGCCCGCATCGCCCGCGTCCAGGGCGGCAAGCTCAAGACCAAGCGCGAAATCCACGTCGCCAGCCTCTTTCGCGACATGCCGGCCGAGTTCCTGCGCATGATCGTCGTCCATGAGATCGCCCACCTGAAAGAGCCGGAGCACGACAAAGCCTTCTACCAGCTCTGCCAGCACATGGAAGCCGACTATTTCCAGCTCGAATTCGACCTGCGCGCCTACCTCTGCCACCTCGCCGCCGGCGGCCCGCCCTTGTGGTCAGCCGAGGTGGCAGCGGGTAATCCATAAGTTCTGCGCGGTGGAGAAGCGCGGCTAAACGAAGCCGGCATTTCCGTACCCCATCAGCCACCGCCGCCCACTCGATCCGACAAACACCATGAACCCACTGACCGAACTGCACCACGACATCGACGCCCGCGTCGCCAGCATTCGCGAAAACCAACCCGACTGGCTGTGCGGCAAGGGTTGCGATAGCTGCTGCAAGCGGCTGGCCAACGTACCGCAGCTGACCGCCGCCGAGTGGGATTTACTGCGCGAAGGCCTGGCCCAACTGGCGCCGGATCACCTGCAAGCTATCGGTCGCGAAGTCGCCGCCCTGGCCAGTTCCACCACCCACCCCGTCATCTGCCCCCTGCTCGACCGCAACACAGGTGCCTGCCCCGTCTACCTGCACCGCCCGGTCGCCTGCCGCAGCTACGGCTTCTACATGCAGCGCGACCTCGGGCTGTTTTGCGGTGACATTGAAAAGCTTGTGGCCGAGGGCAAACTGCCGGACGTGGTCTGGGGCAACCACGATGCCATCGACCGCCGATTGGCCGGTTTGGGTGAAAGCCGACCGCTGACTGATTGGTTTGCGGAGTGGATTGCCGGGGAGTCAGCGAGCAATTGAATCCTTCCGCCCCCCTATCTAATAGCTTGGTCTTACCGCTGCATCAGCGCGAACACACCCCAACCGAGATATTCACGCGTATATGCAGCGTAGCGCGCCGGCTCCGAGGTCAGTTGGGCGCGGACCTCTTGCGCCAACTCATCGTCGGGATTGGCATCAAGCCATCGACGCAGGGTTAGCCATTTGGCTGCCTCGTACCTATCCCAGCCATCTTGATCGGCCAGAACCATTTCTACGACGTCGTAGCCAAGGTGGCCGAAAGATGCAAGAAGTTCCGGCAGCAAGAAAAAGTCGGCAATCGAGTTGGCCAGACATCCCTTGGCAACCTCTTCCGTCGGCGGCAACTGCCGCCAGTAGGGCTCGCCAATGAGAACGATCCCCCCGGTATGCAGGCTGCGCACCAGAAGCTCAATCGTGCCAGCGACGCCTCCGCCGATCCACGTCGCACCGACGCAAGCGGCCACACCCACCTGCTGGTCGGAGACATAGCCGGCAGCATCGCCATGGATGAACTCGACTTGATCGTTAACACCGAGTTCGCCCGCACGGCGTTTGGCTTGCTCGGTGAACAACCGACTCATGTCGACACCGGTACCGCAAATTCCATGATCGCGCGCCCAGGTGCATAACATCTCTCCCGAACCGCTGCCGAGGTCTAGGACTCTGGTCCCCGCTTCCAGGCGCAGCGCAGCCCCAAGAATCGCGAGCTTCTCCGGTGTAATCGGGTTGTGGATGCGGTGAGCGCTTTCAGAAATGTTGAATATTCGTGGGATGTCCACTGTGGAAATTCTCCATGCAGGTAAGCGTTAACTCGATCAGGGCCGAAGTAGTGAAACGCACGGTGCTAGGCCTTGCGTCGATATACGCTAACGCAAGACCTGACTCCAGTATCCCGCGACGCGATTGACCATGGGTTGGCAGAATTGGGTGAAAGCCGGGCGCTGACAGAATGTTTTTCGAACTCGATCATAGGACGATTGGAGACCGATCAATGAGGAAGGGATGTTTAGAAGAAAATGTCTCCGACCCCTATGATCGCTTTACTGGCTATCGGCTGGACGACCACAGGTTGGACACATGCCTCGCTCAGGCGCTGCAGTCGGCTTTGGTATGGGAGGGGGAGTCAATCGAGGATCCCCAGGCGGAAGCAAATTAACGATGACTCTATCTTGCCCGTCATCCATCTGGCGGCCTTTCGCTTTTGCCTTTCTCTCCCAGTAATCGCCCTTCTTCAAATCTTTGGGCACCCCCTGGCCCTCCCGATACATCAGAGAAAGGCGAAGCTGTGCTTCGGGATGACCAAGTTCTGCTGCCTTTTGAATCAGAGGGGCTGCTCCAACATAGTCCCCTTTATAGTATCTATTCATACCTTCATCGAATTGCCCACTGCCCGAAAACTGAGCGGTTACTACATCACGTGCACTATCAGCTTCGGGGGCGCGTGCCTTGGCCTTCCATCGCGCAGCTTCCGCCGGGTCTCGCACAACACCAAACCCTTCCGCATACATCTCTGCGAGATTCAACATCGCTGGAGAGAATCCTTGGCTCGCAGCACTCCGAAAATATTTTTGCGCACGAGCAAAATCCTGTTTAACGGCATCGCCGGCCATATACATCACCCCTAGATTGTTCTGTGCGGCCGAAAATCCACTGTTAGCCGCTTTCTGAAATAACTTGAAAGCTTTCTTAGAGTCCTTGGCTACGCCATCACCCTTCAAATACATCCGACCCAGGGTATTTTGGGCAAGTGCAACGCCTTTATCGGCATGTGGAGCGAGTTTTAAGTACGCATTTTTGAAGTCACCTCGCGAATAAGCAGCGAGTCCATCTCGAAGCGAATCAGCACCGGAGCCATTCACATCAGATGGTATGTTCGCCCCACGACAAGGGGTATCCGAATAGACCAATCGTCCAAATTCATTACATTTGTAGACTTCGCAATTAGCGGCAACACTCCAAAATAGGTAGCTACCAAAAACCAGCAGTCGCACTAAGAAAACATCTGGATTTCTGGCTGAAATAACTCGGAATGGCATGGTATTCCTTACGTTCGACCTAACGCTATAGGATCGGGAGATTTAATTGGTAAAGCATATATCGAAACATGCCAAATAAGTTAATCATCAAACTATCGGTTGCTCTTATGTTTCCGCTATCCTCGAAATAGCCAAGTTCGATCTCAACTTAGGGCTTACGCCGGAATACGCAAACAAAAAAACCAAGCTAACGCATCTTCCGAAGGCCCTTAAGGAAGCGTTAACCCAAGCCTCCTAAACTCCGCACGGTCTAATCGCGAGCCGTGCCATGCCAGCCTTCCCCAAATTTCCCCTTCGCTTCGTCCTCACCGCCCTCCTCGGCCTCACTGCTGCGGTGCACGCGGCGGAAACGCTGATTTTGCAACCGGCCCAGATGCAATCGCTGGGCATCGTCACGCAGGCCGTGGGCGAGTCTGCGCCGGGGCGCGGTAACGCCTATCCGGCCAAGGTGCTGGTGCCGAACGAGCAGATGCGCGTGCTGGCGGCGCCGGTGGCCGGCATGGTCGAGATGCTGGCGGTGGCGCCGGGTTCGACGGTCAAGCGCGGGCAGGTGCTGGCGCGGCTGGCCAGCCCGCAGGCGCTGGAGTTGCAGCGCGATGCGGTGCAATCGGCCAGCCAGGCGAGCCTGATGGAACAGAGCCTGAAGCGCGACGAACAACTTTTCTCCGAAGGCCTGATCGCCGAATCGCGCCTGCAGGCGACGCGCGCCGCTGCGGCGCAGGCTTCCGCCGCCGCCAGCGAGCGGCGACAGGGGCTGGCCCTGGCCGGCATCGTGCCGGGCAAGGTGGGCGGGCCGCTGGCGCTAGTGTCGCCGATCGACGGCGTGGTGCTCGAACAGGGCGCCCAACTCGGCCAGCGGGTCGAGGCTTCGACGCTGATCTATCGCGTCGCCAAGCTGACGCCGTTGTGGCTGGAAATCCAGGCGCCGCTTGATGTCGCGGCCGGGCTGCGCGAAGGCGCGCCGGTCAAGCTGACCGGCAGCGAGGTGGTCGGCAAGCTGATCGCCGTCGGTCGCGCCGTCGATCCGGCCAGCCAGACGGTGCTGCTGCGTGCCGCCGTCAGCAAGGGCGCCGAGACGCTGATCCCCGGCCAGATGATCGAGGTGGAGTTGCCCGCCGCCAACGGCCAGCGCCAGTCGCTGCCGGCCGGCGCGCTGGTCCGCCATGAAGGCAAGACGCTGGTTTTCGTGCAGACATCGAGCGGTGACAAGGGCAGCCAGTTC
The DNA here is from genome assembly GCA_041909105.1 of Azonexus sp. GTDB lineage: Bacteria > Pseudomonadota > Gammaproteobacteria > Burkholderiales > Rhodocyclaceae > Azonexus. The sequence continues at coordinate 30,331 of JAYREE010000017.1, forward strand.
GAGGCGCGCGCAGTCAATGTACTCGGCCAGGGCGGCGACAGCGTGCAGGTCGGCGGCCTGAAAGCCGGCGAACGCGTGGCGGTGAAAGGCGTTTCCGGCCTCAAGGCCATGTACACCGGGGTGGGCCGCGAATAATGCTCGAATCGCTGATCCGCTTTTCGCTGACCCAGCGGCTCCTGCTGCTGGTACTCACCGCCCTGCTCGTCGGCGCCGGCGTGCATGCCTTTCTCGGCTTGCCGATCGATGCCTTCCCCGATGTCTCGACGACGCAGGTCAAGATCATCCTGAAAGCGCCGGGCATGACGCCGGAGGAAGTCGAAACCCGCATCGCCGTGCCGGTCGAACAGGAAATGCTCGGCATTCCGCACCAGAAGCTGCTGCGCTCGGTGTCGAAATACGCGCTGACCGACATCACCATCGATTTCGAGGACGGCACCGACATCTATTGGGCGCGCCAGCAGGTCGGCGAGCGCCTGGCTTCGGCCATGGGCAACCTGCCGCCCGGCGTCGGCGGCGGCATGGCGCCGATCACCACGCCGCTCGGCGAGATGTTCATGTTCACCATTGAGGGCGATCTGTCGCTGGCCGACAAGCGCGCCCTGCTCGACTGGGTGATCCGTCCGCAACTGCGCACCATTGCCGGTGTGGCCGACGTGAATAGCCTGGGCGGCGAGGTCAAGACCTTCGAGGTGGTGCCCAACCCGCAACTCCTGACGGCGCGCGGCCTGGCGCTGAAGGATTTGCAGGCGGTGCTGGAAAGCAACAACCGCAACGACGGCGCCGGCCGCCTGAGCGACGGCGAAGAAGCCCTGCTGGTCCGTGCCGAAGGGGCGATTACCACGGTGGACGACGTCAAGGCCATCGTTTTGCAGGCGCGCGACGGCAACGTGGTGCGCGTCGGCGACGTGGCCGAGGTGCGTTTCGGCGCGCTTACCCGCTACGGCGCGGTGACGCGCAGCGGCCAGGGCGAGGCGGTCGAAGGCCTTGTGCTTGGCCTGCGCGGGGCCAATGCCCAGGCCGTGGTCGAGGGCGTCAAAGCCAAGCTGGCCGAGATTACGCCGACGCTGCCGCCGGGCGTCACCATCGAGCCCTTCTACGACCGCTCCAACCTGGTCCAGCGCGCCGTCGGCACCGTCTCGAAGGCGCTGTTCGAGGCCATCGTGCTGGTCGTGCTGCTGCTCCTCGCCTTCCTCGGCAACCTGCGCGCGGCGCTGGTCGTCGCGTTGATGCTGCCGCTCTCGGCGCTCGCCACTTTCATTTTGATGCGCCTCTTTGGCCTCTCAGCCAACCTGATGAGCCTGGGCGGCCTGGCCATCGCCATCGGCATGCTGGTCGATGCCGCCGTGGTGGTGGTCGAGAACGTCGAGAGCCAATTGTCAGGCAGCGAGGGTACGACACCACAGCAATTGCCGACGCTGCACCTGGTGTTCCGCGCTGCCCGTGAAGTGGCTATGCCAGTCACCTCGGGCATCGTCATCATCATCCTCGTCTTCCTGCCGCTGCTCACCTTGCAGGGGCTGGAAGGCAAGATGTTCGGGCCGGTGGCGCTGACCATCGTTTTCGCACTCGCTTCGTCGCTGTTGCTGTCGCTGACCGTGGTCCCGGTGCTCGCCTCCTGGCTGATCCAGCGCGGCGCGCATCACGAACCCTGGCTGGTGAAAAAGCTCAATGCCGGCTACGCCCGCCTGCTCGATTCGGCGCTGGCCCACGCCCGCACTTACGTGATCGGCGCGGTCGTCGCCCTGGTCGCTGCCGGCGGCGCCTTCATGTTGCTCGGCAAGAGCTTCATGCCGACCATGGACGAAGGCGACCTGATCATGCAGCTCGAGAAGCTGCCATCGATCGACCTGGGTCAGACCCTCGTCATCGATAGCGCGGTGCAGCAGGCCATTCTGGAAAAAGTGCCGGAGGTGAAGGCCATCGTTGCCCGCGCCGGCTCGGACGAACTCGGCCTCGACCCGATGGGTCTGAACCAGACCGATACTTTCATGGTGCTGCAGCCGCGCGATACCTGGCGCAACGCCGACCCCGCCTGGCTGGCCGACCAGTTGCGCGCGGTGATGGAAGATTTCCCCGGCGTCGGTTTCTCCTTCACCCAGCCGATCGACATGCGCGTTTCCGAAATGCTCACCGGCGTGCGCGGCGACCTGGCGATCAAGGTATTCGGCCCCGACCTCGCCACGCTGAACCAACTTGCGGTGGACATCGAAAAAACCGTAAAAACCGTGCGCGGCGCGGAAGACACCTTCACGCTGAAGAACGATGGCGTGCAGTACCTGAAGATCGCCGTCGACCGCCTGGCCGCCGGGCGCATGGGGCTGAACGTCGATGACATCCAGAACGACCTGAAGGCCCTGCTCGAAGGGCGCAATGTCGGCACCGTGATCGAACAGGGCCGGCGCGTGCCGGTCATCCTGCGCGGGCCGGAAACCCTGCGTGCTTCGCCGGCCGACTTCACCGCCCTGCGCATCGCCGTGCCCAGCGGCGGCAGCGTGCCGCTGGCCAGCGTCGCCCGCATCGAGCGGGTCGATGGGCCGGTCAAGGTGGACCGCGAGAACGCCCAGCGCTACGTGGTGATCCAGTCGAACGTGCGCGACCGCGACCTGGTCGGCTTCGTCGAGGATGCCAAGGCGGCCGTCGCCCGCGACGTCAAGCTGCCGCAAGGCTACCGCCTGGCCTGGGGTGGCCAGTTCGAGAACCAGCAACGCGCTGCCGCTCGCCTGATGGTGGTGGTGCCGATTGCCCTGCTGCTGATTTTCTTCCTGCTCTTCTCGACCTTTCGCTCGGTGCGGCAGGCGCTATTGGTCCTCTCCAATATCCCCTTCGCCATGATCGGCGGCATCTTCGGCCTGCTCATCTCGGGCGAATACCTGTCGGTGCCGGCCTCGGTCGGGTTCATCGCCCTGCTCGGCATTGCCGTGTTGAACGGTGTAGTGATGGTGACCTACTTCAACCAGCTGCTGGCACGCGGCATGAGCCTGGCCGAGGTGGTGGTCGAAGGCGCCAAGCGCCGCTTGCGCCCGGTCATGATGACCGCCAGCATCGCCGCCTTCGGCCTGGTGCCGATGCTCTTCGCCAGCGGACCGGGATCGGAAGTGCAACGTCCGCTGGCCATCGTCGTCATCGGTGGTCTGGTCAGCTCGACGGCGCTGACCCTGGTGCTCTTGCCCATCCTGTTCCGCCGCTTCGGCCTGCAACCGGCCGTCGCCCTCCAGGAGAAAATGCATGGCTAATGTCCTGCTCACCCTGATCATGCCTAACGACGTGGCGCAACACGTCCAGGATCTGCTGCTGTCGCGGCCGGACATCGTGCCCGGCTTCACCGCCAACGAAGCCGAGGGCCACGGCTCGGTCATTCCGCTGGTCGAGGATGCCGAATTGGTCGCCGGCCATGCGCCGCGCACGGTGATCCGCACGGTCGGCCCGGAAGCGGACAAGCGCGAAGTGCTGGCCATGATCAAGCGCGAACTGCCGCGCGCCAATGTCTTTTACTGGATCACCCCGGTGATCGATGCGGGGCGCCTGTGAAAATTCTCGTTTTTATCCTGTGCACCGCAGCCAGCCTGGCTGCCCTTGGCGAAGAAGCCAGCCCGGCCCTGCCGCCGGCCGATGCGGTGGTTCGCGTGCTCTTGGCCAATCCGTCGGTGCAGGCGGCGAACAGCCAGTTGCGCGCCGAGGAAGCCAACCGCGACCGCCTCGAAGCCGGCCCGCACGAATGGAACGTCCGCCTCGGCGGCCAGCAGCGCCGGGTGACGCCGAGCGGCAGTGCGAACGAGCGCTTCAACGAATGGAATGCCGCGCTGGAACGCCCACTGCGCCTGCCCAACAAGGCCAATACCGACAGCGCGCTCGGCGAAAGCGGCATCGCCCTGGCCGAAACGGCACGCGGCGATGCTCTGCATGAAGCCGGCCGCAGTCTGCTCAAGACCTGGTTCGTCTGGCTCAAGGAAAACGCCGCCACCCGCCAGTGGGCGGCGCAGGTCAACAGCCTCGAACAACAGGCCGGTGCCGTGAAGCGTCGGCAGACGCTGGGCGACGCGCCGCGCCTCGAAAGTGTGCAGGCCGAAGCCGCCCTCGCCCAGGCCCGCGCCCAACAGGCGCAAGCCGAGGTGCGGGCGCGCAGCGCCGGCGAGGATTTGCGCCGGCGTTACCCCGGCCTGCCGCTGGCCGAGCCGACGAACGAAGGCGAACCGCAGGCGCTGACCGGCAGCGCCGAGGAGTGGATCGCCGTCATGCTCGAACACAACCACGAACTCACCCTCGCGCGCCGCGAAGGCGAACGCAGCCGCTTGCTCGCCACGCGCAGCCGGCAGGATCGCCTGCCCGACCCGAGCGTCGGCCTGCAGTTCTCACGCGAACGCGGCGGCGAGGAAAACGTCGTCGGCGCCTATGTCAGTATTCCGCTGCCCGGCGGTGCCCGCCGCGCCAGCGCCGATGCGGCCCAAGCCCATGCCGATGCGGCCGACCGCCGCGCCGCGGCCGTCGAGCAACGCATTGCCGCCGAAGCCGCCGCGCAGTTCCACGCCGCCCAGGCTGGCTACGCCACCTGGCAAGCCGCCCAGGCCGCTGCCGACCAGCTCGGCCAGGCCGCCGACATGACCGCCCGCGCCTACAAGCTGGGTGAAGGCAGCCTGAACGACCTGCTGATGGCTCGGCGCCAGGCCAACGAAGCCGCACTGGCCGCCCGCCTGAGCAAACTCGATGCGCTGGAGGCCCGCTACCGCCTGCTGCTCGACGCACATCGCCTGTGGGATTTCGACTGAACCGACCGAATGTTGCGGATTTGCGCTGGGTCAACAAAAGCGCAAGTCGCGTTGAATTCGGCAAAACAAGCGTTTTAGAATGAACCTATTACTTAATGCATAATCTTGGTCGGAAGGCTGCATCTCAAGACATTTGACGGCTGAATGACGAGATTGTGGTGGCGCGCGGGAGCGCCGAAGCCATGTTGCTGCCGGTCGTTAAAAGCAGGTTGTTCTGGAAAGCATTCTTGTCGCTGCTGCTAGGCTTGCTTCTCTGGTTCCCCATTTTCTACTGGCTGACAGTCCCCTACATTCACAAACTTGCTTTCGAGGTCGAGGAAACCGCGGCACGTAACGTGGTCGCGAGCCTGGTCGAGACTGTCAGACACTCCAAGGAAGACCTCGAGGCCTGGCGGCTGCTGACCCTGGAATCCCACAAGCGCGATTTGCGGAACGTCATCGAAGTGGTCGAATCGGCCGCCAAGCATTTCGCCACGGAAGCCCAGGCTTCCGGTGCGTCGCAAAAACAGGCGCGGCGCCGCTATCTTGACTGGCTGCGCGACGTCCGCTTCGGCGACCAGGATTATGTATGGGCTGCCGATTTCAATTACGTTCTGGCCTCCCATCCAGACCGACGGATGAACCAGCGCGATGTGTCGTCCTTGCACGACTTGAAGGGCAATCGGGTCGTCCCGGAAATGGTGACCCGGGCTCGTCAAACGGGTGACGGCTATTATTCTTATTGGTGGCCGCGCCTGGGTGATGGCGAACCTTCGGAAAAGCTCAGCTATTTCCGACTGCTGCCGGAATGGCAATTGGTCATCGGCAGTGGCGTCTATCTCGAGGATATCGAAGCCGAAGTCGCAAAGCGCAAGGAGACCCTGGTTTCCGACATGCGCCAACGCCTGAAAGACGTTCATCTGGCCAAGTCCGGTTATGTCTTCATCTTCGACGGCAACTATCGACTGCTGGTCCACCCGGATGAACAACTGCTGGGCAGCAGCATGCGCACACTGATCGATCCGGCGACGGGCAGATCGCTGGCCGACGAGATGATCGGCGCGGTGCGCGAAGATGAAGGTGTCATGCGCTATCGCTGGAATCATCCGAACGATCCGACAAACTACCGCCACGAAAAATTGGCCTGGGTATTCTATGTGCCCGAATATGACTGGTATATCGGCGCTTCGGTCTATGTCGACGAGTTACAACAGAGCGGCTACACCTTGCGCGCCTCCTTGCTTGCCGCTTTCGCCGCCGGCTTGCTGATCATGGCACTGGGCGCCTTCCTGTTCATTCGCCACCTGACCGTTCCCATCCTGCGCCTGGCCGAGACGGCGCGCCGCCAGAAGAGCGGCGATCTTTCAGCGACCTGCGACATTCGGCACAAGGACGAAATCGGCGAACTGGGAGAGGCGTTCAACGGCATGGTCGCCAGCTTGAAGGAGCAGATCGAAACACTGGAGAGCCGGGTTGCCGAACGGACCCAGGAACTGGAACACTGGGCGGAACAGCTCGAACATCTGGTCGAGGAACGGACATGCGAAGTCCGCGCTTCCGAAGCCACCGTTCGAGCTTTGCTCGAACAAACCCTGGCCGGCATATTCGTCGTGCAGAAAGGACGATTCGTTTATGTCAACGCCGCGTTCGCCCGTATCTTCCAGTTCGCTGAGCCAAGTGAAATCATCGATCGCGTGGGGCCGGCCGACCTGGTGGCCGAGCATGATCGGGCAGACATCCTGCCGCTTGCCGAAAAGATCGAGCATGGCCTGATCAGCGGCGACGACCGCTGCTTCCAGAGTCGGCGGCGCGATGGTTCGCTGATCGACGTCAACGTCTGCGGCCGCTTCCTGACCTATAACGGCCAGCCCGCCGTACTTGGCCTGGTACTCGACGTGACCGAGCAGAAACGTGCCGAACGTGCACGCGAACAGGCATTGGCCGCCGCCGAGCATCTGTCTCGACTGAAGAGCGAATTCATGGCCAACATGAGCCACGAGCTACGTACGCCGCTCAATGCCATCATCGGCATGGCTCGCATCGGCCAGCGCACGGAAGACATCACCAGGGCACACGAAGTCAGTGGCTACATCCTGGCTTCCGGCCGGCATCTGCTTGATTTGGTCATGCAGGTCCTCGACTTCTCCAGCCTCGAAAATGGAACCCTGCCACTGCAAGCCGCACGCTGCGACCTACCGGCGCTGCTCGATGAGATCACCACCCACTGGCAACCCAGGGCCCAGCTGAAGGGGCTTGCCTTCACCAGCCGCACAGCCGTCGAAACACCTGGAGAATTTCACGGCGACTCCGTGCGCCTGCGCCAGTTGCTCGACATCCTGCTCGACAATGCCGTGAAATTTACCCGTAAGGGGGCCATCTCCCTGCTGGTCGAAGCCGATGCCGGCGAGTGGCGCTTCAACATAGTCGATACGGGCATCGGCCTATCGCCGGCACAAATAGAAACAATCTTTCGTCCTTTCGAACAGGTCGACGGCAGTCATAGCCGCCAGTTTGGCGGCATGGGACTGGGCCTGGCCCTGTCACAAAGGCTGGCTGGATTGATGGGCGGGCACATCACGGTCAGCAGTGAGATCGACCGCGGCACTCGCTTCGTGCTGCACCTCCCCCGCACCGTAGAGGCTGGCGTCCAGCAATCGCAACGCAGCGACGAGGGACAGGATTTCGTCATCTGAGGCAACAAAATCTCGTTGCTGCGGTGCACGGGTCAAAATGGGCAAAAATCGGTAACTCACCGTGACGGCCGGGAACGAACCGGCCGCCCGCAGGCAAACTGTTAGAATCGCCGCATGCGTATCCTGCTCGTTGAAGACGACCCCCAACTCGGCGACGGCCTCAGCGTCGGCCTGCGGCAGGCCGGTTTTGCCGTCGACTGGCTGCGCGACGGTCAGGCGGCCGACCTGGCCTTGCAATGCGAAAGCTTCGATTTCGTGGTACTCGACCTCGGGCTACCCCGGCTAAATGGCATGGAGGTGCTGCGCAACGCCCGTCGGCGCGAACAGGCCATGCCCATCCTGATCCTGACCGCACGCGATGCCACGGGCGACAAGGTGGCCGGGCTCGATGCCGGCGCCGACGATTATCTGGTCAAACCGATCGACCTCGACGAACTGACCGCCCGCATCCGCGCCCTGACCCGGCGCAGCGCCGGACGTGCCGCGCCGGTGCTGACGCATGGCGACCTCGTCGTCGATCCTGCGGCCCACCGTGTCACTCTGGCTGGCCAACCGGTCGAATTATCCAGCCGGGAATTTTCCCTTCTCCAGCTGCTGATCGAAAACGCCGGCCGCGTCCTCAGCCGCAGCCAGCTCGAGCAATCGCTCTACGGCTGGCACGACGAACCGGACAGCAACGCGCTGGAAGTGCACATCCACCACCTGCGCAAGAAACTGGGTGGCGAACTGATCCGCACGCTGCGCGGCGTCGGCTACACCATCCCGAAGTGAATACGCTCTGGTTCTCCCTACGCCGTCGCCTGCTCGCCCTGTTGCTGGGCGGCGTTGGCGTGGCTTGGCTGGCAACCATGGCCTTCAGCTACGTGGATGCCCACAACGAAGTTGACGAACTGTTCGACGCCCAGCTCGCCCAGTCGGCCCAGACCCTACTCGCCCTGGCCAGCCGTAATGGTGGCGAGGCGATCCAGGATCTCGGGGAAGCCACCCACAAGTACCAGCGCCGGCTGAAGTTCCAGATCTGGCGACAGGACGGCCGCCTGATGCAGCGCTCGGCCAACGCCCCGGAAACGCCCCTGACCGAAGCCGACGGCTTCTCGGAAACCGATGCCAGCGATGGACATTGGCGCCATTACAGTCAATGGAACGGCAACCGCACGTTGCTGGTGCAGGTCAGCGAAAACCATCAGTTGCGCGACAGGCTGATCGGCCATATCGCCTGGCGCCTGGTCCTGCCCGCCCTCTTCGGTCTGCCGCTGATGGGCCTGTGGGTGTGGATCGCCACCCGCAAAGGACTGTCTTCGCTCGACGGCATCGCCGGCCAGATCGCCAGCCGCGCACCGCAGCAGTTACAACCGGTAGCGCCAACCACAGCCCCGAGCGAGATCCGCCCCATGCTCGAGGCGTTGAACGGCCTGCTACACCGGGTCGACACCGCGCTCGAAGGCGAGCGCCGCTTCACCGCCGACGCGGCACACGAGTTGCGCACGCCGCTGGCCGCACTGCAGGCGCAATTGCAGGTCGCCCTGCGTGCCCGCGACGCCGCCGAACGGGATCGCTCGCTGCAACAATTGCAAAATGGCCTGACCCGGGCCAGCCACCTGGTCGACCAGATGCTGCAACTGGCTCGCCTCGACCCCGAATCCGGCCTGCCCGACCCGCGTCCGGTCGATCTCGGCCAGGTCGCCGAAGCCGTCTGCGCCGAACTCGGCCATGAGATCATCAACCGCCATCTCGACTTCGCGCTGCATGCCACCCCAGGCTGCATCGTCACCGGCCAGAGCGAATGGCTGCGTATCCTGATCCGCAATCTGGTCGACAACGCGATCCGCTATACGCCTGAACGCGGGAGCATCCGGGTGGATATCGACAAGGATGCCACCGGTACCTGTTGCATTTCCGTCACAGACAGTGGCCCGGGTATTCCTCCGGAAAAACGTGGTGAGGTTATCGGGCGTTTTCGCCGACTGCACCATACAGAGGGCAGTGGCAGCGGACTCGGACTTGCCATTGTCACAAGGGTATCCGAGCTGCATAACGCGTGCTTTTCCTTAGGGGATTCCCCCCTCTTGCCAGGCTTGCGCGCCTCTGTAAAATTCGCCGCGAGTTGATTTTGCGCTGCAACAAAGCGTTCAAAATTACAAAAATATAATCTATAAACAAAGTACTAGAGCGCAGCGAATTTTGTCCTCCGGACAAAAAGATGCGGTATCCCAACCTCACCGGCCACGGCCATGACCCAATCCCCAAGCATCGAGCAGGACAACCCGCCGGAAGGTACCCGCCGGACCTTCGACGGACAGGAGCGCGTCTTTTACGACGGCTACTGGATCAAGACCTATGACGTGCCGGCCGATACGCTGGAAGCCAAGAAGAAGCTGATCGAGGCACTGACCCGCCGGCTGTTCAACCATACCGAACACGGCATGAACATCCCGGGGACCCGTCTGGCCGAAGCCCGCGCCACCTACGAGGCGGAAACCGACCCGGCCAAGAAGCGCGTCAAGGGCGCCATGCTGGCCGGCGCACTGTTCAACCGGGCGACCGATATCTTCCGCAAGCTGGTCGACCTGCAGACCTGCGGCTGCGAGATCCTCAGCGACAACCCGTTGATGCGCGAATGCGGCAAATGCCTGCTCGACGCCATGGACCTCGGCCGTTGCGTGCTGCACCGCAGCGGCGAGGAAGGCATCGACGAGCTGTGGGGCGAGCCTTTCCGCGCTTTCTCGATTCCGCTCGAGGATTTCTACGAAAGCCGCTACATCAAGATCGGCCAGACCATGCGCGATATCGACCGCATCGCCCAGGCCATGATCGCCAACTTCTCGCAGATTCCGGCCTTCGCCAATATCGAAGGGCCGATGCAGGAACTGGCCGAGGCGGCCAAGATCAAGTGTGAAACGCTGCGCACCGACGTCCAGATTTTCGAGGTCTGGGCCCAGATGGTCACCGCCGCCGAACGCCTGGCCCAGGTGCCGCTGGAATGCACGCAAGGCGACCAGGAAGCCCCCGGCACCTACAATCTGTCGGACGGCCTGCATCTGGTGCAGACCGGGCGCGACCTGATCTTCTACATCGCCCGTGCCCGCACGCCGATGCCGAAAAGCACGCACGACTACATCGAGCGCCTGGAAAACTACGTCAAGACCGGCCGCGCGCCGATCACCAGCATCCCGCTGCCGGCCTAAGCCAGGGCTCTGGCCAGCAACACCGCCACGTGCACGGCTTCGCGGCCCGTGCCGTCGGCAATCTGGTGGCGGCACGAAAAGCCATCGGCGACGATCGGCGCATCCGCTGCCGCCGCCCGCACCGCCGGCAACAAGGCCAGCTCGCCCATCCTGACCGAAGCCTCGTAGTGCTCGGCCTCCAGCCCGAAGCTGCCGGACATGCCGCAGCAACTGGCATCGACGATGTCGAATTCGAACTCGGGAATCCAGCCGAGCACCTTCTTCACCGACTTCATCGCACCGAAGGCCTTCTGGTGGCAATGTCCATGCACCACCGCCTTGCCACCGCTAAGCGGCTTCAAATCCAGCTTCAGTCCCTTGTTGCCTTCGCGCATCAGGAATTCCTCGAACAGGAAAGCCTGTTTCGATAGTTGCCCGACCGCCGGCCCGAGCGCCAGGCTGTAGAACTCGTCACGCAGCGCCAGCAAGCACGACGGTTCCAGTCCGACGATGGGCGTACCATCGGCCAAGGCTGGCCCCAGCGCCGCCATCACCCGCTGCGCCTCGATCTTGGCGGCATCGACCAGCCCTTGCGACAGATAGGTGCGGCCGCAGCACAAAGGCCGCTCCGGCTCGGCGTCATCGGTAATCGGGCGCAGCACCTCGACCGTATAGCCGCCGGCCTGCAACACCTTGATCGCCGCCTCGGCCACTTCCGGCGTGTAGTAATGGCTGAAGGTATCGACAAAAAGTGCCACTTTGCCGCGTGCACCGCAGCAGTCGTCTTTGGGCACGCTGGCCGGGTCGAAGGTCTGCTTCAGGATGGGCGGAATCGGTCGTTTGGCCGACAAGCCCAGCCATTTCTCGGCCAAGCCCGCCATTGCCGGCCAGGCATTGCGCAGGCGGACCAGCACGGCAAGCGGTTGATGCCAACGGTGCAGCCAGTTGGGCAGACCGGCGAAGAGCCGGGTGCGCAGTGAGACGCCCTGGCGCGCGTTGCGCTGGGCCAGGTATTCGGTCTTGATCAGGGTCATGTCGACGGCGCTCGGGCATTCCTTCTTGCAGCCCTTGCACGACACGCACAGGTCCATCGCCGACGCCAGGTCGGGATGGGCGAAGGGATCGTCGCCGAGTTCGCCGTTCAGTGCCGCCTTGAAGGCCTTGACCCGGGCACCGGTCGAATGGGCTGGATCGTGCGTGATGCGGTAGCTCGGGCACATGACGCCCTTGCCGTCGCGCTGGCACTGGTGGTTGTTCATGCAGACGGCCACCGCCTTGGCGTAGTTGCCGCCGGCGGCCGGAATGCCGGCATAGGCATCGCCGACGCCATAGGTGTCGTAGGCCGACCAATCGAGATAGGTTTTCATGTCATTCCCCTGAGCAGCGTACTGCGTGCAAAAGGGATGCCAGTCATTTCCCCATAAAAATCAGTCGCTTGAAACCTAGCAAGCTTGTCTCGTTTACGACAAGCTGAATTCCGCGGAACGCTCCGCCCTTTCCTCCGCCCAACGGGTAAAAGCGGGCTCAGGTAAGGGCTGCGAGAAATAGAAGCCCTGCACCTCGTCGCAACCGCTGGTCTGCAGGATGTTCAGTTCCTCGAGATGTTCGACGCCCTCTGCCGTGACGCGCAGGCCAAGCGTATGACCGAGACCGATGATGGCCCGGGTGATGGCCAGGTTGGTCGGATCGCTCAGCATGTCGGAAACGAAGGAGCGATCGACTTTCAACTTGTCGAGCGGGAAACGGTTCAGGTAATTGAGACTGGAATAGCCGGTGCCGAAATCGTCCACCGCCAGGCGCACGCCGATCGCCTTCAAGCCGTTCATGACCCGGATATTGGCATCGGCATCGTCCATCAGGATGCTTTCGGTCAATTCCAGTTCGAGGTGCGAGGGTTTAATGCCGGTCAGGCGCAGGATGCTGTGTACCGTCTCAAGAAAGCCCTCCTGGCGGAACATCGCCGCCGAGATGTTTACGGCGACAAACAAATCGCCCAGGCCGGCATGCTGCCAGGCGACCTGGCGGCGGCACGCCTGTTCCAGCACCCATTCGCCGATGGGAACGATCAGCCCGGTTTCTTCGGCGATGGGAATGAAACGGCTGGGCGGCATCAGGCCGAGTTCGGGATGACGCCAACGGATCAGCGCCTCGGCGCCAAGAATATGGCGCCCATCGACATTAAGCAACGGCTGGAAATGCAGCTCGAACTCGCCGCGTTCCAGCGCATGCCGCAGCTTGTGCTCGATATGCAAGCGCTCCTGCGCGTGCTCGTTCATTTCCTGTGTGAAGAACTGGAAACTGTCGCGGCCGCTGCTCTTGGCCATGTACATCGCCGTGTCGGCATGGCGCATCAACTCTTCCAAATCCTGCCCGTCGCCCGGGAAGATGGCGACGCCGACACTGCACGACACGTAGAGATCGACGCCATCGACGCGATGCGGCTCACGGATCAGCGGAATCAGGCGATCCTCGATGATGTGCGCCACCTCGTCGGCCGACTCGATGCCGTTCAGGATGATGACGAACTCGTCGCCCCCCAGGCGGCTGACCGTGTCGCCGCCGCGAATCGCCCGTTGCAGGCGCTCGGCCACCGATTGCAGCAGCCCGTCGCCGACATGATGGCCGAGCGAATCGTTGATCGTCTTGAAGCGATCGAGATCGATGAACAACACCGCTATCTCGTTGCCCAGGCGCTCGGCCTGCTCCACCGTCAGGCGCAGGCGTTCCTGGAAGAGCAGGCGGTTGGGCAGGCCGGTCAGGGCGTCGTGGTGAGCCAGATGCTCGATCCGTTCTTCCTGCTCCTTGCGCTCGGTGATGTCGGTGAAGATGGTGATGGTGTAAACCGGCATGCCGGCATCGTCGCGCACGGTGTTGATCACCATCCATTGCGGCACCACGCTGCCGTTCTTGCGCTTCAGCCAGAACTCGCCTTTCCAGGCCCCTTTGATGCGGACAGTCTGGTCGATGTGCTCGTAGAAATGTGCGTCGTGGCGGTCGGAATGCAGGATTTCCGGCGCCCGCCCCAGCAACTCGTCGGCGTGATAGCCGCTGGCCCGGACCAGTGCGGCATTGGCACTGACGATGCGCTGCCCGGAATCAACCACCATGATGCCTTCGGAAGTCGCTTCGAACACCTTGGCCCAAAGTTGCAGGCGACCTTCCATGCGTTTCTGCTGATCAATCGGTGTGATCGTGGTCAGTACCGAATCAACCCCCTGATAGTGCAAGCGCCGCGCCGACAGCAAGGCCCAGCTATCCTGCTTGAGCCCTCGCCAGCGCACCTCGAAACCGTCGACGGCCCCCTCGTCGGCCAGCTTCTGGAAGAAACGGCCGCGCGTCCGCGAGTCGATAGCTGCCCGCCAGGGATCGACCGTGCACTCGCCCAGCCAGGGCATCACCTGCTCGTTGGCGTGGAGGACACGATGGTCGGGAATGGAGGTCACCAGCATGGGCAAGGATATGGCGCCAAGCAGGTCGAGTTGCGCCTCGGCCGCCGCCGCCTGAGTAGCCAGTTTCTGCTCCAGCACACGCTCGTAATCGAGGCGCTCCAGCATGTGATTGAAGCCGCGCACCAGCTGGCCGATTTCGTCGTGGCTATCCCATTGGGCACGCAGGCTGTAGTCGTTGCTAACGCTGACCTTCTCGACCACGCCGGCGAGATTGCCAAGAGGCTGGGCGATCTTGCGCGCCACGTAGAAGACCAGAAAGAGGATGACCAGCAGCAACAGCGCCGCCGTCCCCAGGTGTTCCCACATACGCTTGAAAAAGAGATTCAAGCGGGCATCGAGCAAGCCGTCGAGTTGCTGCGCTGCGCTGTCCCAGGTCTGAGCCGCCTGCTTCAAGGCCAGCCCGCGCAAATCGCCCAGCCCGGAGGAGGCCTTGCCGTCGCCGATTTCGCGCAGGTTGATCAGGACGCCGCCGAGGACCTGCTGCAGTTTGCGCCGCTCGGCTTCAAGATGCCGCGACAACTCGCCACTCGAATTGCCGGCATAGGCCGCCTGGAAATCGGAATCGATGGCATCGGCCAGCGCGGTCAGCTTGCCTTCCAGCAGCAGCAATTCGACATTGACCTCCTTGCTGTCGGCCGCCGCACTTTCCGGCAACTGCATCAGGAGATCGAGCAATTCAGGAAAACGCAGCACCACCAGCGACATGACGTAGTAGCTGTCGAGGTCGGGATCGAGAATCAGGTTGGATTGATCGCCCACTCGCGCCAGCAAGTTGCGCCCGGCGCCCAGCACGGAATTGGCTTGCGACGGCGTGTCATGGGCGCTCAGATCGCGCAAGGCGGCGATGAATTGCCGGTTCAATTCCTGGCTACCCATATCCGAACCGAATTCAGACTCGGCACGCTCGATGCTCTCGAGATGCCGCGTGATGCGCGGTGCCATTTCCGGTTGAGCCAGATCGACCAACACCTCGCGGATGCGACCGATATAGTGCAAGCCCTGAATTTCCTTGCGGGCAAAGTTGATCGCGATGTATTTCTCGTCGATCAGGATATTGGTGATGAAGATGATCGCGCTCAGGTCGAGCAGATAGATCAGCAGCAGCTTTTTGGCTACCGACAGCCGCCCGACGAAACCTGAGAGTCTTCGCAACATTCCCTGCATTCCCCGAAACCTATCGATGCACCAGAAAGTGGCCGACAGGCCAGTCGATTCACCGAATTGGTGTTGTTATCCCAGTAACTTCCGTTGAATTGCACACTAGCTGCGTGACAAGCATTTTTCACACCACCGCATGACTGTTGCGAAAAATTGCCAATTTGCCGGGTGCACCGCAGCAGTGGCCTCAACTTCGCGTGCTACGAGCGACGGAAAGATGTCGCCGAAGAAAACAAGGCGGATCGCTCAGGTAAAATACGCGCCCCCAACCGGGCACCCGACGCGCTCGGACCTTGTCCGACTTCCCCGCCCACAGAAAGCCCCCATGATCATCCTGAAGAACGTCACCCTGCGCCGCAGCTCGAAAGTGCTGCTGGACAAGGCCTCCGTCACCATCAACCCCGGTGAGAAGGTCGGCCTGGTCGGTCGCAACGGTGCCGGCAAATCGACCCTGTTCGCCCTGCTCAACGGAACGCTGCACGAGGACAGCGGCGATTATTCGATTCCGAAGACCTGGCACATGGGGCAGGTGGCGCAGGACATGCCGGAAACCGAGCAATCGGCCACCGATTTCGTCATCGACGGCGACACCAAGCTGCTCGCCGCCCGCAATGAAGTGCACGACGCCGAAGCCAGCGACGACGGCATGCGCATGGCCGAGGCCTACATGGCCTTGAACGATGCCGGCGAGCACGACGCCGAAGCGCGCGCCCAGTCGCTGATCCTCGGCCTCGGCTTCAAGGTCAGCGAGCTGCACAACCCGGTCAACAGCTTCTCCGGCGGCTGGCGCATGCGCCTGCAACTGGCGCGGGCGCTGATGTGTCCGTCCGACATCCTGCTGCTCGACGAACCGACCAACCACCTGGACTTGGATGCGCTGGTCTGGCTCGAAGCCTGGCTCAAGCGCTACCAGGGCACGCTGGTCATGATCAGCCACGACCGCGAGTTTCTCGACGCCATCACCGGCGTCACGCTGCACATCGACAACGCCAAGCTGGTGCGCTACGGCGGCAATTACAGCAAGTTCGAGGACATGCGCGCCGAGCAGATCGTGCTGCAACAGGCTACCGCCGCCCGCCAGGCGGAAAAGATCGCCCACCTGCAATCCTTCATCGACCGCTTCAAGGCCAAGGCCAGCAAGGCCAAGCAGGCGCAGAGCCGGGTCAAGGCGCTCGACCGCATGGAAAAGATCGCCCCGGTGCTGGCCGAGGCCGAATTCACCTTTGAATTTCAGGAGCCGCAGAACCTGCCCAACCCCATGCTGTCGATGGTCGATACCGTCATCGGCTACCCGCCGCCGGAAGACGCCCCGGCCGGCACGCCGCCGACAATCATCGTGCGCGGCATCAACCGTTCGGTCATGGCCGGCCAGCGCATCGGCATCCTCGGCGCCAACGGCCAGGGCAAGTCCACGCTGGTCAAGACCATCGCCAACGACCTGAAGGCGATCAGCGGCGAAGTCACCGTCGGCAAGGGCCTGAACATCGGCTATTTCGCGCAGCAGGAACTCGACGTGCTGCGTCCGCAGGACACGCCGCTCGAACACATGACCCGCCTGGCCAAGGAAGCGCTGGCCGCCGGCATCCGCAACCTGCCCGGCCGCGAACAGGAACTGCGCAACTTCCTCGGCACCTTCAATTTCGGCGGCGACATGGTCAAGCAACCGGTCGGCACCATGAGCGGCGGCGAAAAGGCGCGCCTGGTGCTGTGCATGCTGGTCTGGCAGCGCCCCAACCTGCTGCTGATGGACGAGCCGACCAACCACCTCGACCTCGCCACCCGCGAGGCGCTGGCCGTCGCCCTCAACGAATTCGAAGGTACCGTCATGCTGGTCAGCCACGACCGCGCCCTGCTGCGCGCGGTGTGCGACGAATTCTGGCTGGTCTCCAAGGGCGGCGTCGCGCCCTACGATGGCGACCTCGAAGACTACCAGCGCTACCTGCTTGACGAAGCCAAGCGCGTGCGCGAAGAAGCCGCCGCCGAACTCAAGCGCGCCGCCTGACCATGAGCATCGCCGCCTTCACCGCCCTCGCCTGCCCGCTCGACGGCGCACCGCTGGTGCGTGAAGGCATGAGTTGGCGCTGCAGCAACGGCCATTGCTTCGACATCGCCAGCCAGGGCTACGCCAACCTGCTGCCGGTGCAGTTGAAACGCTCGCGCGACCCCGGCGACAGCAAGGAAATGGTCGCCGCCCGCCGCCGCTTTCTCAACGCCGGCCATTACCAGCCGATTGCCGACGCAGTCAGCCGACTAACGCTCGACGGGCTGACCGAAAACGCCGCCTGCCTCGATGCCGGCAGCGGCGAAGGCTACTACCTGCGCCGTCTGGCCGCCATCACCGAGCAACAGGGGCAATCACTGGCCGTACTCGGCCTCGACATCTCGAAATGGGCCGTGCTCGCCGCCGCCAAGCAGGACAAGCGGCCGACCTGGGTGGTCGGCAGCAACGCCCGGCTGCCGGTGCTCGACGGTAGCCTCGACCGCCTGCTGTGCCTGTTCGGCTTTCCGGTCTATGCGGAATTCGCCCGTGTGCTACGCCCCGGCGGCCAGTTGATCCAGGTCGACGCCGGCCCCGAGCACCTGGCCGAATTGCGCGCCATCATCTACCCGACGCTGAAAGCGGAACGCCCGGCCAAGCTTGAAACACCCGCTGGCTTCCAGCCCATCGGCAGCGAAAGCCTGCGCTTCGGCTTCACCCTGCACGGCCAGGAACCGATCGCCGACCTGCTCGCCATGACGCCCCACCTCTTCCGCGCCAGCGCCGAAGGCAAAGCCCGGCTGGCCGCCTTGAACGAACTGGCGCTGACCGCCGACGTGCGCCTGACCCGCTACGCCCGGACAGGCTGAGAAGCGCGCCGCATGCACCCGCCCATCGCCATCCCGCCCGACGAAATCGAGATCACCGCCATCCGTGCCCAAGGCGCCGGCGGGCAGAACGTCAACAAGGTGTCGTCTGCGGTGCACCTGCGTTTTGACCTGAAAACCTCATCGCTGCCCGAGGCAATCCGCGAGCGCCTGCTCAAGCTGGGCGATCACCGGATCAGCAAGGATGGCGTGATCGTCATCAAGGCGCAGGAATTCCGCAGCCAGGAAAAGAACCGCGCCGAAGCGATCCGCCGGCTCGAACAACTGGTCGCCAGCGTCGCCGTCCCGCCACGCACGCGACGGCCGACCAAACCGACCCACGGTTCGGTCAAGCGCCGCCTGGAACAGAAGCGGCGACACGCGGCGATCAAGTCGGAAAGACGCTCTGTCGGCGACTGAGTGAGCGGGGGAAGGCTGGCGGCGGCTTATCGGCTGAAACAGACGCTTACCCAATGTTCAGCGTGCGTCGGCTGCCCAAATCGGACGGACATTCTACATCTGAAAACACACTCGATATTCCATAGTAATTCAGCCGCAAATTTTTCGAGTAGGGCCGACCTGAAGCAATCCGTTTCGAACGCCAATGAAATTATTTCGAATGCGTTTTTCTTCTAAGCTCACTAATAATGGTAGGTCCTTTGTGCTTCCGAAAAGTAGGTTCGTGGACTGAGGTGAAAATTGTTCTGGCAGAAACTCTTCAATCCATTGGCCATCCTGATGAACATATCTCGAATAAACCTCACAACCGGGCGAGATGTGCACTATCGTAAAGACAACAGGCTTCCCGGATTCCATATCGAGAACCAGTGGCACTTCAGGGTAGGTTTGCGGAGATTTCTTTATCGAGCGCCATTCGACTGGCTTTCCTGATTGATCTGGATTTGCGAATCTAATGACATATTCTTTCGCCTTTGAACCTGAACGGTTGCTTGCCCATTCATCCCCGCCACTTTCTGAAATTAGCTCTCTTTCGACAGTTAATGTACGACCATCGTGTAACAGAACGACTTCTTTCCAGTTATCAGAACAAGCGCTGACACATAGTCCAATAATTAATATGCCCATGTATTTCGCCAAACGGGACATCAATGGGTTTAGAAATTCCTTACCTTTTTCTGACATGGGTAACGTCCCATAAAATCACTTTAGCGTTGAATTCTGTAATCATATCGCATACCGATTCACCTCTGATGGCCGGCTACTGCCAATAGCGATAGCCTGACAAAGATCTGTCTTGCCCGAAGCACATTCCATAGCAATCCCCCCATCCCCAGCCAGCCAAACCTGTAGGCTTTGCAACAAACCGACCAACAAGCTTCTCGCACACACACGACAGGCCATTGTTTTAATTAGAAAATAATCACTGGCACACCGCTTGCTGAATAGGCTCCGCACAGATTTTGAGGAGCTTTCATCGTGGAACTTCCAGTCATTAGCAGCAGCGCCCCGGCAGCGGAAGGCGGCGGCTGTTCTTCCAGCGGTTGCGGCACCGCGCCCGACGCGCTGGCCCACCTGCCGGATCACATCCGCGCCAAGGTGCAGGATCACCCGTGTTATTCCGAGCAGGCCCACCATTACTTTGCCCGGATGCACGTGGCGGTGGCCCCGGCCTGCAACATCCAGTGCAACTACTGCAACCGCAAGTACGACTGCTCCAACGAATCCCGCCCGGGCGTCGTTTCCGAGTTGCTGACGCCGGATCAGGCGATCAAGAAGGTGATGGCCGTCGCCGCCGAGATTCCGCAGATGACGGTGCTCGGCATCGCCGGACCCGGAGACCCCTTGGCCAACCCGGGCCGCACTTTCGAGACCTTCCAACAGCTGTCCGAAAAGGCCCCGGACATCAAGCTCTGCGTCTCGACCAATGGTCTCAATCTGCCGCAATACGCCGATGAGATCGCCAAGCACAACATCGATCACGTGACGATTACGATCAACTGTGTCGATCCGGAGATCGGCGCCAAGATCTATCCGTGGATCTATTGGGAAAACAAGCGCATCTTCGGTATCGAAGGCGCCCGCATTCTCATCGAACAGCAGCAGAAAGGTCTCGAAGCCCTGACCTCGCGCGGCATCCTGGTCAAGGTCAATTCGGTGATGATTCCGGGTGTCAATGACGAGCACCTCAAGGAAGTCTCGAAGATCGTCAAGGCCAAGGGCGCCTTCCTGCACAACGTGATGCCGCTGATCGCCGAAGCCGAACACGGCACCTACTACGGCATCATGGAGCAGCGCGGCCCGACCGACGAGGAACTGCAATCTCTGCAGGACGAGTGCGCTGGCGACATGTCGATGATGCGCCATTGCCGCCAGTGTCGTGCCGATGCGGTTGGCCTGCTCGGTGAAGACCGTGGCGACGAATTCACCATGGACAAGATCGACGTCATGGATGTCGATTACGAAGCCGCCATGGTGCGTCGCAAGCAGGTGCACGACGAGATCATGGTCAAGCTCGACGCCGAACGCGGCATCGTCAAGCCGAAGCCGACAGGTATTCCGGAAGGCTCGCGCCCGGTGTTGATGGCCGTCGCCGGCAAGAACGGTGTCGTTGCCGAACACTTCGGCCACGCCAAGGAGTTCCTGGTCTATGAGGCCTCGCCGGAAGGCGTCCGTTTCATCGGCCACCGCAAGACCGAACTCTACTGCGGCGGCATGGACAGCTGCGGCGATGGCGATGTGGTGGGCGAAGGCGAGACCGAATCGCTACTCGACCGCAACATCAAGATCCTCTCCGGTTGCGAGGTCGTGCTCTGTTCCAAGATCGGCTACGAGCCTTGGGGCAAGCTGGAAGCCGCCGGCATCGCGCCGAATGGCGAACATGCCATGGAGCCGATCGAGGAGGCCGTGATGAAGGTCTACGAGGAAATCGCGGCAACCGGCAAGTTGCTGCCGAAAACCGAAACCTTGAAGGTGGCTTGATGCACAACCCCCTTCGCTCACTACGTTCGCTGCCCCCCAAGGGGACCCAGGTCTCCCTCGGGGCGGCCCTTCAGGAGACCTGAGATGGCACTGCAAATCACCGAAAGCTGCGTCAATTGCTGGGCCTGCGTCGATGTCTGCCCGAACGACGCGATCTTCCAGGACAAGCCGCACTTCCTGATCGATGACATGAAGTGCACCGAGTGCCTGGGCGATCACGCCGTGCCGCAATGCGCTGCGATCTGCCCGATCGAAATGGCCATCGTTGATGAACTGGGCGAGTTCCTGAACCCGCCGGGTTCGCTGACCGGCATCCCGATCGAGAAGCTGAAGGAATTCGGCTTGTGGCGCGAGGCTGCCTGATGGCTGTCGTCACCTTCTTTGAGAAACCCGGCTGCAAGGGGAATCTTCGCCAGAAGACCCTCCTTGCCGCCGCCGGTCACACCGTCCAGGCCAAGAGCCTGAAAGGCGAAAGCTGGACGGTCGACCGCCTGCTGCAGTTTCTCGGCACGCTGCCGGTCGCCGACTGGTTCAACCGCGCCGCACCGGCCGTCAAGGCCGGCGAGATCGTGCCGGAAAACCTCGGCTTCGAGGACGCCCTGCACCTGCTGCTGGAGAACCCGCTGCTCATTCGCCGCCCGCTGATGGAAGTCGGCGAGGAACGTATGGTCGGTTTCGACACTGCTGCGGTGGACAGCTGGATTGGGCTAAAAAACGTCGAGATTCCGGAAGGCAACATCGAGGCTTGCGTACACGGTCCCGAAGGGCATGGCAGTTGCGGCAGCCATGCGCACGACCATGAGGAAGAGGTGCATGCCGGCTGCGGCACTCACTGATCAAGCGGTAGAACTGGCTCCGGGCGTCCACTGGGTGGGCGTCCTCGATCCGCATTTGCGGAATTTCGACATCATCCTGCGCACGGCGAACGGGACGACCTACAACTCCTACGTGGTGCGTGGCGAGAAAGGCGTGGCCGTGATCGACACGGTGAAGGAGGCCTTCGCCGACGATTTCTTCCGTCGCCTCGAATCGGTGGCGCGTTACGACGAAATCACCACCATCGTCCTCAACCACCTCGAACCGGACCACAGCGGCGCCCTGCCCGAACTGCTCAAGCGTGCGCCGCAGGCCAAGGTGTATCTGTCCAGCCGCGCCCAGATGATGCTGAAGGCGCTGCTCAAGCCGACCGGCGAGAAGCCGCCCGAATACATTCCGGTCACCACCGACGACATCGTGGACCTCGGTGGCCGTACGCTGCGCTTCCTGCACACCCCCTACCTGCACTGGCCGGACACGCAATGCACCTATCTGGTCGAAGACAGCCTGCTGTTTACCGGTGACATCTTCGGCTGCCATTTCTGCGACGCGCGCCTGTTCAACGACTCGGTCGGCGATTTCCGCTTTTCCTTCGAGTACTACTACGCCCACATCATGCGGCCCTTCCGCGAGAACGTGCTCGATGCGCTGGCGCTGATCGAGCCGCTCGAGCTCAAGCTGATCGCCCCAGCGCATGGCCCCATCCTGCGCCACGCCCCGCGCGACTACGTGCATCGCTACCGCGAACTGGCCATGCCGCGCCTGTTCAACGAGGCGCGCAACGAAAAGACGCTGGTCATCTTCTACATCTCGGCCTACGGCAACACCCGGCGCATGGCCGAGTCGCTCGCCACTGGCGCCGAAGCCATCGGCGGCGTGCGCGTTTCGCTGTATGACCTCGAGGGTGGCGAATCCGGCGTCTTCACCGACCTGATCGAGGAAGCCGACGGCCTCGCCTTCGGCAGCCCGACCATCAACGCCGATGCCGTCAAGCCGGTGTGGGACGTGCTCTCGTCGCTGACCACGGTCAACGTCAAGGGCAAGCTGGGCGCGGCTTTCGGCTCTTATGGCTGGAGCGGCGAGGCCGTGCGCCTGATCGAGGATCGCCTGCGCGGCCTGAAGATGCGCGTGCCAGTCGAAGGGCTGCGCATCAAGCTGGTGCCGGATGCCGGCGAACTGGAGCAATGCCGCACGCTGGGCGAAAACCTGGCCCGTCACCTGACCGGCCGCATGGAAAACCGCGAGATCGACCTGGCGTCGCTCGCTTAACGACAGGGAGAAAACAATGCCAAAAGCCAAAGTCACCTTCGAGGATATCGGCGTCTCGGTCACCGTACCGGCCGGTACCCGCCTGATCGAAGTCTCGGAAAAAGTCGGCGCCGGTATCACTTACGGCTGCCGCGAAGGCGAGTGCTGCACCTGCCTGACCAAGATCGTTTCCGGTGCCGACAATCTGGCACCACCGAGCATTCTGGAAGACCAGGTGCTCAAGGACAACCTGGCGCCGCGCAATCACCGGCTGGCCTGCCAGGCTCAGATTATCGGTGGCGAGATCGTGGTCAAACCCGCCTGACCGCCACTGCACAGAACAAGATTAAAAGCATCAACACCCAACACACAACAGAGAAATTCAATAACCCGCTCTTCAGGAGAACCTTCATGGCTCTTATCACCTTCAGCAGCCCGATGCACAAGGACAAGACTGTCTATGCCGTCGCCGGCAGCCATACCCAGACCATCCTAGCCCTGGCCAAGGAACATCACATCCCGATCGACTTCGGTTGCCAGGAAGGCAACTGCGGCACCTGCCTGGTCAAGGTGTCGTCCGTTGATGGCAAGCGTCGTCCAATGGGCGGACCGCTCAACGTTCGGGAAGTGGCCGCTTTGATGGAACTCGGCCATATCACCAAGGCCCAGGTCGACCAGATGTACGTCGACGACATTCCGCCGACCCAATGGCGCCTGGCCTGCCAGATGATCGTCCGCGACGAAGACATTCTGGTCGAATATCCGAGCAAGTGAGTCGGAAATGAACGGTCCGGATCGCCTCCCCATCCGTGCCCTGATGCTGGCCGAGCTCCTCTCCGCTCCGGCCAGCGGGACGGTGGCCGGCGATCCGAACCGCCCGCTACTGGCCAGCCTGATCGCTGGCCAGGTGGCTGGCGAGGGCTGCCTGCCGGCCGATCTTGGCCTGGGGGCAGCCGCCTTCGCCCATCTGTGTCGCGAATACTTCCCGGGCGTCGCCATTAGCGGAACGCTACGCGAGGTCGAAGCCATTCCGGAACGGGAAGACATCCTGAAATTGCTGCTCGACCACCGTGCCCGCGCAAGCCGCTCCGAACTCCTGATGGCCAGCATCATGGCCACGGCCTGCGCCGGCCGCGACCACCTCTGGCAAGACCTCGGCTTCTCCGGCCGCGAGGAACTTTCCCGCCTGATGTGGGTAAATTTCCCCACACTGGCCCGCGCCAACACCGGCGACATGAAGTGGAAGAAGTTCATCTATCGCCGCTTCTGCTCGGCCGAGGGCATTTATGTCTGCCCCGCTCCTTCCTGCGGCGTTTGCGCCGACTACGCAAAATGTTTTGGACCGGAGAACTGATCGCCCGCACGGCGCCCATCCGGCGCCGCCTGCTGCAACGCTCGCCGCGTACCGACCGCGCCGTCGCTGCCTATCTCGGCCTGGCCATCGGCGATGCGCTGGGCGCCACGGTGGAATTCCTGACACCCAATGAAATTCGGCAAAATCTCGGAGTACACCGCGACATTACCGGCGGCGGCTGGCTCCGCTTGAAAGCGGGCCAGGTGACCGACGACACGACCATGTCGCTGGCCCTGGGCCAATCGATCCTGGCCAGTAGCCGGGTCGACGCACTGGCCGCCGCACAGGCCTTCGATACCTGGATGCGCGCCAAGCCGGTCGACATCGGCAACACCGTGCGCCGTAACCTGATCACCTTCCGCAAGACCGGCAATCCCGAAGCTAGCGCTTCGGAACACGATGCCGGCAACGGCGCCGCCATGCGCGTGCTGCCGGTGGCCATCGCCACCTTCGGCCAAGCGACCGACACCATTGTCGCCGCCAGCCGCGCCCAGGCGCATGTGACGCATCACAACGAGTTGTCCGATGCCGCCTGCGAAACCCTGATTTTGATGGTGCATGACTTGCTGGCCGGGAAGAACCCTGTCGAAGTCGAAAAACTGCGCGCCGAGGATCTCGTCCGCCGCTACCCTGCTTTCGCCTACGACAAGAAGCGGCGGGAAAACCCGAGCGGCTTTGTGGTCGATACGATACAGGCGGTCTTCCAGGCTTTCTTCGCCACCGAAACCTTCGAGGATTGTCTGGTCGACGTGGTCAATCGCGGCGGCGATGCCGACACCACCGGCGCCATCGCCGGCATGCTGGCCGGCGCCCGCTACGGCTGCTCAGAACTGCCGGAGCGCTGGCTCAAGGCGCTCGATGAAAACTGGCGCAATGCCTGCGAGAAGCAGGCCGAACAGCTATTCGAACTGGCAAATTGCTTTGCCTGAACGGGTTTGCGCTTAGCCCTTGCTGGCCAGCAGGGGTGGAATCTGCTCAGCGGGTAGCGGCGGGCTGAAATAGTATCCCTGATAATCGCCACAGCCATGCTGTTTGAGAAAGGCCAGCTGCTCCGGCGTTTCGACCCCTTCCGCCACCACTCGATGCTCCAGCTCCGCACCGATGCCGATGACCATGCGCACGATTGCCGCATCGTTGGGGTCGCGTTCAAGATCCCGGATGAAGGAGCGGTCGATCTTGATGCGATCCAGCGGAAAACGCTTCAAGTAGGAAAGACTCGAATAACCCGTGCCAAAATCATCCAGCGACAGGCCGACACCCAGTTCTTTCAACTGCTCCATGACCCTGACCACATGCTCGGGATCCTGAACCAGGACCGACTCCGTAATTTCGAGCTCCAGCCACTTGGCCAGCAGGCCGGTATCACTCAAGGCTTGTGCCACCGACTCAACGAGTCCCGGACTATGAAACTGCAAGGCGGACAAGTTCACTGCAACCACCTTGGGCGGCATCCCGGCATCTTGCCAGGCCTTGTTTTGGCGGCAAGCCTCCCTGAGAACCCAGGCACCGATCGGCAGTATCAAGCGGCTTTCCTCGGCCAAGGGGATGAACCTGTCGGGGGGCACCAAGCCCAATTCCGGATGCCGCCAGCGGATAAGGCTTTCGAAACCATCCACTTGGCCGGTGCCGAGGTCCACTTGGGGTTGATAGTACAAAATCAATTCATCGCGGCTCAGTGCCGATCTCAGATCGCTTTCCAGACGCAGGCGTTCCGCCATCAGGACATTCATCTCCCTGGCGAAGAAACGGAAGGTGTTGTGGCTGGCCCCCTTTGCATGGTGCAGTGCCGCGTCGGCATTGCGCAATAACGTCGCCACATCGTTACCATCCTCACCGAGGACGCAGACTCCGGCACAAGCAGTGATCACCACCTCACTGCCTTCGATCATCATCGGCTGGGCAATGCAATCGAGCAACTTGCGGGCGATCGTCTCGATGCTGCCCGGCGTCCCTCCCGGGTTGGCCAGAATCCCGAACTGATCTCCCCCCAGCCGCCCCAAGGCATCCCCCTCGCGCAACACTTTCCGCAGGCGAATGCTCATTTTGTTCAGCATCTGGTCGCCTTCTTCATAGCCGAAGGCATCGTTCACCCGCCCCAATTGATCGAGATCGAGCAAAATCAGTGTGCCCGAACGCCCGGCCGCCAACCACTCGCCGACCACTTGGGTGAATCCGGAGCGATTCGGCAAGCCGGTCATCTGGTCGATATGGATCAGCGAATGGATTCGAGCCTCGGTCGCCTTGCGCTCCGAAAGATCGTTCACGAATACCGCCCAGTTGACGATACTGCCGCCCTCGTCGCGTATGCCGCTGATGCTGCAATAAATCGGCAACGGACTACCATCCTTGCGTTTACCGTGCAGTTCGCCCCGCCAGATTCCCTGTTCGTCGAGCTGGCGCGCAATCAGGCGCAGGCTTTCCTTGTCTTCGCTGCCCTCGACGAGGAAACGCGCCTGCCTGCCTTTCAGATCATCGAGTTCATATCCGCTGATCGCGGTCACCGCCTTGTTCAAGGTGAGCACATTGCGCTCACCGTCGAGAATGAGGACCGCATCGTTAGAATAGTCGAAGAAGTGGGTGATCAAGCGCTGGCGCTCTTCCGCTTCATAACGTTCGCTCATATCCCAGGCAACACCAGCCAGACCACGCGGCTGACCGTTATCCGCATAAACCGGGACGCGCAGGAACTCCAGGGGCGTCCGCTTGCCGCGCAGTTCCAGCCAGATCTGCTGGCGCACTGGCGTCCCCTTTGCATACACCTCCAGTTGGCCGGCCCGCAGACGCTTGGCCTCGTCGGGAGAAAATAATTCCTCGACGGTGTGGCCGAGCACGTGCTCCATCGGCAGTTCCGTATAGCGGCAAAAGGCTTCGTTGACCGCCAGGTAGCGCCCATCGGTGTCGAGCAACCAGGCCGGATCGGGAATCGAATCGAGCAGCGCACGGGCCTCGCGGGCCTTTTCTTCGTAGGCTGAGGACATGGCCTGAGCCAAGGCCTCCACTTGGCCATAACTCCTGCGCCAAGCACGGATGAGCGCCACACTGGCGAGCAGCAATACCGCCATTAAAACGGAATAGACGACGACCCGATGCCACCATTCGGCCAGCACATCCTGCTTTGCCAAGCCGACGCTGACCACCAGAGGAAAGTCTTCGAGCACCTGGAAGGCAAACAAGCGTTCCTCCCCATCCAAGACCCCTTTGCCCCAATACGTACCCGCTTTCTTGTTTTCCTTGACCAGGGTCGAGAACTGCACATTGGCCACTTGTTTGCCCTGAAACTGCGGCAACCTCGGCCACCGGGCGAAGAGTTCGAGATCCTTGCTCCACAGGGCAATCACCCCATGTTCGCCAATTTCAACCTGACGGTAGAACTGCTCAAAATAATCGGCCCTCAAGGTGGCCAGCACGATACCGCCGAAGTGACCGGATCTGTCTTGCAAGCGGCGGGCGAATACGATGATGACATCGCCGGTCACTCGCGACACCAGGGGTTTTGAGACGACCAGGCCGGGATTTTCGCTATGGCGGAGCGCCAGAAAATATTCCCGATCCGCAATATTGGCGCTCGACAAACGACCGCTCGCATCGTACAGGTAATTGCCGTTGGCATCAGCGACACGAAAACTGTGTGCTTCGGGAAAGGAAGCCAGTTTGGCCGCCAGAATGGCGTCCAGCTTGTCTTGCGACACCCGGTCTGCGATGTCCGACTGATGGAGGGAAATAAACTCCCGCAACTGTTGATCCACGCGCTCGGCCGTGCTCTTGACATGGCCCTCCAGCAAATGCGCGACCGAGATTGCGGTTTTTTCGGCGTGCCTAAGTTCCCGGCTCCTGGCTTGTTCCAAGTCGAAGCCGACCCAGGCGAAGAGGCAGCAGCAAAGGGCAACGACTAATAGCGCCCCGAAGCGCAAGGACCACTTTGCAGGCACGCCCCCCCCTATAGAACATTTTTTTATCTAACTTTTTAAATTTTAACACAGCAAATAAGAAAATATTGTCATTTATATCAATTTAGTCAAACAGCGTTTGGTTGCTGGGGAGCAGACTATTTCTTCGCCTTCAAACATGCGGCCAACGCGGCATCCATGGTTGCCAGATGCGTAGAAAACCAGACCGGAAGCGACTTGGCGTATTCTCTAGCCACATCGATACGGCCCCGCCCCAGGCTGCGGGCAAAATGGGCCAGTTCGCCAAGCACCCGCAAATGCTCATTGTGATGCTCGCCGATCGCCGGAAAACGGCATGCCTTCATCAATCGGCCTTCGTTCTCGAAATGCTGGCGCGTATGTTCGTGCAGTTGAGCGAACAAGATCGGAAATTCGACGTCGCTGGCCAACAGCAGGGCATCTGCCAGTTCCACGAAGTCGCGGTGGGTGGCGTCCATTTCCGCCACCCCGAGCGCATATTGCTCAGACCACGGCATCAGACGGCGCCGTGGACTTCGCGCTTGGCACTATTGGTCGTCTTCAGGGCTTCTTCGACCGACATCTCCGGGTACTTGTACTTGTTACCCTTCAGGGCGTTGAACACGGTGACGATCTTGTCGGCGGCGCCCTGCCCCTTGAAGTCGCCCTTTTCCAGCGCGGCCAGATCGATCAGTTCATTCCAGCACAGGCCTTCGGTCAGCGGGATGAAGACCACGGTACAGCCGTTGATATTCGATACGAAGGGCTTGGGAATGTTGACCGTGTACATGACGGCAATGGTCGACGGGTTGAGATCGACACCGAACTTTTCCATGAAATGCGGCCAATGCTGCAGTTCTTCGAGCGAACCGGAAATCAGTTTCAGCTCGTCGCCCTGGGCCAGTACGGTGGCCTGCTTGAACAAGGCATGCGGCGGCTTGCGGCGGCCCTGGTCGTCGGCGATCTCCCCTTCGATCACGACCAGTTCGCCCCGATAGCCTTCCCAACCGGCATCGCTGGCAGCTTCGCGGAAGTTGGAGTTGAAGAAATAAGGTTGATAACGATCCAACAGCATGGTGATTCCTCCCGTTTGTAAAAAACTTTAGGCAGCCTCGACGGCGCCGATGAATTCGAAAATGTCCGCTTCGATGATTTCGAGGCCGACTTTCTTGCAGAAGCGACGCTCCTTGTCGGTCGGCTCGGCGATGAAGACCCAGCCGGATGGCTCGGCGGCGCTGTAGATCATGTCGGCCATGACCATGCGCTCCGTGTCGCGATTCAGGCGCATGCCCATCAGCAGGTATTGCTTGCCCTTGCGCAATTCCTTGACCTCGGGCGGGATCGAGAAGCCCCCCATCAGCTCGGTGATGAAATCGACGTAATCGGCGTCGGAAGCGATGTAGACCGCCTCCGGACGCGGCGTGCCCATCGGCTTGAACAGGATGGGAATGGCCGTGTTGATCACTTCGCTCTTCTGGTAGGCCTGTCCATCCCAGAAATAGATCTTGTAGCGGAAGTCGGTGCCACCGATGCGGGCGATGCCGACGATCAGGTTGTGCGGCACGTCGGCATACGAATCCTGTAGCTGCGTATCACGGTTGATGTCGATGACGTAGCCTGGGGAAATTGCCTTCAACCAGTCGTGCACCGCAGCACGCGTCCATTGCGTCTCGCCGTAGGTGCGGGTCAGGAACTTGGTGACGGTCGTACGGCCGCGCTTCAGTTCGACGTTCATCGCAGCGCGCGGGAATTCGTACATCAGCTTAGGCGCCATCGGCTTGCCGTCGTTCATGGCCAGAATCAGCGAATCGCTGTCGGCCGGAATCGGCGCACCGGTCGCAACGTTCTTGACGTCGGCCAGCACGCCAGGACCAAGGTAGGGAACGATGCTGCCGTCCTTGAGGCCGGCCAGCAATTTTTCGCGCAGTTCTGGTGTCATGTTTTCGCTCTTGAGTTGGGGTCGCCCCCTTCGAGCAAATTCCAAGCCCGGATTGAAACAACGCAACCACGGGCTTTTTCGGCGATCGCTGCGATTTCTTGTCGGGTTTACGACAGGCTTTTTTGCGCCCTTGACGAAGAAATGTCGCAAGAAAAATGAGGGTGAGCAAAAAAAACGATTGCATTTGCCGGAAAACCCGTGCACAGTGCTGTCCAGCGATTTTCAAGCGTTGTTGTGTAGTGTTAGTGCAGTACCCGCCATGTGCGGCGTAATACGTCTTACCTCGCCGTCTTGATCTCGCCCCTAGCGAGGGCTTCCCTCTTATCAACTTTTCCGGAG
>JAYREE010000018.1:0-60703 GCA_041909105.1 Azonexus sp.
CACGTCGTAGAGTCGTCATCACAGGCCTGGGTCTGATTAGCCCGGTCGGTAACAGCGTCGAAGAAGGCTGGCAGAACATCATCGCCGGTCGCTCTGGCATCGCTCCCATCACCCGCTTCGACACTTCGTCCTTCCCGGTTCAGTTTGCCGGCGAGGTCAAGAATTTCGATATCACGCAGTACATTTCCGCCAAGGATGCGCGCCGTATGGATACCTTCATCCATTACGGTCTGGCTGCTGGCATGCAGGCCGTGCGCGATGCCGGTCTGGACAAGGAAGGTGCCGCTGATCCCGAGCGCGTGGGCGTTTCCATCGGGTCCGGTATTGGCGGTCTGCCGCTGATCGAAGAAACCAAGGACGAATACAATGCCGCCGGCGTGCGCAAGGTATCCCCGTTCTTCGTTCCGGGTTCGATCATCAACATGATTTCCGGCAACTTGTCGATCGAATACGGCTTCAAAGGCCCGAACATCTCGATCGTCACGGCCTGTACCACAGGTACGCATTCCATCGGTGAGGCTGCTCGCATCATCGAATACGGTGATGCCGATGTAATGGTTGCGGGCGGTGCCGAGTCGACGGTTTCGCCATTGGGCCTTGGTGGCTTCTGTGCAGCGCGTGCCTTGTCCACTCGCAATGACGATCCGGCAACGGCCAGCCGTCCGTGGGACAAGGACCGCGATGGTTTCGTGCTGGGCGAGGGTGCCGGGGTGCTGGTGCTGGAAGAGTACGAGCACGCCAAGGCTCGCGGCGCGAAGATCTATGCCGAATTGGCCGGCTACGGCATGAGTGCTGACGCCTATCACATCACCGCACCGAACATGGATGGCCCGCGTCGCTCCATGGTCAACGCGTTGAAGAATGCCGGCGTGAGCCCGTCTGACGTTCAATACGTCAATGCGCACGGTACTTCCACGCCGCTTGGCGACAAGAACGAGTCGGATGCCATCAAGGCGGCCTTCGGCGATGCAGCCTACAAGATCGTGGTCAATTCGACCAAGTCGATGACTGGCCACTTGTTGGGCGGTGCCGGCGGTATCGAGTCGCTGTTTACCGTGCTGGCCATCCACCACCAGATCTCGCCGCCGACCATCAATATCTTCAATCAGGATCCGGAGTGCGATCTGGATTACTGCGCGAATGCAGCACGTCCAATGAAGATTGATGTTGCGCTGAAGAACAACTTCGGCTTTGGCGGTACAAACGGTTCGCTGGTCTTCAAGCGTATCTAAGACTTAGCGTTAAGTCGGAGAGCGAACGGTGCAGTTTCCGATCACCATCGGGCTGCGCCGTTCTTTTTTTGCCGGCGCGGCCTGTTTCGGGGTGTCGGCACTCTCAGCGATCGCCATGGTGTTCACGGCTTGGTCAGCCCCGGCAGTTTTGATTGCCCTTGCGCTGCTGGTAGTTGCTAGCGTCATCGCTTACTGGCGCTTGATATCGTTGCCTGTGTCGGCGATCAGATTGGAGAGGGCGGGGCAACTGGTATTGCGACTGACTGATGAAGCGCAAGCGGAGGTTACATGTTCGCTGCTCATTGCCCACGTTCATTCGTGGCTCACCGTGATCCGCTGTCAAGATGAACTTGGGAAAGTCAGATCGTTAGCGTTCTACCCGGATTCGGCGGCAAAGGAAGATCTGCGTCGATTGCGCATCTTCCTGCGCTGGCGAGCGAGTCTTAGGAGCGACGACGCTTGACCACCGTATTGCGCGGTTTGGCGTTCGTTTCCGGGAAGTCGCGGGAAAAGTGCAGGCCACGGCTTTCTTTGCGCTGCATGGCGCAACGGACGATCAAGTCGGCGGTAACGACCAGGTTACGCAATTCGATCAGATCATGACTGACCCGGAAATTGGCATAAAACTCATCAATTTCTCTACAGAGCAGGGCGATTCGGTGTTTGGCCCGAAGCAGGCGCTTGTTGGTACGCACGATGCCGACGTAGTCCCACATGAAACGGCGTAACTCGTCCCAGTTGTGGGAAATAACCACTTCCTCGTCGGCGTCGGTGACGCGGCTCTCGTCCCACTGGGGTAGCTTCGGCAGGGGCTTGGTTTTTGCCCCTAAAATGTCGTGCACCGCAGCTTCGGCGAAAACTAGGCATTCGAGCAAGGAATTGGACGCCAGACGATTGGCGCCATGCAGTCCGGTACAAGATGCTTCGCCAGCGACATAGAGCCCCGGAATATCAGTTCGACCATGCAGGTCGCAAACGATACCGCCACATGTGTAATGGGCAGCCGGCACCACCGGGATCGGGTCACGCGCAATGTCGATACCGAGTTCCAGGCAGCGAGCATGGATATTCGGGAAGTGGCTGCGGATAAAGGCTTCGCCCTTGTGCGATATATCCAGAAATACACAATCCAGGCCGCGTTTCTTCATTTCGAAGTCGATAGCGCGGGCGACGATATCGCGTGGGGCCAATTCGGCGCGCTCATCGTGCTCGGGCATGAAGCGCGTACCGTCAGGGAGCTTCAGCAAACCACCTTCACCACGTACCGCTTCTGAAATCAGAAAGGACTTTGCCTGCGGGTGGTACAGACAAGTCGGATGGAACTGGATGAACTCCATATTGGCCACGCGGCAACCGGCTCGATAGGCCATCGCAATACCGTCGCCGGTGGAGGTGTCGGGGTTGGTCGTGTACAGATAAACCTTTCCAGCTCCGCCAGTGGCCAGCAATGTATTATCAGCACCAATGGTCAGTACTTCACCGTTTTCGTTATTGAGAACGTAGGCACCGTAGCAGCGGTTTTCTGCATTGCCGATCTTCTCGCCGGTGATCAGGTCGATGGCAATGTGGTTTTCTAGAACGGTGATATTCGGGTGTTGGCGAACTTTCTTGGTCAGCGTTTCCTGAACTGCCAGACCAGTGGCATCGGCCACATGAATGACCCGGCGCGCGCTGTGACCACCTTCGCGGGTCAGGTGGTAGCCTGACTCATCCTTGGTGAAAGGAACGCCTTGCTCGATCAGCCATTCGATAGCGCGTCGGCCATTTTCGACAACGAATCGGGTTGCTGCTTCATCGTTAAGCCAGGCACCGGCGACCAGGGTGTCGTGAATGTGCGCCTCGATCGAGTCCTTGCTGTCGAGAACTGCGGCAATCCCGCCTTGAGCCCAGCCGGAAGCCGAGTCCTCCAAACATCGTTTGCTGACTAGAGCAACGCGACAATTGTGTGCCAAGCGCAAGGCGGCAGACTGGCCGGCCAGACCGCTGCCGATGATAAGGACATCGAATTTCTGCACAACCGTTCTCTAAAATGGGTTTTTTTGCGGACTATAGCACGCAGCGCGCCAATTCAGCCGTTACAGACGGTCACAAAATTAAGGATATCTACTTATCAGCGTGTAAAAAAGCGGTGCGTTATACTGCGCGGACAAACATACAAAAGCACCCTCAGGGAACGAGAAATCATGAGTGAGCGCGAAATCGATCAGGTATTGGTCGAAAGGGCGCAAGGCGGCGATCAGCAGGCCTTCGACCAACTAGTCAGCAAGTACCAGCGTAAGCTGGGGCGCTTGCTGTCGCGCTTCATACGCGACCCTGCCGAGGTTGAGGATGTTGCTCAAGAGGCGTTTTTGAAAGCTTATCGGGCGCTCCCTTCTTTTCGTGGCGAAAGTGCCTTCTACACCTGGCTGTATCGCATTGGCATAAATACCGCAAAGAATTATCTCGTTTCCCAAGGGCGGCGGGCACCGACATCGACAGAATTCGATAACGATGAGGCTGAGGGATTCGAAGATGCCTCGCAACTAAGAGATATCAATACACCGGAAAGCCTTCTGCTGTCGAAACAAATTGGACAGACCGTCGATGCAGCAATGGAATCGCTGCCAGAAGAGCTGAAGACGGCAATCGTTCTACGTGAGATAGAAGGCCTGTCCTACGAGGAAATTGCCAAAATCATGGATTGTCCTATCGGGACAGTGCGCTCAAGAATTTTCCGGGCACGCGAGGCCGTTGCCGGCAAACTGCGTCCACTTCTCGATACGGCGCCTGACCGCCGGTGGTAGTTGCAACAAGCATGGATCAAGAAATCAGTACCGTACGCGGTATCGTTGTCAGTATTGAAGCCAATCACGCCACAATCGAAGTGGAGCAGGGTGGTTGCGGTCGTTGCCACGAGAAAGGTGGCTGTGGTGGGCAACATTTGACACAAATGTTTTGCTCCGGCCAGCGCCAATATCGGATTGCAAACTCCGTCGGCGCGCAGGTTGGTGATCGAGTGACCATTGCCATCGCTCCCGGAAGCGTAAGCCAGACGGCCAATCTGGCTTATGGCGCCCCGTTGTTCGCAGCGGTGAGTGGCGCAATACTTGGAAGCATCGTTGCCGACGACCATGGAGCGATCATCGGATGCCTACTTGGCCTCGTCGCCGCCTTCTCTTTTGTCGTAATCCGTAGTCGGCGGCCCAGTGGTAAATTGGCCGAACGCCCG
This sequence comes from Azonexus sp., assembly GCA_041909105.1. Taxonomy (GTDB): domain Bacteria; phylum Pseudomonadota; class Gammaproteobacteria; order Burkholderiales; family Rhodocyclaceae; genus Azonexus. Next base: position 4,441 of record JAYREE010000018.1, read on the forward strand.
TATATTGTTTCCCGTTCCTAGGCGAATCAGGGGGTAATACTCATGAAACGTTTGGTAGGTCTACTGACTCTGCTATTCCTCGCATCGCTTGCGCTGGCTCAAGTGCGAGGCTTGCCCGATTTTTCCGAGTTGGCGGAGAAGCAGGGTGTGGCAGTGGTCAATATCAGTACGACGCAGGTTATTCGCGGCCAGAACCAGTTCATGCCATTCCCGTTTGATGAAAACGATCCGGCATTCGAATTCTTCAAGCGCTTCATTCCTCGAGCACCGGGTGGAAACGCGCCTCGCGAATTTGAAAGCAAGTCGCTTGGCTCGGGTTTTATCGTTAGCAACGATGGTTACATCCTCACCAATGCGCATGTGGTGAGCAGTGCCGATGAAATTTCCGTTCGCTTGACCGACAAGCGTGAGTTCAAGGCGCGTGTGGTTGGGGCAGACAAGCGTACGGATGTCGCGCTGATTAAAATCGAAGCTAGTGGTCTGCCGAGCGTGCGCCTGGGGGATCCTAATCAGTTGAAGGTGGGCGAGTGGGTTGTGGCTATTGGTTCCCCATTTGGTTTCGATAACTCGGTCACGGCAGGTATCGTTTCCGCGAAAGGGCGGTCATTGCCACAGGAGAACTATGTCCCATTCATCCAGACAGATGTAGCGATCAACCCCGGCAATTCCGGCGGGCCACTATTTAATATGCGTGGCGAGGTGGTGGGAATTAATTCGCAAATCTATAGCCGTAGCGGTGGCTACATGGGGTTGTCGTTTGCGATTCCGATCGATGTAGCGATGGAAATCCAGCAGCAACTCAGGGCCAGTGGCAAGGTCAGTCGGGGACGTTTGGGTGTCGTAATCCAAGAAGTCAGCCGTGAACTGGCAGAATCGCTTGGTCTGAGCAAGGCCATGGGGGCGGTGGTCAATTCGGTTGAAAAGGACGGGCCTGCTGATAAGGCCGGCATTGAGCCGGGCGACGTGATCGTGAAATTCGATGGCAAACCGATAGCCAACTCTGCAGATTTGCCGCGGTTTGTTGGCAACACCAAGCCGGGAAGCAAGGCTGTTGCGCAGGTATGGCGCAAAGGCGCATATCGCGACATTCCTGTCGTTGTTGGAGAGATGGCTGATGACAAGCAGGCCAGCAACCGCTCCACCCGTAGTCAAAAACCGGTTGAGCAGGCTGCCAACCGCCTTGGTCTGGTTGTAAGCGAGATGTCCGCCGAGCAGAAACGTGAGCTAAAGATGGCAGCAGGACTGATCATTGACGAAGTTCGGGGGCAAGCGGCACGGACAGAGTTGCGTTCGGGCGACATCGTGATTGCAGTGATCAGTAAGGGTGCGACGACGGAATTAAAGAGTGTCGATCAGTTCAACAAACTCTTGGCCCAATTCGAGAAGGGAAGCAGCGTGACCCTCTTGATCCGACGCGGCGATACACAGACCTTTGTGACCATACGGGGGCTGAATGGCGGCAATTGAATTGACTCTGCTCGGTCGCAATTACTGCCATCTTTGTCATGACATGGAGGCAGCACTAGAGCCTTTGGTTGCTGAATTTGGCTGCTCGCTCAGTGTCGTCGATGTCGATGCTCATCCAGATTTGGAAGCCAAATACGACGAATTGGTGCCCGTACTGCTGCATGGGGAAAATGAGCTTTGCCATTACTTTCTGGATCAGTCCAAAGTCCGTGAATATTTGGCCGGAATCCGCTAGAATTCACGGTCTTCTGAACAGGGAAGGGCGCCGCGCAAGCGCCCTTTTTTACTAGCAGCATGGAACATATCCGGAACTTCTCGATCATCGCCCATATCGACCACGGCAAATCCACCTTGGCCGATCGAATAATCCACTTGTGCGGTGGGCTGTCCGACCGTGAAATGGAGGCGCAAGTGCTCGACTCGATGGACATCGAGCGCGAACGCGGGATCACCATCAAGGCGCAAACTGCGGCCTTGCAGTACAAAGCGCGTGATGGAAAGGTTTACAACTTGAACCTGATCGACACCCCGGGGCACGTTGACTTTTCCTATGAGGTCTCGCGTTCTCTGTCTGCTTGTGAGGGGGCGTTGCTAGTTGTTGACGCTTCTCAGGGCGTTGAGGCGCAAACTGTTGCCAATTGCTATACGGCGATCGAGTTGGACGTGGAGGTTCTGCCGGTACTCAACAAGATCGACCTGCCATCTGCTGATCCCGATAACGCCAAACAGGAAATTGAGGATGTTATCGGTATCGATGCGGCGGATGCGGTTTTGGCTTCGGCCAAAACAGGTTTGGGCATTGAGGACATCCTTGAAGCGGTAATTGCAAAAGTGCCGCCGCCCAAGGGGGATCCTGCAGCTCCGCTGAAGGCATTGATCATCGATTCCTGGTTCGATAACTACGTTGGCGTCGTCATGCTCGTGCGCGTTGTCGATGGCGAGATTCGTTCCAAAGACAAACTTTATTTCATGGCGACAGGCGCCAATCAGCTTTGTGAGCAAGTCGGCGTATTCACTCCGAAGTCATTGCAGCGCGATGTGCTGAGGGCCGGTGAAGTAGGTTTCGTTATCGCCGGTATCAAAGAACTGAAAGCTGCCAAGGTTGGCGATACTATCACTCATTCGGATCGCAAAGCTGCGGAGCCGTTGCCCGGCTTTAAGGAAATCAAGCCACAGGTATTTGCCGGTCTCTACCCGGTGGAAGCTAACCAGTACGATTCGTTGCGTGAATCGCTGGAAAAACTGAAGCTCAACGACGCATCGTTGCAGTATGAGCCGGAAGTTTCCCAGGCGCTTGGCTTTGGCTTCCGTTGTGGCTTCCTTGGTTTGTTGCACATGGAAATTGTGCAGGAGCGTCTAGAGCGCGAATTCGACCAGGACTTGATCACAACCGCCCCGACCGTCGTTTATGAAGTGGTTCAACGCGACGGGACGGTGATCCAGGTCGAGAACCCGGCCAAGTTGCCGGAAATTTCGAAGATTGAGGAAATACGCGAACCGATCATCGAGGCGACCATTTTTGTCCCGCAGGATTATCTGGGCAATGTAATTACGCTATGTAACCAGAAGCGCGGTAATCAAGTCGATATGCACTACCATGGTCGCCAGGTAAAGCTGGTTTATGAAATGCCCATGGCAGAAGTCGTTATGGATTTCTTTGACAAGCTGAAATCGTGTTCCAAAGGCTATGCCTCCTTGGATTACGACTTCAAGGAGTACCGTTCTGCCGACGTGGTCAAATTGGATATATTGATTAACGGCGAAAAAGTTGATGCACTCTCGCTCATCGTGCACCGTGCCAACTCACAGTACCGTGGACGCGAGCTAGCCAACAAGATGCGAGAATTGATTCCGCGCCAGATGTACGACGTGGCGATTCAGGCGGCCATCGGTTCCCACATCATCGCTCGCGAGAACGTCAAGGCGATGCGCAAGGATGTCCTGGCAAAGTGTTACGGCGGCGATATCACTCGCAAGAAGAAACTGCTCGAAAAACAGAAAGCCGGTAAGAAGCGGATGAAACAAGTCGGAAGTGTGGAAATTCCGCAAGAAGCCTTCCTCGCCGTTCTGCGCGTCGATAACTGAGGCCTAAGATGAACTTTGCGCTGATCCTGTTGGTATTGTTGTTAATCACCGGCGTACTTTACGCGGTAGACGTGCTCAAATTCAGAAAATTACGTGCCAAGAATGCCAAGGAGCCGCTTTGGGTGGAGTGGGGCGCCAGTTTTTTCCCGGTGATCCTGATCGTCTTCATCTTGCGCTCCTTCCTGTTCGAACCCTTCAAGATTCCATCCGGTTCGATGATTCCGACATTGCTGGTTGGTGATTTCATCTTGGTTAACAAGTTTGCCTATGGCATTCGCCTGCCCGTAATTAACACCAAGGTCATCGAGGTTGGCTCGCCCCAGCGCGGGGATGTCATGGTCTTCCGTTACCCGGAGGATCCTTCCCTCGATTACATCAAGCGGGTCGTGGGCTTGCCTGGAGACACCGTGGCCTATCAGAACAAGCGTTTGGTTATCAATGGCCAGCCTGTATCTGAGGAAAAAACTACGGATTACCTGCATCCGGGGCGCCTGTATTACTCTGAGCAATACTTGGAAACTCTAGGGGGAGTCGCACACCGCATGCTGAACGACACGGATGCTCCGGCATTCATTCCCGATGCCGCGAACTTTCCGTACCGTGAGAATTGCACATACAATGCGAATGGCGTAGTTTGTACCGTGCCGCCAGGACACTACTTCATGATGGGTGACAACCGTGACAACAGTCGCGACAGTCGTGCTTGGGGATTTGTGCCTGAAAAAAATATTGTCGGCAAGGCCTTTTTCATTTGGTTGAACTTTAGCGATCTTGGCCGTATCGGCTCGTTCAAATAAGAGGAATACACATGAAATATCAGCGTGGCGTCGCTCTTTCTGGTCTGATCTTCTGGGGGATCGTGCTCGTCTTGGTCGCAGTGCTTGGTATGAAGGTGGCACCGACCGTCATTGAGTACTACAAGATTCTGAAGGATGCGAAAGCGACTGTGGCTAAGGTTGGGCCGGAGGCGACGGTAGCTGATGTTCGAATTGCATTTGATCGTTTCGCCGAAATCGACATGTTGCAGTTTTCCGGGAAGGACCTTGAAATATCCAAGGATGGTGGCAAGGTCGTGATCGAATTCGCGTATGAGAAGCGCATTCCGCTATTCTGGAACGTCAGCCTGGTTATCGACTACCAGGGTTCGACCAAGGAGTAAGCCTCAGCGTGCAGTCTGTTGCCCAAGGGCTTGGTCACAGCTTTCGTGAGTTAGGCCTGCTGCGAACTGCGTTAACTCATCGCAGTTTCGGTATTCCAAACAACGAGCGCCTGGAGTTTCTCGGTGACGGCATCCTTGATTTCGTTATCGCGGAAGCCTTATACCAGCGTTTTCCCGAGGCGCCTGAAGGAGACCTCTCTCGTCTGCGCGCAAATCTGGTCCGGCAAGATGCCTTGCATGGCTTGGCTCGACGACTGAGCATAGGCAATAAACTTCGCTTGGGGGAAGGTGAACTAAAATCAGGCGGCGCCGAGCGACCATCCATCCTGGCTGATGCCTTGGAAGCTCTCTTTGGCGCAGTTTATCTCGATGCCGGCTTCGAAGCGGCGAAGGCATGTATCCTGAGGCTATATCAGCCTTTGCTGAATGAAACCCAGCCTGGTGTCGTGCAAAAAGATGCGAAGACGCGCCTGCAGGAATGGTTGCAGGCGCGCAAGAAGCCGTTGCCGCGATATGTGTTGCAGGAAGCCACCGGCGCGGCACACGAGCAACGCTTCGAGGTTGCTTGCGAATTAATAAACCCGCCGGTCCGAACGATTGGATTGGGGAGCAGTCGGCGTATCGCCGAGCAGGTTGCTGCCGACCTCGCCTTGAAGGAACTCAACGCATGAAGAAATTCCGTTCCGGCTACATCGCCATTGTCGGTCGCCCGAATGTGGGTAAGTCCACATTGTTGAACCGACTGATCGGTGAAAAGATCAGTATCGTGTCGCGCAAGGCACAGACGACGCGGCACCGGATCACCGGTATCCTCACGACGGATGATGCCCAATTCGTTTTCGTCGATACGCCGGGCTTCCAGACAAAATACTCGAATGCCTTGAACCGCGCGATGAATCGTGGCGTCACGCAAACGCTCAACGACGTAGATGTGGTGTTGTTCGTCATTGAGGCCGGTCGTTATGACGCCAAGGACAAGGCGGTGGTCAAGTTGTTGCCGAAAGACCGGCCGGTCATTCTGGTCGTCAACAAGACCGATCAATTGAAGGACAAGACGGCTTTGCTGCCTTTTCTGGCACAGGTTTCGGCCGATTACGACTATACGGCGGTGGTGCCGATCAGCGCCGCCAAGGGCAAACAAACCGATGAATTGCTGGCGGAGGCGCGCAAACATCTTCCGAACGAGGAACTGATGTTCCCCGAGGACGACTTGACGGATAAAAGCGAGCGTTTCCTGGCGTCCGAATATATCCGCGAGAAGGTTTTCCGGCTCCTTGGTGATGAGTTGCCTTATGCAACGGCGGTGGAGATCGAGCGCTTTGAGGTCGAAGGGGCATTACGGCGTATCTACGCCGCCATCGTGGTCGATCGTGATAGCCATAAGGCCATCGTTATCGGCAAGGGTGGCGAAAGCCTGAAACGCATCGCCAGTGAGGCGCGCCAGGACATGGAGCGGCTGTTCGACGGCAAGGTCTATCTGGAGGTCTGGGTCAAGGTCAAGTCGGGCTGGAATGACGACGAGCGCCTCTTGAAGAGTCTCGGTTACGAATGACCCAACGCAGCAAGGTCGATGCTCAGCCGGCCTTCGTGCTGCACAGCCTCCCGTTTCGGGAGACCAGCCTCATCGTCGAGGTCTTCACCCGCGATTTCGGTCGCATGGCCTTGCTGGCGCGCGGTGCCCGTCGTCCGCGCGCGGCCATTCGCGGTTTGCTGATGGCCTTTCAGCCGCTGGAGGTCTCATGGGCCGGCAAGGGTGAGGTTTTGACCCTGATAAAGGCAGAGTGGCAAGGCGGACAACCCTTGCTGACCGGCGAGGCACTGTTTTGCGGCTATTACCTGAACGAATTGCTGATGCACTTGTTGCCGCGGGAAGATGCGCATGAACATCTGTTCGCGCGGTATACAGACATGCTGCGGCGCTTAGGTGCCGATCTAAGCGGCAAGGTGCGCGAAGCCGATTTGCGCAGCTTCGAGAAGGCATTGCTGCAAGAACTGGGCTACGGCCTGACCCTGAGCCACGACAATCAAGGCCAGGCAATCGATCCGACTGGTTTCTATACCTACCGGATGGAAGAGGGGCCGGCCCGTCTGGTCCACGCCGAGGGTGCCGAGCAGGTGGTGTTGGGCAAGACTTTGCTCGACATGGAGGCGGAAGACTTCTCCGATCCGCGTTCGCGTATCGAAGCCAAGGCACTGATGCGCTCCCTGATGGCCTATTATCTGGCGGGCAAGGAGCTGGAAACACGCAAGATTTTCAAGGAGTTGCAGGAGCTATGATCGAACTCGGCGTCAATATCGACCATGTCGCGACCATCCGTCAGGCGCGACGTACCTATGAACCCGATCCCGTTTGGGCCGCGGTTGAGGCGCATCTGGGCGGTGCCGATGGGATTACCGTGCATTTGCGCGAGGACCGCCGTCACATTCAGGATGCGGACGTGCATAGGCTGAAGGAAACCACCCAGATCAAGCTGAATCTTGAAATGGCTGCGACCGACGAAATGGTCGGCATCGCCTGTCGACTGAAGCCGGAAATGGCCATGCTGGTGCCTGAAGGGCGGCATGAGATTACGACCGAAGGCGGCCTCGATATTGTCGGACAGGAAGCTCGGCTGAAGGATGTCATCGCTCGCCTGGCCGAGGCCGGCATCACCACCAGCGTCTTCATCGACGCCGAGTTGCCGCAGATTGAAGCGGCGGCGCGCATCGGTGCGCGGGTCTGTGAAATCCATACTGGTCCCTATGCGCACGCTTTCTACGCCCAAGGGCGCGATGCCGACGCGCCCGCTGTTGTGGCCGAATTGGCCAAGATACGTACCGCCGGTCACGCTATCCGCCAGCTCGGCATGCGCTTCAATGCCGGCCACGCGCTGAATTACTACAACGTGCAGCCAGTTGCCCGGCTGGCCGGCATTCGCGAGTTGCACATCGGCCACGCCATCGTCAGTCGCGCCGTCTTTGTCGGTCTGCGTCAGGCGGTTCAGGAAATGAAAGCGCTGATGCGCGAAGGCGCGGCGCAAGGCGAATGATCTTCGGCATCGGTACCGACATCGTTGCCGTGGCGCGTTTGCGCGCCATGTGGGAGAGGCATGGCGAGAAGGCCTTGGAGCGCCTGCTGGCGCCGCATGAGGTCGCCGATTTTGCCAAGGCTGCCGACAAGGGGCGTTTTCTCGCTAAACGCTTTGCTGCCAAGGAGGCCTTCGCCAAGGCCTACGGCACCGGGGTGCGCGATCCGGTGCTGCTGACGTCGATTGCCGTCACCCACGACGAGTTGGGGCGGCCGCTGATTGACTGCTGCGGTGCACTGGCCGAAATGGTCAAAAAACAGGGTTTGATCGCCCATCTCTCCATCAGCGACGAAGCCGACTACGCCGTCGCCTACGTCATTCTGGAAAAGCCATGAAGCTGTTGCCGCTCGGCCCGCTGATGATCGACATCGCGGGCACCGAATTGACCGATCTCGACCGCGAACGCCTGACGCATCCATTGGTCGGCGGCGTTATTCTTTTCACACGAAACTACGCCGATCCCGTACAGCTAGCGCACCTGACTGCCGAGATTCATGCGCTGCGCAGCCCGCAACTGTTGATTGCCGTCGATCACGAAGGGGGTAGGGTGCAGCGTTTCCGCGAAGGCTTCACACGCCTGCCGCCGATGCGCAGCCTGGGCCTGTTGCATGACGCTGATGCGCAGGCAGCCCTCGATGCCGCTGCCGATGTCGGTTTCGTCCTCGCCGCCGAGTTGCGGGCGCGGGGCGTCGATTACTCCTTTACGCCCGTGCTTGATCTGGACTACGGTCCGTCGCGTGTCATCGGCGACCGTTCGTTCCATCGCCAGCCGGAAATCGTCGCCCAATTGGCCGAAGCGCTGAGTCAGGGTTTGCGCGAGGGCGGCATGGGCAATTGCGGCAAGCATTATCCGGGGCATGGTTATGTCGTGCCGGATTCGCATGTCGAACTGCCGGTAGATGACCGTACGCTCGACGCCATCCAGGAAGACATGCTGCCTTATCGCCAGACGCGCTTGGACGGCGTCATGGCTGCCCATGTTATTTACCAGTGTGTCGACTGTAATACTGCTGTATTTTCAAATAAATGGATTGCTTATTTGAGAAATGACATCAAATTTGACGGGGTGGTATTCACCGACGATCTATCGATGGCGGGTGCGGGCGTGGTCGGCGATATGGTGGCTCGTGTCGGCACGGCCTGGGCGGCGGGGTGCGACATGTTGCTTGTCTGCAACTCGCCCGAATCTGTCGGCTCGGTTCTCGAGCAGTGGCAGGTCGAGATCGATCCTCGGCGTAGTCAGCGAATCGAAGCGCTATTACCGAAAACTGCTGCGCCCAGTTGGGAAGCGCTGCAGGCATCGCCGCGATATCGCAAAGCCTTGAACACCATCGGCAAATTGATCGGCTGAAAAACAAATCGGGCAGCCTAGGCTGCCCGATTTTTGTTTGGCGCAGAGCGCGAATTACTTGGTGCGGCTACGGTATTCGTCGGTACGGGTATCGATTTCGATCTTGTCGCCGATTTCGACGAAAGCCGGAACCGGCAGTTCGAAACCAGTGGAGATCTTGGCCGGCTTCATGACCTTGCCCGAGGTGTCGCCCTTGACGGCCGGCTCGGTGTAGATCACTTCACGAACCAGCGAGTTCGGCATTTCGACGGAGATGGCCTTGCCGTTGTAGAACACGACTTCGCAGGGCATATCGGCTTCGAGGTACTTGAGTGCGTCGACCATGTTTTCGGCTTCGACTTCGTACTGGTTGTACTCGGCGTCCATGAACACGTACATCGGGTCGGCGAAGTAGGAGTAGGTCACTTCCTTCTTCTCGAGGATCACGACTTCGAACTTGTCGTCGGCCTTGTAGACCGCTTCCGACGGGTTGCCGGAGAGCAGGTTCTTGAGCTTCATCTTGACGACGGCAGCGTTGCGGCCGGACTTGTTGTATTCGGTCTTCTGAACCACGAGCGGATCGTTGCCGACCATGATCACATTACCGGAGCGGAGTTCCTGAGCGGTCTTCATGAGAGTGCTTGTTCCAAGGCTGAAAAAGAATAACGTTAAATTATACCTTGGAAGCGCAGAAGTTGACGAGTGATGTTGTCAGATCTGGCATCGCCGCGAGTCGCATTGCCCAGTTGCTGTTGTATTCCGCGATGGCATCGCGCTGTGCGAAAAAGTCCCGCCAGGCCGCAGCAATGCCTTCGCCGGTGTTCCAGGCAAGAAACATTTTCTTGACGGTGGCGGCCATGGACAGGGGCATTTCAGCGCAATAACGCTCAAGAAAGGCTTCCAGCTTCGCATGATGCGCCGCGTCGTCCTGCGGGTAGATTTGCCAGACAAATGGCCGCCCGGCCCATTGGGCACGTATGAACGAATCCTCGCCGCGCACGAAATTGATGTCCGACGACCAGAGCAGGCGGTCGTAATCGTCCATCGGCAGGAAATCGACACCCTCGATATGGCTTGAGCCCAGTGTCCACGGCGGGTTGCCGCCCAGGGCCGATTGCACGGCTGCCATGGGTTTTCCGGGGGGCACCAGGCAGCGAACGGATTCATCCTGTTGCCGGAGCGCGGTCAGCCATTCGGCCACCGGTGCGGTGTCATAGCAGAACAAGGATATCTGCACAGCCTCGCGCGGGCTCTGCTTGCCTTGAAAATCGTCGCGCCGGGCAAACAATTCCCGTTCGCGCAGCAATCCTGCGGTGCACGGCGAAAAACCGGGAAAAACGAAATATTTCACCAAGGGCAGGCGAGGGTGGGGCGAGGCCATGCCGTGGCAATCGTCGGCCCAGCTTTCGGCCGTCAGGTATTCCAGATTGACCCAAACAGGCTTGACTGCGCGTGCCGCCATGGCTTGCAGGTAACTCTCCGGCAATTCGCAGGCAAAGGCCTCGATGACGACATCGGCGGATTCAGTGGCGCTGAAATTCTCTCCCCACCAGCAAACTTCAACGCCCTGCAAGGTTTGTCGTTCCAAGATGAGATCGGCTTCCGGACAGATCGGCGCCAGGGCCTTCAACTCATCGACCCACAAGCGCACCGTTTTTCCATGCTCAGCCGCTAACTGGCGAGCCAGTCGCCAGCAAACGCCGATGTCGCCGTAATTGTCGATGACCCGGCAGAAGATGTCCCAATGAAGCTGCATGGCCGCCATGCTAACATCCCGCCCCATGCCTGACTTCAACGATCCCATCGCCTGTACAGCCTGCTCGCGCCTGGCCGAGCATCTTGCCTCCATCCGCCGACGTGACCCCGATTGGCATGCCTTGCCGGTTCCGGCCTTCGGTGGCCTGGATGCCCAACTGCTCGTCGTCGGTCTTGGACCGGGCGAAAAAGGGGCGAACCGGACGGGGCGCCCTTTCACCGGCGACGTCGCCGGCGAACTGCTTTATCCTGCGCTGCATCGTTTCGGCTTCGCCACCGCTGCCGAGCCGCTCGACGCGCAAGGTTGGGCCAATCCGCAGATGCAGTTGCGCAATTGCCGCATTACCAACGCGGTGCGCTGCCTGCCGCCGGCCAACAAGCCGACGACCGCCGAGATTCGCCAGTGCAATGGTCACTTGCGCAACGAATTCGCGGCCATGACGAAGCTCAAAGTCATCGTCGCGCTGGGCGCCATCGCGCATCAGGCGGTGCTGTGGGCTTATGACCTGAAGCCCAAGAACTACACCTTCGGCCACAACGTGATGCATGCGCTGCCCGACGGTCGCCTGCTGGTCGATAGTTACCATTGCAGCGGTTACAACTGGCGCACCGGCCGCCTGAGCCGCGAAAGTTTCGAGGCGGTTTTCGCAGGGCTGCTGCCGCACCTGCAATAAGCGAACGCGATGTCCTTCGACGCCAAGGCCTTTCTGGCCACCCTGACCGAACTGCCGGGCGTGTATCGCATGCTCGATGCCAACGGTAGCGTGCTCTACGTCGGCAAAGCCAAGAATCTCAAGAAGCGCGTTTCGTCATATTTCCGAGACAACCTGCCCAGCCCCCGCATCGCGCACATGGTCAGCCAGATTGCCGCCGTCGAGACCACCTCAACGCGCACCGAAGCCGAAGCGCTGCTGCTCGAGAACAATCTGATCAAGTCGCTGGCGCCGCGTTACAACATCCTGTTTCGCGACGACAAGTCCTATCCCTACATTACGCTGACACGTGGCGCATATCCAAGGCTCGGTTTCTTTCGCGGCAACCCGGACCGCAAGGCGGATTATTTCGGGCCCTATCCCTCGGCTTGGGCGGTGCGCGACAGCATGCACCTGCTGCAGAAGATGTTTCGCTTGCGCACCTGCGAGGAAAGCGTCTTCGCTAATCGCTCGCGGCCGTGCCTGCTTTATCAGATCAAGCGTTGCAGCGGCCCTTGCGTCGGTTTGATCGCGCCGGAAGATTACGCGGCTGACGTACAACTGGCGTCGATGTTCCTGAATGGCAAGCAGCACGAAGTGACTCGCCGTTTGACCGAAGCCATGGAAACAGCTTCTGCCAAGCTCGCTTTCGAGCAGGCCGCGCTATACCGCGACCAGATTCAATCGCTGCGCCAGGTACAGGAAAAACAATTCGTCTCCAGCAGCAAGGGCGAGGACGTCGATATCGTCGTCGCCATTCGTGAAAGCGACCTGCTTTGCGTCAATCTGGCGATGGTGCGTGGCGGCCGTCATCTCGGTGACCGGCCATTCTTCCCGACGAATGCCATAGATTCCGAGCCACAAGAGGCAATACTGGCCTTTATTCGCCAGCATTACGCGGCCCACCCGGCACCGGTTCGCCTTCTGGTGTCGCCTTTGCCGGCGGAAGAGGAGGGGGGGGATGCCGAGGCGGCGTTGGCTGAGCTTGCTGGCCGCCCGGTACCAATACAGGAAGGACGCTCGCTCAGCCAGAAAGCCTGGGTCGAAATGGCGCTGCAGAATGCCCGTTTGGCCGTTTTGGCCCGCAATCAGGCCACGGCGCAGCAGGAGCAGCGCTTGGCTGCGCTGCAGGAAGCGCTTGGGTTGGAGGATGCGGTGCAGCGCATCGAGTGTTTCGACATCAGCCATACGATGGGTGAAGCGGCGGTCGCTTCCTGTGTGGTCTATGAGGGCAATCGGATGAAGAAGAGCGATTACCGCCGCTTCAACATCCGCGACATCACGCCGGGTGACGATTATGCCGCGATGCGCCAGGCGGTCACCCGCCGTTACGATGGGCTGGCAGCAGGCGAGGGGACGGCGCCAGATCTGATCCTGATCGACGGTGGCAAAGGGCAGGTGGCCTCCGCCTACTCCGCCATGCTCGAACTCGGCTTGGCGCACATTCCCATGGTTGGCGTCGCCAAGGGTGAAGAGCGCAAACCAGGTCTGGAAACACTGATATTTCCCGAGGGGCGAGAGCCGTTGAATCTGCCGGCCGCTCATCCGGCGCTGCACTTGATTCAGGAAGTGCGCGACGAAGCGCACCGCTTCGCCATTACCGGTCACCGCGCCCAACGCGGCAAGGCCCGCAAGACATCGAAGCTGGAGAGCCTCCCCGGCGTCGGCCCGGCCCGGCGCAAGGCTTTGGTGGCACGCTTTGGCGGCCTGCCTGGCGTTCTGGCCGCTACGCCGGAACAACTCGCCGAAGTGCCTGGCATCAGCCGAGAGATGGCCGAAAAGATCTATTCCGCTTTACACTGAGCGTATGCCGTTAAACATACCTATCCTGCTTACTTGGTTGCGTATCGTCGCGATACCGCTACTGATCGCCACTTACTACCTGCCGGCCAACTGGCTGACGGCCCATGAGCGGGATTTGATCGCGACCGGCATATTCATGGCGGCCGGCCTGACTGATTGGGCCGACGGCTATCTGGCGCGCAAGTTGAACCAGACGTCTGCCTTTGGCGCCTTCCTCGACCCAGTTGCTGATAAATTAATGGTGGCAGCGGCCTTGATCATTCTCGTGCAACTGGGAAGAACCGATGCCATCGTCGCCACCATTATCATTGGCCGTGAAATAACGATATCTGCCTTGCGTGAATGGATGGCGAAGATCGGCGCATCGAAGAGCGTGGCCGTTTCGATGCTCGGCAAGATCAAGACAACGGCGCAGATGATGGCCATTCCGCTGCTGCTTTACCATGTGCAGCTTGGTGGTATCGATACGCAAGAGGCGGGCAATTGGTTGATCTGGTTGGCAGCATTGTTGACCCTGTGGTCGATGGGCTACTACCTGCGCATGGCCTGGCCGGAAATCCAGCGCAGAAGTGTAGAAAACTAAGGTGTCAATGTTGACAAAGACCTTGTGTCGTCTATAATGCGCGCTCTGTTCGGCGCGGGAGTAGCTCAGTTGGTAGAGCGCAACCTTGCCAAGGTTGAGGTCGCGAGTTCGAGACTCGTCTCCCGCTCCAAAAAATCCGAACAGTGTGTGGTTTTTATGCGGGGCGCGATAGCAAAGCGGTTATGCACCGGATTGCAAATCCGTGTAGGTCGGTTCGACTCCGGCTCGCGCCTCCAAAAATTCTGCGGGAGTAGCTCAGTTGGTAGAGCGCAACCTTGCCAAGGTTGAGGTCGCGAGTTCGAGACTCGTCTCCCGCTCCAAATAAGCAAAGGGAAAGCACTGCGCTTTCCCTTTTTCGTATCGGCGCAGCGATAATTCGATGCACCGGCCCGGGTGGTGGAATCGGTAGACACAAGAGACTTAAAATCTCTCGGCTTCTGGCTGTACGGGTTCGAGTCCCGTCCCGGGCACCAAGCACATAACGATGATCATCTACGACCTCATCTGCAATAACGAGCATCGCTTCGAAGGCTGGTTTCAAAGCGCCAGTGATTTTGAGCGTCAGCACGAGCAGGGCTTGATTCACTGCCCGCAGTGCGACAGTCATCTGGTTCAGCGTATCCCTTCTGCTGTCGCTATCGGCACGCATTCGGGCGACGATACAACGATGGCTACTGCCATAGGCTCGAACGACGGCACAGGAAGCACGACTTTGATGCCGGCGGGGACTCAGGTTATGGCCTTGTATAAGCAACTGGTTCAGGCCATCGTTAACAATAGTGAAGATGTCGGCGCCTCGTTTGCTGAGGAAGCGCGTAAGATTCACTACAATGAAGCTCCAGAAAGGCCCATTCGCGGTCAGGCGACACCGGATGAATGCGAGGCGCTGCGGGACGAGGGCATCCATATCTTGAGTCTACCGACGGTTAAGGAAGAGGATCTGAACTGATCCTCTTTTTTTATTTCCGGATATTAATTTACATAATACAAATTATGCGCTGATTAGAGGTAAAAAAATGCCGGTGTTTTTCACCGGTCATTTTTCAGAACGCCCCCCTAGAGTCAGCGCATATGTATGGTCACACTACGTCCCGAGGTGCCACCTTGAGCGCGCAGCAGATCAGCAATATCCGTATTGCCCGTTTTGTTTGCCACATCAAGCGCAGTTTCTCCCGTATCAAGGGTTTTATTCAAATCAGCCTTACGGGAAATCAGCGCTTTGACAACCGGCATGTGCCCACCACGTGCGGCTGCGATCAATGGTGTCATGCCATTCTCGCTGGCAGCATCGATATTGGCACCGGATTTGAGCAGGAAATTGACGATTTCCAAGTGGCCACTGAATGCGGCATAGGCCAATGGCGTCCAGCCAGGGGTATTGACGTTCGCACCGTTGGCCACGAGCAGTTCGACCACTTTCGCGTGGCCACGGAAGGATGCCAAACGCAGCGCGGTATCGCCGGCTGCATTACGGGCGTTGGCATTCGCGCGTGCCTTCAGCAGGGTTTCAACCGTCTCCAAATGACCGTCCCGCGAGGCTAGCATCAGCAAAGTATTACCTTCTACATCTGTGGTATCGACGTAAGCCCCCTTGGCCATCAGAGCCCTTATTTCACTGGAGTCTCCCATCTTTGCAGCAGTGATCAAGTCGTCGTAAGTTGCCGCAGCAACAGAAAGTGGCAACAAAATGGCGACTGCTGCGGTGCACAGGGCTTGGGGAGCTATTTTCATGAGCGCTTTGCGTCCTTAAACAGGGCGTAGAAATTTTGGGTGGTCGCTGCGGCTACAGCCTCCAGCGAGATACCGCGCAATTTGGCGATTTCTTCGCCAACATGCAGTACATACGAAGGTTCGTTGGGTTTGCCGCGATACGGCACTGGCGCCAAATAGGGTGAATCGGTTTCGATCAGCAAGCGGTCGAGCGGGCAATTTTGCGCGACTTCCTTGACCAGGGCGGCATTCTTGAACGTGACGATGCCAGACAATGAAATGTAAAAACCGATTTCCAGCGCCTTTTGGGCAATCAACCACGACTCGGTGAAGCAGTGCATGACACCGCCAACCGTATCAGCCCCCTCCTCCTCAAGGATACGCAGCGTATCTTCCGCCGACTCCCGGGTATGCACGACAAGGGGCTTGTTGCATGCGCGTGCAGCGCGGATGTGAGTGCGAAAACGCGCCCGCTGCCATTCCGGCTTGTCTTTCTGCCAGTAGTAGTCGAGCCCCGTTTCACCGATTGCCACGACCTTGGGGTGGTCGGCCAAAGTGACAAGACGTGCAACGTCAGGCTCTTCGGTATCGGTGTATTCAGGATGGACACCGACCGTGGCGTAAAGCCGTGCATCCGATTCGGCGATTTCCAGTACCTTGGGAAAGTCTTCCAGATTAACGCCAACGCAGAGCGCTGCGCCAACGTCGTTCGCTGCCATGCGGGCCAGCACTTCGGGAAGATGGTCGGCCAGGCCGGAGAAATCCAGATGGCAATGTGAGTCGACCAACATATCGGGTCGATCAGAGCGTATGAGTCGGACGGGCGGACTGCATGACACCGCCGAGCAGGCCTTCGATCTTGCGCCGCGCTTCCTGGCCGCTTTCATCGTTGTTGAAATGGACGCCGATGCCCTGGGCGCGCCCGTTTTGGGCTCCGGCTGGCGTAATCCAGACCACCGTGCCGGCGATCGGCAACTTGGCCGGATCGTCCATCAGCGATAGCAGCATGAACACTTCATCGCCGATGTTGTAATGGCGCGTCGTTGGAATGAATACGCCACCGCCACGCAAATGCGGCATGAAAGCCGCGTACAGGGCGGATTTCGAATTGATGTTCAGCGAGAGAACACTGGGACGCTGTGGCGCGGGTTTGGCTTCACTCATTGGCGATCAATTGGCGAACAGGCCTCGGTAATCGAGAAACAGTCCCTCCAGAAACAAGCGGGCATTCAAGGGTTGCTCCGCTTCCTGGCGACGGGAAATCAGTGCCCGATACGAATGAATCAGGCGTACGGGCGGAATCATAGCAGCCAGTTGGCCGATTGTGCCCTGTTGCGGTAGAAAATATCGAATCGGCATGCCATTGCGCGAGAGCGTCAGGTCGACGACCCATTTTTGCACTGCCTCGACGACTTGCTTGAGGAGCAACTTCCCCTTACTGTCCTTGATCAGCTTTTCAAGTTCGGCAGCAGCGCTCAACGGGTCAGATTTCCTGCCGTTGGCGAGTTTTGCTACCAGGACCTCCAGCCAGGCGCCCTGCCCGGACCCAGCCAACTCGAGCGCCTGGCCTGGGGCGCCGCCAGCCAAAGCGAGCCAGCGTTCGGCATCCTTGACACCTTCGGCCTGCAGGGCAGCGATGGCCTTGGCTTCGGAAGGGATCGGTACGGGAACGACCTGGCAGCGGCTGCGGATTGTTGGCAGCAGTCGGAATGGTTCATTCGATACCAATAAAAACAATGTGCTTGGCAATGGTTCTTCAAGTGTTTTAAGAAGAGAATTTGCCGTGCTGCGGTTCATTGCTTCGGCCGGATTGACGATGACGATGCGCAATCCGCCACGGTGGGTGCCGACGCTCAAAAAGTCGTCGAGGCCACGCACCTGATCGATGGTGATCTGTTGGCTCGCTTTCTTCTTACCTTCTTCCCCACCCTCTTCCTCGCTCAGCGCATCCGGCTGCAGCAGGCGGAAGTCGGGGTGGTTACCTTGCGACAGCCAATTGCATGCCAGGCAGGAGCCGCAGGCCAAGCCGTCCAAAGTGGGTGACTCACACAGCAAGCTGGCGGCAAACAACTCGGCGAGCGCAAATTTTCCCAGACCTTTTTGGCCGCTCAGCAGCAAGGCATGCGGCAGGCGTTCACGCCGCGCCTGCAGGCTGGCCCAGACCTTCTTGTGAAGATCAATTGAATTCATAAACAACGAGTTGAAACGATTTGTTCAAGTGTTTTACGAATATTTTCGATACTGTTATTGGCATCGATCACCTGGATACGCCCCGGATTAGACTGGGCGCGCTCAAGGTAGGCCTGGCGTACACGGTCGTGGAAATCGACACGTTCCTGTTCGAACTTGTCGAGCTTGCGATTCGCCAGGACGATGCGCTCGCGCGCCACGTCGAGCGGCAGATCGAAAAGGAGGGTCAGGTCCGGTTGCACATGCTCATGAACCCAATGCTCCAGCGCCAGGAACTTGCCGCGATCAAGGCCACGGCCACCGCCCTGGTAGGCGTAGGTAGCGTCGCTGAACCGGTCGCAAACGACCCATTCGCCGCGTTGCAGTGCCGGCTCGATCAGTTTGGCCAGATGCTCGCGACGGGCAGCGAACATGAGCAGCGTTTCGGTTTCGAGATGCATTGGTTCGCTGAGCAGCAAGGCGCGGAGCTTTTCTCCAAGTTCGGTGCCGCCCGGCTCGCGGGTCACATGGACGATTTTGCCTTGTCCGCGCAGCCATTCGGCCAGCCATTCGACGTGGCTGCTCTTCCCTGCTCCGTCGATTCCCTCGAAAGTGATGAACTTGCCTTTCACTTGGCTCCCCTCTGATAGCGATTGACCGCCATGTTGTGTTCGTCCAGCGTTTTGGAAAAGTGGCTACTGCCGTCGCCCCGCGCGACGAAGTAAAGCGCCTCACTGACGGCTGGATGCAGCGCTGCGCGCAAGGATGCCTGGCCGGGCATGGCAATGGGCGTTGGCGGCAGGCCGGCACGCGTGTAGGTATTGTACGGTGTGTCGGCCAGCAGATCGCGTCGGCGCAGATTGCCGTCGAAAGCCTCGCCCATGCCGTAGATCACGGTGGGATCCGTCTGCAACAGCATGCCGCGTCGCAAACGATTGACGAAGACAGCAGCAATCATTGGGCGATCGCGTTCACGCCCGGTTTCTTTCTCGACGATGGAGGCCATCACTAAGGCCTCATAGGGCGTCTTGTAAGGCAAGCCGGCGTCGCGCTGAGCCCATTCGGCGGCCAGGCGCTTGTCCATGGCGCGTACGGCGCGGGCAATCAGGTCGAGGTCGCTCGATTGCTTGTCGAACAGATAGGTATCCGGGAAGAGCAGTCCATCCAGCCGCACCGCCGCCAAGCCGATGCGATCGGCGATCTGTTGCTCGGTCAGGCCGCGGGTTTCGTGACGCAAATCGGGATGGGTATCCATGCGCGCCTGCCATTGCCGGAAGGTCCATCCTTCCACCAATATCATTTCCCCTTGCGTGACCTTGCCACGGATTAGTTTGTCGAGTAGTTGCAGCGGCGTTACCCCGGCCGTCACCGAATAACTGCCAGCCTTGATTCCCGTGTCAGCCCGGAAGGCGCGCGCCAACAGCGCAAGCAGATCGGTATTGACCACCATGCCGGCCTCGCGCATCTGGCTGACGGCTGAACGCAAGCTGCTGCCGGCATTCACCCGAAAATCGAGCGGGGAATTGCGTAATTCCAGCGGTTGAGTGGCCCACCACCATAATCCACCAGCGGCCAGGCACACGAGGAAAAACAGGGCCAGAAATAGCTTGAAAAGGAAGCGCACGGGAACTCGAGGGCGAAGATAGGGTCTGGCCCGTGGAACGAGCCCGAAGAACGGGCACTATAATAGCGCAAACACTAACAGGAGCCCCCATGAACCCCAACTGGCGCAGCTTTCTGGAATCGGCCGAAGGTGTCTTCGCCGCCGACTCCACCGACCTCCTCCACTTTGGCGATGCCGCCGGCGAACTCGCCGCTGCCAGCAAGCAGACCGTTCTGGTGCCGCTGACGCACCTCGGCTTGATCGCTGGCTGTGGCGAGGATGCAAAATCCTTCCTGCACAGCCAATTCACCAGCGACATCAATCATCTGGCGGCCGACCAGGCGCAGCACGCCGGCTGGTGTTCCGCCAAGGGACGGATGCAGGCCAGCTTCCTGGTCTGGCACGAGGGTGCCGACTATCGCCTGTTGCTAGCCGCCGACCTGCAGGAAGCCACGCAAAAGCGCCTGCAGATGTTCGTGCTGCGCGCCAAGGTTAAACTGGCCGCGTTGACCGATCAGTCTGTTCTGCTCGGCGTCGCAGGCGAGCAAGCCGTCGAAGCGTTGAACGATGCCGGCCTGCCGCTTCCCGACGGCACGATGGATGTCGCGCAGGCCAACGGTGTCACCGTGGTTCGCCTCGACGACAAGCGCTACATCGTGATTGCGCCCGATGCTGCCAACGCGGCGCTCTGGCAGAAGCTCAGCATCAAGGCCAAGCCGGCTGGCGTGCCGGTCTGGCGCTGGCTCGATATCCAGGCGGCTTTCCCGCTTGTCACCCTGGCGACCAAGGAAGAGTTCGTGCCGCAGATGGCGGATTTCGAGAAGATCGGCGGCGTCAGTTTCCACAAAGGCTGTTACCCGGGCCAGGAAGTCGTGGCGCGCACGCAATATCTCGGCAAGGTCAAACGTCACCTCTTCCGCGTCAGCAGCGAAGTGCCGTTGCAGGCGGGCGACGATCTGTTGTCGCCGGACAACCCGGATCAGGCCAGCGGCAAGATCATGACCGCGGCGCCATCACCCAAGGGCGGTTACGAGGGCTTGGCCGTCATCCAGTCCAATTTCGCCGAAAATGTCTGCCTGGGGTCGCGCGACGGCCACCGTATTCAGACTGCTGCGGTGCACCCGTAAAATCGGCCAAAAATGTGTCTGATCGTCGTCGGCTGGCGGGTTCATCCTGACTACCCGCTGGTCGTCGCGGCCAATCGAGACGAGTTCCACGCCCGACCGAGTGCCGTTGCAGGCTATTGGCCGGATACCGCGGAGATTATCGGCGGGCGGGATCTTGAGGCGGGCGGTACCTGGATGGGCATGACCGTCACCGGGCGCTTCGCCGCGATTACCAACGTGCGAGAGCCGGGCATGGCCAAGGGTTCAGTCTCGCGCGGAGCCTTGACCAGCGAATTTCTGCGCTGCGACAGTGCCGCCATCGAATACGCCAGGCAAATTGATGGCGCTCGCTATTCCGGCTTCAACCTGCTGCTGTCCGATGGCGAGACGCTCACCTATGCCTCGAACCGTGATGG
Source organism: Azonexus sp. (assembly GCA_041909105.1). Lineage (GTDB taxonomy): Bacteria > Pseudomonadota > Gammaproteobacteria > Burkholderiales > Rhodocyclaceae > Azonexus. The sequence continues at coordinate 25,387 of JAYREE010000018.1, forward strand.
GGAGCCGCGGACGCTGGCGTCCGGCATCTATGGCTTGTCGAATCATCTGCTCGACACCCCTTGGCCCAAACTGATTAAGGCGCGCCAGGCATTTGCCAACGCCACGCAGCACTTGCCTGACGAAACTGGCTTTTTTGATTTACTCGCCGACCGTGCGCTTGCACCGGATGATTTGCTGCCAAAGACCGGCGTCTCGCTGGATTGGGAGCGGCTACTGTCGGCGGTATTCGTCCAGTCCGCAACCTATGGCACGCGTTGTTCGACGCTGGCTTGGGTGAGCAAGGAAGGCAGTGTACAGATGCATGAGCGCAGTTTTGCGCCGGACGGCAGCCCGATTCAGTCGTCGCTGATCAGCACTTCCGAATAGCAGGGAATCGCCTCGAACAACTCGACAATGTCAGCGTTGCGCATGCGGATGCAGCCGTGCGAGCCCGGCTTGCCCATCTCCGCGTTATCCGGGCTGCCGTGGATATAGACATAGCGGCGCATGGTGTCGCGTTCGCCCAGGCGGTTGAAACCCGGTTCACAACCGGAAAGCCACAGGATGCGGGTGAGTATCCAGTCCCGCCCCGGATGTTGCTCGGCCAATTCGGGCGTCCACAACTCGCCGGTCGGCCGGCGGCGGACGAAAACAGTGTTTTCCGGCTGCCCTGCCCCGATCTTGGCGCGAATGATGTGGCGTCCGCGCGGTGTCTGGTAGCTGCCCGAAATCTCGCCAACACCGGCTTTGGCTGTCGAGACCGGGTATACCTTGATCAGCACCCCGGCCTCATCGACCAGCGACATGCTTTGCCGGGCGACGGAAATGAGCAGCTTCATGGTGCTTTACGCCGACGGGCGGCGAAAAAGGCCGAGAGCAAGGTGCTGCACTCTTCGGCCAATACTCCGCCCTCGACCATTGCATGGTGATTCAGTCGCTCGACACCGAACAGGTCGACCACACTGCCATGCACTCCGGTCTTGGGGTCGCGTGCGCCATAGATCACGCGGCTGATGCGAGCATGCATGATGGCGCCCGCGCACATGGCACAGGGCTCCAAGGTCACGAACAGTTCGCAGCCGGGCAAGCGGTAATTGCCCAAGTTGCGTGCCGCATCGCGCAAAGCGGCAATTTCGGCATGCGCCGTCGGGTCTCTTTCGCCGATCGGCGAGTTGAAGCCGCGCCCAACGATCTGGCCATCCTTGACCACCACCGCCCCGACAGGCACCTCGCCGAGGCACTCGGCAGCATGCGCCAGCGAAATCGCTTCGCGCATGAAAAACACGTCGCCGAGACCGATGGCCGGCTCGGCAACTTCAACTTCGAAAACGGGTTCGAAGTCTTCGCTCATTCCCACTCGATGGTGGCGGGCGGCTTGCCAGAAACGTCGTATACGACACGGTTCAGGCCGCGCACTTCGTTGATGATGCGGTTGGAAACGCGGCCGAGCAGTTCGTACGGCAGATGCGCCCAATGCGCGGTCATGAAGTCGCTGGTGACGACGGCACGCAGGGCCACGACGTTTTCGTAGGTCCGCCCATCGCCCATGACGCCGACGCTCTTGACTGGCAGGAAGACGGCGAAGGCCTGGCTGGTCAGGTCGTACCAGCTCTTGCCGACATCCTTTTCGGTACACAGACCAGCGGCGGCATCGCGCTCGGTGGCGTGCGTGGCGCGTAATTCATCGATGAAAATCGCATCGGCGCGTTGCAACAGCTTGGCGTAATCCTGTTTCACTTCGCCCAGGATGCGCACGCCCAGACCGGGGCCGGGGAACGGATGGCGATAAACCATCTCACGCGGCAGGCCGAGTGCGACGCCGAGTTCGCGGACTTCGTCCTTGAACAGTTCGCGCAGCGGCTCCAGCAGCTTCAGGTGCATGTCTTCGGGCAGGCCGCCGACGTTGTGGTGGCTCTTGATGGTGTGCGCGCCCTTCTTGTTCTTGCCGGCCGACTCGATCACGTCGGGATAGATGGTGCCTTGTGCCAACCACTTGGCGGCCGTCAGCTTCTTGGATTCCGCCTGGAAGACCTCGACGAACTCCTTGCCGATAATCTTGCGCTTCTGCTCGGGGTCGGAAACACCGGATAGCTTGTCCATGAACTGATCGACGGCATCGACACGGATGACCTTGACGCCAAGGTTGCGGGCGAACATATCCATGACCATGTCGCCTTCGTTCAGGCGCAAGAGGCCATGATCAACGAAAACGCAGGTCAGCTGGTCGCCGATGGCCTTGTGAATCAAGGCAGCTGCGACCGAAGAATCAACCCCGCCGGACAGGCCCAGAATGACTTCTTCATCGCCAACCTGGCGCTGAATGGCATCGACCGCTTCGGCAATGTAATCGCCCATCACCCAATCCGTGCCGCAGCCGCAGATGCCGTGCACGAAGCGTTCGATGATCGCGCGCCCCTGCATGGTGTGCGTGACTTCCGGGTGGAACTGTACCGCATAGAACTTGCGGCTTTCGTCTGCCATCGCGGCAATCGGGCAGGAGGCGGTCGACGCCATCTTGATGAAGCCGGGCGGCAGTTCCATCACGGAGTCGCCATGGCTCATCCACACCTTGAGCATGCCATGGCCTTCCGGGCTGTAAAAGTCGGCGATATCGTTCAGCAGCGCGGTGTGACCATGGGCGCGGACTTCTGAATAACCGAACTCACGAGCCTTGCCAGCCGCCTCGGCCGTCATCACCTTACCACCCAACTGCTGTGCCATGGTCTGCATGCCGTAGCAGATGCCGAGCACGGGAATTCCCAGCTCGAACACGACGTTCGGCGCCCGCGGGGTGTCGCCTTCGGTTACCGAGCTCGGACCACCGGAAAGAATAATGCCCTTGGCGCCGTAGTTGCGGATGAATTCTTCGGAAACGTCGTACGGATGGATTTCGCAGAAGACTTTGGCTTCACGCACGCGACGGGCGATCAGTTGGGTGACCTGGGAACCGAAATCGAGGATGAGGATTTTCTGGTGGCTCATGGGAAAAGATCCGGAAAATATGAGCTTTAATGAAAAAGGCGGCTCGCTGAGCCGCCCTCTGACAAAATCGAACGATCAGTCGAGGTGATAGTTCGGTGCTTCCTTGGTGATCTGCACATCATGCACGTGCGATTCGCGGATGCCGGCAGAGGTAATCTCGACGAAGCAGGCGCGATCATGCATTTCGGCGATGGTCGGGCAACCGAGGTAGCCCATCGACGAGCGCAGGCCGCCCATCAATTGATGGATGACCGCTAGCACGGAGCCCTTGTAAGGCACGCGGCCTTCGATGCCCTCCGGCACGAACTTGTCGACGTTGGCGGTGTTGTCCTGGAAGTAGCGGTCGGAAGAACCGGCCTGCATTGCCCCCAGTGACCCCATGCCGCGGTAGGACTTGTAGGAACGCCCCTGGAACAGTTCGACCTCGCCCGGCGCTTCTTCGGTGCCGGCGAACAGGCCGCCGAGCATGACCGCGTTGGCGCCCGCCGCGATGGCCTTGGCGATGTCGCCGGAGTAACGGATACCGCCGTCGGCGATCATCGGCACACCGGTGCCCTTCAGGGCTTCGGAAACGTTCTGGATGGCAGTGATCTGCGGCACGCCAACACCGGCAACGATACGGGTGGTGCAGATCGAGCCGGGTCCGATACCAACCTTGACGCCGTCAGCGCCGCGATCGAGCAGCGCCAGGGCGGCATCCGCTGTCGCGATGTTGCCGCCGACGACTTCGATATGCGGGAAATTCTTTTTCACCCATTCGACGCGATCCAGCACGCCTTGCGAGTGACCATGCGCCGTATCGACGACAATCACGTCGACGCCAGCCTCGGCCAGCAATTCGACACGCTCCTCTGTGCCAGCACCCACGCCGACGGCAGCACCGGCACGTAGGCGACCGGAAGAATCCTTGTTGGCCAGCGGATGCTCGGTAGATTTCAGGATATCCTTGACTGTAATCAGGCCGCGCAGATGGAACTCGTCATCGATGACAAGAACACGCTCAAGACGGTGCGTGCGGATCAGTTCCTTGGCCTCTTCGACGCTAGCACCTTCCTTGACCGTCACCAGACGCTTCTTCGGCGTCATGATAGCTTTGACCGGTTGATCGAGATTGGTTTCAAAACGCAGGTCGCGGTTTGTGACAATCCCTACCACCTTGCCGGCTTTATCAATCACCGGCAGCCCGGAAATTTTGTGCTGACGGGTGATTTCCAGCACGTCGCGCACGGTCATGGTCGGCGGGATCGTGATCGGATCTTTCAGGATGCCCGATTCGAAACGCTTTACCTTGGCCACTTCAGCGGCCTGAGCGCGTGCAGATAGATTCTTGTGGATGATGCCGATACCGCCTTCCTGTGCCAGCGCGATGGCGAGGCGACCTTCCGTCACGGTATCCATGGCGGCGGACAGCAACGGCAGATTCAGGGTAATGTTGCGCGTCAGCTTGGTTGCCAGACTGACATCGCGCGGCAGGACTTGGGAATGTGCAGGGACGAGCAGAACGTCGTCGAAGGTAAGAGCTTTTTGCAGCAGTCGCATGGCCTTTAATCCAAGGTCACAAAATCGTATTATACAGAAATCTCTCCAAAACCCCGATAACCATGAACACGACCCGGATTCTGGCAGTTGGCATCACCTCACTGGTTTGCGCATTTGCGGCAACGGCACAAACTTATCAATGGAAGAATAGTCAGGGGCAGACGGTGATTTCCGACACCCCGCCGCCCGGCAATGCCAAGACAACCAAAACACTTGGAGCCAACCAACCTTTGCAACGAGGTGAGGCTGACACAGATAAAACGGCTGAAAGCAAGGACAAAGCTGGAGCGCCTAAATCCACTGCCGATAAAGATATGGATTTCAAAAAACGCCAGCAGGAAGCCAAAGAGAAATCAGAAAAGGATGCCAAAGAGCTCGCAGCCAACAAGGAGAAGCAAGAAAACTGCGAGCGTGCTCGTCGCAATTTGACGGCACTTGAAGGCGATCGTCCCATGGCCACACTTGACGACAAGGGGGAGCGCCAAATTATGGATAAAGCGCAGCGTGAACAGGAGATAGAACGAGCCCGACGTTTCGTAACCGAGAGTTGCAAATAGCCAAATTAACGAGAGGCGGTATCAACCCTCAGAGGCGTCGGCATCACCGGCGCCTTTTTTCATGACCTTGCCCTCGGCTGCGCGCTGCTTGCGCACCTCCTTCGGGTCGGCGATCAACGGCCGGTAGATTTCGATACGATCCTTGTCGCGCAAGACCGAGTCGACTTTCGAAAGCTTGTTCCAGATGCCGAACTTGTTTTTCTTCAGGTCGATTTCCGGGTATTTCTCGAGCAAGCCCGAAGCCTCCACCGCCTGCTGCAAGCTTGAACCTTCTGTCAGGCTCAGTTTGACCAACTCCTGCTTGCCCGACAGGGCGTAACACACTTCGACATTAATGGTTTCAGCCATGGCTGGCTCCGTAAATCTGGTTGGCGCGACGCACGAAGGCATCGACGAAGGTATTGGCGATATGACTGAACACCGGGCCGATGACCTTCTCGAAAAGCTTGCTTGAAAACTCATAGTGAAGCTTGAACTCGATCTTGCAGGCATTCTCAGCCAACGCCTTGAAGTGCCACGAGCCTTCGAGTCGACGGAAGGGGCCATCGACCAGTCGGATATTCATCTGACTCGGGAAAACCTTGTCGTTTTCGGTGGTGAAACTGGACTTCACCGCGTGATAGTTGATGTGCAGCGTTGCCACAGTTTTTGCGGCATCGCGGAATTTCACCTCGGTCTTGCCGCACCACGGCAGGAAAGCCGGGTAATCCTCGCAGCAGTCGACGAGCTCGAACATGCGTTCGGCCGACTGTTCGATCAAGACTGTCTTTTCAACCAGAGCCATGCGGCGGCAGCGTTCCTGAATCCTGTAGAATGCGGCATTTTAATGGATCACCCGGCAGCATGAGCATTACCACCAACAAAAAAGCCTTCCACGACTACTTCATCGAAGAGAAGTACGAGGCCGGGCTCGCCCTCGAGGGCTGGGAGGTCAAGGCCATCCGCGCCGGGCGCATGAACATCAAGGAAGCCTACGTCATCATCCGCAATGGCGAGATTTTCCTGATCGGCATGCACATCACGCCGCTGTCGACGGCCTCCACGCACATCAATCCCGATCCGGTGCGCACCCGCAAGTTGCTGTTGCACGGCAATGAAATCGGCAAGCTGATCGGCAAGGTCGAACGCGCCGGATTTACGCTGGTGCCGCTTGACCTGCACTTCTCGCGCGGCCGTATCAAGCTGGACGTTGGCCTGGCCAAGGGCAAGAAGCAGCACGACAAACGGGCCGACCAGCACGAGAAGGAACACAAGCGCGAGGCTGAGCGTGCCATGAAGGAGCGTCAGCGCTAAGGTGGCTACCGACGCGCTGGTCTACTGGGTCGGGATGGCTGCCGTGGCAGTGTGTGCCTTGACCGGTGTGCTCGATTCGCGGCGCAAGCAGATGGATCTGGTCGGCGCTCTGCTGGTCGGTGTCGCGACAGCGCTAGGCGGAGGGACCGTGCGTGACCTGTTGCTCGACCGGAACGTCTTCTGGGTGGCTGACCAAACCTACCTGGTCGTGGCTGTGCTTACCGGCCTCCTGACCTTTTTTATTGCCCGTCGCTACGACATCCCTCCCCGTCTCTTTCTGATTCCCGATGCCGTCGGCTTGGCGCTATTCACGGTCGCCGGCACGCAAGCGGCCTTGCTCTGGCATGCGCCCTGGTTGGTCGCCAGCCTGATGGGCGTCATCACGGGTGTCTTCGGCGGCATCCTGCGCGACATTCTGTGTAACGACGTGCCCCTAGTCTTTCTCAAAGGCGAACTGTATGCCAGCGCCGCCTGGCTCGGGGCGATGACCTTGCTCGGTGCGCAGGCACTCGATTTGTCGCCCCTGATCAGCACCTGGGCCGCGCTGCTCGTCACCCTCGCTCTCCGTCTCGCCGCCATCCGTTACGCTATCACCCTGCCCGCCTGGCGTTCTCAATCGGACTGAAACCGAAGGAACCAGGGATGTTGGCGGCGGTCTGTTGGCTACCCCTTTCGGAAAGTCACTCATGTACCCGATTACTATCGTCGCCGATTTCGTCTGTCCCTGGTGTTTTATCGGCAAGCGCCGTCTGGAGCGTGCCGTCGCCTTGGTCCGTGCTGAACGGCCCGACTTTGCCTATTCCACGCAGTGGAAGCCATTCTTCCTCAACCCGAATACACCGCCCGAAGGCGAACCCTACCTCCCCTTTCTGATTGCCAAGTTCGGCAACCGGGAGGCGGTCGAGGCTCTCTTCCAACGTGTCCGGGACGCAGGCGAGGCTTATGGGTTGTCGTATGCCTTCGAGAAGATCGCGCTTAGGGCCAATACGTTGCAAGCACACCGCTTGCTGCGCTGGGCGCAGCGCCAGGGCAATGCCGATGCTCTGGTGGAGCGGCTATTTGAAGCGCAATTCCAGAAAGGCGAGGCCATTGGGGATAAGGAAACCCTCGTTCGCCTGGCTGGGGAGTGTGGCTATGAAAGAAGCGCTGCGAGCGCCTATCTCGGCTCGTCTGAAGATGTTGTCGAATTGCGGGCCGAAGAAAAGTCGATCCGTGATCTCGGCATCCGCATGGTGCCGACCTTCATCCTGCCGGGCGATGAGGTCATCGTCGGCGCCGAAGATCCGCGCATGCTGGCGGCTGCCATCTTGAATCAGTTGGGTGTGCCGGCCTGATTTTTGGCCTTTTTGGCAGGTGCACCGCAGCAATGAAAAAAGCCAGAGGCTAGCTCTGGCTTTTTGAATTTCTGGCGGAGTGGACGGGACTCGAACCCGCGACCCCCGGCGTGACAGGCCGGTATTCTAACCGACTGAACTACCACTCCGCGCCGGTGTGTCCCGCCAGCAGCGGAACGGCGCGCACTATAACACAGGCTTGCCAAAGCTTGCAGCGTTTTTCGATTCGGACCATCATCCGGCCCTTGTCTTGAAGCAAAGTCGCTGTCATGGATACCGGAAGCCTCAACTATCGCTGGTCGCAAACCCTGATCGCCGGGCTGGTCGCCGCCGGCGTGCGCCATGCGGTGTTGTCGCCCGGTTCGCGTTCGACGCCGCTGACCCTGGCCGCCCTGCGCCAGCCCGGGCTGACGAGCCACGTGGAGGTGGACGAACGCAGTGCCGCTTTCTTCGCCTTGGGTATTGCCAAAGCGACGCGGCAGCCGGTGATCGTTGTCGCCACCTCAGGCAGTGCGCCGGCCAATTGGTATCCGGCGGTCATCGAGGCCAGCCAGGCCGGGCATCCGCTATTGTTGCTTTCGGCCGATCGTCCTCCCGAATTCCACGGCGTCGGCGCGAACCAGACCGTCGATCAGATTTCCTTATTCGGCAAACATGTCCGTGCCAGTCATGCGCTGGGTACGCCCGATGAGCATTTCGATCCGGCGTATTTGCAGCGACTGGCCAGTCGTGTCGTCGAACAGGCTCTGTGGCCCTTGCCAGGTCCGGTGCATCTGAATCTACCCTTCCGTGAGCCGCTCGTTCCGGCCGAAGCGCTGCCGTCCCCGACATTTCCTCCTGTTTGCATCGCGCCACCGCATCACCAACCCGATCTTGCCGTCATGCGCGACTGGCTGACTAGCATTGCTGGACGGCCGGGCGCTATCGTTTGCGGCGAATTGCCGCAACAACCGGAATTGGCGGAATCCTTGAATCGACTTGCCCGGCACCTCGCTTGCCCCATTCTGGCCGAACCCTTCTCCAACCTGCGCTTCGGCCAGGAGGCAGCGGAGCGCCTCTGCGTGCGCTACAACAGTTGGCTGAACGATGCGGATTTCGTCAATTGCCATACGCCACAATGGGTGTTGCGCTTCGGTGCCTACCCCGTGACGCGCAACCTGCAGGCCTATGTGGCCCGTGCGGAGATCCAGATGCAGGTCGAGCCAACGCCACGCTGGTCGGATCCTGGCCATCGCCTCACCCACATCGTGCGCGCCGATCCGTTGGCGGTTTGCCAGGCCTTGCTTGAGTTGCCATTCGAAGCGACGAACGAGGCGTGGACGCAGGAAGTGCTGCAACGCGATGCCGAGGAAACCGCGCCTGCCCCATGGCCGGCCTGTGCCTTGTTGAATGAACTGCCGGCAAACACCTCGCTTTTTGTCGGCAATTCGCTACTGATTCGCCAACTGGATTCGCATTCCGGGAAGAGCAGCAAGCCGCTCCGTCTGTTCGGCAATCGCGGGGCGAGCGGCATCGACGGCAATGTGTCGACGGCGCTCGGTATTGCCGCAGCGAACGGATGCGTCGTTGCCCTGCTCGGCGACCTGACGACCCAGCACGATCTCGGCGGCCTGGCCTTGGCGCAAGGCCTGAATGCTGTGATCGTCGTTTTCAACAACGGTGGTGGCGGCATCTTCGATCACCTGCCGCAGGCCGCTTTGCCGGAATTCGAGTTGGGCTGGCGTACACCGCAGCTAATCGATTTTGCGGCTGCTGCTCAGACGTTCGGCTTGGGCTACGCTCTTGCCGACGACGGCGCGGGACTGCTTGCCGCATTGCGTCAGGCGCTCGACGTCGGCGGCCCCCACCTCATCGAGTTCCGTTGCGCCTGATTCGGACGGTCAGGCCAACTCCGGGAAAAGCACGTCGGTAAAACCGAAGCGCGTGAAATCGCGGATACGCATCGGATACAGGATGCCTTCCAGGTGGTCGCACTCGTGCTGCACGACACGGGCGTGAAAGCCTGAGACTTCACGCTCGATGCGTTCGCCCAACGGGTCGAAGCCAGTGTAACGAATGCGATCCGGCCGCCAAACCTCGCCACGCAGGCCGGGCACCGACAGGCAGCCTTCCCAGCTGGCGACCTCCTCGCCGGGCAAGGGCGTGATTTCCGGATTCAGCAAGATCGTTTGCGGCACTGCCTCGGCATCGGGATAGCGCTCGCTACGCTCGAAGCCGAAAATGACCAGCTGCAAGCCGACGCCAATCTGCGGTGCGGCGAGGCCCACGCCGCCCGCCGCGCGCATGGTGTCGAACATGTCCTCAATTAAGGTCGCCAATGTCGGCGTAGCGAATTCACGCACCGGTTCGGCCTTTTGCCACAGGCGCGGATCGCCCATACGCAGGATTTCACGGACTGCCATCGTTCTTCTCCTTTCTCCAAGACCGCGAGTGTAAGGCATGGCCAGCCGCCGAAAGGCAAGGCTGGCAGCCCCCGCCCGATGATGGGACAATGGCGCCCCGCTCCATTTTTTGCCTTTTTTCCATGTCCACCGCAGCACCCGATCTCGCCAAGCACACCCCGATGATGCGCCAGCACCTACCGGCAACTTTTAATCCATTACAAATCAGATAGATAGAACACAAAACAACAACTAGAAGCACACTGGGAAGCCATTGGGAATCCGTACAAAAGCGTAAGATTTCGGAATAGTTCGGAAAATGGCGGCATTTGACGGAGCTCCGTGTGGGCCGCTCCCGTCCCTCCTGACTCTCTCGAACGTCTCAAATCTGCCCCTTCCGAATCGCAGCTTCCAGAGTTGAACCCCGTCTATTTTCTGCCAGCCAAGCGCGCAGATCTCCCAGCCTATAACGTACCGATTGATTGAATCCCTTCATGCCTGGAATGGCAGCCTGATGGTAGTCAGGACCTTTTCCGGAGTCGGTTGCGGCACGCATTCGCTCCATGGAACGGACTGATACCCGGAGAAACAAGGCAGCCTCTTTTGTTGTCAGCATCACTTCATCTGATAGGTTTGCAATCCGGTCGGCAGCTTCGAGAGTTTCCCAATCGAGTGAGGTCATTTAGGTTGGCAGGTATTTGAATGCATTGCGGTCTATCGAGACCTGTTGCAACGGGATAGGAAAATCTCCCCATCCACGCTCGCATCAAGCTCGTTCTTACCCGACCAACCATACCCATTAACATGACATATGTGTATATGAACTTGCTGCCCTGGTTTTTTCCGAGTCGTTTCCCGGGTCTCGCGTAGAGAAAATCAAAGCGGATCACTCCAACATAGGCGAGCTATTGATTTACTTTGCTGATCGATTAACGTACGCCCATTGATACGGAAGAGGCTGACGTGGAACAGATCGACAACAAATACCTTCCAAGCGATTGGCGCAGCCTTGAGATGCATCGTCTGATTGCCACGAAGCTGGAAGCAGACCCGTCTCTGGTCGAACGAGCCCGCTCCAACATTTCCCGTTGGAAAAGTCAGCGCGGGGTGAGACCAGCCTACTCGGAATGGGAAGAGATCCTCTCGTCAGGGATGGATCGCATACTTCACGTGTTAACCAGTGAAGACCAGGCAAGTGCCAGATTGCGTTCGTCCACTCCCTTCACTGGCATTCTTTCTGATGCGGAACGCAAAATGATCTACGCCCGTTGGAGCAATGGATAAGCCATAGCAGGCTTGTTTAGGTCATCTACCCAATAGAGGGTTACATCTGGATAATCCAACATTGACAACTGTATATATTTACAGCAACATCACACCATCTTCCCGTTGGCATTTCTATCGCAATGGAAACCCAAGGCAATGACAACTGACGAAAGCAAACCAAGTCACCATCTTCGAGCAACTGTTCTAGACGCTGAAATGCCAGCAGAGTCGCCTTATTTCACCAGACAGGGTCGCAAAGAGATTAGAATCTGGGGTTTTATTTAGCAATCAGTGGCATTACGGTAGCATCAGCGGACCATTCTGCACGCCCGCGAAACGTGCCGAACAATCAAAAAAATCATATGGCAAACCGCAAATCGATCCCTGTCATCGACCTGTTCGCTGGGCCGGGAGGGCTTGGAGAAGGGTTCTCGTCCCTACTGGACACAGAGCGTACTCCATTATTTTCGCTGAAAGTTTCAGCGGAGAAAGATCCAACAGCTCACAAGACGCTGTCACTCAGATCTCTCTATCGAAAGTTTCCTCGTGGTAAAGCCCCAGACTGCTACTACGAACATATACGCGGTGAAATCTCCCGTGAAGCCCTCTTCGCCCACCCCGAAGCTGCCGAAGCCGGAAAAGAGGCCTTGGAGGAGGCGCGAAACTTCGAACTAGGGAGAGATAACCCGGAAGACCTCGACCGTCGCATTCAGGCAGCCCTCGGCGGAGCGGACGACTGGGTTCTGATCGGGGGGCCGCCATGCCAGGCGTACTCCCTTGCCGGCCGTTCCCGCAGGACCAAGGAGTCACAAGAGAAGTTCGAGAGCGACGAAAAGCATTTCCTTTACCGGGAATATCTGCGCATTATCCGAAAACACAAGCCCGCAGTGTTCGTCATGGAGAATGTGAAGGGGATGCTCTCCTCCCTGCACGGTGGGTCCCCGATCTTTGACAGAATCGTGGCTGACCTCTCCTCGCCGGGCGACGGACTCGAATATCAGATTCGATCGCTGGTGAAGCCCGGCGTCGCGGGAGAGATAGATCCGCACGATTTCGTCATCGAGGCAGAGCGCTTCGGCATCCCTCAGGGCAGGCACCGGGTCATTTTGTTCGGGATTCGATCGGACGTCGCGCGCTCAGTCTCCGAGCTATCCTCCTCACAGGAGGAGTTTGTCTTGGGAAGCGAGAACATGAAGGTGACCGTCGGCGAGGCTCTTTCTGGGCTGCCACCTTTGAGAAGCAAGCTGTCCAAGGAGACGGACGGACACGAGGAATGGCTATCAGCTCTGACGGAGACGGCCAAGGAGCTTCGATGGTATCGTTCAGAGGCCTTGAATCCGGTCTTCGAGGAGATGAACAGAGCCGTCGAAAAGGCCAGGCTTCGTGTTGCGACGGGTGGTCCTTTCATCCGTCACGACACTGCGATCAACGGGATGCGCGCTAGGCTGAGCGACTGGTATGTCGACAAACGTTTGGGCGGAGTGATTCAGCACGAGACGCGCTCGCACATGCGCTCCGACCTCCACCGCTATCTCTTCGCAGCCGCCTACGGAAGAGCGAAAGAGGAGTCTCCGAAAATAGCTGACTTTCCGACTCCCCTGCTCCCGAAGCACGGCAACGTAACCTCGGAAAAAGTCCCGTTCGCGGATCGTTTCCGGGTTCAACTGGAAGGATCTTGGTCATCCACCGTGGTCGCGCATATAGCCAAGGACGGGCATTACTTCATCCACCCTGACCCGTCGCAGTGCAGGAGCCTGACCGTACGCGAGGCGGCCCGCCTTCAGACCTTCCAGGACAATTACTTCTTCGCAGGCAACCGGACAGAGCAATACACACAGGTCGGCAACGCGGTCCCCCCCCTCCTGGCCCGCAAGATCGCGGGCGTGGTCTCGAAGTTCATGGAGGCGTGGAACCGGAGCAGAACCCCCCGCTGACATAGGCATCAGGTCATCCCGGAGAGCTCGCCACTGAGCTCTACTCCTTCGATCCAGTGTGTCAGAAGTTCTGAAAGTCTCTCCCGAACGCCAGACGAGCGGGTCGCGCACTCCCAGACAACCAGAACCCGCCAGCCCGCCGAAAGCAGAGCCTCTCTCGTACGCCTGTCCCGTTCGACGTTGGCGGCGAGTTTCGCTTCCCAGAACTCTCGGCGCGTAGCAGGTGTCTTGGCATAGGGACAACCTTGGTGGGCATGCCAGAAGCAGCCGTGCACGAACACGACAACCCTCCGGCCGGGAAGAACGACGTCGGGACGCCCTGGCAAATCCTTCCGATGCAGGCGAAATCTGAAACCAGCGGCGAAGAGTGCCTTTCGGACGAGCAACTCCGGTTTCGTGTTCTTCCCTCCGATGCCGGACATCATCCGGCTCCTGGTCGCCACGTCGACGACATCGGTCACGGATTAGCCCCTGCGGGTCTCTGGTACGTCCACGGACGGCGGAGAGAACGGGCGCGAGAACATTGCGTCCCTGCACTCCGGTTTCTTGGCCCACTCGGAGATCATCTTGCCGTTGGCCGTCTCGTGCAGGCGCTCGTTTACCTCCCGGGCCCATATCTCGACCTGTTCGAGGAACTGGGGCGAGACGCCCTGATTGCGCCAGACCTTTTCGAGATCGAAGGCGTCGCGATAGGTGGTTGCCACGACGGCTACCGTGTAGGCCGCGACGTTGGCGAGGAAGGCTGAGACAAGTGGACGCGCCGTCTTATGGACCGCCTTGAATACGAGAGCCTTGGCCACGAGAGCCTTGAAGAAAGTTGGGTCGGGGACCAGCGGATTCCCGGACGCCTCGGCCTCGCCTAGCCCGGTCATGAAGCGATCGAAGCATTTCTGGGTTCCGAGGCTGACTACGTCAGGCCTGGCGTCCCACGCCATCATGTATTTGGCCAACTCCGTCTTCGTAATCTTGCGCGAGGGCGGAATGGCCTCCTTCAAATCCCGCAGGCGCGCCGCGGTGGTTCCCTCCTTGGCGAGAAGCGTGTTGTAGCTTCCTGCGGCCCGCTCGTAGAACCATCGGCCGACGCCGTCCGGACAGTAGACCTTCGACGAGAGGGTTTCGACGTCAACGTGGAAGGGCTTGTTTGCCGACAAATCGGATTGCCGAACGGCGTTCTGTGAGTTCGCGAAACGCGAGATGTCGGAGACAAGGGCCTCCTCCTTGGCCGGATCTTCCTCCCTCATCACGATGATTTTCGCGGGAACCCTTACCTTGCTCAGGTCGGTGTCCGGATATTTTTTCTTCGCAAAGTAGAGCGAGGCTGTTGTTTGCCCCCCGTTCACAATCTGCATGCCCCGTAGCCAGACGATGCCGGGAGAACCGTCCTCCGCCCGAGCGAGCTTCATCTCGTCGGCGACAAGAACGATGCCGTTGTTGAAGGCCATGAACCGCTCAGGTGCTGAGCGAAGAGTGCTCTGAATGCCAGCGTTCACGCCCTTGGCCTTGACGCTCAGGAAGGAACGAACGTTGGCTTCGAGCAGCCTGGGACCAAACTTTTCGTAGACGTAACGCAGCGCCTCGCCGGGAACCGCGGTAAGCGCGTAGTCGTAGTCGCCGGTCTGGCCCGGGACGAAGACACAGGGCAGAGGCGACCCGGAGACCTCGTTGAAGTCGATGACGAGCTCGTCCCGCGGCTTGCCTTCCGAGCGATGGCGGAACAGGCGCTCGATGTCCATGATTTCGAGTCGAACCGACTTGCCTCCAATCTCCCGAGTTTTAAAACTCTTTGATTTGGTTATTCCGTCCGTGATCACAAAAATCCGAACCTGTTGGAGTTCGTCATATTTTTCGTGAATGATCGTTGCTAGGGAGCGAGCCTCGTGAGTGTCGTCCAACTCCCTTTCAAGTCGCCCGTTAGCGCATAGCTCAAGAAAACGAACGCACTGCTGCGCGCTGGTTTTCAGGTCCTGCTCAGAGACGGGAGTAATCGTTTCGGCACCCTTGTAAAGGCTGATGAACAAATCAAGCTGCTCAATGTCTTCCGACATCGCATAGCCGCTTAGTTTCAGATTCGTCCGACCGACAGTCGCTTGATAATGGCAGCCTACTGGTTCGGAAGTCATCCCTACATCGACGAGATGCTGCATAACCACCTCGCAGAAAACCTCCTCCGAGAAGGACGCGCCTTCGCTCATCTGGGCCGCTATGTCGGCCCGCATCTCGCCGAGAAAGTCGTCGAGGGTCATTGAATCTCTCCTAGTTGCGAAAGGACCTTGTCGAAGTCTCGCAGGAAGTCTCCGGCGTGGTCCAGATTGATTTCGTAGAGGGCGCGAGTGACGCCTGCGGGAACGACTCCCGGGGTCAGACGCGGAAAACCCTCTGTCACGGAGAGAACCCTTCTCTCCTTTGGCTCGAATCTTCGAGAATAGTTACCTGCATGTGCCTCCGCGTAGCCGGCGACCATGAGCCGATCACGCAGAAAGTCGACTCCCCCTGGTTCGTTTTCAAGTCGACGCTCGATCTCAGCGACCATTTCGGGAAGCGTCGCCCCTCCATCGCCTCTCACGAACCTGACGGCGGCGAGGAACAACGGGGAGGCTACGGCGTCGTCCAGTTGCTCCAACGAGCCGATCTTTACCGGGAAGCCCGACGAGGACATCGTCGCCTTCACCTCAATCGCCCCGTCGCCGAGGAGGAAGTCCTGCGGAGCGTCGTCCGGCCCGACCCAGCCTCTAAGGACGCTTTCGGGCGAGACTCCCGCGTCGAGAAACAGCGCCATGAAGTAGAGCTCTCCCGCGAGACCAAGCTCCGCCTCGGGACTGAGCGGCCCTGCACCACGAGACATGAACTGCTGCCAAGCGCGCACCCGTCCGAGGAAAACCCTCAAAAGCCTTGTTTCCGAAGCACCGTCCGCCGCCGCGTCATCAATTGCTCCGACGACGTCGCAGGCCATGGAGGCAAATAACTCGGAACTCCCCGCCGCCTGGCGCGTCAGCGCCAGTCGCAGGCCGTCATGGCCGGTCAAGTCTGCTTTCTCCACCAGGAACCCCTTGCCCTCCGGCAATCGTTCGGAGCGAGGCAAACTCACAGTGGGGAAGCAGAAAAGCACCGCCTCCGCATTGTCCGGCGAACGCCGGCCCGCCTGCACCTCGACTGGACCGGCCGACGGAAGAGCAATGGCCTGCCAGCCTGGTGCTCCGTCGTCGCAGAACAGAGACGACCAAGCCAGAACAAACTCTTCACTCGGACGGGCCATATTCCTGCATCCAGTAGAGAAGGTTGACTTCATACTCCACCTTGATCGCCCTCTCGCTTGCGGGGAATGCGATTGCGAAGGCCATGATTGGTTTGCTCCAACCCGGGATGATCAGCCTCTCGGGTTTTTTGTCCTTATAGAAATAAGGCGAGAGCGGGTATAGCAGGAGCAATCCACGGTCTGCATCGCCGCCTAGTTTGCCGCGGGTCTCACGGATCCCTTTGCCGCTGGGAAAGCTCGGCTGATTGACGCGCCCACGAGCAGGATCGGGCTTCCACGCGGCGCGAGTCAATGCGAGGGCCTTACGCCAGACGTCGTCGCCGATGTCGATGCCTTCGTCTTTGGGGTCGGTCAGCACGCCGATGGCGAAGTTTTTCGGATCGACTCTATCCGGTTCTTCCGAATCTTCGGTTTTACGGATGAAATAGCTGGTCGAGGGGGGGCATCCAGGGAAAGCGTGCTCATCCCCTGCCCCATTGCCGCCGCCAAGAAGAGCGACGCTCCATTTGGTCAGTTGCCCGGTCGCGACCATCTTCGAAATAAACTCGGACAGCACGGCGGCTTTAGCGCTCGTGGCATTCGGATGAGTGGCATAAACGCCAAGAAACGTGAGAACACAGGGGGCGTCAACGTTCTTCCAGAGGCGTGCGCCAGGCCATGAGTCCGGCTCTCCGTCACGCTCGTATTTTAGCGACTCCTCCCACGCGACTCCGAGGGACGAGACCAAGGCGTCCGTGGCGTCGAGATTCTGCTGCTGTATTTTGGCATCGCGGTGGAAAAGGATGGTTTGAGGCCGTGTGCCGCTGTAAGTGAGAGAAAGCGTCTGAGCGTTTCGCATCTTCAACGGCGACGTCACGGTAAGCACCTCGTGCGACATCACTTTGAGACCGTATTGCTCCGGGGTGAGGTTGGCCTCGGCCATGAAGTCGAACTCCTCCCGCAACTCCTCGGAAGCATCGGCGATGTGACCGAACCACTTCACCAGATCGGGAGAGGTATACAGCCGGCACAAGTCCAGATAGCCCGGGCGATATCCGAACCACCTGCCCATCTGCATAAGCGTGTCATACATCTTGGTGGTGCGCACGAAATAGCTAACGCAAAGGCCTTCGAGCGTAAGCCCCCGGGCGAGCTTGTCGCCACCCACCGCAATCACTTTCAGCGCCGCGCCAGGCTTCGCATAGTCCAGCGCGTCTTTGGCAGTTCCGTTGATGGACCGAACCTCAATATCCTCGAGGACGTCCGGCAGAACGGCAAGAACCTCCTTCCAGTCAGGCATTGGCGGAGGACACTCTTCTTCCGGCGAGAGTTCTGCAACCCGATCGCGAACGGGCAGAAAGTCGGCCTCCCAAAGTTTTCGCAATTGGCCCAGTGTCTCCTCCGCGCCAATCCCGCGCGAGATTCGCTGTCGCATGCGCCGCACCGTTTTCTCAACCTGCTCGCGCACGTGCTTTTGCACGTCAACGAATCGGGTCACGTGAATCAGCATCGAGCTATGCTGATTTCCCTGGCCCCTCAGTTCGCGGGCTGCGCATGAGAGAACGAATGAGCAGATCGCCTCGCGCAACGACGGAGGAATCTCCTCCTCGCCTCCGTAGGTGGGTTGATGTGTCTTCTTGTGCTTGGGCGGCATCCAGCCCGAATCAGACTCTTGGTCGTAATGATCAAGAATGTTTCTCGCGAGCGGGAGAGCCCCCGTTCGGCCTTCCTTCGTCATCCTGCCGAATATCCTGGCAGGACCGACATAGTTGGACGGAGCGGCCAGATTGATGATGAACGACCGAGGAAAGAGGTCCGCGCCTTCCTTGGCCGTTGCTCCCTTGTGATGAATGAAGATATTGGCGAAAGGCGTGGCCGTGTAGCCGACATATGCCTTTCTAGTGAAGGCATGAAGAATCTGGCGAATGAGACTGTTGATGGTCTTTGGCTGATGCTCCTCGTCCGGAGTGCCGTCATCCTTGAATATCTGCTCTCCCGTATCGACCGAGGCGTTATCCGCCTCGTCGTCGATCATGAGAAGAGGTAGTTTTGTAACCAGCTTTCGACCGTCGTTCGCGTCGGAGCTGTCTGCCACCCGAGTGTTAATCCATTGCAGAAGGGCCGTGAGGACGGTCTTCTGTTTCTTGACGACAAAAAGCCAAGGGCGCTCTTCTGGTGAAATTCCGGGGAAGCTTCTAGAGCGAACTTTGCTGAAATCACCGTTATCCGCACGAGTTGTCGCTGAATGCGTTTTCAAATCCCCCCCGAACTCAGCAACTCCGATCGGCATGCCCGGATCGCAATCGACGGTCGTCTCGTAGCCGAGAAAGCTCTCCTCTAGCCGCATCTGCGTCTGCGAGCGCAGGTTGTTATGCATGCCCGCGAGAACGATGATGATCTTGTAGCCGGCATCAGCGGCCTTGCAGATGAGTCCGGAGTAGTTGCTGGTCTTGCCCGATTGGACGTGTCCGACAACCAAACCACGACGGTCCCACGGATCCGTTCGTTTTGGATCTTCCAGAAGTCGGAGGATGTCCTCCGTAGCCTCGTCGATGCCTTCCACCACGACGTCGGACAGCTTGGACTCCAAGTAGTCCCGATATCGGCGCCAGTAGTCCCAATCACGCTTGCGAGATGCGAAGAGCCATTCCACGTGTTCCGTATCATTCTTATCCGTCAACGTAGTGGATTTGCCGATTTTGTGGCTGAAACGCTGAATCAGGATTACGACAGCCTGGCTCTGGTCCACCAAGTGAGGCGCGTCGCAGGCAAACATCATGGTCGCAAGGCTGACCTTCTCCGCGATAAATGCCGGGGTGATCTTGGATTTGTCTTTTTCTGCCTTCACCAGACGTTGAGCGGTGGCGACAACATTCTCCAAGAGTTCCGCCTGAACTCCTGCGTCTTCTTTTTCGTTCATTCACTTCTCCCTAGATTTGCGATCAGCGAGGGGTATTTCTGGAATGGCTCGGTTTTCAGCATGGTTTTTCGCGCCTCCTCCACGTTCAGACCCTTACGCGAAATCAGATCGTCGAATAGAACGGTAGCTACCTCTATCACAGCCTCGTTCGGCTCTCCCTCGAACCCGGTTCTCGGTGTGTCTTTGTTCTCGGCGGTGTCTAGCCAGATACGCTGAACAGGCACCGTCTCCTCGACGACCCTCAACATCGCCCTTACGAGTTCCTTCTGTTCCCCGCAGGCCTCGATGACCGCCGCGACGGCCGGATGCCCCTCGTGGATGCGGTATCGGATACCGCTCCGAAGACGCTCGACTCGCCACGCCTGCTCAACCGGGGTGCCGCCTGGCCCTGGCGTTGGTGATCCCCGAAAGGCGAAAACCTTGCGCGCCTTCTCCCGCGTGTTCTCGGCCAAGCCGGTCAGCCATGGGCGGACGTAGACGGGCGGACGGGCCGTGGACTTCCTGACGTCGATCTTCCAGTCGGCGTCGGCGGAGTTTGGAATGTCCACCCGTATTCGCGCCAGGCGATGCGATTCCTCGCGGTTCCACGCCCTTCCCCTGCCGAGTCCGAGCCACCCTCCCGCCAAGAGCAGACGCTTGTTGCGATAAACGTAGAAGCCTTGCTGGGACGTCCATCCTTCCGGACCTCCCGCTCTTTGAAACTCGTCGTCTGAAAGCTTGTCCTTGTGAGGCAGCACGTGACATTGAACGGACAGAATGCCGGAAGGCGTGGTCTTGCGTTCCAAGGGAGACTCCATGGCTTTCGCAGGATGACCGGTCATGAAGGGATCCCAAGGGTGCACCGGTCTGTCGTTGATGGACAGTCTTAAATCCGGTCGCGGCCCTTCGATGAGACGATGGAAAATCATCGCGAGACGAGACTCGACGTCGTCTGCCAGGTCGGCGAAGTGGTCGAGGGTAGAGCCGGGCGTGACCACCCGATCCATTCTCTCCCAGAGGACCAGCGTTCCCGAGCGCAGGGTGGCAAGAGGCTCAAGGAATCGTTCGGAGCCGGGAGACGGCCCCTCGAACATGCGCCAACCTCCCTCCGGATCGGTGGCGATGGCGTCGAGGTCCCAGCGCAGGCAGACGATCTCCCGTCCCTCGCGCCTCGACGCTACCGTGAGACTGCGACACTGGGAGAAGGACGCCGTTTTCAGGCCGAGGCCGAAGCGGCCGAGGTCCGTCGGGGCTCTCTCGTCGAGAGGATTGAGCGTCCCGAGCGTCATGGCGGCTTCGAGCTCCGGGTCACTCATGCCGCGCCCGTCGTCGAGAATCGAGATCCGGCTATTCGCTCCGTCCCAATCGAAGCGAAGGCGCACCTCGGAGGCCGCGGCGGAGACAGAGTTGTCCACAACATCCGCCAAGGCCGCGGCGGTGGAGTATCCGAGCCCCCTGAGGGCCTCCATCATCGCGCCGGCCTTTGGCGGGGCGAGTCTGCTTCTTTGCGTCATTCAAAGAAACTCCGTAGTTGGTCGGAACGATTGGGGTGCCGCAGCTTGCGTAGGGCCTTGGCTTCGATCTGGCGGATGCGCTCTCGCGTGACGTCGAACCGCTTGCCGACTTCTTCCAGGGTATGGTCGGTGTTCATGTCGATGCCGAAACGCATGCGCAGGACCTGCGCCTCCCTCGTAGCCAAGCTGCCAAGAATCTCGTTGGTGATGCTGCGAAGACCGGCATACGTCGCCGCATCTTCTGGATTCAGGGCGTTTAGGTCTTCGATAAAGTCGCCAAGGCGCGAGTCGTCGTCGCAAGGGGTTTCAATGGAAACGGGCTCCTCGGCAATCTTCATGATCTTGCGGATTTTGTCCTCTGGAATGTCCATTTCCTTGGCCAGGGCTTCGGGAGCGGGTTCTGCGCAGGTTTCCTGCCGAATCCGACGGCTGATCCGATTCATCTTGTTGATTGTTTCGATCATGTGCACCGGGATGCGAATGGTCCGCGCTTGATCGGCGATTGCGCGGGTGACGGCTTGGCGGACCCACCACGTGGCATAGGTGGAGAACTTGTATCCGCGGCGGTATTCAAACTTGTCCACTGCCTTCATCAGTCCGATGTTGCCCTCCTGAATAAGGTCGAGGAATTGCAAGCCCCGATTGGTGTATTTCTTGGAGATGGATACGACCAAACGCAGGTTGGCTTCGGTCATTTCACGCCTGGCGCGACGAGCCTTGGCTTCGCCGGTGGACATCTGCTTGTTGATTTCCTTGAGCACCCTCAGCGAGATGCCAACGTGCTCATGGATTGCCAGCAGCTTGCGCTGCTCCTCTTGGATGTCTGGCGCGCAGCGCGCGAGAATCGCGACGTAGTTCTTCGGCGCGGCGGCGATTTCGGCCTTGGCCCAGTCAAGGTTGGTTTCATTTCCGGGGAAGGACTGAATGAAATGTTGCCTCGGCATCTTGACGCGGTCGACGCAGATTCGCTGGATTTTTCGTTCGCTGCTGCGCACCCGCTCGACCATGTCGCGCACGCTGTCACATAAGCGATCGATGACGCGAGAGGTGAAGCGAATGTTCATTAGCTCGTCGGACATCTCCTGTTGCAACTTAACGTAGAGCTTGTCCTGCGCGCCTTTGCCGGCCAGGGTCTTTTGCGCCTTGGCATGCAGCGCCCGGATGGTATTGAAACGCTCCAAGACTTCGGTTCTTAGTTGCAGCAAGGAGGCGGCCGCTGCTCCGCCGCCCTCCTCTTCGCCATCCACATCGTCGGCATCGTAGTTCTCGCCGACCTCGGCAGACGGTTCATCCTCAATCGAAAGCTGGTCGAAAAGGCCGTCAACCAGCTCGTCGACGCGCATTTCATCAGCGGCAATCCTGTCAGCCAGGTCCAGGATTTCGGAAACGATTGCCGGGCAAGCCGAGAGGGCTCGAACAACAATCATCCTCCCCTCTTCGATGCGCTTGGCAATCTCGATTTCGCCTTCGCGCGTCAGCAGTTCTACTGCCCCCATCTCGCGCATGTATAGGTAGGCCGGATCGGCGCGAACGGAGCCGAGCCCCTCGGCGAACTCCATCGCATCCGTCAGGAGACGATCCTCCTCCATTGTGGGCTCGCCATGGAAAGGTTTCTCTTCCCCGGTCCATTCGACCACGGTCGCACCGAGTTCACCGGCGACGAGTGCCAAAAGCCTTTCAGCCTCTTCGTTGCGCGTCCCGTCGGCATTTGAGCAGACCTCGATCAGGCTTTCCTCGGAGACAACTCCCTCGCGAAGGGCCCGGAAAAGAAGCGCCCTGACGGCTCCGCCGCCATCGTCGCGGGAGAGTGGAACGGCTCTCGCAGGCAAATGAAGCTCTACGTCCCCCCAGTCCTCGTCGCGATCAACGACTTTGTGACGAGCGATAGTTTCGTGCACCAACCTTGCGGCCTCGGCGACGCTTTCGTCACCCTCCGGTGCTGCGGACTCTTCCTCTGCCTCCCAGTCGTCGGCTCCAAACTCGTCCAAAGGCTCGTCGTCGAGCAAGACGACCTCGGAGTCGCCCTTCGACGCTTCCTCCGCCACGGGGGCCTCGACCTCGCTCTCCGTGACTGGGAGAGCATCGTCGCAGAGGACGCCCGCCGATTCTGCGTCTAAACAATGCTCGAACGGTGTTTCCAACGCGGCTGAGTCTTCGACGGGGACGCTTTCATGCAAAACAGGAAACGATTCGGGATTACCCAAAAGCGTTTCTTCCTGATGTTCAGGCTCAGGAGGAGCGATGCGCGCCAACGCCTCCGTTAGCAAGTAGATCGTCTCGGTGCATCCCGCCTTCCTCGCGTGGGCCAAGGCGTCCATCCCGCCCTCATCCGCAAGCGTCGGGTTTGCCCCGGCGTCCAGCAACAAGCGAACGGCCCCTTTTCTCCGCTTTGCGGAAGCGAGAATCAAGGGCGTCGCCCCGGAGCCATCCCGCGCGTCCAAGTCGTCGCCCCTGCGGATATGTAGCTTGATCGCCGTCTCGACGCCCGAAATGGCGGCGAGTTTGAGGAGTGGGTTGAGCTTTCTCACGGGTCTATCCATGGGAAAGCTCTTTGGAAGCATAGCCGGGGGCAATGGACGCGCTGTCCACTCCCTCCAAAACCGCGCGATTGCTGAGCCATAGACGATATTCTGGCCCCCTTAGGGAATGCCCCTCTGAACAGTCGACACTCCATCGGCGCAGAACGTAGCCTGCGAGAGCGGCCTTTGCGCGGATTCGCAGAACACCGTTCGTCATCGGATAGTCGAGCTCAGCTAGTTCGGGGCGAGGAAAGTCCGGATGAGGGACGATTTCCATCTCCACTTCGCGGGACCACTGGATGTCGTAAGCCACCGACTCCTCGGGGGCAGGCTCGCCAGAGACTACCCGCACGGAACGAATGCGCGTAAGCACAAAGTCGCGAAAGGAGAATGTTCTCCGATCAAAGGCCCGTACATGCCAGCGCAAACCGTTATCTGCCAGTGCCAAAGGAACGATTTCTCGTTCGTTTGCTCCGCTGGACGATGATACGTACGACACGGAAAGAACGAGCCTTCCACTTATTGCCCTAGTAACCGCAGCAAGGGTCTCGATGATAGGACGGCTTATAGGCACTGGATACTCGCATGGCACCAAGCCACTCGCCGCCCCACCCAGACCATCCCCAAATCCTCTGGAGAGAGCGGACAGCACACGATCTAGAGGATGCTCGAACAAGGGACTGAAATGCTCGGTTGCCCGATAAGTCTTGGAGCGTCCATCAAAATAGATATTGTTGGAAGCAAGAGAACGGTAGCGTGCAAGATCTCTCGTCGCAACCGCTGGCGCGACGTCAAATCGTCTCAAGAGGTCAACTCTGGAGACCTCGCCGAGGAAGAATAGTCTGAAATCTATGTGCGCAAGCCGCTCTCTCTGAGCACCGCCCGCCACCTGAACGTCCGTTCTCAACGGATTCTCGCAACTGTCATGATGACAATGGATTCTACAGACCAGTCGCTGGCCTGTACACATCCTAATCTTTTTGATTAGATAATCATCAAGTCACCGTACAGATCAAGTACGCCTAGGGTTTGAATATTGGGCCTCACAACACTAGGAGAGACTCGTCTCTGTAGGCAACATTGACTCCCACATGACTGCGCCAAAACAAAGCTCCCTCAAGAAACAATGGGCCTTTGGCCACTTCGTGGGTTTGTCTCAAAAACCTGGCTACAACGGGGCCTAATATCGTGTCGTGCGTGACAAACACATGTACACCGGAGGATCCATCCATCACTAGAAGCATGTAGCGAAGAAGTTCCTGTGCTGCACACTCCGGATCCGCCATACCAGGTAATGCATAGTTTTCGGAAGCCAGATGTCGCATTACACCTTCATTGCCCATGGCCTCCCAGTTACTCCACGCTAGCGCACCATCAAGCACAAATATTCCGGGATCGCCCAAGAATCTGTGCTCCGATATATCTAGATAGTAGCCAACCCCTTCTCGAAGAGCTTGTGCCGTTTGAACACAACGAAGCAAGGGACTCGAATGCAAAGAACGCAGCCGCTCACCAAGAAATCGACCAAGCTCAAAAGCAATGGCCTTTCCGTAATCGGTAATCGGGATATTGTTACCGATATCCCCTGCCCCGAACTCTTCCCGAATAGAGTGCCTCAACAAAAGAGCTACCGGATACTCCTCGGGAACCCGTTTAATATTTCGAAGTAACGTCTGAGGGATCTCGTACGAATGCTTTCGGCTCATACAGCCACCGCAAACATCACGGATGGAAGCGCTGCCACCTGTCTGGCTTCGAGTAGCTCGAAACCAGTTTTCCGGAACAGCTTTTCAAAGGCTGACTTTGAGCGCTCCCGCCCGCCGGTGACCATCAACAGATGCAAGTCACAAAGCGCGCCTGAATAATCACTCTCTGAAAGCAGCATCTCGATCACGAAAAGACGCCCCCCTTTAGGCAACACCTCTCTAGCCCGGTGCAAAATCACTATTGCATCGACATCGTCCCAGTCATGCAGAACCCTTGTCATGGTGACAACGTCGGCACTGGTACCCCACGATCCGAATAGATCACCAGCAAGCCACTTGAGACGGGTTCTAGCCCTACGCCCCGCTTGCGCTTTCGCAACCACTTCAGGTTTGTCGAGAACAGTGACTGTCGAACGAGGATAGGTGTCCAAGAGATAATCAGCAAAAGCCCCGACGCCTCCGCCTGCATCGATAATCGATTCATCTCCGCGCAAGTCCAAAACAGCAGGTATTCGCGCATAGTCGTGCAGCGCATAGCTGTTTAACATCCGGTGATGTCCGGACAGGCGCTCGGCATCTTTTGCCACATCGTTGAATATATCTGGACGCTTCCAACCACTGCCAAGCGTGAGCGCTTGCGGCAAAGATGCCCAGAGAGAACTGAGCTCTCCGGAATATTCCAATGCACCATCTGCCAGCGTTAGCGGGTGAGATCTGCGTAAAAAGACACCACGGGAACTCAGTTGCCAGCTACCTCGATCATTTTCAACGAGCTGCAACTCTCCAAGTGCCCGCAACAAACGTAGCGCACCATCGCCACTCAATCCCACTCTTTCGGCAATGTCAGTCGCAGAGCCAGGCAACGCATCAATAACACCCAACCGAACCGATGCTGCAATCGTCTGAGTGCGCCAAAAGCCAACCATATCGCCCGAAAGCGCCGCGAAGTCGGAGCGTGTGGCAGCACGGAGTTCAACTATCTGGCCCCCTCGTTCATCTATGACTTCCAGTCCGCCGTCGAATCTCTCCACCCTGGATTGACCGTTATAGAAAGGCTCAACGGCCGCAAAGCGCCTTTGATAAACGGGGCTTCCTGCACGGTCGACATGCATCCAACCACCTGCATCGCGTGCTCGTGCAAATCCCTTATGAAAAACGTCGAGGTCCACATACCACTTACCGTGAACCTCCTCACCATGAAGATCTAGGTGTGTCGAGCTTCCTGCATCGTTTTGGACCACACAGCATCCATCCTTGTAATCCCCGGCGTAACGCCAACCATCATGGGATACAGGGCTGCCATCCATCCGAATATGCCGATATCGCCCGCTCCTCAATCTGACAGTGGCACGCCCACTCTGAAAGTTGCCACACCAGTCGTAGCGCTCTGGGTATACCTCATGACCATCCGGGTGAATATGGCACCAGCCATCATTCGTCTGAACTGCAGCCCTCCCTTCATAGAAGCCAAAGGTACGGACAAAACGATCTGGATACGCATCGCTTCCATCAGGGTGGATATGCCAGGCAAGACCATCCCGCATGACGGGTGCCAGACCGGGATGATGAAACTTCAACACCTCGTCAAATCGTTCGAAATAGGCGGGGGCATCACCAGATAGGTGATGTGTTCCGCAAACCGATACTGAAAGCGCTTGCCAGCTCATCGCTTACCCTTGCTTTCGCTTTCTCATATTGCATGTAGCGCACAACGAGCGGTTTCGGTAGCTGGTCAAAAGCGAACGATAGGCATCACCATGCCATATCTCCAACAATGTTTTTTCTCTCAAGTCACCGAAATCGCCCAACGTTTTGCGCTGGGCATCGGGAGCGCAACAGGGATCAAAACGGCCAAGCGCGCTAACCCATGCTTCCCGCCCGAGAAACGGACAGGTTCCATCGGGAGTTAGCTCATAGCTGGCGCTCTCGTCCAATGGAAAAATGTTCTCGAGTAATATCGTCTCGCCGTTTGCCAGTGGCGTCTCGCTTGCCACCTTGATCGCACTTTCTGCGGCCTCGTTCCAACGCCGAATCGCAGCGGGACTTCTCCGCATGGAAAGTGGTTCTATCTCCGGGAAATGGGTCCAGAGGTGGTGGCCCTTGATTCGGTCGACTCCAAGTTCGATGCCCAGGCGAACCATATCAACCAGTTCGGCGACATTATTTTCAAGAAAGGTCAGCTGGAGTGTGACACGACAATGGTTGCCCCCTCCGGCTGCATGCGCGTCGCGAACGGCGATGAACTCCCGCAGGTTGCTCAGTGCGTCTTCCCAACTGCCCCCCTGCATGATCGACTCATAGGTCGTTTTGCATGCCCCATTCCATGAGATTTTCACGTCGGAACAGACCGGCACGATACGGGCGGCCCATTCCCTTGCGCCATATTTCGGGAAGGTTCCATTGGTCGTCAGGTTCAGTTTGACCTTATGGGTCTCACACAAGGCCAGGATATCCTCGAAGTGCTCATAGAGCAGTGGCTCACCCATTGTTGAAGGAATGATCTCGCGGAGACCGCGTCCGGTCGTTTCCTCCACGATCTTTTTGAGCAAATCAAAGGGCATCCTTCGGTGGCGCCCCCCGTCCCTCCTCCTGTTGGGCTGCAAATCGCTATATGGGGAATGCTCTTCACACATTACACATTTCAGATTGCACGTATCCGGGTTGGTATCGAAGGTAATCCTCCATGGCACATCAGCTTGCTTAAGCGTCGTGTTGTCGCGCCTTTCCAAAACACGCTTGTAAAGCTGCTCGATATCCCGAACGTGGGTCTCGATATCCGGAATGTCGCCATCTTCGCTGAATACATACCCTCGCCTGCCAAGCAGCGATGCGAAGCCGGGATCGTCCGCCAAGCGCTGCATTTGAGCAGCCAGGGCTTCAAATGAACGATGCTCAAACAACAATCCATTGATCTCGTGGTGGACGTATTCCGCCATGCCCCCAGTATTTGCAGTGATCACAGGAACGCGAGCCTGCTGGGCCTCATGAATCACGAGTGGAGAGTTCTCAACCCAGACGGAGGGAACGACAATCGCATCAACACGATCAAACACATCACGAACGATGTCCTGATTCCTGTACTCGGGCATCCATTCAATCCGTTCGGCGACTTCGGTAGGCAAGCTTGCTGCAATATCCTTGAGAGCCGCTGTTTCCTGTCCTCGTGGACGGCCCCAGATCCTCAGCTTTACTCTTCCTTTTACAAGGCCGAAAGCGCGAATCAGATCATGGATGCCTTTGGCAGGAATGTGAGTGCCGATATAGCCGAACGCGAAATCTGTCTCTTTTACTCGCTCTCGATCTGACGAGCGTTTTTTGTCAAACCCGTAGTCCAGATAAATCAGCTTTTGCTCTGGCAACCCAAAGTCCTGGCGATAGCGATCCTGGAGGTAACGTGCTGGTGCAATAAACAAATCGACGAGTTCCGCCATTTCACGCATGTGGGCCATGCGTTTATTCACCCAAGTCTGCCAGTAAGCGAGATCTGACGCATAGTCCTCAGGCCCGCCACCAAAATAGCGCGCATAGCAACGTTCCGCGCACTTTCTGTCCTCTTGACCATCACAGGCGGCCCAAAGGTTATCGTGGTCTTCCGGCAGCGTTTGCATGAACTGCCCCCTGGGACACATAACCCAGTAGTCATGCAGCGTGTAAACAATGGGGATTTCGCGTCGCGACGCTTCCCGAAGCAAGGAGGTCGAAAGATGGTTAAGGTGGCCCACGTGAACGACATCCGGCCGAACTTCGTCGAGCACCTCAGCAAATCTGCGGTCAATCCCTTCTGCGCGATAACGGTCCTTGAGGCGAGGATTATTCACCAAATGCAATGTGATGCTTGGTTCATCCTGGTCTGACTCGGTTCGTAACCGGAAATCCGGAGCGAAAGGATCCTCTTCGCGGGTAAACACATGAACCTCGTGCCTGGCTGCCAGCCCATGGCACAGAGTCTGGCTGTAGACTTCGGATCCAGCGTTGTAACGCATGGGATAGCCATGAATAACTTTCAAAATCTTCATACTGCAACCTCCGTCGCACTTTGTTGTGCGTACTCCTGCTTGAAATCTTCAATAAGCCGTTGCACCCCTGTCCGCAAGCTAATTTCAGGTTTCCATCCCAAAATCTTGCTGGCTTGCAAGGGATCGCCATAAAAATGGGCGACGTCGTAGGTCCGAGGCGGCGCTTCCTCTATCTGACTTGCTCGATCCCCAAGCTCATGGCAGAGCGCTGCCAGTTGACCAAGCGTTGTTGGGTGACCTGTCAACAGATGAAGTGTCGGTAGCGTTTGGACTCCTGATTGCAATCGATCAATCAGTAGATTCACTCCACGAACGACATCGTCCACATGCGTAAAGTCAAAGGTGTGGCTTGTCCCCTCAACATGCATTACGTCTCCCAAGGCCGCAGATCTTGCAAAGGCGGGAACTACTCTGTCAGCGTGATCCTTGGTGCATCCATACACGTTCGATAGGCGAACCACTGCTGCTTGAAGACCAGCACTGCGCGCTGCAGAGATCAGACGTTCACCTTCCACCTTGGATTCTGCATAGGCATTGACCGGCTGCAGTGGTGCATCTTCGGATACGGGTAACGATGAAGCCTGGCCATAGACTTCTCGACTGCTCGAAAACAAAATCCACGGCTTTGTCGTTTGTTGCTGGGCGATTTCCAGCAGACTCCGAAGCCCGCCCACATTGGTGCGCCAGCACAGATCCGGATCCCGTTGCCCCCACACGACTCTCGAGACTGCGGCTAGATGCACGACCCCGTCGCTACCGCGGATAGCAGCATCAAGGTCTGCTGCGTTGGTGACGTCACCATATCGCCCTCCCGTTCCCCGTATATCGAACTCTCGAACCGAGTAACCTCTACCTCTGAGTGACGAGCAAAGGTGCCGCCCCACCAGGCCCAAGGAGCCGGTAACCAAAATAGTGTTTGTCATTTTCCACCAACGAAAAAGCCCAACACCCTCCGAGAGGGAGTTGGGCAAAAGTGACGCGATCAGTCTTTCTTGGGTTGCTTGAGTTGCTTCAGATGTGCGGCTTCAAGCTGAAAACGCTCTTGCTCTATTGATGCAAGTCGCGCAGCCTTGTCCGTCGGGTAACCCCGAACCCTGTAGTACTCCGAAGAGGTCGGATTTAGCTGCTCGGACCGCCGATCACGTTCGGTCTTGGAGAGTGGGTGACTCATATTTAGCTCCTTAAGATTAAATCAGCACGGACAGCCATTACTTCCTCGGGTCCGGGAAGCGCTTGGAGCAAAGCTAAAAATGGTGTCTGAGCTGACAGTCGGGTCAATCTTGCAGCGGTACGACCTCACCGACCATTCGTCACACCGGACCCGATCCTGGTGCGTAAAGCGGGGTAACACTGCTTTACGAATGATATGTTCATTTCCTGGTTATTCAAAATATCCTGGCTCCTCCGTTCCCTTTGCCGAATGGTTTACGTTGGGAGCAATGTACCTTCCCAATCAGTTGATGACGTTCGCCCCGCAGTCACTCAGCATGAACCAGAAGCACTTGGGCAATACAGGCATCGAAGGGATAATCACACCCTTTCGAGCGACACATGCTCACGAGGATTTTCCTGATTGCAGGAATATTTTGGGAAGCCACAAGAACTAAAAATCGTAGAAAAATGCACTTCAGGCCAGGCGTAAAAATCTTTAACATATTGATAAATAACGATTTAATTTTTCAATAAGTCACCCGCCAATAAAAACAGTGCTATCAGCAGACAACTTAACGCATCGCAATAATTACCAATAAAATCAAATGGTTAAAGAAGAAAAAGAGCACGCCAAACATACTCCTTTCATGATCCAATATCTGGCGCTGAAAGCGAACCATCCGAACACGCTGTTGTTCTACCGGATGGGCGATTTCTACGAGCTGTTCTACGAGGATGCTGAAAAAGCGGCGCGCCTGCTCGACATCACGCTGACCACGCGCGGTCAATCGGCCGGCGTGCCGATCAAGATGTGCGGCGTGCCGTTCCACTCGTTGGAACCCTATTTGGCGCGCCTCGTGAAGCTGGGCGAATCGGCGGTCATCTGCGAGCAGATCGGCGACCCAGCGACGAGCAAGGGGCCGGTCGAGCGCGCCGTGGCGCGCATCGTCACACCGGGCACCTTGACCGACGCGGCGTTGATCGACGACAAGCAGGACATCTGGCTGCTCGCCGTGACCACGCTGCGCAACACAGCAGGTATCGCCCGGCTGAATCTGGCGAGTGGCGAATTCATCCTGATCGAAGTGCCGGCCGAGCAGATTGCCGCCACGCTGGAGCGCATTCGCCCGGCCGAAATTCTCTATCCGGAAAGCTGGACGCCCAATTTTGGCGGCAATGTCGCTTGCACCCGCCAGCCCGACTGGTATTTTGACTACGACTCCGCCAAGCGCTTGCTGTGCGACCAATTCGAAGTTGCCTCGCTCGCCGGCTTCGGCGCTGAGGGTCTGAAGCCGGCCGTGGCGGCCGCCGGTGCGCTGCTGCAATATGCCCAGGCAACGCAATCGGGCAAGCTGCCGCATCTACGGGGCCTGACCGTGGAAATCGAAGGCGCCTATCTTGGCCTTGATCTCGCAACCCGGCGCAACCTGGAGCTGACCGAAACCCTGCGCGGCCAACCCTCGCCCACACTGTTTTCATTGCTCGACAACTGCGTGACCAGCATGGGCTCGCGCCTGCTGCGCCACACCCTGCACCACCCGCTGCGCGACCGCGCTTCGCCGGCCGGTCGCCACGGCGCCGTCGAAGCGCTGCTCGAAGACTACGGCCGACTGGCGGGCGAAGTACGCAAAGCGCTGCGCGGCATCGCCGACATCGAGCGCATTGCCGGCCGCATTGCGCTGCGTAACGCCCGCCCGCGCGATCTGGCCAGCCTGCGCGAGTCGCTGGCCCGCCTGCCGGTGCTACGTGCGCCCATCGCCGAGACGCCTTCGACGCTGCTCACGCAATTTTTCGCCGAACTCGATGCGCCGGCTGAAACGCTCGATCTGCTGATCCGTTCCATCGCTGCCGAGCCAGGCGCACAAGTGCGCGACGGCGGCATCATCGCGCCGGGCTTCGATGCCGACCTCGACGAGCTGCGCTCGCTCAACGACAACTGCGGCGCCTTCCTGGTCGACATGGAGGCGCGCGAACGCGAGCGCACCGGCATTTCCAGCCTCAAGGTGGAATACAACAAGGTGCATGGCTTCTACATCGAAGTCACGCACGCCAATGTCGACAAAATTCCCGACGATTACCGCCGCCGCCAGACACTGAAGAACGCCGAGCGCTACATCACACCGGAATTGAAAGCCTTCGAGGACAAGGCACTGTCGGCGCAAGAGCGCTCGCTGGCGCGGGAAAAGTTGCTCTACGAGCAGATCCTCGACGCCTTGCTGCCGGTCGTTCCCCAATTGCAGATCATCGCCCGTGCCGTCGCCCAGCTCGACTTGCTGGCCGGTTTTGCTGAATCGGCCTTGAAGCGCAACTGGTGCAAACCGGAATTCGTCGAGGAAACTGCGCTTTCGATCGAAGGCGGCCGCCACCCGGTGGTCGAAAACGAGCTGGCGCAGAGCGCCGAGAGCTTCATCGCCAACGATTGCCTGCTCGCCGACAACCGCCGCCTGCTGCTAATCACCGGCCCGAACATGGGCGGTAAATCGACCTACATGCGTCAGGTGGCCTTGATCGCCCTGCTCGCCCATGTCGGCAGCTACGTGCCGGCGACACGTTGTGTGCTGGGTCCGCTGGATCGCATTTTCACCCGCATCGGCGCTTCCGACGACCTCGCCTCGGGGCGTTCGACCTTCATGGTCGAAATGACCGAGGCCGCCGCTATCCTGCACCACGCCACGGCACAAAGCCTGGTATTGATGGACGAAATCGGCCGCGGCACCTCAACCTTCGACGGCATGTCGCTGGCCTTCGCCATCCTGCGCCATCTCATCGAGAAGAACCGCAGCCTGACGCTGTTCGCCACGCACTACTTCGAGCTGACCCGCCTGTCGCATGAGTATTCCGAGCTGGCCAATGTGCATCTCGGCGCGGTGGAGCACAACGACCGCATCGTCTTCATGCACGCGGTCGAGGAAGGTCCGGCCAACCAGAGCTACGGGATTCAGGTGGCAGCGCTGGCCGGCATTCCCGGCAGCGTGGTGCGTGCGGCGCGCAAGCAATTGCGCGAGTTCGAGCAGCGTGCTGCGGTGGACCCGCTGCAACCCGATCTATTCGCCCAAGGTGATATCGTCGAAGCAGACGATGAACCGGAGCCGCATCCGGCCCTCGAGCAACTGGCAAGCATCGACCCGGATAGCCTGACCCCGCGCGAAGCGCTCGATGCGCTCTACGCGCTGAAAGGCCTGCTCCGATGAAGCCCTGGCTCGCCGTGTGCCTGCTCCTGCTGGTGGCGCTGGCGCGGGCCGAAGCGATCAGCTTCGCGGCAATCGGCGATACCCCCTATTCTGCCCGCGAACGCGCACAGTTGCCGGGCATGTTGAACGACATCGCCGACAGCGGCGTCGATTTCGTCGTCCATGTCGGCGACATCAAGGGGGGGCAGGAACGTTGCGACGACAGCCTGTTCGTCGATCGCCTGCGTTTGTTCGACGCCAGCCGTCTGCCGTTTGTTTACGTTCCGGGTGACAACGAGTGGACCGACTGCGACCGTCTGTCGAACGGCAGCTACGACCCGCTGGAACGCCTGAACAAATTGCGCAGTCTGTTCTGGCCGTTTCCCGAAACGCTCGGACAGAAACGTTTCCGCGTTGAGCGCCAGCCTGGTGCGACCTATCCCGAGCACTTCCGCTTCAAACGCGGCGGGGTGTTGTTCGTCGCCCTGAATCTTCCGGGCAGCAACAACAACTGGGGAATGACCGAGGTGCCCAGTGCCGAGTTTCAACAACGTAACCCCGTCGTGCTCACCTGGATGAAGGACAGCTTCGCGCAGGCGAGAGCCGAGAAACTGAGCGCCATCGTCCTGCTTTTCCAGGCCAATCCCGGTTTCAAGCATTACGCGCAAGGCTTGCCACATCAGGGCTACGCCGAGTTTCTGAAACAGCTACGCCATGAAACCGCCCATTTCGGCGGTCTGGTGCTTGCCGTTCATGGCGACACCCATACCGCCCGTATCGATCACCCTATGCGGGACGAGCAGGGAAAAACCCTCGCCAATTTCACCCGCATCGAAACCTTTGGTTATCCCTATATGGGCTGGACGAAGGTAACGCTCGACGGCAACAGTCTGCGCCACGCGATGCATCCGTGGCCGCCCGCGCCGACCCCATGAAAAAAGCCCGCACGAACGGGCTTTTTCTTATCGGTGATTCTGCGGTTTAGTGGCAGGTTTCGCCGTCCTCGTCCGGATTATGGACGTGGCCGTGCTCGACCTCTTCGGCGCTGGCCGAGCGAACCGCCGTCACGGTGCAAGTGAAAACCAGGGCCATGCCGGCAAGCGGATGATTGCCGTCGAGCACGACCTTGTCACCCTCGATGTCGGTCACGCGATAGATGACGAAATCGTCCTCTTCGCCATCTTCAGGGCCGCCTTCGAACTGCATTCCGACCTGCAGTTCCTTGGGGAAATCCTTGCGCGGCTCGATCTGTACCAGGCTGGAGTCGTATTCGCCGAAGGCCTCATCCGGCTGCAGCTTGACCTGAACCGATTCGCCGACCTTCTTGCCCTGCAGCGCTTCCTCGATCTTCGGGAAGATGTCGTCGTAGCCGCCGTGCAGGTACACCAGCGGCTCGCGGCCTTCATCGACGACCTCGCCATCGGGATCGGTGACGTGGTAGTCGAGGGTGATGACGGTATTCTTGGCAACCTGCATGTTCATGAATTGAGTTCCTTGACCAGGCGCAGCACGTCGAGTGCATGGCCCTTGTAATTGACGTTGTAGAGCGCGTGGCGAATGACGCCGTCGCGATCGATGATGAAGGTGGAGCGGACGATGCCGAATTTCTTGTGGCCATCCACCTCTTTGGCCTGCCAGACGCCGTATTGCTTGCAGACAGCGCCTTCGGTATCGGAAAGCAGCTCGATGCCGATGCCTTCCTTGTCGCGAAATTCCGCGTGTTTCAGGCAGTCATCCCGACTGATGCCGAACAGCACGCAGTTCTGACGTTTGAAATCTTCCTCGTGATCCGAGAAATCGGTTGCTTCCTTGGTGCAGCATGGCGTTCCGTCCTTCGGGTAGA
>JAYREE010000019.1:0-55430 GCA_041909105.1 Azonexus sp.
GCCTGCAAGCCGAACGCGAGCAAGGCATCACCATCGACGTCGCCTACCGCTACTTCTCCACCGGCACGCGCAAGTACATCATCGCCGACGCGCCGGGCCACGAGCAGTACACCCGCAACATGGTCACCGCCGCCTCCACCGCCAACCTCGCCATCATCCTGATCGATGCGCGCAAGGGCGTGCTGACCCAGACCCGCCGCCACTCCAAGCTCGCCTCGCTGGTCGGTATCCCGCACCTGGTCGTCGCCATCAACAAGATGGATTTGGTTGACTACTCGCAGGAAGCCTACGAGAAGATCAAGGCCGACTACCTCGAATTCGCCGCCAAGGTCGGCATCGACGACGTGCGCTTCCTGCCGCTCTCGGCACTCAACGGCGACATGATCGTCGACCGTGGCGACAGCCTGAACTGGTACGAAGGTCCGACCCTGCTCGAAATCCTCGAAGCCGCGCCGACCGCGCACAGCGAGCACGCCGAGAAGTTCCGCTTCCCCGTGCAATACGTCTGCCGCCCGCAGGATTCCGCCAACCCGGACCTGCACGACTACCGAGGCTTCATGGGGCGTGTCGAATCCGGCTCGATCAAGGTCGGCGACAAGGTCACCGTGCTGCCCAACGGCCTCGAATCCACCGTCAAGGCCGTGCAGATCGGCGGCGTCGACATCAATGAAGCCGTCACCGAGCAATCCGTGACCCTTCTGCTGGCCGACGAAATCGACTGCTCGCGCGGCGACATGATCGTCAAGAGCGAAGAAGCCCCGGCTCCCGTCAAGGAAATCCACGCCACCGTCTGCTGGCTGTCGGAAACCCCGCTCGACCGCGCCCGCACCTACCTGATCCGCCACACCACCCGCGACTCCAAGGCCAAGCTCACCGCCATCGACCACCGACTGGACGTGAACACCCTCGAACGCGTCACGGCCGAAAAGCTGGCCATGAACGACATCGCCCAAGTCCGCTTCAAGCTGGCTCAGCCGCTGTTCGTCGACCCCTACGAAGACAACCGGGCCACCGGCGCCTTCATCGTCATCGACGAGAGCAACAACAACACCGTCGGCGCGGGGATGATCCTGTAAGCGACACTGCTGCGGTGCACTGCCGCAAACAGCCAAAAATGCCTCCGCTGGTCGGGGGCATTTTTGTTTTCAGGGTCGGCAAAGCATGGCTCGACGGGAGCACCATACGCCATGCCATTCGTATAGACGCTAGGTTTCCGAAAACGTATGCTTATGCCATCGTTCAACGTGGCGCGAGCGGTCTGTAGTTTGGACGTTGCGCAACCGCATGATCATAAGCAGTGTCCGGTTTCACCGATTGATAATAGAGATGAAAAACCACAACCTCCTGGGTTAGGCATATGCAAAGCAGCACGAAACGACCCCAAGTCATCTTGGTCTTGTTGCTCAATTACGCAGCCTTCCTTTTGTATTTCCTTGGGGGGCGCGTGGCCGCAAGTAATTCATCGCAAGACGTTTTGATCATTGTCACCGACGTGATTGGGTTCTTGTGGGTCAGCGCTTTTTCGGTTCACGGCCTACGTCACGCCGGAGATTCGTCATACCCTGCAGTCGCCATTACTGCGATTGCATGGCCATCATTTCTAACCGCATTCTTTTCCATCGCGTACGTGGCAAGCTTATTTGGGTTCAAACCATAATGACTTGCCTAACCTTTCGCGCACCGTTGCCTAACATCTCGGTCGAGGCGCGGCTTTGCCGCTGGGACGCTCCGCCGGCAAGCCAGCTCCGCGCCCCTCACCTAAAACGTTAGGAGCCTCTATGCATACCTATCGCACCATTCTTGTACTTGTCGTGCTCGCGATGGAGACAGCGTTCTCTCTCGCATTTGCGCAGGACATTAACCTCCAACCGAAGTACGGCCTGCTGCCAAAGAATGAAGCTCAGAAAGCATCTGATGCGAAGTTCCTGGCAACCATCGATGAACATTACAAGGGGAATCGGAAAAAGGCAGCCGAAGATGTATCGGCTCGCGGTTGGCAGTTTCTGCGCCAAGGAAATGTCTCAGACGCAATGAAACGCTTCAACCAAGCATGGCTTATTGATAGTTCAAACGGTAGCGCCTTGTGGGGAATGGCTGCAATTCAAGGTGGCTCGGGGAAACCAAATGAATCCTTGAAGCTCTTTGCTGAAGCGGAATCACTTCTTGGCGGCGACATAGATCTTACTGCTGACTATGCCAAGGCCCTTGGAATCGCGGGTGCTCAGACCAAGAACAATGCCCTGTTAAACGAAGCCTTTGCCCGGTTCGCTCGCGTTCACGAGAAGGCTCCACAACACACGTTAAACCTACAAAACTGGGCCATTACGCTTTTCTACCTGGGTAACTATGCCGAGGCTTGGAAGAAGCTCAAACTGGCGGAGGCGACACCTCGTCGTGCCGAAATTGACCAAAACTTTGTCGCGGCACTTCAAAGCAAGATGCCCCGGCCATGATGGAATCAGAACAATATGGGACAGACCACGGTTTTCCCATGACAGACCTGAACTCTCTCTTTTGACTTGTTGGACGTTTTCGACGTCTATTGCGAGTCGGCCAACACCATGCATAAAACCAGAATTCGATTACTCAGCCTTTTTTTAGTGCTCGTTTCTATTGTCATGGTTCCTGTAATCGAATCGACCTTCTCTCGTTACTCTGGCGCAACTGTATCCGGCATGTTGTTTGCAAATGGATTAGCGTTTCTGGGAGCAATATTCTTCTGGCAATTATCCAAAGCTGCTCTCCCAATTTGGCTTACTGGCTATATTTCTGCGGTAGCCCCCCTTTTGCTGCTCCCGAGGGAAAGTGCGGTAGCACCGGACCAACCGTGGTTCTGGATTGCCATACCTGTCATAACCTGTACCTTGGTTTTCATAAGTTGGCGTGAACTGAAATGGTGAATGAGTTCCAAGGCCAGCCCACACTTGATGTGAGAAAAATTTCGTGCCCCTCGCTCATTGAGAGAACCGCGCTACAAGTGATCGCTCCTCGTAAAATCCGCCTCAGTCGGTGCCCAATATTTTTTCGTTAAATCGCTATGGATCGCGCCAACTTAACTGCCTATATTTGTTTAGCTATCGTTGCGACAATTGGCGTGGTCTATGGACTGCTCCGCGGCAAGCGTTCTTCTCAAAAAAGCCGCAGCGGTTGGATCGGCCTTGCTATCTTGTTAATTCTCTTCCTTGGATTGGCTGTCGCCGGGGAGATGGGAAATCAGTCGCTTGCATGGTTCTTTGGAATGGCGCTCATGGCCGCCTTACCGATCATGCTGTTTCTCGCCATTGGCTCAGCCATCGGCGCTGCAATTGCAAAGGCACCAGATCAAGACAAGGAGCGCAGCCCATGAAACGCTTGAGCGCCATGTCTTTCTCACCAGAAATGAGGATGAACGCGACTATGCGTTTTCTCCTGATAGGGCTCATTGGTTTGAATCAATGGGGTCAAAGACATTTCCTTTCTGAAACGTAAATTGATTTAGCCCCTTGGAACGCATTTCCCATGACGCTTCCCTTTGAATATCAAAATCCTTCGCTACAGTTCGAGCAATTCATGGTCGATGCCCG
The DNA here is from genome assembly GCA_041909105.1 of Azonexus sp. Classification (GTDB taxonomy): domain Bacteria; phylum Pseudomonadota; class Gammaproteobacteria; order Burkholderiales; family Rhodocyclaceae; genus Azonexus. Next base: position 3,564 of record JAYREE010000019.1, read on the forward strand.
TGATTGTGCTGGCCTGCCGACGACCAACATGGCCTGGAACATGGTCGTGGGCGTGTTGCATGCCTTTCGTCGGCGCTTGTCGGTCGTTCAGGCCTTGCGCTTTGCGGCCGTTCTGCCGCCCGTACTGCGAGCGCTTTTCATCGAGGACTGGGACCTCGATCAGCCGGCGATTCCCTTTGGCGAGCCGGACGACTGGCTGGCCGATGTGAAATCGGTTCGCCCCCAACACAACTTTGCGCCGCCCGATGCGGTTGCCTCGGTGGCAACTGCGCTGCGCAAGCAGGTCGATCTGGAAGCCTTCGAGCACGTATTGGCCACCTTGCCGCCGGAAGCACACCTCTATTGGCGCCCCAAAGAGATTTAGCCCAAGAACAATAGGGGACCGACCACGCTTTTCCTGATTTTCAAAAATGAACATGGTCTGGCGCTGTAAAATTCCGCAATGCCCCTCAAATTCACCCTCCGCCCCGAAACCCCGGCCGATAGCGCTGCCATCACCGATGTCACTGTCGCCGCTTTCCAGACGCTCGACATCAGCAGTCACACCGAGCAACTGATCGTCGAGGCCTTGCGCGCGGCCGGGGCGCTTAGCGTTTCACTGGTAGCGGAAGCCGATGGCCGGGTGATCGGGCATATCGCTTTTTCGCCGGTGAGCATTTCGGATGGCACGGCCGGCTGGTACGGGCTGGGGCCGGTGTCTGTGTTGCCGGAGTTTCAGCGTCAGGGTGTCGGCAAGGCTTTGATCAACGAAGGGCTGGCCCGCTTGCAGGCACTGGGCGCGCAGGGCTGTTGTCTGGTCGGCCACCCGGATTACTACCCGAAATTCGGTTTCGCGAACACCACTGACCTGACGCTCGATGGCGTACCGCCAGAAGCCTTTTTCGCCCTCGCTTTCGCCGGCCGCATACCGCGGGGCAAGGTGACTTTCCACCCGGCGTTCATGGCAGGCCTACCTGAAGAAACGCCCCCCCTTTAGCCAGCCCTCTGCCGACGCTGCTGCAAAGAAAACCAAGCTTCGCCGTACTTTTTTGCCTGCCGGCAAGATCGACTGACCCAGGTCAACAGTCCTTCAGATATATCCGCTGACCCGCCTTTTTCCAGACTTTCTCCTGTGGCATAGTGACCCAAAATGTTGCACTGCAACATATAAGAAATCACTTAATTAGGGGAACTTCATGTTTGATTTCTGGATTCAGTTTGCGCTTGTCCTGAGCGCAATCCTGATCGGCATCCGCCGCGGCGGGGTGGCACTTGGCCTGATCGGCGGCCTGGGCGTCGCGGTGTTGAGTTTCGGCTTCCGCGTCGCGCCGCAGGAGCCGCCGATCACGGTGATGCTGATCATCCTTGCCGTCGTCACCGCCTCGGCCACCCTGCAAGTGGCCGGCGGCCTGGACTGGCTGGTGCAGCAGGCCGAGCGCCTGATGCGCAAGCACCCGCAACAGATCACCATCCTGGCGCCGTTGTCGACTTTCCTGCTCACCGTGTGCGTCGGCACCGGGCATGCCGTGTATTCGTTGCTGCCGGTGATTGCCGATGTGGCGCTGAAAACGAAGATTCGTCCGGAGCGGCCGATGGCCATTTCCAGCGTTGCTTCGCAGATGGGCATCACGGCCAGCCCGGTGGCGGCGGCGGTGACGACCTTCCTGGCGATGACGGCCAAGACCGATGCGCCGGTCACCCTGGCCCAGATCCTGATGGTGACGCTGCCGGCCGGCCTGATCGGCGTGTTGGCGGCAGCCTTCTGGAGCATGAACCGTGGTCTCGATCTCGACCAGGACCCGGAGTTCCAGGCACGCATGCAGGACCCGGATTTCCGCGCCACGGTCGAGATGTCGGTAACCACGCTGGACAAGACCTTGCCCAAGACCGCCCGCCTGTCGGTGGTGCTGTTCTTCACCGGCATCCTGACCATCGTCGCCCTCGCCCTCTACCCGGCCGTGCTGCCACTGGCCAAGGGCAAGCCGATTCCGATGACCACCGTCGTCCAACTGGTCATGCTCAGTTTCGGCGCCTTCATCCTGTTCGCCGCCGACATCAAGGCGGCCGCCATCGCCAAGTCGGAGGTGTTCACCGCCGGCATGATCGCTGTGGTGTCGATTTTCGGGATCGCCTGGATGAGCGATACCTTCGTCAAGGCCAACGAGAAGTTCCTGGTCGACAACATCAAGGCCATGGTCGAGTACGCGCCCTGGACCTTTGCCCTGGCCATGTTCGCCGTATCGGCCTTCGTCAAGAGCCAGGCGGCGACGCTGACCATCATGCTGCCTTTCGGGCTAGCGCTGGGCCTCAGCCCTCAACTGCTGCTCGGCCTGATGCCGTCGTGCTACGCCTACTTCTTCTTTGCCTTCTACCCGAGCGATCTGGCGGCCATCAACATGGACCGCAGCGGGACGACGCGCATTGGCAAATACCTGCTCAACCACAGCTTCATGATTCCCGGCTGGATCGGCGTGATCGTGTCGACCGTCGTCGCCTATAGCCTGGCACAGGTCTATTTCTGAGGCCGCAGTCGACTGCTGCGGTGCACCGGGCAAATTCGGCAAAAACCAAGGCCGATCACAAATAAAAAAACCGCCCGTTTGTGCCGGGCGGCTTTTTCTTGGGCGAAAGCCGGTCAGGCCCGCGCCACCTTGAATTGCGCCATGGTCTGTTCCAGCTTGCCGGCGGCAAAGCCGGTCAGTTCCGCGCTGCGCACCGAGGCCAGCGTGGCTTCGCGCATGGCCTGCACGGCGTTGGCGATGGAGCCGACGCGGTCGCCCGAGGCGTGCGTCGAACTGGCGATCTGGTTGATGGTCACGAACAGGCGCTCGACCACTTCCTCGATTTCGCGCTTGTCGGAGGCCGCCTCGGTGGCCAGGCGCAGGCCCTCCTCCATCTCGCTCATGCCGCTTTCCATGTTGCGCACGGCTTGCTCGGCCTGGTGTTGCACACCGTCGATCATGTCACTGATGTTGGCGGTGGCTTTGCGTGTGCGTTCGGCCAGCTTGCGCACCTCGTCGGCCACCACCGCAAAGCCGCGCCCGGTTTCGCCGGCCCGCGCCGCTTCGATGGCCGCATTGAGCGCCAGCAGGTTGGTCTGCTCGGCAATCTCGTTGATCAGCGTGACGATCTGGCCGATATCGAGCGTCTTCTGCTCCAGCTGGCGGATGGTATCGGCCGACACCCCGACCGATTCGCGGATGCGCTGGCTGCGCTCGCCGATCAGCGAGAACTGAGTCCGCGCCTCTTCGCTGACCCGCTGCACGACGTCGCGCATGGCCTGAGTATTGCCGGTGGCGGCGTCGATTTCACCGAGCTGCGAACGGATGGCTTCGAGGATTTCCGCCACCGAGTGCTGCATGCTGACCGAGACCTGGCCGGCGTGCATGTTCTTGTGCTGCAAGGTGCGGTTGGTTTCGCTGATTTCGTTGGAAGTCTGCGCCACCAGGTGGATGACCTGTTCCAGGTTATCGATGAAGCTGTTGGTCCATTGCGCCAGCACCGTCGCCTCGTCGATGCGGTCGCTCGCCCGCGGCAGGCGCTGCGACAGGTTGCCGCCCCCCTCGGCCGTGGTGCGCAGGATGCGCGTCGCCTCGCGCAAACGCTCGCTCAAGGGCTGGCAACCGAATTGCTGGAAGACGAAGGCACCGAGCAGATGCGCCAGCGCGCCGCCGAAGAAGGCCCACTCCATCGGCACGCCCAGCCCCTCGGAGGCGGCGACCGCACCGCCCCAGGAAACGGTGCTGAGCAGCAGGTAGAGCTTCTGCAAGCGGTAGGAAATGCTGCGGTAGCGATAGACCTCCTCCAGGTCGGCCTCGCACATCATGCCCCAGGTATCGGGCGAGCCCGGCAGCTGGAAGGTGACACCCTGGCCGATGACCGGAATGTGGCGGTAGTCGGAATAGCCCGGATAGGTAACGAAGAGGTTTTCGCCATGGCGGATGGTTTCGCGCACGCCGGGGTGGAGCTGGCCGGTCGCCGGATCGTTGAAGATCAACTCCAGCTCGGTATGTTCCTGGACGCGAACGACGCCAAATTCGGTGCGTACGCCGTCCTTCAGGTTGTCGCCATGAGTGAAGGTCGCATCCTCGAAACGCGAACGGGATAGCGCCGTACCTTGGCGAATGCTCGGGTCGAAAGCCGACTTGACCATGAACAGGTAGTTGTCGCCCGACTCGTGGAAGATATGGCCGGCCTCGCGCTGAATCAGGTCGCCCAGCACGTCGTTCGGCACCCGGCCGCAAACCAGGCCGACCACCGCGCCATCGACCGTGATCGGCTGGTAGAACATCAGCGTCACCGCGTCGTGGAAACGCGATGAAGACGGCGGCAGGCTGCGCGTCACCGGGTCGCGGTACGGGCCGTGCAGGAAGCGCCCCTTGAGGCCGGCGGCCACCGCCTGCGCATTGGGCATGGCGCTGCCTTCGCGGCTGCTATGCGAGGAACGCAGAACACGGCCATCGGGTGCAACGATGCAGAGTTCGGAGAAGTCCTTGGCCCGCTCCATCACATGCAGCAGCGATTCGCGCCCGGTCTGCGGCCAGTTACCTGCCAGCTCGCGCGCCAAGCCGTCGAGGTAGGTCCATTGCTGCTCGGCCCAGTTGATCAAAATGCGTACGCGGGTCTGGGCAAAGGATTCGAAAGTCTGTTCGATTGCGTGGTAACGATTGAGATTGCGCGAGGTCGCCCAGCGCATCGCCAACTTGCCCGTTTTGCCAAACCAGGGAAGCCAGTGTTTTTCACCGGCCGACAGGGCCATTTTGCTGCTCTTCAACATCTGCGAACCAACTCCATAACGAGAACGCCTGCCTAAGCGCAACTTCCGTGCCGACGCACCAAGAGTGGTCACCGCGAGACAATTTCAACAATCGAATCAGAGAGATGCACCGAATAAATGCGCATCTCATAGAAACACTGTGTCAAATAATTCACCATTCGGGTGCGCCTGCACCATCAGTGGGCACTTATCGAGAAGTACAGCCTCCCGGTCAGCCGATTCCGCACCATGAGCGTTACTCCTCTATCCGCACGATTGCCAGCCGACGCAAGGACAACTAAATTGGAAGGGATCGACCCTCGGCCGGCTTTGCCAGAAAGGACGCCCATGAAATCCCTGCTCGCCCTGCTGCTTACCGCTTTATGCACCTGCACGGCCATTGCCGATGTTTACAAGTGCCGCAATGCCGACGGTAGCGTGGAAATTTCCAACTCGCCGTGCGCCAGCGGTGCCAGCACCTTGAAGAGCCGTCCGGACGAAAAAGTATCGGAAGCCGAGCGCCAGCGCGCCGAGAAGGATGTGGAAAAGATGCGCGACTACGTCGACAAGCGCGAGGCTGCACAACGTAGCGAGGCAGCGGCCGAGCGCGAAGCCGCCGCCCGGCAGGCGAAAAACGCCCAGTCCCAGCCCAGCCCGCGCATCTACGGTTCGTCCGACGAATGTCTGCGCGATGTCGCGCAGATGGGGCTGGACTCAAGCCAGCGTGCGCAAATGGAAGCGGATTGCCGGCGCATCGGCTCGAGCTCAGGCGTTTCCGGGCCCTACCCGGTCTACACCACGCCTTACGGCTACCCACCCCGCCATTACCCCCCGCCGGTCCAGATGCACACCCAGCCCAAGCCAAAAGCCGAGCCGCCAGCCCCGACGATTGCCGTCCCGCCGATCAAGAAATAAAAACCGGATGGCGGCTTGCGCCCTCTTTGAGCTCATGGGAGAACTCAAACGAGAGGAGTACCCAAGAAAGGGCAAAGTCGCGGCGCTACTTTGCCAAATAACGCTCTACGGCTGCCACCGCATCCAAATAGGCCTGGCCGACCTCACGGCCAATCGCTTCCACCTCACCGATCGGCCCACCTGCACGGATGGCCGCCTCCAGACGAAACGCGCGTTTGGACAGCCTGACCGCCCCGATCGTGGCCGCGGACCCCTTGAGCGTGTGCGCCAAGCGAATCGCCTCTTTGAGATCCCCGCTTCTTAGTTTCCCAAGAATTTCCTCGCAAGCAGGAGGACGGTGGATCAGGAAGGTTTCCAACAAGACCCGGACCAAGGCTGTATCGCCGCCCATTCTCTTGAACAGATCCGCCATATCAAGCCCACTTTCTTCCTCCCCTCCCTGTTGCCCTTCGGGCAAAGCGGGTGCGACATTCGCCTTGGAGCGTTGGCCTAGCACGACAGGCGAAGGCGCCCACTGTTTCAAGGTCGAATATAGGGCCAGGAAGTCGATCGGCTTGCCAAGATAAGCATTCATTCCGGCATCCAGGCAACGCTCGCGCTCACCGGCCATGACATCGGCGGTCAGGGCGACGATGGGCACCGCCGCATTGTTCGCCCCGGCGCGGATAATCTGGGTCGCCGCATATCCATCCATGATGGGCATCTGCAGGTCCATCAGGATCAAATCGAAGTGTGTGGTTCGATTCGCCTCCACCGCCCGCTCGCCGTTGTCCACGACCGTGATTTGAATACCGGCCCGTTTGAGCAATTCAATTGCAAGCTGCTGATTCAGCGGATTGTCGTCCACCAACAGCACGCGCATTCCGGCCAGCAGCGGCACCTCCAGAGGCATCACACCGAAGTTCGTGGGCTCCTCGCGGCCCAGCGTCCGCAGCCCTTTTTCGACGGAATAAGGCGTCAACGGCCTGGACAGGAGGGCGTTACACAGCCTCAGAACATCTTCGGTAACTTCCTTTTGACCGTAATTCGCCACCAGCAGAATCTTCGGTTGCACCGCCCCTTGGCAGGCGCGACGAATCTCGAACACCATGGGCAAGATGCGCTCTGCCTGAGTACTGACGTCAAGTACGATCAGGTCATAAGCCTGTTCACCCGCCAACGCTTCGTTGAACGCCGCTCGGGCGCCCTCGATGTCTGACTGAAGCTCACAATTCAATCCCCCGCAAGCCTTGAGGAGCGCCTGGGTTGCCAATGCTCTCTCGGTCTCCGCCGCAATGACGAGCGTGCGCCAGGTGCTGATCGCAGGATCGACAGGCTCGGATGATGGGCCGGCGACAGGATCCCTACGTAGCCTGACGGTAAACGCGAAGCAACTGCCGAGGCCCGGCTGGCTGTCGACAGAAATCGTTCCGTTCATCATTTCAACCAGCTTCTTGCTGATCGACAAGCCCAGCCCGGTTCCACCGAAGTGGCGTGCAATCGACGTGTCGGCCTGTACGAAGGCCTGGAACAGCTTGCCGATCTGCGCCTCGGTCAGGCCGATGCCGCTATCGACGACCCGGCATTCCAGGCAGAGCGCATCGCCCTCCGCCTCGCGTAAACGGACATCCAGGCTGATCTTCCCGGCATCGGTAAATTTCAGCGCATTGCTCAATAGATTGGTCAGAACCTGACGCAAGCGTGTCGGATCGCCCACCAGCCGCCGGGGCATCGTATTTTCCACCTCGACGGCCAATTCCAGCCCCTTGGCCTGACAGGCCATGCCGAAAGTCGCGGCAAGCCCGTCGATCAGTTCGTCGAAGGCGAATGGGACCTGCTCGATCTCTAACTTGCCGGCCTCGATTTTTGAGATATCGAGAACATCGTTGATGATGATCAGCAGCGATTTCCCGGCTCCTCTGACATTTTCCAGATAAAGCCGTTGCTGTTCGGTCAACGGCCCGCCCAGACAGAGGTCGGTAAAGCCCAATATGGCGTTCATCGGCGTGCGGATCTCATGGCTCATCGCCGCCAGAAATTTGCTCTTGGCCTCGTTGGCCGCATCGGCAAAGGTTTTTTCCTGCGCCAAGCGCCGGGTATGGCGCTTCAACCACATTTGCTGATAGCTCACCCCCAACCCGGAGGAAACCAACAGTACGATCCAGTAAAAGAGCAAACCTGACTGCTCGCTACGGAAGATCAGCAGGCCGGTACTGACCAAGTAGATCAATCCGGCACAGAGGAAGGTCAACAGCAGCTCTAGCCGCAAAGTCAGCTGCAACCTGCGAAAAACGGCAGCGCATGCCGGTACGCAGGCGATGAGGAGAAGGAGCAATTCCCAGGCAGAATGTGTCGCGGAAAGGACTAAGCCGTGGCTCAGGCATTCTTGGATGACGGCCAGCAAATAGGTTCCTGCCATCGGCCCGCGGGGCGTATTGATATGATCGGAGAGAAAGGCCGTACCGCCGATGTAGATCGTCTTGCCACGCAGCAATTCGGGATTGATCTGCCTGTCTGGATACCCCAAAGCCGCCTCGGCCAGATGAACGAAGCTCATCGACAGCACTGAGTTGGCATTTTTTGGGTAGAACAGCGCCACGGTACCATTCTCAGATAGCGGCCAGCGCCGGGTATCGAATTGGATTACCGACTGCGTTGGCGAGTAAGTGATCTGTGGCGAGTTGCCGCCAACAAAAAGCGCCGCCACCGGCACCGATGGCAAGTAATGCCCCTTGATCAGATGGAGCATCGGCACTTGGCGCAGGACACCGTCGCCGTCTGGCTGAATGGAGATCACCCCCGGAATGGCCCGCCCGTTCATCCCGGACAGCAATTCGGCATTGGGCAGGCTGATATCGGCCCAGGAAACAGCGGGGGTGCCTGACGGAACCGCCAAGCTCACTGCAGAAATCGCCGTCGCCCCGGCATGATCGATACCGGGGTCGACGCTCAGGACGCTCGCCGCCAGGACCGTATTGCCATGGACCTGCATAGACTGCCGAAATTCACCATCTCCCTGTCGACTTTCGGCGAACAGGATGTCAAAAACGACCGCTTTGGCTCCGACCTCGGCCAGATAGTTGCGAATCAGGGCATAAACGTCCCGGCGATACGGCCAGTCGCCAAAATAGGGCTTCAGCTCGCGCAGGGAGCGTTCATCGATATCGACGACCAGCACATCCTCGAAATAATGCTCTCGGGCCGCCAGTTGTTGCTGGACATCATGCAGGCGCTGGTCGAAGTGCTGGATCACCGGCCACTGCAGGGCCAGCCATGCAGCCACAATGGAAACGACAGGCAACCACAGCAACTGCCAGCGCCAGCGCCGACGTTCAACAAACGGTTGAGCCGAGCTTCTCGCCGCGTCCGGAAGAGTCACAGGTGCGCCACAGCCAGGACTTACAACACGAGCAGATAGGCGGCGGGAACGAGCAGGAGCCACCACAATCTGGAATACGGCACCTCGATGTTCTGGACGGGTCCGAAATTGCCGGCAAACCCGTCTGCATCAATCGTCTTGACCCGCATGAAATAGTCCCCGCCATCCGGACGAGGGATTTTCACTTTGGATTCTTTGGTGGTCAGGTCATGCAGAATTTCGCTGAAGCCGGCATCCCGGGCAAACTGGAACTGATAGCTTTCCCCGCCGCTCCCGGCTTTCCAGCCAAAAGCCAGATTGTCGGCATCCATCGTCGGCGCCTCGAGTTCCGGGCTGGCCGGAATCGGACGCTGCTCGAAGGCGATCACGTCGCTGAACGGCCCCGTTTCGCCGGCCGACGTGATGCTGGCGATTCGCCAGAAATATTGCCCGGGGATCAAGGGCATCTCGAAATCGGTTTCCCCTAATTTATCCTGATCCAACAGCAGCGAGGAAAAATCCGCTTTGGCTGATACCTGCAGGCGATACGCTTGGGCAACCGCAGCCTTCGACCACTTCATCTGCAGCTGGTCGCCATAGGCTTTGCCGCCATCCTGCGGTTGCAGGATGAACGGCGGCTCGGGGCGAGCTTTCAGGGCAAAGCCACGGTTTGCGTTCATGCCCTCGAAACCTTGCCCGTCAATGGCGCGTACCCGGAATTGATACTGCCCATCGGGCAAATCGACCCACTTGGCCGCGTTACTGGGGAAAACACCATCGAGAAGCAGTTGTTCGGCAGATTCCCCGGCAAATACCTGGGCTCGATACGCCACCGCACCGGATACTGCCGGCCAGCTGAAGCGCAGCGGCACGCGGTCGAGCAGTTCCGGCACCTGCCGGACATCCGGCGCCGGCAGCAAGGGTTTGGGCGCTCGCGGCACCTCTCCAGCGCCAGCACTGGTGGCAAAGCCAGCCTTCAACAGCACTTCCCGGCGCTGCGCGTTGGCGGCCACCTTGCCTTCCAGCACCTCGCTGCGGGTCACCCCCGATGATTCATCGACGCGGACGCGGAAATCGGTACCACGCACCCCCAGGTTCATCGTCGGTGCCTTGACTTCGTATTTGGCCGCCGAGCCCTTTTGTTTCGCGACCTGGGTTTCGACCGTTCCCGATTCCACGCGAATGCGGGTGTCGGCCATTCCAGTCTTGCCAAAGACGAGCAGATTGCTCATCTGGACCTTCGATTTTTCCGACACCAGCAGGCGCGAACCATCGGCGAAACGCAAGCTTGCGCTGCTGCCGACGCCGGTCTGCACCGAGTCGCCCACCTGTAAGGTCGTGCCCGCCTCGATCCGGGCCGCTTGGCCTTTCTCCGATAGTGAGTGCACCTCGCCCTGCACATGCAAGACCTCGGCGACGCCGGCATCGCGCCGCAGCAGTTCGAGGGGGATGCGGATCGTGCTGGCCGGCTGCAGGCGCTTGGGATCGGGGACATTGTTGATCGACTGCAACTTCTCCCAGCCCGCGCTCGGCTTCACATACGCCGCCGCGATGTCAATCAGGGTATCGCCGGCACGTACCGTGTACAGCCAATCGCCGCCACCGGCAAAAGTCAGGCTGGCGCCCCAAAGGCACAAGCCCCCCACAAACGCATGCTTCAACGTCATATATTCCCCAGCCGCACCAATTACAAGCCAACGGCCTTCTTACAAAACCAGATAACGATATTATCGTCTTCCAACCCGTAGCATGTAGCTGATTTGTAAAGCCCAGGACGCTATTCAGAAGGCGCGTCGGCACTCGAGACGATCATCTCGAGGCACCCGGCCCGATATGGCTGTGAATACTAGGCAAACCGTTACTCTGGCGACGCACACCATCCAAGCAAAACTCAATCGCCGGGAAGACTGCTCCCCGGATGCACGACTAGCCTGCATCGTGCCGAATGCCATCCTGGCTTTGGCTGGCCAGCAACAACTCGGTATCGTCACCCAGTGCATCGAAGAAAGCCTGAACTGCCTTCGGCTCGCCACTGGCGGCAAAGGTGGTATGACCGCAATCGCACTGACCGACCCAGATCGACTCCAGCCCGCGCAGACCCTTGGTGCTGACCGGATTGATCTTGGTCACTTCGGCCTGGCAGCTGTTGCAGATCAGCTTTTCCGGACGCTTCGCCTCGATGCGCGCCATCGCCTGTGCCATGCGTTCTTCCTGCGTGCCGCGTCGTTTAGCCTGTCCCATATCCGCCCCTGAAAGCCTGAAAAAGTCGCGAGCATAACGACAGCTTGCCGGGCTGTCGACGGCAGGCCTTCTGTGGCAAACTGGCGCGATGCAATTTGCATCGGAAAAGCAAGAATGAGAACCGCCCCCTACGCTGCCCTCGCCGGCCTTTTGTTCGCCACGCTGACCGTACAGGCAGCGACCGTCCAGAACTTCCAGCCGCAAGGCAAGGTGGCCGACCAGACGCGGGCCACCGTGCGTTTCAGCGCCGACATGGTCAAGCTGGGCGAGCCGAACGCACCGGCGCCGTTCGACGTGGAGTGCAACCAGATTGCCGGCGAAGGCCGCTGGGTCGATGCGCGCACCTGGGCCTGGCAATTGAGCCGCCCCTTGCTGCCCGGCGAGCGCTGCATTTTTGCCATCAAACCGGGGTACACCGCAGCAGGCGGCGAAACGGTGAGCGGCAAGGCACGCTTCGAGTTCTACGGCGCGCCGCCGCGCCCCTGGCGCATCGTGCCCAGCCCGAACAGCGGCATCGAAGAAGACCAGGCCTTCGTCATCAACGGCGGCGGCAAGCTGGACGCCAAGTCGCTGGAAAACAACCTGTGGTGCGATGCCGATGGCGTCGGCCAGCGCCTGCCGGCCCGCCCGGTATCGGACGCCGTGCGCCGCGAGGTGCTGGAGCATGTCGGCAACATGGGCACGGCGCCGCTGGTCGTCACCTGTAGCGAACGCCTGCCCGCCGGCAGCCGGATGAAGCTGGTGTGGGGCAAAGGTATTCTCGCCGCCAACGGCACGCCGACCGAGAAGGAAGAAATCTTCGTCTACAAGGTGCGAGAGCCGTTCAAGGCCACGCTCAATTGCGAGCGCGAAAAGGCCGGCGCGCCCTGCTCGCCGCTCTCCGGGCTGTCGCTCAATTTCAACGCGCCCTTCGACGCCAAGCTGATCGGCCAGTTCAAACTGGTGACGCCGGAAGGCACACGCAAGCCGACCGACCCGAACAAGGACAATGCCAACAAGGAATCGACCTTCCGTTCTGTCATTTTCCCCGGTCCGCTGCCGCAGAATGCCGACCTCACGCTCGAACTCCCCAGCGGCCTGAAGGATGACGCTGGCCGCCCTCTGGCCAATGCCGCCAGCTTCCCGCTCAAGACGCGCACCGGCGGCCTGCCGCCGCTCGCCAAGTTCCCCGGCAATTTCGGCATCGTCGAGTTGAAGGAAGGCGGCCTGCTGCCGGTGACCCTGCGCAATGTCGAAGCGTCGCTGAAAACCGCCCGCCTCGCCCTGCCCGGCAGCCACCGCTTCAGCGAGCAACGGCTGACCGAAGATGCCGACGTGATCGCCGCCATGCGTGCGCTGGAAAAGTTCGAGCAGCAAACGCGCCAGGTGAAGATGAAGATCGACGGCGAACTGCGCGAATTCCACGATCCTTTCTACGCCCGCGAGCTCTCCTTCCTGAACGGCCGCAACGGCGTGTCGCGCCAGGAACTACCCAAGCCGGGCGGCAGCAACGAATTCGAGGTGGTCGGCATTCCACTCAAGCAGCCGGGCTACCACATCGTCGAAATCGAGAGCCAGTTGCTCGGCAACGCGCTGCTCGCCACGCCCAAGCCAATGTACGTGCGCGCCGCCGCACTGGTCACCAACCTGGCCGTGCATCTGAAAACCGGGCGCGACAACGCGCTGGTCTGGGTCACGGCGCTCGACAGCGGCAAGCCGGTGGCCGGGGCCGACGTGCGGATTTCCGGCTGCGACGGCCAATCGCTGTGGCAGGGTAAGACTGATAGCCAGGGCCGGGCGCAGGTCGACCAGGCCATCAGCGCACGTTCCTGCCGCGATGCCCATTTCCTCTTCGCCAGCGCACGGCTCAATGGCGACTACAGCTTTGTCCGCTCGGACTGGAACGAAGGCATCGAGCCCTGGCGCTTCGGCGTGGAAACCTGGGGCGAGCGCGGCGATTTCAAGATTCACAGCATCCTCGACCGCACGCTGTTCCGCCCCGGCCAACTCGTGTCGATGAAGCATCTGGCGCGTAGCCGCGACAGCAAGGGCTTCGCCCTGCCCGATATCGCCACGCTGCCGACCAAGCTGGTGATCCGCCACAGCGAGAGCGGCACCGAATACAGCCAGCCGCTGAGCTGGGATGCGCAGGCATCTGCGGTGAACAGCTGGAAAGTGCCGGATTCCGCCAAGCTCGGCACCTACGAAGTGGTGCTCAGCGGTGGCAAGCGCGGCGAGCAGTACAGCGGCGAGTTCCGCGTTGCCGATTTCCGCCTGCCGGTATTTACCGGCAGCGTGCAGGGCGTGCCGGCCCGTCAGGTCGCGCCGGGCAAGGTGCCGCTGGCGCTTGGCCTCTCCTTCCTCAACGGCGGTGCGGCGAAGAACGCCGAGGTGCAGGTGTCGGCCACGCTGCGTCCGCGCTGGCCGATCTACAAGAACTACGAGGCCTACAACTTCCATATCGATTTCGACGACGCCGCCCTCGCCGCCTTCAAGGTCGAGGCCAACCGCGAAGAAGAAACGCTGATCCTCGACCGCCAGGCGGTGACGCTGGACAAGGCCGGCGCCGGCAAGCTGGACGTTGTGCTGCCCGCCAAGCCCAAGGGGCCGAGCGAGGTCTATGCCGAAATGAGCTTCGCCGACCCGAACGGCGAAATCCAGACCCTGCGCGGCCGCGTCGAGCTGTGGCCGGCCGCCATCACCGTCGGCATCAAGGTCGCCGACTGGGCCAGCGGGAACGGCAAGAACCGCATCGAGGTCGTCGCCCTCGACACCAACGGCAAGCCCATCGCCGGCCAGGCGGTGAGCGTCAAGGCCAAGCGTCGCATCGATTACAGCCACCGCCGGCGCATCGTCGGCGGCTTCTACGCCTACGAGAACCAGCAGGAATACCAGGACATCGGCGAGGTATGCAACGGCACGACCGACAGCCGCGGCCTGCTGCTGTGCGAGCCCAAGGCCGGCGATCCCGGCTCGATCTATCTGCTGGCCGAGGCGCGCGACGGGCAAGGCAACGTGACTCGCTCCAGCACCAGCTACTGGATCAGCGGTGGCGGCGATTTGTGGTTCACCGCCGGCAACCAGGATCGCATCGACGTCATTCCGGAAAAGAAAACCTACGCGCCGGGCGAAACCGCGCGTTTCCAGGTGCGTACGCCTTTCCGCGAGGCGACGGCGCTGGTTTCGGTCGAAGCCGGCGGCATCATCGACACCTTCGTCCAGCCGCTTTCCCGCTTCAAGCCGACCGTCGAAGTCCCGGTCAAGGCGGAATGGGGGCCGAATGTCTTCGTGTCGGTGCTGGCCGTGCGCGGCCGCGTCGAGCCGCTCAAGTGGTACAGCCTCTTCCAGTGGGGCTGGCGCGAGCCGCTGACCTGGTTCAAGGAATGGTGGAACCCGGAGCAACCGACGACCATGGTCGATCTGGCCAAGCCGGCCTACCGCCTCGGCCTCGGCGAAATCGCTGTCGGCACCGACGGCTTCAAGCTCAAGGTCGACATCAGTACCGACAAGACCGACTACCGCCCGCGCGAAGAAGCGACGGTGAAGATCCGCGTCACCACGCCGGACGGTAAGCCCGCCCCGGCCGGCAGCGAAGTGGCGTTTGCGGCAGTCGATCAGGCCCTGCTCGAACTGCGTCCGAACGACAGCTGGAACCTGCTCGATGCGCTGCTGCAAAAGCGCGCCTATCTGGTCGAAACGGCGACTGCGCAATCGCAGGTGATCGGCAAGCGCCACTTCGGCAAAAAAGCTCTGCCGCCGGGCGGCGGCGGCGGTCGCGCCCCGGCGCGCGAGCTGTTCGACACCCTGCTCAGCTGGCAGCCGCGCGTCAAACTCGACGCCAACGGCAGCGCGACCGTCAAAGTGACAATGAACGATTCGCTGACCGAATTCCGCCTGGTCGGCGTCGCCACCGTCGGCGCGGGCCTCTTCGGCACCGGCGGCAGCAGCGTGCGCACCAAACAGGATTTGCAGATCATCTCCGGCCTGCCGCCACTGGTGCGCGAGGGCGACAGCTTCAAGGCCATGCTGACGCTGCGCAACGGCACGGCGCGCAAGATGACGGTTGCGGTGCACGGCAAAAACGGGGCAATTTCCCTGGCCGAAAAAAAGGTCACGCTCGAACCCGAAGGCGCCGCCGAATTGAGTTGGGAGGCCAGGACCGGCGAGGAGATCACCAGCCAGCAGTGGGAATTCACCGCCCGCGAGGAAGGCGGCAGCGCGCAGGATGCGCTCAAGATCACGCAGCAGGTAGCCCCCGCCGTACCTGTCACCGTGCAGCAGGCCAACTTCACGCGCATCGAAGGCAAGTACGAGGTCGGCGTCACCCAACCGGCCGGCTCGCTGCCCGGCAAGGGCGGGCTGGAAGTCAGCCTGTCGCCCAAGCTGGCCGTCGTGCCGCCGGGGCTGCGCCGCTTCTTCGAGAACTATCCGTTCTCGTGCCTGGAGCAGAAGACCTCCATCGCCGTCGGCCTCAACGACGCCAAGCGCTGGCAGGCCATCGCCGACAGCCTGCCCGGCCAGCTCGACAATAACGGCCTCGCCACCTATTTCCCCGGCACGCCGGGCAGCGCGACGCTGACCGCCTATCTGCTCGACCTCGCCACGCTGGCCGGTTTCACCATTCCCGAAGACAGCAAGCAGCGCATGTTGCAGGGCCTGACCGCCTACGCCGAAGGCCGCATCAAGACCGGCGAATGGTCGCCCGGCACGGTCGGCGACCCGCTGCTGCATCGCCGCCTCAATGCCTTGCAGGCGATGACCCGACAAGGCCTGAAGCCGACACGCACGGTCGCGGCGCTCGACATCGACCCCCTACGCCTGCCTACCGGCGCACTGATCGACTGGTATCTGGTCGTGCAGCGCGTCACCGACCTGCCGCAACGCGACAAGAAGCTGGCGGAGGCGCAGCAGGAACTGCACAACCGCCTCTCCTACGCCGGCAGCCGCCTGGCCTTCACCACCGAGCGCGAGGATTACTGGTGGTGGATGATGCTGAACGCCGACGCCAACGCCTTCCGGCTGATCGAAGCCATGCTCGACAACCCCGGCTGGAAGGACGATCTGCCGCGCCTCGTGCAAGGCGCGATGGAGCGCCAGGTGCGCGGCCGCTGGCTGACCACCACGGCCAACGCCTGGGCGCGCGTGACGCTCGACCGCTTTGCGCAGAAATTCGAACGCGATCCGGTCGCCGGCAAGACGGTCGCCACGCTGGCCAAGGCCAGCGGCGAGATCGACTGGAGCAAGGCCGTCGACGAACCCCGCCCGCCCATCGCCCTGCCCTGGCCGACCCCGCCCGGCAAGGATGACAAGCTGGCCATCGCCCACCAGGGCAGCGGCAAGCCGTGGGCCACGGTGCAGGTGATGGCCGCCATTCCGGACGGCCCACCGCGCGCCATGGGCTATCGCGTTACTCGTCAGGTCACGCCGCTCCAGGAGAAAGTCGCCGGCAAGGTGAGTCGCGGCGACCTGTGGCGCGTCAAACTGAGCATCGAGGCCGACAACGAGATGACCTGGGTGGCGCTCAGCGATCCGATCCCGGCCGGGGCGCGCATCCTGGGCGACGGCGACGGTCGCGACTCCTCCATCGGCCGACTCGATGAAAACCGCAATCAGGCCGGCATGTGGCCGACCTATGTCGAACGCAGTTTCAGCGCCTTCCGCGCCTACTACGCCTGGCTGCCCAAGGGCAGATTCACGGTGGAATACACCGTGCGCCTGAACAACGCCGGCAGCTTCGCCCTGCCACCGACGCGGGTCGAGGCGATGTACGCGCCGGATGTATTCGGGGAAGTACCGAACAAGCGGGTTGAAATCGTCGATTGATCGCCCATCGGCTGTAGTGGCCTCAGGCCACTACAGCCGATCTTATATGACGAAATCGTCTTCCAGCGCCATGGCACGAGGCACATACGCCTGCAACCAGGCCACAAGCTCCTCGGCCGACAGGGGCTTGGCAAAATAATAGCCTTGGGCCTGGCTACATCCCATCTCATGCAGCAACCTCAACTCCTCGTCGCCTTCGACTCCCTCGGCGACGACCTGCAGCCCCAAACTGGCGCCGAGGGCAACCACCGAGCGGGCGATGGCCCGATCCGTCATGTCGCGGGAAATATCGCGAACAAAGGAGGCATCGATCTTCAGTTTGTCGAGCGGGAAGCGCTTCAGGTAAGACAGGCTCGAATAACCGGTACCGAAGTCGTCAATGGCGAGCATGAAGCCCTCACGCTTCAGATCGACCAACACTCCAGCCACCAATTCCGGATCGCGCATGACCATGCTCTCGGTCAACTCAAGCTCGACAGCACCAGGAACCATCCGATACTCATTGACGATGCAGCGCACATCCTGCATGAAGCTGGCATGGTGGAACTGGACCGCAGAAATATTGACCGCCAACGGCACCAAGCCCAATTGGGTTTTGAGCCATTCAGCCTGCTGCCTGCAGGCTTCGCCAAGCACCCAATTGCCGATCGGCACAATCAAGCCTGTTTCTTCTGCCAGCGGGATGAATTCCAGAGGTGAAACAACGTCCCCCTCCGGCCTAACCCAGCGTACCAGCGCTTCCGCTCCAACGAATCGACCGCTGGCGATTTCGATCTTCGGTTGGTAAACCAAACGGAACTCATCCCGATCGACGGCCTGTCGCAAATCGCTCTCCAGCATCAAGCGCCTTTCGGCCCGCGCATTCATGTCCGAGGAGAAAAACTGAAAATTGTTACGTCCCTTTTCCTTAGCGTGATACATCGCCGCATCGGCATTCTTGATCAGAAGCGCCGGATCGTCTCCATCATCCAGGCCAATACTGATACCAATGCTAGGCGTAACCTGAAGTTCGTAGCCGTCCACCCCAATCGGTGCCGCGACCGCCCGCAGAATATTTTCGGCGACGGTGGACGCATCGTCCGGTCCGCGCACCCTGTTAAGCACGATCACGAACTCATCGCCACCAAAGCGCGATACGGTATCCATCTCACGGATACTGTTCTTCAAGCGCCCGGCAACTATCTTGAGCAGACCGTCGCCGATATCGTGACCGAGCGAATCGTTGACATTCTTGAAGCGGTCCAGGTCCATGAAGAGTACCGCCAGCTTGCCTCCGTCACGCTGAACCCCAGCAATTGCCTGCGTCAGTCTGTCCTGCAGCAAGGCACGGTTGGGCAGTAGCGTCAGGGCATCGTGATGCGCCAGGAACTGAATTTGTGCCAACGTAGCCTTGTGTTCACTAACATCGGAAAAGATGGCGATAAAATTTGCCACCAGCCCCTGCTCGTCCCGCACCGCCGTGATGGCCAGCCACTTGGGATAAATGCGCCCGTTCTTGGCCCGATCCCACACCTCACCCTGCCAATGCCCAGTAGTGGTCAGCGAATGCCACATGTTCAGGTAGAAATCCCGGTCGTGCTGGCCCGACTGTAGGAGACGCGGCGTCTGTCCAAGCGCCTCTTCGGCAGAATAGCCAGTCACCGTGGTAAACGCCGGGTTCACAGCCAGTATCCGTTCGTCCGAATCAGTCACGATGATCGCCTCTCGGCTCTCAGCGATGACCCTGTTCCAGATGCGCAAGCGCTCCTCGCGCTCCCGTATGCCATTGGCCATGTCGCGAAGCGCTGCCGCGAGTTCGCCCAATTCGCCCTTGACCACCGGGAGATCTTGCACCAGTTCGTAGCGTCCCTCGCGGATATTGGCCAAACGCCCGATCAGCCCACGCACTGGCCCACTGACCCAGCGTTCCGCAATGCGAACACCTACCGGCAAAACGATCAGTGCTGACAACACCAAGGCACCCAGAATACCGAGCAAGGTCTGGCGAATCTGCTTGTCCACCCATTCCTTGTCGGTGGACAAGGCAAAATAGGAGTTTCCTCCTCGGCTCAGCGGAACACTGAATAGACGGGCGTAACGGCTTGGCGTCTCAAGCCCACGGCTATCCTCGTTCCGTGCCGGCGCAAACAGGAGAGGCGCATTGGCAAACGTATCGGGATCACCCAAGCCAAGGTCTTCGCCAAGGACCAACTTGTTGCCAAGCATCAGTGACAGAGCAACCATATCGTTGGACATGGCCCGGACAAAGTTTTCGCCGACGGTTTGCGAGACGATAATGGTGCCGACGGTCCGGAGGATATCGCCGCGCGCAATGCGAACGACCGGATAACCGAATTCGAAATGCAAGCCGTCAGGCGAAGCACTGATGCGGGAAAACCGTTCTTCATAGCCGTGTTGTCTGGACAATTCAAGAATACGCGGAGGCAGATTGTCCGCCTGCCAACTACCGCCACCTCCCGTCAGGTAGATCGGCTGTCCCTCTTCGAAGGAGACGATTCCTTCGCTGACATCGCTGTTATTGGCACTCTGGGCAAACGCGACCAACGCACCCGCATTGTCGAAAACGGCAATGGCCAAGTCGGGGGCCCCAAGCAACTGGCGAGCCGCATCGCGGGCAATGCGGCGCTTTTCCGGATCGAACACCAAAGGCTGATACGTTCCCTGTTCGGCGTAGCCGGAAAGCATGTTGAGCGAATTTATGATCTGAGCGTCCGTGGCCAGACTATGCCCGACACGTTCGCTCTTCTGCCTCAGTCCTTCCAGTTCTGTACGCAAGTTGTTGTAAGCAACGGTCAGCCGACTGCGATTTGATTCCTCATGCAGATGCCGGACACCGAAGCTGAGCAGCGTTCCTGCCAGGGTTAGCGCCAGCACGATAGTTAACAGCAACAGAATCTGGAGTTTCGAACGAACGCTTTTCATGGTCAGAAAATCGGCTGTGCCCTTTTCGCCTCATGCCGAGTGATCAGGCGACTCGGAATGACCCGGTGCTTCGGCACCTTTCGTCCTCGCAAAATCTCAATGGCAATATCTGCTGTTTCATCCACGCACAATGGATAGATGAAACTCGCAACCTGTTCGCCATTCAGAATGGCCTGCCTTGCCTCGGCGATGTAGTCGATGCCGACAATGACCTTTGACGAAGGCTCGATGCCCGCTTTCCGCATCGCCAGACGCGCCCCTGCGGCCATACTGTCCGATTGGGCGAACATACCATCGAAATGCAGGCCGCTATCGAGCATTTCCTCCATGGCACGAATGGCGTCGCCGCGTAGATAGTTGCCAACCTTGGTGGCCACCAAGTGCATTTGTGGATAGCGGCGCAAACGCTGCCTGAATCCCTCTCCGCGCGCAATGGCAGTGCTGGCAGTTGGAATGCCTTCTAGCATCATCACCTTACCTTTGCCACCCAGACGCGCTGCCATGAAATCTGCCGCCTGCTCACCGATCTGTTCGTTGTCCGGAGCGATCAGGCACGTATAGCTCTCCCCTTCAACTCTCCGTGACAGCAGAATCACCGGAATACCCTGCCGATAAGCCTCAGCGATGACAGGCGCCATGGCCTTCGCGTCGCGCGGCGCGACGATCAGCAGATCGACCTTGCGGGCAGTGAACTCTTCCACATCGGCAATTTGTTTGGCTGTCTCGCCTTCTGCGTCCGAAAAGACGAAATTAACCGAAGGCTCGCGGGAGAAACGCTCGACCAACCTGCGCACCTGTGCTGCATGGAAGTCGTTGGCAAGATTATCCTGAGCAAAACCCACCAAATAGCGACGCCCTCCTGCTTGTGCCGGCAAAGCCGACCAGGCTACCAATGCCAGCAGTTTCTGCAGGTATTCTCGTCTTTTCACCCTTTGCCCCTGTGGCCTACTGCATTTTTATAATTTGAAGTTCAACGGCTGCTACACGGATCGTATTTTATTCAGAACCATACCACTGACCTGATCCCATATAAAAAAAACAACAACGTCTTTTCTGTCGCATATTTTGTCTAGTTTTGGCGTCTTCAACATAGAATCCTGGAATACTGGTTTCGAACAGAACTGACTTCTTGCAGCCCACCGTGACTGATACCTCAAGCCCCCCTTCCGTTCGCCTTTTCCACGCCAGCCTGGTCTGGCCCCTGCAACTCACACCGCTCACCCGCGACATCAGCGAAGGCCGGCATTGGGAGGTGTTCGAAGCTTTAACCAAGGATTCGGCCTGGCAACTGATCGACGACGAATTCACCGAAGACCCGGCCCAGTTCAAGGAACGCCACTACCGCGAGTTCGTCTCCTTCCTGCCTTATGTGCAGCGTTTTCTCTACGGCGAGGGCCGTTCGCGCAACTCCTCGCGCGACGATCCGCCGGGCAATTCGCCGATGCACGTTTTCCGGCGCAAGGACATTGCCAAGCTTCGCCTGACCCTGCGCCGCGACCAGGCGCCGATCGAGCTGCATATCGTGCATCTCGACCTGTATTTCTTCCACGACCTCGACCTGATCCAGCTCAACCTGGAAATCCGTGGCAACGACCTGCCGCTCGATACCGTACGCGAGATTCTCTTCCGCTTCGGCCGCGCCTACCCGTCGGGCTGGGAGGAAACCGGCGAAGGCCTGCACAACGCCTATCTGGCCGAATGGCTGGATGTCGACGGCCGGGTAATCGCCCAGTCCGATACCCGCAAGCGCGAGAAATACCTGGGCTACGTCTGCACCCACCGCAGCCCCTGCATCTCCGAGCACTGGGCCAGCCTGCTGCGCCCCCTGGTGCTGGCCCATTCCGACGAGCCGGGCGACCTGCGCTACCGGCTGATCGAATATCAGCGCATGCCGGTGATGAGTTACCTCGCCGTCGACAATCCACGCCAGCTGAGCCGCGAGCAATGGGTCCGCCTCGGCCTGGCGACCACGCTGCATCCCGACGAAGCGCTGCCGATCAACGAGCCGATGGTGGTTGAATTCGAACAACGTTTTTGCCAGGATCGTTTCTGGACCGACAGCGCAGCCGGCCCCAACACCCGCTTCATGTGCACCGGCAATGCCTTCACCGTGATCGGCGATGCGGCAGCCCCCTTCTTCGTGGACAGCGAGCGCGGCGTGCTGGCCCAGTTCCGCCACCAGTATTTCCTCGTCTTCCTGATCGCCCACCTGCACCGCGCCGCCCTGCTGGTCTTCTCGGAAACCCTGGTCGACGCGGTGAACGACCTCGATATCCGTAACGACGCCTCGGTCCGCCGCTTCAAGCGCCGCATCCGGTCGAATTTCGAGACCTTCCTGCGCTTCACGCACCGCTACTGGTTCCACGAACTGTCAGAGCGCCCGCACGTGCAGGCCATGTACCGCCTGTGCGCCAACCACCTGCGCAACGACGCACTGTACGACGACGTGCGCGACGAGATCCGCGAGATGAGCCATTACCTCGACAGCGACTCGCAGCGCCGACAATCGAACACCGTCGTCCGCCTCACCGTGATCACCATCCTCGGCCTGATCGCCACGGTCACCACCGGCTACTTCGGCATGAACATCATCGCCTTCGGCAGCGGCACGGTCCTCGAGCGCTCGCTGCATGGTCTGATCGCCAGCGGCACCTTCATCGCTCTGGTCCTGTTTGCCGTCGCCCGCTCCAAGCGCCTGTCCGACTTCCTCGAAGCCCTGTCCGACGAACGCGTCACGCTGGGCGGCAAGTTCCGCGCCCTGTGGGGCGTGGTCGGCCGTCAGCAGCGTTGATCCGGACAAAGCGCTAGAATGACGCCGCGGTGCGCCACGCGCACCGCCCTTCCTGAGTGCAGCCAGCCGGCCGTAGTCACCCGAAGTTCTGACTCTACCCGAGGTCAGCCCTCCATCGCTTTCGAGGCCCTGCCATGCCCCAGGTTCTAACTCACTACGCCGACCTCGCCACCGGCGAAGCCATCGTCGACGCCACCAAGCAGTGGCTGGAACGCGCCGTTATCGGCCTCAATCTCTGCCCCTTCGCCAAAAGCGTCTTCGTCAAGAAACAGGTGCGCTACGCCCTGACCGCCACCAGCGACGCCGACGGCCTGCTCGCCGAGTTGGAACATGAACTCACCCTGCTCGCCGAAACCGATCCGGAACAGCTCGACACCACGCTGCTGATCCATCCGCAGGCGATGACCGATTTCCTCGACTATCACTTCTTCCTCGGCGAGGTCGATGCGCTAATCCGCAACCTCGGCTACGACGGCATCTTCCAGATTGCCAGCCTGCACCCGCAATACGAATTTGCCGGCAGCGAGCCGGACGACATCGCCAACTACACCAACCGTTCGCCCTACCCGACCCTGCACCTGCTGCGCGAAAGCAGCATCGACCGCGCCGTCGCCGCCTTCCCCGACGCCGCCGACATCTTCGAGCGCAATATCGAGACGATGGAACGGCTCGGCCACGAAGGCTGGAAAAAACTCTGGCTGAGCTAAGCCGAAAAGCGACTGCTGCGGTGCACTGCCCGTTTTGGGCAAAAACCGCAGGCGTTCGTTAACGTTTCCCGCTCGGCTTTTTCGGCGCCTCGGTCTCGGTGATTGAGTGTTCCTCCTCATGCGCTGCGTGCAACAGCCAGACGAGATCCCCGCCCTGCACCGGCATCGGGATCATCTGGTTCCAGCTCCAGCGGAACACCGGGCCGTAGGGCACGTAACGCGCCAGCACGTCGCCGCGCGAGGTCACGCCGAAAAAGGGTAGCGGCGACAGGATGAATTCCTTCAATTGGGCGTCGGTCACCATGATCTCTCCTTGCTTTCGTTATCGCGCGGGCCCCTGGCTCAGCGCGGGCCGCCATATTCGTCGGCCAGTTTGTCGTAATGGGCGTGCGCTTCGCTTTCCTTGAGTGCCGCTACATACCATTCCTGCATTGCCGGATGCGCCAACAGGGTATCGCGGTAGGCCGCGGCCAGCGGCGGCAGCGAGACGTTGTAAACATGAAAGCGCCAAACGATAGGGGCGTACATCGCATCGGCCACGGAGAACTCTCCGAACAGATAGTGACCGCCCCGGGTGGCAAAATCGCTACGGGCCTCCGTCCATATTTCGATGATACGGTCGATGTCGCGCTGTACTTCCGGGCTCGCCGTCTTCCCCTTCAGCTTCAACTTCAGGTTCATCGGCATGGCCGTGCGCAGCTTGGCGAAACCGGCGTGCATTTCGGCGCTAATACTGCGTGCGCGAGCCCGGGCTCGCGCATCTTCTGGCCACATCTGTGGGTAACGCTCGGCCAGTGTCTCGGCAATGGCGATGCTCTCCCAGATCTGGAATCCGTCCTCATGCAGGCAAGGCACGCGCGCGTTGCCGGACAACGGCTTCAGTTCCGCGTTGTAATCCCGACCGGCGACCGACACCATGTGCTCGGTAAATGGCAGGCCGAAATGCTTCATCAGCAGCCAGGGCCGCAAGGACCACGACGAATAATTCTTGTTGCCGATATACAGATCGAACATCGTTTCACCTCGCTTATACAGCCGGATCGCCATCGTACTCTGTGAGCGCTTCGTGGCCCAGAGGTTCATCTTCGAAGACACAATTGAAACACTACACCAGCCTGCTTTTGGCAAGCAAAACGTTTAAAACATCCGTTCAAAAACAATATGATGTATGGTTGACATAGGTCAACGAACAACAATGCTGCAGTGCACAATTTATGCAACATTGCTGTTACAATGCAGTTGCCGTAATTATTAATTCACCTCAAAAGGAGCCTCCGATGTCGATCAATCCCGAGCAGTTCGCCGCCGCCAATAAGGCCGCTATCGATTCCCTGTTGTCCGTTGCCAACACCGCCCTGGCTTCCGCCGAGCGTATCGCCGCCCTGAACCTCGAAACCGCCAAGTCCGTGCTGGCCGACACCGTCAGCAGCACCAAGGCCGTCATGGGTGCCAAGGACGTCAAGGAAGCCCTGACCATTCAGGCCTCCCTGGCCCAACCGAGCGTCGAGAAGGCTGTCGCCTACGGCCGTTCGGTTTACGAAATCTCTTCCGAGACCCAGCAAGAGCTGGCCAAGATGGTCGAAGCCCAATTCGGCGACTTCCAGAAGTCCATGTCCTCCCTGCTGGAAAAGGCCGCCAAGTCCGCCCCGGCCGGTTCCGACGTTGCCGTCGCTGCCGTGCAGAGCGCCATGGCCGCTGCCAACTCCGCTTTCGACAACATGCGCAAGGCCGCTCAGCAGATGACCGATATGGCTCAGACCAACATCGCCGCTGCCACCAGCGCCACCGCCAAGGCTGCCAAGAAGGCCACCGGCAAGTAATTCGCCCCGGCGAACCCCGAAAGCCCGCCGCGTGCGGGCTTTTTTGTTTTTTGGCCATTTTGCCCCGTGCACCGCAGCAGTGACGTCCAACCGCGACTCGCGGCGACCGCCTGCTAAAATCCACCCCCATGAGCCAGACCGTCGACCCCAGCATCCTCTCCCCGCTCGGCAAACCCACCGAGTACCGCGCCACCTACGCGCCGGAGCTGCTTTACCCGATCCCGCGCCAACTCAAGCGCGACGAACTTGGCATCGCTCCCGATGAGCTACCCTTCGTCGGCGAGGACATCTGGAACGCCTACGAAGTCTCCTGGCTGACCCCCAAGGGCAAGCCGGTCGTCGCCCTGGCCACCTTCCGCGTGCCGGCCGACAGCCCGAACCTGGTCGAATCGAAGTCTTTCAAGCTGTACCTCAACTCCTTCAACCAGACCGCCTTCGCCAACACCGAAACCGTCGTCGCCACGCTGGAAAAGGACTTGAGCGCCGCCGCTGGCAAGACCGTGCGCGTCGCCGTCAGCCTGCTCAACGATCAACCCGCCTTCACCATCGGCTACCCGACCGGCGACTGCATCGATGACCTCGACATCACCTGCGACACCTACCAGCCAACCCCGTCCTTCCTCACCACCGGCAACGGCCCGGTCGTCGAAGAAACGCTGTACTCGCACCTGCTCAAGTCCAATTGCCTTGTCACCGGCCAACCGGACTGGGCCATGGTCGTCATCCGCTACCGCGGCCACCCCATCGACCGCGCCGGCCTGCTGCGCTACATCGTCTCCTTCCGCAACCACAACGAATTCCACGAGCAGTGCGCCGAGCGCATCTTCTGCGACCTGACGCAGCGCTGCGCCCCCGAGGCACTGTCCGTCTACGCCCGCTACACCCGCCGCGGCGGCCTCGACATCAACCCCTTCCGCAGTAGCGGGGAGTTTCTGGCGCACGACAATGTTCGTGAAGTCAGGCAGTAATTGAGCTTTGCGGGTATCGATTATGCCCTTGGCGATATTTACTTAACATTTCACAACATCAATAATTCCCCTTCACATTTTGGATGGGGAAGGCAGGTCATTGTTGTCACAAGAGCCCGACTTCAATGATTTTCTCTGGCTACTCGGCAGCCAGGTCTTTCGCCATCTGCTGCGCTTGCCGCTTCCTTACTTCGAACACCGTCCCACCGGTACCTTGGTCGCCCGCCTGCACGGCGTGGAGACCATCCGCGAATTCGTATCCGGGGCCGCCGTCACCCTGATCCTCGATCTCCCCTTCCTGCTCATCTTCCTGGCGGTCATGTTCGCCTACAGCTGGCAACTCTCCCTGATCGCCGTCGGGCTGCTCGGCGCCATCGCCGTCATCAGCTTCCTCGTCGCGCCCCTGTTTCGCGACAAGCTCAACCAGCAATTCATGCTCGGCGCGAGAAACCAAGCCTTCCTCACCGAATACGTCGCCGGCATGGGCACCGTCAAAGCCCTGCAGATGGAAGCCGACATCGACAAGAAATACGGCGACTACCTCGCCCAATACCTTGCCGCCGGCTTCTCCACCAAGCAAGTCGGCAACACCTACAACGTCATCGCCAACGGCCTGGAACAAGTCATGACGCTCGCCATCCTCATCGTCGGCGCGCTCCTCGTCATGCAAAACGAAGGCTTCACCGTCGGCATGCTCGTCGCCTTCCAGATGTTCGCCGGCCGCATGAGCCAACCCATGCTCCGCCTGGTCGGCCTATGGCAGGAATTCCAGCAAGCCAATATCGCCGTCAAACGCCTGGGCGACATCCTCGACATGCCGCAAGAGCCGCATACCCTGACCCCCACCCGAGAGAACAGCGGCCCCGGCAAGATCGAACTCAATCATCTCGCCTTCCGCTATTCCGAACACCACCCCTGGCTCTACAAAAACCTCAGCCTGACCCTCAAGCCCGGCCACCTCACCGTGCTCATGGGCCCCAGCGGCTGCGGCAAGAGCACCCTGGCCAAACTGCTACTCGGCTTCTACCAACCCAACGAAGGCCAGATCAACCTGGACGGCAAAGACATCCGCCACCTGGCCGCCAACGAACTCAGAAACACCTTCGGGGTCGTCCCGCAGGAAACCGTGCTCTTCGCCGGCACCCTCTACGACAACCTGGTCATGGCCCATCCGCATGCCAGCTTTGAAGACGTCATCCAGGCCTGCAAGGCGGCGGAAATCCACGAAGTCATCGAGAAACTGCCAAATGGCTACCAGACGGAGATTGGCGAACGCGGGACCGGGCTATCGGGTGGGCAGCGGCAACGCATCGCTATTGCCCGAGCACTTCTGAAGCGCCCCAAGATCCTGATCTTCGATGAAGCCGTGTCCAACCTCGATCAGCACACTGCGGAACACTTTGCCCGAACGATCAACAAGCTCAAGGGGAAGGTGACGATGTTGTTTATTACGCATCAGATTCCGCGGGGGCTGGCGGTGGATGAAGTGATTGAGCTTGGAACGAATACGACTCGGCAGATGGAAGTTGTGGAGGAAGAAAAATGAGGGAGCGGGATATGAATCAGGGCAAGACATCCGAAATGCTACGGTCGACGGGAAAAAACGGCGAAAAACGATATGCGGAAATGTTCCTAAGTGTTTCGGCAGCAATGATTTGCAATTACACGGCTGCGCAAAATGAAAAATGGAGCATACCGGCATGAAGCGGATTCTGGGACTGGCACTTGCCGCTTTACTGGTGCTCTCGGCCTGCGGCCGCTCGTTACCCAATCCGGTGGAGTCGAAGAATGGGATGAGTTACATCCCCATTGACGACACCGCATTCCTCATCCCTGAAAAGACGTGGCTGAAAGGATATGGTCGGCATTCGACAGACGGCCAAATTGGCTCGATCACCCTGCATGCCACGATTCCCGATGTACAACCGTGGAGCAAAGAGCGCAATGAGGAAATGTACTGGAAGGCTGGGCCGGGGAAGAGGCTGGATATCTATCTAGAAGGTGATCGGGGGGCACAGATCGAACGTTTCTACCATGTTCCGCAGGGTATCCATCCAGATGCCTCAATGGCGGAAGAGCCGAGCGATCAGGCTGCGCAGGGTCTGAAGAAATACCGGGAACTATGGCTTCCATATGATGAAGCGAATATAGAAAAAGACATTGCTGCCTTCGGTAAAGAAACCATCGAAAGCAGACGAAGGAATGCAGGGAAGCCAAAGATGAGCGATGCCTATTACGAACTGGCCGAGGGCAACAGGATGAAGTATTACATTCGTTGCGAAGAGCATAGTCCGGGACTGTTTCAGGGCTGCCATCTCTTCTTTCCGGTTTCCAAAACGGTCATGGCCGATGTGCACTTTGTCTCCGACCATTTGAAACACATCGTTTCGATGGCAGACAAACTCAGCACAAAACTTCAGGAATTTCAAGCAGCTGGTCGCGCCTACCGGGCTGCCAAATTGACGAACAAAAAACCAAAGGGGTCAGAGACATTTAGTTTTTTGAGCGATTAACCATGCCCCGCCGCCCCCGCGTACTTCTTGCCGATTACCCGCTACACATTGTTCAGCGCGGCATCAACCGCGAGCCGTGCTTTTTCACCGATGAGGATTACTACTGCTACCTCCATTGGCTGGAAGAATCGGCTCGCGCTTGTGGCTGTGCCATTCACGCCTATGTGTTGATGACCAACCATGTTCATCTGCTGCTGACGCCGCAGGAGAGCGGCGCGCCCTCGCGGCTGATGCAATCCCTGGGCCGGCGCTACGTGCAATATGCCAACCGGTTCTACCGGCGCACCGGTAGCCTGTGGGAAGGGCGGTTCAAATCCAGCGTAGTGCAGGCGGAAGATTATCTGCTGGCCTGCCAGCGTTACATCGAACTCAACCCGGTGCGTGCCGGGATGGTCAATGATCCCGGCCAATACCGCTGGTCCAGCTATCGCGCCAACGGCTTGGCACAAAGCGATGCCCGACTAACGCCTCACCCGCTTTATCTCGCCATGGGGAGCGACTCCATTGCGCGCGGCCAAGCTTATCGCGCGCTCTTTCGCCCCGAACTCGATGCCGAAGCGGCAGCAGACATTGGAGAGGCGCTACGACTCGGCAAGAACAATAGGGGACAGACCACGGTTTTTGATGTCGTCGAATTCATCATGCAAATGGCCGTCTTTACAGGCTTTCCTGCCGCCCTGAACGGATTGTTTTCGGCAAAAGCGGTTTTTGCGGAGCGGGCTGGAACAATCGCCTAGCCACCTAATCCAAAATCCCGGTCGGGCTCGATTTTGGTTTTTGCCCCAAACCGCCCGTGCACCGCAGCAGTGCCAACTGCTACCCCAACACCGCCGAATAGCCCTCCTCCGCCAACACCTGCCTAACCGCCGGGCGACTCAGCATGCGGCGGTAGTGCGCCGCACAGTTGGGCGGGAGCGGGATGCCGATGCGGTCGGCCCAGAATTCGTTGTAGAAGAGCGCGGCGTCGGCGATGGTGAAGTGGTCGGCCAGATAGCTGCGGCCTTCGAGTTCGCGGGCCATCAGGGCCAGGCCGTTCTCGACGATCTGCCTGCCTTGCGCCTTGACCGATTCGTGGTCGTGGCTGCTCGGGGCGAAGCGTTCGGTGGTGAAGATGCGGGCGAAGCCTTGCGTGTGCAGGGTGTGCACGGCGTAGTTCATCAGGCCGAGAACGCGCACTTCGCCTTCGATGCTTTCCGGCAGCAGCTTGCGCTTGGGGTAGCTGCGCGCCAGCCACCAGGCGATGGCGGAGAATTCGGTGAGCGCCGTGCCATCGTCGAGGACCAGCGCCGGGATCGTGCCCTTGGGGTTGATCGCCAGGTATTCCTTCTTGTACTGGTCGCCGGCCAGCAGGTTGACGATGTAGGCCTCGAAGACCAGACCGCATTCTTCGAGCAGCAGGTGGATGCCGGTCGAGCACGAGCCGGGCGTCATGTAGAACTTCTTGGTCATGCGGCCTCGACGAGTGTTTTGCTGACGTAATCGAGCAGCGATTCTTCGATGGCGGCGTAGGGGTAATCGGCCACCGCCGTCACGCCGATGGCCGCCAACTTGGCGGTCGGCCCATCGCCAATGCGGGCGACGAAAACCGCCGCGCAGTCCTTGATGGTTTCGAGAATGCCGGCCATAGCCGACTGGTCGCCGGTTTGCCCATGGCAGTAATGCGCCACCTCGCGGTTTTCGACGAAGTGGCAGTGGTTCGGGCTGACTTCGTAGATGCGAAATTGCCTGGCGTGACCGAAATGCTCGTTGATCGACACGCCGTCCTTGCTGGCCACGGCCAGTAATTTGGAACTCTCCGCCATGCTAGCCTCAGGCCGCCAAGGCCGCGACCAGCGGCTCGTAACCGCCATCGACACTGTAGGCGCGGGTGAAGCGGAAGTCGGCGAACATCTGGGCGAAGACCTTGCTGGCGTTGCCCTTGTAGCAATAGATGACGATGGGCGCATCCTTGGGCAGGCGGCCCATCCAGGCGACGACACGCTGCTCGACCAGATGCGCCGCACCGTCGATGTGGCTCTGCTGGTAGCTCGGCAGGTCGCGCACGTCGAAAAGAGCGACCATGGATTCGTTACGGATCAAGGACGCCGCATCCTGCGGTGAAATGTTTTGGAAAGATCGCGTTTGCGGTGCGTTCATGGCGACTCGCTTGAGAAAGATTCGACAGCGTTCTCTAGCAAGACCAAAGCCAAGCAACAAAAAACGTAAATTCAATCACTTATCAACACACCCACTTCACCACACGGACAACTTTGTCGCTTTTACGACGCGTTCCAGCCCAGCCCACCTTGCCCGCACGGGCAGGACAAAGGTATAACAAGCCTCCCGCCGCCACCGCCCCGCCATGACCCTGCTGCGCCGCTCGCTTCTCGCCCTCTGCTTCCTGCCGCTGCCGGCGCTGGCGCTGCCCGGTTTTGCCGAGGTCAAGCGCGACCACACGCCGTCGGACACCGTGCTGCTCGCCCGCGACGGCCGGCCGCTGCATACCTTGCGGCTGGACAAAACGGTGCGCCGCCTGCCGTGGACGCCGCTCAACGAAATCTCCCCGGCGCTGGTCCGCGCCGTCATCGTCTCCGAAGACAAGCGCTTCATGGAGCACGACGGCGTCGACTGGCGCGCTGCCGGCAAGGCGGCCTGGAGCAATTTCTGGGGCGGCCGCACACGCGGGGCCAGCACGCTGACCATGCAGCTCGCCGGCCTGCTCGACGAGGACGGCCAGCGCCAGGGCCGCCGCTCCATTTTTGCCAAAATATCGCAGTCCACCGCAGCAGTGCGCCTCGAAGGCTTCTGGAGCAAGCGCCAGATCATCGAGGCTTATCTCAACCTCGTACCGTTCCGCGGCGAACTGCAAGGCGTCGGCGCGATGAGCCGCCAACTCTTCGGCAAATGGCCACATGGGCTGGACGAGCGCGAATCGGCATTGGCCGCCGCCCTGCTCCGCTCGCCCAACGCCAGCCCGGCCGTGGTCGCCCGCCGCGCCTGCAATCTGTTGCGCGAGATGGCGCGCGATGGTGAATGCGAAGGTCTGGAAAGCTTCACCCAGCAAGCCCTGGCCGGCGGCCTGCGCGCCACCGACCCCGGCACGCCGCAGCTCGCCCCGCACCTCGCCCGCAAGCTGCTGGAGAAACCCGGCCAGCCGATGCGCTCCAGCCTCGACGCCGACCTGCAAGCCTTCGCCCGCGAAGCCCTGCGCCGCCACCTCGGTGCGCTGCGCCAGCAGAACGTGGAAGACGGCGCGGTCATCGTGCTCGACAACGCCAGCGGCGAAATCCTCGCCTGGATCGGCTCCAGTGGCGATCTCTCGGATGCCGCCGAAGTCGATGGCGTCACCGCCCTGCGCCAGGCCGGCTCGACGCTGAAACCCTTCCTCTACGCGCTGGCCTTCGAGACGCGCACGCTGACGCCCGCCTCGCTGCTCGAAGACGCGCCGCTGACGCTCGACACCGGCAACGGCCTCTACGCACCGCAAAACTACGAGCCGCACTACCAGGGCTGGGTATCGGTGCGCCGGGCGCTGGGCGGCTCGCTCAACGTGCCGGCCGTGCGCACCGTCGTCCGCCTCGGCCCCGAACCTTTCCTGCGCCGCCTGCGCACCGCCGGCTTCGCCAGCCTGAAGCAGGACGGCGACTGGTACGGCTTCAGCCTCGCCCTCGGTTCGGCCGACGTCTCGTTGCTGATGCTGGCCAACGCCTACCGCAGCCTGGCCAACGGTGGCCAGTGGCGGCCGCTGCGCGCCACGCCGGGCAAGGGCGACAGCCCGGTTCCCTGCCGCCGCGAAGGCTGCACCGACGTCTTCACCGGCCCACCGCACACTGCCTTTGCGCCCACCGCCAGCTTCCAGGTCGGCGACATCCTGGCCGACCGCAACGCCCGCGCTGCCACCTTCGGCCTCGAATCCTGGCTGGCCACGCCCTACTGGGCCGCCGCCAAGACCGGCACCAGCAAGGACATGCGCGACAACTGGTGCGCCGGCTTCTCGCGCCGCTACACCGTCGCCGTCTGGGTCGGCAACGCCAGCGGCAGCCCGATGCACGACGTTTCCGGCATCAGCGGCGCGGCGCCGGTCTGGCGCGAAGTGATGGATTGGCTGCAACGCGGCGACCCGGCCCGCGGCCGCGCTGCCGTCGCCAGCCAGCCACCCGCACCGCCCAAGGGCCTGCTTCGCCAGCGCATCCGCTTCGAGCCGCCGCGCGAACCGGCGCGCGACGAATGGTTCATCGACGGCACGGAGCAAAGCGTCATCCGCCAGGCCGGCGGCAACGCGCTGGCCCGCATCGCCTACCCGACCGACGGCACCATCCTCGCCCTCGACCCCGACATCCCGCCCCACCGCCAGCGCATCGAACTCAAACTCAGCGCCCCGGCCGGCAAAGGCTGGCAATGGCAACTCGACGGCCGCCCGCTGGCCCGCGCCGATTCAACCCTGCGCTGGCTGCCGCAACCGGGGCGGCATCGGCTACGGCTGATCGATGGACAGGGCGGAGTGATTGATGAAGTTGGGGTCGAGGTTCGGTCGCTAAAGGGCAAGCGACGCTGAGCGAAATCGGCGGCGAATGGGGTTGCTCCTCTCTTGGATAAAAGACAAAAAGAACAATCCGGGCTTGAACACTCCCACTTTTTCGATATTCTTACAGCCTACAAAGGAGAATCCGTGCATGGCGAAGCACATGTTCACTGCTGGCAAGGCATTTCATTGGGCGGGCCTCACCCTATTGGTCGGCTTGGCGACAACCGCCATCTGTGTGGCCTATTACCACGCGACATGGGTCGAATTTCGTTCCGAACGTTTTCAGGAATATGTAGACAAGTCCAGTTTCCAGATTCGCGACCGGATCCTTTCTTACGAGCGCGGCCTGCGCGGAACGCGCAGTGCCCTGCTAGCGGTCGGGCCGACCCGAATGACCCTGGAGCAGTTCCGGCGGGCCAGCCGCTCGCGCGACCCAGAGCATGAATTCCCCGGCAACCGTGGGTTTGGCTTTATTCAGCGCGTCCCCGCCGGCGATGATGCGAGCTTCCTGAATGAAGCGGCGAAGCAGGGGCGTCCCGACCTCACCATCCGGCAGCTATCGGCACACAGCGGTGAGCGATACATCATCAAATACATCGAGCCCGAAGACATCAATCGCGCCGCCGTCGGTCTCGACATCGCTTCCGAAAGCATCCGCCGCGAGGCCATGGTGCGCGCGATGCGTTCGGGCCAAGCCACGCTGACCCGACCGATCACCCTGGTTCAAGCCGACGGCAAGAAGGGCCAGGGTTTCCTGCTCCTGTTGCCGGTCTATCCCGACCATCCGGTGGCCAATGATGAAAACACGCGCGAAGAGTCGGCGACTGGCGCCACCTATTCGCCTTTGGTCATTGATGAAATCCTCCAGAACATCAATCCACTGATCGATGGCGTCAACCTGACGCTGTCCGATACTAGTCAGGCGGCGGGAAAAATCACCTTTTTTGGACAGGAAATATCCTCGGCAAGCGGCAACGAACTGCTCGAAACCCGCGAACTCGAGATCTTCGGCAGAACGTGGTTGGCTGAATACCGCCCATCGCCCCGCTATCTGAACACCCTGCCGGCCAATCAAAGCGTGGCCATCGCCCTGGTCGGCGGCATCCTGTCGCTACTGGTCAGCGTCGTCGTTTATCGTGAATTGCAGAATCGCGCCCGACTCGTTGCCAGCCGACAGCGGCTCGAGGCCTTTATCGCCAATGCA
Organism: Azonexus sp.; assembly: GCA_041909105.1. Taxonomy (GTDB): domain Bacteria; phylum Pseudomonadota; class Gammaproteobacteria; order Burkholderiales; family Rhodocyclaceae; genus Azonexus. Next base: position 38,023 of record JAYREE010000019.1, read on the forward strand.
CCGACCGCGCTGGCCATGTTCGACAAGCAGATGCGTTACCTGGCCACCAGTCAGCATTGGCTCGACGACTATTTACTGAACGATAGGGAGCTGATCGGCAAATCCCATTACGAGGTTTTCCCCAATTTGCCCGACGAATGGAAAGCCGTACATCAGCGCGCGCTGATGGGCGAAGAAATCAGCCAAGACAACGACCGTTTCGAACTGAGCAACGGCACGACCCGCTGGCTGCACTGGGCAATCCGGCCCTGGCATGAGAGCAACGGGGCCATCGGCGGGGTCATTCTGTTCACCGAAGATGTAACCGAACGTCATGAGATGATCGACGCACTCGAAGCGGCCAAAGAAGCGGCCGAAAAGGCCGACCGGGCAAAAACCCTGTTCCTGGGAAACATGTCGCATGAAATGCGCACACCGGTCCATCAACTGAGCGGCATGCTCTCCCTCTTCCAGCGCGACCGGCTCGACGAAAAACAGGCACGCCGTCTGGAAGTCATGAAGACATCGCTGCAGCGGCTGGATACGGTCATTGGCGGCATCCTGACCCTGGTCGATCTGGAAGCCAAATCGACCCGACTGGAAATCAAACCCATCGACCTGCGCGAAATCTGCGAATCTGTACTCTCCATGGCCAACGGGCGCGCCCAGGAGAAAAATCTCGGCTTGAACCTTGAGCTTTCCCCGATGACGACCGCCTTGAGCGGGGATGAGCGCCATCTGCGCACCATTCTGGCCTGCTATATCAATAACGCGATCACCTTTTCCGAGCAGGGCGAAGTTCGGGTCCGCGTATCTTGCGTCAGCGAGGAAACGAGCAGCGTGCTGTTGCGTATTGCCGTCACCGATCAGGGTATCGGGATTCCGCCGGAGAAACTGGAACATATCTTCCGCGAATTCGAGCAGGCCGACAATTCCCATACCCGCAAATACGGCGGCACCGGGGTTGGCCTGGCGATTGTCCGCAAACTCGCCCGCCTCATGGGCGGCGATGCCGGTTGCGACAGCGTCGTCGGTCAGGGCAGCACTTTCTGGGCAACGCTGACGCTGGTTAAATCCGAGGCAATTCCAAGCAGCCCGAGCCACAGCCAGGATTACCAAATCTGATCGGCATGATCGTGCCCGGCCCCCGGGTGCGATCAAAGTTGCCGGCGCTTATCTGCCATGCTGAAACATGGCCTTCACGCCAGCCCGGGATCGCTTGTGGCAAACTCCGTTCATGCACGCATTTCCCCACCTTTCCCTCTTCGACTGGTCGGCCCTGGCCATTTTCTACGCCTGCTGGGCAGGCTATGCCTGGTATTCGGAGCATAGCCAGTCCGGTGCCTTCGGCCTGATCCGCACCAGCCAGCAGTATCGCCTGTTGTGGGCTCACCGCATGCTGGAGCGCGAAGTACGCGTCACCGATTCGACGCTGATCGGCAACCTGGTGACCAGCGTTTCGTTCTACGCCAACACCACCATCTACATCATCGCCGGCCTGGTCGCCGCGCTCGGCACGTCGGACAAACTGATCAGCTTCACGGCCGACCTGCCCTTCGCCGGCAGCGGCTCGCGCGAGTTGCTCGAAATCAAGCTCATGCTGGTGCTATCGAGCTTCGTTTTCGCCTATTTCAAATTCACCTGGTCGCTGCGCCAGTTCAACCTGCTGTCCATCCTGGTCGGGGCCGCCCCCCTGGGCAAGGCGGGCGAACCGGAAATCGACCGCTACGCCAAGCGGCTGGCCAAGGCCAACAGCCTGGCCGGCGACGATTTCAACCGTGGCATACGCGCTTATTACTTTGGACTCGCCGCCTCCGGCTGGCTGATCGGCCCCCATGTGCTGGGCGCACTGGCGCTCGTGGTGCTGGTCATCCTCTATCGGCGCGACTACCGCTCGGAAGCGCTGGCGGCTTTGCGAGACAACTAACCGAATGCCTGCCAACCGCCACCTTGCAGGTATCGGCTACGGCCTGCTCGCTTATGTGATCTGGGGCTTCTTTCCGCTCTACTTCCGCCAGCTCGGGCAGCTCTCGCCCTTCGACATCCTGACCAACCGCACTGCCTGGGCCTTCGTCTTCGTCGCCCTGCTGCTGACACTGCGCTGGCGCTGGGCCGCGCTGGTCGCCTTGTTCGCCCAGCCACGCCATCTCGTCCGCCTGTCTGTCGCGGCCATTTTGCTCGGTGCCAATTGGCTGGGCTTTTTGTGGGCGGTCGATCAACGCCAGGTCGTGGCCTCCAGCCTCGGCTATTTCCTGACGCCGCTGGTCAATGTGCTGCTCGCCCTGCTGGTGCTCAAGGAAAAACTGAACCGCTGGGAATGGCTGGCTATCGCCCTAGCCATCGCCGCCGTCGGCAACGAACTGGTGACGCTGGGCAACGTGCCGTGGATAGCCCTCTTCCTGGCCGGCACCTTTGGCAGCTACGGTCTGCTGCGCAAGCAGGTGCCGGTCGACGCCATTTCCGGCCTGGCGCTCGAAACCGCCGTCATGCTGCCGATCGGTCTGGCCTACGCCGCCTGGCAGGCGCAGCACGGCCACACGGTTTTTGCCCTAAACGACGGGTACACCGCAGCCTTGCTGATCGGCTCGGGCATCCTGACCGCCGTGCCGCTGATGGCTTTTGCCGCCGCCACGCAGCGGCTCGATCTGGCCACCGTCGGCATGCTGATGTACATCAACCCGACCATGCAATTCCTGACGGCTGTCATTCTCTTCAATGAACCCTTGCAACCGGCGCGGCTGATGAGTTTTGGCCTGATCTGGCTTGGCCTCGTCGCATTCAGCTGGAGCATGTGGCATAAAGTCAAGGAAAGTCGGCCCCGGCCATAGGTAGACCGCGCGGCGGGCGAGTACAATACTCGGCGGTTACAACGACATCTGCATGGAGCTTCTTGCGTTCATGAGTCCCGTGCGACACGACGACACGCTGCACTCACTGGTGAATCAGGCGATTCTCGACGAGGCTCCCGATGGGATCTTGGTCGTTGACCGCGATGATCGCATCGTCGCCATCAACGAACGCTTCTTCGTGGTTTGGAACATCCCATGCTCGGCGCGGTCGACCGATGATCTAGTCAATCAGCCGGATGCCAGTAATCTGAGACACGCCGCCGAGCGCACGCTCGATCCCGAAGGTTTCGTACGGCGCGTTCAGGAGCTTTACGCCAACCCTGACCTCAAGGACGAATGCGAGATCGCGCTGAAAGACGGCCGCACGCTGAATCGCCATTCCCGTCCGTTATATAGCCCGCAAGGGCAATATCTGGGGCGCGTCTGGTATTTTCGCGACATCAGCGAAATCATTCGTTCGCGTCTGGCCCTCAGCGAAAGCGAGAAACGCTACCGTACGGCCTTCCAGACAACGCTCGACGCCATCGCCATCACCACCCTGAACGAGGCAACCTATGTCGACATGAATCGCGCCTTCCTCGATGCCTCCGGCTATTCTCGCGAGGAACTGGTTGGCCAAAGCGCGCTAGCCTTGGGGGTGTGGGCTGATCCCAAGGATCGCCAGTACCTGGCCGACGAAATTCGCCGCGGTACCGAGCATCTCGAATTCGAGGCTGAATTTCAGCGCAAGAATGGCGAACGGTTCTGGGGTTTGTTCTCGGCGACTCGCATGGATCTTGATGGCATTCCTTGCCTACTCTCGATCACGCGCGACATTACCGAGGAGAGGATGGCGAAGGATGCCTTGGCCCGCCATCAGGAACAGCTCGCCTCGCAAGTTGCCGAACGGACCGCCGAGTTGTCGCGTGCCAAGGAAGCCGCCGAAGCAGCCAGCGTGGCGAAAAGCGCTTTCCTCGCCAACATGAGCCATGAGATTCGCACCCCGCTCAACGCCATCACCGGCATGGCCTACATGATCCGGCGCGGCGGCCTGACGCCCCGCCAGTCAGGCCAACTCGACAAGCTCGAGGCGGCTGGCGAGCATCTGCTCAATATTATCAACGCCGTCCTTGAGCTGTCCAAGATCGAAGCCGGCAAGGTCAAGCTGAACGAAACTACAATGCGTGTAGAAAGTATCCTCGACAACGTTCTCTCGATGCTGCAGAGCCGCGCCCAAGCCAAGGAAATACCGCTCCGCATCGAGACAGACAATCTGCCGACCAACTTGATCGGCGACCCGACAGCAGTGCAGCAGGCGCTACTCAACTATGCCGCGAACGCACTCAAATTTACCGACACCGGCCACGTCACCCTACGCGCCCAAGTGCTCGACGAGGACAACGACAGCGCCCTGCTCCGCTTCGAAGTCGAAGATACCGGGATCGGCATCGAACAAGACGTTCTTTCGCGACTGTTTTCCGCCTTCGAGCAGGCAGACAATACGACAACCCGTAAATATGGCGGCACCGGCCTCGGACTCGCCATCACCAAGCGCCTGGCCGAATTAATGGGGGGGACGGCCGGGGCCAGTAGCACACTGGGGCAAGGCAGCTGCTTCTGGTTCACCGGCCGCTTTGCCAAATCGGCTAATGCACGTTCCATCCAAACAGAAGATTTTGGCTTCGATGCGGAGCAGCGACTGCGCGAACAGTTGCCCCCCCACCGCATACTTCTCGTGGAAGATGAACCGGTAAACCGCGAGATTGCCCAAACTCTGTTACGAGATGCCGGCCAACAAGTCGATACCGCCGTAGACGGTGTGGAAGCTGTCGCCCTCGTCCGCCAGCAACGCTACGATCTGATTCTGATGGACATGCAAATGCCCAAAATGGATGGATTGCAGGCAACCCGCCTGATCCGCCTGCTGCCAGAAGGTCGCGATCTCCCGATCATCGCGCTGACCGCTAACGCCTTTGGCGAAGACCGGGCACGTTGTATCGATGCCGGTATGAACGATTTCATTGGCAAACCAGTGGTCCCGACCGTACTGTTTGAGAGCGTATTGCGCTGGCTCTATCCCGAGCAATCTGTCTAGGGCTTGCCAAGCCCTTCGGCAACTAACGCCTGACTCCGCCATCCTGTTCGGCCAGCCGACTGAATGATGGCCCGGCTTGCTCGATTAACCGATCCGTGGCGGATCGCGAGCGCCCACCTTCGCTGACAACGACTCGCAACGAGGAAGCGGAACCCGCCATTTCTGCCCAATTTGGCCGGTGCACCGCAGCAGCTGGCTTGGCTTTCCGAGTCAGCCCGGACGACGCAGCCCCATGTGGGTCTTGATCATACCCTGCACATGCAAAGACAAATCCGAGCCACGCTGGCAACTGAGCAGCAGGTGCAACATGCCGCTGGTGAAGGCCCAGGTGTCGCGGGCCACGTCGATTGGCTCCAGGCCTTGGCGCAACATGCCCTTCTCGGCAGCCTTTAGGTACATCGACTCGATCTTGGCCAGGAAACTCTGCGCCGGCTTGCCAATTTCAGCCTCGATCTCGGCAAATTCATCGACGTATTCGCAGCGCGAAATCATGATCTCGAACACCTCACGCACCACCGAACAATCCTCCAGCACACGGAAGAACTCGGTGACCGAGGCCTCGATGGCATCGAGCGGGTTGTCGAATTTCTCGGAGAACAGGATGGCGTCGGTGCGCTCGATCATCGGCGCGAAAACGTCCTCGCGCATGGCGAAGAAAAGCTCGGCCTTGTTCTCGAAATGCCAATAGACAGCGCCGCGCGTCACGCCGGCTTCTTTGGCGATTTTTTCCAGCGTCGAACGCACGACGCCACATTCATGGAAGACCCGGCGCGCTGCTTCGATGATGTCCTTGCGCGTCTGTTCGGCTTCTTCCTTGGTCTTTCTGACCACAATCTCTCCCTTCTGCAACTGCTGTCGGAAACAAAATGTAAATCCGACCGAAACACTCAGAAAATATTTTACATACATTCCTGAATGTTTATAATCCCCCAAAAGCAAATTTCAAGGAGAATAATTGTGTCGACCCACTTCCCTCAGCGCAAGGCCATCGCCCTGCTCCTCACTTCCACGGCCTTCGCTGCCGCCCTCACCGGCTGCTCCGGCGAAAAGCCGGCCGCTCCGGCCATGGGCCCGATGCCAGTGACGGTCATCGAGATGCAGGCGCAAAAGGTGCCGACTAGTATCGAGATCATGGCGCAGACCGAAGGCGCCCGCGAAACAGAAGTGCGCGCCCGTGTCGGCGGCATCCTGATGAAGCGCCTGTTCCAGGAAGGCGACGTGGTTAAGAACGGCCAACCGCTCTTCCAGATCGACCGTGCCCCGTACGAGATCGCACTGGCCGACGCCAAGGCCCGCGCCGAACAGACGGCCCGCGAAGTCGTCCGCCTGAAGCCGCTAGCCGAAGCCAAGGCCATCGCCCAGAAGGATTACGACGACGCCGTATCCAATAACGCCATGGCCCAGGCCAACCTGCACCAAGCCGAACTGAACCTGGCATGGACCACCGTCACCGCCCCGGTCTCCGGCGTCACCGGCCGCGCCGTCAAATCCGACGGCAACCTGATTTCCACTGCCGACAGCCTGCTCACCTCGATCTACCAGACCAACCCGATCTGGGTCCGTTTCTCGCTGGGCGAAAGCGATCTGGCCAAGTTCCCGAGCAAGCGGGTCACCGCCAAGGATGTCTCAGGCGTCGAACTGGTGCTGCCGGATGGTTCCGTTTACGCCAAGCGCGGCAAGCTGAACTTCCTGGCTTCCAACATCGACACCACGCTCGGCACCCAGCAACTGCGCGCCGAGTTCGACAATGCCGACCAGTCCCTGTTGCCCGGCCAGTTCGTCCGCGTCCGCCTGCTCACCGGTGAGCGCGACGGCGTCTTCCTGGTGCCGCAAGCGGCCGTGCTGCAAACCGAGCAGGGTACGCTGGTGATGACTGCCGACGGCGAGAACAAGGTCGCGCCGCGCCCAGTCAAGGCCGGCGAATGGTATGGCAAGGACTGGGTCATCCTCGGCGGCTTGAAGGCCGGCGACAAGGTCATCGTCGACAACCTGATCAAGCTGCGCCCAGGTGCCCCGGTCAATCCGCATCCACCGGTCGTGCCCGGTGCCGAACAGGCTGGCGGCAAGCCGCAGGGCATGAGCGGCATGGGTGGTATGGAAGGCATGTCGGGCATGTCCGCCACCACCGAGCGCCACCAGTAAGGAGCGGCCATGTCCAGATTCTTCATCAACCGGCCGATTTTCGCGTCGGTCATCTCGATCATCATCGTCATCGCCGGCCTGGTCGCCTCGCAGGTGCTGCCCATCGCGCAGTACCCGCAGATCGCGCCGCCGACGGTGCTGATCACCGCCACCTACCCGGGCGCTTCGGCTGAAACCCTGGCCAAGACCGTGGCGGCACCGATCGAGGAGCAGTTGAACGGGGTCGAGAACATGGTGTATTTCACCTCCTCGGCCAGTGCCAACGGTTCGGTGACCATCACCGCCACCTTCGAAGTCGGCACCAATGTCGACATGGCGTCGGTGAACGTGAACAACCGCGTCAAGGCAGCCGAGCCGCGCCTGCCGGAAGCGGTACGACGCAACGGCGTGATCGTGCAGAAGCGCTCCAACGACATTCTCCAGGTCGTCGCGCTGAAGTCCGACCAGGGCCGCTACAACACACTCTACCTGTCCAACTACGCCAGCCTGAACATCGTTGACGAGTTGAAACGGGTCAAGGGTGTTGGCGACGTGACCATCTTCGGCGCCCAGGACTACTCGATGCGCGTCTGGCTGAAGCCGGACCGCATGGCCCAACTCGGCCTGACGACCAGCGAGGTCGCCGCCGCGATTACCGCCCAGAACGCCCAGAACGCCGCCGGCAAGATCGGCCAGGAACCGGCACCGAACGACCAGCAACTGGTCTATACGGTAACCGCCAAGGGCCGTCTGCTGACCGAGGAACAGTTCGGCAACATCGTCATTCGCGCCAGCGGCCCCGGCGGCCTGCTCCGCCTGAAGGACGTTGCCCGCATCGAACTCGGCGCCTACAGCTACGACCAGCGCGTGACGCTGGACGGCCAGCCGACCATTGCCATGGGCGTCTTCCTGCAGACCGGTGCCAACGCGCTGGAAGTGGCCGAAGCCGTGCGCGGCAAGATGGACGAACTGAAAAACAAGTTCCCGGAGGCGATGGATTTCGTCATTCCGTTCGACACCACCCGCTTCGTTTCCGCCTCGATCAAAGAGGTAAAAAGCACCTTGATCGAAGCGATGATCCTGGTGCTGGCGGTCGTCTTCATCTTCCTGCAAAGCTGGCGCGCCACGCTGATCCCGATGGTCGCGGTGCCGATCTCGCTGATCGGCTCCTTCGCCGGCCTGTGGCTGTTCGGCTTCTCGATCAACACGCTGACCTTGTTCGCCATGGTCCTGGCCATCGGCATCGTGGTCGATGACGCCATCGTCGTGCTCGAGAACGTCGAGCGCCTGATGGCCGAAGAGAAACTGCCGCCCAAGCAGGCCGCGATCAAGGCCATGCACGAAGTGACCGGCGCGCTGATCGCCATCGTGCTGGTGCTGTGTGCCGTATTCATCCCGGTCGCCTTCCTCGGCGGCATCGCCGGCCAGCTCTACAAGCAGTTCGCCGTTACTGTGGCGGTGGCCGTGGTGCTCTCCGGCGTCGTCGCACTGACCCTGACGCCGGCGCTATGCGCCCTGCTGCTCAAGGCCCAGCACACCGAGAACAAGCTGTTTGCCCCGTTCAACCGCATGTTCGAGCGCCTGACCAAGAACTACACCAACGCCGTCGGCTTCACCATGAAGCACGGAATCGTCGGTGCTTTGGTCTTTGCGCTGATCGTCGGGGGCACCGCTGCCTTCTTCCGCATCATCCCGGGCAGTTTCGTTCCGGCCGAAGACCAGGGCTACTTGATCTCGGCGCTGATGCTGCCGGACGGCGCGACGCTGAAGCGTACCGAAGCCACCGGTGAGCGCATGCGCCAGATGATCGCCAATGACGAAGCGGTCAAGCATACCTTCGTCGTCTCGGGTTTCGACCTGATCGGTGGCGGCAACAAGCCCAACGCCGGCACCATGTTCATCCCGCTCAAGGACTGGGATGAACGGCAAGGCAAGGCACAGGATCTGGCCGGCAAGTTTATGGGCATCGGCATGATGCAGCCGGACGGCATGGGGCTCGTCTTCAACCCGCCCCCGATCATGGGTCTGGGTACAGCCGGCGGCTTCGAGGTCTATGTGCAGAACCGTGTGGATGGCGATGCCAAGAAACTGAATGAAGTGGTGCAGAACTTCATGGACGAGTTGAAGAAGCATCCGGAATTCACGCGTATTTCCACCTTCTTCCGTCCGACCGTGCCGCAGCTTTATGTCGAAGTCGACGAACAGAAAGCACTGGCCTTGGGTATCCCCATTGCCGACATTTACTCGACACTGCAAAGTACGATGGGGGCGCTTTACGTCAACGACTTCAACAAGGCTGGCCGCGTGTATCGCGTGCAGCTACAGGCCGAGGCCAATTACCGGATGAAAGCCGACGACATCGGCAAGGTCTACGTGAAGAGCGCCACGACCAACGCGATGATCCCGCTGTCCGCCGTTTCCCGCGTCAAGAATGTGGTCGGCCCGGAACAGGTCGAACGCTTCAACGGCTTCATCGCCGCCAAGGTCATGGGCGATTCCAAGCCGGGCGTGAGTTCGGGCGACGCGATCAAGATTGTCGAGGAAGTGGCCAGTGCTGCCCTGCCGACCGGTTACAGCATCTCCTGGACGGGCCAGGCATTCCAGGAAAAGCGGAGCGCCGGCTCGTCGATACAGGCCTTTGGGTTCGCCATCGTCATGGTCTTCCTGATCCTCGCTGCCCAGTACGAAAAGTGGTCACTGCCCATTGCCGTCGTCATGGCGGTGCCCTTCGCCCTGATGGGCGCACTGACCGCCATCTGGTTGCGCGGCATGCCTAACGACATCTACTTCCAGATCGGCCTCGTCGTACTGATCGGCCTGGCGTCGAAAAACGCCATTCTGATCGTCGAATTCGCCGCCCAGAAGTACGCGGAAGGCATGAGTGTTGCCGAGGCTGCCATCGAAGCGGCCCGACTGCGCCTACGCCCCATCATCATGACCTCGCTCGCTTTCGTACTCGGCGTTTTCCCGCTGGTCAAGGCCACCGGGGCCGGCGCTGCAGCCCGTCAGTCGATGGGTACCGGGGTTTTCGGCGGCATGCTCGCCGCCACCTTCATCGCCACGCTGTTCGTGCCGCTCTTCTTCAAGTGGCTCGAACGCGGCAAACAGATCGACCCGTCGCACGTAAGCGTGGACGAGGCCGAGGAGAACCAAGCATGATCGCCCGTCTGACCCCGACTGCGCTGGCGCTAGCGGCCAGCCTTACCCTCGGCGGCTGCGCCATTGGCCCCGACTACCTGCGCCCGTCTGCCCTGCTGCCGAAATTCTTTGCCGACAGCAAGCCGGAACAGGTCGCCATCGCGCCCAACCCGGCCATCGATCCCAACTGGTGGACGCTGTTCCAGGACGCCACGCTGAACGATCTGGTCGACCAGGCACTCGCCAACAACGCCGACCTGCGCCAGGCGGTCGCCCGCATGGAGCAGGCCGATGCCGTTGCCCGTGAAGCCGGTGCGGCCTTCCTGCCGGAAATCGACGGCAGCGCCGCCGGCAGCAACACCAAGGCCAGTACCAAGACGGCGACTTACTCGAGCGCCATGCCCCGTATCCGCAATTCGCGCAGTGCCGGCCTGAGCACCTCGTACGAACTGGACGTCTGGGGTCGCGTACGCCGGGCTAACGAGGCGGCCAAGGCGACCTTGCTGGCCAGCCAGTATTCACGCGACTCGATCCGCCTGAGCGTGGCCGGTGCCGTCACTGCCACCTACCTCAACCTGCGTAGCCTGGATGCCCAACTCGCCATCAGCGACGAAACCGTCAAGACGCGCGAGGAGAGCCTGAAACTGGTCAAGCTGCGCGTGGACGCCGGCTACGCTTCGCCACTCGACGGCTACCAAGCCGAAAGCACACTGGCTGCGGCGCAAGCCCAGTTGATCGAACAGCGCCGCCAGCGCACGCTGGCCGTCCATCAACTGGCCCTGCTCACCGCCAATCCGGAACTGAAGATCGCCGCCGGCGACCTGCGCCAGTTGCCACTGCCGCCGCAGCCGCCGGAAGGCCTGCCGTCCGACCTGATCGAAGGACGACCGGACGTCATGATGGCTGAGCAGGAACTGGTCGCCACTAACGCCGGCATCGGCGTGGCCAAGGCCGGTTACTTCCCGAAATTCACACTGACCGGCAGCATCGGCAGCGAGAGCAAGACCTTGTCCGACCTGTTCAGCGCCGGTTCCGGCACCTGGTCACTCGGCCTCGGCGCACTGATGCCCATCCTCGATTTCGGCCGCACCTCGGCCCGCGTCGATCAGGCCAAGGCACTCAACCAGCAATCGCTGATCGCCTGGCAGAACGCGCTGCAGACCGCCTACAAGGAAGTCCGCGACGCACTGGTCAGCCTGCGCGAGGATGGCGAAGCGGAAAAGGCGCAAGCCAGTCGCGTGGTCAGTGCCCGCAAGGCGCTCGACATCTCGCAACTGCGCTATGAAGCCGGCCACGCCGGTTACCTGGAAGTGCTCGACAGCCAGCGTTCGTTCAACGACGCGCAACTGGCCATGATCGCCACGCGTCAGGCCCGTTTGGGTGCTGCCGTCGACTTGTTCAAGGCGCTGGGCGGTGGCTGGAAGCCGGAAAAAAGCTGAAGCTGCGGTGCACAGCCGAAAAAAGCAAAAAACCAAGGCCGCCTCTGGGCGGCCTTTTTCATTTCGCGCAAAAATACGTCCGGAAGTAAAGGGTGGGCCGACGCTGGCACAAACAGCGCCGGCCCGAACCAGACCGCCGCGCAGGAGAGTACGCGACGGCGTGGTGAACGGTGGCTGCGTCAGTCTTGACGCGGCGGGAGCGGCAATAGCGAATTGCCCTCACCGTGCCGAATCTGGTATTCGACAAGATTGATCGCCCGCAACACATCGGCCTTGGCCTGGCTGACGATGTAATCGTCGGCGATATTGAACACCCGCTGTAATCGGCGCGATTCCTCGTCGTTGGCAATGCCGCGACGAGCGATGTCGACCAGCGTCTGCTGCACCGATTCGTAGAGGTTGATCGAATACTTGTCCTTGTGCAGGTAAGCCAAGGCCATGGCGACATTGATGACGCCAACAATGGAGGCGAGATGCAGTGGCTCGTGGGTTTCGCCGTGCAACACGCAATCGAGGTGCAGACGAGGCTTCAGCATGATTTCGACCTGCTCCGGCTCGGAAAGTCGGCAGGCCAGCGGATTGTTCAGGCGCTTGGTACGCATTTTATGATTCTTGCTCATGGGCGATCGTAGCGAATCGGGTGGCAAAGCATTCGTCCAAGCACGCGCAATCGGGCATCGGGACGAATCGACAAATACGGGAACGATGCACAAACGCTGTGCAAATTGGGCATGCCGAAAACCGCCGCGGTGCATCTCGCGTGGATGATCACGCCGTCGCCAAACGGCAACTGACACCATCAAGTCGGTCGAACCGACCGCTGCGCAAGGCAAAACGGCGATTAACCCGGCACGGTCAGGCGCGACTTTGCGCCGACCGAAGGCCAGCAGCATTGCCGGCCTGACAACTTAAGCAAAAACTGAGCCGACCCCAGGGCCTGCAGCAGGTCAGCTGCGACGGCGACGCGCCTCGAACAGACAGACGCCGGCGGCAACGGAAACGTTCAGGCTCTCGACCGAGCCATACATTGGGATATTGACCAGTTGGTCGCAGGTCTCGCGCGTCAGGCGGCGCATGCCTTCGCCCTCGGCCCCCATGACCCAGGCCGTGGCCTGCGGCCAGTCGGCCGTGTAGAGATCGCTCTCGGCCTCGCCAGCCGTACCGATCACCCAGATGTCGCGCTCCTTCAACTCGCGCAGCGTGCGCGCCAGGTTGGTGACCATGATGTAGGGCACCGTCTCGGCCGCGCCGCAGGCTGTCTTGACAGCCACATCGTTGAGGCCTGCCGCCTTGTCCTTCGGCGCAATCACGGCATGCACACCGGCCGCATCGGCCACGCGCAGACAGGCGCCGAGGTTGCGCGGATCGGTCACGCCGTCGAGCACGAGCAGGAAAGCTGGCTCGGTCAGCGTGTCGAGTACGTCGTCGAGATGCGCTGCCTTGCGACCGCCCTCGATACGTGCCACCACGCCCTGATGCCGGCCACCACCGGCGAAGCCGTCGAGGCGCTTGCTATCGGCAATGACCAGCTTCACCCCTTGCAATTCGGCATGTTTGATCAGGTCGCGCGCCCGCGCATCCTGACGCGCACCGTCGATGATGATTTCCTTGACGGATTCAGGATCGTGGCGAAGCTTCGAGGTGACGGCATGAAAGCCGTAGATCAGGCGGGAGGACATGGCAACTTTCGCGAAGACGAGGCGCGCATTTTAGCGCTCATCGCCCCACGCGGAAACGTTCAGGCCGGCGCCAGGGCACGTAGGCGTATCGGAGAGTCTTCGCGTTCCAGCCAACGCACGAGCAGCATGTCGTGCAACGAGACATGATTGGTCACCCAACGCAACAACAGTTCCTCTAGCTCGCGCAGACGCTGGATCGTTTTGGGCGTTTCCAGATTAGCCACAATCTCCAGCACCTTGCTTGAGATTGCCGCATGATCCTCCATGTGTGCTTCGCAAGTTTCGCGTTCGATCGCCAGCAACAGCGAGTCGCGCATGATGTGTTCTTCGTTGCGGAAATGATCCAGAATGAAGGCCAACAAATCGCCAAGAATACCGACCAGCCGGCTTTCACAATCAGCGACCAAGCCGGGGTTGCAACCAGCGCAGCTAACGCGCGCAGCATCGTGATCGTCGCAAATCTCCCGCAGACGCCGGATACACCCAAGCAGCAGCCGATGCTCCTGATCAATTACGGCATGCCCCGTAATCAACTCTTTCGGCAATGGATGATCAGCAATTCCGGAGAGCGATTGTTCGCTGTTATTCATACCCCTCCCGCATTTTTTATGCATTGTAGCGAAGCAACAGCGGACCGACGAAAATAATTGCCTTGAAAGCTTGTCAAAAATGCCGTTAATGTAGCCATGTCTGCAACAAAAGCGGGGAAATATGCTGACAGAACATCAACGACAGTGGGGGGTAAATCAGTGGGCAGCCTTCATGAGCAATCGCGAACTTCCCTGCATGCCACGCTCCAAGATGCTGCTCCTTCAGCTTGAGGAAACCCTCGGCGAACGCCTGTCTGCCCGCGAACTAGCCGACATCGCCGGGGCCGACCCGTTCCTGTGCCTGCGCCTGTTGCGCCAGGCCGAGGCGAAACGCAGCCAGCGTCTTGGCCACGAGACGACAACCCCGCTTGGGGCAGTCATGCAACTTGGCAGCGAGAATTTTCGCAAACTGCTGCTTGAAAGTCCGGAAACGGACGAATCCAACCTCGGGCTCGCCGCCTGCGAAGCACGCTCGCATCTGGCTCGGCACCTTGCCTTGCACTGGGGCTCTGCGCGGGCCGACATATCCCCGGATGAAGTCGCCATGGCCGCGCTACTTTCGGAAATCGGCGAATTGCTCCTCTGGTCCTTCGCCCCGGACTTACCCGAAGCCGCCTTGAATGCGCTGCATAGCGGCCGTTCGGCCCGCTCGCTGCAGGCTCAAGTCGATACCTGCGGCTTCCGCTTCAAGGATTTGACGCTGGCCTGCGCCGAAATCTGGCACTTGCCACCACTGCTTGTCCAACTGATCCGCGGCATCGACAACACCCGCGCCAACCTTTCCCGCCTCAGCGTCGATGCGGCCCGCCACTTGACTGCCGGCGGCCCGGACGATCCGGCACTTCCATCGGACATCGCGGAGGCAAAGCATCTAGTTCCGAGCGCCACATTGGAATGGCTGACCGAGCAACTGCCCGGCCTCAACGAGGAGCAAGTCGCCCGCATCGCTGCCAAGGCTGCGGACCTGCTCGATCCGCAGCATCACTGATGCTTTAGCGACGTCGTCCGGTTTTGCCGGCTGGCTTCGCCTTGCCCGCCTGTTTGGATTTGGTTTTGACCGCTGCCTTGGGCTTGGCCTTGGTCGCCGGTTTTGCCTTGGCCGTGACCGGTGTTGGAGCAGGCTTGGCCTTGACAGCCTTTTTCTTGGCTACTGGCTTGACGACGGCCTTGCCCGGTACCGGCGCAGAACTCGGCTTGCGTGCTGAACCCGCCTTGCGCGGCTGGCCGCCCGATCCTTCCTGCGCCATTACGAAATCGATCCGGTTGCTTTCCAGATCGGCCCGCACCAGCTTGACGCGCACCCGATCGCCCAAGCGGAAACGCTGACCGGTCCGCTCGCCCAGCATCTGGTGCTTGATGGCGTCGAACTGGAAATAATCGGCCCCCAGTTCGGAAACGTGCACCAGGCCCTCGACATAGACCTCGTCGAGCGCCACGAAGATGCCGAAGGCGGTCACCGCAGAAATGGTGCCGGCGAACTCCTCGCCGATACGCTCCTTCATGTAGTAGGTCTTCAGCCAGTTCTCGACATCGCGGGTCGCTTCGTCTGCCCGCCGTTCGGTGGCCGAGCACTGCAGGCCGATGTCATCCCAGGCCATGTCCGGCGTATAGATTTCACCGGCTAACACGGCCTTGATGGCACGATGCACCAGGAGGTCGGGATAGCGCCGGATCGGCGAAGTGAAATGGGTGTAATGCTCGTAGGCCAGGCCGAAGTGTCCGACATTGTCCGGGCTGTACATGGCCTGCTTGAGCGAACGCAGCATCACCGTCTGCAACAGCTGGAAATCCGGACGCACCTTGATCTTCTCCAGCAACACCGCGTAGTCCTTTGCCTTCGGATCATCGCCGCCCCCCAGAGCTAGGCCGAATTCGCCGAGGAAGCTGCGCAGGTTCTGCAACTTGTCTTCCGAGGGTGACTCATGCACCCGGTAGAGGCAAATCTGCTTGTGCTTGGCCAGGAAATGCGAGGCACAGACGTTGGCCGCCAGCATGCACTCTTCGATGATGCGGTGCGCGTCGTTACGCACCACCGGCACGATGTTGTCGATCTTGCCCTGCTCGTTGAACAGCATCATCGTTTCAGTGGTTTCGAAATCGATGGCGCCGCGCTGGCCGCGCGCCTTGTGCAGTACCTTGTACAGTTTGTACAGATCCTGCACCTGCGGCAGGATGCTGCGGTGCACCTCGCTTTCCGGCGATTTTTCACCGGACAGCCAGGACCAGACAAGGTTATAGGTCAGGCGTGCATGTGAGCGGAAAACCGCCGGATAGAAACGATATTCGCCCAGCTTGCCGGTAGCGCTGATCTCGACGTCGCAGACCATGGCCAGGCGTTCGACCTCCGGGTTCAACGAACAGATTCCGTTTGACAGCTTCTCCGGCAACATCGGGATAACCCGGCGCGGGAAATACACCGAATTGCCGCGCGACAACGCCTCCTTGTCGAGTGCCATGCCGGGCTTCACGTAGTGCGATACATCGGCAATCGCCACCACCAGACGCCAACCACGCCCTTTCTTTTCGCAGAATACGGCATCATCGAAATCACGTGCCGTTTCGCCATCGATCGTCACCAAGGGCAGATCCCTTAGATCGACGCGCCCCTTGAGGTCCAGCTTACGTACCTTGTCCGGCATTTTCTGGTTTTCCGCCAAAGCAGCCGGTGGAAACTCATAGGGCAGATCATGCTTGCGCAAGGCAATCTCGATCTCCATACCCGGATCGGCATAGTTACCCAATACCTCGACGATGCGTCCAATCGGCTGAGAAAACTTGCTTGGTTGCTCGATGATCTCAACCATCACCACCTGTCCGGATTGTGGCTGGAGTTTCGCCTTCTTCTCGGGCGGCACCAGGATGTCCTGCGAAATGCGGCGGTTCTCCGGCACCACGAAAACCACCCCATGCTCGACGAAGACGCGTCCAACCACCTTGCTATTGGCCCGCTCGGTCACTTCGACGATGCTGCCCTCCGGGCGTCCCTTGCGATCGATACCGACCACCCGTCCCAGCACGCGGTCGCCATGCAGCACCTTGCCCATCTGGTGCTGGTCGAGGAAGAGATCGGCACTACCATCGTCCGGCACCAGAAAGCCGTAACCATCGGGATGCCCCTGGACGCGGCCGGGGATCAGGCTGGCCCGCTCTGGCAGGATGTAATCACCCTTGCGATTACGCATCAATTGGCCTTCGCGCTCCATGGCGCTCAGGCGACGCTGGAACATCTCGCGCTCGGTGCCGGCGATATCGAGCAAATTGCTCAATTCAACAAAGCTGACCGGCCGCCCTTCGTTCTCCAGAATCTGCCCGATGTACTCGCGCGACGGCAACGGCAAATCGTAACGCGCGGATTCGCGCTCGAAATAAGGATCGGCCCGACGGACTTTGGAGATTTTCTTTCTTGACATCAAGTGTCTTTCCTATAAAATGCGCGCTCTTCGCACCTGTGCCCAGGTGGCGGAATTGGTAGACGCACTAGTTTCAGGTACTAGCGCTGAGAGGCGTGGGGGTTCGAGTCCCTTCCTGGGCACCAACGA
>JAYREE010000020.1:0-55099 GCA_041909105.1 Azonexus sp.
GAAATCGCGCGGCAGATCGCACGCCGAATCGACGACGATACCGATGCGCATGTCAGTTCACCGCCTCGACCAGCATGGCGCCGCCCAGGCCGCCGCCGATACAGATGGTGGCGATACCGCGCTTGGCCTGGTTACGGCGCAGCACGTGCAACAGGTGCAGCACGATGCGCGCGCCCGAAGCGCCGACCGGATGACCGATGGAAACGGCCCCGCCATCGACGTTCAGGCGGTTTTCATCGATGCTGCCGAAGGCCCCCAGCAGGCCGAGCTGCTCACGGCAGTAGGTCTCGTCCTCCCAGGCCTTCTGGCAACCCAGCACCTGCGCGGCAAAGGCTTCGTTCAGTTCCCAATAATCGATATCGGCCAGGCTCAGGCCATGGCGTTGCAGCATGGGTGTCGAGGCATGCACCGGGCCCAGGCCCATCTGCTCCGGCTCCAGGCCGGACCACTGGCTGTCGACAATCTTCCCGATCGGCTTCAGGCCCCACTTGACCACCGCCTCTTCCGAAGCGAGCAGCACCCAGGCAGCGCCGTCGGTGATCTGCGAACTGTTGGCGGCCGTGATGTTGCCGTATTTCTTGTCGAAGAAAGGCTTCAACTTGGCCATGCCGGCCATGCTGGCATCGGCGCGCACGCCATCGTCCTCGGCATAGACCTTGCCGTTGCCATCGACCACCGGCACGATCTCTCCGAGGTGACCGGCTTGCCGGCTGGCCAGTGCGCGCTGGTGGCTGCGCACGGCAAATTCGTCCATCTGCTTGCGGTCGATGCCGAATTTCCAGGCCAGATTCTCGGCCGTCTGGCCCATCAGCAGACCGACCACCGGATCGGTCAGCCCCTTCATCAGGCCTATGACCGGGGTCAGCAGCATGGCCGGACGCAGTTTCAGGAAATGCTGGATCTTCTGGCCGGCGGTACGCAGGCTCATCATGCCGGCGAACCAGCGCACCATCGCATCCGAATAGAGCAGCGGCGCGCGTGACAGCGCATCGACGCCGCCGGCCAGCACCAGTTCGGAACGCCCGCTCTGGATGTTGGCGATGGCCGAGTCGATGGCCTGCATGCCGGAGGCGCAGTTGCGCATCACGGTCCAGCCCGGCACTTTCTTGCCACAGCCGAGACGTAGCGCGACCATGCGGCCGATATTGGTCTCGTCCGGCGACGGGGCGGCACAGCCGAGGATCACTTCATCGAGATCGCTCGGGGCGAACGGCTGGCGCAGCAACAACGCGCGCCCGGCCTGGGTGGCGAGGTCGGAAGCGGCGAACGGCCCCGGCCCCTTTTGCGCCTTCAAGAACGGCGTCCGCGCGCCGTCGACAACGTAAATGGTTTTCATCGTTTTTACCCTGTGCACCGCAGCATCCCCTCAATCGCTCCGTCGCCCCCTCGTTTCCGCGTTGGTGGAAGCGAGGATGAGCGATGGATGACCTAGAGGATGCTGCCCGTGTTGATAATCAGGCGGCCTTGCGGCACTCGGCCGGCTTGTTGGCCGTCGCCACGTTGTAGTCGAAGGGGAAATCATCGACGCGGACCACGATGTCGCGCAGATGATTGCGGCGGCGCATGATTTCGTACTCGGCGGCGTTGATGACACCGGCTTCGAAGGCGGCAATGGCGATATCGCGCACATTAGCCTGCGGGTTGTTGTCGAAACGCCCGTCCTTCTCGGCGGCACGAATCTTGGCCTCGATGCCTTCGGCTTCCAGCGTGGCCTTGAGGGCCAGATCGATGGCGCCGACCGGCTCGTTCTCCTCGAGTGGCACGAAGCACTCGGCGGTCAGGCGGTCACGGGTGGCCGACGGAGCGATCAACAGCTTGGCCACCTGATGGCCGACCTCGTCCGACGGCACGACATACGGATGACCCCACGGGAAGATCAGGCGATTGACCACAGCGGCGATGAAGCGCACCGGGAAGTTGGCGATGACGCCGTCGAAGGCCTGTTGCGCCTTGTACATGGCATCCCAGATCGCCCAGTGAGCCAGCGCGGCGTCTTCCTTCTTGCGGCCTTCGGCTTCATAGCGCTTCAGCGTGCAGGAAATCAGGTACATCTGGGCCAGAATGTCGCCCAGGCGAGCCGACAACTTCTCGCGGCGCTTGACGCTACCGCCCAGCACCAACAGGGAAACGTCGGACAGGAAGGCGAAAGCGGCCGAGAAACGGGTCAGCTGCTGGTAATAGCGCTTCATTTCTGGCGCCACGTCGGTATTGACGCCGACGAAATGCGAGCCGGTCATGCCCAACCACAGGGCACGCAGGCAGTTCTTGATAGTGAAGCCGATGTGGGCGAACAACGCCTTGTCGAAATCGACCAGGCCTTGCTTGACGTTCGTGTTCTGCGCCGCCTGCATTTCCGGCAACAGGTAAGGATGGCAGCGGATGGCGCCCTGACCAAAGATGATCAGCGAACGGGTCAGGATGTTGGCACCTTCGACGGTGATCGCCACCGGGATCTGCTGGTAGGCACGGCCGAGGAAGTTCGACGGGCCAAGACAGATGCCCTTGCCGCCGATGACGTCCATGCCGTCATTGACCACCTGACGGGCGCGCTCGGTGACGTGGTACTTGGCGATGGCCGAAACGACCGACGGCTTCTCGCCCAGATCGACGGCACCGGACGTCATCTTGCGCACGGCGTCCATCATGTAGGTGTAGGCGCCGATGCGGGTCAGCGCTTCCTCGACGCCCTCGAACTTGCCGACGGCCATCTTGAATTGCGAACGGACGCGGGCGTAACCGCCGACGGCACGCGCCGTCATCTGCGCCATGCCGGTGTTGGACGACGGCAGCGAGATGGAGCGGCCGGCAGCCAGACACTCCATCAGCATGCGCCAGCCCTGCCCCGCCATCTTCGGCCCGCCGATGATGAAATCGAGCGGCATGAAGACTTCCTGGCCACGCGTCGGGCCATTCATGAACATGGCGTTGAGCGGGAAGTGGCGACGACCGGTATCGACGCCCGGATGATCGTAAGGCACCAGTGCGCAGGTGATGCCGATATGCTTCTTGTCGCCGAGCAGGCCTTCCGGGTCATACAGGTGGAAAGCCAGGCCGAACACCGTGCACACCGGGGCCAGCGTGATGTAGCGCTTGTCCCAGGAGACGCGCATGCCGAGCACTTCCTTGCCCTGGTACATGCCCTTGCAAACGACGCCCACGTCCGGGATCGATGCCGCATCGGAACCGGCCCACGGGCTGGTCAGCGCGAAAGCCGGCACCTCGATGCCCTTGGCCAGGCGCGGCAGGTAATGGTTCTTCTGTTCCTCGGTACCGTAGTGCAGCAGCAGCTCGGCCGGGCCGAGCGAGTTCGGCACCATGACCGACACCGACAGCGCCGACGAGCGGGTCGACAGCTTGGTCACCACCTGCGAGTGGGCGTAGGCGGAAAACTCCAGGCCGCCGTACTTCTTCGGAATGATCATGCCGAGGAAGCCCTTGTCCTTGATATAGCGCCAGGCTTCGTGCGGCAAGTCGTAGAGTTCGTGCGTCACCTTCCAGTCATCGACCAGACGGCAAGCCTCCTCGCACTCCTTGTCGAGGAAGGACTGCTCCTCCGCCGTCAGCTTCGGCACGGGATAGGCGTGCAGCTTCTGCCAGTTCGGCTTGCCGCGGAACAACTCACCCTCCCACCAGACCGTACCGGCTTCGAGCGCATCGCGCTCGGTATCGGACATCTGCGGCAATACCTTGCGATAAGCCGAAAAAATGGGCCGGGTGATCAGCGTACGACGCAAAGGCCGCACGATGACCAACCCGGCCAAAATCGCCACAAGGGCGATGCCCAGCAGAGGGATGGAACTCTGAAACATTGCTTGTCTCCTTTTATGTTGCTTTGGTTTTTGCTGCTTTTTAGTTGTCCACCGCGCCCGTCAGGAAGTCCCCTCGGGGGCGACAAATTGCGGCAAAGGCGCACGCAACCCACCGAGCAGGAATGACATCAGGCGAGGCAACAGCCGGTCGAGGCGATCGGTCGAATCCTCCGCCTCGATCTGCCAATCGGTGACCAGACGCAACGCGTCGGTCCCGGCAATAGCGTAGGAAGTGGCACCCAGCATGAAGTGAAAACGCCAGACGATCTCGGCCTTGGGGACATCGGGCAGCGCCTTGAACAGCGCTTCCTTGTAACGCTCGACCACGGCTGCGTATTCGTGCGCCATGAAAGTACGGATGAATTCCGAAGGATCGGTCAGCGTCCGCCCCAGCAGGCGCAGGAAGGTCACCCCGCCGCGCTGCTCGTCGTCGGCCATGCGCAACAGCGTGCCGAAGAAGCCATCGACGATCTGCGAAGGTTTCAGCGGCTTGCCCGCCGCCACACCCTCCAACTCGTCCAGTACACGCATGCGCTCCTCGTTCAACCAATCCAGGCGGCGACGAAACACCTCCTGCATCAGCGATTCCTTGGAACCGAAGTGATAATTGACGGCTGCCAAGTTGACTGCCGCTTCACTGGTAATCTGGCGCATCGAAGTGCCATCGTAGCCATGCGCCATGAACAGGCGCTCGGCCGCATCGAGGATGCGCTCGCGCGTATCCACATTACGGACTTCAGCCATACCCACCTCCTTAATTCATACGTTCGTTTGAATAATAGGAAAAACGTTGCACCCATGCAAGCGTTTTTTCATCCCTGATCACATATGACTTGCAAATAGTCAGACTGGCGTTTGTTTACCGAGTTCCAGAACTCGGTAAAACCTTCGCGGACTGACGACTTGCGACACTCCAATGCGCCTTAACGACCATCAGAGCCACCGGCAACTTGCCGGCTCATAGAATCCACGCCAATGCGGTGGCAGGTCTTGTGACCTCAAGCTGGAGCTTGACGCCGGGAGCCCCCCACTGCGATCGCGAACATTTCCTCAGCCGATTATTTGATGATCACCGCGACCTGCTTGGTCAGGAAGCTGAAACCCAGAATTTCGTACTGCCAGCCATATTGCTCGGCGGCTTCGTGGAAGGCTTTGTATTCGTCCTCCTTCCATGAGGGATAACCGATGAATTCGTCGAACAGAATGACGCTACCCGGGACGATCTGCCCGCCCAGCAGGTCGAATATCGTCTTGGTCGAGCTGTAGAGATCGCAGTCGATATTGATGAAGCGGATCGGTCCCTTTTCCGTTTTGTTGAACTCAGGAATCGAGTCTTCGAACCAGCCCCGGTGCAGGCTGACATTGCCGGGAACTTGCTGCAACTGGCCGAAGGCGCTGTAGGTGCCTTTGTCTTCATCGCACCAGGATTCCGGCAGGCCTTCAAAGCTGTCGAAGCCATGAACGGCACCCTCGGTCAGCGAGGCGATCAAGCGGATCGACTTGCCGTTGAACACCCCGAACTCAAGTACCAGGCCCTCCTGCCTGGCGTTTTCCATGGCCAGGGTGATGATCTTGATGCCGCTGCCGATGATGGGCGGCATCTTGGCAGACACCTGGGCCAGATAATCCAGTGAGTCGATTTCGGCCTTCACTTCGTCGCGATTGCGGAGCGACTCGATGATTCGCTCGCCTTCGGCCTTATCGCCACGGCAATAGTGCAATACGCCTAGGAAGAAGCGATAGCTGAGATTGTCGGGCGCAAGCTCCGACGCGGCACTCAGGCAGCGCAAGGCTTCCGGGATCTCGTCGGCATCCAGGTAGATGCCATGCATGTTGAACCAGGGCTCGGGGAAAGCGGCGTCCAGTTCGGTCGTCTTTTTGAAGGCTTGCAAGGCGAGGTCGAGCTCGCCCATCTCATTGAAGGCAACGCCCAGGCTGTTCCAGGCATTGGCATAGTCCGGGCGAAGCTCCACCGCCGCCCCGAAGCAGGGCCGAGCCCTCTCCGGCTGCAGGCGCTGCAGATAGAGCGAGCCGAGGTTGTAATGGATCGTCGCATTGCCCGGAGCGAGTTTGAGCGCCGTCTCGTAGCTGGCGAGCGCCTCCTGCTGCTGGCCAAGCTGCCACAGGATATTGGCGGCATTGCACAAGGCATCGATGTTGCCGGGGTCGATGCCGAGCACCCGGCGGTAGTTCTCCAACGCCGTTTCGGGCTTGCCGGCCTGCGCATAAGCCCGGGCCAACTGGAAATAGAGATCGACATGCCGCAAACCCAAGCTGGCGGCGCGATTGAGGAGTTCGACCGCCTTTTCGCAAGCCCCCGTATCGGTAGCCAACAGACCGCGCAGGTAATACACCTGGGCGCTATTCGGACTGGCCTCGCAAATGAACGCGTAGATTTCATCGGCACGGCGGAGATTGCCAGCGCGATGAAAATCGACAGCCTGCTTGAGTAAGAGATTTTAGCTCATGTGTTATCTCGTTCCAGCAAAATGGACGGTATGAATTGCAATTCGTCGATCGACGCCCGCCCGCAAAGCAGTGGTCCGCCACAGGCGTCGAAATGATCTTTCCTGCGAAGACCGCTCGCCGCAGCGATCTTTCGCGCCCAGCATGTTAAAGCGAATCCGGGAAGTTTTTATGAAAAACGCCCCGAACCTTTCGCTGCTGCGGTGCACAGCTCATTTAAGAAAAACGAGGTCTGCCCCGAATATCCCGCCCGCTTGTCCGAAAAACCAAGCCACGATCCGCTCACCAAGCCCTTGTTGCCCTGCCTCAAAGCCTTGGCTGACATGACCGAGAGTGGCGCCATGTGCCATAAGAGCCCCACCAGACAGTACCACGCTGCCTGAATAATAGTATTATGATTAGGTATATTGATTGCTTATAATTCAATACAAAAAGCAACCGACGGTAGGAGTACAAGTGACCACTCGGTTTGAAGCATTGGTTGATCTGGATGAGTTGCGTGAGCTATGCGAGAGCTTCACGGCGATTACCGGCGCGGTCATGGCGGTGCTCGATCTGGAAGGCAACGTGCTGGTGGCGACCGGCTGGCAGGATATCTGCACGAAGTTCCACCGGGCCAATACGGCAACGTGCGCCCGTTGCCGCGAGAGCGATACGATGCTCGCCGGTCAGTTATCCCGCGAAGAACCTTACAACGTTTACCTGTGCAAGAATGGCCTGGTGGATGTTGCTGTACCGATCAAGGTTGCTGGCGAGCATGTGGCGAACTTCTTTACTGGCCAATTTTTCTTTGAAGCACCAGACCGCCAGTATTTCATTCGCCAAGCGGATCGCTTCGGCTTCGATCAGCAGGCTTATCTGGCGGCATTGGATCGAGCTCCGATCTTTTCCGCTGAAAAGGTCAAGTCGATCATGTCCTTTTTTACGCTCCTGGCTCAGGCCATGGGCAACATGGGTTTGGCCAAACTTCGCCTGGAACAGGCCAATGCCTCGCTGCAAGCGAGCGAAGCGCTGATTCAATCGTCTGAGGATGCGATCATCAGCCAATCGCTAGCGGGCATGATCACGAGTTGGAACCCGGGAGCAGAAGCGCTTTACGGCTTTAGCGCCGGCGAGATGATCGGCCAATCGATGGAGAAAACACTTCCACCGGACCGGCGAAACGAAGAGTCGCTGCTGCAGGAAATCATTCGGCAAGGAAGAAACATCAATCATTTTGAGACGACGCGACAGCGCCAGGATGGTTCGCTGATTGATGTGTCGATCACGTTTTCGCCAATTCGCGACCGGACCGGCGAAATTGTCGGGGTTTCCGAAATCGCCCGTGATATCACTGATCGCAAACGCCTGGAAAGCGAAAGACTGAAGCATCAGGCCGAACTTGAGAATCTGGTTGAGGCACGAACGATCCAACTCAAGACTGCTTTGGTTGCCGCCGAATCGGCCAACCGGGCAAAGACGGCGTTTCTGGCCAACATGAGCCATGAGATTCGCACCCCTTTGAATGCCATTGTCGGCATGTCGAACCTGTTGCGCAGAAACGGGGTGACGCCGGTACAAGGCGAAAAACTGGAGCGAATCGATACGGCGAGCCGGCACTTGCTTGAAGTGATCAACACGATTCTCGATCTGTCGAAAATCGAGGCCGGCAAGTTCGAATTGGAGAAACTGCCGGTTCAGGTGGCGACCATTGCCACCAATGTGGCCTCGATGCTGATGGAACGTGTTCAGAAGAAAGGTTTGCGCCTGCTGATCGAGACGGACGATTTGCCCAGTGGCCTACTGGGCGATCCGATTCGTCTGCAGCAAAGCCTGTTGAACTATGCCAGCAACGCCGTGAAATTCACCGAATCCGGGACGATCAAGCTCTGTACCCGACTGGAGGCGGAGTCGGCCAACGATGTTCTCGTGCGTTTCGAGGTGCACGATACCGGGATCGGCATCGCACCGGAAACGATCAGAAAGTTGTTTTCGACCTTTGAACAGGCCGACAACTCGATGACGCGTAAGTATGGCGGCACAGGCCTTGGACTGGCGCTCACCCGACATATGGCGGAACTGATGGGCGGCAGGGCCGGCGTCGAGAGTGAATTGGGCAAAGGGAGTGTATTCTGGTTTACGGCACGGCTTTACAAGGACACGTCACAGCGATTAGCCGAGCCGGACGGCCCATCGGCCCATTTGACCGAGCAAATCTTGCGTAAGAATCATGCCGGCCGACGAATCCTGATTGTCGAAGATGACCCGGTGAATCAGGAAGTGGCCTGCATGCTGCTCGAAGAAACCGGGTTACACATCGACCTTGCCGAAGATGGCTGCATCGCTGTCGACAAGGCCGCACGCCAGAATTACGCGCTGATTCTGATGGATATGCAAATGCCCCGGATGGGCGGCGAGGAAGCCACGCGTCAAATTCGTTCCTTGGCCAACGGCGGCAAGGTGCCGATCATCGCCATCACGGCCAACGCTTTCCAGGAAGACCGAGTGCGTTGTGTTCAGGCAGGGATGAATGATTTCATCAGCAAGCCGTTTCAATTCGATATCTTGTGCAAGACGATTTTGCGGTGGCTGGAACAAGACTCGGCGGACATCGTCTAGCCACCTCTGCAGTATTTCCCCGCTGTCGTCCGGAACACCTCGTATCAAGGGCTACTTCTCCTACGGTTAACAACATAGGGGATAGACCACGTTTATTTCCGAGCACAAGCACGGAAATTGGCACTCCGGCCTTGCATAATCGTCCACAGCCTATTGAGTCCCCTGCTGCGGTGCACTGCCCTTTTGAGTAAAAAACCGCTATCGCAACCCATACTCAAGCCACTACACCCGCCGCGGCTCATCCTGTTCATACTGCAAAAAACGGCAGGCGACTTGGCGGCCGGATTTTCTTTCCAGATAGGTTTCCGTCACATCGCTGACGACGCGCCACTGATCGAGTGGGATATCGGGAAAGAGTGTGTCCCCGGTGCATGGCAGGTCGATGCGGGTCAGGAAAAAGCGCTGGCAGTAGGGCCAGGCGGCAGCGTAGATGGAGGCGCCGCCGATGACGAAGACGGGCTTGCCGGTGCGTTGCGCGGCTTTGATGCCCTCTTCGACCGACGCAATGCGGGTACAACCGGGGCGCAAGACGAGGTCGGCCTGGCGGGTGACAATGAAGGAGTCTTCCGGCACCACGTCCATCGATTCGTAGGTCAGACGCCCGATAACCAGCGCCGCACCGGCCACGGTGCGTTCGAAATAGGCCAGTTCTTCCGGAATATCCCAGGGCAGCCAGCCGTCGAGGCCGAGCATGCCGTTGCTGGCTACGGCGCCGATGGCGGAGATCATGCCCGGCGCTTTTGCCATTGCTCGCGCGTCATCTGCAGGGCAATCGATGGCGTGCCCTGGCCGTTATAGACGTGCGGCTTGTGCATGGAGACGAAAGCCGTGGTGACGATGGGAATGGAAAAGATAGCGTCCATGACTTCGAGAATGCTGGATTCCAGGCATTCGCAATGGTCGTTCCGTTCCAGTTGGCGGATGGCGAGGAAGATCACTTCGTAATCGACCACCTGCTTGATGTCGTGCGGATCGGCCACTGCATCGACCGGCGCCCAGGCATCGGCATGGACGACGACGGCTTGCGGGCCATGTTTTTCCAGCGGGTTGCAGCCGGTACGCAACTGGATGGTGAGATCGACCGAGGCACACCAGTGATTGGCCAGCAATTCAGACTCCTTGTGTTTTCGTTGGTGTCATGGAGGTGCAACGATACCAGCGAGTTCCCCGCCGGCAACAAAAAAGGCGCCAATGGCGCCTCGCCGTTGAACACTTTGGCGGCTAGGCGGTGACGTTCACCACAGTTCCCGTTTCCTGACCATAGGTATTGACTACAGGAGCGGCCGCTGCGGTCGTCGTTGGCGTGGTATCCGCCTGCAACACTTCCTTGATCTGACTCCGCAGGTCGCTGAACTGGCTACTCAACTGCCCCCAAGCCTTCATTTCAAGCACGCCGCGCTGCGCCCGTGCTGCCTGGTTATCGGCCTGACCAGACTCGACCCGCAGGTCGCGGGCATTTTCCTGCGCCCGCGCCGCTTCGTCCTCGGCCGCCCGCGCCTGCGAAGCCAAGGCACGCGCCCTCACCTCGGCCTGGTCGGCATTGCGCTGCGCCAGCTGCAATTGCATTTGGCCCCACGCTGCCCCGGTAGCGGATTGAGCGGATGAGACGGCGGCCATGAAAACCTCTTCGACTCGAATCTATGCGGTAACGTTGATCAACGTCCCGGTCGGTTGCCCCATCGCATTAACTACCGGACGCGGCGGCTGCTGCTCCTCCGCCTTCTTCTGTTCTGCCGCACGCTGCTCGCGTTGCACCGCCTGCGCCTGCTGCGCTTCTTGAGTCTGACCGGATTGCTGACCCTGCGCACTTTGCAAGGAAGCCGAACTGTATGCACTGAGCGTGGATGTCACTGATTCGATAGCCATTTATTGCCTCCTGATATCGATTCTCGATGTATTAAATCTACACCATCTGACGAAATATTCCAGCCCTAAGTTATCAAAGGAAAATCCCGGAAAAACGAGCACAGCATTGGGGCATTCAGTCTGCCAACGGTGCATCCACTCTCGTCAACCATACACCCGCGAGTTTGCAGCACCACCGGTCAGGCAGGCATATCGCGCCGGCAGATCGCCGGGCAAGGGCCAGCCGAACAGCAGCTCTTCGGCATCGCCCAGCGAAGCGCCGGTCGACAACACGTATTCGGAGAGGCTGGCAAAAGCTGCCAGACGCATCCAGAACAGGGTTTCTTCGTTGATTGCGCTCGACATTTCCATTCTCCTTGGCGATTCGTCCGCGCACCGCGATCAAGCCGATGACACCGTTTATGGTTGAGTGACACGCGCAACCTGCATTGCGCGGCGGAAATCCAGATTTTCCCAATCAGCAACATGCAAGATGCAGACCAAGCAGGGGACGAAATTGAGGCTCCTACTGACTCGACCGATCCAACTGCCAAGTCGACAAACACGGTCACCCAACCAATTTCCCTGTGCCATCGGCATCTCGGCGAAAAATATTTCCAAGACGAGGGAACCAAAACCCGCTGCGGCGGCCTAATCGGCCCGGCACTTTTACGCCTGCGGTTGGCGCAGTGCCGTCATTCAACCAACAGGGATAGTTTCATGTCTGCAACGAAAACAACATACAACGACAAGGTTGTCCGGCAATTCGCCGTGATGACCGTGATCTGGGGCATCGTCGGCATGCTGGTCGGCGTCATCATCGCGGCGCAGCTGGTCTGGCCGGAATTGAACGTCGGACCGTATTTTCACTTCGGTCGCCTGCGTCCGCTGCACACCAACGCGGTGATTTTCGCCTTCGGCGGTAGTGCCCTGTTCGCTACCTCCTACTATGTCGTGCAGCGTACCTGCCACACTCGCCTGTGGGGTGGCCCGTTGATTCCGCTGACCTTCTGGGGCTGGCAACTGGTCATCGTCCTGGCGGCCATCACGCTACCGCTCGGCATCACAACCAGCAAGGAATACGCCGAACTGGAGTGGCCGATCGACATCCTGATCGCCATCGTCTGGATCGCCTACGCCGTGGTTTTCTTCGGCACCATCGCCAAGCGCACGGTGACGCATATCTATGTCGCCAACTGGTTCTACGGCGCGTTCATCATTGCCGTGGCCTTGCTGCACATCTTCAACAGCATGGAAGTGCCGGTCAGCCTGACCAAATCCTATTCGATGTATTCGGGTGCGCAGGACGCCATGGTCCAGTGGTGGTACGGCCATAACGCCGTCGGCTTCTTCCTGACCGCCGGTTTCCTCGGCATGATGTACTACTTCGTCCCCAAGCAGGCTGGCCGTCCGGTGTACTCCTACCGCCTGTCGATCGTGCACTTCTGGGCGCTGATTTTCACCTACATGTGGGCCGGCCCGCACCACCTGCACTACACCGCCCTGCCCGACTGGACCCAATCGGTCGGCATGGTGTTTTCCCTGATTCTGCTGGCCCCCTCCTGGGGCGGCATGATCAACGGCATCATGACTCTGTCCGGTGCCTGGCATAAGCTGCGTACCGACCCGATCCTGAAGTTCCTGGTCACCTCGCTCTCCTTCTACGGCATGTCCACCTTCGAAGGTCCGATGATGGCGATCAAGTCGGTCAACGCCCTGTCGCACTACACCGACTGGACCATCGGCCACGTGCACTCGGGTGCATTGGGCTGGGTGGCGATGGTTTCCATTGGCTCGATCTACTACCTGCTGCCGCGCCTGTTCGGCCGGACCGAGATGTTCCGTCCGGAATTGGTGACCGTTCACTTCTGGCTGGCCACCATCGGCACCGTGCTCTATATCGCTTCGATGTGGATTTCGGGGGTCATGCAGGGCCTGATGTGGCGTGCCATCAACGCCGATGGCTCGCTGGCCTACGCCTTCGTCGAAGGCGTCAAGGGCTCCTACCCGTTCTGGGCCGTGCGCTGGATTGGCGGCATGCTGTTCCTGTCGGGCATGATCCTGATGGCTTACAACATGTTCCGCACCATCGCCGCCGGCAAGGTGGAACCGGTCGCCGTGCTGGCACCGGCTAACCACCACTGAGCGTCATCGCATGGAACTGACCAACGCCCTCGCCTTGTACACGGTAGCTGCCTTTCTCGGGTTTCTGTCGATCTGCTCCTGGGCCTTCAGCGAGTATCGACGCAAGGCATTCGACGAAGCGGCCCAACTGCCCTTCACCGACCCAGAGGAACAAGCTCGGCAACGCAAGGCGTTGATCCTGGGGCGCTGAACTTGGCAGCCACAACCATCACGGGGACTTCGGTCCCCGTTTTTTTCGCCTGTGGTTTTTGCCCAAAAAAGGCAGTGCACCGCAGCAATCGACTTTTCTCGTTTATGAAGAAGATTTCCAGCGCCGCTACAGCGCGCCTCCCAACTTCCGGCTAACATAGCCGGTCTGATTCTCCAAATGGAATCCCGACCCGCCTCATGAACAACCGGATCATCGCCGCCATCGCCTTCGCCGCCCACAAGCACCGTGACCAGCGGCGCAAGGACGAGGCCGCCTCGCCCTACATCAACCACCCGATCGCCCTCGCCAACGTGCTGACGAACGAGGCCGGGATCGACGACGAAGCGGTGCTGATCGGGGCCATCCTGCATGACACCGTCGAGGATACCGAAACCACCGAACAGGAACTGGTCGAGGCCTTCGGCCGTACCATCGCCGACATCGTCCTTGAAGTGACAGACGACAAGAACCTACCCAGCGCCGAGCGCAAGCGCCTGCAAATCGAACACGCCGCGACGATCAGCCGCCAGGCCAAGCTGGTCAAACTGGCCGACAAGATCTGCAACCTGCGCGACATCGCTCACAGTCCACCGGCCGGTTGGTCGCTGCAGCGCAAGCGGGAGTATTTCGACTGGGCCAAGGCCGTCGTCGACAACCTGCGTGGAGTCCACCCCGAACTGGAGCGCCTGTTCGACCACGCCTACGCTGCCAGCCCGCAATGAAGGGCTCAATTCAGGCCGCTTCCTCGCCGCTGGTCGAAGGCGTTGCGCGTCATATCCGGCAGCGTTTCGCCGCCGAAAGCTCTGGGCACGACTGGCATCACATCCGCCGCGTCTGGCAACTCTCGCGCAAGATTGCCGCAGCCGAAGGCGCTCATGTCGAAACGACCGAACTCGCCGCCTTGGTGCATGACATCGCCGACTGGAAGTTCCACGACGGCGACGAGAGCATCGGCCCGCGCGAAGCCGAGAAGCTGCTCGCCGAAGAAGGGGCAGATCCGGAAATTATCCGCCAGGTGGTGGAGATCGTCCGGACCATTTCCTACAAAGGCGCCGGCGTCGCCACACCGATGCAAATGCTGGAAGGACAATGCGTCCAGGATGCCGACCGGCTCGACGCCATCGGCGCCATCGGCATCGCCCGCTGCTTCGCGTACGGCGGCCACGCCGGCCGGCCGATCTACGACCCCGAGGTTCCGCCGGTCATGCACGCCACTGCCGAGGCATACAAAAGCGCCAAGGGGCACAGCCTGAACCACTTCCACGAGAAGTTGCTGCTGCTCAAAGAGCGCATGAACACCTCAAGCGGCCGCACCCTGGCGGCGGAGAGGCATCGTTATCTGGAAGAGTTCGTCGAACGCTTTCTCACCGAATGGCATTTCGGCGAATCTGCCGGCGAAGAGACAAAGTAAAACGCCTAAAAGCATGAAGCCCATGCTCTTCCTGCATGGGCTTCGCAAATCTTTGACCTCGGCACTCACGCCTAGGTATCCGGTTTACACCGCTGGGTGCTACTCAGTCTGCTTTTCTATTTGCGGCGGATTTACACTCATAACACCTCCACTTCGCTCTATCTTGCTCATCCGCCCCATTACTACCCGGGGCTCAATTTCAGAATACTCCTTTGTCGAACGGTGTCCAGTGCTTTCCAAACGGCTTTCGCCGACCTGTGGCGGAAACGCCACGCTAGCGACGCGACCGGAGAAGCGATGGGCTAACATCGAGTACGACAACAGACAACAAAAAACCCGCCGAGCCTTGCGCCGAGCGGGTTTATGTTTTCTTGTGAGGGCCAGCGCCAAGTGAATCGCTGGTGGGCGGTACTGGGATCGAACCAGTGACCCCTGCCGTGTGAAGGCAGTGCTCTACCGCTGAGCTAACCGCCCTCACAAGAGGCGCGCATTTAACCATAATCACATCCGCCGGTCAAACCCCAGTCGGCTAGAATATCGCCCTTTGCCTTAAACATTCCCGGATTCCATGAAGCCCGTTCGCACCCGTTTCGCTCCCAGCCCCACCGGTTTTCTCCATATCGGCGGCGCCCGCACCGCGCTGTTCTCCTGGGCCTACGCCCGTCGCCACGGCGGCAAGTTCATCCTGCGCATCGAGGACACCGATGTCGCGCGCTCGACGCCCGAAGCCGTGCAGGCCATCCTCGACGGCATGGCCTGGCTGGATCTGGCGCATGACGAAGGCCCCTTCTATCAAATGCAGCGCATGGATCGCTACAAGGAAGTGATCCAGCAAATGCTGGTGGCCGGTACCGCCTATTACTGCTACACCGCCAAGGAAGAACTGGACGCCCTGCGCGCCGAGCAGGAAGCGCAAAAGATCAAGCCGCGTTACGACGGCCGCTGGCGCCCGGAAGAAGGCAAGACCCTGCCGACGCCGCCGGCCGGCGTGCCGCCGGTCGTCCGCTTCAAGAACCCGAAGGGCGGCGTTGTCGCCTGGGATGACGCGGTCAAGGGCCGCATCGAATTCGCCAACGATGAACTGGACGACCTGATCATCGCCCGTGCCGACGGTACGCCGACCTACAACTTCTGCGTTTGCGTCGACGACTGGGACATGGGCATCACCCAGGTCATCCGCGGTGACGACCACGTCAACAACACGCCGCGCCAGATCAACATCCTCAAGGCACTCGGCGCCGAAGTGCCGACCTACGCCCACCTGTCGATGATCCTCGGCGACGACGGCGCCAAGCTGTCGAAGCGACACGGCGCCGTGTCGGTCATGCAATACGACGAGGATGGCTTCCTGCCCGAAGCGGTCATCAACTATCTGGCCCGCCTCGGCTGGTCGCATGGCGACGACGAAATCTTCTCGCGCCAGCAGCTGATCGAGTGGTTCGACCTCGACCACATCACCGCCTCGGCCGCCCAGTTCAATACTGAAAAGCTGCTGTGGCTGAACCAGCATTACATGAAACAGATCCCACCGGCCGAACTGGCTGGAAAAATCCAGCAGCGCCTGACGGCTCGCGGCGTCGACACGAGCAAGGGTCCGAGTCTGGAAAAAGCCGTCGCACTGTATGTCGACCGCTGCAACACGCTGAACGTGCTGGCCGACGAAGTCGAGGTTTTCTATGTGCATATCACCCCGCACGCCGAACTGCTGGCCCAGCACTTGAGCGACGAAGCCCGCCCGGCGCTGGCCGATTTCGCTACCGGTATCGCCGATGTGACGTGGGAAGCGCCGGCCATCAATGCCCTCATCAAGGAAACGGTGACCAAGCACGGGCTGAAGATGCCGAAACTGGCAATGCCCTTGCGCGTTATCCTGACCGGCCAGGCGCAAACGCCTTCGGTGGACGCGGTGATTGCCTTGATCGGTCGCGAGGGTGTTTTGGCCGCTTTGCATAACAATCTCTAAAAAATCGCGAAAAGCCCTTTACAAGGCCAAAAGAGGTGCCTATAATGCGGCCTTCTTTCGCGGCGGGGGTATAGCTCAGCTGGGAGAGCGCTTGCATGGCATGCAAGAGGTCAGCGGTTCGATCCCGCTTACCTCCACCAAAGCGCGAAAGAAGAAACGTCCGGGTCCCCATCGTCTAGAGGCCTAGGACACCGCCCTTTCACGGCGGTAACCGGGGTTCGAATCCCCGTGGGGACGCCAAGGTTAAAGTGCGGAGTGGTAGTTCAGTCGGTTAGAATACCGGCCTGTCACGCCGGGGGTCGCGGGTTCGAGTCCCGTCCACTCCGCCAGTTAAATCCGGTTAATTCCGGTTTCGGTTGGGCAGCGCAAGCTGTCCGGTTGAAAGCAGTTCGGCTGTCTCTCAATTGGGGGTATAGCTCAGCTGGGAGAGCGCTTGCATGGCATGCAAGAGGTCAGCGGTTCGATCCCGCTTACCTCCACCAAGCAGCGAACTGCGCCAGGTTGTAAGTCCGGGTCCCCATCGTCTAGAGGCCTAGGACACCGCCCTTTCACGGCGGTAACCGGGGTTCGAATCCCCGTGGGGACGCCAAGGTCAAAGCGCGGAGTGGTAGTTCAGTCGGTTAGAATACCGGCCTGTCACGCCGGGGGTCGCGGGTTCGAGTCCCGTCCACTCCGCCAACTCTAAAAAAACCAGCTTCGGCTGGTTTTTTTTCGCCGGCACTTTCCCGAAGCTGAACTACGACCTAAGGTATAATTTACGTTTTTAGTCGACCCCGTTCGTGCCAGGAGCCAAACTCATGCAGCATCGCAACGTTCTGTCGCTTGTCCGCTATTTGGTTGGTGCAAGTCTCGGTTTCTCAGCGTTGATCCTATCCGCTACCGCTTCCGCCGATGCCGGTGAAAAGTTTCCCCTCCTCTCGCTGCTGACCCCCTCCTCGGCCCAACCAAGCGCCGCACCCAGCATCGAGGATAAGCTGACCGTACACGAAATCCGCTCGGTCCCGCAGCCGAAAGCCAGCATCGACCTGACCGCCGCGCCGGACGATCTTTGGGAACGCATTCGCAACGGCTTTGCGATGACCAATCTGAACGACGATCTGGTGCTCTATTACCAGCAGTGGTATCAGAGCCGACCGGATGCCCTGCGCCGCATGGTCGAGCGCAGCCGCCCCTACCTGCATCACATCGTCGAGGAACTGGAAGCGCGCGGCATGCCGACCGAACTGGCCCTGTTGCCGATGGTGGAAAGTTCATTCAACCCCATGGCCTATTCGCGTGCCCACGCGGCCGGCCTGTGGCAGTTCATTCCGGCAACCGGCAAGCGCTTCAATCTGGAACAGAACTGGTGGCAGGACCAGCGCCGCGACGTCATCGCTTCGACCGGTGCCGCCCTCGATTACCTGCAGACCATTTACGACATGCACGGCGACTGGCATCTCGCGCTCGCCTCCTACAACTGGGGCGAAGGCGCCGTGAAACGCGCCGTCGAGAAAAACGAAGCGCGCGGCCTGCCGACCGATTACCCCAACCTGCGCATGCCGAACGAAACCCGGCATTACGTGCCCAAGCTGCAGGCCCTGAAGAACATCTTCGGCAATCCGGCCTTGGTCGCCCAACTCGGCTTGCCGGGCATTCCCAACCGTCCCTACTTCGCCACGCTGGAAACCCCACGGCCGATGGACGTGAAGACCGCCGCCCGCCTGGCCAACATGCCGGTAGAAGAATTCCAGCGCCTGAATCCTTCGCACAACCGGCCGATCATCAAGCCGGACACGCCGTTGGTAATTCCGGCCGACAAGGTCGACACCTTCACCGAAAACCTGCAGAACACTCAGACTCCGCTAACCCAATGGCAGGCCTACACGTTGAAATCGGCCGATCGCCTGGACCAATTGGCCAAGCAGTTCGACATTCCGGTCGCCGAACTAGCCCGCGCCAATGGCCTGCCGGAAAAGGCCCGCCTGGCCGCCGGCACGACCCTGCTCGTACCGGGCGGTGGCAACGGCGACAACCTCGCCCCACTGCTCAACGCTCAGGCTCCTGCCCAGTTCATCCAACCTGAGCCGCAAGCCCGTCCGTGCAAGCCGGCCAAGAAGGGTAAGGCGGCGGCCTGTGCCAAAGCGGCTACGGAACCCGCCCTAGCCCACGGCAGCAAGAACGGCAAGGGAAAAACCGTGGCCAAGGCCAGCGGCAAGGACAGCAAGTCCGCCAAGGCAAGCACCGCCACCAAGTCGGCCAGGGCAGCGGACAAGCCGAGCAAATCGGCGAGTGCTACGGCCTCCAAGGCAGTGCCATCGAAGGTCGCCAAATCGTCGAACAATCGGCGCGGTTAACTCCCGGCATAACTGAACATCAACGGCGCGTCATCGACGCGCCGTTTTTTCATGCGAAATGGCAGTGCACCGCATGCGTCGCCGAAACCGTCGTTGCCGCCGGGTAGGCAGTGCGGCATTGCTCGGTGGCTTTCGGGCAGCGCGGGTGGAAATGGCAACCGGCCGGTGGCTTGGCCGGTGACGGTGTTTCGCCGGCCAGACGAATGACTTCTCCGTTGCCTTCGAGGCGCGGCGCTGGCACCGCGGAAAGCAAGGCCTGAGTGTAGGGGTGGCGCGGCTCGCCGAGCACTTCTTCCGCCCTACCCTGTTCGACGATGCGACCGAGGTACATCACCGCTACGTCATGCGCCAGATATTCGACGACGCCGAAGTTATGGGTGATAAACAGGTAGGCGACGCCCAGCTCGGCTTGCAGTTTTTTCAGTAGATTGAGGATTTGTGCCTGCACCGACACATCGAGGGCCGAGGTCGGTTCATCGCAGATCAGCAATTCCGGCTGCACGGCCAAGGCGCGCGCAATGGCGATACGCTGGCGCTGGCCGCCGGAAAACTCATGCGGGTAGCGCCCGGCGGCATCGGCCGGCAGGCCAACTTGCTGCAACAGCGCAGCGATGGCTTCCTCAGGCGAATGCCCCTCGCCATCGACACGCAGGGCCTGCAGGCCCTCGGCGATGATGTCACCGACGCGCAGCCGCGGATTGAGCGAAGCAAACGGGTCCTGGAAAACCATCTGCATGTGCCGACGTGCCGCGCGCAACCGCTTTCCCTTGAGGCCGACCAATTGCTGACCGCCCAAACGCACGCTGCCGTCGGTCGGTTCGATCAGCTGCAACAGCGCCTTGCCGGCTGTCGTCTTGCCGCATCCAGATTCGCCTACCAATGCCAGCGTCCGCCCCGGCGACAGGCTGAGCGAGATACCATCCACCGCCCGCACCTGCCCGACCGTACGTTGCAGGATGCCTTTGCGAATCGGGAAATGCACCTGCAAAGCATCCACTTCAAGGAAGGCGCGGGCCGGCGGCAGATCGAGTTCGGTCACGGCGTGACGCATCGTGCTATCCGGCATCGCCTCGCCCTGCCAATGGCAGCGGACCTTGGCCTCAGCATCGGCACCGCGCCAATCGGGCGAACGCTCCTGGCAGATGGGCATGAGATGGGCGCAGCGGGCGGCGAAGCGGCAGCCCCGCGGCATCGCCGCGAACGACGGCACCTGGCCGGGAATGGTGGCGAGCGGCAAACCGCGCCGCCCGACTTCGGGCAAGGCGGCGAACAGCGCCTGCGTGTAGGGATGGGCCGGTTTCTGGAAGAAGGTTTCGCGCTCGGCCACTTCCACCAACTCACCGGCGTACATGACGCCGATGCGGTGCGCCATGCGGGCGACGACGCCGAGGTCGTGCGTGATCAGCAAGATCGCCATGCCGCGCTCGGCCTGCAATTGAGCCAGCAGATCGAGAATTTGCGCCTGTACGGTGACGTCGAGCGCAGTGGTCGGCTCGTCGGCGATCAGCAGCTCCGGCTCGCCGGCCAGGGCAATGGCGATCATCACGCGTTGCTTCATGCCGCCGGAGAGCTGGAAGGGGTATTCGTCGAGCCGCCGCTCGGGATCGGCGATGCCGACCTGGCGCAGCAGGTCGAGCATGCGTTCGCGGGCGGGCGCACCGCGCAGCTT
Organism: Azonexus sp.; assembly: GCA_041909105.1. Lineage (GTDB taxonomy): Bacteria > Pseudomonadota > Gammaproteobacteria > Burkholderiales > Rhodocyclaceae > Azonexus. Next base: position 20,430 of record JAYREE010000020.1, read on the forward strand.
GAGGTGGCGGTCGAGCACTTCGCCGATCTGCTGGCCCACCGTTAGCACCGGGTTGAGGCTGGTCGCCGGCTCCTGGAAGATCATCGCCATGCGCCGGCCGCGATAGGCGCGCATGTCGGCTTCAGGCAAGTCGAGCAGGTCGACACCATCGAGCCGGATCGATCCGCCCAGGATGCGCCCGGCGGCCGGCAAGAGGCGCATGATGCCCTGCGCCGTGGCCGATTTGCCGCAGCCGGACTCACCGAGCAGGGCGAAGGTTTCGCCTTTGGCAATCGAGAAGGAAATGCCGTCCACCGCAGCAAGGGCGGTTTTGCCGGCGACGAAGCCGAGGCGGAGGTTGTCGACCTGCAACATCAGGCGCTCCTCGGATCGAAAGCGTCGCGCACGGCATCGGCGAACAGGTTGGCGGCCAGCACCAGCACGAACATGGCACTGAAGGCGGCGGCCAGCGACCACCAGACGACCGGCTCGCGGCCCAGCTCCATGCGCGCATTGTTGATCATGGTGCCAAAGCTGGTCATGGTCGGATCGACGCCGATGCCGACATACGACAGCACCGCTTCGGCCAGCACGAGGCCGGAAAAATCCATCACCACCGAAATGATCACGATATGCATCAGGTTGGGCAGGATGTGGCGCACGATGATGCGTCCGCTCGACACGCCGAAGGCTTGCGCCGCCTGGATGTATTCCAGCTCGCGCAGCTTCAGCGTTTCGCCGCGCAGCAGGCGGCAGAGGCCGGTCCAGCTCGTCATGCCGAGAATGAAGCAGAGCGCCAGCAGGCGCAGGTCGGCGCGCTCGGCAGCGGTCGAGAACCATTGCGGATGGGTGTCGATGATCACCTGCATCATCAGCACCGATGCCGCGATCAGCAACACGCCGGGAATGGAGTTGAGCACGGTGTACACATACTGGATCAGGTCATCGACCCAACCGCGGAAATAACCGGCGACGATGCCGAGCAGCACCGCCAGCGGCAGCATGACCAGCGTGGTGACCAGACCGATGATCAGGCCGGTACGCACGCTCTTCAACACCTGATAAAGCACATCCTGCCCGACCTTGTCGGTGCCGAAGACGTGATACTGGCCGGCGAGCATCAGCAACGGCAGGCCAAGCAGCAACAGCGCCAGCAAGGTGCCGAGCACGGCATCCCAGGCAAAATCGGCGCTTTCGGTTTTTGCCCTTTTTTGCCCGTACACCGCAGCAGTGACCAACCCCGCCACCGCCAGCCAGGTGAGGAAGCCGAGCACGGCCCCACGGAATGCGGTGAAGCCGACATCGGCCCAACGTTCGCCCTCGCGCTCGCCCAGATGCTGGCCGCCGAATTTGAGGCGCGGAAACTCGCGCACCGTCTGCCCGTTAACCTCTAGCGTCTCCTTGGCGTAAAGCCGGGTGGCGAAAGGCTCGGAATAGGTTTTCTCGTTACGTATGCGCAAGGGCGCGGCGATGGCGTCGAGCGCCGACAGCACCTCGACCGCATACTGCGCTTTCTGCCCCGGCTTGCCGTCGAGCTTGACCCGGTAATGCATGGAGTCGAGCAGGCCGACGGCGATGAAAACGAGCAGCACGGTGGCCGAGGCCATGCCCACCCGATTCGCCCCGACGCGCCCCCAGGCCGAAAGCAAGGGCGGGCTGCGCCTTACGGTGAGCGCCAGGCCAACGCTGGCGGCGACGAGCAGCCAGACCAGCACATCCGACCAGAGAACGACGATCTCGAAGCCCATCATTCGAAACGTATCCTCGGATCGACCAGCGTGTAGGAAATATCGGTCAGGATCAGCCCGACGATGTAGAGCACCGAGCCGATGAAGACCATTGAGCGCACCACGGCGAAATCCTGCGCGTTGATGGCATCGATGGTGTAGCTGCCCAGCCCCGGAATGCCGAAGAAGGATTCAGTGAGCAGCGAGCCCATGAAGAGCAGCGGAATGACCACGACCACGCCAGTCAGGATGGGAATCATCGCGTTGCGCAGAATGTGGCGAAAGAACACCAGCGTTTCCGGCAAGCCCTTGGCGCGCGCCGTGCGCACGTAGTCCTTGCTGACTTCTTCGAGGAAGATGGTGCGATACCAGCGCGTCGAGGAACCGATGCCGGAAATCACGCCGATCAGCACCGGCAGGATCAGGAAGCGCGCCGCATCCAGCCCGTCGCCAAAGCCTGAAATCGGCACCAGCCGCCAGACCTTGCTGATCAGGTATTGCCCGCCAATGATGTAGAACAGGCCGGAAATGGACATCATCGCCACGCAGAGAACGACGCCCCAGAAATCGAAGGCGGTGGCGCGGAAGAAGGCTAGGATCAGCGCAATGACCACCGTGACGAACAGCCCGAGAATGAACGTTGGCAAGGCAATGGCCAGCGATGGCCCCATGCGCGTGCCAATCTCGCGGGCAATGTCGCGCCCATCCTCGGCCCGGCCGAAATCGCCGATGAACATGCGGGCGGATTTCTGGAAGAAGATTGTGTCGGTGAGCTGGCCGCTGCCCTCCACCGCTTCGTTCAGGAAGAGCGGCTTGTCGTAGCCGCGCTCGGCCTTCCACTTGGCGATGGCCTCGGGCGTCACGCGCTTCACTCCCAACTGCATGCGCGCCATGTCGTCCGGCGTGTTCACGACGAAAAACAGGGCGAAGGTAATGAGGTTCACCCCGATCAGGATCGGGATGGCGTAGAGCAGGCGACGGAGGATGTAAGCGAGCATTGCCCGGATTATGCCAAGAGCCGCGGGCCTTGGGGCAGCGATTTGCCGGCCGGTTCTTGATCCGGCGATTGTGGGTTACAATGCGCGCCGAAACAAAAAAGCCCGTGAAATCACGGGCTTAATTTTTGCAACTGCTGAGTGGCGGAGAGGGAGGGATTCGAACCCTCGGTACCTTGCAGTACGCCTGATTTCGAATCAGGTACATTCGACCACTCTGCCACCTCTCCGCGGGACCGAGATAATAGCACAAACGATGCGCTGGATAGAACGACTCTTACTGCTAATTGCGTGTTTTTTTATCGCAAGCTGCGGTGACTGGCTTCGCCTGCCGCTCCCCTTCCCGACGCCGGGTCAGCACGACCTGGTCGTCCTCACCCGCCCCGGCCCGCTGACCTACCAGCAGGAGGACGGCGAAAACGGCAGCACCACCGGCCTGGAGCACGACCTGATCGAAGCTTTCGCGCAGGAACTCGGCGTCGGCGTCGAATACGTCGTGGTCGGCCCGGACGAACTGGAAAGTGCCATTGCCAAGGGCCGCTACCACCTGGCTGCCGCCTGGCTGTCGCCGGGCAACAATCCCGGCGTGCAGGCCACTCCCGCCATCTTCCAGAGCCGCGACATGCTGATGCAGCACGAAGCCTCGCTGCCGCTCGAAGACTTGAGCAGCCTGGCCGACAAGACCGTGCACGTCATGGCCGGCTCGCGCCAGGCGGCGACCATGCGCCGACTGGCCAAGGAGGTCGCCAATCTGCGCGTGGTCGAAGTCGGCTCCGGCGATGTACTCGACCTGATCGAATCACTCGGCAACCGAGAAGTCGATTACGTCGCCATCGACCAGAACATCGAGGAAATCGCCAACCAGTTCACGCCCTACGTGCATAGCACGCTGACCCTGAGCGAACCGGAACCCATCGTCTGGCTGCTCGGCCCCAGCCCCAACCCGGAACTGGCCGAAAAAGCCCGCGCCTTCGCCGAACGCGTCCAGCACGACGGCACGCTGGCCAAGCTGGAGGACCGTTACTTCGGCCACGTCCGCCGCCTGAACCAGGCCGACGTCACCAAGTTCCTCGGCCAGATCGAGACGACACTGCCCAAGCTACGCCGCTACTTCCAGGACGCCCAAACCGTCACCGGCATCGACTGGCGCCTGGTTGCGGCCGTCGCCTACCATGAGTCGCATTGGGATGCGAATGCCACCAGCTTCACCGGCGTGCGCGGCATCATGATGCTCACCGAGGAAACCGCCGACCGTCTGGGTGTCAGCAACCGCCTGAACCCGCGCGAAAGCATCCTGGCCGGCGCCCGCTACATCAACATGCTCAAGGACAACCTGCCGGATGAAGTGCAGGAGCCCGACCGCACCTGGCTGGCACTCGCCGCCTACAACATTGGCCCCGGCCATTTCAATGCAGCGCGCACCCTCGCCCAGCAAATGAATGCCGACGGCAACGCCTGGTTCGAGATGAAGCGCATCCTGCCACTGCTCTCCAAGCCATCGATTTACCAGCGCCTGAAATCCGGCCGCGCCCGCGGCGGCGAGGCGGTGATTCTGGTCGAGAACATTCGCAGCTACTACGACATCCTCGTGCGCAACGAGGAACGCTACCTCGCCGTCTCCAGCCGCATGGAAGGCATGGTCGGCATGCAGGGCGACGGCCCAGGGCTCAAATTCAAGAAATAACGGGCAACAAAAAAGCCAGGCAGTGCCTGGCTTTTTGCTATCGCGGTGCGGCGTTTCAGACTGCCGGCACCAGCACTTCCAAACCGCCCATGTAGGGGCGCAGGGCCGCCGGAATGACCACGCTGCCGTCGGCCTGCTGGTTGTTCTCCAGAATGGCGACCAGCGTGCGGCCCACGGCCAGGCCGGAACCGTTCAGCGTGTGGCACAGCTCCGGCTTGTTCTTCTCGTTGCGGAAACGGGCCTGCATACGACGTGCCTGGAAGCTGCCGAAATTGGAGCAGGAGGAAATCTCGCGATAGGTATCCTGCGCCGGCAGCCAGACTTCGAGATCGTAGGTCTTGGTTGCGGAGAAGCCCATGTCGCCCGAGCACAACACGACGCGGCGATACGGCAGTTCCAGCGCTTCAAGGATGGCTTCGGCGTGGCTGGTCAGTTCTTCGTGTGCGGCTGCGGATTGATCCGGATGAACGATCTGCACCAACTCGACCTTGTCGAACTGGTGCTGACGGATCATGCCGCGCACGTCGCGGCCGCCGGAACCAGCTTCGGAACGGAAGCACGGCGTATGGCAGACGAGCTTCAGCGGCAGCACTTCGGCAGCGAGAATTTCGTCACGCACGATGTTGGTCACCGGCACTTCGGCGGTCGGAATCAGGTAGAGCGGGTCTTGATCACCGCGCAGCACCTTGAACAGGTCTTCCTCGAATTTCGGCAGCTGGCCGGTGCCCATCAGGCTGGCGGCATTGACCAAATACGGCGCATAAACCTCGGTGTAGCCGTGCTTGCTGGTATGCGTGTCGAGCATGAACTGGGCGAGCGCACGATGCAGGCGGGCGATGCCGCCCTTGAGCAGCGAGAAGCGCGCGCCGGAAATCTTGGCGGCGGTGGCGAAATCGAGCTGGCCCAAGCCTTCGCCGATGTCGGTGTGGTCCTTGACAGGGAAATCGAAGGTCTTCGGCGTGCCCCAGCGCTTCATTTCCACGTTGCCGGTCTCGTCCTCGCCCACCGGCACGGACTCATCGGGAATGTTCGGCAGCGTGGCCAGGATGGCGTTGAACTTCTCCAGCAACTCGCCGAGGCGGGCTTCGGAAGCCTTCAGCTCGTCGCCCAGCGCGCCCACCTGCGCCATGACCTCGGAGGCATCCTTGCCCTGCCCCTTCAACATGCCGATCTGCTTGGACAGGCTGTTGCGCTGGGCTTGCAGATCCTGGGTGCGGGTTTGCAGCGTCTTGCGCTCGTTTTCCAGCGCTGTGAATTCGGTAAAGTCGATCGGCTTGCCGCGCTTGGCCAGGCCAGCGGCAACGGCGTCGAGATTGGAGCGAAGTTGTTGGATATCGAGCATGGTTTTTCCTGTTTTTAGGCAGTGCACCGCAGCAGGCGGCCGCAAAACGCGAAATTATACGCGAGCCGGCTATTTCCCGGCTTTGCTGCGACATTGCAGTCACCCGACCGGCCAATCGTGTCGATCCGGCCGGCTCGATTCGCCCCAAAGCAGTAATTCAAATCCAAGTCAGACAGCTCCTAAACTCCCAAGAGGCTGCCACACACGTCCCTATCCAAGCCTTTGCCGTAATGCACACCAAACCTTGCGGAAGGCGTGCAATCTTCGGGCTTCCTGAAGGTGAGGCTTAATCAGGCATATTCTTGACTACAGGCCAATACCCCGCGTTTCAACAGCTTTCCAATGCCAGCAGTTCGGCTACCGTCTGACGACGGCGAATGAGTCTGACTTCACCGCCATCAATCAGCACTTCCGGGATCAGCGGGCGGGTATTGTAGTTCGACGACATCGATGCACCGTAGGCGCCGGCATCATGGAAAACCAGCCAATCGCCGATTTCCGCCGTCGGCAAGGTACGCGGAATGACCGTTCCGCCTTCTTCCTGCGTGAACACGTCACCCGATTCGCACAGAGGACCGGCAACGACGGTCGGGCGCTGATCGGTCGTGCGGGTTGCGCCGTCGGGCTTCAGCACGCTGATTTCGTGATGGCTGCCATACATGACCGGGCGCATCAGGTCGTTGAAACCGGCGTCGCACAATACGAAGTGATTGCTACCGGCGTCCTTCTTGGCGCGCACCTCAGCGATCAGCTTGGCGGATTCGGCAACGAGGAAGCGGCCCGGTTCGATTTCCAGCGTCACCGGGTGACCGAGGTGCGCTTCGACTTCACAACGGGCCTTGTCCCACAGGCTGAAGTAGTGCGCGGTATCGATGCGCTCGCCATCGACGGTGTACGGAATCGACAGGCCGCCGCCGGCCGAAATCGCCTGCAGGTCGTGGCAGCTGGCCTTCACCAGAGCGACCATCGCGTCGCAGACTTCGGCGAGATGGCTGTAATCGACGCCCGAGCCGATGTGCATATGCAGGCCTACCAGATTGAGACCGTAGCGCTCGATCAGTGCGTAGGCTTCATCCAGTTGCTCATGCCAGATGCCGTGCTTGCTGGTTTCGCCGCCAGTATTGGTTTTCTGGCTGTGGCCGTGGCCGAAGCCTGGGTTGATGCGCAGCCATACCGGATGGCCGGGACTGGCCTGGCCGAGCTGTTCCAGCATCTGCGGGCTGCCGGCGGTTACCGGCACTTTCAGTTCGACCACGCGCGCCAGGGTGGCGCGATCAAGCAGATCGGCGGTAAACACGATATCGCTGTGTACGCCGCCAACAGAAAAACCGGCGGCAAGAGCGCGCTCGATTTCGCCCAGCGAAACGGAATCTACTTTCACATCCTGTTCGCGCATCAGACGCAGGATGTGCGTGTTCGAACAGGCCTTCTGCGCAAAGCGGATGACGTCGAACTGGCGCAGCTGGCCGATGCGTTCGCGGATGATGGCAGCGTCGTAAATCCAGCACGGCGTGCCGTATTCGCGGGCGATCTGCACCAGTTGCGGGCCATTGACAGACTTCATGCTCATTTCCTCACGGCTTCTTGTCATGATGCTATTCAATCAAACCCCTGCGCCGTGGTAAAACGATCTTTTCTAATTGGCATGCAGGCTAGCTAATGCTCGATTACAAATTGCTCGAAGCACTGGATGCCGTTGCGGCCTCCGGCAGTTTCGAAGGCGCGGCGCAGCGCCTGCACCTGACCCAGTCGGCAATCTCGCAACGCATCCGCCAGCTGGAAGAGCGCAGCGGAACGGTGCTGCTGGTGCGCGATACACCGGTGCGCGCCACAGCGGCAGGGCAGAAACTACTGGCGCATGTGCGGCAGGTACGGCTGCTGGAAGCCGAACTGCAGGAAACGCTGGAGACGGCTGCCTCCGACTGGCTGACGCTGCGCATTGGCGTGAACGCGGACAGTCTGGCGCTGGGTCTTATCGCCGCGATCGCCCCCAGCCTGCAGGCGGCGCGGATTCTGCTCGATTGTGTGGTGGCGGACGAGGCTCAAACGCTCGACCAGTTGCGCTCCGGTGAGGTGCTCGGATGTATTGGCACACAGCCCCAGCAGATAGCCGGTTGTGGCGTTATACCTCTTGGTGTAATGCAGTATGTGCTGGTGGCTACACCGGAATTTGTCGCCCGCTGTTTTCCTGCCGGGCTGGGCGCCGATGCATTGGCCGATGCGCCCGCCGCCGTTTACGGCCAGCAGGACAGCATTCATCGTCGCTGGCTGCGCGAGGCTTGGGGCTTGCAGCAGGGCGATTATCCCTGTCATGTCATTCCGGATTCGACCGCGCTCTTTGGCGCCGTGCGTGCCGGACTGGCTTACGGTCTGGTACCCCTGCCGCAGGCAAAAGACGCGCTTGAGCGAGGCGTATTGTGCGAGCTGGCCGCAGGCGAGCCGATCAGCATACCGCTGTTCTGGCACCACTGGAGCCGCCAGACGGCCCCCGCCCGCGTACTAGCCGATGCGGTGGCGCTTTTTGCAGGCAAGCTCGCCGACCGATAAATAGACGGAATCAATTGCCGACTACTGCCAGATAGCGCTCTGGTCAGCCTAGCGACAATTGGCGGTCAGCTACGATGACCTGATTTGGTCAACTCGCGCCAGATTTCCTTGCCTTGCGATCCAGTTCGCGCAAATGGGCGAGTTTTTCGCCGATCTTGCCTTCCAGCCCGCGCGGCGTCGGCTCGTACCAATGCGGCTCGGCCATGCCGTCCGGCAGGTAGGTTTCGCCGGCGGCGTAGGCTTCCGGCTCGTCGTGGGCGTAGCGGTATTCCTTGCCGTAGCCGAGTTCCTTCATCAGCTTGGTTGGCGCGTTGCGCAGATGCACCGGCACCGGCCGCGAGCCGTCCTGCTTTACGAAGGCGCGCGCGGCATTGTAGGCGCTATAACCGGCATTCGACTTGGCGGCGACGGCGAGATAGATCACCGCCTGCGCCAAGGCCAGCTCCCCCTCGGGCGAGCCCAGCCGCTCGTAGGTTTCGGCCGCGTCGTTGGCCACCTGCATGGCACGCGGGTCGGCCAGGCCGATGTCTTCCCAGGCCATGCGGATGATGCGCCGGGCCAGGTAGCGCGGGTCGGCACCGCCATCGAGCATGCGGCAGAACCAGTAGAGCGCGCCGTCCGGGCTGGAGCCGCGCACCGACTTGTGCAGGGCCGAAATCTGGTCGTAAAAGGCGTCGCCGCCCTTGTCGAAACGGCGCAGATTCTGCGCCATGGTTTCTTCGATAAATTGACCGTGCACCGCAGCAATGCCCGCCGTATGCGCCGCCGTGCGCACCTGTTCGAGCAGATTGAGCAAACGCCGCGCATCGCCATCGGCCAGGCCGATCAGCCGCCCACGCGCATCGTCGTCGAAGTCCAGATCGGCCAAGGCCCGCTCGCGCGCCCGGTCGAACAATTGCCCCATCTCGTTGTCGTCGAGCGACTTCAGCACATAGACCGAAGCCCGTGACAGCAAGGCCGAATTGACCTCGAAGGACGGGTTCTCGGTGGTGGCGCCGATAAAGGTAAACAACCCGCTCTCGACAAAGGGCAAAAAGCCATCCTGCTGCGCCTTGTTGAAACGGTGGATTTCATCGACGAAGAGAATGGTCCGCTTGCCCTGCGCCCGCCACATCTCGGCCTGCGCCACCGCCTCGCGCACCTCCTTGATACCGGAAAACACCGCCGACAGCGCAATGAACTCGCAGTTGAACTGCGTCGCCATCATGCGCGCCAGCGTCGTCTTGCCCACGCCCGGCGGCCCCCACAGGATCATCGAATGCGGCTGCCCGGACTCGAAAGCCAGACGCAGCGGCTTGCCCGGCCCGAGCAGATGCTGCTGGCCGATCACCTCGTCCGGGTTCTGCGGACGCAGTTGCTCGGCCAGCGGGGCGAAGGCCGGCTTGTTGGCGTCATTGGCCAAATCAGACGAATTTTGAGAAAACAGATCGCTCAACGGAATTCCTCATGCGGCGGCTCATATGCCGCCGAAACAATGCCGAAGTGTACTGCCGGCCAGCGGCAACCCAAAATCAAACATGATCCAGCGGCGAAACCACGCCCCGCCCGCCACGGTTCAGCACATGGGTATAGATCATCGTCGTCGACACATCGGCATGCCCGAGCAATTCCTGCACGGTGCGTATGTCGTAACCGGAATACAGCAAATGCGTCGCAAAGGAATGGCGCAGCGTATGCACCGACACCGGCTTGCCGATGCCGGCCTCCTCCACCGCCCGCTTCATCGCCCGCTGCAGGGACTTTTCATAGGCATGATGGCGGCGCTCGATACCGCTACGCGGATCGACCGACCAGCCAGCCGCGGGAAACACCCAGAACCACGCCCAAGTACAGCCCGCGTTCGGGTATTTGCGCTCCAAGGCGTTGGGTAAATAAACCCCAGGCCGGTTCGCCGCCCGGTCTTTCTCGAAAAGCTGCCGGGCCACCGCAAACTGCTTCTGCAACGGTTCAACCAAGGATTTCGGCAGCACCGTCACCCGATCCTTGGCCCCTTTGCCATCCCGAACCAGGATTTCGCCCCGGACGAAATCCACATCCTTGATACGCAAGCGCAAGCACTCCATCAAACGCATGCCGGTGCCATACAACAAACGAACCATCAGGGCGTATTCCGGACGAACCGCCGCCAGCAAACGAGCGACTTCATCGTGGTTTAGCACCGTCGGCAAACGCGCCGGCTTCTTAGGCCGCACCAGATCGTCGAGCCAGGGCAGATCGATCTCCAGCACATGCCGATAAAGGAAGAGCAAAGCCGACAACGCCTGCTGCTGGGTAGCCGCCGCCACATCGCGCTCGGTTGCCAAATGCGACAGGAAGGTCGTCACTTCACGCGCCCCCATCTCACGCGGGTGACGCAAACCATGAAAGCGAATAAAGGCCCTCACCCAATAGACATACGCCTCTTCGGTACGTATGCTGTAATGCCGAATGCGTATCGCATCCACCATTTGCTCCAAGAGTTTCGGAGCGCGATCAGGAGAAATAGTGGCTATGTCCGGTTTCATGGCGACAAAATACTGTATGGATAAACAGTTATATGCCGAAAACCCTTGCCGAGCAAGTCAAATTTGCTGTCCTGTCCGCCAGCTTATTGGACAGGTTTCCGAATTAGGCGTCAGTTTTGACGTCTACTACTAGTTCCCTGGTCATAGGTCGCTCCGCCAAGGAAAACTGGGTATTCTAGGACAAATACTGTGTATTTATACAGCCACGAAAAACTGCTATTGTGCGGAGCGCAATTTGCGCGCACGCATAACACCGAGGTGTTCATGCGGACACGCAAGCCGCGCTCCGTAGAGAAGCAGACAAAACCAGCTGTTTATTTTCCAGTTTGGATTAAATGGGCGGAATCACGACGTTCCGCGCCCTACGCCAGAGAACGAGCCGTTAGAGGGAACACCGCTCGCTCCGCTCGCGGCTACGCCCCTGACGGGGTGTCCCTCAACTCAACTAGTTAGGCGCCTACACTCATGGGCTTCATCACCGCGCTAATGGTGTTCGTCTTCCCGGTTGGCTTGCCAATCGTGACGCTGATTGCAGTAGTCAAGGTGTCATGCACGAGCCGGCCACTGTCGTTCAGGCTTCTCCGTGGAGCGTTCCTCGTGGCGGTCCTCACCCTGTTGCTCGGGCCATCCATTCAAAGCACTGTTGCAGGTTCGTTTGCCTTGCCATGGTGGCTCCTCGTTGGCACGGGTGGGGTGGAAAATTATCTCTGGCAATATGCGCTCATTGCATTCTGCTCCATTGCCGCGTTGTCCGCGCTTGTGTCCGTTTATCGAGCAGTCAGATCCAGGTAATCATGGTTCACCATAACCCATCGGCGCCTAACCCCTCCATCGAGCTGACAGCCGTATTCGATGTCGCTATGAGCATCTGAAATCAATTCCATGACGACGAACGCTTTAGCCAAAAATTTGCTGCATGCCAACGACCCTCGGTTATTTCTCGACGGAAGCTGCCGATCGTCGGTCAAGTTACGCTCGGCTTTTATCGGCTATGGTGAGTACCAACCAGGATGGAAATGGTCTCTCCACGCAGGGAAACAAACGGGTAAGGCATCTGAGAATCATATTGGATACATCATCTCTGGAAAGATGCGCATCCGGGACGCCAATGGCGGTGAAGTCAGTGTTGGACCGGGTGACGCTTTTGAAGTCGAGCCCGGGCACGATGCTTGGGTCGAGGGCGATGAAACATGTATCGCAATCGACTTTGCTCATTGCAGATGAAATATTCACTCAGTCCGGCTAACGCTTCGCTGCAGTGGGACGCTTCGCTGGCAAGCCGGCTTCGCGCCCTGAACTAGCACGCTGGAGGTCAGGCAAATGTTTATCCGACTTAAGCGGGTAGTGATCACCTTTGCGTCTTTGTTAGGCGCTGTTGTTATGTGGGCTTTCGCAATTCTTATTTTTGCCGTGGGTTCGGCTATTGCATTCAGCGGCTCAAGCGGTTCTGCCCATCAAGGTTTTCTTGATAGTCTTGCCCCTGTATTTTTCTTCATTTCGGGCGCCATTGCATCTGGCGGTCTGGTTGCTTTGGTAAACGCGGCAACGACAGAACAAGGTCTGTGGGTGAAATCAATTGCCGCAAGTTCTGTTCTTGGCGGGATCATTACGGCTCTGAACCCGGCCGTGGCAAAAGCCCTGTTTTCGCTTCTTGCACCAGTTCTTTCATTGCTGGGCAGAGTATTCCTCAACAATTGAAACCGAGCTCCAACATTCCGCTCAACCCCGCTCCTTCGCTCGCCAGACAGTGCGCAATAGAGCCGCACAGTGCCCGTTAGCTCCAGGTTAGGAGTTGATCTTCGGGCTGGCGTTGGCCGAGAAGTACGCCGGCCGCTGACCGCGAACCCGCACAGCTAATCCGTGTGCGAACCGAGCTGCGCAGAGCGGTTAATTCACGCCTTGGTTTTTTGCCTTTTTCGACAGTGCACCGCAGCAGCCTATATGCCCGGAGATTAAGCTGTCACAAGCCGCTTCGGCTTTTATCGGTCGGCACGAAGTTTGCGTCGTAGGGTAAAAAACGATGGAGAACCGCCGTGTCTTACCCCCTGCCATTTCCGCAACACCTACGCGTCAATGACGCCTTGTCTCTACCCAATCATTTCGACTTCGCTTCGGCTCGCGAATTTCTCAAGAAAATCAATACCGTTCCCGAGAGCGAGTGGCCGGCAAGCATTACGCTCGACTTTTCGCGTACCGATTACATCGACACGGCCGGGCTTGGAGTTTTGTTGTTGTTCGGCGAACGTTTTGGTGGAAAACGGACAATACAGTTTAGCGGCGCCCGTGGCCGCGTTCGTGACTGCCTGGAGATTGCCCGCATCGAGGAACGCCTGAGCGGATGGAATGCCAAGGCAAATAGCTACGATCTGCGTGTTTGTGTCAGTTGTGGCAAGACGGCCCACGGACAATGCGACGGCAGCCTGCATGCTGCCGCGCATTGCCGCCGGACCACCGCCGCTGTCGACGTGGAGCGACTGGTGGCCTGATTGGCAACCGCCCCTGCGCTCAGAGGCTGCGGCGGGCGGCGAGAAAGGCTGCTGCATCGCTCGCCGGCAACGGCTTGGCGATCAGGAACCCCTGATATTCCTCGCAGCCGAGGGCGTTGAGCACGGCCATCTGCGAGTGTTTCTCGACGCCTTCGGCGACGACGCGCAGGTTCAGGCTGTGGGCGAGCGAGATGATGGCGCGGGTGATGGCCACTGCTTCGTTGCCGCCGTCGCATTCCTGCACGAAGGAGCGGTCGACCTTGAGGATGTCGATGGGGAAGCGCTTCAGGTAGGCGAGCGAGGAATAGCCGGTGCCGAAGTCGTCGATGGCGATGGAGACGCCCATCGCCTTCAGCTCGTAGAGCACGGCCAGCGCGCGCTGGACATCGCCCATCAGCATGCTTTCGGTGATTTCGAGTTCCAGGTTGGCGGCGGGCAGGCCGGCTTCGATGAGCGCCGACTGGATCAGCCCGGCCAGGTCTTTTTCGCGGAACAAGGTGGGCGAGATATTGACGGCGATTCGCACGTCGGCATGGCCCTGCGCCCGCCATAGCGCAGCCTGCATGCAGGCCTGGCGCAGCACGAACCGGGTCAGCTGACCAATCAGGCCGTTCTCTTCGGCCAGCGGGATGAAGCGAACCGGCGACACGGCGCCGAATTCGGCACTCTGCCAGCGCACCAGGGCTTCGAAGCCGCAGGTGCGGCCACGGGCATCGACCTTGGGCTGATAGACGACATAGAGTTCCTGCTCCTCGACCGCCTTGCGCAGTGCGGAATCGAGCGCCAGGCGCTCGCGCGCGGCGATGTTGAGCGACTCGGTATAGAACTGGAACTGCCCCTTGCCCAGGCCCTTGGCATGGTGCACGGCCGCATCGGCATGGCGCAGCAGGGCTTCGAGGTCGTCGGCATCGTCGGGAAAGACGCTGACCCCGATACTGCAATTGACGCGGAGCTCGTGGCCGTCGACATTGATCGGGCTGGAGACGATTTCCTGGATACGGTGCAGGATGTGCAGGGTTTCGCTCAGTCCGCCGTGGTCGCCGAGAATGAGCACGAATTCGTCGCCGCCGTAGCGCGCCACGGTGTCGGAATCGCGCAGGCAGGCCTTGAGGCGACGGGCGACCTCGACCAGCAGGCGGTCGCCGGCACCATGGCCGAGGCTGTCGTTGATGAACTTGAAGTTGTCGAGATCGACGAAGGCCAGCGCCCCCTGCGTACCCTGCCGCTGGGCCAGACGCATGGCCTGGTGCAGGCGGTCCTGCAACAGGTTGCGGTTGGGCAGGCCGGTCAGCGGATCGTGCGTGGCCTGGTACTCGAGTTGCTGCTGGTAGTTGCGCTGGGCAGTGATGTCTTCGACCGTGCCCTCGTAATAGAGTGGCTCGCCACCGCGCCCGATGACGGCATGGGCGTTCTCGGAAATCCAGATGCGGCTGCCATCCCTGCGATAGACCTCGGATTCGAAGTCGGTGACGCGCCGGTGCTCAAGAATCTGGCGCTTGAATTCGTCGCGCCGCTGCGGATCGACATAGAGGCGGCCGGCGATATCCGACAGGCCGGCGATCAGGTCATTGGGCGTGGCGTAGCCGTAGAGTTCGGCCAGCGCCTGGTTGGCGGCGAGATAGTGGCCGTCGATGGAGGTCTGGAACATGCCGACCACCGAATCCTCGAAGATGCTGCGGTAGCGCATCTCGGCATCGGCCAGCAGGCGCAGGCTGAGCACCTGCTCGGTGACATCCTCGATGAAGCCTTCGAGCACCATTTCGCCCGATTCGTCATGCACGATGGTGCCGCGTTCGAGTACCCATTTCTCCAAGCCATCCTTGTGCCGGATGCGGTATTGCGTACGGTAGCGTCCGCCCTGCGGGATAGCCTCGGCAATGGTGTTGCGCACGCGCGCCCGGTCGTCCGGGTGGGTGATCATTTCGAGCGAGGCCCCGCGGTTGAACTCCATTTCGCTTGGCGCATAGCCGGTCAGTTCGCGGCAGCCGTCGCTGACGAAATGCATGGTCCAGTGCTCGTCGATGGCGCAGCGAAAGACCATCCCTTCAAGGTTATTCACCAGAACCTGGAGTACCCGTTCGCTATCGATACCGCTCCAAGGAGTTGTACGGCGTTTACGCACCATGTGCAGACCATTCGACAATAAGGTTTGATTCACGACCAACTTTTCCGGACATCGGCACGTAGCCGACAGCCCTCATTCGAAACAAGGTAAATTTTTCGCCTTCATTCTCGGGCGTTAAAGGCATTTCTGGGTTAAGCAAGACGGACTTAACCCGGCAACAGGGTCATGCCGCCCGGTGCCTGCGGCGACACCCGCTCCAGCGCCTGGCCGCTCTCGCCGACCCAATTCACCACGCCATCGACCGCCCGGGTCGCCACGCCGAAATATTGCTCGGGCGACACCTTGATCCCGTCGCCCGCCAGGATGCTGCTACGCACCAGGCCGATCAGTTCGACGATGGCCGAGCGCGCGCGCGGCGACGACTGCCCCGCGTTGCTCGCCCGCAGCGCCTGCTCAAGCAGGCCTTCGACCTTGCTGACCAGGAACATTAGGCGCACGCGGGCGACTGGGGAGCAAGCCTTGCGCGCCGCGACACTGCTGCCGATAGCGCGCATCTGCCCCAGGCACTCGGCCAACGCCGGCAGGCGGTAGGCAAAATTGCGCACGGTGCCGACCTGATCGGCGCGCTTGAGCAGCGGCTCCAGGCGGGCTTCGCCAACAGCGGCCAGCCAGTTGAGCAACTGCGCGATCAGTTGGCTGTGTTCGGCAATGCTCTGCTCCGGAGTCTTGCCGGCCAGGGCGTCGACCAGGCTGCGCCAGCGGAAGATGAACAAGGCCACCTCATTGCCGGTGAAGCACGGCGCATGGCGCCCGGCCTCGGCGCGGGCATCGCGTTGCAAGGGTGGCAGCAGTTGGTCGATGGCCGCCTGTTTCTCACGCAGGCGCGCGGCAAACGTGGTGTCGCCGGACAGCCAGGCGCTGCTCATGCCGCGATGTTGCTGCAGGTTGACCACCAGTTCGAAGAGCACCCGGCTGGCGGCCAGGACTTCCGGCAGGCTGGCCTGGGGGCGACGGCCGGCCGCACGCAGTGCCTTCCAGGCGAAGGGAGTCAGGGCTGCTGCCAACACGGCACCGATTAGCCAATAGATCAGGTCGCTCATGATGCTCACTCGTATTGGTAGGTTTTGATCAGGTCGGCCAGTTGCACGGCCAGTTGGTCGACGTAGCGCGACAACTCGCTGCTGTCGCGGACCAGGATTTCGTTGCGGTCGGCCAGTTGCGCCAGGTGTTCGATATCGCGCGCGATGTTCTGCGCCGCTTCGCTCTGCTCGGCGCTGGCTGCGGCAATGTCGCGTACCAGGACCAGCGTGCGCTGCGACTTGCCGGCCACCTCGTGCAGTGTCGTTGCCGCCGCCTCGCCCTCGGCCGCGCTCTCGGCCGCCCGGGCATTGCTGGCCTGCATGGTTGCCGCCATCTGTTCGATCTGCTGCTGGATACGCCCGATCAGCTCGCCGATTTCGCCGGCCGCCACAGCACTGCGCTCGGCCAGCTTGCGTACTTCGTCGGCAACCACGGCAAAACCACGCCCCTGCTCGCCCGCCCGCGCCGCTTCGATGGCCGCGTTGAGCGCCAGCAGGTTGGTCTGCCCGGCAATGTCCTTGATGACGCCGACGATCTGGCCGATTTCCTGCGACTGCTCGCCGAGTTCGCCGGCCGTGCGCGCCGAATCGGCAACCGTGGCTGCCAGGTTGGAAACGGTGGCCGCCAGAATGCCGACCTTTTCCGCCCCGTGGCCGGTCACGCTCATCGTTTCCTCGGCCACCTGGGCTGCTTCGCCGGCCTGCTCGCTGGCCAGGCGCAGGCTGACCGTCAACTCTTCGAGCGAGGCGGCCGACGATACGGTCAGATCGCGTTGCTGGCGCACGCCTTCGTCGCCGCCTTCGGCATTGGCCGTGGTTTCGTGAGCGACGCTGTTCAGTTCCTGCGACGAGCGGTCGAAGGCTTTGACCACCTCGACCAGCGAACGCAACATGCCGTTGATGTACTCACCGAGCGGCGCCAGGCGGCTGCCCGAGGTTTTCATGCGGCGGTGCAGATCGCCCTGACGAACAGCCTGGCTGAAGACGAGCAATTCGACCAACCAGGCGTCGCATGCGCGGAACAGGCTGAAGCCCGAGACCAGCACGGCCAGCGCCGCCACCGCCGCCAGGGCAACGAACAGCCCGTTGGCCACGGCTATGGCGTAGCCAAGCGCTGTACTGGCCAGGCAGACAAAAATCATGAGCAGGAGGGCCGGGCCGGCCAGCAGACTGGCGCCGGCTGCACTCTCTGGGGGCTGTTGGGCAGCATTCTCGGTCATCGTTCGATTCCGTTATCGTGTTTTACCTAGCGATAGCAAGATCACTGCCAGACTCAACAAGCCAATGTTTTAAAAGCGATTCACAGTTAAACCACAAGCATTCGACACAATGTCAAAACCCAGAAACGATTATTTTGCACCATTACAGTGCAGCAACATCGCCCCGAAATGGACAGCGACCGCGTTGTATAATGTGCGGTTTGCAATTAACCGGTTGATATAACAATGGAAGCCGAACAGCTCAATAGCATCTCCAACAAGCTCGATGATCTGGCGCAGCGCGCCGCCGAGCTTCGGAGGTATCTTTGACTACGATCACAAACGTGAGCGTCTGACCCTCCTCAACAAGGAGATGGAAGATCCCAAGATTTGGGACGATCCGAAACGCGCCCAGGACCTGGGCCGCGAGAAAAAATCCCTGGAAGACGTCGTCTTGGTGCTCGAAGCCGTCGACGCCGGGATCAACGACGGCCGCGAACTGTTCGACATGGGCAAGGAAGATGGCGACGACGACACCCTGCTCGCCGTGGCTGCCGACAACGAGGAAATCGAAAAGAAGGTCGCCAACCTCGAATTCCGCCGCATGTTCAACAACCCGTCCGACCCGATGCCCTGCTTCCTGGAAATCCAGGCCGGCGCCGGCGGTACCGAAGCCCAGGACTGGGCCTCGATGCTGTTGCGCATGTATCTGAAGTACGGTGAAAAGAAGGGGTTCAACGTCGAGGTGATGGAAGAATCCGAAGGCGACGTGGCGGGCATCAAGAGCGCCACCGTCAAGTTCACCGGCGACTATGCCTACGGCACGTTGCGCACCGAAACCGGCATCCACCGCCTGGTGCGCAAGTCGCCGTTCGACTCGAACGCCCGCCGCCACACCAGCTTCACCTCGGTCTTCGTCTTCCCGGAAGTCGATGAGTCGATCGAAATCGCGATCAACCCGGCCGACGTGCGCACCGATACCTACCGCGCCTCCGGTGCCGGCGGTCAGCACATCAACAAGACCGACTCCGCCGTTCGTCTGACCCACGTGCCGACCGGCATCGTCGTGCAGTGCCAGAACGACCGTTCGCAGCACCGCAACCGCGACGAAGCCTGGTCGATGCTGCGCGCCCGCCTGTACGAGTTCGAGTTGCGCAAGCAGCAGGCCGAGCAGCAAAAGCTGGAAGACGCCAAGTCCGACATCGGCTGGGGTCACCAGATCCGCTCCTACGTGCTCGATCAGAGCCGCATCAAGGATCTGCGCACCAGTTTCGAAACGGGCAACACCCAGGCGGTGCTCGACGGCGATCTGGACGACTTTATTCAGGCCAGCCTGAAGCAGGGCGTGTAATGCCCAATCTGTTCGCGGAATTGCCGGCCACTGTTGCGGTGGACGAGCAATTTCGCGAAATTTTGCAGCGCCCCGGCCTGCGCATCGAGCGCATCGTGTCGACCGGGCAAAGCAGCCCGCCCGATTTCTGGTACGACCAGCCGCAAGGCGAATGGGTCTTAGTGGTGCAAGGCGAGGCGAAACTGCGCTTCGCCAACGAGGCCGAAGCCCGTCATCTACACGCCGGCGATCACATCGATATTCCTCCGCATTGCCGCCACCGCATCGATTGGACGCCGGCTGACCAGATCACGATCTGGCTGGCCGTGTTTTATGACTGATCGGCGCGACTCAGGATCGAGGCCCGCTCCAGGCACTGCAACATCGCGTTGTACAGCGTCTGTGGATGGAAGGGCTTGCTGACGAAGCCATTCATGCCGGCATCGAGGCAGCGCCGCTTTTCCTCGGCAAAAGCATTGGCCGTCAGTGCGATGATGGGCATGGTGGCGCGACCTTCGATCTGACGAATACTCTGCGTCGCTTCAACGCCGTCCATGTTCGGCATCAGCATATCCATCAACACCAGGTCATATTCGTTGGCACGCACCTTGTCGAGTGCGACCTCGCCGTTTTCCGCAACATCGACGGCAAAGCCGAGCCGGCTGATGATATTGCTGGCCACCATGCGATTGACCACCTCATCCTCGACCAGTAGCACCTTCACCCCGGAAAAACGGTTGCGCAACGCTTCTTCCGGGGACTTTTCTGCAACAGACTCCCGGCCTGCGAGACGCCGCTCGCTACCGCATTTGAGACGTGCAGTCAGCCAGAAGATGCTCCCCATGCCTGGACGACTGGATACCCCAACCTCACCACCCATCGCTTCCGCCAACTCCTGCGTGATGGCTAGGCCGAGGCCGGTGCCACCATAGCGGCGCGTGGTCGAACTATCGGCCTGGCGGAAGGCGGAAAAGATACTACCGAGAGCCTCCGCTGGAATACCGATGCCAGTGTCTTCGACCTCCAAACGGAGCAGTACGGCATCCCCTTGATCCTTGAGCACACGCGTACGCAAGGTCACCGAACCCTGCTCGGTGAACTTGACCGCGTTCGAGGCATAGTTGAGCAAGGCCTGACGCAAACGCAGTGGATCGCCGTAAACAATTGCCGGCATTTCTCCCGACTCAACCTTGAGTTCGACCCCCTTGGCCGCCAGTTGCGGCTCGACCATGCTGACCACCTCATGGATGGTTTCCTCCACGGACATCGGCACGGACTCCAGTTCCAGGCGCCCGGCTTCGATCTTGGACAGGTCGAGAATGTCCGAAATCAGCGCCAGCAGGTGCTGACCGGCCGCTTCGATGTGATCGACGCTGGTTTTCTGCTCCTCGGTCAAGGCATCGTATTTGAGCAGATGGGCAATACCGAGGATGGCATTGAGCGGCGTGCGAATCTCGTGGCTCATGTTGGCCAGGAACTCGCCCTTCATGCGCTCTGCCCGTTCCGCCGCATCTTTGGCGCGAACCAAGTGATTGGCCAACTGCTCTTCTTCACTAACATCGCGGACAAGCAAGGCAAAACGTCGACCATTGGCACCCGATTCGATTTCGATGCCCGTCAGTTCAATAGGAAAAGCTTCACCGTTCTTGTGCCGCCCCATTCCCCGCTGACGCTTGGCGCTTTGCCCTTGCTGGAGCATCTGCACGGTGGCAGGCGCCCAATCGATCAATTTCTCAGCCTGCAACCTGAGCACCGGCGACTGCTCGGCACAGGCCCCAGCTTCCAATCCAAACATGGCCATTGCATTGTCATCAAGCGACTCAATACAGCCTTCGCCATCCATGATGGCCACACCAAGCGCTGTCGCCGACAGCAACATCTCGCTACGTTCGACTGCGCGCTTGCGGACCAACAGATTATGAATGCGTGCCCGCAACTCCTCGTCGAGAATAGGCTTCTGCACATAATCGTCGACACCTAGCTGGAAGAGTTCGATGCGCCGTCCTGGATTGTCGAAAGCTGTCACGGCGAGAATAGGCACGCCGCCCTTGGGCAACGGCAGGCGGCGAATACGGTTGATCAGGCGTGAGCCAGTCATGCGCCCTCCCAGCACCACATCGCACAACACCAAGTCGTAATCGTTCTGCGAATAGGCCTGCCAGGCTTCGTCCGCCATGGCGAAGGCGTCGACCGTCGCCCCCCAGGAGCGCAACAACTCATCAAGCACCAGGCGCTGGTCACGTGCATCCTCAATGTAGAGAATGCGGCAACGCATCGGCTGCATCAATTCGACGTAGTGGCGCATGAAGCGCAGCAATTCGTCGATATCCTGCTTGCGGAACAACTCCGTAATCCCAGCGTGCGCTGCCGCCGTCGCCAATTCGGCGCTTGGCGTCGCGGTCAGCAGGACAACCGGTTCGACACGGGCATGGCCCTGCTGACGTAATTCGCGGGAAAATGAAATACCATCGCCATCCGGCAGTTGGCCAGCAACAACGAAAAAGTCGAACTTGATCGCAGCAATCTGATCTATCGCTTCTTGGCGCGAACGAGCCAGCACCACCTGCACGCCGGGAAAATGGCTGAGGTATTGCTGCAGTATTTCCCGGTAAATCGGGGAAGAGTCGACCAATAAGATATTCAAGCTGAACTCCCTGCACTTGCTGCTTCGCCCAACCGCAAATGATGGCTTTCATCCACTCAAAGCGGTGCTGCCCTTGTTCCGACCGGGGTTAATCGGCGAAAATAACACGTTTTAAGCTAGCCATCGGCTCGCGCACTGTTTTTCAAGGATTTTTTCATGTCGAACGCCGAACAGCCCGTCCAGCAAGACGAAAACCACATCATCGCCGAACGTCGGGCGAAGCTTGCCGAATGGCGCAAGACCGGTCAAGCCTTCCCCAACGACTTCCAGCGCGAGAACACCGCGCAGAAACTGCACGAAGGTTACGGAGAGAAATCGACCGAGGAACTCGAAGGAATGCCGGTCGAAGTCAAGGTCGCCGGCCGCATGATGCTCAAGCGCGTCATGGGCAAAGCGTCGTTCGCCACGCTGCAGGACGTTTCCGGCCGCATTCAGGTGTATGTCGCCCGCGACAAGGTCGGCGAGGAAAGCTATACCGCCTTCAAGGGCTGGGACCTGGGCGACATCCTCGGTGTCGTCGGTACCCTGATGAAGACCAAGACTGGCGAGCTGACCATCCAGGCCAGCGAAGTGCGCCTGCTGACCAAGTCCATCCGCCCGCTGCCGGACAAGTTCCACGGCCTGGCCGATCAGGAAATGAAGTACCGCCAGCGTTACGTCGACCTGATCATGAACGAGGAAACGCGCTTCACCTTCCGCGCCCGTTCGGCCATCGTTTCGTCGATCCGAAACTACATGACCGGCCACGGCTTCATGGAAGTCGAAACGCCGATGATGCACCCGATCCCCGGCGGCGCTGCGGCCAAGCCCTTCGTCACGCACCACAACGCACTCGACATGCAGCAGTTCCTGCGCATCGCCCCCGAGCTCTACCTGAAGCGCCTGGTCGTCGGCGGTTTCGAGAAGGTGTTTGAGATCAACCGCAACTTCCGTAACGAAGGTCTCAGCCCGCGCCACAACCCCGAATTCACCATGATGGAGTTCTACGAGGCGTATGCGAACTACCACACGCTGATGGACTTCACCGAAGGCCTGATCCGCCAGGCCGCGCGCGAAGCGCTGGGCAAGGAAGTGTTCGAATACCAAGGCCGCGTGCTGGATCTGTCCAAGCCCTTCCATCGCCTGACCATCCTCCAGGCCATCCAGCGCGAACAACCGGACTTCACCAACGAGCAATTGGCTGACGCGGAGTTCCTCAAGGCCAAGATCGTCGCCTTCGGCGAGAAGATCAAGCCGGGCGGCCTGGGCAGCTTGCAACTGCAATTGTTCGAAGCCTGCGCTGAAGCCAAGTGCTGGGAGCCGACCTTCATCATCGACTATCCGGTCGAAGTCAGTCCGCTGGCCCGCGCTTCCGACACCAACCCGGAAATCACCGAGCGCTTCGAGCTGTTCATCGTCGGCCGCGAAATCGCCAACGGCTTCTCTGAGCTGAACGATGCCGAAGATCAGGCCGCCCGCTTCCAGGAACAAGCCAAGGCCAAGGATGCCGGCGATGAAGAGGCGATGTATTACGACGCCGACTTCATTCGTGCACTGGAATACGGCCTGCCGCCGACCGGTGGCTGCGGCATCGGCATCGATCGTTTGATCATGTTGCTGACCGACAGCCCGGCTATCCGCGACGTTATTCTCTTCCCCCAAATGCGCCCCGAATAATGGTCGGCTGCGCTTGCCATAACGGCGTTGCGGACGAGCTTGCATAGCGCTGCTATGCGGCGCTCGCCCGCGCCTTGTTCTGGCTGCGCTCACGCGACCATCGGCACTGATTTCACTAAATACGTCATTCCCGCGGAAGCGGGAATCCAGGCGCTTTTCCCAGCTGTCTCGCTACTGAGTTCTTGGTGAACGAAAACCTGCAATCTCTCGAAGCTGCCGCGCGTGCCCGACTGGCGACCCACCATAGCCGGGCGCTGGTGTTCGAGCATGAGGGCAAGCGCTATGTCGTCAAGAAACTGGCGGCGAAGTCGCGCAAGCTGATCCAGACGCTGTTCATGCGCTGGATAGTCAAACACCTGACCGGGCAGCCGCTGCCCCTGCGTACGCTGGCTTTGTCCGAGGCAGCCGGCAGCATGGAGTACGAGGCCAATCGACTTAAAGCGATGGCGGCGGCAGGCATACGTGTGCCGCGCGTGGCGCTGGTGACACCGGAATTCTTCGTGCTCGACTACTGCGGCACCGTGGTCGCCACGCTGCTGGAGAAGTGGACAGCCGAGGAATGGCGGCGCGAGTTGCCGCGACTGGCTACCGAGCTCGGAGAATTCCACCGCTCCGGTTTCTGGCACGGTGGCGCCCAAATCAAGAACATCACGATGCAGGACGGCCAGAGCTACCGCATCGATTTTGAAGAGAATTTTGGCGAATTCCTGCCGTCCACCGCAGTACAGGCGGCCGACCTCGTGCTCTTCCTGAATTCCATCTCGCTGGCCGGCCCCATCGTCGAGAGCGAATCGCGCCAGTTGCTGCCGCAATTGCTCGAACGCTATTTCGCGGCCAATCCGAATGACGAGATCAAGGCCATCGTCCGCCGTGGCCTGCCCATGATGAATCGCCTGGCAGCCTTCGCCGGCTTGTTCCAGCGCTGGTCACGCAAGGGAATCCGGCGCATCATCATTCTTGTCGACGTGCTCAACGGATTGAAGTAATGCAACTGCGCCAGATTCAGGTCGCCCATGACAGCGTGCAGGATCGTCTGATCCTGCGCGTCGCCACGCAGGCCAACGAGGAATTCCGCATCTTCCTGACCCGTCGCTTCCTGCGCAAGCTGTGGCCACGCCTTGTCAACATGGTCGCCACGCCGCTGATCGTTCCGGCCATGGAGAACAGCCCAGAGGCCGCAGACAGCTCGGCCAACGCCACTTTCGACGAGCCTTTCCGCGACACCGACTCGACCTTCCCGCTCGGCACAACGCCGCTGCTCGCCAGCGAATGCCAGCTGACCAAGCACAGCGATGGTGCCATCCACCTGACCTTCCGCGAGGGCCGTGAGCGCAGCTTCAACCTGGTGCTTGATTCCAGCTTGCTGCAGGCTCTATGCGCCATGTTGCGAGCCGGTGGCGAACAGGCAAAATGGGATCTGACGCTGGACTACGTTAGCGCCACCCCACAAGGCAACGCCCCCCTGACCGGCGGTGGCGGCGAAAAACACGGCCTGCTGCATTGAGCGCGTGATCGAGCCGCTCGTCCCCGCCCGCCTCGAATTCGCCGACGACGGCACGCCCTGGTCGACCAGCTTCGGCGACGTCTATCACTCCGCCCACGGCGGCCCGCAGCAAGCGCTACACGTTTTCCTCGCTGGCAACGACCTGCCGCAGCGCTGGCAAAGCCAGCACCGCTTCGTCATCCTCGAAACCGGCTTCGGCCTCGGCCTCAACTTTCTCGCCACCTGGCGCGCCTGGCGCGACGATCCGCAGCGCTGCCAGCGCCTGCATTTCGTCTCCTTCGAGAAGCACCCCTTTTCGGCCGCCGACCTCGCCATCGCCCAGCAGGCCTGGCCGGAATTCGCCGACCTTGCCGGCGAGTTGCAAAAACACTGGCCGCCACTGACGCCCGGCGTGCATCGCCTGCACCTCGACGATCATCGCGTCATCCTGACCCTGATCTTCGGCGACGCCACCAAACAACTGCGCGCCATCGATGCCGCGGTCGATGCCTTCTACCTCGACGGTTTCTCGCCGGCCAAAAATCCGGAGCTGTGGACGCCAGAGTTGTGCAAGTCGCTCGCCCGCCTGGCCGCCCCCGGCGCCACACTGGCTACCTGGTCGGTTGCCGGTCATGTGCGCGAAGCCTTGCAAGCCGCTGAGTTCGACCTGGAAAAACGCCCCGGCTTCGCCGGAAAACGGCAGATGCTGAGCGGCCGCTTCCGCTCGCGCCGGCCGAACCGGCACACGCCGCCAGCCGAACGCCGCGCCATCGTAATCGGCGCCGGCATCGCCGGCAGCACCAGCGCCTACGCCTTGGCCGCCGCCGGCTGGCAGGTGACCGTGCTCGAAGCGACCGCTGGCCCAGCCACAGGCGCTTCCAGCAACATCGCTGGCGTGCTGCGCCCGCTGCCCAGCGCCGACGACAATCGCCTGTCGCGCCTGACCCGCGCCGGCTACCTGGCCACCCGCGCCCTGCTCGGCAGCCTGCCCGCCGCCCGCTGGTCGGCTTGCGGCGTGCTCCATCTCGGCCGCGAGCCGATCCATGAAGCGCAGCAAAAACGCACCGTCGAAGCGCTCGGCTGGCCGGACGAAGTCATGCAATTCGTCGACCGCGACACGGCGAGGCAAATGCTCGGCTGGCCGGTCGACACTGGCGGCTGGTGGTTCCCGAACGGCGGCTGGGTGCAACCGCCCTCGGTTTGCCGCACCGCGCTGGCCGCTTTTCCCGAGCGCATCACCGTCAAGGTCGCTGCTGCGGTGCACTGCCTGAAAAGGGCAAAAACCGGGGCCAATGACTCGGTAGACAGTTGGCAAGCCCTCGCCGCCGACGGTACTGTCCTCGCCGAAGCGCCGGTCGTGGTCATGGCCAGCGGCACCACCGCGCCCGATTTCGAGCAATTCGCCTGGCTGCCGCAAAAAGCCGTCCGCGGTCAGGTCACCCACCTGCCGGCTGCCACTACGCCATCATTGCCGCACGTTGTCTGCAAGCTCGGCTACGCCATGCCCGAGATCGATGGCCTGCGCCTGATCGGCGCCACCTTGCAAGCCGGCGATACCGATCGTTCCCTGCGCGAAATCGACCACCGCGAGAACCTCGCCCGCCTGAATCTCAGCCTGCCCGGCTTCGCGCCGGAACTCGACCTCGCCAAATTGGGCGGCCGCGTCGGCTTCCGCCCGATGTCGCCGGACCGCCTGCCCATCGTCGGCCCAGTGCCCGATGCCGTTGCCGCCACACCCAACACCCGCCTGCACGCCCTGCCCCGTCAGCCCGGCCTGTGGTGCGTGCAGGGCTTCGGTGCGCGCGGCATCGTGTGGTCGGCGCTGATGGCCGATCTGCTGGTTTCGCGCATCGAAGGCGAACCGCTGCCGCTGGAAAGCGACCTGGTCGACGCCTGCGACCCCGGCCGCTTCCTGCTCAAGGCCGCCCGGCGGCCTGCCGAAGATGCCGACGATACGACCTGATGCCAAATGCCTATATGCTTAGGCATCAATGTTATTAGCATGACCTAATGGCAATGGCTAATATCCAACCGCTCCTATAGACTTTTTTCTTTCGCCAACAACAAAGAGAGAGACGTACGCATGAAGATCGAAACTCTTGCCGTCCATGGCGGCTACAGCCCGGACCCGACCACCAAGGCCGTCGCCGTACCCATTTACCAGACGACCTCCTACGCCTTCGACAGCACCCAGCACGGGGCCGACCTGTTCGACCTGAAGGTGCCGGGCAACATCTACACCCGGATCATGAACCCGACGCAGGACGTGCTGGAAAAGCGCGTCGCCGCCATGGAAGGCGGCATCGCCGCGCTGTGCATGGCCTCCGGCATGGCGGCCATCACCGCCGCCATCCAGACCATCGCCGAAGCCGGCGACAACATCGTCACCTCCAGCACCCTGTACGGCGGTACCTACAACCTGTTCGCCCACACCCTGCCGCAATACGGCATCGACGTGCGTTTCGCCGACTACCGCGACCCGGCGGCCTTCGAGAAGCTGATCGACGGCAAGACCAAGGCCGTCTTCTGCGAATCCGTCGGCAACCCGCTCGGCAACATCACCGACTTCGAAAAGCTGGCTGAAATCGCCCACAAGCATGGCGTGCCGGTCATCGTCGACAACACGGTGCCCTCGCCCTACCTGTGCCGCCCCTTCGAACACGGCGCCGACATCGTCGTGCACGCGCTGACCAAATACCTCGGCGGCCATGGCAACTCCATCGGCGGCATCATCGTCGATAGCGGCAAATTCCCGTGGGCCGAGCACAAGGCCAAGTTCAAGCGCCTGAACGAGCCGGATGTTTCCTATCATGGCGTCGTCTATACCGAAGCGCTCGGCCCCGCCGCCTACATCGGCCGCGCCCGCGTCGTGCCGCTGCGCAACATGGGTGCCGCGATCAGCCCGTTCAACGCCTTCCTGATCCTGCAAGGCATCGAAACCCTGGCCCTGCGCATGGACCGCATCTGCGAAAACTCGCTGAAGATCGCCCAGTTCCTGCAAAACCATCCGAAGTGCAGCTGGGTGAACTACGCCGGCCTGCCCGACCACAAGGACCACGCCCTGGTCCAGAAGTACATGGGCGGCAAGGCGTCGGGCATCCTCAACTTCGGCGTCAAGGGCGGCCGCGAAGGCGGCGGCAAGTTCCAGGACGCACTGAAGCTGGTCACCCGCCTGGTCAATATCGGCGACTGCAAAACCCTGGCCTGCCACCCGGCCTCGACCACGCACCGCCAACTGTCTCCGGAAGAACTGGCCAAGGCCGGTGTCTCCGAAGACATGATCCGCCTGTCGGTCGGCATCGAGCACATCGACGACCTGATCGCCGACCTGGATCAGGCGCTGAATGCGGCCTGACCTACCGCAGCCAGACAAGAAAAACCCGGCGACATGCCGGGTTTTTCTTTGCTCCCCCGATCACGCCGGAAACTCGGCTCACTATGGCAAAATAGCTATAAGACATTCCAGCCATTCCGGCACAACTCGATCCGAGCAAGCTCATCGAGGTCCGACGAACTCGCAGCCGTCACCCGGCTCGGACTTGTCCTCGGGTACAGCGCATCCAGTCACAAGGCTTCAATGACTTACCACGCCATCCTCGCCGCCTCGGTCTTCCTGCTTCTGGCCTTCGCCATCGAGAGGATTGGCCGTGTCTCGGGCATCCCGTCAGTGGTCTTATTGATTGCCGTCGGGCTCGCCGGCAAGCCAGCCCTGTCCTTCTTCGGTCTGGAAATTCTTGGCATCGACGCTGCCGTTCCCCTGATCGGCACCATCGGCCTGGTGCTCATCGTACTGGAAGGGGCGCTCGATATCGAGCTGCGGAAAGAGCGCCTCAAGGCGGCCACCGGCGCCTTTCTGATCGCCACTATCGGTTTCCTGGCCTGCACGGCGGCCTTTACCGTACTTGCCTTGCATGTCCTCCATCTCAGTCTGTTCCAAGCAACCCTGCTTTCCGTTCCATTCGCCGTGATCAGCAGCGCCGTGGCAATTCCGGGCAGCAGCTTTTTGTCCGCCAAGGGACGGGAATTCGTCGTTTATGAAAGCTCCCTGTCCGACATCATTGGCGTTCTGGTGTTCTTCTCGCTGTTCAATTCCGACGGCAGCCTGATGGGCGCACTCAAGGGACTAATCGGCGGCGGCCTGCTCTCGCTGATTCTCGGAGCCATCTGCGCAATCGGCCTGGTCCTCGTGCTCATGCGCGTCGATGGCCATATCCGCTTCATCCCCCTCCTCGCCGGTTTGTTCGGCCTCTACGCGGCTGGCGAGCTGATGCACCTCTCGCCCCTGATTCTAGTTCTGCTCTTTGGTCTGGCCATCAACAATCCGAGGCTCATTACCCGCTTCAAGCCCTTCAGCACCTGGTCAGACAACTGTTACGACAAAACACTCACTGAATTCAAGACTCTCACCAACGAACTGACCTTTGCCGTACGCGGCTACTTCTTCATTCTCCTCGGCTACTGGACCGAGCTTTCCGATTTGGTATCGCCACGCTCCTGGCTGACGGCCGGGATCATTCTCAGCATTGTTTTTGCGATCCGCTACCTGCTGCTCAAGGCCATTCATCACGAGGACGGCAAGGCCCTGCTCTGGCTGGCCCCTCGCGGCCTGATCACCGTGCTGCTCTTTCTCGCGGCTCGCAATGCGATGCCACTGCCACACTACATCGAAGGCAGCGTCATGCTGGTCGTCCTGGTTTCGGCCATTCTTCTGGCGATCAGCCGGCTTCGCCACGCACCGGGAGAGAATGAAGCCAATGGAAACTCAACCCGACCGGACACCGGAGAGGACAGCAATACATGCAAGTCGCCCTGATCGGTGCCATCGCGACGGCCCTCGTCGCTGTGGTATTGGCGCTGCAGAACAACATCCCCGTCACTGTCAATTTTCTGCTCTGGCGCTTCGATGGCTCGCTAGCCATGGCGCTGATGATTGCGCTAGCACTGGGCGCCTTGCTGGTTGCCCTGCTGACGACACCGGGTACGCTCAAACGCCAGTGGCAGCTGTCGCGGCAAAAACGGCAGATTGAGGAACTTCAGCTTCAAATCGAAGCGCAGAAGACAAAGCTTCGGGAACTGGAAGTTCAGCACAGTGGCCATTCAATCGCCAGCCCCCCCGATGCACTTCCTCTGCCGCCCCAACCGATGGCGGGACAAGCGCCCCCCCACCACACCTGACATCAGAAGTTCATTGGTCCTGCGGCAACTGCGGTTGCGGCACGCTGGTAGCATAAAGAACACCGGCGCAGCAGCCGAAGAAGGCGACGATTGCGGCCAGGCTCGGCGTCCAGGTATCGGCCATGCCGCGCGTGGTCAGGAACCAGAAGAACATTCCGGCGGCCGGCAGCATCAGGAAGGCGCACAAACCGGCGCAGGCGAGAGCGATCTTGTGCCCGATGTGGCGGGGCTTGCGGATGATTTCTTCGGTCATTCGGCCTCCTCGACCATGAGCCAGATGGAACGGTTGTCTTTGACATCGCTGGTGCCGACGCTGAAGGCGCCGCCCTGCTGGCCGGCGGCCTGTTTGCCGGTGCCGCCCAGTTCGATCCATTCGCCGAGGCGGCCGGATACCGTGGTTTGCAGACGCTGCGAGCTGACCGAGCCCGGTCCGTAGCCACGGTCGAAACTCTCGGCCTGCTGGGAAATCTCCAGCGTCACGCGCTGGCCGTTGACGCGCGGCGTGGCGTAGAAGCCGCTGCCGATGTCGCGGTAGATGACGCCTTCGTTGATCATCGCGCCGCCCGGCCCGATCACGGTCCGGCGCATGGGCACGGCGAGCGAGCGGCCGACCTGGATGTAGGCGCGGCCGCCTTCCACGGTCTGTACCATCTGCGAGCCGCTCTCGCTACGCACGCTGCGCGTATCCCAGACACGCGCCTGCACGTTGGCGCGGCTGGTGCTGCCCAGGGTGACCGAGCCGCCACCTTGAGCGCCGCGAGCGCCCTCTTCGGCCTCGCGATTCTGGGCGATGCGGATGATCAGCCGGCGCGACGGGGTATCGATAGCGGCCAGCGCTCGCTTGATTTCGGAGCGGTTGCGCGGCGACGCCTTGAGGAAGAGCTGGTTGTTCATGCCGGTCAGCGTGCCGCCCGGCTCGACCAGCGGCAGCAGCGTGGGCAGCACTTCGTCGACCGTCTTGCTGCGCAGTTCGATGATTTCCATCTGCTGCGCGCCGACGCTCAGCACCCAGAGGGCGACTGCTGCGGTGCACAGCCATTTCAGGGCAATTTTCATGGGGCCTCCCTGGCGTGCGGGTGGTTGAGGGTGGGTTTCAGCGGCCCCGCAAGATCCAGCCGCGCGGGTTATGCTCAAAACCGAGCTTCGGATAATAATCGTTTGCCTTGGGCGCAGCCATGAGGACGATCATACTTTCCGGCCAGACCCGGCGTTGGGTTTCTCGAATCAACTGCTTGCCGATGCCTTGCCGCTGGTACTCGGCATCGACCGCCAGATCGGCCAGATAGGTCACATAGGCAAAGTCACTGAGCGAGCGGGCAATGCCGACCAAGCGCCCGCCGTGCCAGGCCGAAATGGTCAGGTTGGCATGCTTCAGCATCTCGGCGAAGCGATCCGGCCGATCGACCGGCCGGCGCTCGCCGAGCGTCGAACGACGGTACAGGTCGATGGCTGCCTCGACGGTGATCTCGGCGTCGTCGCGGTAGTCGATTTCCATCGCCGGCACCCGAACCGTCATTCGGAAGGAATGTGCGGCAGGGCCAGATATTCCTTCGAGTTCATCTCGGTCAGGCGGCTGACCGTGCGCTTGAATTCGCTGGCCTGCGTGCCTTCGGTGTAGAGATCATCGGCCGCGCAATCGGCGGTGGCGATCAGCTTGACCTTGTGGTCGTAGAAGACATCGACCATCCAGGTGAAGCGTCGGGCTTCTGAGGCCTGATGCACCGTCATCTTGGGAATGTGCGAGAGCAGCACGGTGTGATAGCTGCGCGAAATTTCCAGGTAGTCGTTCTGCGAACGCGGCCCACCGCACAAGGTGCGGAAGTCGAACCAGATGACACCATTGCCGCGGCGCACCGTCTCGATGTCGCGCCCCAGCACCTCGATCTTGCCGCCCTTCTTGCCCTCTTCGCCGGCGACCATTTTGAAGTATTCGAGCATCTTCTTTTCGGCGGCATCGTCGGATGGGTGGTGGTAGATCTCGACCTGCTCCAGAGCGCGCAGGCGATAGTCGATGCCAGCTTCGACCTCAAAGACGTCGAGGTTCTTTTCGATCAAGGCGATGGTCGGCAGGAAGCTCTCGCGGTGCAGGCCGTTCGGGTAGAGCATGGACGGCGGGTAGTTGGAGGTCATCACGATGATGACGCCCTTGCTGAAAAGGCCTTCCATCAAGCGGCCGAGGATCATCGCGTCGGCGATATCGGAAACGTGGAATTCATCGAAGCACAGCAGACGCACATCCTTGGCCACCTGCTCGGCGACCTTACCCATCGAATCTTCCTCGCCCTTGTATTTGTCGAGGTCGCGGTGAATCTGCTGCATGAAGGCATGGAAGTGGATGCGCTTCTTGCGGCGATACGGCACCGAGGCAAAGAAGCAATCCATCAGGAAGCTCTTGCCGCGCCCGACACCGCCCCAGAAATAGACGCCCTTCGGCGGCTTGGGCGGCGCTAGCAGGCGCTTGAAGGTGCTGCCGCGATCTACCTTGAAGGACAACAGGTTGGTATAGAGCGCCTGCAGCGCGCGGGCCGCCGTCATCTGCGCTTCATCGGCAACGTAACCGCGTTCGGCCAGCAACGCGCTATAGGCGTCAAGCATGCCGTTCTCGGCGACCTTCAGTTTCTTGTGGGGCATTTCTGGAATGTATCGTTCTTGGAAAGTCGTATTTTCGCAAACAAATACGTGGCACGTAAGTTGGAGATTAGTGAAGTATTGATCCTGTGATTCGTCCCCCGTCAACGATGGGCGAAAAATCGCTAAGCTGGAACTCCGCGAAAGTTCAAGAAGTTACTCTGGCGAATTCGTATCGGGTAAGCACTCAGCGTCTGGCAAACTGACCTCAAACCAGAAAGTGCTCCCCACATTGACCTCACTGGCAACACCAATGCTCCCCCCCATGCTGGTCACGAGCATGTTGCACAGCGCAAGACCAAGCCCGGCCCCTCCATACTGCCGAGTATGCGACTCATCTTCCTGGGTAAACAACTCGAAGATACGTTTTTGCTGTTCTAGCGGAATCCCTATTCCCTGATCCTGAATTTCGAAACGATAGCGTGCGGATTCCCGATCCTTGAGCGATACCCGAAGCCAGATTTCTCCCTCCTGACTGAACTTGATGGCGTTGCTCAGCAAATGCTGAACGACCCGGGCCAATTTCAGTTCGTCGCCCAGGACACAGGCCGGAATATTGGGGGAAACTTCGCTACGAATCTGTAGCAGCTTGCTGCCAACCAGTTCCGTTGCCGAACCCAGTTGAAATACGATCAGGTCGGACAGGGAAAATGGGGACTTGTGGATCTCGCTCCTGCCGGAACCCATCTCGGACACATCCAGGATGTTCCGGATCAGTGCAGTCAAATTGTCAACGTTGGCCTGTATCGTTCGTAAATAGAAGGGGACTGCCTCAGCCGCCAAATTCTGTTGAATCAACTGAGCGAACCCGGAAATTGCGTTGATCGGCGTCAACAACTCATGACTCATGTTGGACAAGAACTTTCGTTTGGCCCCGAGCGCCATCTCCAGTTCTGCCGTACGCTCCCGAACCAGTTCTTCGAGATGATTGCGATAGGCTGCAAGCGCCTCTGCGACCTGTTTTCTATCCGAGATGTCAAAAAATGCGCCGATCAATCCCGCTGTCTGCTCCTGATCGTCAAGAAATATCGACTTGCTATAGATCACATCCCGGATGATGCCATCCTTATCCTTCACCTGGAATTCATAGGTCTGATGTCCTCTTGCGGCCATGAGTTCCAGATCCTTCTGATGATAGATGTGAGCCATATCGCTCGGCCACAGCTCGAATACCGTCTTGCCAATGAGGTTCTGTTCTGAGACGCCCATGATGTCGGTAAACACCCGGTTACATCCCAGATAACGTCCCTCCCGATCTTTGTAGAAGACAGCGACCGGCAGCAAGTTGAGCAAAGACTCCTTGAAACGTCCAGCCCGTAGCTCCAAGGCCATGCGCTCGTCTCTTTCGCCTCTGATTTTCCTCAGCGTGAAATAGGAAATGATCGTAGCCACCAGGGATGTCACGATGATTGTCATCGTATGCGACTCCCAGGCAGAAAGCTCCCAAGGCAACGCATATTCCTTGAGCGCCTCATAGATCAACATGAATGAGGCTGCGCAGACAAAGACGATCAGGAGAAAGCGCGTAGTCGGCGTGCGAGCTATCTGAGTTTGCATAAACCCCTGCCTATCTTTCTAGTTTTAGTAACTTATCTCAATTGTATTAGTTTAGGCAATACACATTTCAGAAGGTTGCAATACGCACGATAGAACGAAGAAAAATAAAAAAAGCGGGGAAGTTCCCCGCTTTTTTATCGGCCAAACCTGCGATCAGAAGTTCAGCGTGCGCTTGTCGCAGGCCAGCGCGGCTTCATGCACGGTTTCCGACAGGGTCGGGTGAGCGTGGCAGATGCGGGCCAGGTCTTCGGCAGCGCCGCCGAACTCCATCGCGACAACGGCTTCGGCGATGATTTCGGAAGCGTTGGCGCCGATGATGTGCACGCCGAGGATGCGGTCGGTCTTCTTGCAGGCCAGCATCTTGACGAAGCCGGACGGATCGCCCATACCCAGGGCACGACCGTTGGCCAGGAACGGCACCTTGCCGACCTTGTACTCAACGCCTTCGGCCTTGAGCGCTTGTTCGGTCTTGCCGACCCAGGCGATTTCCGGCGAGGTGTAGATGACCCAGGGAATGGTGTCGAAGTTGCAGTGACCGGCCTGGCCAGCCATCAGCTCGGCAACCATGACGCCTTCTTCGTGAGCCTTGT
>JAYREE010000021.1:0-52028 GCA_041909105.1 Azonexus sp.
GCTGCAGATCCGCTCGGTCGAATTCGCCGGCAAGTACAAGGTCAAACTGCGCGTTCTTTCCAGCTTCCAGGACGAAGGGGAAGGCACGCTGATCACTGTTGAGGAAGACAAGAACATGGAACAACCCATCATCTCCGGTATCGCCTTCAATCGCGACGAAGCCAAGCTGACCATGCTGGGCGTTCCGGACACCCCGGGCATCGCCTACCAAATTCTGGGCTCGATCGCCGACGCCAACATCGATGTCGACATGATCATCCAGAACGTCGGCCATGACGGCACCACCGACTTCTCCTTCACCGTCAACCGCGGCGACTTCGCCAAGGCCAAGGACATCCTCGAAACCGTCAAGGCCAAGCTGGGCGCCCGTGAAGTGACCGGCGACAACAAGATCTGCAAGGTCTCCGCCGTCGGCGTCGGCATGCGCTCCCACCCGGGCGTCGCCTCCAAGATGTTCAAGGCCCTGGCCGACGAAGGCATCAACATCCAGATGATCTCCACCTCCGAGATCAAGATTTCCGTCGTTCTCGACGAGAAGTACCTGGAGCTGGCCGTTCGCGTCCTGCACCGCACCTTCGGTCTGGACCAGTAAGGGTTTGACCAAAAGGCGCGGAGGCTATATCATCCGCGCCTCGTTGTAAGCTTGGACACGGAGACGTGGCCGAGAGGTCGAAGGCACTCCCCTGCTAAGGGAGCATGCGGGCAAAACCTGCATCGAGGGTTCGAATCCCTCCGTCTCCGCCAGCAAGCACCAACGCTGGCCAACCAAGTAGCAACGAAACACACGAAGAACCGCGCAAATGCGCGGTTTTTTCGTTTATAGTTCCCAACCGTTCCGCACATTAAACAACGGTAAAACACGGTGCAACACAGGTGAGTAGTAGGCATCGGTGTAGGCATCGGGCGAGGGAATTGTCGACGATGCTCACAAATAAGCTGAATGAGGCCAAGTGCAAGGCGGCGCGGGCTGATGAGAAGCCGGTCAAGCTGTTCGATGGTGGCGGGTTGTATCTCTTCGTGTCGCCGACCGGGGCGAAGACCTGGCGGGTCTCGTATCGGCTGAACGGGAAGGCGCAGCAGAAGAGCCTTGGGCCTTATCCTGCGGTGTCGTTGGCCGAGGCGCGGCGCAAGCGTGAGGAATTGAAGGGTGATCTGCGCGAGGGAGCAGACCCGATGGCGGAGCGCAAGCGGCAGCGGGTCGGGTTGACCTTTAAGGCGGCGTGCGAGCAATTCTGGGGCGGGCGCAAGGATATTTCAGAGTCGTACCGGCAGAACGCTTCGCGGGCGTTGGAGATGCACCTATGGCCGGAGCTTGGCGAGGTGCCTATCGGGGCCATCGATCGCCTGACCTTGTTGGCTGCGCTCAAGCGTATCGACGACAAGGGGCTGCACGAATACGTGCGCAAGTGCCGGCAATGGGCGAGCCAGGTGTTCGAGTGGGCGGTCGAGCACGAATACGCGAAGATCAACCCGGCGGCGCTGATCAATCCGGAGAAGGCTTTCGTCAAGAAAACGGTGGTGTCGTTTGCCGCGCTTGAGCTGCATGAGGTGCCAGAATTTGTGCAGCGCCTGAACCTGGAGCGCGACATCCAGAGTGTGCTTGCCTGCCGCATGCTGGCTTATACCTGGGTGCGCACCAACGAGCTGCGCATGATGCGCTGGGATGAAATTGTCGACGGCTGCTGGATCATCCCGGCGGGCAAGATGAAACGGAAGAAGGATCATATGGTTCCGCTGCCAAGCCAGGCGCTGACGATCCTGCATGAACAGCGCAATCGGACGCGTTCTGAATATGTCTGGCCATCGGATCGGCGGGATGATCGGCCGATGTCGGAAAACGCGGTGCTATACCTGATTCACCGCATCGGTTTTAAAGGCCGGATGACCGGACATGGCTTCCGGTCGGTGGGGAGCACCTGGGCGAACGAGCGAAAATACAATCCGGACGCGGTTGAAATGCAGCTAGCGCACACGCCGGAGAACAAGGTTCGGTCAATCTATAACCGTGCCAAGTATATCGACGAGCGGAGGAAGATGCTTCAGGATTGGTCGGATTGGTTTGATGGGCAGGGGTGACGTCTACTATGTGTTATGCACTTGTTACCCAAACGCGCCGCGCTTCGAGGTCTGAATCAGCCATCGGGTTATCTGCTTCGATCCTGCCGCGTTCTCCGAGCTGGAACAGCAGCCACTCTTCTGCCTGTTCTAGCGTTACTTCGTCAGGCACCGTCACTTCAAATTCAACTTTCAGCTTCATGTCTTTTCTCCTGTTTGCCGCCGTGCATAACACAGCGGTCGATGTCGCGCTTCGCGCTGGACCTTCGCAAGCTTCGCCTGCTTGGCCCATCACCTAGGCGTTAGAAGTCACGGGGGCTTTCACGATGAATGCGCCGTCCTTCACAAATCCGTTGAACGCATTACCGCTGATTGCAGCCCGTGCCGGGATAGTGAATGGCATCAGTGCCTCGGCAACCTTCTGGAACTGCTCCATTTCAACGCCCAGCTTGTCGAAAATCTTTTCCTCGATGGTGTCGCTATCGAGTTCGTCGTCATCGCAATATCCAAGCACCGCGACAGCCAATTCTTCTGCTTCAAACCACTGCATTTTTTGCTCCTTTTCCATGTCGACCGCAGCACTTCTAACTTTTCAATCAACCGGACGCGCCGCGATAAATCCGCGTCGCTCCGGTTATCTCAGGCGTTAGAAGGCTCGTGTTTCCGCAGCGTCACATCCGGGTTCGCGTCCATCCAGTACGCCATAGCGAACGATCCGCAGCGAATCAGCGGAGTCGTGAATTTGTCGTAAATCTCGCCGCATTCCGGGCATGCCGCGCCACGGTATGGCCCGTCGAATGTCAGCTTGCAGTTCGTGCAGCAGTACGTGTCGTGCATTTCTTATCCTTTTTCCAGTTGACCGCAGCCTTCTAACACTCCGGTCGATGTCGCGCTTACGCGCTCGGCCCGTTACTGCCAGCTTTGTACATCACGTCCCAACCTTCTCGCTTGTACCTTTCCATGTGAATTCACCGTCTGCACCAACCGGGAAATGAGCGCGGCAGACGGCACAGAACGTGCCACTGTAGAATCTCGGGTCGCGCGCATAGGTTTCGGCCAGAGCCTGCCCCATGGTCGTCACACCGCCGCACTTCTGATGCACGTAGGAGTATCGCACCGGCCGCACGAAGACTTTCGCTCGCTCTTCGGCAGAAAGCACGACGTATCCCTTTTGTTGGCCAGTTGCCGGATCGATCTCTCGGTGGTCAGGCGTTACTGGGCTGCCATCAGTAAGGCAGGTATTAGGTTTGTTTTGCATTTGCGCACTCCGTATTGGCGGCTTCGACAATCGGCTTCAGGTCGGCGACCCACTCATAATTAACCTTCAATGTCAGCGTGTTCTTCGTCACGCCTGGATGCTGCGTGTAAGAGTGCCCAGCCGCATCGAGGTGCTTCTTGAAGATCGGCAACTTCCAGTCGTCTATCACTAAGCCTGCGGTTTTCATGTTTTTCTCCGTATTCAAGGTTCCGTACAACACGTCGCCCACCGCGCCGCCTGATCGGCGGCAGGTGACTTATAGCGTTACGCCGGAATATTGATCCCCGCCTGGTGCAGCGTTGAAACGCGCCAGCCGAGGGTTTTTCGTGACATGGCGACGTCTGGCGTGGGGAGTTTATTGCCGCGCAGCCAGCGGCGCATGGTTTCCGAGGTGACGCCGAACCACTGCTGCAGCTCGTGGCGCCAGATGACCTTGTCGGATTCTGTTTCTGGTGTCATGGTGTTCCCTTTACTTCAAACCGATGCACGACGCCCTTAATGCGGGTGATTCGCTTGGCGCCTTCGAGATCCTTCAGCGCGTAGCAGACGGTGGTGTGGCTGAGGCCGGTTTCGGCCTTGACCTGGTTAAGTGTCGTTACTCCGGCCGCGATCGCGTTATAGACGCGCTCGATGTTGGCCTGCTTGGTCGCGGTGTTGCGCGCGGCGTTGTCTGCCATGGCCTGGGTTGTCTGCTGCTGCCGGCGGCGCTCGTCGGGGTTGTGGGTCCGGCAGCGGCCCTTCGGCAGGGCGATGGGGCGGTTGAAGAGGATGTCGGCGACGAGGCTCATTGCAGGAAACCCTCCATCATCCGTTGCAGGAACATCGCTTCGGCGCGGTTGTTATGGGCCGGGTTGATGCGGAGGTCGAGCGGGCGGACGCCCTGCAGGATTGGCCATTCGGTGGCGTCGTCCGGCATCAGGTCGCGGCGCTCGGTGGAGAGCATGATGATGTCGGCCTCGGTGACTTCGTCGCTTTGCTCGGCCGGCAGGCCGAAGCGGTGGCGGATGGCGGCCATGAGTTTCTGTTCGATGGCGCGGTACTCTGGCAGCAGCTGCTTGAGCGGGCGGGGGATGTCCTTGATGTAGGCTTCGCTGGCGTCGTGCAGCAGAGCCTCCAGGGCGAAGGCCGGCGGGACGATCTTGCTGGCCAGCACGCAGTGCTGGGCGACCGAGTAGAAGTGGCTGGTCTGCCCGGCAAAGCGCGCCTCGCGCGATAGGCCTTTGACGATGTCGAAGGGGTCAATCATGTCCGGCTGCGGATCGACCAGGTCGAGGTGCTTGCCGCGGTGGGTTAGGAGCCAGGTCATGCTGCACCGCCTTCGTTTTTTGCCATTTCGTCTTGTGCACCGCAGGATCGCGTTTTTTTTGTGTTGATGATGGCGCACCAATAGACGGCATAGGCCGAATAGGCGATGCCGGTTAGCGTGAAAAAGATATCCAGCCAATGATGGAATTGTTGGCCAAAGAGGGCGATCTCGATGGCGGCTTCGAGGAAGTTGAACATTACGTAGAACAACATGATGACGATGGTTGTCGCTACCGGATTGCCTTCGCAGGCGACGGCAAGGTATTGGGTTGCGCGTTCGAGTTTGTTGATCATGCTGCACCTCCTTTCTTCCCGCGATATTTGGCACAGGTGGAGCGGTGCGGTGTGCGCGGGAATGTTCCGCAGCACTCGCGCTCATCCGGGAGCAGGCTGGCGGGGTCGATTTTTGCCGTTTCGGCTTGTGCACCGCAGGAGAAAGCTTTTGCCTTGGCAACAGCCTCCTCTGCTTCAGTTGCAATCAGATCGAGCTCTTTGGCTATCGCGAGAATCTCTGAGTGGCTGAAAATCCGAGACGATGGATAGCGCTTGTTCCATTGAATAAACTTTTCGAGCGCAGAAAGCATGTCTGAGCGTTCGATCTCCATACCGCGGATAGTGATCGTCAGCGTATCCAGTCGCTCGGCCGCCTCTTCGACTTCCTCGGCCGACTGGGTGGTGCAGCCGTCTTCTTTGCAGATCTCGTCGGCCAGCGCGTAGAGCATGGCGGAGTAGTGGTTAGTTGGTTTCATGAGGCATCCCCTTCGGTTTTTGAATATGCAACAGGGTGCGATTCAGTACCTCGATAGCTGTGTTGAGGTCGTTGTATTTCTCGATACAGCGTGCCATCTTGCTGATGAGCATTTCGCCGGCTTTCCGTATCTCTTCTGGCGTCGTCACTTGGCAGGTTTCGCAGTCGATGGTGATTACCATCTCTGAAACCTGACCGCATTCATAAGGAGTCAGCATGCCGCACCCCCTTCAATCACCCCAAAATCCACCTCGAAATCGATCGCCTCTTCACGGGTCTGGAAAAAGCCGGCCGCATGGTCGTGGCCGCCGCCGCCCAGGGCTTCGGCGATGAGGGCGACGTTGGCGCCGTCCGGGATGCTGCGCAGGGACCACTTGCGGCCGTCCGGGGTGTCGAAGTAGGTGGCGGCGAAGGGGTGGCCGACGGCCATCTGGCCGGCGACTTCGCTGGCGTACATATAGGGCACGTTGGCGACGGGGATGAGCAGCCCGCCGAACCGGAAGCGGCGCCGGGTGGTCTTGATCAGGTCGGCGATGGTCTTGTCCTGGTTGCGCATGAGTACGCGGCCTTCGTCGTGCAAGGTGCGCACGCGCGGGATCAGGTCGTCCCAGGTGGTGAAGTCCATCGGGTAGCTGTAGAGGCCGGCAACGATCTCGCGGGTGCCGCGCAGGGCGAATTTCCACAGGTCGCGGTCCTCGATGTGGTCGAAGACGACCGGCGGCATTTCGCCGGGGAAGAGGAATTCCCAGGTGAGCATGCAGCCGCTGCGGTGCATCTTGAAGATGGTGTGCACGTTGGTCGGCAGATCAACCAGCTCGCGCTGGGCGCTGGCGTGGTGGTCGAGGATGGTAATGCTCCTGGCCTGCCCGGCCATCTGCAGGAGCGTGTCGCGCTTGTAGCTGAAGTCGACGATGAAGACGGTGCGGCCGGTGACGTCTGGCGGGGCTTCGCCGTAGGTGGTCGGGTGGAACTCGACACCGTCGCCAAAGAAGCGGCGCATGGCCCAGGCGGCGGCAAAGCCGTCGGCGCAGGGGTGGTGGTAGATGCAGAGGGGGGTCATGCGGCTCTCCGGTGAATGATCATTTCTGGCAGGTTGCAGCGGACGAG
This sequence comes from Azonexus sp., assembly GCA_041909105.1. Taxonomy (GTDB): domain Bacteria; phylum Pseudomonadota; class Gammaproteobacteria; order Burkholderiales; family Rhodocyclaceae; genus Azonexus. The sequence goes on from JAYREE010000021.1 coordinate 6,474, forward strand.
TGCGGCGGCCAGAGGCGGGCAGACGCTGTTGCCGCACATGCGGACCTGGGCGGTTTTGGTGAGGGTGAATCGGTTGCCGGCAGCGTCGATGCCGTAGTCGATGATGTAGTCAGCCGGGAATCCTTGGGCGCGGTAGAGTTCGCGCGGGGCGAGCATGCGCAGGCCAATGTCGGCGATCTGGTATTCGTGGCCGGCAATGGTGACGAGGCCAAAGCGGTCGCGGCTGGTGACGGTGTGCATGGGTTCTTCCATGCGCGGGTCTTGGTCGGCACCGTAATACTTGATCAGGAAGGCGCGGACTTCGGCGAAGTGGGTGCCTTGAGCGCTGATGGTGTGCAGCGGTTCGTCGTTGGACTGGCCGATATTGTCGCCGCGCATCTTGACGAGGTTGCTGGTGACCAGGCTATGGTGATCGACGCTGGTCACAGTTGAGATCGGCGCGTCCAGCGCGGTGCCGACCACGCCGCCGTAGTGCTTGGCGAGGAAGGCCGAGACAAGGGCGTGCTTCTGGCTGCCGACGAGTGTGCCGAGCGGCTTCCCGATGTCGAGCGCGCGGGGTTGCTGGCCCTCGCGTTCGCCGTAGCCGGTTTGCACTAGCGTGGGTGCGATCAGCGCATGGTGTCCGCCCTTGGTCTGGGCGCAGATGGTGCGCAGCGGTTCATCGGCCGACATGCAGCGCGGGGTGCTGGCGTTGGCGTGTTCGGTGAGGATGGGAGTGATAAAACGGTGCCGGCCATACCCCGGATTGGCCTTATCAAGATGCCAATCCGAGGTGTAGAAAGAGCATCCCGGCCGTGAGGAAGTCACGATAGATTGATCACTTGATTGACCAATCGTCGTCGAGCTCTTCTTTTCTGACTTATCGAAAATGGCATGCCTGCCGTATTTCGACTTATCAAAACTCAATTCTAAATCACTTTTCGAAGAAAAATTAACGATGAACGGATCGGCCGCATTGACCACGTAGCGCATGATTCCCTTGGCGATCCGGCGGCAGGTGGCGTCGGCGAGCGGCTTGGTGCGTTCGAAGATGGACGGCGCTGGAATGCTCCAGTCGATGCACTCGGCGGCGGTACGCCACGGCTGCATGACGACGCCGTCGGCGTTGAGGATCTTGCCCTTGTGGCCTTGATACTTCTTGTCGTTCGGGTCGTAGTGCGTCGGCGCGGGCCAGACGATGGGCTGGCCGTCGCGGCGGGCGATCAGGAACAGGCGCTTGCGGATGGTCGGGGCGCCGTAGCCGCAGGCGCGCAGTTCCTTCCATTCAACCTGGTAGCCGTGGCGCTGCAAGGCATTGCGGAAGGCGTTGAACTCGCGGCCCTTGCGTTTCGGGCAGGGGCGCATGTTGCCGGCGGCGTCTTCGACCAGCGGGCCCCAGGTAACGAACTCTTCGACGTTCTCCAGCATGATGACGCGCGGCTGGCGCAGGGCGGCCCAGCGCAGCGCCACCCAGGCGAGGCCGCGAATCTTCTTTTCGACCGGCTTGCCGCCCTTGGCCTTGCTGAAGTGTTTGCAGTCCGGCGACAGCCAGAGCAGGCCGATGGGGCGGCCGGGCTTGACGGCGCGCGGATCGACTTCCCACACGCTTTCACAGTGATGCTCGGTTTCCGGATGGTTGGCAGTGTGCATCGCCACGGCCTCGGGGTCATGGTTGATGGCGACGTCGACCCGCCGGCCGAGCGCCAGCTCGATGCCCGTGCTGGCACCGCCGCCGCCGGCAAAGTTGTCGACGATGATTTCGCCGTGGATGTCGAGGTTTAGCTGCATTTGGCGGCGGCTCTCCGATAAGTCTTGGTCAGGTCGGCCTTCACGCTGTGTCCGCGCTGGCGCAGGGTATTGGCCAGGCGGGCGCGGTCGTGGTGGCTGTGGGTGGTTTGGCGCAGCAGGCCGAAGTAGCTGTTGGCGGTTTCGAACAGATTCTCGGCGGGCGTTTGTTGGGTGCGGCTGATCGCTTCGTTGAAGGTGCGGCGGCGCAGGGTTCGGTGCCATGGCTTGATGACCTGGCCGGCGAAGTCGATGCCGCGTTCGATGGGCTGAAGGATGGTTTTCTTCGGGTTGAGTCGCGCTGCCAAGACCATGTCGAGGTGGCGCTCGATATGGTGGCGGGCTTCGTTCAGCCACAGCGGCGATTCGTGCGGCAGCACGAAGTCATCAACGTAGCGGATGTAGTGCTTGCAGCGCAGGCCGTGCTTGACGTATTGGTCGAGCACGTCGAGATAGACGTTAGCGAAGAACTGGCTGCTCAGGTTGCCGATGGGCAGTCCGAGGTGAGCCGGTTGATTGATCAGGCGCTTATGCGCCGGAACCTTGGCGAGGTCGGCCGGGTTGCCACGCATCTGGTAGTTCTGTCGCGGGTCGTGGAACAGGATGGTCTCGGCCAGGTGCAGCCACCACGGCTCGTCGATGCGGCGGGCGAGTAAGGGGAGCAGGATGCGCTTGTCGATGCTGACGAAGAAGTTGGCGAGGTCGCACTTGAGGTAGTGCGCCGGCCGGCTCCAGTTCTGGGTGATGCTGCGCACCTTGGCTTCGAGCCGTTCGGCGGCGTAGAGCGTGCCACGTCCCGGGATACAGGCGCCGCTATCGGCGATGAAACGGGCGTAGAAGCGTGGGGCAATGCGGTTGTGCAGCAGGTGGTGCACGATGCGGTCGCGGAACTGTGCGGCCCAGACTTCGCGCGGCTTGGGTCGGGTGATGGCGAAACAGATGCTGGGTCCGGGCGTATAGGTGCCTTCTTGAAGCTCGTCGTGGAGCTTGCGCAGGTTGTGCTCCAGGCGCTCTTCGAAGGCCAGTGCACTGGCGCTGTTGCGCTTGGTGAGGCGGCAGTCGAAATAGGCCTGGGCGAGTTCCTGGAAGGTGAAATCAGCAGGTGCGCTCCAATCTGCGGACGGCACGAGCGCGGAGCTCGTTGTTGCGGTTGTTGTTGTTCTGGTTGCCGTTGTTGAAGTTCTGATACCAAGCCCAGCCGGACTCGGGCCCATCGTGCTTTCTACGTCGCCCGGCCGAGTGTTCAGCTGGGAAACTGCGCCAGACCAGCCCCGGCTGCTGCCGGCGGTATCTGTGGTGCGCATGTCGGTGGCCTTGTGAGCCAGCGGCACGACCAGATTGAAAGATCGCTCAGTCATGGCGGCCTTGACCTCCATGAAGCGGGCGATGTGCGGCGCGGCGCCACCCGTTGGCCTGCTTCCCGATGCTGGTGGTAAGTTCGATCGCCTGGGCATAGGCCGCCTTCGAAATGAGGCGCTTGTCCATGGACAGGCGCAGCATCAGTTCGGCGACCTGCAGGCGCTCGATCAGCTCCAGCAGATGGGGCGCCTTGTCCTGGGCAACATTTGCCCGGAAGATCAGCACCGTGATTTCGATGCATTCGGCGCTGATCTTCTCCCCGATGGAGCGCTTGAAGTCTCGCTGCATGTTCTTGACGAGACTCGTGACGACATCGAGCAGGTCGTAGGCGACCTTGTAAATGGGAAGCTGGGTGTGGGTAGCCATGCTGACTAAATGATCAAATTACTCAATGACCAATCTGCGGACGGCACGAGCGCGGAGCTCGTAGAGGCGGGTGCTGAAGTCCTGGTAGCCGTTGAAGAAGTACTGATACCAAGCCCAGCCGGACTCGGACTCATGGGTCTCGCTGGACCAGTAGGCGCGTTCCTCGAATTCCTCCTTGAGGTTGGCGAAGAGCAGCGCCTGCTCGCGGCGGGAGGGAAGGCTGGCGATGTATTCGCCACCCTGATGGCTGGCCCACTCAATGGCCTTTTCCCAGGTGACTTCGTCGGCCTGGCCGGGTAGCAGTACCAGGTGGTAGCTCGGCTCGCCGTCCTTGCCGACGATGAGGCCGGCGTAGTGCTCGCCGGGTGCGAGGTTGATGGTTACCTCAGGAAAGAACAGCCCGGAAGGTTCCTGCTGCTTCTCGAAGGTGGCGATCATGTCGGCCAGCTTGGCATGCTCGGCCCTGATCGATTTAAGCGTGATGGTGGTGGTCATAGCGTCCTCGAAATGACTGAATTATCAAATGGGCAATCTGCGGACGGCACGAGCGCGGAGCTCGGTGATGCGGTCGGTGTCGTACTGGTAGCCGAGGGTGAAGAGCTGAAACCAAGCCCAGCCGGACTCGGAGTGGTGCATCTCGTTGCTCCAGTACCAGTCTTTCTTGAACTGATCGCGGTGGTTGGCCCACAGCATGGCCTGCTCGATGCGGTTGGGCAGATCACCGCCAATGCTCTTGGCCCATTCGATCTGAGCTTCATGGGTGGCGTCATCGTTGTCGCCGGGCAGCAGGATGACGTGGTGTAGGTTGCCGGTGGCGTCGCCGATGCAGCCGATGTAGGTTTCGCCCTCGGCAAGCGGCGGGAGTTGAAGTTGTTGCATGGTGGCTCCTTGGGTTAGCGCGCGTTGATGCGCCAGTTGAAGATCAGGATTCCGGCGCAGACGAGGATGAAAGCGGCGGCTTTGCCGAGGATGTGGTCAAGGCTGGTGCCGGCAAGTAAGCCGGCGATGACGAACAGGCTAGGCTTGTAGCGGTAGAGCATCGGGGAGAGGTAGCGGGCCATGTGTGCTCCTAGAAGAAAAACAGGTCGATGAGTACGGCGGTGGTGCCGATGGCGAGCAGGGTAGTCATGGGGCGAACCCCCATATTTCGGTTGTTTCGCTGCTGCGCCGGTTGCGGAACTCGGTGAGCTTTTGCCAGCCGGCTTGCTCGAGCACGGCCTTCTGCGCGGCGTTGCTGCGGGCGACGGTGACGATGGCGTAGTCGTAGTGCATGGCCTGGAGGGCGTGGCGCTGCGTCGATTTGAGCGTGTGCGCGTGGCCCTGGCCGCGCTGGTCGTCACGGATGAAGAAGTTGTGGCAGACGGCAACCTGTCCTTGGCCGGGCAGGCTGCTGATCTCGCAGGCGCCTTGGGGGGTGACGATGCGGTTCATTCCACATGCCCCATGCAAAACACCGTTTCGATGGGCTTGGGCAATTGCTTGGCCAGCGCATCGCGCTCGGCGATTGCGTCGAGCAGGCGCAGGACGGTGGTGTCGACTTCCTGCTCCAGTGTTTGCTGGGCATCGGCCAGGCCGGAGAGCATGGTGGTGAGGTCGTGCACGTGCTGCTCGGCGAGGCGCAGGCGAAGGCTCAGCAGAAGGTGGTTAAACAGGCGGCGCATCAAAATGGAGCCTCAATGATTTCGCCATCTTCCGGAGCAAAACCCAGCTTGATTGCTTCTTTGTCGACGATGCGATCGTGCTCAGCTAGAACGTCGGCAAATGTGCGGCCACTATCGGCGAGCGCAAGGCGAATCTGCTTGCAGATATTTCCGTAGGCCTTACATCGGTTTGGGCGTTTAGACATAAACCACTTGTCCATGCTCATTCGAGGCTGTTCTTCTGCAAGGCCAAGGATGCGTCGGATGATGCGAATATCGAATTCTTCATCGTCTCCCCAGCCATACCAGTAGATCATGCCCTGCAGCATGGACATGGGCTTCCCGTCGATTGGGTAGTGGCCAAACTCAATTGGGGTCAGGCGGCGCATTGGGATTGCTCCAGCGTCGCGTAGGTTGGCGTGCGAACTTTGACGACCAGGCGGACGGGTTGGTCAGAGGCCGGCGCGGCGGGCATTCCGTCCCGCGTTGCCGCCTCGGTGACGTTTTCCAGCGGCCTCGGCGGGAGGTCGGTGCGTGTCGAACCGTCCGCGACGCGGAATGACCGATCCGCTGGTGCCGGGGTTATATCCCCCCTCCCGGCTTGGGTGCTGCTCACGTTGCAATTCTGGTTGGATAGCTCGCGCAAGGCGCTGCGCAGCTTGCAGAGTTCGCTGCTGAGCAGGCGGATGTTGGCATTGACGATGGCCAGCACGCCGGGATCGGCGACTTGCTCGCGCAGCTCGCAGGCAGAGCGCAGGCTGCTTTCGAAGGCGCTGATGCGGTACTTGAGCAGCGCGCGCTGGAAGATGGTGACTGCTGCGGTGCACAGGGCTTGGAGGCGGGTTTTCATGCGGCCTCCGCTTTAGCGATAGCAGCGTTCAGGGTGTCGATCAGCGGTTGGTAGTGCTCGTCGAAGAAGTTATGCGTCCTGCCATGGGCTTCATAGGCAAACACTTCGCGCAGTTGAATATCGTCGAGCGTGATGCGCTTGATGAGGTCTTTGGCGGCAGCGAGAAGGTCGCGATTGACGATGCTCTGCGGAGCCCGGTTCCAGTCTTCGATAGCGGTCATGATGTCGGCACGGATCGGGCCGATGGATTCGCATTCCTGGCAGTCGACGGCATATTCTCCCGACCGAATTTCGTCGATTTCGACGTTTTCGTCGCCACAGAACGGGCAGTTGTTGACGGTGATCATGCGGCCTCCGGAAGTTCAATCGGTGCCGGCGCTTCGGTGACAGTGACGTTTGCCCCATAGCGTTTCAGATCGTCAATGATCTGAAGGCGCATTTCCTGTTTTCCGTCCTTGAAGCCAGCGGCGTATTCGTCGTGTTCAGACTCGTAGCCAAGGGCGTGCAGTTCCTGGTGTAGCTGGTGAAGTTCTTCCAGCTTTTTATCGATGATGAGTTTTTTGAACTCATCAAACGGCATGGCTAGGTAGCGGTCGCATTCGGCGTAGGCATTGGCCTGGCCGTAAACGATTTTTGGTGTCCAGCGTAGTCCTTCGCGGATGATGTGCAGGCAAAACTGGTTGAGCGTTCCCGGGTAGTGGTGAATTGCCACCATAGTGTCGGCGTCGATCTCACGCTCGATGTTGTGTTCATCGCGGCGCTTCCAGCCGGGCAAAAGTAGGTCGTTGGGCATGATTCCTCCGGGTGATTGCTGGCGTTGTCGAATCAGCGCAGCACTTGGCTGTCGTCGATCGGCCGCATGAAGATCTGGCGACGGCGGCGGGCCATTTCGCGTTCGCCGTTTTGCGGATAGGCGCGGCCGCCTTGCGAGTAGCGGTTGCGCATGGATTTGCCGGAGATAGCGCCGCGGCCGTGGCCGTTAGACTGATAGCTATACAGTTGCTGGATAGACTGAAAATTCATTCCGGAAGCCATTGCGGATGCAACCGCCAAAGCGATAGCGCGAGCGCGATAGAAAGGTGTTTCGCTACGGGTCATGGTTTTTCCTAAATCAATGCCGGCTGCACGGGTGCCGGCTTTCCCTTGTTGCTGGCCTTGACGCCGCACTCGAATGCGATGCGAAAGGCCTTTTCCTTCATGGCTTGCTCGAAGCTGATGCCGAGAAAACTGAGCCCGGTGCGCTGATAGAACTTCTTCATCTGGCGCTCGAGCTCGGTCATCTCAGACCCCCGGCTTCACCGGCGCGCTGACGATGCGGGCGCTACCGTCCTGGGTAAAAAGCAGGCCGACCTTGCGGCCCAGAGGCGGGCAGAGTGCGCAGTGCGATAGATGAACGCGTAGCGCGGCGAGGAGTAGCGATTGATTCATGGTGTCCTCCGTGATTCAGGCTTTGCCTTCGACGACCTTCAGCACGTGGCTGGTGTTGTCGCGCGCGTCGAGCAGGGGCCGCATCACATGCGTCGGCCCGTATTTGGCAGCGGAGCATTTGACGATGGCGTGTTCCAGCGCTTTGAGCGCGGCTCGGATGGCTTCGTTGGCTTCGCGTTCTTCCGGGTCCATGACTTCCTCCATTCCAGATGTGTTTTGATGCAACGTGAGTGCATTACACATTATGTGAATGACGAAGTCAACACCATGTGAAGTCGTGGCGAAAAAAAACCGGCCAGCGGCCGGTCGTCTGGGTTATACGCGGTTAGATCGGGCTACAGCCTCGTCCGCTTTGGCATAGATAGGCCGCGTTTCGGCCATCCGGGCAGGTGAGGGTAAAGCGGTCGGTCGAGCCTTCGACGTTTTCAAAAGTGATGGCGCCATCCTGGCGGCAGTTGTCGCGTTTGGCTTGTTCGCGCAATTCGTAGTCGTGGCGCGAAATGGTTTTCTGGGGCGCAACCGGCTTCGGCCTCAAGTCGCTGATGGTCTGGACGGGCTGGGGCGTTGGCGCAACCTGGGCGCTGGCCGGTGCATTGGCATCGGGTTCGAGCGTGGTTTCGACGTGGCGCGGCGAGAGGTCGTACATGGCGCCGGTAATGGGGTCGACGATCAGCATGCCGAGGATGCCGCCGAGCGCGATGTTGCCGAAGTAGAGTGGGTTGAGCGATGGGCCGACATCGACGACCTTTGGCTTGAAGCCAGGCTTGGCGAAGCGCACCTTGTAGCTTTGGGTTTTGAAATAGCCATCGCCGCGCTCGAGCTCGATGTTGGCCGGCGTTTTGCCCGAGGCCACAACGCGGCCGTATTGGTTGGTCACCTGGTAGCTGGCGCCCGGCAGCGTTTCGCCGATGGTCATGTCCTGGTGCGTGCCATTGAAGACCGAGGCGCAGCCGGTCAGCGCGAGAATGGGGAGGGTGCGAAACAGGGTTTTCATGGTATCTCCTATTGTGGGATCAGTTTGCAGCCACAGTGCTTACAAACGCGCGCATCGCGCAGAACGAATTCGCGGCAGTCCGGGCAGCGCACGTGTGTTTCCGGGGTTGGCTCGCCGGCGGCACGCTTCAGGTTGGGCACGATCAGCACGAAAATACCGGCAATCAGCGGCGAGATGAGCATGGCCAGAACGAACCAGCCAAAGCCGGAGCGCCCCTTGTTGCTGGCGATCATCCCAACGGCGACGGAGAAGGCCAGCCAGATCGGAAATATTTCCATACGACATAAGCCAATAGCATTGATGCCGAATCATCGCGCGATCCTCTGTTTATGACAAGCAAACGGCGTTTGATACGTGAAGCAATTCACAATTTGCAATCAATGTATCACTTACGTGATATTGACTCTGCATATCAGAAATGAATAATAAAAAACCCAGGCCGAGGCCTGGGTGGGGGAAGGGCACGTAACGTCTCACATGCCGCGGCCGCTGACACGGCCGGTCCGGCTGTTCTCACCTCGCCGAATTATCAAATCTGTGATTTGTGGTGTGCTACCATATTTAATTGTAGCTTAAATCCCTCAAATGCGGCCTTTGTGTGATTTGATAATGATCCGGCGGTGATGGTTTCCGTTTTCTTCCCGTTGCTTCGTCCAAGAATGATAACCACGCCGTCGACCTCGCGATCGACGGAATCAAGCGCTTCTATGAGCGCTTGATGTACGGCCCTGTTGTTTTGGGTCTTCAAGTCGTAAAGTCTGGTTGGCATGCTGTCCTCGTTGGGATATTACATAGGTAATACCGAAACGAGAGTAGCACAATTAATAGCTTTATTACTTTTGTGTTTTGTAAAGCGTTTTTGCTTCGCCGATACCGATATCGGCCAGGACGTCGTCCGTTTTATCGGCAATGCGATGGCTGCGCTGTTTAGCTTTTGAGGTCGCTGCCGGCGGGGACTTGACGGTCGATTGTTCGGCCAGTGCCGTGGCAGCAATGTCCAGCATGATCTTTTTGCGCTCGGCGCTGGAGGCGCGATAGCCGGCAAGAATGATGCGTTCTTCTTCGCTCGACGGCTTATCTGTTTCGCCAGAGTTCGAATAGGCATTGATGGCCGGCTCACTGGCCTTTGGCAGCGTGTTGCCTTCCACCATTTCGCCCTCGCCGGTACTGACCCAGAGCGGCCGATACCCAATTATTCGTGCTGAAGCAAGATTGCCTTGGTGCGAAACGCCGCGCGTTTTCCAGTTGGAAAGCATCTGCTCGGTGATTGCATAGCCGCGCTCATTGAGCCGTTTAACGATTTCAGCCGGCGAGTTCCATCCGCGCAGCAGGCGGGCGGCTTCGAGAAAACGATCGTAATCGGGTCTTTGGCTGATTTCGTAGGGCATGTCGAATTGTCCGCCGTTTAAACAACGCGTTGATTCACGTTGTGTGTTGACACAACTACACGGCGTGTGTAGTCTTGCCTCATGAGCGAATTCGACAAAGCCATTTCGATCTGCAACGGGGTATCCAACCTCGCGGCAAAACTTTCCGAAATTTCCGGGAAGAACGTGACTCCGCAGCGCGTCAGCAACTGGCGTCACCGCGGTGTGCCGCTCGAGTTCTGCCCATTTGTCGAGCGCGCTGTTGGCGGTGAGGTCACCAGAAAACAACTGCGATCCGACATCAACTGGAATGCCCTTGCCGATATCAACCAGGAAGCCGCTTGATGTCATCTCCAACCACTCCTTTCTCTGCCGCCACCTATCCATCCGGGTGGTGTTTTACCCGGGGCTTCGGCCTCGGGCTTTTTCTTTCTCGTCTTGAGTCCAGTATCGGCTGATCGCCGACGGTCCACCAGGCGTAAAAACACAGAGGTCCGCATATGAGCAAAGAAAACGTCAAGCACACGAATCGCTCATTGTTTCTGGCGATGCAGGCCGACGCGAAGGACTTCCCAGGCGGCATCAACGCACTGGCCGGCTTCATGCAGCGCAACGGCAACACTCTAGGCAATCAATTGAACCCATCGCACGACGCCGCGCCGCCTAGCCTCGAAGTGATGGTCGAGCTGATGAAACTGACCGGCGGCAAGCGCACGGCCTTCGCGCTCGCCCAACTCGCGGGCCAAGTCACCGTCGATATGCAAATCGACCCCCACGACCCGAGCGAAGCCGTGCAGATGTTCATGCAACTGGTGCACGAAGCATCGGTTGTATTTGGCATCGGCACAGATTTCGCCAAGGATCTGCGCTACGACGCCACCGAACGCCGTGAGCTAGTGCCACTGCTGATGAAGCTGCAAAAGGCAACGACAGAGATGCTGCAGACAGTGAGTGGTTGATGTCACCACATCCAAAATCCCCGCTCCCCATCATGAGCAATCTCGCGCTGCAAGTTCAGTCGTTCACCTCAACTGAACACAGCAACAAGCCGAAGTGTGGGTCCTCCCCAGCCCTGAACATCGCGGGTAATTCGCACCGCTTCTTTTCTGGTGTGGGTGGGGTATGAACATAGTGAACGCGGGCTGGTAGCGGCATGGGGTGGATCAACTTTGATGACGTGCTGGCTCAGATGCAGGCTTTCGGGCTTGATGTCGAGGCTGGCGACGTTGTTGTCGGGGAGCGCCGCCGGTGTCGGCATCGGGAAGGTGGGCGCGAGAAGCGCGGGTGGTTTCAGCTTTACGAGCTGCCGAAGAATGACGGGTCGGGAATTCTGATCGTTGGCAGCTTCGGTGCTTTCTTCGGCGCCGAAAATCTTGTCCAGAAGGTCGAGATCAAGAAAGACCAGAAGCAGGCGATGTCCAAGGAACAGATGGACGCTCTGCGGATGCGGATCGCCGAGGACAAGAAGCGCGCGGAAGCCGCAGCAAAGGCGAGGGCGGGCGAAGCGGCCAAGGCCGCCGAGCAGGCGTGGCGGGAATGTCAGCCGATTGGCGAGAGTGCCTACCTTGCGCGCAAAGGTGTAGAGAATTTCGGCGGACGGTTCCACACTGGCGGGTCGTTCGTCATCCCGATGATGGATACCGCTGGGCGCATTCATGGCCTGCAGCGGATCTTCCCGGAGAAGCGCGGCGACCGCGACAAGGATTTCTGGCCAGTTGGGCTGGCCAAAAAGTCTCACTTCTTTCAGTTCGGGGGAATTCCAGACGGCGTGCTGTTGCTTGGCGAAGGCTATGCCACGCTGGCATCGGTGCACATGGCTGTTCGGTTACCGGTGGCGGTGGCGTTCGATGCGGGCAACCTGTTGCCAGTCGCGCTCGAGCTGCACAAGAAATACCCACGCGCAAAAATTGTCATTTGTGCTGACGATGACTATCGAACCGAAGGCAACCCGGGCGTCAAGCATGCCGAGGCCGCCGCGCTCGCCGTCGGTGGCACCGTGGTTGTTCCGAAGTTCGCGGCCGAGCGGCCGACCGATCGCAAGGGGCCGACCGATTTCAACGATCTCCACCTGGCCGAAGGGCTGCATGTCGTCAAGGCGCAGATCGAAGCCCACCTCGCCGGCAATGCCATCGTTTCCAGCCGCACGCCGCGCGGAAACGAGGCGCAAACGGGGGGAGGGGAAAAAGGAAAGCGGCGGGCTGCCCAGGCCGTTATGGAACTCAACGACATCGTCGAGCGCTTTGTGCCGCTGGACGATGGCACGGGCGACTATGTTTTCGACCTGTGGACGAACAAGGTCGCCAAGAAGTCGCAGATGCTTGCGCTGCTGCCGGCCGGCGTGCGGGGTGATGACATCAAGCGCCATCCGTACTGGATCGAGCGCGGCGCCTATTACCTCGATCAGGTTGGCTTCGACCCTTCCGGCAATGACCAGAACGTCAAGCTGAATACCTGGCAGGGCTGGCCGATGAAGCCGAAGGCCGGCCGCTGCGAAATGCTGCTCGACCTGATTTCATGCCTGTGCGGTAAGGAAGAGCACGGGAGCGAGATTTACGAATGGCTGCTCAACTGGATGGCCTACCCGCTGCAGAACCCGGGCGCCAAGATGGCCAGCGCCATCATCATGCACGGACCGCAGGGCACCGGTAAATCCACCGTCTTCCAGACGCTGGCGAAAATCTACGGCGACTACTCCACCGTGCTCAACCAGCGCGGCCTGGAGGATAAGTTCAACTCGGACTGGTCAGACTCCAAGCTCTTCATCCTAGCCGAAGAAGTCGTCACCCGCGCCGAGATGTGGCACATCAAGAACGAACTCAAAGAACTAGTGACCGGCGAGTGGATTCGCATCAACCCGAAAAACGTTGCCGCCTATCGCCAGCGCAACCAGGTCAATATCGCCTACCTATCCAACGAGAACCAGCCGCTGCCGCTCGATAACGATGACCGCCGGCACCTCGTCATCTACACGCCGCCGGCGCTGTCCGAGAAGTTCTACGACGACCTCAACATCGAGCTCGATAATGGCGGGGTCGAAGCCTTCTACCACTTCCTGCTGCACCGCGATCTGAGCGGCTTCCATCCGAAGAAGCGCCCGCCGATGACCGAAGCCAAGCAACGCCTGATCGCGCTGTCTCAGGCCAGCGAACTGCGTTTCGTCAACGACTGGATCACCGGCGATGCCGGCCTGCCCATCGTGCCGTGCATATCCACGGACCTCTATGCCGCCTATCTGCGCTGGTGTCGGCTAAATGGAGAGAGCCGGCCGCGTCCGAGCAATCAATTCTTTGGCGCCATCGAGCACCAGCAAGGCTGGGAAAAGAAAAAATCCAAGCTATTCATGCAAGACATCGACACCAACACCACGGCAAAGCCCGTTGTCTATCCACCGCAGCACGTGCTCGACGCTGCCGATCTGCCCAGGCCCGCGCCAGGCAAGGAAACGTCGTGGCTGGGTGAATGCGCTCGCCGCTTCGCAGCGGCAGTCACAACAGGCGAAACGAGGGCCGCAGCATGAGGCCGGTTCCGGGTTCAAACACACCGGTTCCGGATACCCGGAACCGCCAAAAGCCGCACCAATACATGAAAGTTCCGGGTGTTCCGGGTGTTCCGGGCTTATGCGCCCGCGTGCGCGTGTGCGCAAATTTTTCACATACGCATGTACACATGATGTTCTCCACGCGCGTAGGTAGACGGAACACCCGGAACACCCGGAACTTCAACGTAACCATGCGGGTTTCCACGGTTCCGGGTATCCGGAACCGGAGCCTGCAAACCCGGAACCGGACCATGGCCGCCAATTTGCGCAATGAAATGCCCGCCGTCACCGCCTTTATCGACGATATGCGGGCTGCTTTCGGCGCCGAAATGATCAACGCCGCCATCAAAGCCGGCATCGCCGGTCAGCAAACCTTCTACGCCAGCGAAAACGGTCACGAAGTTGGAACGCGCATTCCCTACGACGCGAACAAGGCCGTTTCCTTATCCGATATCCACCTGGGGCCGATGAACGTCAAGGCGGCCCACGCTGAAATCCGCAAGGGGTAAATCATGGATCAATTCGACCGCGCTACCGAGCTGGAAGAAAAGCACCGCGAGATCGCCATCAACGCCGAGCGGGAAAAGGTCTCGCGCGATTGGGAAGCGGCAGTCTGCACCGGCTGCGATTACGTCACGAAAAGCAACTACGGCAAGCGCTGCGAAGCCTATGCCGACTGTCTGCAGGATCTGCAGAAGCGCGAGCGCGCGGAACAACAAAGGAGCGTGTGATGATCAATCGAATGAAAGCTCTCTATTTTCTCGACGCTTGGGAGAAGAGCGATCCGCGCTGCAAACTGCTTCTGATGATGCTGTCGATTTCGACCGGGCTTCCGGAAGCGGAATGTCTTTCCCGCATCCGCTTCCTGGCTAAAGGCCGTCCGGCATGAAAATCGACGTCAAGATCGATGGCCTGCAAGCCGTCAAGGCCAACCTCTCCGGCATGGGCCGTCAAGTGGCCTTCGCCGCCAGCAAGGCGCTCAACGCCACTGGCAAGCGGGTGGTCGAGGCCATGCCGCAGGAAATCGAGCAGGCCATCGACAAGCCGACGCCGTTCACCAAGAAAGGCGTGGCCATGCTGCGCTATGCCAGCAAGACCAACCTCGAAGCCGTCGTCGGCTTCCGCCGCATCCAGGCCGAGTACATGCGCTGGCAGATCGAGGGCGGCACCTACACGCCGGGCGGCAAGGGGCTTAAGCTGCCGGCCGCGATCAAGCTCAACGAATTCGGAAATATCCCCAAGGGCGCCATCGCGCAACTCATCGCCGTCGCCCGCAAAGAGCAGGGCATGAAAAAAGCCACGGCACGCCGCGTGCGCATCAGCGCCAAGGTCGATCTCTTCTACGGCGACCCCAAAGATCAAACCGGAAAACCCTGGCCGCGCGGCATCTACAAGGCCGTCAATGGCGCGCTGATCCCGCTCATCATCTTCCCGCAGACCTCGGCCCACTACAAGGCGCGCTTCGACTTCCAGGCCAAGGGCAAGAAGATCGTCGAGCGCGTCTGGCCAGGTGAATTCAACGCAGCACTGGCCGACGCCATGAGGACCGCCCGATGAGTGCCGCCGTCTCTCAAGCCGAATTCGCCCGCATCATGGGCTGGAAGGCGCGCAGCCACGTCACGGCGATGAAAAACGCCGGGCGGCTGGTGCTCGATGAGAACGGCAAGGTGCTGGTTGAAGAAAGCAAGCGCCGGCTGGAAGAAACCGCCGATCCGAACCGCGACGACGTTGCCCAGCGCCACGCCGAAGCGCGCGGGCAGGGTGCTGCGGTGCACGACGAAAAAACGCCAAAAACCGAAGGCGACGACGAAAGCGAAGAAATCAGCGACTTTCAGACCGCCCGCGCCAAGAAAGAGCACTACCTAGCCGAGCAGGCGCGGATCGACTACGAGCAGCGCATCGGCAAGGTCGTCGAGCGCGCCGATGTCGAGGCCGCCATCGCCGATCTGGTCACGGCCTTCCGCCAGTCACTGGAAAACCTGCCGCATCGCGCCGCGCCGGAACTGGTCGCCAAGGATCTCGACGCCATCCGCGCCATCCTCAAGCAGGAAATCAACGGCGCGCTGGCGGAGTTGGAACGGGAGTTTTCGAAACGGTTGGAACAGATAGGAGAAGAGGAATGATCAGAAATGTAAAAACCGGAAAAGGGGATCTTTTTTTGAGCGGCAAGAAAGTAGAAATTGTTCAGCAGTTACGCGATTTGGAGCGCGACTGCTGCGGAACATTCAAAGGATCACCTCACCGCTCTACTTGCAAAAAATATCGCGGGAAATTCAAGAAATAAATCGAATGACCGCCCACCGCCTAGCCTACCGCGCCGCTCGACGCGCTATCCGACCCAAGGCACCGCTCAAGGTGTCCGAGTGGGCGGATGCGAATCGCTTCCTGTCGGAAGAGGGCAGTGCGGAGCCAGGCAAGTGGCGCACCTCGCGCAACCCGCCACAGCGCGAAATCCTCGATGCGCTTTCCGAGGATGTGCCGGGCGAAAAGGTGGTACTGATGAAGCCGTCGCAGTGGGGCGGCACCGAGGTCGGCAGCAACTTCGTCGGCTACTGCATTTCGCACTTCAAGGGGCCGGGCGCGGTAGTTATGCCGACCGAGGCGTCGTTGCAGGATTGGACCTCGCAGAAGTTTGACCCCATGGTCAAGGATACGCCGGTCGTGCGCGAGGCGATGGCGCTGCGCAGCAACCGCTCCGGCGACAACTCGGCCAAGCGCAAGCGCTTTGTCGGCGGCCTGATCTACTTCAAGACCTCCGGCAGCACGGCAGAACTCAAAGCCTCCAGCCTCAAGTGGGGCATGGCAGACGAAGTCGACGAGTGGGATTGGACAACGCCGCAGGGCGACCCGCTCGGACTCTTCGAGATCCGCTTCGCCGCCTTCCACAACTCCAAGCTGTTCATCGTCTCCAGCCCGACGATCAAGGACGCCAGCAAGATCGAGGAACAGTTCGAAGCCGGCGACCAGAGCCGCTACCATGTGCCGTGCCCGCATTGCGACGAGAAGCAGACGCTCAAGTGGTCAAACCTGCGCTGGTCCGTCACCGGGCCGCGCGTTACCCGTGCCTGGTATGTCTGCGAGCACTGCGGCTGCGAGATCGACGAGCACCATAAGCCGACCATGCTTGCCGGCGGCCATTGGATCGCGGAAAACCCCGGCGCGCTCTATCGCAGCTACCACATCAACGGCCTCTATACGCCGATCGGAATCGGCCGCTCATGGCTGCAACTGGCGCAGGAGTGGATCGAAGCGCAGGGCGACCCGAAGAAGCTCGTCGTCTTCATCAATACCCGCCTGGCAGAAACCTGGGCCGACCGCTCGCACGACATCAAGCCGAATATCCTGATCGCCCGCGCCGAGCCCTACGCGCTGCGCACCGTGCCGCCCGGCGCGCTGGTGCTCACCGCCGGCGTCGATACGCAGGATGACCGCCTAGAAATCCGCGTCATCGGCTGGGGTGCGGATAAGAAAGAATGGACGATCGACTATCACGTCATCCCCGGCAAGCCTTCCGGTGATGAGGTCTGGAACGCGCTCGACGAATACCTGTGCGCCGAATTCAGCAACGCCTACGGCCGAACGCTGCGCATCGAAGCCACGGCCATCGATACCGGCGGCCACTTCACGCACGACGTCTATGCCTATGTGCGCCGCGCCAAGGCCCGCCGCGTCATCGCCATCAAGGGCGCCGCCACCACCGGCCGCGTCATTCTCGGCAAGCCGTCGCACCAGGACGTCAACTGGCGCGGCCAGACCATCAAGCGCGGCGTCGCGCTCTACACCGTCGGCACCGATACCGCCAAGCACTACATCTATGGCCGGCTGAACGACGACACCGATAAAGACCCGAGCGAGCGCAAAGTGCATTTCAGCACCGAACTCGATCAATCCTTCTTCGACCAGCAAGTCTCCGAAGCCTTCAACCCGCGCAAAAACCGCTGGGAACTGAAGAAAGGCAAGCGCAACGAAGGGCTGGACACCCACGTTTATGCCATCGCGGCATCGCACCATCCGGAACTCTACCTCCACAAGTGGAAGGCCAAGGACTGGGAGCGCCGCCGCCTGATGGTCGAACCCGAAGCACCTACCGGCCAACAGACGCCGGCGCCGTTACAACAACAAATGCCACCGCCACGCGCGGCAGAGACCCCTCGCAACCACCATCTAGGAAGAGACGAATGGGCACTCTGACCACACCCGACACCATTGAAACCGATGCCGCGCTCAATTTTCGCAACACATTGATCCGCATCATCCGCAAATCGCTTGGCCTGCCGGAAACCGTGGCCATGCCCATGGCGGACGAACTGGCCAAGGGCCTATCCAGCGAAATGGGCGGCCTCTACATCACCAAGCGCGAAATCCGCTCCACCCGCGACGACGCCGTGCGCCGCGACTTCACCGGCCGCAACCACCTGGAAGTGATGCGCAAGCACAGCATCAGCAAGCGCACGCTGTACCGGATTATTGGAGGAAGATGATGGAAATCGAAGATATGGGAGAACTGAAGAAGTTCGAAACGATGCCTACAGATGACACGTTGTATCTGACGGCGATTACCTATGATGGAAATAATTGGTCATGCGGCCCATCGTCAATGAAGAAGGAAGAAGTGATCAATTCATTGAGGTACTGGAAGGGGCTTGTCTCCGCCAGAATCTACGCCGTTCAGGTTCCGCTCAACGCGAAAGGCGGATGATATGAAGCTGCGCAAGGAAATCAAACGCTACGAAATGATTCCCCCCTGGTACGGTATCGCCTGGCTGCGCTATGACGCCGATGTTGCCGTTTGCTATCCGTTGGGGTTGAATCTGATTATTCGCTTGTTCAGGTCGGCATATATTTTGATGAAGATGGCTGGCCATGGCGCCATGCAAAACCCGCGCGAAGCTTATCTGCAAGGGTTTAAAGATGGGATTAATTCCTTAAAAGCGAAAGGATGATCATGGCAATGAAACTAACAGAAGTACGCATGAATATAGTCAGCCTGATCTGTGATGAATGTGGCGTTGGAGAGATGAAACCTAGCGGAGTTCAATATCTTCTTTTCCCACCGCTCTATCAGCACATCTGCGACAAGTGCGGTGCGGAGAAACGTATTGAAAGCCCGCCCTATCCACGAGTTGAATATGAATCCATTGCAGACAAGATAGCTGTTGAATCAATTCTTGCGATGAAAAATACTCGTCCGCTTCAAAATGATTCAGTATGTCGAATTTATGATCTGAATGTCTACACGATTGAAGCGACGGGAAAATATGGCGGCGGCTTTGCTGTTATCGCTGCCGAGAATCAAAGCCAAGCCGTAAAGATAGCGAAAACCATAGAAGATAATATATGGAATACGCGCTACGATGTGCCAGAAAGCGTGAAGCAGTTGCCATGCAAATGTGTTGGTCCTGCCAGGGTATTAGCTCACTTCGAATCTGGAGAGTGAACTTCATGATTCAGCCATGCAAGAAACCATCGGTTAATACTTAGGAGACAATAATGGAAATGAGTGACATCGGTATGTTGAAAACTATTCTGATAGTTGTTTTTATCGCGGTTCAATCAACCTTTGCCGGCGAATATATCTGGTGGTTTTTTCGGGGGAAGAATAGAGGATTTCCGTCGCCAAATCCAATCAAAATTTTGTATGAAACGGCGCTGATGTCTTCCATAACGGCTTGGGTCACGTTGGTCGTCCACCAATCTGATCGCTTCATTCGATAAGGCGGATGTGGCCATGGCGCTATGCAAAACCCGCGCGAAGCTTATCTGCAATGGTTTAAAGATGGTATTAATTCATTAAAAAAGAAAGGGTGATCATGGCAACAAAACGAACAGAAGTACGCATGAATATAGTCAGCCTGATCTGTGGTGAATGCGGCGTTGGAGAGATGAAACCTACCGGAGTTCAATTTCTTCTTTTCCCCCCGCTCTATCAGCACATCTGCGACAAGTGCGGTGCTGAGCAACGTATCGAAAGCCCGCCCTATCCGCGAATTGAATATGAAACAATTGCAGCAAAAGTAGCTGTTGAATCAGTTCTTGCGATGAAAAATATTCGTCCCTGTAAAAATAATCCAATTGAAAAAGCAGATTGCTTACCTCAAAAATTCGACAATATTGGGTCATTTATGCTCTCTGACGGGCTTCCTCAAAGCGCTCGTGAGGTGCTATCGAAATCTTCAAAATCTTGATTCGGAAATAGAACATTATGACGCCAGAAGAAAAGCTCAATCGCATTCTATCTTCAGAAAAGCGTAGCCATGAAGATTACGGGTTAGTCGTTACGCGCGATGAATTGAAATCATTTCCTGCCGGCATCGAATTATTGTCAGCGATTGATAATGGCGATAGCGAACTAAACAAGTATTTTTCGAATCTCAATTCGGCCATGCAAGAAACCATGGAATATATCGCCGCAGAAATACTGATACAGAGGTAAAACATGGTTGGACTTTGTAAATTTTGCTCAAAATGGGATAACACTCCGGGGATTAGTGAGTGTGGTTGCGGGCAATGCGTCGATGATTCTGCATCGTTTGATGATCGTGGAAAAATTCCGGCTAATGGATGGCGAGGAACAGATGCACTGGTTGGCATTGAGACTGGACCCGAATTCGGTTGTGTCAGGTTCATCAAAAAGAACATGGAACTGACTGTACATAATGGTGACGATCAAGAAGTCAGTAAGTGCCACGAGAAACGTTTCGAATCATTCATTTCCGATCTTCGTGCCCTTTGTCTTCGCCACCGAATTCAGCTATCCGTCTCTGATTATGATGGACTTCAGGTTTGGCCTCTCGAGGATGGAGATGAGCCAATCCGATCAGCTGGGATAGATAATCGGCTTCCGGAGTAAAACATCACGTTGTGCCACTCCGTAAAGAAATGGCACGCCATCGGCCATAACCTGCGGGCATCCTCCTGGAGCCCGCCGAATGGCCTTCACCCAAACCGATCTTGATGCCGTAGACCGTGCCATCGCCTCCGGCGAGCTGACGGTGCGCACCGGTGACCGCATGGTGACCTATCGCTCGATGGCTGAGTTGAAAGAGGCACGTTCCACCATCGTTTCGGCGCTGGCCGTACAGTCCGGCACCTCGGCGATATATCCTCGCCACCAGTTGGCCAGCTTTGCGGACGATTGAGCATGTCTAACCTCATCGACCGCCTGATCTCCTACGTCTCGCCCGCGGCTGGCGTGCGCCGCGCCCATGCCCGCAAAGTGTTGGCTTATTACGAAGCCGCCAAATCCGACCGCCTGCGCAAGAACCGCCGCGAAACCGGCAGCGGCAACCTGGCTGTTTCGCGCGCCGGTAGCTCGCTGCGCCAGCAGGCGCGCCACCTCGAGCAAAACTATGACATCGCCCGCGGCGTGCTCGGCGTGCTGGTCGCCAATACCGTCGGCCCCAACGGAATCGGCGTCGAACCGCAGCCGCGCCGCAAGGATGGCAGCATCCACGACGAATTCGCCCGCCAGTTGCTCGAGCTCTACAAGGACTGGAGCAAAAAGCCCGAGGTCACGTGGTGTCACGACTGGCCCGCCGCCCAGCGCCTGATCGCGCGCACCTGGTTCCGCGATGGCGAGTGCATGGTGCAAACCGTTGAAGGCATGACCCCATATCTCGACCACGGCACCCGCGTACCGTTCAGCGTCGAGATGATGGAACCCGATCTTGTGCCGATGGATAAATCATCTTCCGTCGTCGATGGCAGCCGCATTGAGCAGGGCATCGAGATCAATACCTGGGGCCGGCCCATGGCCTTCCACGTGCTCAAGGAATTCCCCGGCGAAGGCGGCAGTGCCTTCTCCACCGGCAGCCAGACCAAGCGCATCAGCGCCGACCGCATGCTGCACATCGCCACGCGCGACCGCATTCGCCAGCTGCGCGGCGTTTCCATCTTCGCCAGCGTGCTCAATCGCTTCGACGACCTCAAGGATTACGAAGAGTCCGAGCGCGTCGCCGCCAAGGTTGCCGCCAGCATGGCCGCCTTCATCAAGAAAGGCTCGCCAGATCTCTATGCGCCGCCCGAGCAGGAAGGCGACCAACGCCAGCTACGCTTCCGCCCCGGCATGGTCTTCGACGACCTGCGCCCCGGCGAAGAAATCGGCACCATCGACACCAACCGTCCGAACCCCAACCTCGAAACCTATCGCAGCGGACAGATCAAGGCCATCGCGGCAGGCACTGGGCCGACGTTTTCCAGCGTCGCCAAGACCTACGACGGCACCTACAGCGCGCAGCGGCAGGAACTGGTCGAAGGCTGGATCGCCTACGCCACGCTTTCCGCAGAATTCGCCGGCCGCATCGTGCGCCCGGTCTGGGAAAAAATCGTCGCCTTGTCCATCCTCTCCGGCGCCGTCAAGGTGCCCGCCGACATCGACCGCAACACGCTGAACGACGCCATTTTCATCGGCCCGCAGATGCCGTGGATCGACCCGGCGAAAGAAGCCGAAGCCTGGGCCACGCTCGAAGACCGTGCCTATGCCAGCGGCCCGGAAATTATCCGCAAGCGCGGCGGAAACCCGATGGATACGCTGGAACAGCAAGCCCGCTGGCGGCGCGAGAAAGAATCGCGCGGCCTGCCGGTAGATAACGGCAAAGCTGCTGCGCCTGCCGCGCCACCGGCGTCTGCCGCTGTTCTTCGCCAGACTGAACCCTCGGCACAAGCCGTCATCGCCGAGCTCACCAAGCCGCTGGCCAACCTCGCCACGGGCGTTCAGGCCGTCGCCGACCGCGAAGCGGCGCCCATCAGCGTTACCGTTTCACCCGCCGCCATCACCGTTGAAGCGCCGCAAATCCACAACCATCTGCCGGAACCGCAAGTCACCGTCGAAGCCAACGTTCAGCCTGCTTCCGTCACCGTTGAAAACACCGTGCAGGCCGGCGACGTCAATGTCGTCATGCCCGAGCAGCCGGCACCGGTCGTGCAGGTGACCAACGAAGTCCAGCCGGCGACCATTAGCGAAGTCGCCATCGTCGCCATGCCCACGCGCGAAACAACCACCGAAATCAGCCGCGACGGCAGCGGAAACATCAAGACCTCGACGCAGACTGAAAAGGACGCCTGACGGAGAACCCTATGGACTATCAGACCCACGCCGCCGAAACCGTTACCCGAAATATCGGTGTCGCTAGTACAGCCTCCGGCGTCTATTTCGGCATGACGGCCAACGAACTAGCGGCCTGGGCGTCGATCATTATCGCTATTCTGGCATTTGTCACGAACACCATCATCACCTGGTATTTCAAATCGCAGCACCTCAAGCTGGCGCGCGAGCGCGCGGCTATTCAAGACGAGGCCAGCGGTGACTAACCGTCTCGCTGCTGCGCTGGCACTGGCCACCGCCATCGCCATTCCGGCCGAGGGATTACGCCAGTACGCCTATCGCGACCCGGCCGGCATTCTCACCGTGTGCTACGGCACTACCGGCCGCGAAGTCGTTGTCGGCAAGCACTATAGCCTCAACGAATGCATCGGATTTCTCAACGAGGACATGCGTCATGCGCTCAAAACGGTCGAATCGTGTCATCCGGGTCTGCCGGAACCGGTTCTCGCGGCATTTGCCGACGCGGTCTATAACATCGGTCCAGCTGTCGCGTGCGATTCGACGGCATCGCGTCACCTTGCCGCGGGCAATCTGGTTGCTGCCTGTGAGCAACTTCCGCGCTGGAATAAAGCCCGCATTGCCGGCGCCTACGTCGCACTTCCCGGCCTGACCAAGCGCCGCGCCAAAGAGCGCGAACTCTGCCTGCAGGGGGCCGCATGAAAGTCAACGACTACCTCGCCGTGCTCACCGCCATCATCGTCGCCGGCATGATGCTCGTTACAGGCTGGAGCCTGTTCATCGGAAAAATCGAGATCGACAAGTTTCTCAGCATCTGGGCGCCGGTGCTCATGCTGGTGCTCGGCTACTGGTTCCGGGGGTCGAAAGATGCCGGATAGCCTCAAGCCATACGCCTGGCTAATCGACTTGCTCTTGATCGGTGCGCTGATCGGCGCCGGCTGGATCGTCATCGAGCGCCATAACGCCGGACAGCAACGGATCGGCTACGACCGCGCCGTCGGCGAATATCGCGTCAAGCAACTCGCCGCTGAACAAACCGCTCGCCAGCGCGAACAGGCGCTCACCCATCAACTGGAGGAAGCCCGCAATGAAGCGACCCGCCGCGATCAACAAAACCGTGCTGCCGCTGCTGCTGCCGCTGCTGCTCATGACAGCCTGCGCCACACCAACGCCAATCTGCGCCAGCGCATCGCCGGCGCTCCCGCCGAAGCCTGCCGTCTCACAGCCGATGCCGCCCTTGCCGTATTCGACCAGTGCGCAACGGAATATCGAACGCTGGCAGAAATCGCTGACCGACACGCCAACGACGCCCAGTTACTAAGCGACGCCTGGCCGACCGAGGTGAAACCATGACCCTGCTAGTCCCCAACAACGGCGAAGGCGACATCCTCGCCTATACCGTCAACAAATCCACGCCGGAAAACCTTGTCCTGCGGGTGTTCACCAACAACATCACGCCGGCCGAGACCGATACTGCTGCCACCTACACCGAGGCAGCCTTCACCGGCTATTCGGCCATCACGCTCACCGGTGCCAACTGGACGATCACCGAGGGTGCGCCGTCGAATGCGGCCTACCCACAGCAAACATTTACCAGCTCGGCCGGCTCGCAGTCTGTCAGTTGCTACGGCTATTACCTGACGCGCGCTACCTCAGGCCGCATCGCCTGGGCAGAGCGCTTCAGCGATGGGCCATACACCATCGTCAACAACGGAGACGACTTCAAGGTCACTCCTATCTTTACCGGAGACTGATATGGAATACCGCAAAGGCTTGTGGGTTACCGTCGGTGGACGGGTCGGCATTCTCAACGATCTCGATGTGCGCGCTTCGCTTGGCAAAGTGCACTTCGTCGACGCAGAAGGTTGCACAGAATCCATCGTTGGAGATGTTCCGTTCGGTGCCATTGCCCAAGCCGCCTGGCTTGACATCCCTGCGCCGCGCCGCCCAGATGAAGAGACGGCGCGCGCTTTCGGCTATTTGTAAGCGATGATCATTCTCGGTCACACCACGTCGAAGGTCCAGGTCGTCACCGGCGCTGCCGTGGCGGCGATTGTGTCGCATGCCTCGTTTATCGACATCAACCAGTCGACGCTGGCCGTGGTGGCGCCAGATGAAACCAACACCTCGATCAGCACGGCAACGACGACCGACGTCGTCGCTGCCCCGGCATCCGGCTATTCGCGCAACCTTAAATTCCTGAACGTTCGTAATACCAATGCTTCAACCTCCTGTGCCGTTACTATTCAACACACCGATGGGACGACCGTCGCGCCGCTTTGGTATGGAATACTCGGCCCAGGCATGCAGGTTCAGATCAACGAACTGGCGCAGGTTTCAGTTTTCTCCGCCGGAGGCATTCTGCTCGGGCCGCTGTCTTCCGGGTCGCTGTTCAATGCATCGACCTCGACAGTCTCTGCCGGATATGCGTCGGACACGTATCTGGCGGGATCCAGCATCCTGATTCCAGCGCAGCGCCCGCGCGTTGGCACCCGTTACCGCTGTTATTTCGACATGACGAAAACGGCGGCTGGAACGGCGACTCCGATTGTCACACTGCGCTATGGCACTGCCGGATCGGTTTCCGATACCGCGCTGGCCACATTCACCTTTGGCGCCGGTACGGCCGCTGCCGATACCGGCATCTTCTACCTCGATTGCATCTACCGATCGGTCGGTTCGGGAACTTCAGCCGTTATTGCAGGGAATGTTTCGCTGACTTCCAATCTATCGACAACCGGTCTGTCGAATGCAGTAAAAGCCAGGGTAGCGACGTCGTCCAGTCACGACTCGACGACCGCCAACACCTATCTCGGCGTTTCGTTCAACGGCGGAACCTCGTTCTCCGGCACCTGCACCTTTGTCGCGGCCGAGCTGCTGAACCTCTGAGGCGACCATGGCCAACCCCAGCGGCCTGTTCGACAAAACGGCAGTCGCCGCCGGGTGGTTCGATGAAACCATCCAGTTCGCCGGCTGGTTCTCCGGCGACTATC
This sequence comes from Azonexus sp., assembly GCA_041909105.1. Lineage (GTDB taxonomy): Bacteria > Pseudomonadota > Gammaproteobacteria > Burkholderiales > Rhodocyclaceae > Azonexus. The sequence continues at coordinate 31,834 of JAYREE010000021.1, forward strand.
TCCCCGCCGCATCCGGCGCAACCAATAGCTACGCCTATACCGCCAGCGGCGGCCTGACGACTGGCGGCGCGGCATCCACCGGCAAGGGCAAGACCTATGCCGCGACGGGCGGCATGGTATTCAGCGGGCAGGCGGCCGTCGTCAAGGTCAAGTCGTATGTCGCCAGCGGCGGTTTGATCACGGGCGGTGCCGCAGCCACTACTAAGGGGAAAACCTACACCGCATCCGGCGGGTTTGTAGCCAGCGGCATTGCCGCAACGCTGAAGGGCAAGTCGTTCATCGCGACCGGCGGAATCGGCTTTTCCGGAGCGGCCTCAGTCGCCAAAGGCAAAGCCATGGCCGGGCAGGGCGGTATCGCTCTTGGCGGGTCGGCCATCGTCAGCCGCGGCAAAGCCTGGCTGCCATCGGGCGGGATCGCGTTTGGCGGCGCGGCAGCGACTGAATCGTCCTCGGCCGGCGCAATGTCGAAAAGCTATGTCGCCAGCGGCGGCATCTCCTTCTCCGGCGCTGCGCTCTGCAGCTTTACCTCGGCCGCCATGCAGATCGAACCGCCGGTCAGCGCTGCCGTCGTGCGCAATCCGCAAGGCCGTCGCCGCAAGCTGCGCAACCCAATCCTCGAAGAAGCCATCGCCACGTCCCGCCGGCAGGCCGACGAAGACGCGCTGCTGCTCATGCTCTAGCAGCGCACAGATAGTGCCATTCCGAAAAGAAATGGCACGCCGGAAAACGCATCCTTCGCTCATCTTTCGAAGGAGGCGCCATGTCCAAGGCTCTCAAGTGGTACGACATCAAGGCCCAGGCCAGCGCGCCGGAAGCTGCCGGTCGTTCCGCTGAAATCTACATCTACGGCAACATTGGCGACCGCTGGGACGAAAACGGCGTGGTCGCCGCCGATCTGGTACGCGAAATCGCCGCGCTCGACGTCGACACCATCGTCCTGCGCATCAACAGCTTCGGCGGATCGGTGCCCGATGGCCTGGCCATCGTCAATGCCTTGAAGCGCCATAAGGCCAGCATCGACGTGCAGGTCGATGGCGTGGCCATTTCCTGCGCCGGCTACATCGCCATGGCCGGCGACACCGTCACCTTGGCCGAAAACGCGCTGCTGATGATCCATGCCCCGTGGGCGCTGGCCTATGGCAACAGCGCCGAGCTGCGCGACCAGGCCGACATGCTCGACAAATACGCCGCCGCCATGGCGACGACGTATGCCGCCAAGTCTGGCAAGTCCGTCGAAGAAATCATGACCCTGCTGACCGACGGTAAGGACCACTACTACACCGCTGCCGAAGCGCAGGCCGAAGGCTTCTGCGATCAGGTCGGCCCGGCTATCGATGTGGCTGCCGCCCTGGCTGGCAGTTTCGATCTCTCCCGTTTTTCCACCCCGGCGGCAATGGCCGCCGCCAAACCCAAGGAGTCTGAGATGACCCAAGCAAATCCGGCGGCCAGCCCGGCTGCCACCCCGTTCGCCCGCGATAAGGCGATGAACGAGCAGATCATCGCCATGGTCGCCCCGTTCATCCAGCGCGATGGCGTTGCAGCGCTGGAAAAGGAAATCCTGGCCGACACCAGCATCACCGTCGAAGCCGCCCAGGCCCGCATTCTTGCCCACCTTGGCAAGGACGCTTCCCCGGCCAATCCGCAAGGTGCCTTCGCCCGCGTCGAAACCGTCGAGGACGAAACTGACAAGCGCCGTGCCGCCACCGTCAATGCGCTGCTGGCCCGCGCCGGCCTGCGCGACGCCAAGGGCGAGGTCATCCGCGTCGATGCCTCCAACCCGTATCGCGGCCAGAAGCTGCTTGATCTTTGCCGCGCCTCCCTGGATCGCGCCGGCATCAAGACAGCCGGCATGAGCCAGATGGAAGTGGTGGCCGCTGGCTTTACCCAATCGACCAGCGATTTTCCAATCCTGCTCGAAAATACCATGCACAAGGCATTGCAAAATGCCTATGCCGTGGCTCGTCTGACCTGGGACCGCTTCTGCAACACCGGCTCTGTTTCTGATTTCCGCGCCCACAATCGCTATCGGGTCGGTTCGCTGTCCAACCTCCAAACCGTCAATGAACTCGGCGAGTTCAAGAACAAGACCATTTCGGATGGCGAGAAGTCCAGCATCACCGCCGGCACCAAGGGCAACATCATCAACCTGTCGCGTCAGGCCGTCATCAACGACGACCTCGGCGCCTTCGTTGGCTTGGCTGCTTCGTTGGGTCGCGCCGCTGCGCGTACTGTCGAATCCGATGTCTATGCCTTGCTGGCGCTGAACTCCGGCCTCGGACCGACCATGGGCGATGGCTTAACCCTGTTCCACGCCGACCACAACAACATCACGACCGCCGCGGCCATCAGCATGGCCGCCATCGATCTCGATCGCGTTGCGATGAAGTCGCAGAAGGGCGTCGGCGGCGATGATTATCTCGACCTGATGCCGGATGTCCTCTTGGTTCCGTTGTCTCTCGGGGGCACTGCACGCGGCATTATCGGCGCCGAATACGACCCTGACACCACCGGCAAGCTGCAGAAACCGAACATCGTGCGCAACCTGGTGCGCGATGTGGTTGATACGCCGCGCCTCTCCGGCACCCGCCGCTATCTGTTCGCCAATCCGTCCGAAGCCCCGGTACTTGAAGTCGCCTTCCTCGATGGCGTCCAGGAGCCGTATTTCGAAATTCAGGATGGTTTCGACGTCGATGGCGCCCGCCTGAAGGCTCGTCTCGACTACGGCATCGCCGCAATCGACTACCGCGGCGCAGTGACCAACGCCGGCGCCTAACCCTGACGCGGACGGCACCGCGCCGGCCCGTCTCCTCGACTCAGGAGAATCAGAATGACCAGCAAATATGTTCAGCCCGGCGAAGTCATCGACTACACCGCCGGCGCCAATATCGCCTCCGGCCAGGTGGTGCTGATGGGCGTCCGCATCGGCGTGGCGCTCGCCGCCATCGCCAACGGCGCCACCGGTTCCGTCCAGGTTTCCGGCGTGTTCACCATTGCCAAGCTCTCGACCGACGTCGTTTCCCAGGGCGCTGCGCTGTATTGGGACAACACCAACAGCCGCCTGACCACGACCGCCTCGGGCAACACCCTGGCCGGTTACGCCACGGCTGCGGCTGGCAACGGTGCCACTACCGTCAACATCAAGATCAACGCCTGATCATGACCGCGACCTTCGCCGCCGTGCAGCAGCGCATCGCCAGTGCGACCCAAAAGCACCTGGCCGATGCGACGGCTGATTTCGGCGGCGGAGTGACGGTCGACGGACTTTTCCGTCTGCCGTATGGCGAAGCCTTCGGTCTCGTCGCGGGTAACTCGCCCAGCTTCGAAGCGCCGAGCGGCGATCTCTCCGGCATTGCCCGTGGCGCCAGCGTCACGATCAACGCCACGGCCTACAAGGTCGCCGAGATCAAGCCGGACGGGCAGGGCATGACCCTGCTGGTACTGGAGGAAGCATGAGCCACGCCCGCCAGCAGATCCGCGAACAGGTCGCCACGCTCGTCACCGGGCTGGCGACGACTGGCAGCCGCGTCCATCAGTCGCGTATGCGGCCGGACACCTTGCCGTGCCTGCTGGTGACGACCAACGACGAGGAAATCGTTCCAGGCACCGTCGGCAATCTGCGCCAGCGCATGCTCGATCTGGTCATCACGGGGTACGCCAAAGCTGGCGACACGCTCGACGACACGCTGGACACCATCGCCGCCGAAGTCGAAGTCGCCTTGGCCAACGGCTATGCCGACCGCGCCGAGCTGACCCGCATCGAGGTCGATTTCGACGATTCGCTTGAAAAGCCGGTCGGCAGTATCGCGCTGACTTACCGCATCACGTATTTCACAGAAGCCGGCGCGCCCGGCGTCAAACTATAGGAGCGTCGCCATGACGATTCACATGAATTCCGGGCTCAAGATGTACATGGAGTCCGCCATCGGTTCCGCCAAGACGATTTCCGGCATCACCAAGGCTGCTCCTGGCGTGTTTTCCTCCACGGCCCATGGATTTACCAACGGCGATATCGTCTTGCTCGAAGTCCAGGGCATGCTGGAAGTCCACGGCAACCTCTACAAGGTGGTCAATGCGACGACCGATAATTTCCAGGTTGCCGGTGCCGACGGCACAACCGGTCTGGATACCACATCGTTCAACACCTTCTCCAGCGGCACCGCCAAAAAAGTCACGCTCGGCACAACCATCACCGGCTGTCAGGATTTCAATGCCACGGGCGGCGATATCAAGACGACTAATACCACGACGGTACATGACTTGCGTGACAAGGAAGCGGTCGTCGGTGCAACGGCTCAATCCTACGATCTGACCATGCAATGGGATCCGTCGTCGGCTGCCCAGCAAGCCATGAAGACGGCCTTCCAGAAGCTGCAGAACAAGGCATTCAAGATTGAATGGCCGGATGGTGTCTATGTCCTCTTCTATGGCACGGTCGGTTATACCGGCGCGCCCGGTGGCGGAAAGCAAGGAGTTACCACCTCGCCGGCCAAGATTTCAATCCTTAACGACATCACGGTCTATCCGGCATGAAAACCGTCAGCCTTGATCGTTACCTTGAGGCGCGGCAGGTCTGGAAGCCCATCGGCAAGTACGAATTCCTCCTGCAGCGCCCGACGGAGCTTGATGTCGTCAAGCAACGCGACAACGGCGGCCGGTTCAATGTCGAGTTTGCAGCGCGCTATGTCATCAACTGGAAGGGCGTTCTCGAATCCGATTTTTTGCCGGAAGGTTTCCAGGAAGAGGTCGAGTTCAGTTCTCCATTGTTCTGCAAGTGGATCGAAGACAAGCCGGAACTGTGGATGGATATCGCTAACGCGATCGCCGAGCTCTATATCGGCCATCAGCAAAAGGTTGAAGAAAGGGGAAACGGTTAAGGGCTTGGCTTGAGACGACCAAGCGAAATTTCATCAAGCCAGGCCCGCCACCGCAGGAATCGCTCCCGGCGCTCAAAGCCTGGAACTGGATGGGCGGCGACATCGATTTTCAGTTGCTGGATTGGTTGATCGGCTATCTCGGCATCGATGACCCCGATCTTCTGGTGATCGAACTGATGGTGATTAGAGACTGGAATAGAAGCAAAAATGGCCCAAGCAACTGAAATCATCATCCGCGCCAAGGACGAGACGCAGCAGGCCATCGGCCAGGTGACGCAGTCGCTCGGCGCGCTGGAGTCCAAGGCCATTGCGCTCGGTCCGTTGTTTGGAGCGATGGCCGCGGCGCTCTCGTTTGCTACCTTCAAGGGCGCCATCGACGGCGCCATCAGCTTTGCCGCCAAGCTCGATGACATGAGCGAAGCGACCGGGGCAACGGTAGAAAATCTATCCGCGCTGGCATCGGTCGCAAAGATCGGTAGCCACGACCTCGGTCTGGTCGAGTCCAGCCTGCAAAAGCTCTCCAAGGCGCTGCACAGCACCGATGAAGAAACCAAGGGCGCCGGCAAGGCGCTGGCAGCCATTGGGCTTGATATTTCCAAGTTGGCCGACATGGATACGGCCGATGCGATGTATGAAATCGCCAAATCCATGTCGCAGTTCCAGAACGATAGCGGCAAGGCTGCCGTCGCGATGGCGATTTTTGGCAAGAGCGGTGCGCAACCGCTGCCGTTCCTGAACGACCTGGCAGAAAAGACAGAATTGGTCGGCAAGGTTACCGCTGAGCAGGCGGCGATGGCCGAGCAGTACGAAAAGAACATGAATCGTCTGTCTGCGTCCTTCTCGGTCACCGGCAAGACGGTTGCCATGGAATTGCTGCCTTTCCTGACCAAATTGACCGACGAAATGGTCAGCGCCAAGGAATCGACCGGCGGCTTCTCAGAAGCCATTGGTAACGGCGCCCGCACCGCGCTGGAAACCGCTGCAGTGCTCGGGGTCAATACCATCTACGTCTTCAAGCAGGTCGGCAACGAGATCGGTGGCATTGCGGCCCAGCTGGCGGCATTCGCTTCGCTGGATTTCAAGGGTGCGCGTGCCATCGGCAACATGATGAAAGAGGATGCCGCCCAGGCGCGCAAGGAAGTGGATGCGCTGACTGCCCGCATTATCGACCGCAGCAAGGCAACGCAAGATGCCGTGGCAGCCATGGCCAAGCCGAAAATCAACTTCACGGATGATACCGATAAGCCAGACAAGAAAAAAAATAGCGCTGCCGATGAAGCCCAGCGCCTGATCGACTCGCTCAACCAGGAAATCGCCGTCAAGCTGGCCGATGCTGCCAGTACCGACAAGATCAGCAACGCCGAAGCGCAGGCGGTCAAGGTCAAGGAACAGCTGGCCGCCGGTACGCTGAAGGTAACGGCAGCGCAAAAGGCGACCATTCTCTCCAAGCTGGATGATCTGCAGGCGGCCGAAAAGGCCGCCGCTGCGCAGGAAAATTACCGCAAGGCGCTGGCCGACCAGACCAAGGCCAATGAAACCGCTCGCCAGTCGATGGAAAAGGCCATCGAAACCGCGCAGAAGCAATACGAAACCTACGGCCTATCCGAAGTGCAGATCAGCCGGCTGATCGAAGCCCGTCTGCAGGACGCTATTGCCATCGCCAGTCAGAACGGCGCCGGCGAGGATGCCATTGCTTACCTGAAGCAGGAGCTTGAACTGCGCCAGAAGCTCAGCGACACGCTCGACGATCTCGACACCAAGCGCCTGCTCTCCGGTACGGATACCAGCAAATACGCCAAGCAGCACCAGGATGTCGAGGCGCTGAACAAAAAGCTGCAGGATGGCAAGATCAACGAAACGGAGTACGACGAAGCCATCAACGCCATGATGGGCAAGTCGCAGGAAGCGCTGACCAGCATGGAAGCCTTCGCGCAATCTGCCGCCCATAACATGCAGTCGGCGCTGGCCGATTTCTTCATCAACCCGACCAATAATGGTTTCAAGGGGCTGGCCGACAGCTTCGGCCAGACCGTGCAGAAGATGATTGCCGAGGCGGCTAGCGCGAAGATCATGCAAACCCTGTTCGGCACCATGGGCGGCACGACGGGCGGCAAGAGTACAGGTAGTGGCGGTAGCGACTGGGGATGGGTTGGCCAGGCAATGACCTGGGCCGCCGCCTTTTTTGCTGACGGCGGCATCATGACCGGGCAGGGACCTGTCCCGCTGCGCAAATATGCCGCCGGCGGTATCGCGAATCGTCCGCAACTCGCCATGTTCGGCGAAGGCAGCACGCCGGAAGCCTATGTTCCCCTTCCGGACGGTCGACGTATTCCAGTTGCTATGCAGGGCGGGCAGGGTTCCATGACAATTAACCAAACGATCTATGCCGGGCAGGGAACGGACGCTGCACAAGTGCGGCGGAGTGCGGCGGCGGGTGCTCGCGCGGCGCTAGGTGCGATGAATGGAGCCAAGCGCTATGGCTGACTTCCTTGAGGAGCGAATCAGCGACCTGATCCGCTATGGATCGAGTTATTACGATGAGTATTCGGTAAATATCGTTCGTACGGCCGGCGGACAGGAACACAGAAGCCTGATTCATAGCTTTCCGGTCAGGACGTTCGACATCAGTTACATGCTGGATTCGGCGATAACCTATCAGGAATTGCAGGCGATCTATCACCGGGCACATGGCCGATATGCTGGGTTTAGAGCACGCTGTTTCGATGAGTGGTCGAGCAATGGCCGTAATGGGGTGCCAACGGCATTCGACCAACCCTTGTCCAATATTTCCAACCTAAGCTATCAGCTCCGGAAGTATTACGGGAAAGAAAAGTCTGCTGGAGCTTCCGGCTATCCTTTCCGAAACATTAAAAAGCCTGTCGCCGGGAGCGTCCTGGTAGGCATCGGATCGACGGCGATTCGCTCTGTTGACTGGTCCGTCGACAACACCACCGGCATCGTGACATTCGGGGCGGACTGGACGGCTTCGATAACGGGAATATCAAAGGCGACCCAGGCGGTTATCAGCTTTTCATCCAATGTATTGGCGATCGGGCAATCCGTGCGAATTTCCGGGGTTTCCGGAATGACGCAGATCAACGGAATGCGTGCGCTTGTCGTTGCCATCACGGCGACCAGCGCTACCGTGGCGATCAACTCGACGTCATTTTCAACCTATACCTCGGGTGGGGTTGTGCATACCAATCCACAGGCGGGCGAAACAGTCAGCGCCGGATTTGAATTCGATTTTCCGGTTCGCTTCGATTCCACGTTACCTATTGGCCAAGACTACCCAGGATACCGATCGGTGGACGGTGTCCGCCTGATAGAAATAATTAATCCATGAAAACATCGGTCGTACCTTACCAGACATTGGCGCTTTGCTTGCGCATCGTTCCACGAGTCGGAGCGATAGTCCGCGTCACGCGCTATCCAGTCGATCTGACCATGAGCAACGGTCAAGTTTATCTTTCCGGATCAGGCTTTACTTTCTCAGGCTATGACGCAACGACCGGAATGTCGCCCAGCGCGATCGATCTCGAAGGTGTTCTAGGATTTGCCGGGGTAACCCGGGAGAATTTCTCTAGTGGCGTTTTCGACGGCGCCCGCGCCTATTTATTTGCGTGCAACTATCTCTCTCCCGTCGAAGATGAAGAACCTATCGTCGCCTCGATTCTGGGAAAAACAACGCTGACCGATGACGGCTATCGCATCGAAGAGATGGCATTGATCGATGCGTTGAACCAATCGATTGGTGAAACCTATTCTCCAACCTGCACAAAAACCTTTGGTGGACAAGAATTCGCAGGTTGCAAGATCGATCTTGCCCCGCTGACACAAACTGGCACATTGACTGCAGTAACGAGCCAGTTTGTCTTCCGCGATGCTGCGCGCAGCGAGGCAGCAGATTATTTCGCTTATGGAACCATCGAGTTCCTATCGGGGGCAAATGCTGGCTTGAAGCCGCTCAATATTCGTCGGCATGAGGCCGATGGCACCATTGAAACATTCGATTCATCTTTCTATTTACCAGCAATCGGAGATTCCTACCGGATTGTTCCTGGATGCAGAAAACGGCTCGCGGATTGTCGAGACAAATGGAACAACATTCTCAATTACGGCGGCGACCCGGCAATTCCTACCGCATCTCAATATACGGCCGTTCCATCATGACTGGCGACGATATCGTTACCGCTGCCCGGAATGCCTTGGAGACGCCATTCGTCCACCAGGGCAGGGTAGTTGGAAAGGCTATGGATTGCGCCGGCCTGATTATCCATGTGGCGAAGACGCTAGAACTTGATCATATCGACCAATCCGGCTATTCGCGCACGCCATCCGGCGGGCTTCTCGAAGCTTCCCTGGGGGTCCAGCCGTGCCTGATCGAAGTTGATGCACCGCCGATTCCCGGCGATGTATTGCTGATGCGATTTAGCGGCGCTCCGCAGCATCTGGCGATCTGCGCTGGATCTACCATCATTCATGCGTGGCAGATTGTTGGAAAGGTCTGCGAACATTCGCTAACAGACGTCTGGCGAGCCAGGATTGTCAAGGTCTATCGATTCTCTGGGGTAGTCAATGGCTGAGAAGACGACAGGTCAATGGGTCGGTGCAGTTGTTGGAGCTGTCGTTGGGTTTTTTGTTGGCGATTCCTACGATGGGGCAATGATTGGTGCTGCCATCGGCGGAGCTTCCGGTGGCGCCATCGATCCGCCGAAAGGGCCAAGTGTCACAGGGCCTCGCCTGAGCGATCTGAGCGGTCAAACCTGTTCCTATGGCACCGTTTTGCCAAGAACTTATGGCACGGTCGGGATATATGGCAATATGTTCTGGCTTGAGAACAATGCCATTAAGGAAGTTTCCAAGACAGAAAGCCAGGGGGGAAAAGGCGGCGGTAGCAGCGCCCAGACGACAACCTATAGTTACTATGCAACTTTTGCTATTGGCTTGTGCGCAGGGCCAATTGTCGGCGTTAGAAGAATTTGGGTTGGCTCAAAACTCATCTATGACGCCAGCTCCAGCGATATTGAGACCATTGGCGCCAGCGCAAAAAGCGGACAGTATTGGACGCTCTATACCGGTACGGAAACCCAGATGCCTGATGATCGCATGCTGGCAGATCTTGGGGTAGCGAATTGCCCGGCATTCCGTGGGCGAGCCTACATCGTGTTCAAGGATTATCCGCTCGCCGATCATTCCAACTCATTGTTGGGAGCCCAAGTCAAAGTCGAGGTAGTCAATTACCAGACTACATCCGATTTAACCCAGCTGGGATATGTTGACGTCACTGGAATGCAGGGACAGACATATTCTGGCGCGGAAGATCCCATTGGCGAGAATAACGAATTCATCTTTTCCAGGCCGTTGGGGACCAGCTCATATCTGTCGTATCTCTACCCATCCGGCAAGGAGAAGAGCGAAATATCGACGGCTTTTACGCGCCTGCAATTCACCCCGCTTTATGACGGACCCCTTCCTGCTGGCGCGATGGGAGATACCACCACCACGCTGCAGTTTTTCCGTGCTGGGAAATACTATTTCAAATGCCCGGGCGGCACCAATTACTATTGGACGACTAATCAGCAAAGTGCCTGCTTTTATGAGGAAGGCGATAAAGCGTGGTTATTCGCCATTCGTCCGACTGGTGCGGCCGGGCAGACGGTTGCAGTGGTCAAGGTTCTCGGAGATATCACCGGGCTGGCCTATAACGTACAGCAATCGTCTTACGCTGAACAGCCAACAACTTCGAGTGAAATATCTCCCATGGTCCATGGGGGAGAGCTCGTAACGCTCGTTCTACCCAGCACAATTCGGCGTCGTCGGCTGGACACGTTGGAAATCATTGCCGATTCAACGGTGGCAATGACCTTGGGGACAAGTCGCAGCAAACTGATTGCTAATGGCGGCGTGCTTTGGGCATTCGACTTCAACTCAAAAACGCTTTACGAGATCGCTAGCGACTTCACGTTGTCGCGCTCGATTTCGGTGACGGTTCCCGGCTCTTTGATTATCCGAAACGCGAAGTTTTCCAATGGAATACTATCAGCCATCGCTTCATCCGGCGGAGGTTTAGCCCGTCGTATCCTATATAAAGTCGACCGGCCGAGCCCTGGCTTGGTCTCGTTATCCGGAGTGATTCAAGCAGAGTGCTTGAGGTCTGGTGTATTAAGTGCTTCCGATATCGATCTAACGATGATCAGCGAATCGTTGAGAGGGTATCGGATCGGCTCTGTTGGCACTATTCGTTCGGCCATCGAGCCGCTACAGTCGGCATTTCATTTCGATGTAGCGCAGATCGGCTACAAAATAAAGTTTATCCCGCGGGGAAATTCATCAGTCGCCACAATTACTGAAGATGAACTCGACGCCAGAATTGCCGGGGAAGCCAGTGGCGTGCGTTTAGTGTCGACGCGTGAAATGGATACGCAGATTCCTTATCAGGTGACGATCCAGTACCTGGATGCGGATCGTGAATACGGCACTAACGAACAATCGGCTGAGCGGCCAAATACTGCATCGGTTAGTCAATACCGAGTCGATATCCCCATCGTTCTGACGGCTGCAGAGGGTGCCGGAATTGCTGAAACACTGCTCTATCTCTATTGGCTGGAACGGGAAAATGCGTCGTTTATCCTATCACCGGAATGGCGTCATCTTGAGCCAGGCGATGTGGTAACCATTCAGACAACAGGGGCAACCCGGGATTATCGGATCACGGCCATACAATATTTTGACGACATGCGCTTGCAGTGCACTGCAAAGGCCAATGGAATATCAATTTATAGCCCATCTGCGGTCGGCGATGGAGGGCAGCAGGGGCCAATAACCATTCAAATGGCTGGGCCAAGCTTCGGCATATTGGCCGATCTGCCGTGTATCGTAGACGCCATGAATACACCAGGCTACGGCGTTGCCGCATGTGGCTTCATGGATGCCTGGAAGGGTACGGTTGTCTATCGCAGCGATGACGATGGACAATCATGGATCAGCGCCTCTGCTTTGACCCCCCCTGGGTCGAATCTTGGCCAGGCGACAAACGTGCTTTCTGCTCCAAATTCAGTCGCGCTCATTGATAGTAAGTCGTATCTGAATGTCAGTGTCTATAACGGATCGTTATACAGCGTGAGCGCGCTTCAATTGTTAAATGGCGCGAATCATTTTGCCGTTGGCCAGAATGATCGTTGGGAAATCGTTGGCGCGCAAAATGCAGTGCTACAAGCCGACGGAACCTATACGTTGAGCGATCTTCTACGCGGTCGATTCGGAACGGAATGGGCCGTTGGCACACATGCTATCGGCGATCTGGTAATCCCGCTCGACTTGACCGGCGAGGATTTCATGAATACATCCTCCGGCACTATAGGACTGGCACGTTTGTATCGATTTGTCACTATTGGGCAAACTCTCGATAGTGCAGACGATGTGTCATTCACCTACAAGGGCGTCAATCTTGAGTGCCTGTCTCCGGTGTATCTTAACGGCAGCCGGCATCCAACGACCAATGACTGGACTCTTAACTGGATTCGTCGAACGCGCATTGGCGGCGAATGGATGGATAACGTCGATGCTTCCTTGGGCGAGACATCAGAGTCTTACGAAATAGAGATATACAGCAGCGTGGCATACACCACGCTAAAGCGAACGATCACCGGATTGTCATCAGCATCCTGTACTTATTCAAGCGCCAATCAAATTTCCGATTTTGGGGCCAATCAAACGACGCTCTACCTAAAAATTTACCAACTTTCCCCGCTGGTTGGCCGCGGCTATCCGTTAACCCAAAGTATTTCGAGGTGATTCAATGAGCAATAGCAGCGTAACCTTTGATGCCATCGCCCAAAGCCAGGCCAGTAAGGAGATTACCGCCAATGCAATGTTCGATGCGCTCAGTCCGGCCAGCCTATATGGTCGTCGTCAATCGACATCGTCTGGTCTGACCTGGGGGTATTACGGAGGAAATATCCTGGTCAACGGCGTATTAACGCAAATATCGAACGGAACACTCACCTTAGCAGCCAGCGCGACAAACTATTTTGAAGCGGAACCGACAACTGGCGCAGTATCGAGTAACACAACCGGTTTTACCGCCGGCCGTGTTCCACTCTATACCATCGTTACCGGGGCTTCCTCTGTTAGCAGCTACACCGATCACCGAATTGCAGTTCCCGATACAGCCGGGCGTTTGGCAAGAACAATGAGCGATGCCAACCTTACTCTCAGCTTCTCGGAAATTAGGAACCAGATACTCGAATTCACTGGCACGCTCACGGCCGGAAGAAATATCGTTCTTCCGCTCAAACCGAGGCAATGGACCGTATTTAATAACACGACCGGTGGCTTTAGCCTGCAGTTTATCGGTGCGACAGGCACGGGGGTTTCTGTCGGATCTGGAATGAGAGCAATTATCTACGCCGATGGGACCAACATCGTTCGAGCCGGACCGGATACGTAATGACCGCCATAATCGTTGACTTCGCTGAGTACAAACGCCTGCATCCGCCAGCCGTTCGCCTGATGTCTGCCTCGGTGCGCTGCTGGTGGAGCTGGGCTCTGCTGCCATGGGGTATGATGGGCCGATGGTTCAATAGGTGAGCATTTTTGTAAGCACCGAAGAAATTAACACATTGAAATCCGCATAGATTCGTTTGCTTCGCCTCCCTCCGTCTCCGCCAGCAAACGATCAATCAAGCGCCCAATTGGGCGCTTTTTTGTTTGGGCTGATCGATCTCACTGACCCAATCATCTGGCCCAGGCAATACGCATTCCCGCGTTCGCGTCACCGAGCGGAGTATCCGCTTTCAATGAAATTAACAAGAGAGCGAAGCAGGCGATACAACTTGAAACATCCCGTCACCGAAGCACTGATGATCGTTTGCCGACGGGACAATACACTACGTCCATCTGATGAATCCTCCTCTCAGATAGATAGTCTCCTCCCTAAGCGAAACCCTTTGGCCCACCAGTGAAACGCTCGGTGGGCTTTTTCTTGCGCGAATGGCCTAGGATGGTCGAATGCTATCCTTGGTCGCAGCAAACGCTTGCTTGGTGCGGGCGGCTCATCCAGAATGTCGCCTCTTCGCTTGCCGTACCTATCCCGTATGAATGCACACCTTGTCCGTCGCAATCGCCTGAACCTACTCGGCACCGTGATTCTCATCGTTGGTCTGGCGCTGTCCGCCTGGTTGATGCAAAGCGCCGGCGGAGACCAAGGCAATGTGGTGGGCTACGAAGTGGTGGACGGCAAGGTAATCGCCGTGTCGCCGAGCGACTCCAAAATCTACCGCGCCGATCTCGAACGTTTTGGCGGAAAGGCCTCGATTCTGGCCGACGAATTCAATCGCTGGTTCGCCAGTCTGTGGCATGGCGAAAAGCTGGCCCTGATCATCGCGCTGATCACCGTTGGTGCCAGCTTCACCTGCTTCTGGAAGGCGCAGCATGGTGGCGAGGGCGAGGCCGGGAAGAACGATGCTGTCTGAGCGTCTGATCGATCTCGGCAGCCAGCTTTGGCTCGCCGCCAACCGCTTCAGCGCCTACGCGCTGCTCAACCTGCTCGACGACCCGGCCATCCTCGCGCTGGCCTTCTGCTGAACCATGGCGCGCCGCATTCAAGCGCTGAAACAAGGCGAGGGCGCCTGAGCGGGCGCCCGGCAACAACATGGAACTCGACGCCCACGCTATCCTCGGCCTCAAGCCCGGCGCCACGCCGGAAGAGATCAAGCGCGCCTATCGCAAGCTTGCCATGCGCTGGCACCCGGACCGCAGCGACCACCCGCAGGCCACCGAGTGCTTCAAGGAAATCGGTGCCGCCTACGACATGCTCACTGCTGCGGTGCACGACGAAAATAGCGAAAAAACCGAAGATGACGAGTCGCCAGAAGAAAGCACCGAACAGCACGAGGAAACCGGCGAAGCCGACAACGCCGAGCAAGACGCCACACCACACGCCGCCGACATCCGGCGCAATTTTGAACTCAGCCTCGAAGAAGCCGCCGCCGGTTGCCGCAAGACGCTGCATTACACGCGCGGTAAAGCTTGCCCCACCTGTGAGGGCAGCGGCGAAGCCGGCCTGGCCCGTACCCGCTTCTGCGGCGATTGCCACGGCAGCGGCCGCGTCCATGACGAAAACCGCGATCTGGTGCGCTGCCCGGCCTGTAACGGGCGCGGCATTTTCACCGAACGCATCTGCCCAGATTGCGGCGGCAGCGGACGCGACAGCACCGACCTCAGCCTTGAAATCAACGTCCCGCCCGGCATGCTGCCGGGCGACGAACTTCGGCTCGCCGGACAAGGCGAGCAGGGCGGCGACGGCGAACTGCCGGGCGACCTCTATCTCACCATCGTCCTGCGCAGCCACGCCATCTTCCAGCTACGCGGCCGCGACCTGCATTGCCGCATGCCGGTCAGCGCGCTGGCCATGATCGCCGGTGGTGAAATCGAACTGCCCATGCTCGCCGGCCATACCCTGCATGTGCTCGATGCCGGCCAGCCGGAAAACCGCGAAATCCGCCTCGCTGGCCTCGGCTACTCCGGCCGCGGCAAAACCAAGGCGGGCGACCTGATCGTCGAACTCCACCCGGTCTATCCGGTGCAACTCAACGCCAAGCAACGCAAACTGCTGCTGCAAGCCAACGCCTCGCTGCTCGACGATCTCGATCAAGCCTTCCCCGACATCGCCGCCTGGCGTAAACAGCGGGAAGAGGGCTAGGCAACAGTCGGCCTGGGCGCGGGTACGCCACCCGCCAACCCCCCCGCCTCCCCTTATCCCCCAAAGGGGACTTCCTATGGGGCGTCAGGGGAGTAGCACGTCATCGTTAGCTGTGTGCCCTCCCTCCCCTGACAAGGGGAGGGGTTTAAAGCGCTAATTACTCCTCCACCGCCCCCCGCGCCCGCAACACCCCTTCCTCGCGCAGCCAGGCCTTGTAAGCCTTCATCACCGGCCGCGATATCATCGTTTCGGCCAGCAGGCGCTTCTCATAGACAAACATCGTCATCGCCTCATCCATGCCCGCCTGCGCCTGCTCGATCAGCGTGTGATATTCCGCCCCCATCAATCTCCCTGGCCGCATCTTGGCCACGGCGTAGATCAGCGGAATCACCGCCTTGTCCTCGCCGTTCATCTTGCACTTACCATCGAGAATTTTGAGCATCACGGTCGTCGTGCAATCGACATACACCGGATCGATCAATCGGTCCTCGGCCCAACGAGTGGCGGCGATGGCATCCAAGGAAAACTCCTGTAGGAAAATGGACAATCTAAGGTCGCTCAAAGCGCTGGACGCAACAAGGGTGCCAGACCAAGGTGTTTTGCCAGCTTCTGGAGTACACGGGGGGAGTATGGCTTTAGCCACTTCAATGGCAACAACGGTTCATTAACCGACTCATACGGTTCCGAACAAGAGCGGGCAGGGATGGCGTATTCGAGTGTATGAGAAGGTCAATCAAGGCTCGTCCAATCCGCTCAAAAGGGCGCAGCAAAACGGATCGAAAATTGGGCGACGGTCGCATTCATTCGGCTATCACTTTCGTGTCAACCGAATCGAAAGTGCATCGTTATTCGGCTCATGGTGATCAAACACCGCATTTCAAATGGAGATATAAATGGGCAGTCTTAGCAACGAATCCTTCGAGCAATTTCTGGATTCCTTGAAGAAAGCAGGCATTACCATTTCCAACGAGGCTGAGCTGCGTGAGCGTCTCGCCGAAGCACAACGCTGGCGCTATGCCTTCCAGACCCTGGCCGCCAATGGCAAGACCATCGGTATCAGCTTCGAAGACCAGTCGCACGGCAACAACGTAGCCGCCATCGACCGCGCTTTCAACGAGTTCCAGTTTTCCGAAAAGACCAAGGCCGTTTTCTCAGCCAGTCTGAAGCACTAAAACAAAATACAGAGACACAGTTTTTGCACCTCGCGTTGGCGGGGAGCATGAAAAGAACGGGCGCCAAGCGGCGCCCGTTTTGCTTTGCACCAGTGCTGCTGCCCCTGTCGCAGCCCGGTAAGCGATTGCTACATCAGCTTACAAACCGGTACGGAATGGGCTTTGCCAGGCTGCTATCTTGCAAGCATCGAATCACTTGGACCTTGCCATGAAACGAATCATCGCTTTCATCCTCTTCGCCTCCGCGCTGACGGTGCAGGCGGAACAGGGAACGTTGGACCGGGCCGGTAGCGCCATCCATCACGGTGCCCAAGCCGCTGCCAATGGGGTCGAAAAAGGCGTCGAGGCGGCGGGTCGGGGCATCAAGCGGGGGGTGGAAGCCACGGCCAGCGTGGTGCGGCGCGGTGCGGAAGCGGCCGGCCATGGCATCGAGGTCGGGGTTTCGGCGGCGGGGCGTGGCATCAAGCGCGGCGCCGAGGCGACCGGTGAGGCACTGGATACCGCCAAAGAGAAAATCAGCGGGAAATCGTCCGAGTGATCGGCACTGCCCTCAGGTGACGTCGCGATGCCGGGAAAGGGCGCGCGACAGGGCCGAGGCATTGCGATAACCACTGAGGCGGGCGGCCTGTTTGAGTCCGCCACCGGTACGGACTTCGTTTTCGGCGACGGCCAGGCGCAAGCTTGCAAGATAACGCCCTGGCGTGAGGGCGACCAGTTCGCGGAAGCGATTGGCGAATGCCGTTCGCGACATGCTGGCTTCGTCGGCCAGATCTTCCAGTTTCCAGGGATGTTCCGGACGGGTATGCATGGCCACGATCGCCCGCGCGATGCGCTGATCGGACAGGCCGCGAAACAGCCGTTGGCTGGTGCCCGGCCTTTCGGTCAAGTGGCGTAACAGCCCTATGAACAGGATTTCACCGGCGTGTTGCAGCACGGCATCGTGCCCACAGCGAGGGGCGCCCAACTCCTGAACAATCAGCAGCATGATCTGGTGCAGGGCGCCGGCCGATTTGTCGACCGCGAATTCCACTGGCTCGGCGAATTCCTGTATGAACAGTGGGGCGGCGGGGCCATCGAGATGGACGTCGAGGCGCAAAGCCTGAGCCAAATCATCCAGCTTGCCCGCAGTAGGTTTTCGTGCCGCGATCAATCTTGGCAGCGATGAAGGTGCTTCCAGCCCGGGGGAGGTCGATGAAGCGTCGCTCGGCAGGAGCAGATGCAGGCGCAGAGCATGGTCGCGCGTGCTCGGCTCAGGCTTGTGGGTGTCAACCTCGTGTTCCGGAATGCGCTCGATGCGTGGCCGCAAACCCGCGAGTAGCGCGGACAAGCGGTCGAGTCGGGAAGGTGTTGTACGATTTGCAATCATATGTGAACGAATAGTTGCTCAGAGTACAGCATGATTGTTTCCAAAGGGCAAGCCTCAGCTTGTCTTTCCAAGTTTTGCCCTCAGGAGACGAATGCCATGAATATCCCGGTTTTGCTACCGCGTCAGCCAGCACCTGCCCTTAATCTTCCGCTGCTGGGCGGCGGACGCTTTGTCCTCGGCGCCGAGCACGGGGAAAACTTCGATCTGATCGTGTTCTATCGCGGCTTGCATTGCCCAATCTGTGCTAAATATCTGATCGAGCTGGATGCGTTGGTACCTGAGTTCAATCAACGCGGGGTGCAGGTGATCGCGCTCAGCAGCGACGACGAAGCGCGGACGGCAGCGATGGCTGACAAGGCTCGCTTGGTCAATTTACGCTTGGCCTATGGGTTGAGTATGGCCAGCGCCCGGCAATGGGGGCTGTATATCAGTGCCTCCCGCGGCAAGACCTCGATTGGCATCGAAGAGCCGGCACTATTCAGCGAACCGGGCGTTTTCCTGACACGCCCGGACGGCACGCTGTATTACATTTCGGTGCAGAGCATGCCGTTCGCCCGGCCGCAGTTCAAGGATCTGCTTGGAGCGATCGATTTCGCCTTGAGCAACGATTATCCGGCGCGTGGAGAGTCCTTGGCGATCTGAATTCCGTCGCCAGCCCATGAAAAAGGCGCCCGGAGGCGCCTTTTTGTTGTCTGCTGCGGTGCACTGCCCGAAAAGGGCAAAAACCGCGAGTGACTATCAGCGGGTGATCGGCTTGTAGCGGATGCGCTTCGGCTTGGCACCTTCCTCGCCCAGACGCTTGCGCTTGTCCTCTTCGTATTCCTGGTAGTTGCCCGGGAAGAAGGTCCATTGCGATTCGCCTTCGGCGGCCAGGATGTGCGTACAGATGCGGTCGAGGAACCAGCGGTCGTGCGAGATGACCAGGGCGCAACCCGGGAACTCGAGCAGGGCGTCTTCCAGTGCGCGCAGGGTTTCGACGTCAAGGTCGTTCGACGGTTCGTCGAGCAGCAGCACGTTGCCGCCGGCCATCAGCGTCTTGGCCAGGTGCAGGCGACCGCGCTCACCACCGGAGAGGTTGCCGACCAGCTTGCCCTGATCGGCGCCCTTGAAGTTGAAGCGGCCGATGTAGGCGCGGCTGGGCATTTCGAACTTGCCGATCTGCAGCACGTCGCTGCCCTGGGCCAGTTCGTCGAACACGGTCTTGTTGCCGTCCAGGCAGTCGCGTGACTGATCGACATAGGCCATCTTCACGGTCTGGCCGATCTTCACTTCGCCGGCATCCGGTTGTTGCTGGCCGGTGATCATCTTGAACAGGGTCGACTTACCGGCACCGTTCGGGCCGATGATGCCGACGATGGCGCCGGGCGGGATGGTGAAGCTGACGTTGTCCATCAGCAGCTTGTCGCCGAAGGACTTGGTGACGCCGTTGAATTCGATGACCTGATCGCCCAGGCGCTCGCCGACCGGAATGAAGATTTCCTGCGTTTCGTTGCGCTTCTGGTATTCGTGGCTCGACATTTCCTCGAAGCGGGCCAGACGGGCCTTGGACTTGGCCTGGCGCGCCTTCGGATTGGAGCGCACCCATTCCAGTTCCTGCTTCATCGCCTTCATGTGGGCGTCGATCTGCTTGTTTTCGGTTTCCAGGCGGGCTTCCTTCTGCTCCAGCCAGCTGGAGTAGTTGCCCTTCCAGGGAATGCCCTCGCCACGGTCGAGTTCGAGAATCCACTCGGCGGCGTTGTCGAGGAAGTAGCGGTCGTGGGTGACGGCGACCACGGTGCCCGGGAAGCGGACGAGGAACTGTTCCAGCCATTCGACGGATTCGGCGTCCAAGTGGTTGGTCGGTTCGTCGAGCAGCAGCATGTCGGGCTTGGAGAGCAGCAGCTTGGCCAGCGCCACGCGGCGCTTTTCACCGCCGGACAGGTTGCCGATCTTGGCCTCCCAGGGCGGCAGGCGCAGTGCGTCGGCGGCGATTTCCATCTGGTGCTCGGTGTCGGAGCCGGCGGTGGCGATGATCGCCTCCAGGCGGGCCTGTTCCTCGGCCAGCTTGTCGAAGTCGGCTTCCGGGTCGGCGTAGGCGG
>JAYREE010000022.1:0-51702 GCA_041909105.1 Azonexus sp.
GACGAGGTTAAGAAATGGCTAAACCTGAAAGAAACAAGAAGCCGCAACAGGCTGAAGAGCGCGACGACGGTTTGCGCGAAAAGATGGTTGCGGTCAACCGCGTCACCAAGGTGGTGAAGGGCGGCCGTATTCTCGGCTTTGCTGCGCTGACCGTGGTTGGTGATGGCGATGGCGGCATTGGCATGGGCAAGGGCAAGTCCCGCGAAGTCCCGGTGGCTGTCCAGAAGGCAATGGAAGAGGCTCGTCGCAAGATGGCCAAGGTGAGCCTGAAGAACGGTACGGTGCACCACACCGTTATGGGGCGTCACGGCGCTACCACCGTGATGATCCAGCCGGCTCCGGAAGGTACCGGTATCATCGCCGGCGGCGCAATGCGCGCCGTCTTCGAAGTTGTCGGTGTGACCAACGTGGTTGCCAAGGCTCACGGCTCGACCAATCCCTACAACATCGTGCGTGCGACTATCGACGGTCTGTCCAAGGTCTGCACTCCGGCTGAGATTGCCGCCAAGCGTGGCCTCTCGGTTGATCAGATCCTGGGGTAATAAGTCATGTCTGACAAGAAGATCAAAGTGACGCTGGTCAAGAGTGTCATCGGTACCAAGCAGGATCATCGCGCCACGGTGCGCGGCTTGGGTCTGCGCAAACTGAACAGCTCTGCTGAACTGCTGGATACTCCGGCGGTTCGCGGCATGATCCAGAAGGTTCAGTATCTCGTTAAGGTTGAGGGTTAAACCATGCGTTTGAATACCATCAAGCCGGGCGAAGGCTCCAAGAAAGCCGCAAAGCGCGTTGGTCGCGGTATTGGCTCCGGCCTCGGCAAGACCTGTGGTCGTGGCCACAAGGGTCAGAAGTCCCGTTCTGGCGGCTTTCACAAAGTCGGTTTCGAAGGCGGCCAAATGCCGTTGCAGCGCCGTCTGCCGAAGCGCGGCTTTAATTCCCTGACTCGTGCTCGCAACTACGAAGTTCGCCTGACTGACTTGGAACGTCTGCCGGTCGACGAAATCGATCTGCTGGCGCTACAAGCTGCCGGTATCGTTCCGGGTGACGCCTTGTCGGCCAAGGTGATCCTGTCCGGTGCGATCTCCCGTAAGGTTGTTCTGAAGGGCGTTGGTGCGACCAAGGGCGCAAAGGCTGCCATTGAGGCTGCTGGCGGTTCCGTCGCCGAGTAATCCAGAAAGGTTAGAACGTTGGCTGCAAATCCCAATACCGTTGGCAAGGGTGGCAAATTCGGCGATCTGAAGCGCCGTCTGTGGTTCCTGCTCGGGGCTCTGATCGTCTATCGTATCGGCGCCCACATTCCGGTGCCGGGTATCGATCCCAACGTTCTGGCCGATCTGTTCAATTCGCAAAAGGGCGGCATTCTAGGCATGTTCAACATGTTCTCGGGTGGCGCACTTTCGCGTTTCACGATTTTCGCATTGGGGATCATGCCGTATATATCGGCGTCGATCATCATGCAACTGATGAGCGTAGCTAGCCCTCAGCTTGAGGCACTCAAGAAGGAAGGTGAGGCTGGTCGTCGCAAGATTACGCAGTACACACGCTACGGTACGGTTTTCCTGGCCTTATTCCAAGGGTTGGGTATTGCCGTCGCGCTGGAGGCGCAACCTGGCTTGGTTGCCGACCCCGGATTCATTTTCCGTCTGACGACGGTAACAACCCTGCTGACAGGTACGATGTTCCTGATGTGGCTTGGTGAGCAGATCACCGAGCGCGGTCTGGGTAACGGTATCTCCATCATCATCTTCGGTGGTATTGCGGCGGGCTTGCCCAATGCTATCGGCGGCTTGTTCGAACTCGTTCGCACCGGTGCCATGCATCCGTTGTCCGCTCTCTTTATTTGTGTCCTGGTCGTTCTGGTTACCGCATTCGTGGTGTTTGTCGAACGCGGTCAACGCAAGATTTTGGTTAACTACGCCAAGCGCCAGGTCGGTAACAAGGTTTATGGTGGGCAGAGTTCACATCTGCCGCTCAAGCTGAATATGTCCGGCGTTATCCCGCCGATTTTCGCATCGTCGATCATTCTGTTCCCGGCCACCGTTGCCGGTTGGTTCGGCTCCGGCGATTCGATGCGCTGGCTGAAGGATGTTGCAGCGACTTTGTCTCCCGGGCAGCCTATCTATGTGATGCTGTACGCTGCGGCCATCGTGTTCTTCTGCTTCTTCTATACGGCCTTGGTCTTCAATTCCAAAGAGACCGCCGACAATTTGAAGAAAAGCGGTGCTTTCGTTCCGGGTATTCGTCCGGGGGAACAGACCGCCCGCTACATCGACAAGATTTTGATGCGTTTGACGCTGATTGGCGCGGCCTACATCACCCTAGTTTGTCTGCTGCCGGAGTTCTTGATTTTGAAGTGGAACGTACCGTTCTACTTCGGTGGTACGTCCCTGCTGATTATCGTCGTCGTGACGATGGATTTCATGGCACAGGTGCAGGCCTACGTGATGTCGCATCAGTATGAGAGCCTTTTGAAGAAAGCGAACTTCAAGGGTTCGCCAATGGTCAAGTAAGCACATATGGCGAAAGAAGATTACATCGAGATGCAAGGGGAGGTTGTTGAAAACCTCCCGAACGCGACCTTCAAGGTCAAGCTGGAAAACGGGCATATCGTGCACGGCTTTATTTCCGGAAAGATGCGCATGCACTACATCCGTATCCTCCCCGGCGACAAAGTAACGGTGCAGTTGACCCCGTACGATTTAACCAAAGCGCGGATCGTTTTCCGCGCCAAGTAACAAGTTCTCTACGCAATAAACCGCAGGGCAAGGAATCACGGCTGCTTCCAAGCCCTCGCAGACGAGGAGTGAAACATGAAAGTGCAACCTTCAGTGAAGCGCGTTTGCCGCAATTGCAAGGTGATCCGTCGCAAGGGTGTCGTGCGCATCATTTGCAAGGATCCGCGTCACAAGCAGCGCCAGGGTTAATCCCCTGTCGAATCGGCATTCGTTAATTTTCGACATATTGGAGTGATTCAATGGCCCGTATTGCAGGGGTAAACATTCCGAACCATCAGCATGCTGAAATCGCGCTGACCGCGATTTTCGGCATCGGCCGTACCCGCGCGCAAAAGATTTGCGATGCGGCCGGCGTTGGTCGTACCACCAAAATGAAAGATCTGTCCGATGCAGAGATGGATCGCTTGCGTGACGAAGTTGGCAAGTTCACCGTTGAAGGTGACCTGCGCCGTGAAGTCACCATGAACATCAAGCGTCTGATGGACCTCGGTTGCTACCGCGGCCTGCGTCACCGCAAGGGTTTACCCTGCCGTGGCCAGCGCACCCGTACCAACGCTCGTACCCGCAAGGGTCCGCGCAAGGCCATCGCTGGCAAGAAGTAATAGGAACTGAACATGGCTAAGACTGCTACCAAAGTTCGCAAGAAGGTCAAGAAGAACGTCGCTGAGGGCATCGCCCACATTCATGCTTCGTTCAACAACACCATCATCACCATCACCGACCGCATGGGTAATGCCCTGTCGTGGGCGACTTCCGGTGGTGCCGGCTTCCGCGGTTCGCGTAAGTCCACCCCGTTTGCTGCCCAGGTTGCTGCTGAAGCTGCCGGTAAGGCTGCTCAGGAATGTGGCATCAAGAACCTCGAAGTTCGCATCAAGGGTCCTGGCCCGGGTCGCGAATCGTCGGTTCGTGCGCTCAATGCGCTGGGTATCAAGATCAGCGCTATTTCCGACGTGACGCCGGTGCCGCATAACGGCTGCCGTCCGCCCAAGAAGCGCCGCATCTAAGGAGAAAGACAAGTGGCTCGTAATCTCGATCCGAAATGCCGTCAGTGCCGCCGCGAAGGCGAAAAGCTCTTCCTGAAGGGCGAAAAGTGCTACACCGACAAGTGCGCCATCGAGCGTCGCTCCTATGCTCCCGGCCAGCATGGCCAGAAGTCTGGGGCTCGTCTGTCCGACTATGGTGTTCACCTGCGCGCCAAGCAGAAGATTCGTCGCGTTTATGGCGTGCTGGAAGGCCAGTTCCGCAAGACCTTTGCCGAAGCTGAGCGCCGCAAGGGCCAGACTGGCGAAAACCTGCTACAACTGCTGGAAGCCCGTCTGGACTCCGTGGCTTACCGTATGGGCTTCGGCGCTTCGCGCACCGAGTCCCGTCAGGTTGTCCGTCACAACGGTGTCCTGGTTAACGGCAAGCGCGTCAATATCCCGTCCTATCTGGTCAAGCCGGGCGACGTGGTTCAACTGACCGACCGCGCTCGTGCTTCCCTGCGTTGCAAGGCTGCCCTCGAAGCTGCCGAATCGCGCGGTTTCCCGGAGTGGATTTCCGTCGACGTCAAGGAAGGCAAGGGTACGTTCAAGGCAATGCCGCAACGTTCCGAACTGTCGCCGACCCTGAACGAAGGCCTGGTCATCGAACTTTATTCGAAGTAAGCACTGAGCAGAGGAATCTAAGCCCATGCAAAGCAGTGGACTACTCAAACCCCGCATCATCGACGTTCAGAGCGTCTCCCCGGTGCAAGCCAAGGTTGTCATGGAGCCGTTTGAACGCGGTTACGGCCACACCCTGGGCAACGCGCTGCGCCGCATTCTGTTGTCCTCGATGCCGGGTTACGCACCGACCGAAGTTTCGATCGACGGTGTGTTGCACGAGTACTCTACCGTTGACGGTGTGCAGGAGGATGTCGTCGACATCCTTCTCAACCTCAAGGGTATCGTATTCAAGCTGCACAACCGCGATGTGGTTAACCTGAAGCTGGTCAAGGAAGGCGAAGGCGCCGTTCGTGCCGGTGATATCGAGTTGCCGCACGACGTCGAAATCATCAATCCGGAGCATGTGATTGCCAACCTGTCCACCGGTGGCAAACTGGCAATGGAAATCAAGGTCGAAAAGGGCCGTGGTTACGTTCCGGGCAATGTGCGTAATCTGGGCGATGCCAAGACCATCGGTAAGCTGGTTCTGGATGCCTCGTTCAGCCCGATTCGCCGGGTCGCCTACGCCGTCGAGAACGCTCGCGTTGAACAGCGTACCGATCTGGACAAGCTGATCGTCGACATCGAGACCAACGGTGTTGTCGAACCGGAGGAAGCGATTCGCTACGCCGCTCGCGTGCTGATGGAGCAGCTCTCTGTCTTCGCCGACCTGGAAGGGACTGCACCTGTTGCCGAAGCCTCCAAGCCGGCCCAGGTCGATCCGGTGCTTCTGCGTCCGGTCGATGATCTGGAACTGACCGTTCGTTCCGCGAACTGCCTGAAGGCCGAGAACATCTACTACATCGGCGATCTGATCCAGCGTACCGAGAACGAACTTCTCAAGACCCCGAACTTGGGTCGCAAGTCGCTGAACGAGATCAAGGAAGTGCTCGCCGCACGTGGCTTGACCCTCGGCATGAAACTGGAAAATTGGCCGCCCGCCGGTCTGGAAAAGGCGTAAGCCTTTTCCTGATCCGGGTCGTCAAGGGACGCCTGCAGAATATAGAAAGGATTAACCATGCGTCACCGCAATGGACTTCGTAAACTTAACCGCACCAGCAGCCACCGTCTGGCCATGCTGCGTAACATGACCGTTTCGCTGCTGCGTCACGAAGCGATCAAGACCACCTTGCCGAAGGCCAAGGAACTGCGTCGGGTTGTCGAACCGATGATCACTCTCGGCAAGACCCCGACCTTGGCCAACAAGCGTCTGGCTTTCGACCGCCTGCGCGATCGCGAGATCGTGGTCAAACTGTTCGCCGAAATCGGCCCGCGCTACGCGACCCGTCCGGGTGGCTATCTGCGTATCCTGAAGTGCGGTTTCCGCGTCGGTGATAACGCTCCGATGGCGTTCGTCGAGCTGGTCGACCGTCCGGAACCGACGGAAGCTGTTGAGGTCGAAGAAGCCGCCGCCGAATAAAGTATTTTATTCGCAGCAACAAAAAGGCCGGGAATCCCCGGCCTTTTTGTTTTTGCTTGTTTCTCGGCAAACGGTGTCAGGGGCAATCGATAATCATCAGGGAAACGTCGTCGGAAGCCAGATTGGCACCAAGGTGAGCCCTCAGGTCTCCCTGAATCTTCTCGAAGCGATCCGCTGGCGTCGAGTTCCTAGTTGCGGCGATCAACCCGTCTACGCTGAATTGCTGGCCGGCCGAATTTTCGGCCTCCAACAAGCCATCGGAACACAGTATCAATTGGCTGTTGTTGCGCCAGAAGAATGTCTCCGGTGCAGCGTCGAGCTCCTTATTGTCGAGAATGCCAAGCGGAAGATATTTCGAAGTGAATTTGCGGGCAACTTCCCCATCGTCGTTGAACAGAAAGGTTTCGGGGGTGCCGCCAACCCAGATCTCACCACGCCGCACAACTTCGTCGAGGCATACCAGTGTTGCGGCAACGAATCGGCCGATCGGCATTGACTCTCGTAGCTGTTGGTTGAGTTCCTGAATGATCTCGCGAACACTCCGATTCAATTTTGTCATCCGGTAGAACAGTGCCAGGACGGGAAGTACGCTGATCGCTGCAGCTAAACCGTGACCGGTAGCGTCGGCAAGCAGAGCGTAGAAACGGCCCTCGGGGGAGCGAGCGGCAGCAACAATATCGCCGCTAAAATTCTCGGCGGGAATCACCGAATAATGCAGACAGCCATCTTTTAGACCGCTACGATGGAGTTGCTTTTCCATTAAGCGCATGGCTAATTGCTGCTCGTTCTGTGTGTGCTCGTAATAGGCTTGGAGTTGTTCTGCGTTTTCCTTGAGCTTTTCTTCTGCTGCTTTCCGCTCAGAGATATCGCGCACGACAACGATGGTCATGTATTGGCCGTCAAGGACAACCTGACTGAGGGAGACCGTTGCAAAGAAGCGGCTGCCGTCCTTGCGTAGCGCCAGGATTTCCCTTTCCCTGCCCATAGCTCCGGAGTTTTCCCTACCATGTGGAGCTAAAATCGAGTTCTCACCACAATTGGTATCCGCGGGGGTCAGCATGGCTGCACTACGTCCGGCCATTTCGGGAGCGGACCAGCCAAAAATACGTTCGGCAGAAAGGTTGGTCGAGACAATAATACCTTGATCATCGGTAGTTACGATGGCGTCCAGCACATTGTCCGAAATGGCTTGTACGCGCCGTAGCGAATCGATAGAGGCTTGCTGCATCGCCAGCGAACGTTGCATTGAACGTAACTTGGCTTCTAGGACAATAAAATTGATCGGCTTGGTAAGATAGTCGTCGGCGCCGGCATCCAAGCCCTCGACGAGATTTTCGTCGCGATTGAGCGCCGAAAGGAAAATAATCGGCGTCCACCGTTCACGGTTCATCGCCTTGATTCGCCGTGCTGCTTCGAATCCATCCATCACGGGCATCATGATGTCGAGGAGGATCAAATCGGGCTGTTCCGTTTCGAAGCGCTTCACAGCCTCTTCACCGTTTTCCGCCAGCACGACCTCATGGCCCAGCTTTTTCAGGAATACCTGCAGGATGTGCAGGTTGGTACGGTTATCGTCGACCGCCAATACCTTCATAGATTTCAAGACGGTCGTCATGCTGGACAGGCCTCGCCGACAGAAAAGTCGATTCGAGCTACCGCAACGCTACCGGATTCCTCGTAGCGGATGTTGCTGAAACTCAGCATCTTGGCCAGGGCAATTCCGCGGCCGTTGGGGTCAAAGGCACGGCTTGGGTCGAACTCCAGATAGTCCTGCCAGGAGAATCCTTTTCCTTGGTCGGAAATCTTAAAGGTGATTCCTGTATGGCCACGTTCGAAGCTTAATCGTACAAACTTGCACTGGTTTTCGGGTAGAGCGCTACGGCGGCGAATCTCCTCCTGCCAATTGTCCTGTTGTTTGAGTTGCATCTTTTCTTTGTATGAGAGGCCAAGATTGCCGTGCTCAATGGCGTTGATCAGTAATTCAGAAAGTCCCATCGCCGCAGTCTCGGGGTTGGGGCAGGCCTGAGCGACAAAAGCAGCTAATTGGCTGGCTTCGTCGAGGCTTCGGATGGTGAATTCGGCCTGGTTCATGAAACCTAGGCAGCTGATGTGTTCAGCGAGTTTCTGGTCAAGGTTGGAACGTTCTTCTGCATCGGCCAATGCTGCATGAACGATGGCGATCAACTTATCGCGCCGGTAGGGCTTGGTCAGATAGTAATATGCGCCAGCCTCCAATCCTTCGCGGATGGCTTCGGCGGAATCGGCAGCGGTTTGCAGGATCACGGGAATCTTGGCAAAGCGGGTGTCGTTTTTGATTCGACGCAATAGCGTGAGCCCATCGAGCCCCGGCATCATCCTGTCGAGCAAAATCAGTTTGAAATTGTTGTCGGGGCATTGAAGCAACTGCCATGCGCATTCTCCGCTATGGGCGGAGACCGGGGACAGTGAATCTTCGTCCCCAAAGTAGTCCTGCAGGATTTCTAGGTTGATCGCCTCGTCATCAACCAGCAATACCTGACGCTTGCTCATCTATGCGTTTGTTCCTGTGTATAGGTTGCGGGGGAGCAGCCGACGCAAGTTGTCACTCCTCCTCGGTTATATGCGGCCTCAATCCTACCATGGTGTCGCAACACAAAAAGTTTCCGATTGGTAGCGCCAATGCTGGCTGTCAACCTGTATGCGGCGGCGCATTTGCCAACTAGCTCGGGGCCGATTGCTGGAGCGCTTCTTGTTGCTGCAACGTCCACATGCTGGCGTATTGTCCTCCGGCAGAGAGCAAGGCCGTGTGACTGCCGCGCTCGACGATTTCTCCTTCGCGCATGACGAGTATCTCGTGAGCTTGCATGACGGTCGACAGGCGATGAGCGATGATCAAGGTGGTGTGGCCGAGGGCGACCTGTTCCAGCTGAGTCTGGATGGCGCGTTCGGTAGCCGAGTCGAGGGCCGAGGTGGCCTCGTCGAAAATCAGGATAGGCGGGTTTTTCAGCAGGGCACGGGCGATGGCGACGCGCTGCTTCTCGCCGCCGGATAGTTTCAGGCCGCGTTCGCCGACCTTGGTTTCGTATTTGCCCGGCAGCGATTCGATGAAATCGTGCAGTTGGGCAGCACGGGCAGCGGCGATGACTTCGTCGCGCGTCGCCTCAGGCCGGCCGTAGTTGATGTTGTAGAAAATGCTGTCGTTGAACAGCACGGTGTCCTGCGGCACGATGCCGATGGCGCTGCGCAGGCTGTTCTGGCGAAGGCTGCGCAGATCGTGGCCATTGATCCGGATGGCGCCGCCGCTGACGTCGTAGAAACGGTAGAGTAGCCGCGACAGCGTCGACTTGCCGGCGCCCGAGTGACCGACCACCGCCACAGTCTTGCCGGGCGGGATGGCGAAGCTAACCCCCTTGAGAATGGAGCGATTGGCTTCGTAGGCGAAGCTGACGTTGTCGAAATTGACCTGCAGCGGACCGCTCGGCAAGTCACGGGCGTCGGGCGCGTCGGCAATCTCGCGGTTTTCCTTGAGCAGGTTGAACATGCGCTCGATGTCGGTCAGTGCTTGACGGATTTCGCGATAGACGATGCCGAGGAAGTTGAGCGGCAGGTAGAGCTGGATCAGGAAGGCATTGACCAGCACCAGATCGCCGATGGTCATTGTGCCGGAAACGACGCCTTGGGCGGCGCGCCACATCATGGCGGTGACACCCAAGGCGATGATGGCCTGCTGACCGAGATTCAGGAAAGCGAGAGTCTTCTGGCTGTGGGTGGCGGCTTCCTCCCATTTGACCAACTGATCGTCGTAGCGCCGGGCCTCCCACTCCTCGTTGTTGAAATATTTGACCGTTTCGTAGTTAAGCAGGCTGTCGATGGCCCGCGAATTAGCAGCCGAGTCGTTCTCGTTGACCGCGCGCCGGATGTCGATCCGCCAGTTGCTGACCGTGACTGTGAATACGATGTAGGCAAGCAGCGACACGGCAGTAATGATGACGAAGCCGACGTCGTATTTGACAAACAGGATGCCGAGCACCAGCCCGATCTCGACCAGGGTCGGCAGGATGGAATAGAGCGTGTAGGAAATCAGGCTGGAGATCGAGCGGCTACCGCGCTCAATGTCGCGCGAAATGCCGCCGGTCTGCCGCTCGAGGTGGAAGCGCAGCGACAGGGCGTGCAGGTGGCGGAAGACTTCGAGCGAAACCTGGCGGACCGCACGTTGCGTCACGCGGGCGAAGAGAATTTCACGCAGCTCGGTGAACAGCGAAGTGGAGAAGCGGAAAAAGCCGTAGAGCACCAGCAGCAGGATCGGCAAGGCGAGCACTTGTTCGCCGATGGACAGGCCATCGATCATCTCCTTGAAGATCATCGGCACGCCGACATTGGCCAGTTTTGCGCCGATCAGGCAGGCCATCGCCGCCACCACGCGGCCGCGATAGCGCCACAGGTAGGGGAAGAGGGTGCGCAGGGTCAGCCAGCTATGGGTTTGAGGCAGGACGGTGCCGACGGGCGGCTTGGGCAGGGCGGAGGTGCGACGCATGGAGATGTGTGAGGCGAGAGTCGTTTGTCCGGCAGTATATGAAAAGCGCCGGCTTTCCGGGAAAATCAGGGCTGTTTACATTTTTTGCCCAAATATGACCGTGCACCGCAGCAGCCTCCCCAACAAGCATTGCACCTTGCGCGTCGTGCCCATGCCGGCCGACCTCAACCAGAACGGCGACGTCTTCGGCGGCTGGGTCATGGCCCAGGTTGACGTGGCGGGAGCCATTCCTGCCATGCGTCGGGCGCTTGGCCGCGTAGCGACCGTTTCGGTCAATTCCTTCCAGTTCAAGCAGGCGATATCGGTTGGCGATGTGGTCAGCTTCTATGCCGATATCGTGCGAGTCGGTAAAACGTCGCTCACTGTCAAGGTCGAGGTTTTTGCCGAGCGTAACCATGCCGCACCTATCGTCGTGAAGGTAACCGAGGCCGAGTTGACCTATGTGGCGATCGATGCCGCCGGCAACAAGCGTGAAGTTCCGCCCGAAAATGCCGCGGAAATGGAATAAAATCCGCCAGTTAATCTATTAGCCCGCCTTCAAGGGAGCGAAGCAATGAACAAAATGACGCTACGTACCGTGCCGGCCCTGCTTGCGCTGGCCTTTACCGGAAGCGCATCGGCCTCCGCCTTTCAACTCTGGGAGCAGAACGCGAGTGGCATGGGGACGGCCTATGCCGGCTCGGCTGCCGTGGCCGACAACGCCAGCACCATCTTCTACAACCCGGCCGGTATGAGCCAGTTGAACGGCATTCAGCTTTCCGTCGGCGTTGCCGCCATCGCTCCGAGCTATGAATTCCACAACGAGGGCTCCACGGGGCTGACCGGTAATGGCGGCAACGGCGGCGATGCCGGTGGCTGGCATGCCGTGCCGAATGCCTACTTCTCCTGGCAAGTGGCGCCGGATTGGAACCTGGGTCTGGGCATTTCCTCGCCTTTCGGCTTGGCGACCGAATACGACAGTACCAACTGGATCGGCGCCCGGCAGGCGGTCAAGTCGGAACTCCGTACGGTCAACTACAACCCATCCGTTTCCTATCGCCTGAACGACAAGGTTTCCTTGGGCGCCGGGATCAACTACCAGACCCTTAATGCCGAGTTGAGCAACTCGCTGGCCAAGCTGAAGGGTGACGATTCGGCCATCGGCTGGAACGCCGGGGCGCTGTTCACCCTGTCGCCGGCCATGCGCGTCGGCGTTTCCTATCGCTCGGCGATGAAGTATCACCTCGAAGGTAAACTGAACGACACGACGCCGATCAATGCGGATGTGAAGCTGCCCGATACCTTCATCCTGTCGGTATGGCAGCAGGTTTCCGACCGTTGGGAAGCGATGGGCGATCTGTCCTATACCCGCTGGAATACGCTGAAAGCCTTGAACGTGCATAGCCAGACGAGCGGTGCACTGATTACCAGCGAAACCTTCAACTACGACAACTCCTGGCGTCTCGCCTGGGGTGCGGCCTACAAGGCGACCGATTCGATCAAGCTGAAGTTCGGCATTGCCTATGATCGTACGCCGGTAAGCAACGATGACCGCTCGGCGCGTGTGCCCGACAACGATCGCGTTTGGTTCTCGTTGGGCGGACAGTGGAATGCCGGTGCCTACGGCCGTTTCGATCTTGGCTACAGCTACCTATACGTCAAAGACGCCAGCATCAGCCAGAACAAGAACGGCACCTATCTGCGGGGTCACTATGAAGACAGTGCCCATCTGTTAGGCATGCAGTATTCGGTCGGCTTTTGATCCGCGGTGGTATCCAGTCTAAGCTCCTTCGAAATTGCCGGAATCGCGTTCGGCCTGCGCGAAGCTGTCATCGCGCTGATCGGTCTGGTCACGCTGTATATGGCCATTGTCCTCTGGCGCATGCGTCGGCTACGTGGCCGGAAGCTGGCGAAGGAGACGGGGATTGGCGGGCAGGTCGCGCCGGTCCTGGGGGCAGACGACGAGTATGACGAGGCCGAGGGGAGCGCTGTCAAATTATCCGATGCCGCGCGGCGTCAAGCGGAATCCGCTTGGGAGGAAGCGCCCGCAGGCATGGCCGACCACCTGCTGAGAAGTGGGTTGGAACAGGAAATCGCCATGCTGCGCGATGAGGTCGATGCACTGCGTGGCGAGTTGGCTGCTTTGCGTAAAGATATGCAGCAGGAAATGGCCCATTTGCGGGCAAGCCAGTCTGTGTCGCCGATCTACGGCGATGCCATGCAGCTGGCTCAGGCCGGCTACGATCCGGCTGCGATTGCAGAGCGTTGCGGCATTGCCCGGGCGGAGGCCGAATTGGTCGTGGCGCTGACCAAGAGTCAGGAACGGTGAGGGTTATGGCAGAAGAAGAAAACACGGAAAAGAACGACAACGCCGAGATACGCAACAAGCTGATAGCGCGCCTCGCCGTGGCCGGTGGCTTGGTTGCGGTGCTGCTCGGTATTCTCGCTTTCTTCGATTACCTCGCATCGGCGCCTGACGAGAGCGAAGCGCCGGTGTTCACCCAACCGGTCCCGGTGGCGCCAAAGAAGGAGGTTTCCAAACCAGTGCTGCCGGCCGAGAATCCGCCGGAACCGCCTCCAGAAAAGGCTGAACCGGCCGAGCCGGCCAAGGTGGAAGCTCCACCGCCGCCGGTGGTCGAAGCCAAACCCGAAGTGATGCAGGAGAAACAGCCGGCAGCAGCTTCCGCCGTTGCCAAAGCCCCTGCCGCAGTCACGTCGGCACATGCGACCAAGCCGGTACCTGAAGCAACGATGGCGCCGGAAACTGCGCCGGTGAGCAAGCCTGTCCCGGCGGTTGCGCAGCCGAGTGAAGCGAAGGACACCACGGTACCCGTCAAACCGAGTGCCCGAGTGGCGGAAACCAAATCGACGCAGCCTGTGCAGCCGGTTCAGCCCGTGCAACCGCCCAATCCGCTGCGGCTGTTTTCCGGTTTTGTGCTGCAGGCAGGCGTCTTCACCAATATCCAGCGGGCGGAAGAAATCCACGCCAAGCTGACTTTGAGCGGTGTGCCGTCGACGCTGGAAACCCGCGTCCAAGTCGGCCCGTTCCGCACGCGTCAGGAAGCGGAAGCGGCCCAGGCCAAGCTCAAGGAAATGGGGATCGAGTCGATCCTGGTGCCGCCCAAAGGCGGACGCTGATCAGGGCATGCCCGGCAGGCGCGGCAAGCCGAGGCTGCGCCTGACATCCCGATGCACTTCGAGCGGTGACGGAATCCTGATCGATTCTTGTCGGCGATGGTCGTCGCGGTAATAGCCTCGGTCATGGCCGTGGCCGCCATAGTAAGGGCGGCGCTCGTATTCATAATAACCGTAGGGTTGGCCGTAATAGCGGTAGGTCGGATAGGTTTCGACGACCACTGGCGGGCCGCTGCGATAGTACCCCGGAGGCGCCGGAGCAATTGCGCACGCTCCCAGGCTGCCGATCAACGCGGCGGCGACAAGGAGGCGGGTCAGGGCGGTACGAGCGGGCATGGTGTTCTTTCCAAAAAGCGTTGTGTTAAGCGATTAACGCAAAGGCAACGCATTACGCCGACGCCAAGTTGTAACGGTTTGTAGTGGCGCGTTCAGGCCGCGCTCTCCTTGCTCAGACGCTTGGCAAACACCTTCATCTCCTTGGCGGCCTGGATGTCGCCCTTGGCTTCGGCCACCGCGATGCCGCGCTCGTAGGCATCTACGGCTCCGGCCTTGTCGCCGGCCTCGGCCAGGGCCTTGCCCAGCACTTTCCAGGCGGCGGAATAGTTCGGGTCAAGCTCGACGGCGGCGCGGAAACTCTTTGCCGCCTGGTCCGGTGCCCCGGCCTTAAGGTACTCGTTGCCGAGGGAGAAACGCAGCAAGGCGCCATCGCGCGGGCCGCCGATCATTTTTTCGAGGGATTCGATACGCGGGTTCATCTAAAATCCGTGTTTTGTTTCGTTACAGGAAGTCTCTCATGGCCAAGACCATCATTGCCACGCCGAACGCACCGGCCGCCATCGGCACCTATTCCCAAGCGGTACGCGTCGGCGACACCGTCTATCTGTCCGGTCAGATCGGCCTCGATCCGGCGAGCATGCAAATGGTAGACGGCATCGATGCCCAAATCGTTCGCGTTTTCGACAACCTGAAAGCTGTGGCCGAGGCCGCCGGCGGTTCGCTGGCCGACGTGGTCAAGCTCAATGTCTTCCTGACCGACCTGGCCAACTTCGCCAAGGTCAATGAAACCATGGCCAAGTACTTCAAGGAGCCGTTCCCGGCCCGGGCTGCCGTCGGCGTCAAGGAACTGCCGCGCGGCGCACTGGTCGAGGCCGATGCCGTGATGGTGATCGCCTGATCGATGACCGATAACGGGGCGTCCGCTCCGATCCGGGCTTCGGATGCGCTGAAGAAGAAGCTCGCCAAACTCGGCCTCCAGCGCGAGGCCGATTTGCTGCTGCACCTGCCGCTGCGCTACGAGGACGAAACGCGCATCACGCCGGTGGCGCGCGCTTTCAACGGCCAAGCGGTGCAGGTCGAGGTGGTGGTGCACAGCAACGAGGTGCAGTTCCGGCCGCGCCGGCAGATGGTGGTGCATGCCGGCGACGAGAGCGGCGATCTGACCTTGCGCTTCTTCAGCTTTTACCCGAACCAGCAGGGCGCGCTGGCGGCCGGGGCGCGCGTGCGCGCTTTCGGCGAAGTGCGCGGTGGCTTCTTCGGGGCCGAAATGGTGCACCCGCGTTTCCGCGTGGTGGCGGATGACGAGCCGCTGCCGACGGAAATGACGCCGATTTACCCGTCCACCGCAGGTGTTGCCAATTCGGCCCTGCAAAAGCTGATCGGCCGCGCGTTGGCCGGCAATGAACTGGCCGATACGCTGCCCGAGGAAATCCGTCAGCGCTTGAAGCTGCCGGCCTTCGCCCGCAGCCTGCGCTTCTTGCACACGCCGCCGCCCGGCACCGATCTTGATGTGCTGCATGCACGCAATCACCCGGCCTGGCGACGCATGAAGTTCGACGAGGTGCTGGCCCAGCAACTCTCCCTGCGCCGGGCTTATCTCGCCCGCCGCGAACAAGGTGCGCCGGTGCTCAAGGCGCGCGACGACTTGGGCGCCCGCCTGCTCGACAGCTTGCCCTTCGGCCTGACCGGTGCCCAGGCGCGCGCGATGGCCGAGATCGGCGCCGATCTGGCTCAGCCCTACCCGATGCAGCGCCTGCTGCAAGGCGATGTCGGCGCGGGCAAGACCATCGTCGCCGCGCTGGCCGCGTGCCAGGCGATTTCCGCCGGCTGGCAGGCCGCTTTCATGGCTCCCACCGAAATCCTTGCCGAGCAGCATTACCTCAAGCTGCGCGATTGGCTGGAACCGCTCGGCGTCAAGGTCGCCTGGCTCTCCGGCAGCCTGAAGAGCAAGGCCAAGCGCGAGCAACTGGCGGCGACGGCGAGCGAGGCGCAGCTCATCGTCGGCACGCATGCGCTGATCCAGGAAGGCGTCGATTTCGCCCGCCTCGGCCTGGCCATTGTCGATGAGCAACATCGTTTTGGCGTCGAACAGCGCCTCGCCCTGCGCAAGAAGGGCAACAACCCGCATCAGTTGATGATGTCGGCGACGCCCATCCCGCGCACGCTGGCCATGAGCTATTACGCCGACCTCGACGTGACGGTGCTCGACGAACTGCCGCCCGGCCGCACGCCGATCAAGACGCGGCTGGTCGCCGACAACCGGCGCTCGGACGTGGTCGGCTTCGTTAAAAAGCATGTCGAGGAAGGCCGCCAGGCCTACTGGGTCTGCCCGCTGATCGAGGAATCCGAGGCGCTGCAATTACAGACGGCGCAGGACACCTACGAGCAGCTCTCGGCCGATCTGCCGGGAATCACGGTCGGCCTGGTGCACGGTCGCCTCAAGGCCGACGAGAAACAGGCGGTGATGGCCGCCTTCGCCGCCGGCGACATCGACGTGCTGGTGGCGACGACGGTGATCGAAGTCGGCGTCGATGTGCCGAACGCCAGCCTGATGGTGATCGAACACGCCGAGCGCTTCGGCCTCTCGCAGTTGCACCAGCTGCGCGGCCGGGTCGGGCGCGGCCAGTACGAATCGAGCTGCGTGCTGATTTACGCTGGCCCGCTGGGCGAAATCGCCCGCCAGCGCCTGAAGATCATTTTCGAGAATACCGACGGCTTCGAGATCGCCCGGCAGGATCTGCAATTGCGCGGGCCGGGCGAATTTGTCGGCGCGCGGCAAAGCGGCGTGCCGCTGCTGCGTTACGCCGATCTGGAAATGGACGCCGATCTGGTGGAGATGGCGCGCGCGGTAGCCGAGGAAATGCTGCGCGATCACCCTGATCTGGCCGAGCGCCACTTGCAGCGCTGGCTGGGGTCGCGCGAGGAGTTGCTGAAGTCCTGAGGCGAAACCCCTCACCAGCCCTCCCCTTCTCAGGGGAGGGAGCAGTTCGCAGTTCGATGGCCAGCGCCTTCCCTTGTCCACGAAGGAATGCCCCTCGGGGGATAAGGGGAGAAGGGGTTTGCGACTTAAAACTCCGACTGCTGCGGTGCACTGCCCAAAAAGGGCAAAAACCAGCCGGCCTGATCTCTCAATAAAACAGCGCCGCCAGATCCAGCGACGACTGTTTGCCCACCTGACTTCCCCGCTGCGCCAGCCAAGTCTGGGCATGTTGCCGGCCGCTGTCGCGCAGTTTTTCGAAGAAGGGCCAATTCACCGCCAGTTTGCTTTCGCTGGGCAGTTCAGCCAGTTGTTCGGCGGCCGAAACGGCGTGGAAGCGGATACGGTGCAGGCGGCGTTCGAAAGGCGAGGCATTGAGCCAGTTGGGCACCCAGGAGCGTTCGAGGTTTTCGCGCAGGTGGGCGAACATGCGCATCTCGCGCAGGAAGGTCGAATTGAAGGCCAGCTCACGCAGACGGTTCTTGATCTCGGGGGCGCTGACCGGCGTTTCGCCGTAGCGTAGAGGTGTCAGCAGCACGAGCAGGATGTCCTCGGCCTTGCAGTCGTAGAACAGCGGGAAGACCGCCGGGTTGGCACTGTAGCCGCCATCCCAGTAGGGCTCGCCGTCGATGGTGATGGTGTGGTGGATGGTCGGCAGGCAGGCTGAGGCGAGCAGGGCATCGACCGACAGTTCGGCGTTGCGGAAGAGGCGCACCTTGCCGGAATTGGCGTGGGTGGCGGCGATGAAGAGTTGTATCGGGCAATGCTGGCGCAGCGCGGCGAAGTCGATGTGCGCTGTGAGCACATCGCGCAGCGGGTTGATGTCGAGCGGGTTCAACTGTTCCGGCGACAGGTAGTCGGTCCATTGCAGCATCATCTTCATGGCCGAGGCCATGCCCTTGTTGCCGGAGAAGGGTGAAGATTCGGCGATGTCGCGCCAGAAGGCGGCGAGCGTTTGCCGTGCGCCCTGGCGGCCGCCGCTCATCAGGCCCTGTGCCAGACAGATGGCGTTCATGGCGCCGGCGCTAGTGCCGCTGACGCCTTCGAAAGCGAAACGCCCATCTTCGAGCAGGGCGTCAAGCACGCCCCAGGTGAAGGCGCCGTGCGCGCCGCCGCCTTGCAGGGCGAGGTTCAGGGTGGGGCGGGGTACTGCGTTCATCGGGCGTCCTCGTCGGGAAACGCCTGCATGGTGCGCCAAGGCGGGCGCTTGTTCAACCGCTTTACGGTGACGCGATCAGGCGTAGGCGCTGATCCGGCTGCTGGACGAGGCCGGCGCGCTGCCATAGAAGGCAGCGATTTTCTGCTGCTGACGGTTGCTTTCGCTGCCTGTGCCGTTGTCCTCATCCGAGGGCTGCTGTGTCATCTCGGCGCGGGCCTGTTGCGCCATCTGGCCGGCCGCCGCGGCGACGGCGCGGTCCTGGCCGGAAGGATCGGCCGGGGCGAGGGCAGCGGCGCGAACCTGTTCGGCACGGCGCAGTGTTTCTTCCGGGGTGCGTCCCTCCGAGGTGCTGATGCTGACCTCGCCGCCGATGGCGTAGCTGACGCCATCCGGGCCGCGCTGATAAGTGAAGCTGGCGCCGGAGATGGCCATGCCACCGGCCGCGGCCAAATGGGCCTGCTCATGGGCGCGCACCTGGCGGTCGCGTGCTTTCAGCTTGTCGACCTGGGCTTGTTCATCCGGCGTCAATTCGGCGCTCTTGCCGCCCTGACGGCCAGCGGTTCGCGACTTCTCCGCCGAACGGTCGTTCAGCAGCGAAGGCAGCGAATAGGCGTTGGCAGCGGCGATTTGCATGGCAAGCAGCAAGGCTCAGTATGCTTGCAGCTTAGTTCAAAAACGGCGAATTGGCGAGATGTTTGTTCTGCTAAATGCTTGAATCGACGTTGAAAAACCTCAGCTTAGGCCGCCGCGCAGGCGGCTGAGGCTGGGAATGCCGATGAACTTGCCGTCTACGGCGATCAGGCCAGCTTCCTGGAGATCGTGCAGGATGCGCGAGAAATGCTCCTGCGTCAGGTTCAGCCGCGAGGCGATGACGCCCTTGTGCACCGGCAGGTGCAGTACCGCTTCGTCGCCGTGGATGGCATGGCCCTGCAGTTCGTGCAGCAGGAAGCTGATGATGCGTTCCTTGCCGGAAGCGAGGGCGAAGGATTCCACATCGTCGACCAGATCGCTATTGCGCTGGGCCATGTTGCTCAGGAGCGTTTTGCCCAGGGTCGACATGCTACCCAGTTCGCGCTCGATGGCGCCGCGCGTCACATGCAGCACTTTGCAGTCGCTCAGCGCCTCCGCAAAGACGCTGTAGGGCTGGTTTAGGAACATGGCTTCCTCGCCGAAGCTTTGGCCAGGGCCGAGCAGTTCGACCACTTTTTCCTTGCCCAGCGTGGAAATCACGGCCAGCTTTACCTGACCGGTCAGCAGCACGTGGATGCCGGAACAAGGGTCGCCGCGATGAAATAATATTTCGCCACGGCGGAGCTTATGCTCCCGGGTTGCGCGGGCGATGCGTGCCCTCTCTGTGTCGCCGAGCTGTGCAAACAGCGTTGTGGCGGCCAATTGCGCGGCAAGCGTATGGGAAACCTTGGCGTCCACGGCAACCTCCGGGGGCTTTGATCAGGATCAAATTTTTGCGCTGTCTATAACATTGTGCAATTAGTTAATTCGATTTAGTCCATAGGGGCGGTTTATGCAAGCTGGAATTTTTCGATCAGCCGCGCGACAGCCTGTGGCTGGTCGTGGTGCAGCATGTGATCGGCCTCGTCGATCCAGGCTTCTTCCACCTTGGCAAAACAGGCGCGGCGGGCTTCCCAGTCACCGGGGCGGGAATCGTATTCGCGGACTACCCAGGACTGCCGGCTGGCCACCCAGAGCACCGGGCAAACGACCTGGCGCCAGATCGCCATCGACTCTTCCAGACGGAAGAGATAAGGCGAGCTGGCTTTGTGCCACGGGTCGCCGTTCCAGATGATGCCGTGGCGCTGTTCGCCGCCCTTGGTGGTGCCGTCGCCGATGCGGGCCAGATGGCGGGATAGGAAGTCGGCGCGTTCCGGCGTCAGGAAACGGTCGCCATGCATCAGCCGGCGGGCGAAGCTGTCGCGATCGGCGTAAACATGCATGCGCGGCGGTTGCTTGAGGTCGGCCAGCCAGTGGCGATAGCGCTCGGGCGCCATATCCGGCGTGGTCGGCGCGATGCCGAAGCCCTCCAGCGTGATCAACCGCTCGACACGTTCCGGCCGGAGGCCGGCGTACAGGCAGGAGAGGATGCCGCCCATGCTGTGGCCGACCAGTTTGACCTGGCCTTCGGGGGCGTAGCGGTCGATGATGGCTTCCATGTCGCCGATGTGTTCGGCGAAGAAATAGGGCCGGTTCAGCCATTGCGACTGGCCAAAGCCACGCCAGTCGGGGGCGATGATGTTCCAGTCGTGCTGCAACTCGTCGACGACAAACTGGAAGG
This sequence comes from Azonexus sp., assembly GCA_041909105.1. Classification (GTDB taxonomy): domain Bacteria; phylum Pseudomonadota; class Gammaproteobacteria; order Burkholderiales; family Rhodocyclaceae; genus Azonexus. Next base: position 20,170 of record JAYREE010000022.1, read on the forward strand.
AGGCGGAAACGTCCATCCAGCCGTGCAACAGGAAGAGCGTCGGGGCCTTGGGGTCGCCCCAGCGCCGGATGTGCAGGCGGACGCTGGGCAGGTCGAGGTATTCGGAACGTGAGGGTCGCATCGGTTTTTGGCCAAAATGGGCAGTGCACCGCAGCAGTCGCGGCGAACGACGATTCTAACCCTCGCCGAGATTAATGGCGGCTGCTCAAGGCGCGCCGTATCTCGCCGTTGCAGCTCGCTGCCACCTTCTCGTATTCCTCGGGCGTGTCGATCAACGCCTGGTCGGCTTCCACCTGGTTGAGCAGACGGGTGATGTAGGGAATCCAGCGCGTTTCCATCTCCTGCGCCAGGCGCTGCTGCGTCTGCCCGTTCGGGCCGCGCCACGGCGTCCCGGTGACGAAGCGCTCCTTCAGCGTGCTGGCAATTTCCTGCTCGATGGTGGCGGCGTGCTTGCGGTAGGTGTCCACGTGGCGCATTTCGTGCGCATGGATTTCCTGATAGGCACAGCTGCCCGGAGTGAATTCGCGGGCCACATAGACGGTCAGCGGGTTGAAGCCGTAATGCAGGGTGATCTGCGGGCTGGTGCATTCCCAGCGCCCGGCCCGGTCGGCAAAGCCGGGCATCCTCGTCTCGTAGCGGACGATGGCCTTGCCGCGCGTCAAGCCAAGCACCTGCATGCCAGGCCGGTTGCGGTCGGCACCCAGTGCATTCAGTTGGCGGTAGCCGTAATCCTGGCGCAGCGCCGGATCGGCATCGAGGCGTTTGACCGTGACCGAAGGTGGCGGCAAGGTGGCGCACTTATCTGCCAGCGCCGGGAAAGCGGCGCCAAGCAGGCTGGTCGCGAAGAGGAAGCGCCGGATCAAGGTCATCAAGCCGCGCTTGCCAGCAGGCCGGGCTTGGGCCGGCCGATTCGGTTGATCCACAGGGAAACGAAAATAACCGCCCCGCCCAGCGATAGGCGGACGAGGTCGGCATCGCGGTTCCAGATCAGCACATTGACCAGCAGCCCGGCCGGCACATGCAGTTCGTTGATGATGGCCAGCGTGCCGGCATCGACGCGCAGGCTGCCCTTGACCCACCAATACATGCCGAGCGCCGTGGCGAACACGCCCATCCACAGCAGCACGCCCCATTGCACCATCGTGGTGGGCAGCTTCTCGGGATTACCGAAGAGCAGGAAGGAGGGCAGCGCCAGCAGCAGCGCACCGAGGAAGAAATGGCCGAACAGACGGTGCATCGGCGCCACCTCCGGATAACGGGCAAACAGACGGCGGCACAAGACCTGGCCAGCGGCAAAGGTGGCGTTGGCCACTTGTAGCAACAGGAAACCGAGCAGGTAATCGCCTTCGAGATGGCGGAAGCGGATCAGTACGCCGCCACCGACCGCCACCGCTGCGGCGACTAGCGACCACGGGTTGAAACGGCGGGTGAGCGCATCGTCGAGCACGGTGACGTAAATCGGTGTCAGCACCGTGAACAGCAATACCTCCGGCACCGTCAGCAGGTTGAAGCTGCGGTACAGGCACAGGTAGGTCACGCCGAACTGCAACGCTCCGGCCAGCCACAAGCCGCCGATCAACTGGCGCGGCAGATTGCGCCAGAGCGTGATCGGCACGAAGATCAGCGCCGCAATGGCGACGCGCAGCAGCACGGCGAAATCGCTATCGACGCTACCTGCAAGGTATTGGCCGATCAGGCTGAAGGAAAAGGCCCAGAGTGCGGTGACGATCAGTAAATAGGGCATGTCTCAAGTTTTCACGGGGTTCAGGTTTCCGATTCCGGCGACGCAGAAGCTGCACGAGCAGGGTAGCGAACAGGATCAACCAGAAAAACGTCGTCGCCGGACAGGGCAGAAAGCCATCAGCGTACGGAACGAAAAGTGATTAGACTGGGTGCAGCCCTGAAGCGGTTGCACATTATATCGGGGTGATGACAACGCTCGGAGAATGGCCCGATGGGATCGAACAAACAGGATTTGGCGCGCTTTGTCGCCAACTATCGGAATGAGATGGAAGGTGCGGCGCTCTATCGCGAGATGGCTGCTAGCGAAACGCAAGGCGAGGTTGCCGAGTTATATCGAAGGCTGGGCAGGGTCGAGGAAACGCACGCCGAGTTCTGGCGACGCCGCATCGTCAATGCAGGGGGCGTTGTACCGGAGGGGGTGGGCTGGCGTACTCGTGTGCTGCTATGGGCGACCCGTCGCTTCGGAGCGCAGTCTGTCCTGCCCTGGGTGGCAGGAGAGGAAGCACGCAACCGAAGCGTATACGACGATCAACAGGAAGCGCTCGGAACGGAGATGGGCAAGCAGGAGCGTTCCCATGCCCGCATGCTTTCATTGCTGGCCTCTCGCTCGCAAACGGGATGGAACGGGCCAGCCTATTCCCGTCTGGAAGGGCGCCATGGTGCGGGGGCTGCCAACAATCTTCGGGCCATGGTGTTGGGGGCAAACGATGGCTTGGTCTCGACCTTTTGCCTGGTGATGGGCGTTGCCGGTACCGCCGCCACCCCGCAAACCCTACTGGCAACGGCCCTGGCCGGAACGTTGGCCGGTGCGTGCTCGATGGCCATGGGGGAGTGGATTTCGGTACAGAGTGCGCGTGAGCTGCAGGAAAAACAGATTGCCGGCGAAGCGGAGGAGTTGGCCGAAGTCCCGGCCGAGGAACAGGAGGAGTTGGCCCTGATCTATCAGGCCAAGGGGTTTACGCCGCAGGAGGCCAGTCAAATTGCTGCGCGGGTGATCGGCGACAAGGATTCGGCGCTCGACACCCTGGTCCGCGAGGAACTTGGCATTAATCCGGATGACCTTGGCGGTTCGGCAATGGGGGCGGCCCTCTCTTCCTTTCTGGTATTTCTCGTTGGGGCGTTGATCCCGGCGCTCCCGATGTTTCTGGTTGCGCGGGAACATATCGTTTGGGCCAGTGCATTATCTTCGGCAGTGGGGCTGTTCGCCCTTGGCGCTGCCATCGCGGTGTTCACTGGCAAGCATCCATTGTTCTCCGGCGTTCGACAATTGCTCATCGGCTTGGCCGCGGCCGGGGTGACGTTCGGTATCGGCAAGCTGTTCGGTGTGGCGATCGCCGGATAATGTGCCCCTTTACCTGGGAACTTTGCCCATTGTCTCGCCTCTCGCTCAGGCGCTGGCGCTTGGGTAACGTGGGCATGCCCCACAATTCACCGGGTGCGAGTGGTTATTCCGATCGGGTATGAAAATGTTGGGGGTTGTCGGAACCCTCGTCGCCGGATAGCGATCTACCGAGGGCGACGTGAACAGTTTGGTGGGCAAAGCACAAGAAGGGATGAGAAATGGCTAAACAATCGAAGGTCGTGGTTCTGGTAGGGAGCCTGCGCAAGGGGTCATACAACCGGATGGTGGCCAATACCCTGGCCGAACTGGCGCCGCCCGGGATGGAGATCGTGATATTGCCCTCGGTTGGGGCGTTTCCGCATTACGATGCCGACCTTCAGAGCGAAGGCTTTCCAGCGGCGGTTTCAGACATGGGGGCAGCCATCAAAGCGGCAGACGGTATCGTGATCGTGACGCCGGAATACAACTATTCGATTCCCGGTGTTCTGAAAAATGCGATCGACTGGCTTTCCCGGCTACCGGACACGCCGTTCGCGGGTAAACCGCTGGCCATTCAGAGCGCATCGATGGGAGGCTTGGGCGGAGCGCGGGCTCAATACCACCTGCGCCAGACCTTGGTCTTCCTCGACGCCATGGTTTTGAACAAGCCTGAAATCATGATTGGCGTCGTGCAGAACAAGGTCGATTCGGTGACGGGGAAACTGGTCGATGCGGATACTTGTTCCCATATCGGAAAGCAGTTGTCGGCCTTGGCGGCCTTGATCGAGAAGCTGGCCCGCTAGGCCGCCGCAACAAGATGGATTTGGCTAACAGCATTCCGACAGTTGCCCACGCCATTCAGCAGTCGGTGGCGCCGGTATTTCTGCTGACAGGCGTGGGCTCGCTACTTGGCGTATTGACCAATCGCCTGTCTCGCATTGTCGATCGCTACCGTTCCTTGATTGGCTTGCCGGTCGACAGCCAGCAGCGACATTCGGCCGAGATCGCGCTACTGAAACGGCGTTCACGACTGATTCATCTAGCCATCCGCTTTTGCACGATCTGTGCGTTGTTGATCTGCGTAGTGATCGGCCTGCTGTTTATCGCAGTGGAATTGGGGAGCGATTTGTCCCCGATCGTTGCCTTTCTGTTCGTGGCCGGCATGTTGTCGCTCATTGCGGGGCTTTTGAGCTTCCTGCGTGAAATCTCGCTGGCAACCCTGCGGCTGGAGATGCGCGATCCAGAAACATCGTCCGAAGAGCGTTGATATCGCGTTGCCGCCAGCGAGCGGCAGGCGCATTTGCTCATTGGGTAGCGTGCGGTTTCTTGCTAGTGCGGGTAATCGTTCTCCTTGTGACACAGTGACTCATTTATTTTTTTTGTAGGCAAATCACGACTGAGGTTGTTGACAAGGTCATGTCGATATAACTAAGATTATCGACATGAAATCTGATTACACTCAAGCCATCCCCGCCGAGTGGGCGGCCATGTCGAAAATCTTCGTTGCCCTGGGTGACGAGCATCGTCAGCGCATCCTGCTGCTGTTCGAGCCGGACGAGCGGCTGAATGTCGGGCAGATCGCCGAGGTGTCGACGCTGGCCCGGTCGACCGTTTCGCACCATTTGAAGATTCTGCACGAATCCGGCGTGCTGGCCTCCGAGAAGATCGGCAAGGAGGTCTGGTTCTGGATCGACCGCCAGGCGCTCGAAACTACCTTCACCAACGTCCTCGATTACGTCAAGGAATCCACCTGATGCGCACTTTCTTCCGTTCGCTGCTGCGCGGGCTCGCCCGCGTTTTCTTCCGCGTCGATGTGCAGTTCCGCCAATCCGAGTTCGACCATGAGCGCCTGCTCGTCGTCGCCAACCACGAATCCTTCCTCGACGGCGTGCTGCTCGGCCTCTTCCTGCCGATCGACCCGGTGTTCGTGGTGCATACCGGTATCGCCAACAACCGCTGGTTCCGGCTGATGCTGTCGCTGGTCGATTACCTGGCAGTCGATCCGACCAGCCCGATGGCGATGAAGAAGGTGATCCGCCTGATCGAATCCGGCCGCCCGGTGGTGATCTTCCCGGAAGGGCGCATCACGCTGACCGGTTCGCTGATGAAGGTCTATGACGGCCCGGCCTTCGTCGCCGCCAAGACCGGGGCGACGGTTATTCCGGTGCGCCTGGACGGCCCGTCCCGCAGCTATTTCTCGCGCCTGTCAGGCAAGTATCCGAAGGAGCTGTTCCCGAAGATTCGCATCACCGTGCTGCCGGAAGCTTCCTTCCCGATGCCCGAGGCGCCGACCGCCAAGCTGCGCCGCCGCAAGTCCGGCGAGCAGATGCGCAAGCTGATGCAGGAAATGATCTTCGCCTCGCGCCCGCAGCAGACGCTGTACACCGCGCTGTGCGACGCCGCTGAAATCTTCGGCCGCAAGCGCCGCCTGTTGGAAGACGTGAAGCAGATCGAGTATTCCTACAACGACCTGCTCAAGATGGCGTTGATCCTCGGCCGCCAGGTCGAGCGCATGAGCCAGCCGGGCGAGCGCGTCGGCCTGCTGTTGCCCAACCTGGTCCCGACGTTGGGCCTGATCTTCGGCCTGACGGCGCGCCGCCGCGTGCCGGCCATGCTCAACTACACGGCCGGCGCCGATGCCATGCAGGCGGCGTGCGTAGCGGCCGAGATTCGCACCATCGTCACCTCGCGGGCTTTTGTCGAGCAGGCCAAGCTGGCCGACAAGCTCGCCGCCTTGCAGGGCATCGCCATCGAATACCTCGAAGACATCCGCGAGCGTATCGGCCTGGGCGACAAGCTGTGGCTGGTGCTGTGGGCCATCCACCATCCGCGCGGCTTCGAGCTGAAGACCGATCCGGAAGAAGCCGCCGTCGTGCTGTTCACATCCGGTTCCGAGGGCAAGCCCAAGGGCGTCGTGCTGCCGCACCGCGCCATTCTGGCCAACATCGCGCAGATTCGCTCGGTTATCGACTTCTCGGTCGACGACAAGGTGCTCAACGCGCTGCCCATCTTCCACAGCTTCGGCCTGACCGCCGGCTCGCTGCTGCCGGTGCTGACCGGCGCCAGCCTCTTCCTCTACCCGTCGCCGCTGCACTACCGGATCATTCCGGAGCTGGCCTACGACCGTTCGTGCACGGTGCTCTTTGGCACCTCGACCTTCCTCTCCAACTACGCCAAGTTCGCCCACCCGTACGACTTCTATCGCCTGCGCTACGTCGTGGCCGGCGCCGAGAAGCTGTCCGATAGCGTGCGCGGCCTGTGGTTCGAGAAATTCGGCATCCGCATCTTCGAAGGCTACGGCGCGACCGAGACGGCGCCGGTGCTGGCGGTGAATACGCCGATGGCCTACCGCACCGGCACGGTCGGCAACCTGCTGCCGGGCATCGAGCACAAGCTGCTGCCGGTGCCGGGCATTCCGAATGGCGGCATCCTGCATGTGCGCGGGCCGAACGTGATGGCCGGCTACCTCAAGGCCGACCTGCCCGGCGTGCTGCAGCCACCGGCTTCCGATCTCGGCGATGGCTGGTACGAGACGGGCGACGTGGTGGAGTTCGACGACGAAGGCTTCGTCAAGATCGTCGGCCGCGTCAAACGCTTCGCCAAGATCGCCGGCGAAATGGTCAGCCTGGAAGTGGTCGAAAAGCTTGCCAGCGCCAGCTCGCCCAGCCAGCAGCACGCCGTTTCCAGCCAGCCGGACGCCAGCAAGGGCGAGGCGCTGGTGCTATTCACCACCGACGAGGCTCTGTCGCGCGACCTGCTCGCCACCAAGGCGCGCGAACTCGGCCTGCCCGAGCTGGCCGTGCCGCGCAAGATTCACAAGATGGAGTCGCTGCCGCTGCTCGGCACCGGCAAGATCGACTACGTGACGCTGAAGAACCTGGCGCAAGGCCTGTGATGAATCGTCGCCGCTTTCTCAGCTTGCTGGCCGGCGCTTCGGCGCTGGGCGCGGCGGGTGTCGGCATCGCCAAACCGGCGGTGGTCAATCCCTGCCGCGCGGTGATCCCGCTGCAACTGCTCGACAGCCCCTGGCTGCAACAGGCCTGGGCCGGCATCGATCCGGCGCAGGTGTGGGATTGCCACGTGCATCTGGCCGGGCTGGGCGATGGCGGCAGCGGCATCGAGGTCGGGCCGCAGTTGTCGTCGCCGCTGCACCCGGTGTATTACGCCCAGCGCCTGTTCTACATGAACGCCGGCTGCGCCCACAACGCGTCGGGCAAGGTCGATACCGCCTACGTTGCCCGCTTGCTCAATCTGTGCGACGCGTTGCCGGAGGGCTTCAAGGTGATGCTCTTCGCCTTCGAGCGTTTTCACGACGGCCAGGGCGACGCCCACCCGGAGCATTCTGCCTTTTACGTGCCAAATGCCTGGGCGGCCAAATTGGCCAAGGATTTCCCGGCGCGCTTCGAATGGGTCGCCTCGCTGCATCCTTATGCCACTGCTGCGGTGGACGAGCTGAAAACGGCAATTTCCAATGGCGCGCGTGCGGTGAAATGGCTGCCGGCGGCGATGGGCATGGACCCGGCCGATGCCCGCTGCGATGCCTTCTACCGCGTGCTGGCCGAAAGCGGCACGCCGCTGATCGTGCATTGCGGCGAGGAAAAGGCGGTCAAGGGCAGCGATATGCAGGCCTACGGCAACCCGCTGCGCCTGCGCCGCGCCCTCGATGCCGGGGTGAAGGTGGTGGTCGCCCATTGCGCCACGCTGGGTAGCGACCGCGACGACGCCGGCAAGATGCGGCCGAGCTTCGATCTCTTCCTGCAACTGATGGCCGAACCGCGCGCCAAGGGCTTGCTGCATGGCGACATTTCGGCCATTACCCAGCGCAACCGCGACGTCCGCGTCATTCGCACCCTGCTCGAACGCAGCGACCTGCACGAGCGCCTGCTGCACGGCTCGGATTACCCGCTGCCCGGCATCGTGCCGCTGACTTTGCCCAAGCTGCTGGCGCGGGCCGGGTTGCTGCCAGCAAACGCGGTTCACGATCTCGACATCCTGCGCGAGCACAATCCGCTGCTCTTCGATTTCACCTTGAAGCGCCTGCTGGCGTGGCAGGGCCATTCCTTTTCTCCGGCCGTCTTCCAGACGCGCCGCTTCTTCCCAGCGAGCCAAGCATGAGCGGACAATTCGGACTCCTCAAACAGAAGCGTTTCGCCCCTTTCTTCGCCACACAGTTCCTCGGCGCCTTCAACGACAATCTGTTCAAGAATGCGCTGGTCGTGTTGCTGACTTTCCAAGCGGCGCGGTGGACGAGCTTGAAGCCGGAATTGCTGGCCAACCTGGCGGCGGGCATCTTCATTCTGCCCTTCTTCATCTTCTCGGCCACGGCCGGGCAATTGGCCGACAAGTACGACAAGGCAACGCTGGCGCGCCTGGTCAAGGTGCTGGAAATGGCCATCATGGGCATCGCGGCGGCCGGTTTCTTCCTGACCAGCCTGCCCGTGCTGCTGGTCGCGCTCTTCCTGCTCGGCTGCCATTCGACGCTGTTCGGTCCGGTCAAGTACGCCATCCTGCCGCAGCATCTGCACGCCGATGAATTGGTCGGCGGCAATGCGCTGATCGAGGCCGGCACCTTCGTCGCCATCCTGATCGGCACGTTGGCCGGCGGCCTGCTCGCCGGATCGGTCGAGCATCCGGCGTGGATCGCCGTCGGCGGCTTCGTTGTCGCGCTGGCCGGCTACCTGACCAGCCGCGGCATCCCGGCCGCTCCGGCGCCAGCGCCGGAGCTCAAGGTCAATCTCAACCCGCTGACCGAAACCTGGCGCAACATCGCTTTTGCCCGCGAGAACCGCACGGTCTTCCTGTCCATCCTCGGCATCTCGTGGTTCTGGCTCTATGGCGCGCTCTTTCTCGCCCAGTTCCCGGCCTACGCCAAGTTCGTGCTGGGTGGCGGCGAGTCGTCGGTGACCTTGTTGCTCGCCACCTTCACGGTCGGCATCGGCGTCGGCTCCATGCTGTGCGAGCGCATGTCGGGCAAGCATGTTGAAATCGGCCTGGTGCCGTTCGGTTCCATCGGCCTGACGCTGTTCGGCGCCGATCTCTACTTCGCCTCGCCGGATAACCTGCTCGGCACGACACCGCACGAGCTGCTTGGCCTGCTCAGCATCCCGGCCGTCTGGCGCGTGCTGTTCGACTTGATGATGCTCGGCGTCTTCGGCGGTTTCTTCATCGTTCCCCTCTACGCGCTGGTCCAGTTACGCAGCAGCGAGGCGCACCGCGCTCGCATCATCGCCGCCAACAACATCGTCAATGCATTGTTCATGGTGGTTGGTGCACTCGGCGCCGGCGCGGCGCTGGGGGCGGGTCTGTCGATTCCTGCACTGTTCGGCATCGCGGCGCTGCTTAACGCGGCGGTGGCGGTCTATATCTACGGGCTGGTGCCGGAGTTCCTGATCCGTTTCATGGCCTGGCTGCTGATCAAGGCGGCTTACCGCCTGCGTACCGAGGGCGCTGCGCGGATCCCAGAAGAAGGCCCGGCCGTGCTGGTCTGCAACCACGTCAGCTTTGTCGATTCGCTGGTCATCGCCAGCGCCTCGCCGCGCCCGGTGCGCTTTGTGATGGATCACCGCATCTTCCGCACGCCGATCCTCAGCTACGTGTTCAAGCACGGCCGCGCCATTCCCATCGCGCCGGCCAAGGAAAACCCGGAAATCATGGAAAAGGCCTTCGCCGAAGTGTCGGCCGCGCTGAAGGCAGGCGAACTGGTCGCCATCTTTCCGGAAGGGGGCATCACCCGCGACGGCGAGTTGCAGACCTTCCGCCCGGGCATTGCCCGCATCCTCGCCGCCGACCCGGTGCCGGTCGTGCCGATGGCGCTATCCGGCCTGTGGGGCAGCTTCTTCTCCCGCGTTGACGGTGCGGCGATGAAAACGCCTTTCCGCCGTGGCCTGTTTTCGCGCATTGGCTTGCGTGTCGGCGAAGCGGTACCGGCCAACGAGGCGACGCCGGAGCGTCTGCAGGCCGAGGTGCTGGCGCTACGTGGTGATTCGCGTTGAGTGCGCGGTAGAGATCGGAGAACGGAAGCATGGAAATCCTGAACATCTTCATCAAGCTCATCCTCTTTCTGATTGGCGCCGTTTTCCTGGCCAGCGGCCTGTTTTGCGGGGTGATCGGAGCGACTTCCCTGTCGGCCATCTGGATCGGCTTGATCGGCCTGGCCTTTGCCGTAGCGGGGGGCTACCTGATTGCCTACGCGATCGGTGCCGTGGGCAAGAAGAAAGCGGTAGAACCGGCCGTAAAATCTGGCGAGCCGGAAGGCACCATCACCGGCGATAAGTGAAAGAGTGTCCATGCAAATTCTCGGCGTATTGTTCAAGATCGTGCTGTTGCTGTTTGGCGCCGCCTTGTTGCTGGGCGGTGGCTTGGCCGGGCTATGTGGCGTGATCGAAGGGAGCGGCGAACTTTTTCTGGCCGGTTTCGTCCCGGGCATGTTGGGCCTGATGCTGTTCATCTGGGTGGTCGGCAGCTTGAAGAAAAAGTCGGCCGAGCCGAAACAGAGCGCTGCCAAGGTCGAGCAGGACCAACCATGATTCCGGTCGAATACGCCGCGCTCGTTCATGGGCTTTTTGATATGCTTGGCCTTTCGCTGGGCGCGGCCTTCTATCGCCAGCAGCGGCGAAAAATGGGTGGCCAGAACATCTTGGCGCCGGGTGAGTTTGCGGTCGCCATCGGCTGTGTTTTTGGCGCGGCGTTCGGCAACAAGGCGGTGTTCTGGATCGAGATGCCGCATCTGTTCATCCAGCACTGGGCGACGCCGACGTTGCTGTTTGGCGGGCAGTCGATGGTGGGTGGGCTGGTCGGTGGGCTGTTGGGCGTCGAGATTGCCAAGAAATTGACCGGCATCACGCGCTCGACCGGCGATGCTTTCGTTTTTCCGACTTTGCTCGGGCTGATGATCGGCCGCGTCGGCTGCTTTCTGGCCGGGTTGGAGGATGGCACCTTCGGCGTGCCGACCGATCTGCCCTGGGGCATCGATTTTGGTGACGGGATTCCACGCCATCCGACGCAGCTTTACGAAATTCTCTTCGCTGGGCTGTTGTGGGTCGTGTTGGCTCGTTGGCGTCTTGCCTTGGCGGACCGGCCGGGCTTGCTGTTCAAACTGATGTTCGTCGCCTATCTGCTGTGGCGTTTGCTGATCGACGGGCTGAAGCCGGTGCCGTATGCCTATCCGCTTGGCCTCTCCGGTATCCAGTGGGTTTCCCTGCTGACGCTGGCGGTGTATCTGCCGCTGACCTGGCGCGCCTTCCTGAGAGTCGAGGGTGCCGCGCAGGAGAGAGCGGCATGAAACAGAAAGTCGACCGGGTAGGGCAGGTGCTGTTGCTGCTGATTGGGGGCGGATTGCTCTTCACCGGCGGAACTTGCGTAATCAATGCCGGAGCCAATTTTTTGGCCATCTTCGGCCTGCCCTTCATCGCCTTGGGGGTGTGGATCATCTCGCTGGCTAAGAAAGAGGCGGACGAAGGCAATCAAACCGGCCCGTCGGCCGAAAAGGAAAAACAATGAGCCGCAAGAACCGTCCCTGGTTGTTCTACGACACCACCGCTTCGGTCTGCTCCACCTGCCTGCGTCAGGTCGAGGCCAAGGTGGTGATCAAGGGTGACGACGTCTATCTCGACAAGTGGTGCCCGGCGCACGGCAGCGAGCGGGTGCTGATTGCCGACGACGCCGAGTATTACCGCCTGTGCCGCGAGGTCTATGTGAAGGCACCGGAGATGCCCGAGCGTTTCAATACCGAGATGCGCCACGGCTGCCCGTACGACTGCGGCCTGTGCCCGGACCATATGCAGCATTCCTGCCTGTCGGTGGTCGAGATCACCGAGCACTGCAACCTGCGCTGCCCGGTGTGCTATGCCGAATCCGGGCCGGAGCGGCAACTGCACCGCAGCCTGGCCGAGGTCGAGGCGATGCTCGACGCGGTCGTCGCCAACGAGGGCGAGCCGGACGTGGTGCAGCTTTCCGGCGGCGAGCCGACGCTGCATCCGGATTTCTTCGCCATTCTCGACGCCGCCAAGGCGCGGCCGATCCGCCACCTGATGATCAATACCAACGGCCTGCGCCTGGCGCGCGAGCCGGAGTTCGTGGCGCGCTTGGCCGGTTACAAGCCGGGCATCGAGATCTACCTGCAGTTCGATTCGCTGCGCGAGGAGGTGCTGCAGCAACTGCGCGGGGCCGATCTGGCCGAGATCCACGAGCGGGCCCTGGCCAACCTGGAGGCGCACGGCATTTCGACGACGCTGGTGATGACCGTCAAGCGTGGCGTCAACGACGACCAGATCGGCGAGGTGATCCAGCACGGCCTGAAATACCGCTGCGTGCGCGGCGTGACCCTGCAACCGGTGTCCGATGCCGGGCGCAATCTGGCCTTCGAGCCGCAGCGCCATCGCCTGACCGTGAGCGAGGTGCGCCGCCGGGTGGCCGAGCAGTCGGGGCTGTTCACGCTCGACGACATCGTGCCGGTGCCGTGCAACCCGGATACGCTGGCCATGGGCTATGCGCTCAAGCTGGGCGACGAGGCCATGCCGCTGACCCGCCACCTCGGCCCCGAGGCGTTGCTGGCCGGGCCGCGCAACACCATCGTCTTCGAGCGAATGGACGAAAATGCGCCGGCGATCAAGGAGGCCGTGTTCAAGCTCTTCTCGACCAACCATTCGCCCGAGTCGCAGGCCAACTGCCTGTCGGCGCTGCTCTGCTGCCTGCCCGCCATCTCGGCGCCGGAACTGGGCTACGAAAATGTCTTCCGCGTGCTCATCGTGCAGTTCATGGATGCGGCCAACCTCGACCTGCGGGCGCTGAAGAAATCCTGCGTGCACTTCGCCCAACCGGACGGCCGGCTGATTCCCTTCGAGGCCTACAACCTGTTCTATCGGGGCGAGCGGGCCGCGAAGACGGCCACCATCCAGCGCGAGATCGTGGAATTTGCCGAGCGGCGGCGCTGAGCTTCGGTTTTTGGCCATTTTGGCCAGTGCACCGCAGTCATCGGCGGATAAATATTTTTTACACCTTGCCCTCTATAGGGGCGCCAGTGAAGGCTGTTAGGATTTGCTCCAGCATTGCCCGATAGGCTCCCCCACAGAGGAAAAACAATGACCGAAGAGCAGAACTGCGCAGGTATCGATCAACTTGAACGCAGCGACGACTGGGGCGTTTACAAGACCCTGCTCGAATCGACCAAGGCGATTCCCTGGAAGATCAACTGGCAGACCATGCAGTTCGATTACATCGGGCCGCAGATCGAGCCCTTGCTCGGCTGGACGCGCGAAAGCTGGCTGTCGGCCAATGACTGGATCGAACGCATCCATATCGAAGACCGCGAGAAAACGGTCAATTTCTGCGTCAGCCAGTCGCAGGAAGGTGTCGATCACGAGGCCGACTATCGGGCGCTGAAGGCCGATGGCAGCTACGTCTGGATTCGCGACGTGGTGCATGTGATCCGCGACGCCGAAGGCAAGACAACCGACCTAATCGGCTTCATGTTCGACATCTCCGAACGCAAGAAGATGGAAGAGGAGGTGCTTGCGCTCAATCGCAAGCTGGAGGGCTGGTCGAATCAGGACGGCCTGACCGGCATCGCCAACCGCCGCCTGTTCGACCAGACGATGGCGGCGGAATGGGCGCGCGGCAAGCGCAGCCAGGCGCCGCTGTCGTTGTTGCTGTTCGATGTCGATCACTTCAAAGGTTACAACGACCACTATGGGCACGTGCGGGGCGATGACTGTCTTATCCGTGTTGCACGCGAGATTAGCGCGCTGTCCTGGCGTTCGAGCGACCTGTTCGCCCGCTATGGTGGCGAGGAGTTCGCCATTATTCTGCCGGAAACGCCGGCAGACGCCGCGCTGGAGATTGCCGAGCGGGTTCGCCAGACAGTTGCCGATTTGAAGATTCCCCATGCCAAATCGCCGCTCAGTTTCATCACGATCAGCGTCGGCATCTGCACGTTGGTGCCAGGGGGCGAAGACGACCATGCGAGCATGATCGAGCGGGCCGACGACAAGCTCTACCGGGCCAAGGGCATCGGCCGGAACTGCGTCTGTTCGTAAGGCCGGCTCCGGCCCGCGGTTTTTTGCCCTTTTTGGCCGTGCACCGCAGCAGTGGCTACTGCTGCGGTTTTTCGCTCGACTGAGGTGCCGGTGGGCTCACTTCGGCCACCGGGCAGCGCTGCGGATTGCCCGGTTCGAGGGCCGGGACGAGGATGCTTCCCATCGACTTCAGAATCTGCACCGGCAGTGCCGAGGTGAAGCGGTAGCTGCCGGCTTCCGGTCCCATCACGTAGGCGGTCAGTGTGCCGAAATGGCGTGGGCCGAGGTAGAAGACGAAGGTGGCGGTGCGGTTCATCGCCACGCCGCGACCGGCGCCCTTGCCGAGCACGATGCGGTTGTCGCCGGTACCGGTCTTGCCGCCGAGGGCGACTGGCGTGCCGTCGGCCAACTTGAAGGCGCCGGACAGGCGGCGGGCGGTGCCGCCTTCGACCACTTCCGATAGCGCATTGCGCAGCGTAGCGGCGACTTCCGGTGCCATCACCCGTTCGCCGGCGCCGCTGGCCCCGGCAAAGTACGTTTCGTAGGGCGTGCCGATGGCGAAGGCCAGGCGGTCGATGCGTCGGGTCGGCTGGCGGATGCCGTCGTTTTCGATGATGCCCATCAGTTCGGCCAGCGCGGCCGGACGGTCGCCGGAACTGCCCAGCGCGGTGGCCAGCGACGGCACGAGGTGGCCGAAGGGATAGCCCACACGCGCCCAGCGTCGGTGAATGTCGAGGAAGGCCTCGACTTCGAGCATGGTGGCGATGCGCGAATCCTGCGCATCCTTGAAGCGGGTGTGGAAGAGCCAGCGATAGACGGCCTGGCGCTCCTGCGTGCTGGCCTGGACGAGTTCGCTCCAGGTCGCCGTCGGGTGCGCGCTCAGGTAGCCAACCAGCCACAATTCGAGCGGATGGACGCGGGCGAGGTAGCCGCGGTCCGGCAGATCGTAGGCCTCCGGGCGGTAGCGCTGGTACAGCGAGTTGATCTGCTCGCTGGAGAAGTTCTTGGTTTCCAGGCGCTGGCGCAGGAAGGCAGCCAGATCGGCCGGCGAGCCGTTCGGCGAGAAATAGCGGTAGGCGGCGGCCAGCCGGTCCGGTGTCTGGCGCAGGCCATCGAGGAAAGTATCCTGGATGTCGTCGGCCGCCTTGCCGCGATACTTGTGCCAGAAGCGGCGCAGGAAGACCTGGCCTTCCTGGTCGGCGAAGCGGGCGAGGTATTCGGCGCGGCGCGGATCGCCGGCCTTTTGCAGCAACTGCGCGCTGCTGCCCGGCACCTGGTACATGGCGTAGCGCACCACGTCGCGCATCAGGCGCACGAAGGGCAGGTTGATCGAGCCCTGCAGCGCCTCGCGCACGGTCGGCACGCGGCCGTTGTCTTCCTTGCGGAAGTTGTTGAAGGTATGGACGCCGCCGCCGGTGAAGAACTCCTCTTCCGGGCTGGCCGAATAGCTGCGCGCCAGCGCCGCCTGCAACATGGCCGGCAGCGCCTTGTCCTTGGTGGAGAGCAGGTAGTCGATGGCCCAGCGGCTGATGTGGTCGCGCGCCTCCACCGGCTGCTTGCGCAACTCGTCGGCCGGCGTCTCAGCGTAGCGCTGGTGCAGTTCGGCGACGATTTCGAGGTAGGTGGTCAGCACGCGCAGCTTGGCGGTGGAGCCGAGTTCGAGCTTGCTGCCTTCGTTGATGTCGAGCGGCTGGTCGGTGGTATCGGTCTGCACGCGAACGCGGTTGCCGGCCGGCGTGCTCTCGACCAGATTGAAGCTGTAGCGTACCGCGCCCAGCGTCGCCGGGTCGAGCATGCGTTCGCCGAGCAGGCCTTCGCGGCGGGCGTTGTCCGGTTGCGACAGGCTTTCCAGGAAGTCGGTGATCGTGGCTTGCAGGTTACGGTCGAGCGTCGTCGCGATCTCGCCGTCGAGGCGGTCCAGTTCGTACAGCGAAGTCCCAAGCTGGCCGGCCAGCCGGTTGCGGATGGCCATGGCGCCCTTGCCGGCATCGGCCGGCTGCTGCGCGGGGTTGGTCGCCAGGTTGCGGAATTCGAGCGGCACGGCCAGCGCCGCGTCGCGTAACGCCGGGCTAATCAGGCCATGCTGGGCGAGCAGGCGAATGTGGCTGGCCGTCAGCTGGCGCAGATCGTCGCGCCCCTTGGCCGATAGGTAGTAGCTTGGCCGGCGGTGGGCGATCATCAGGGCTACAACTTGCTGCAAGGCCTGGCCTTGGGCGGCAAGTTCCGGCCCATTGCCTTCGGGGGCTGCCAGCAGCGCGTTGACCTTTTCGAAATCGGCAGCGAACCACACCCACAGGCCATCGCCCAGACCGTTAACCTCGCCGAAGCCCGGCGCGGCCGAGAGCGGTACGGTGTTCAGGTAATCGAGCAGCAGGCGGCGGCGGACGGGCAGGGTTTCCTCGCCGTCGCGATAGGCGCGCACGCTGGCCGAGATCATCTGGCGCAGCTTTTCATGGGCATCCGGCGTCACGCCGTTGGGCGAATGGCGGTATTTCTCGATCTGCGTCGCCAGCGTGCTGCCGCCCGGCGCGTCGAAATCCTCATCGACCAGCCGGCCGATGCGGCCGAGCACGGCGCGGGCGAAACGGACCCAATCGACGGCCGGGTTCATCTTCGGCCGCGTTTCGTCGAGCAGGTCGCGGTTTTCGATGAAGGTCAGCGCATCGGCGACGCGCTTGGGCACGGCTTCGAAGTTGGCGTAGGCGCGGTAGGGGTAATGGAAGCGGTAGAGCGTTTCGCCGCGGCAGTCGCCGACATTCAGCCCGGCCAAGGCTTTTTCGCGGTAGGGCGGGAAGTAGCCTTGCTCGACATAATCGACCAGCGCCGGCGAGAAGCTGGCCTGGCGGGTCAGGGTGTAACCGGCCCCGCTCAGGCGGGTGGTGAGGTCGGGCAGGCGGCGGTAACCCATGCGCTCGTCGAACGGACCATGCGTCGGGAAGCGGATGGATGAGCTTGCCCCATCGACCATTTGGTAAGTCAGCGTCGCGGCAAATTGGCTGATCTCACGCGCCTGCAGTTCGGAAGTCTCGATTTCATCGGCGACCCAGAAGCCGGCGCCGACCAGGAGGGCGAGGAGCAGGCCGCCGGCGATCCAGCGTTTGCGGCGGTAAAACGGTGCGTTGGGGCGCATGAATATCTGTTTGTTGTTGAAGCTTCCCGTCAGTATATTGGGATAAGCGGTGCTCAGCCATGTGCATTGCCGCAGGGTTTGTCTGGTGGCGAGGCCTAAGCGGTCGGTAAAATGCGAGCTTTACCCGATTTTTGCCAGCGATGACGACCTCTGCCCCCTTCCAGATTCCTGCCGACCAGTTTGCCCCGCTGGCCAATGCCGATACCCAGCGCTTGGCGGCACGCATGGTGCAGGATGTGTTTGCCGGCGTTTTCCGGCAGGCGGTGATGGCCGATGCCGGCGACGATGAGAAGGTGCTGGCCGAGGTCGGCGAGCGCTGCTTCAACTGGTGCAAGGCGGCCGGCAGCGATGAAGGACAGGCGCTGCGTCTGGCCTTGCTGATTGCCGGGCTGGATCAATGGGGGGTGGCCTATACTCAGGCTTTCAAGCTGACCGCCATTCCGGCCCTGACTGCCTTGCTCGGCAGCTTGCGGGGCCGGCTGGACGCCAAGGGCGACAGCCTGTTCCAGCAATGTTTCCAGCAACTGGCCGACGTCGAGTTCGACGCCGTCGATTTCAAGGTCGATTTGCGCCGCGCCATCCACGTCGCCTTGTGGCATGCCATGATCGCCTGCGAGACCAAGACACAGGCGGAAGGCATCCTGCAGCCATTGGGCAGCATGATGCTGGCACTCGAAAAACAGATGCCGGAGCTGGGTTGGCGCATGTTGGCCGATGCGCTGGCCAGCATTCAGATTGCTCTGTTGACCGATGAGTCGGCGGCTTCCGAGTTGGCGCAGGAAACGACGCAGCAACTCTTCGCCTCGCTGCGCCATGCGTTGCCGCAGGAACGCTACCAGACCATCCTGGCCCATTCCGGCCAGGCGGTGGTGGCTTGGCAACAGGCTCGCCGCGCGGCCAGCCAATAAAAAACGCCCCGGAGGGCGGGCGGCCTTCCGGGGCGGAGGTAGATCAGAAGTTGCGTTTAGTGGCGCGGGCCATGTCCATGACCGCGATCATGGTCACGACCGGGTCCCCGGTCATAGTCGCCCCCGCGGCGGTCGTAGCGGTCGTCGTAGCGATAATCGTGTCGAGGGTGTGGGCCACCGTGACGTTCACGGTACATCGGGACATATTCCCGGCGATACCAGTCATCGCGGACGAAATACACCGGTTCGCCACAGGCACGGTATTGGTGGCAGTACTTGTGCCAATGCTTGGCATGACCCGGCGGCACGCGCAAATAGAGCGGCGGCCGGCCGGGCGGTACTGGACGAACCATGATCGGCTCGGGGAAGAGCAAGGGGGGGGCCGGGAAACCACCAATATCGATCCGCCCATAAAAACCGGGCTGACCAACGCTGACCGAAACCTGTGCGTGGGCGGGTTGAATCAGGGCGGTGGTGGCGATGGCGATGGCGATCAGTAGTTGTCTCATGAGGGTTTCTCCTTGTGTCATGCCAGAATAACGCACTGAATTCCTTCTGGCTGACCACAAACTTTGACGTTTTGTAAGCCGATGTTTCAGGGCGTTGTTTCTTGGACGCGACTGAGCCAGTTCAGTATGGTTGTGAAAAACCGTGTGGGTTCGACCGGCTTGGCAAGAAAGTCGTCCATCCCTGCGTCGAGACAGGCGGTGCGATCGTCACTGAAGGCGTTGGCCGTCATGGCGATGATGGGGGTCGTACGGTTGATCTGTCCTTGCCGTATGCGGCGCGTCGCTTCCAGTCCATCCATGACCGGCATTTGCATATCCATCAGGATCAGGTCATAGGGGGCTTGGGTGGCGCTGTTGACGGCTTCCTGTCCGTCGCTTGCCGTATCGACGGTCAGTCCGGCACGTTGCAGCATGGTGAGCGCAATCGAACGGTTCACCGGTTCGTCGTCCACCAAAAGTATCTTCTTTCCCGAGTGGCTTTCGCGTAGGGCTGCTTCCGCTTTTTCGTTGAGGGCCTGCGTCTGTTCCTGGTCGCCGATTGGGAGGCCCTTGAGCAGGCGAGCGGTGAACCAGAAACAGCTGCCTTGGCCTGGGGGGCTTTGTGCTCCGGCTTCGCCGCCCATCAGCCGGGCTAACTTCTGTGTAATGGCCAGCCCCAGTCCGGTGCCCCCGTAACTGCGAGTCGTCGAATTGTCCGCCTGTTCGAAAGCCTGGAACAGTCGGGGGATGTTTTCGTTGGCGATGCCAATCCCCGTGTCTTCTACCTCGAAGCGGAGTTCAATACGCGCCTCGTCTTCATGAACGATCAACACTCGCGTTGTGACGCTGCCCCGTTCGGTGAATTTGATGGCATTCGTTATGTAATTGAGCAAGCTCTGCTGCAGGCGGGTCGGGTCGCCAATTAAATGGTAGTCCAGCGTTGGCAGCCGGTAGTCGAGAAGCAAATGCTTTGCCTCCGCCCGGTCGTGCATCATGGTCATGATGTTCCGTAGCAGGGGTTCCAACTGAAAACTGCATTCCTCAATGCTTAATTTGCCGGCCTCGATTTTCGAGAGATCGAGAATGTCGTTGATGACTTCGAGCAGATGCTGGCTTGCCGTTGCGATTTCGGTGGCCTGTCCCGTCTGCACTTGAGGCAACCCTGAGGTGCGCAGAATATGGGTCAGGCCGACGATGGCGTTGAGTGGTGTGCGAATTTCGTGACTCATGTTGGCCAGGAAAGCGCTTTTCGCGATGCTGGCACTTTCAGCTTTCTCCTTGGCTTCGGAGAGTTGCTGGGTTCGTTCGGCAACCAGTTGTTCGAGTTCCTGATGATGTCGTGCCAACGCCTGCTCCGCACGTTTACGTTCAGTAATGTCGATGTCCATGCCGACGACGATGGGCTCGTCGGGTTTTGGGCCCATGATGGCGAACAACGTGAACTCGATCCAGAGTGGGGTGCCGAAACGATTGACGATAGGAAGTTCCAGGGGGCCGACCGCCTTTCGGGTGTCGACGACTTGTCTGAACATTTCTTCCAGCTGTGCCATGTCGGGCGAGTTGCCCCGCAGGTCACGCACCCTGTGCCCCAGGGCCTCCGCCGACGACCAGCCTAACAGGCGCTCGGAGGCGTGGTTCCAGTGAAGAATTTGTCCGTTATGAGCGAAAAGCTGAATGGCGACGTTGGGCGCGCTTTCCAGCGTGGCGGTCAGGCGTGCCTGGCTGAGTTCAAGGTCTTTTCGTGCCTTGCGCACTTGCTGGAGGTTGCGGCTGATGACGAAGAAGACGCCGAGAATGATCAGCGCAACCACAGCGAATCCGGAACGTACCGACCAGGCGTTGTCCGCGGTCGTGGGCCAGCCATCTTTCGGGATGGCGGCCAGTTGCCACGAACCGCTGGGCAAGCTGATGTCGGAAAGTACCGGCGAACTGTCGAAAATTTCCGCTCGGCCGAAGAATAGTTCGCCGTTGCTGCCTCGCCCATCTTTGCCGCGAATGGCGATTTCAATGGGCAGGTCTGCCGCATTCAGCCCGCTGTTGGCGAAAAGTTTTTGGGTGTCGATGACCGCACTGACCAGACCCCAGAAGTATTCGTTGCCGGCCGTGTCCTTGAGATATACCGGCATACGTGCGATGAGTCCGGTACCACCCTGAACCAGCTTGAGCGGCCCGGCAAGCACGATCTGGCGTGAGAGTCGTGCTTGCTCGGCTGCTGCAAACTGATCCGGCGTCTTGCGGTAGTCGAGGCCAATGGCGGCTTCGTTGCCGGCCAGTGGGTACACCGTCCGGATGACCATGTCCGGTGCGATGGCGATGTTTCGGAGCTGTGTCTGGCTCGCGAACAAGGGGGTGGCGGCGATTTCGATATCCCGTTGCTGCAGGTTCGGGTTCAGAGCGATGACGCCGAGCAAGCCCTTGGTTAACTGCAGGTCGTTGGTGAGATTGTTGTCGAGCGCATCGTGCAATTGATTCATCTTTTCCTGAACCGAGGCGCGCGTGGCGATCAGATGGCGCTCGTTGTTCAGCCGCTCCCCCATGAACGCTCCGACGGCCAGGGAAATGCTAAGCAAAGACGCCCACAGCAGGTTTTGGGAGAGAGAGGTTCGCACGGGTGAATCAATGTGGTGTGAAGTCGAGGAATCGTAGCCTATCTTCGCGGTCAGGTCATGAAAATGCGCAATCGCTTTTCCGGTCTGCGATCCGCCCAAGGTAAAATTGCGGCACTATGAACTGGCCTGCTCTCAAGGAAAAACTCGATCTCTACGAAAAGCTGATGCGGCTCGACAAGCCGATCGGCATCCTGTTGCTGCTCTGGCCGACGCTGTGGGCGCTCTGGCTGTCGGCGCTGGGGCGGCCGAACTGGGTGATCGTCTGGATCTTCTGCCTTGGTACCGTGCTGATGCGTTCGGCGGGGTGTGTCATCAACGATTACGCCGACCGCGATTTCGACAAACACGTCGAGCGCACGAAAGAACGGCCGCTGACCGCCGGGCGGGTGACGACGAAAGAAGCGCTGACGCTGTTCGCCGTGCTTTGTCTCTGCTCCTTTGCGCTGGTGCTGGCGCTGGGCAATACCTTGGTGATCTGGCTTTCCGTGCCGGCGGTTTTCCTGGCGGCGAGCTACCCGTTTACCAAGCGCTTCTTCGCCATTCCTCAAGCCTATCTCGGCATCGCCTTCGGTTTCGGTATCCCGATGGCCTATGCGGCGCATCTCAACGAAGTGCCGGGCGAGGCGTGGTGGCTGCTGCTGGCCAACGTCTTCTGGGCGGTCGCCTACGATACCGAGTACGCCATGGTGGACCGCAACGACGACCTGAAGATCGGCATCAAGACCTCGGCCATTACCTTCGGTCGCTTCGACGTGGCGGCGGTCATGGCCTGCTACGCGGCGACGCTGGCCATTATCGGCTGGATCGGCTGGACGCTGAGTCTGGGCATCGCCTTCTACGCCGGGCTGACCGTCGCAGCCGGCATCATGGGCGTGCATTACACGTGGATCCGCGGCCGCGAGCGCATGCCCTGCTTCAAGGCATTCCTGCATAACAACTGGGTCGGTGCCGCTATCTTCATTGGCATCGTCGTCGATTTTCTGATCACCAACCGGGGGTTCTGATGCGCGCCTTATTTTTTGCCTTTTTCGCCCTGTGCACCGCAGCAGTTGCCGAGGATGCCCGCCAATTAGCCACTTTGCCGCCGCCGGCGCAGGAAGCATTGCGCGAGGAGATGCTCGGCAACCTGGCCGCGCTGAATGAAATTCTCGGCCTCGTCGCTGCCGACAAATTGAAGGAAGCCGGCGAGGTGGCCGAGGCCAAGCTCGGCAAGTCCGCCATGGGCAAGCACCGCGACAAGCCCTTCGAGGCCCGTCCTGGCCCGCATATGCCGCCCGCCATGCACGGCATCGGCATGGAGGGCCACCAGGCGGCGAGCGATTTCGCCGCCGCTGCCAAAGCCGGTGACCGCGCCAAGGCGATGGCCCTGCTGCCCAACCTGACCGGTGCCTGCGTCGCCTGCCACTACTCCTACCGAATCCGATGAAATACCACGACCTGCGCGACTTCATGTCGCAACTGGAAAAGACCGGTGAACTGAAGCGCATCGCCGTGCCGGTCGATACCCATCTAGAAATGACCGAGATCGGCGACCGCGTGCTGCGCGCCGGCGGCCCGGCCCTGTTGTTTGAAAACGCCAAAACCGGCGAGCGTCGGCACGACATGCCGGTGCTGACCAATCTCTTCGGCACGCCGAAGCGCGTGGCGCTGGGCATGGGTGAGGAGTCGGTGCAGGCGCTGCGCGAAGTCGGCAAGCTGCTCGCCTTCTTGAAGGAACCCGAGCCGCCCAAGGGCCTGAAAGACGCCTGGGAAAAGCTGCCGGTGCTGAAACAGGTGCTCAACATGGCCCCGAAAAAAGTGTCGTCGGCGCCCTGTCAGGAGATTGTCTGGGAAGGCAAGGACGTCGATCTGGCCAAGCTGCCGATCCAGCATTGCTGGCCGGGCGATGTGGCGCCGCTGATCACCTGGGGCCTGGTTGTGACGCGCGGGCCGCACAAGAACCGCCAGAATCTCGGCATCTATCGCCAGCAGGTGTTGGGGCCGAACAAGGTCATCATGCGCTGGCTGGCGCATCGCGGCGGCGCGCTCGATTTTCGCGAGCATCAACTGGCCAATCCCGGCCAGCCTTTCCCGGTGGCGGTGGTGCTCGGTTGCGATCCGGCGACCATTCTCGGCGCAGTGACGCCGGTGCCCGATTCGCTGTCCGAATACCAGTTCGCCGGCCTCCTGCGCGGCGGCAAGACCGAACTGACGCAATGCCTGGGTTCGATGCTGCAAGTGCCGGCCTCGGCGGAAATTGTCCTTGAAGGCGTGATTCACCCCGGCGAGATGGCGCTCGAAGGGCCGTACGGTGACCACACCGGCTACTACAACGAGCAGGCCGAATTCCCGGTATTCACCATCGAGCGCATCACCATGCGCCAGAACCCGATCTACCACAGCACCTACACCGGCAAGCCGCCCGACGAACCGGCGGTGCTCGGCGTGGCGCTGAACGAAGTGTTCGTGCCGCTGTTGCAGAAGCAGTACCCGGAAATCGTCGATTTCTATCTGCCGCCCGAAGGCTGCTCGTACCGCATGGCCATCGTCAGCATCAAGAAGGCCTACCCCGGCCACGCCAAGCGCATCATGTTCGGCATCTGGTCCTTCCTGCGCCAGTTCATGTACACCAAGACCATCGTCGTGGTCGATGACGACATCGACATCCGCGACTGGAAGGAAGTGATCTGGGCGATGACCACGCGCTTCGACGCCGTGCGCGACACGACGCTGGTCGACAACACCCCGATCGACTACCTCGACTTCGCCAGCCCGGTCGCCGGCCTTGGTTCCAAGATGGGTATCGATGCCACCAACAAATGGCCGGGTGAAACCAATCGCGAATGGGGAACGCCCATCGTCATGGATGCCGATGTGAAGCAGCGCGTGGACAGCCTGTGGGGCGAGCTGGGTCTATGAGCCTGCGCGTCGAAGCGGTCGATCTGCACGACCCGGCACAGGCGCAAGCCTGGCTGGATTTGCTGGACCACTACGCGCATGACCCGATGGGCGGCGGCACCGGGCTGTCGGACTACGCCAAGGCCAATCTCGTGCGCGAACTGGCCGATTTACCGACCTTCCACGGTGCACTCGCCTTTTCGGGCAAAAATGCGGTCGGGCTGATCAACTGCTTTGCCGGCTTTTCCACCTTTGCCGCCCAGCCCTTACTCAACATTCACGACATCGTGACGCACGCCAAGGTGCGCGGCCAGGGCATCGGCCAGGCCTTGCTCGGCTGGGCCGAACAGCGGGCGCGCGAGCTGGGCTGCTGCAAGCTGACGCTGGAGGTGTTGTCGAACAACACGCGGGCGCTGGCCTCCTACGAGCGCGCCGGCTTCGCGCCCTATGTGCTCGACCCAGCGGCCGGGCAGGCGCTGTTTTTGCAGAAATATCTGGCGGAGGAAGTGAAATGAACCAGCCTGTGGCTCAACCCGATCTCGGCGGTGTGCGGCCGTCGTTGGTGCAACTGACGCACCTGATCTATTTCCTGCACGCCTGTGCCGTCTTCGTCGGCGTGACCTCGGCGGTGGCGACCGTGGCCGGCGGTTTCGTCTTCGGGATGCCTTCGCTGATCGCCGTTCTGCTCAATTACCTGAAGCGGGGCGACGTGGCCGGCACCTGGCTGGAGAGCCATTTCAGCTGGCAGATCCGGACCTTCTGGTTCACTTTCCTGTGGCTGATCATTTCAGGTGTCGTGATGATGACCGTCATCGGCATCCCGCTAGCCGCCTGGGTGATGATTCCAGTCCTTGGATTGTGGGTCGGCTATCGTGTCGCCCGCGGCTGGATCGCCTTGGCGGGCGTTCGCCCGGTCGTCTAATTGCCCATGTAGCGGCCAGCCTTGTGGTTGACCGCGATGACCAGGTTGAGCGCCAGCGCGCCGACGATGGACAGGCCGACACTGAGTGGGTCGCGCACGACGATGGCCGCCGCCAGGATCAGGCAGTCGGCCGCCATTTGTAGTTTGCCGGCGCGCCAGCCGCGCGTGTTCTGTAAATGGATCACCAGAATGCCCAGGCCGCCCAGGCTGGATTTGTGGCGGATCAGCATGAGGAGGCTGATGCCGGCCAGAAAACCGCCCATGATGGCGGCGAACAGCCGGTCCAGACTGGCGAAGGAGACCAGCTTGGGCAGCCATTCCGAATAGAGCGATAGCAAACTGACCGCGATGAAGGTCTTGACCGTGAACGCCTTGCCCATGGCGCGCAGGGCCAGTCCGTAAAACGGGACGTTGATGGCGAAGAGCACCGGGCCCAAGGCCCAGCCGGTGGCGTAATGGATCAGGAAGGCGATGCCGACCGTGCCGCCGGTGAGCAGCCCGGCCTCGCGGAAAAGCAGCACCGTGAAGGCGAAGAAGAGCGGGGCGACGAGGAGCGACTGGGCATCCTCGAACAGGCTGTGGCTGCGATGGGCGTCTGACATGTTGCGAGCGTTTGCCGGTTAAGCCAGCAGATTGCCCAGCTTGGCCAGCGCCACGGTGACCGTGCCGAGGCAGAGATTGACCAACACCAATTGGCGGATGCGATTCATCGCCGCCCCGCCGGTCGGCCAATCGCCGGCCACGACCGCTTCGCTCAGCGTGCGGTAATGCACATAGCGGATGACGGCGAAGATCACGGTCATGATCAGGCCGATGGCCATCATCAGATGCCAGTGCCACGGCGCTGAGCCAGTGCCGGCGGAGTGCAGCAGGGCAAAGCCGGAAAGCAGGAGGGCGACGATGGCCAGCGACACCGCCGCAAAGAAGCGCCCGAGCACCCCGGCCAGCAGCGGCAGGCGCTGCGGCGGCTGCAGTTGCGTGGCAGCGACCGGGCGCAGGCAGAAATGGGCGAAGAACATGCCGCCGACCCAGACGATGACGCCGGCGAGGTGAAGAAAAAGTAGGGCGGAGTGCATTGTTTCTATTTGGCTCATTGGGGTAGCACGATTTTGCCTGAGAAATATATTTTTGCCCGACTGGATGTTGCCGGATGGCAGGCTGGCGAACAAACCGGCTGAAACGTTCTGCGAGCTCTAGGGGTAGTAGCGACGCAGTACGGCGAGCGAGCGGCTGTAGCTATGTTGAATCTGCGCTTCATCGTAGCGATGTTCGGCGCCGACCGGGCAGGCCTGGCGGGCCGGGCAACCCAGGGCGCAGGGTGATGCGGGACTTAGCCGGTAGCGGCTGCAAAATTCAACATTGAATTGGCCGCCAGTCAGCGCGCCGGCCGGGCAGGCCGCGATACAGGGTGGATTTTGGCAGGTGGCACACGGACTGCTGCGGTGCACGGCCTCGGAAGGGCAGAAATCGGTGTCGGCGACGACGACGGCGCGATAGGCGTACCAACTACCCCATTCCGCATCGACCCCGACCATGAAGGGCGAGGGCGAATGCCAGCCGGCGAGCTGACCGAGCGCCTGCAGGCCGATGGGGGCATCGCCGGGGTAGAGGATGCGGTAGCGCTGGTTCGGCACATGGGCGGCGAACCAGTGCTGCAAAGTGGCGATCGTGTAGTCGTCGATCGGGTCGGGGCCCGACACATTGGCGGCCTGCACGCATTCCCACAGGCGGCGGCCGCCGTGACCGATCAGGATCAATTGCCGTTCGCCGGGCTGCCGGTCGAGGCGAGCAACGATGTCGTCCGGCAGGGCGGCGAGGTCGAAGACATGCTGGCGGTTCAGGCCGGCGGCAGCGAGATCGGTGGCCGGTAGCGGTGGGCGCTTACTCATTGGCCAGCGGCGGTGCTTTCTCGCCGACACGGCGTTGGGCGATCCAGACGAGCAGCGCGTCAATGGCCGCGCTGCCGAGCGCCGAGCGCGGGTGATTGATCAGGAAGACGATCGCGTAACGCCGGCCTTGCGCATCCAGTGCATAACCGGCGGCGGTTTTCACTCCGTCCAGCGTGCCGGTCTTGATATGGGCGCGGCCGGTGGCCGAAGAACCATTCAGGCGCTTCTTCATGGTGCCGTCGATGCCGACGATGGGCATGCTGGAGACGAACTCGGGCATCACCGGATTGAGCCAGGCATCCTGCAGCAACTGGTTCAGGCTACCGGCGCTGATCCGTTCGCTGCGCGACAGACCGGAGCCGTTGTCGAGCACCAGTTCGGGAAAGCGCAGGCCGCGTCCGGCCAGCCAGTCGGCTACGCGCTGACGGGCGCGCTCGGCGGTGGCGGGCGCGGTGTCGTTGCCCAGGGTCAGGAAAACCTGGCGGGCCATCACGTTGTTCGAAAACTTGTTGATGTCGCGCACGATGTCGGCCAGCGGGGCCGAGTCGGTTTGTGTCAGCAACATGGCGCCGGCCGGCACATTGCCGCCGCGCACCTGGCCGGCCAGCGTACCGCCCAGTTCCTTCCACAAGGCGCGGATCAAGCCGCCGGCCTGACCATCGGCCGGCAAGGGGGCGAGGTTGAGCGTGCGTTCGCCACAGAGGGGCGAGTAGGTGCCGGTGAATTCCAGGCGCTGGCCGCCGGCCTCCGGCATCAGCCGGGTTTCGATGCGATCCTTCCAGTCGCTGCCGCACTGGCCGTCTCCCAGGCGCAGACGGTTGTCGATGCGCAGGCCGTCGCTTGGCGTTTCCATCAATACTTTGGGTTGCCCGTTGCCTGGCTGCAGGCTGAAACGCAGCGCCTGGAAGTTGATCAGCAGGCCGTTCGGGCCGACGTTGTACGGGCGCATCGGCTTGTCGTCGAAGGTGCCGGGGTCGATGGCGGGGACGTTGAAGGCGCTGCGGTCAAGCACGATGTCGCCAGCGATGTGCTGCACGCCGCGCGTACGCGCCTGGCGCAACAAGGCCCACAAGTGTTCGATGGCGAAGCGCGGGTCGCCGCTGCCCTTCAGGTACAAATTCCCGCTTAACACGCCGTCCACCGAAGCGGCATCGGTCCACGCCGTGGTTTTCCAAGTGTAGGCCGGGCCAAGTAGATCGAGCGCGGCGTAGGTGGTGACCAGCTTCATGACCGAGGCCGGATTCATCGCCTGCGTGGCGCGGTGGGCGACCAGCGGGGCGGCGGCATCGACCGGTTGGACGACGACAGCGACATTGGTGGCGGGAATCTGTGCCGCCTTCAGCGCCTTGAGGACGTCCGGTGGCAGGCCGTCGGCCAGCGCACTGTGGGCAACGAGGAATAGGGCGAGAGCGGCGAGTCGTTTGGTCTGCATCGGCAAATGAAAAGGGAGGCCGTAGCCCCCCATTCTAAATGCGCGCCGGTGGCCTTCAGTTCGAAATCTTGAAGCGCCCGACGATGCGGTTCAGGTAACCGGCCGATTTGACCAGGGAATCGACGGCATTCTTGGCCTGGTTTGCGGCTTCCATGTTGCTGTCTACCAGTTCCGCCACGCGCTCCATGTTGTGCGCCACGCTCTCGCTGGCCAATGCCTGTTCGCTAGCGGCACTGGCGATATCGCGCGACATGCCGGTGACGTGGCGGCTGCTTTCGGTGATGCGGTCGAGGCCGACGCCACTCTCGCGAATCAGTGCGATGCCTTCTTCGACTTCCTTGACGGCTGCAGCCATCGAACTCACCGCGGTGTTGGTGACTTGGCGAATCTCGGCAACGTTGTTGGAGATGTCCGAGGTCGAGGTGGCGGTACGCTCGGCCAGCTTGCGCACCTCGTCGGCAACGACGGCGAAACCGCGCCCGGCCTCGCCGGCTCGTGCTGCCTCGATGGCGGCATTGAGGGCAAGCAGGTTGGTCTGGTCGGCGATTTCGCGGATGACCTTGGTGATATCGCCAATTTTGGCGATGGCCTGGTTCAGTTCCTGAATCGTCGCGCTCGAATTCTGTACGGCTTCGACTACGCGGCCTGTGGCGGCCATGCTTAGGTTCATGCTGTCTTGCGCAGAGGAAACCTGCTGTTGCGCTTCATTCGCCGCTTGCGCTGCTTCGGTAGCTGAGTCGGCAACGCCGCGTACCGATTGGCTGAATTCCTCCGTTGCAGCTGCGACGCTGGCAGCTCGTTCGCGCTGCTGTTCGGACTGGTCGGCCACGTTGGCCGTCTGCCATTCGACCTTGTGGGCCTCTTCCTCGATCGATTTGCTGGCAGCGCGAATTTCATCGAGCATGACCTTGAGCGTTACCTGCATGCAGGCCAGTTCGGTCAGCGCCTTGCCGGCCTCATCGCGTTGCGTGATGTCGATTTCGTCTGCCAGGTTGCCTTGGCCCATCTTGCTGAAGTGATGGACGATACGCTGCATCTTGCCGCCAAGGGAGCGCATCATCAGCCAGCCAAAGAGGCCGAGAAGCAGTGTGCTGATTAGCGCCAGGATCACATTGTTGCGGATGGTGGCTTCCGATCGCGCCAAAGCCTCCTGCTTCGCTTTGTCGCCGCGCTCCTGCAATTGCTGCTCAAGGATTTCACTCAGCTTGGCAACTTCGTTGTAGGCCGGATTGATTTGCTTGAGCAACAGGGTCTGGGCCTTGTCGAACTCTTCCTTGCGCAGGGCGTCGATGGCTGGATTGATCCCTTCCTTGACGTAACGCTCGCGGGCTTGGGCGAAATCGCGGCTGGCCGGCAAGGGGTTGTCTGCCGTTGCTTGTTCGAAGCGCTTCAGTAGCTCCGAGATCTTGGCCCGGTTGGCTTCCATGCGGTCGAGGTGGATGGCGAGCGGATGATCGTGCAGCTTGCTAAACGGATTGCCCGGATTGTGTTGCAGGGCCAGCATGACCTGCGCTCGGTTGTCACCGATCAGTTCAGTTATCTTGCTGGTTATCAGCGCCGGGGCTGCATGCTTGTCATAGGCATCGCCCAGACTGCGATCGGATTCCTTGAGTGCCAGTGAGTTGGCGGCGGCGATAACCCCGATGGCGACCAGGGCGGCCCCCAGAACGCCGGTCATGCGCGCTTTCATGCTGATACGTTTGCTCAGTGGCGGCGTGGTGTTGAGCTTGGTGCCGCTGGCGTTCAGTTGCTGGTACAAGGCTTCGGCCTGCGTCACTGCCTGACGGGAGGGTTCTGAGCGCACCGACATGTAGCCGACGATCTGATCGTCTTTGCGGATCGGGACGACGAAGGCATCCACCCAGTAATAGTCGCCGTTCTTGCAGCGGTTTTTGACCAGCCCTTGCCACGGGTAGCCGGCCTTGACGGTACGCCACAGATCTTCGAAAGCCTGTGGCGGCATGTCCGGATGGCGGACGATGTTGTGGTTCTGCCCTTTGAGCTCTTCCCAGGTGAAACCGGAGAGTTTGATGAAGACGTCGTTGGCGTAGATGATCGCGCCCTTAAGGTCGGTTTTCGAAACCAGGTATTCGCCCTTTGGGTAGGCTTGCTCGACGTTCGTGACGGGTAGATTTTTCTTCACGCTACTTTCCCCTTGGAAGTTGCTGAATTTTGTTGTTTTGGAATTTTGTATTAACTAATAGTAAATTAATTCAATATTTGATAATAATCTTGCGCTGGGATAGTAACAACAGATGAACTGATAAATTGCGAAAATTTGTAAAACGCCTGTTGAGTACCTGATTGTCAAGGAGCTCAAGATTCAATGGGTAGCCGGGAGGGCTTCAGGGCGACGCAATGCAGCGGCTAATTGCCCTTGGCTCTTGACGTGCATTTTTCCGGTACCGCCGGGGGGCAGGCCCCAAATCCTGTGTTGAGCAGTCAACAACGAAGAAATTTCATCGGGTCGACTTGAAATAGCCAGGGGGCGCCCCTATTATTAGCACTCACCGGGAGAGAGTGCTAACAGTTCGAACAGTTCGCCGCTTCCGGGCCCGTGCCATCAGGCCGGCCAATTTCCAGTTTGTTGTAAACACTTATTAGGAGTCATCCTCATGAACATCCGTCCTTTGCACGACCGTGTGATCGTCAAGCGCGTCGAAGCCGAGCGCACCACCGCTTCCGGTATCGTTATCCCCGATTCTGCTGGTGAGAAGCCGGATCAGGGCGAAATCCTGGCCGTCGGCCCGGGCAAGCGTGACGAGAACGGCAAGCACGTCGCCCTCGACGTCAAGGTCGGCGATCGCGTGCTGTTCGGCAAGTATGCCGGTCAGGCCGTCAAGGTCGATGGCCAGGAAGTTCTGGTCATGCGTGAAGAAGACATCATGGGTGTCCTGCAGAAGTAATCTGCGGTCGACGTTTTCAACAGATAAATTTCAGGAGCTATTAAATGGCAGCTAAAGAAGTCAAATTCGGTGATTCCGCTCGCGCCCGCATGGTCGAAGGCATCAACATCCTGGCCGACGCCGTCAAGGTCACCCTTGGCCCGAAGGGTCGTAACGTTGTGCTCGAGCGCTCCTTCGGCGGCCCGACCGTCACCAAGGACGGCGTTTCCGTCGCCAAGGAAATCGAACTGAAGGACAAGTTCGCCAACATGGGCGCCCAGATGGTCAAGGAAGTCGCTTCCAAGACCTCCGACATC
>JAYREE010000023.1:0-45601 GCA_041909105.1 Azonexus sp.
CCGGATGCGACACCTGGCGCAAACCGCCGAGCAACCGGCCTTTGACGCCGACTGGCTGAACAATTTCGTGCGGCTCGGCACGCAGCACGGCAGCCAGGTTGAGGCTACCCAAGGCGACCAGGAAGGCGATGGAAATCAGCGCACCCAGCGTGCCGAACCATTCCGGCACTTCCCACTGACCGGCCAAGGCAGAAACCCCCAGCGCAATGGCCATGACCACGGCGCCATGCCCGAGCGAAAACAAGGTGCCGCAATAGCGCGCCATACCCGGTCGGGCGCGCGCATTGAAGCGGGTCAGGCCGTCGATGGTCGCCAGATGGTCGGCGTCGAAGCCGTGCTTCATGCCCAGCACGAAGGTCAGGATCAACAGGGACAGCCAGTCGTTCGGTAGCGTTTCCATGGCACGAGTATGAAATTTTTACCTATCTTCATACAAAGTCCGTGCCAGATCAATAAGTCATTGTTCGTATTGAAGACTGCGCCAAGCGGTGTAGCGAAAACCCGCCAAAGCGGTTAGTGCTTGACCACCGGTAGTGCAAGGCAGAATTCCGCTCCGCCTTGCGGACGATTGCTCGCGGACAGCTTGCCGCCATGGCGGTCGACAATGCCGTAGCTGATCGACAGGCCCAGCCCGGTGCCCTGCCCGACCGGCTTGGTCGTGAAGAAAGGCTCGAACAGCCGGCTCAGATGTTCCTCGGCAATGCCCGGCCCATTGTCGGCAAAACGCAGCACAGCCATGTCGCCTTCGACCCCGCCGCTGATGCGGAGTGTAGGCTGCTGCTGGCGGGCCGTGGCGTCGCAGGCGTTCTGCACCAGGTTCATCACTACCTGCTGCAACTGGCCGGAGGAACCGACGCAATGCAGGTCGGCCGGCAGATCGATGTCGACCTCGAACTTGGCCGCTGCGCTTTGCACCACCCAGCGTACCGAGCGCTCGACCACTTCGTTCAGATTCACCTGCTCCGGGGTCAACTTGTCGACGGCAGAGAAGCGTTTCAGGGCATCGACGATGTCGCGCGTCCGTTCCGCCCCTTCGATCATGCCGTCGATCAGGTGCGGCATGTCGGCCAGGATGCGGTCGATGCGCAGTTCGGCACGCAGGCTGCTGACGGGGTCGGTTTTTGCCGTTTCGGTCGAGTGCACCGCAGCAAGGTAACTTTCCAGGCGCTGGGCGTAGCGTTGCAGCGACAAGACGTTGCCCAGCACGAAGCTGATCGGATTGTTCAGCTCATGCGCGACGCCGGCCACCAAACGACCGAGCGACACCATCTTCTCGGCGTGTAGCAACTGGCTCTGGGTCCGTTTCAGGTCATCGTGCGCCTGGCGCAGCGCCTGATAGGCCTTGCGCAA
Source organism: Azonexus sp. (assembly GCA_041909105.1). Taxonomy (GTDB): domain Bacteria; phylum Pseudomonadota; class Gammaproteobacteria; order Burkholderiales; family Rhodocyclaceae; genus Azonexus. The sequence continues at coordinate 1,351 of JAYREE010000023.1, forward strand.
TTCGCCGACCGGCCGGCCGGTGACCACCACGCCCATCAGCTTGCCGGTCTGCGACACTCGCGGCGTGCAATTCATCGACACCGGCACGGTCGAGCCGTCACCCGAGCGCAGGAAGAACTCGCAATCGTGCAGCCCTTCGCGGGCATGGCGATTGAACACGTCGCGCGCCTTGGCTCGCTCGGTGTCGTCCGCGAACAGTTCGAAGACCGGCGTGCTGACCAGCTCTTCGCTGCTCTTGCCGACGAAATGGCGCAAGGCTGGGTTCACTTCCTCGATGTTGCCGTGCCGGTCGCAGACGATCAGGATGTCCGACATCGACGCCAGCACGCTCTCGATGAACTGGTGTGACTCTTCCAGCGCCGAGTTCTTCTCTTCGAGGGCGACTTCGTACTGGAGGAGGTCGTTATAGACCTCGTCCATTTTCTGGATGACCTCGATCCAGGCCTGTTCGCCGAGGCTCTCGCCGACCGGCGGATGCGGCTCAGCGGGCCGGTCGGTAGTGGACATGCGCTTCCCCGTGCTCGTCGTGGGCGTGATGGTGCTCGGCTTCCAGCGCGATCACGTTCAGCTTGCCGTGACGAACGCCGCGCTCGGCCATCAGCGCATCGGCGAATTGTCGGACATCCGCCGTCGCCCCTTTCAGGATGACGCTTTCCAGACAATTGTCGTGATCCAGATGGCTGTGCATGGCCGCCACCGTCAGATCGTGATGGTCATGCTGCAGGCCGGTCAGGCGCTCGGCCAGTTCGCGCTCGTGATGGTTGTACACGTAGGAGAGATTGGCCACGCAATGGCCGGACGGCGTTTCACGCTGACGGTCGTTCTCGATGGCGGCACGGATCAGGTCGCGCACGGCTTCGGAACGGTTACTGTAGCCGCGGGCGGCAATCAGTTCATCGAACTGACGGGCCAGCGACTCATCCAATGAAATAGTGAAACGTTCCATGCCAGACCTTCCTTAAACGTTGCTCGCATTATCGCGCTGCCTGGCTGGAACGGGAAATGCTTGATTAAAGCCGTAGCCCGCGTTGTCCGTTAACTGGTTCAAGAGCGTACAGGAGGAAGTCATCATGAGTACCAGCGACATCCGACTTTCGGTCGCCGAAGAGCGCACCATCTACGACGTCACCGCCATCGAGCGCGCCCTGGATGAAGCCAGCGGCAGCCGTAACGAGGCGCTGACCAGCCTGTACGAGAAAATGAAGCAACGCGGCGGCGGTCGGTTTCTCGTCCGCCCGAGCGGTGCCGACATGATCGACGAGATGTACGACACTTGCCCGAACTTCGGCGAAGTCATCGACGACCTGAAGAAATACATCGCCCTGTCGGTCGCCGGCAATGAGCCGATGAGTTTTACGCCCATCCTGCTGCTCGGCGAGCCGGGTATCGGCAAGACTCACTTTGCTCGGGAGCTGGCCGCCAAGCTGGGCACCGGCCACGAATTCGTCTCGATGAGTTCATTGACTGCCGGCTGGATTCTGTCCGGCTCCTCGGCCCAATGGAACAACGCCAAGCCCGGCAAGGTGGCGCACACTTTGGTGCATGGCGACTTCGCCAACCCCATCGTGGTGCTCGACGAGATCGACAAGGCCGGCGGCGACAACCGCTACGACCCGATGGGCTCTCTCTACAGTCTGCTTGAGCACGATACAGCCAAGGCCTTCAAGGACGAATTCGTCGATATCGACATCGACGCCTCGCACATCCTGTGGGTGACGACTGCCAACGACGAACGCAGCATTCCGGAGCCCATCCTGAACCGAATGAATGTCTACGAAGTGCCACGCCCCGATCTGGAGGCGTCGCTGGCCATTGCCGCCCGGCTCTACCGCGACATCATCGGCGAACACGACTGGGGCTTCCCGGACGAGATCGAGGATGCGGTACTCGAACGACTGGCCTCATTGCCCCCGCGCGACATGAAGAAGCGCCTGCTGGCGGCCTTCGGTACTGCCAAGCTGGACGGTCGTCACTGGCTGGAAGCGCGAGACTTTGATTCGCCACGCATTGGACGCAGCCGCAAGATCGGCTTCTAAAGCCAGCCGATATGCGGCAACGTTCAATGCACCGTGCACACCATGCACGGATCGAAGGAGCGCACCACATGTTGCACGGTGGGCGGGGCCACATCACCGGCGGGCAGGCCGCATAGCGCCAGCTCCAGCGGACCGGGGACGGCCGAACGGTCGCGCGGAGAAAAATTCCAGGTCGTTGGCGCGATGATCTGGTAACGCTCGATGCGGCTCTTTTTGACGCTGATCCAATGGCCCAGGCTGCCACGCGCCGCTTCGACCAGACCGACCGCCTCACCGCTGTCGGGCAGCGCAACCGGCAAGCAGAACGGCTCGCCCAGGCGCAGATCGCGCAGCCAGCTTTCCATCAGCGGCACCACCGTTGCCACCTCGACCATGCGGGCAGCGATGCGGGCCATCACGCTGCCGCCGTGACGCTGAATCATGTCTAGCAGCAGCGGATGTCCGGCAACGACCAAGCGGGCCAGCGCCCCGACTTCAACCACCTCGCCGGCGTAGCGCGGCGCCTTGCACCAAGTGTAGGCATCGGTTTTGTCGGCGGCGACGAGGGTTTCGCCCTGCGCCGGCGGCAATGGCGCACTGTCGACCAGCCAGGCGCTATGCGCATCCTCGGTGATTTTTGCCGTTTCCAGCGCGTGCACCGCAGCATTCGGCTGCCGGATGCCGGAAGCGAACCGGTCGTAGGCGCCATAGGAGAGAAAACGGTCGGTCGCCCGCCCGATGCCTTCCAGACCCAGATCGTCGGCCGCCCGCAGGAAGTGGGCAAAATCGCTGCCCCGCCCGGCGGCCCAGGCGTGCAATTGATCGAAGCTGGCCAACCCGGCGAAGGCCTCCAGCGTATCGCCCAACAATCGGCCTTCGAGGAAGCTGCGGAATTCGCGCAGCAGCGCGAACAGGCGAATGCGCTCGGCCGCCGTCACCGCCTTGGTGCTGCCGCCTGCCTGCAAGGCCAGCGTGTGCGGCCAGCGGCCGGACAGCACGCCGGCAATGTTGTAGAAACGGGCGCGCGCCTGCAGCCAGGGCGCAACCGAAGACCCGGTTTGTGCGGCGAACCGGCCGGCAACTTCGCCGAACCAGCTTCTTTCAGCGTAAGCCAGTCGAGCAAAGTCCGGCATGAAGAAGAGATAAAAATGTGTCAGATGATCGGCCAGATTCTCGGCCGCCAGCACGATCTTCTGGGCTAGTTTGCCATTCGGCGGCGGTTCGACCCCGGCCAGCGCGGCCAGCGCATTAGCCGCCGCTGCCGACTGGGCGACCGAACAGATACCGCAGATACGCGGCACGATGGCCAGCGCATCCTCCGGCGCACGCCCGACCAGCACCTGCTCGAAACCGCGGAACAGCGGCGAATTGACCCAGGCCGCGGCAACCCGCCCCTGCTCGACATCGAGACTGACCTCGAGATCGCCTTCGACACGATTGAACGGCCCGAACTGGATGCGTTTCATTTGCCCGCCTTGCGTACGGAGGGGCGAATCACCGTGTGATCCTCGACGGCGTTGTCACGTACCCGCTTCGGCGTCGCCGATTTCGACAAGGCTGCCAGTGCAACAAACCAGGCCTTGGGCATGTCGGTCGGCAGGCCGATCGGAATGCCGGCCACCTTGGGTGTCTGCTGGAAGGCGTGGCCCGGCGCCTCGAAGCCCGGCTCGGTGCAGGCGATACAAGCAAAGCCGCCCTTCAGGCAGGAACTGCCACCATTCCACGGCCGCGTATTGCAGTCAGCATGGGCTTGAGTGCCCTTGCAGCCGAGGTTTTCCATCAAGCAGCCAATGTCCGAATGCTTCTCGGCACTCGCTTTGAACTCGTAAAACTCGTTGCGCGGGCAACCGTGGTGCACCAGTTGCTCGGCGTAGAGCAGCGGCCGGCCCAATTCGTCAAGATCAGTCGCGAACAGGCCGTCAATCGCCGCCCTCTCCAGCGTATCGACCACCCAGCCCGGATGCACCGGACAACCGGCGATATTGACCACCGGCACACCACCAGCGGAGCGGAAGGTCTTACCGAGCAGGCCGCCGGGCGTGTCGGTATCGTATTGCAGGCCACAGGCTTCGAGCGGATTGCCCGGCGTCGAGGCGGAAAAACCGCCATAAGCGGTGCATGAGCCGACAGCCAGTACGTAGCGCGCCCGAGAAGCCAGACGCTCGACCCATTCGGTCAGCGGCCGACCGCTGCCGGCCATCAGATGAAAGCGGCCTGTCCCGTTCGGCCCGCGCAGCATGGCACCCTCGATGCAGAGCACATCGAACTCGCGCCGCCCCTCGGCACAGTCGGTCAGGATGGCCAACGCCTCGTCGCCGCTTTCCAGCGATAGCGCCGGGTGCCAGACGAACTCAATGCCGGCGTCGCGCAACTCGTCGAACAGAGGACGCGGCTCATGACACAGCAGTGATTGGGTGCAGCCGCCACAGCCGCCGCTCTGCAGCCAGAGGACTTTCATTCGGTGTCCAGCCCGTAGCGGTTGAGCTTGGCGCGCAAGCCGACGCGCGACAGGCCCAGCTCGCGCGCGGCGCGCGACTTGTTGCCGCGATGGCGCTGCATGGCCGCCTTGATCACGCGCATTTCGAGTTGCTCCATGCGCTCTTTCAGGTTACCGCTCAGGCCATCGACCCAGGACTCGCCCTCGCCGGATAGCGCAACGCTCGGCCGCAGCACGCGCGACGACAGCAGATCCGGCGTCAATTGCGTGCCATCGGCCAGCGCCACCATGCGCAGGATTTCGTTCTGCATCTCGCGCACATTGCCCGGCCAGGCATAGTCGGCAAAGGCCGCCAGCGTCTCCGGCGCAAAGCCGTCGATTGCCTTGCCCAGGCTGCGCGCGCTGCTTTCCAGCAGGCGGGTAGCGAGCAGCGGCAGATCCATCGGCCGTTCGCGTAGCGGCGGCACATGCATGGCGATGGTCGCCAGGCGGTAATACAAATCCTCGCGAAAACGGCCGGTGCGCACATCTTCTTCCAAATCGCGGTTAGTTGCCGCGATCACGCGCACATCGACCGACACCGGGCGGTTACTACCGAGCGGGCGGAACTCGCCTTCCTGCAGCACGCGCAGCAGTTTCACCTGGAAGGCCGGGCTGGTCTCGCCGATTTCGTCGAGGAAGAGCGTTCCGCCATCGGCTTGCTGGAAAAGGCCAACGCGGTCATCCACCGCACCGGTGAAAGCGCCGCGCTTGTAGCCGAAGAGTTCCGATTCGAGCAGCGTATCCGGCACCGCCCCACAGTTTTCGGTGATGAAAGGTCGTGTCGCGCGAGCGCTTTCGTAGTGAATGGCGCGAGCGACCATTTCCTTGCCGGTGCCGGATTCGCCCGTGATCATCACCGACAGGTCATAAGGTGCGACGCGCTGGATCAGTCCGCACACCGCATTGATCGGACTGCCCGATGTGCGCACGATGGCACCCAGGCCGAAACTGCTGCGCACCTTGTCCTGTTTGGTCTCGACCTTTTTCTTCAGCACCGGCTCGGCAGTGCGCAGATCGAGACTTAGGCGCTGGTTTTCCTGCTGCAGACGCCAGACATCGGCGGCGCGCTGCAAGGTCAGCAACAACTGCTCGGGCTGCCAGGGCTTGAGCAGGTATTGCCAGATGCCGGCTTCGTTCACCCCGGTGATGATGTCCTCGGCGTCGGTATAGCCGGACAGGATGATGCGCACGATATCCGGCCAGCGGTCGCGTACTTCCTTCAGGAACTGGACGCCTGTGGTTCCCGGCATGCGCTGGTCGCACAGCACGATGCGGATTCCTGCGGTGGACTGCTCCATTTCGAGGATTTCCATGCCCTCGTCGGCGCTCGACGCGCAGAAGACCTCGAAATCCTCCTCGAGGGTCCGGCGCAGGGCTTCCTGCGAACGGATCTCGTCATCGATGACGAGAACGGCGGGCAAGCGGCGCAGGAGGGGAGCGTTCATGCGGGAATTTTCCAATCGAGTTCACGGTGCCGGGCGAGATGGCGCGGCGTCCACGAGTGCGGCGTTTTGGCGACGAAATGATAGCGCGCGACATGGTAGGACGGGTCGAAACCGTAGAAATTGCGCCGCATTTCCTGCAATTCGGCGGCGCGGTAGTCGGCCAGGGGCTTCACCGCCTCGTCGGCTTCCAGCTTGGCCTTTTTGGCAGCGAGTTGCGCCGGCAGATCGCCAGCGGCCGCAATTTCGGCAGCCCGCCGCGCGACATCGACGGCAAAACCTGGCCCCGGCAGGCAGGCGTCGTAGAAACCGAGCCTGACCGCTTCGGCCGCCGTCATTGGCAGGCGGTGACGCATGATGGCGCGCGCCCCGTCGTCGCCGACCCGCGGTGGTAGCAGGTAGGTCCAGAATTCGGAACCGAACAGGTTGCCCATGTTCTTGTAGTGCGGATTGAGCATGACGCCATCGCGCACCCAGACCTGGTCGCAGGCGCGCGCCAGGAAGCAGCCGCCGGCGCCGGTGTTGCCGCCCACGGCCGCCACGGTAATCTGCGTTTCGCAGCGCAGGATGGCTTCCGCTAGGTCGTCGATGGCGTTGATGTTGGCCCAGGACTCATCGGCCGGGCTTTCGGCCGCTTCGATGGTGTTCAGATGAATGCCGTTCGACAAGAAATCGCTGCCGCCACGTAGCACGATCACGCGCGTCGGCCGCTGGCTCGCCCATTGAAATGCCTCGGTCAGCCGCTGGCACTGGCGGGTACTCATCGCCCCGTTGTAGAACTCGAAGCTGAGGAAACCGACGCCACCGGCCTCTTCGTAGGCGATGTCCTGCCAGGTGGCGGCCGGCGCTTTCCACCAGCCATCGAGGCTGCCTTCCGGCAATTCGCCGCCTTCGGCAAAGGCCAGTGTCGTTGGCAGTTTGACCGCGCCCGGCCGCTTGACGTGGCCGATCCACACGGCGCCGTCGACCGTCGCGCGGCAGACTGCCGTCTCACGCCGGGCCAGCAGCGCGCCGGGCTGCCCGCGCAGCGTTGCTTCCGGCCAGGCATCGAACAGATGACAGGCTTGCCCGAACAATTCGTCGGCCACACCGGGAAAACCGTCGGCCGCATTGAGCTTGGCCAGCACAGTGGCCGTGTCATCGGCATGCCAGTCGATCTGGCGATCGGCCTGTTTCATCGGCGCATGCGCCGCCCCCGGCGCACGGACCGGCGTGAAATTTCCGCTTTCAAAGCGGTGCACCGCAGCAGTCACCGCCTGCACCGCCGCTTCGGTCACTTCGTTGCGGTAGAGCGAAGCCTTGCGCGCCGGACGCATCGGGAAATTCGCCGAAGCCCATACCGGGCCGGCATCCATCTCCGCTTCGGCCTGCAGCACGGTAACGCCCCATTCCGGCAACTGCCGGCGGATTGCCCAGTCGAGCGCCGAGGGTCCGCGGTCGCCAACAATGCCCGGATGGACGATCAGGCAGACGTGGCGCGACCAGATCGACTCCGGAATCGCCCGCTTCAGATAAGGCGCGACGATCAGGTCCGGTTTGAACAGCGCGACCGCCTCCTCGGCCACGGCGTCGGCAATGTCGAACTCGATGCTGACCAGGTGGCCGAGCGCGCTCAGTTCGCAGAAAAGACGCTGGGTCAGGCTGTTGAAGCTGTGCGTAATGAATAAGATGCGCATACCAATCGGTTTTTTTCAGGCGATGGCAAAAAAATATTTCGAGCAACCACGCGGTTTGGCGCGGCGTGCCCGGCATAAAAACGGCCGTTTATGACTTTCGCGATATTTTTCAAACGCTTGGCTTTGACTAGGATGCGCTAAAACAAAACCGGGGGAATTCACATGCAAGCTGCCAAACAAGCCCGCACGCCGCGAAAACGGGCGCCGCGTCCGGAATACATCGCCGCCGTCCGCTATCCGGATGGCCGCCGCGACATCTTCCACGTGCGCAACGCGGACGATATCGACGACGCCCGCGACCTCGTCATTTCCGAGGTCGGCGATGTCCAGACGGTGATGATCGCCGTTCGCCACTGAGCCCGGCTCAGCAAATCCGCGGCAACTGCTCGCCGCTCAACCAATCGACAATACGCCGACCACCGAAGGCGGTGGTCATCTGCACGAAGTGATGCTCGTCGGCATGCACCTTGCCGACGATGGCAGCATCCACGCCGAGCGGATGCGCCCGCATTGCGGCTAACAGCCTCTCGGCATCCTGTTCGGCGCACATCGCCACCAGTTTGCCTTCGTTCGCCACATAAAGCGGGTCCAATCCCAGAAATTCGCACGCTGCCTCGACCGCCGGCTTCACCGGCAAGGCCTTCTCCTGCAGCATCATGCCGACCCCCGACTGCTTGGCGATCTCGTTCAGCGTCGTTGCCAACCCGCCGCGCGTCGGGTCGCGCAACACATGAATCTCCGCCCCGCTCGCCCGCATCGCCGCGATCAGCCCATGCAGCGCTGCGGTATCGGAGACGATAGGCGATTCGAAACCCAGACTCTCGCGCTCGGCCATGATCGCCATGCCGTGATCGCCCAAGCTGCCGGACACCAGAATCACATCGCCCGGCTGCGCATTGCGCCCGGAGAGTTCATCCCCCGGCCGCACGACGCCGACACCGGTCGTCGTGATGAAAATGCCATCGCCCTTGCCGCGCTCGACCACCTTGGTGTCGCCAGTCACGATCGGCACACCCGCCTCCTTGGCCGCTTCGGCCATGCTTTGCACGATGCGCGCCAGATCGGCGAACTTGAAACCCTCTTCGAGAATGAAGCCTGCCGCCAGATAGAGCGGCCGCGCGCCCATCACCGCCACATCGTTGATCGTGCCATGCACCGACAGGCAACCGATATCGCCCCCCGGAAAGAACAGCGGCGAGACGACATGCGAGTCCGTCGCCATGACCAGCCGCCCCTCGACCGGATTCGGCAGCAGCGCACCGTCGTCGCCCTGTGCCAGGTATTCGTTGCCGAGGTGCTTGGCGAACAATTCCTCGATCAACTGCGCCATTGCCCGGCCACCCGAGCCATGCGCCATGTCGACCTGGCCGTGTTTGATGTCGAGGGGACGGATGTAATTTTTGCGGACTTCGCTCATGGTGCGTGGTGTCTTCTAAGCTGTTTTGGTATTCAAGCGTAGTTTTTCGCGCCTGACGCGCGACCGAACTTTCTTTTGCTTCGCCAAAAGAAAGTTGGCAAAGAAAAGGCGACCCGAGGTCGGTGCCGGGCGATGCCCGGTTCCCTGCGCTACTCGGCATTGGCGGGGGCACCCCAAGAGTACTTCTTCACGATGCTGCGCATCGCTCAGGGCGCTGCGGAACTCGCCGCTACGCGGCTCAGACAGTCCTCGCCCTTTTTCCGCCAACACCTGCGTTGCTCGGCACTTCCCACGGGGCGAGTTAACACCCACCGGATGCTGGTGGTATTTCGCTTGGTTTTTAGCCTTTTGGGTTTGTGCACCGCAGTAGTCGCTATTTGTGCTCATACGGTAGCTCCACGACGCCTTTCGGGTCCCCTTGGAAGGCGCTGAGCAGCGCAGGCTGGGCGGGGGATGTCGGTTCGCATTGTTTGAGCCGTAGGCGAGTTCATGCGAACCGCCCGCCCTGCCGAGCAGCGCAAGGGAGTGGGCGTAGCCCACCGCCGACCCAGGGGTCGCCTTTTCTTTGGCTACTTTCTTTTGGCGAAGCAAAAGAAAGTACGCCCGCGTGTCAGGCGCGGAACCCAGCGCCAATTCTTCAGGCCACATCCTTATACCGTCCATAGGTGTAATGCGCCGCACAAGCCCCTTCCGACGACACCATGCAAGACCCCACCGGATTCTCCGGCGTGCACACAGTGCCGAAAATCTTGCAGTCCTGCGGCCGTTTGACTCCGCGCAGGATGGCGCCGCATTCGCAGGCCTTGTGGTCCGGCACCGAGGCATAACCCAGCGGAAAGCGCTTTTCGGCGTCAAATTCGGCGAACGTGCCGCGTATGCGCAGCGCCGAGTAGGGAAGTACGTTCAAACCCCGCCACTCGAAGTTCTTGCGCATTTCGAACACTTCGGCGACCAGTTGCTGTGCCTTCTTGTTGCCGTCGCGATCGACCGCCCGGGAGAACTCGTTTTCGACTTCTGCCCGGCCTTCGTTGACCTGGCGGATCAGCATGCGGATCGCCTGCATCACGTCGAGCGGCTCGAAGCCGGCAATCACCACTGGCTTGCGATACTCTTCAGCAAAAAATTCATAGGGACGGCTGCCGATGATGGTCGACACATGGGCTGGGCCAATGAAGCCATCAAGCGGCACGGTGCCCCACTGGCGCACTTCCGGCGATTCAAGAATGCTCGAGATGGCCGACGGCGTCAGCACATGGCAGCACAGTACCGAAAAATTCTTCAAGCCGAGTGCCGCCGCCTGCTTGATCGCCACCGCGGTTGGCGGTGTCGTCGTCTCGAAACCGATGGCGAAGAAAACGACCTGCTTGTCCGGATGCTTCTGGGCCAGTGCCACGGCGTCGGCACTGGAATACACCATGCGGATGTCGCCACCGCGCGCCTTCGCCTTCATCAGCGACAGGCCATTCGAGGCCGGCACGCGCAGGCAGTCGCCGTAGGTGCACAGCGTAACGCCCTGCTCCAGCGCCAGACGGATAGCCTGATCGACGCGGCCGATGGGCAGCACGCAGACCGGGCAGCCCGGACCATGGATCATTTTGACGTTGTCCGGCAGCAGGTCGGAAACGCCGTAGCGCGAAATGGCGTGCGTATGGCCGCCGCAAAACTCCATGAAATGGTAGCAGCGCGCCGGGTTGGCCTCAGCCCGGATGACGGCGGCGATCTTCTGGGCGACCTCGCCATCACGGAATTCGTCGATGTATTTCATGGGTGGGCTGCTTCGTAATTAGCGGGACAAAATGAAAGCGCCGGATTTGCGCCATAGGCTAGGCGCGAACCACAGCGATAGCCATCGCTATCGCGAGGATGAGCAACAACGCCTACGGTGCAAAGACAAGCTTTCATGTTCTGATAATTGCGAAGCAGCCCACTAATGCAGCGTCAGTCCATCACCATCCGCCGTTAGCTGGCCCATTTCGGCGAACAGCTTGAGCGTCTTCTCGGCCTCTTCCGGATCCAGTTTGTTCAGCGCGTAGCCAACATGGACGATCACGTAATCGCCAACCGCCACGCCCTCGACCAAGGCCAGCGAAATCTCTTTCTTCACCCCGGCCAGGTCGACCAGGGCATTGTCGTTGTCGCGCAGCTCAACCACCTGCGCCGGAATGGCTAGACACATGATTTTTCCTTGACTAACGACGCCCGACCAGCGCGCCCAGAAAGCCCCGCCGGGTCACCGCCTTCTTGGGCTCCTCGGCCGGTGGCTTCGGTTGATAGCCCAACAGGGCGAGTGCATCGCGACAAACCTCATGCGCCACACCGATATCGCTGATGCCGTCGGCCGCCTCAGCCAGATGGCAGCGCTGATAGGAACCGAGGCTTTCATCCTGCTCCGCGACAAAGGCCCAACTCTGCTCGCGCAGGGTCACAAACCGCTTCTGCCCGAGCGGAATTTCTCCCCACAACTGGCCGCCGGCCGGCAACATCACCAAATAGGCACAATCGGCATGCGCCACGGCAGCCAGCCAATCGCCTTCGACAGCCAGCCAACCGACCACTTCGCCACGCGGACGACCGACACGCTCCAAGGCAGCCAACAGGGATTCATCAGTAGGATGGGGATTCATATTCTTCAACCTTCGGGACCAAACCGCATTGTCCCGAGCGTCGGCACGGTTCGCAAGCGGGCCTGTAGGCATGCAAAAGGCACACCACCTTGCACATCACGTTAAATCAATGAGCTAGGCTCGACCAGCCGGCAAGAGTGGATAGCAAGCTTCCACAAAATCAATCAACTATCCACCTCTCGACACACCCCTGCGCGCCACCAACGCCTGGCCCAGCGCCAGCCCGCCGTCATTGGGCGGTGCCAGCCGGGCTTCCAGCAAATCGATACCGCGCCCGGCCAGTTCACGGCGCAGGTTTTCGGCCAGCACGGCATTCATGGCACAGCCGCCGCCAAGGGCAATTTTTTGCCTTTTTGGCCCGTGCACCGCGCCCTGCAAGAAGTCCCCTTGGGGGACAGCCGTCGCCCACTCGGCCAACCCGGCGGCCAGCGTGGCATGGAAGAGCGCTGCGCCGCGGGCGGGATCTCCGCGCAGTTCGAGCAAGGGTAGCAGCATGGGCGACAGATCGAGTACCCGGCCGCCATCGCGCAGGGTGTAGCCGGCCGACAGGGGTTCGATCTGGCCGAAGCCGGCGGCCAAGCCTTCCAACTCCATCGCCGCCTGGCCTTCGAAGGCCATCACGTCGCGCACGCCGAGCAGCGCAGCGACGGCATCGAACCAGCGGCCCAGACTGGTCGTCGGCGGGCAACGCAGTTGGCGGGCGAGCATCGTCAGCAAGGGGCCGGCATCGCGTTCCGGCCAGGTCGACTTCAACCAGTCGCCGATATGGTGACTGAGGCCGGCGCCGTGCAGCGCGGCCACCGCCATGCGCCACGGCTCGCGCGCCGCGCGGTCGCCGCCGGGCAGCGCCAAGGGCTGCAAGTGGCCGAGGCGCTGGCACTCGGCGCCAGAGAGATGCAGCAATTCGCCGCCCCAGGCGCCGCCGTCCGGACCGAGGCCAACACCATCGAGCAACAGGCCAGTTAGCGGCTCGTTGCTGCCATGTTCAGCGGAAATAGCTGCCAGATGCGCCTGATGGTGCGCTACCGGAATGGCCGGCACGCCCAGTTCGTCAGCCAAACGTATGGCCAGGCGGGTCGACGGAAAATCCGGATGCAGGTCGTGGGCAATCGCCGACGGCCTGACTTCCAGGATATCGAGCAGGTGTGCCACGGTTTCCTCAAGGAAACCAATCGCCGCCGCGTTATCCAGACCACCGACATGCTGCGACAGGAAGGCCTCGCGGCCGCGCGTGACGCAGATGGTGTTCTTCAAGTAGCCGCCGACGGCCAGCACATCCGGGCCATCCTCAGCCAACGGAATCGGCACCGGCACATAGCCGCGCGCCCGGCGGATGAAGGCCGGGCCGTGCGGTGTTGCACGCACCACCGAATCATCGCAACGGACGACGATTTCGCGGTCGTGCAGCAGGAAAGCGTCGGCAATGCCGGCCAGGCGCGACAAGGCTTCTTCGTTGCCCGCCACCAGCGGCTCGCCATGCGGGTTGGCGCTGGTCATCACCAGCAGCAGATCGTTCGGCTGACTCAACCAGTTCGTGCCGCTCGGCCGCCCGGCCGCCTCGTGCCAGAGCAAAAGATGCAGCGGCGTCGCCGGCAGCATGGCGCCGAGCCAGGCCAGACCGGGCGCAATGCCCGGCAATTCCCGCTCGCCCTTGGCGCACAAGACGATGGGCCCTGCTACGCTGCGCAGCAGGGCGCGCTCGCCCTCGCCGATCCGCGCCAGTCCGGCGAAGCCCGCTTCACTCAGTCCCATCACGGCAAAAGGCTTGGCTTCGCGCTGCTTGCGCTGACGCAATTCGGCCACTGCCTCGGCGTTGCGCGCATCGCAGGCCAGATGAAAACCGCCCAGCCCCTTGATGGCGACGATCTGGCCAGCGTGCAAGCGGGCCAGCGTTTCGGCGATGGGATCGCCGGCCAGCGGCTGACCGGACGCATTGAGCAGGCTCAATTGCGGGCCGCAGGCGGGGCAACAGGTGGTTTCGGCGTGGAAGCGACGATCGGCCGGGTCGGCGTATTCTGCAGCGCACGGCTCGCACAGTGGAAAACCACTCAGACTGGTCTGCGCCCGGTCATAGGGAATGCGCCGGCTGACCGTGAAACGCGGCCCGCAATGCGTGCAGGTGGTGAAGGCGTAACGCCAGCGCCGCCCTGCCGGGTCGCACAAGTCGACGATGCACTCTGGGCACAGCCCGGCGTCGGGACCGATGGCGGTTTTGACCTCACCCTCGGCACTGTCGAGAATGGCAAAACCGGGGGACGGCCATTCGCCAGCAAACTCCTCGATCTCGACGTCATCGATCCGCGCCAGACGCGGCGCCTCCAGGGGCAGGCGCTCAACGAATTTTGCCCAATTCGGCCCGTGCACCGCAGCAGTCACCCCGGCGCCGTCGTTGCGCACCCAACCGGCCAGTTCCAGCTCCCGAGCCAGCCGCCAGACATAGGGCCGGAAGCCGACGCCCTGGACGAGGCCACGGATGCGGATCAGGTGGCCGTTCACTGCAAGCTCGTCTTCCGCCGAGCAATCACGCCGAGCCCTGCACCAATCAGCAGACAAGGCAATGTCGCAAACGATGCCCCCAAGAAAGCACCAACCGGGCTGAGAAATGGCCCGAACAACCCGTTAGCCCACAACCAATCGGCCGTTCCCATGTAAGACACGACGAGTGCGCCGAGCGCTGCCATTGCCCCCATCCCGATGAGTAGAGTTAGCCAAGCGATGCATGCTCCGGCAAACATGGATGCGAGATAGCCCTCGCGTTTAAAACTCGCTGCCGACCAAGCCGCCAGGCGATCCGCGCTGAGTGCCACGACGCAGCACAACAACAGGCCGGCCGGCCAACCGAAAAAGGCCATGCCGGGCAAAGCAGCCAGTACCGCACCGCCAAGAAAAACGTTCTGTCCGGGCGTTGGCCGCTGCATAAGCATCCGAGTCTTACTTCGCCGCCAACTGCTGCTCCAATTGGGCGATACGCGCCTTCAATGCATCGACCGACTCGCCGTGCTTGCCGCGCTGCGCTTCGAGCCCGGTCTCGATCCAGTCCAGCCAGGCGCTCAGGCCGTCGCCGCTGGTGGCGGAAACACGGAAGATGGTCAGGTTGGGATTAACGCGGCGGGCGTTGGCTTCGGCCAGGTCGGCATCGAATTCGAGGTAGGGCAGCAAATCACACTTGTTGAGCAGCATGACATCGGCCGCGGCGAACATGTCCGGGTATTTGAGCGGCTTGTCCTCGCCTTCAGTCACGGACAGGATGGCGACCTTGTGATGTTCGCCCAGATCGAACGCGGCCGGGCAAACCAGATTGCCGACGTTTTCGATCAGGAACAGGGATTCGTCCCTGGGCTGCAGGCGCTGCATGGCATGGCCGACCATATGGCCATCGAGGTGGCAGCCCTTCCCGGTATTGATCTGCAGTGCCGGCACGCCGGTGGCGCGGATGCGTTCGGCATCGTTGGCCGTCTGCTGATCGCCTTCCACGACATTGATGGCAACCCGGTCTTTCAGCAACTCGATGGTCTTGCAGAGCAGGGTCGTTTTGCCAGAGCCGGGGCTGGACACGAGGTTCAGCGCGAAGATACCCCGCTCGTCGAACCACTGACGGTTGGCGTTGGCGTAGGTATTGTTCTTGGCCAGGATGTCCTGCTCGATCTGCACCATGCGTGCCTGGCTCATGCCCGGCACGTGGGCGCGGGCCGGGCCGGTGCCGTAGTCGAGATCGCCGCCGACACCATGTTCATGGTGATGATCGTGTTCGTGGTCATGCTCATGGTCGTGCGGATGGCTGTGCGTGCTGCCGTCGGCATGAACATGGTCGTGGCTGTGACCGTGCACGTGCGCATGTTCGCCCTGATGCACGTGCTCATGCACATGCGTCGTGCCGTCCGCATGCGTGTGCGGATGCTGATGCGCGCCGGCCAGCGCGGCACCGTCGTGGCTATGCTCGTGCTCGTGATGATGGTCGTGGCTGTGCGTATGCACCGTGCCATCGGCGTGCACATGGGTATGTTCATGCGCCCCGCCCTCGATCTTCGTTTCCCCTGCTCCGCAGCCGCAAACCGTACACATGATGTTGTCTCCCGATTATTCGATTTCGATTTCCTTGACCCGCATTTCGGTGCCGCCGGTGGGCTGCACCTGATAACTGCCACAGGTCGGGCAGGCGCCATACAGCTCGCCGACGGGCACCGTCGCCGCGCATTGCATGCACCAGCCGCTGCCCGGCACATCGACGATCTCCAGCCGCGCCCCGTCGGCAATACCGCCCTTGGTGACGACATCGAAGCAGAAGCGCAGCGCCTCCGGCTCGACCGACGACAGCTTGCCGATTTCCAGCACCACCAGCTTGACCCGTTGCGCATTCTCGCGCTTCGCGGTGTCTTCCACCAGTTGGATCACACCTTCGGCGAGCGACATTTCATGCATCAGTCCAGTTCCAATTCATAGGGCAGGCAGGGATCGAGCGCAAGAATCGCTTGCTCTACGCCCTGTCGAGCCGCCTCGCCATCCGCGAAAGTCCGCTCGGCCAGCAAGGCAGCGAGCGGCGCGGCATCGGCGAAGAAACCGTCGGTCGGCGCCTGCACCCGGTAATTTGCCACCAACCCATCCTCCACGTGTATGGCATGGGTCAACACGCCGCGCGCGGTCAGCACCTGACCGACGCCCCAGCCCTGACCGCCGGCATGAACGATGGGATAAGGCGCCCGCTCGGCCAAGGCCGCGACCGCCTGTTCGACATCGACCAGGCGCGCCCGGTAGGCCGCCGCCACGCAGCTTGGACCGACGATGGCAGGCAAGTGGTCAGCCTCGCCCCGCCAGAAGGCCAGCCAGCCTTCGGCATCGAAGCCGGTCACCGGCATCGCCGCACTGCTGCGGTGCACGAGCCTTTCCAGGCATTTTTCAGAGAGCGGGCGCAGGGTGTTTTCCAGCAAGCGTTGGGTGACAGCGAGGCCCTTGTCGCCCTGGCGCTCCGCCCGCCATTCGATGAAGGCATCCTTCTCCTTGGCCAGGCCGAGCGCGGTCGGCCAGTCGAGCAGCAGGCGCCACAGGTTTTCGTGCAGGAGCTCGAGCCACAGCGCCCGAGCGTCGGCCGGCAGGGGCGGCTCGCCGCGTGCGGCGGCAACGGCACACTGGGCGGCCGTGCGCTGCGCCTCAGCGCACAGGGTATACAGATAGGGCACGGTCTTTACGACGGCGTCAGGCAGCTGGCCGATGAACAGGCGGGTCACCGTCGGCCGGCGCAGTTCGACCGCCAGATTCTCGATTCGCCCTTCGACCCAGTTTGCGCGGACGGTCAGTATTCCCGCCGAATTCACCCGCGCAGCCCCAGGAAGGCACGCCGGCTGCGCGGCGCGTCGGCCACGGTGGGCGGCGGTGCCAAGGGTTCGGCAAACAAGGCTTCGCCCACTGCGATGGCGGTCAGACGAGCTTGGTCATGCGATTCCAGCTCGACCGCCGGGGAAAACAGCGAACAGAGGTGGTAAGTACCGAGTCGGTCTTCGTGGGCCACGGTGAACTCGTAATTGCCGGAAGGAAAACGCCAATCATACTTGCTGCACGGTGCCAGTTCCGGCCAATTGTCAGCCTGCCCGCGCAGGCGCAGCAGGTTGATCGCCCACGGCGTGATCATGACGCCGGCCCAGTGGCCATCCTCGGCCCGGCGAAAGCCGATGGCCTCGACCTGCAGCACTGGGTTGCAGATCGGCAGGCCCGCCATGCGCGTTGCCGCGATGTCGGCAAAAACACTTTCCAGGTACGACGATGGATCGTCGGCCCAGAGCCTCATGCGCCGAGCACCATGAACTTGTGCTTGGGCGCATCGCAGCCGGGGCAATTCCAGTCATCCGGCAGCTCGGCAAAGGACACGCCCGGCGGTATGCCGCGCACGTCGTCACCCACCGCCGGATCGTAAACCCACCAGCAGATGCCGCATTCGAGCTTATCGTCCGGCTTGACGTCGAGGAAGGAGCCTTCGAAACGCATGGCGTGAAACTACAGCGGGTCGGCCATCATGTCGAGGTATTCGCGCAGGCGCTCGACCGAATCGGCAAAATCCTCGTCCGAAGCCAGCACGACGTCCGGCATGGCGACCACCTCGATGGAATTGAGAATCAGCGCATCCATCGAGTTGAAGTATTGCACCCACCAGACATTGTGCAGGCGGGTGCTGGTGATGCGGCAATTACCGTAGCCGCGCGACAGGATGGACACCTCGCGGTGGCCGAGCCAGCCATACAGGGTATCGAGGTCGGCATCGCTGACCGGCAGCAGGGTCAGGTTGATCACGTGCGCCGACTGGCCAGACTGGTAAGCGGCGGCCTGCTGGCGGATTTCCTCAACCAGCGCCTGGGCGTTCATGCAACCGGCCGGATAATCGGGTGGCTGCAGGCCGCTGGTCGCAGTACGGCGCATCGAATCGATCAGCACCGCCGGCACCGGGCCGGTTTCCAGACGATCGATCAGGAAGCGGCCATCCCCGCCGACCTGCAGCGCCCGCCAGATACCGGCAAAGGCGCTTTCCTGCACACGCCAGTGCTCCGGCGCCGTGGTGAAGGCGCTGACTTCGCCGAAACCGAGCGACTGGTTGATGACTTCACGTACTTCCGGATCGATGGCGAGCAGGTCGAATTGCGCGCCACCGGCAAAGCCCAGTTTCTCGGCGTTATCGACAAAATCGCCCAGCAGCGTGGCGGCGCGCGCCACCGACTCGGCCGACGCGTTCTCCGGCAAGCGCGGCTGGTGAAAGGTATCCATACCTTTGGGCATGGGCAGGTAATCCGGGGCCTCCTCGCCTTGCGAGCCGGGGCCCATGGCGACGACGGAAATCGGGAAGGGACGCAGGCTGGCGGGGTTCATGCGCAGGCTCCTTGAGACGTGGCGGCGCGGACGGGAATACCGATGGGTTTGGGCTGGGCGGGGCCGTTGAGCAGGCGCGCGACTTCGGCCTGGTATTCGCTCCAATCGCGAATGCCTTGCAGCACGCCGACGAATTCGCCATCGCGCAGGAAGACGACGGCCGGCGCACGCGCCACGCCGTAGCGGGCGAGCAGTTCGGCGGCCAACTCGGCCCCGGCAACGCAGCGGGCAATGCTGTCGCCCAGCGGCTTCAGCGCCTCGGGCAGGATGACGCAGGCGTCGAGCACTTCGAGGTTGCGCTGCGGGTCGTCGGTGAGCAGCAGCGCGGCCAAACCCGATGGAAAAGCATCACTACTATCCCCCAAGGGGACTTCTTGCAGGGCGCGGTGCACACGCGAAAAACCGTGTTTTTGCTCCATGCGGCCAATGGCCGTTTCCAGGCGTTCGAGCGAGGTCGGGCCGGCTTTGAGTTCGAGGCTCATGATTGTGGGGTCCTCAGAAATTCGGGGAGTTGGGGTTCGCGGTCGAGATCGGCGAAGAAGGCAGAAAAATCGGTGGCACCGCCGTGGGCGGCGGTCAGTGCATCGAGGGCGGCATTGATCGCCACGGCACGTTCGGCATCGATCACCTCACGCGCCGCATCGAGAAAAGTCAGCAGCCAGGTGCCCGCGGGCTGCGGGCCGACCAGCGACAGGTCAACCCGTACTTCACCATCCCGCCCGGCGCAACGGGCGAAATGGGCGCCGGTTTCGATGACCTGGACGGGAATACCCAGACACATGCTCAGGCACTCCCTGCCGCCGGGCCGCCCCAAGGCTGGGAGATGTCCCCTTGGGGGGCAGCCTGCAACGCTGGCTCGGGGGCAGCACCCTCCATGTTAAGGAAACGGGCGTCGCCTAGGCGATAGGCCAGATCGGCCGACGGCCGTTCGCCTTCGTAGACGTCGATGGCCAGCGCCGCATCGGTGATTGGCTCGGCGTCGCCGTCGCGCAAATGGCCCGCGGCACCCCACTGCTCCAGCCAGTCGAGCGCCTTGTTCAGGGCCGGCACCATTTGCGCCTTGACCACATCGCGCAGGCTGCCGCCGTAGTCTTCCAGTTCTTCCGGCTGGACGCCGATCAGCACCAATTCCTTCGGCAGCTTGCCGGTCAACTCGGCGGCCATCAGGACCTCCTGAAAGCCGGTCTGATGCAGGCTCATCTTTTTGGCACCCATGAAGCGCGGCACCTGGTCGCCGATCACTTCGCGCATCGTCCCGGGCTCATCGCCATAATCGACGGCGTCGAAGACCAGCAGGCAATCGGCTTCCTGCACGTAGGGCAGCAGGTAGAGGCCCTGCGTGCCGCCATCCATCAGCGTCACTTGCGGCGGGAAGGTCCAGCCTTCGTTCAGCGCCTCGACGCAACGCACGCCGAAACCTTCATCGGCCCACAGCAGGTTGCCGATGCCGAGTACCAGAATGCGTTTTGAATCCATCGTCATCTTTCGAAAAAAACGCCCCGGTCGCGTGAGGGTGCGAGCCGGGGCCAACGCAAGGTAAACCTTAATTCCGACTGATGACCGGGCGCCGCTGGAGCCAGGCGGACGCGCGCAGGCAGTGCTTTAGCACGGCAAGCGCGGACAACGCAGCACCAGCAAGCATGGCCATCAGTCCTTGAACATCCGCCAGCCGCTGATCATGGTCGAGATCAGCGATTGCCGGCTCATGATGTCCTCGCGGATCGCGGCATAGACGTGCACGAGGGCGAACGTCATCATGATCCACATGCCCAGACGGTGCAGGTTATGCACCTGCAGCGAGCCACCCAGCATCGGAATGACCCAGCCGAACACGTTGTCCTGCCAACTGCCAACGCCGGCGCCTTCGCCATACAGCGCAAAACCGGTGAACAGCATGCCGACGGCCAGCACCGTAAAGAAGAAGAACATCATCAACTGTGCCATCGGGTTGTGACCGACGTATTTCTTCGGGGTCTTTTCGAGGAACAGATACCAACGTAGTTCGAAGAACACCTCGCTCCACCATTGACCGTTGAAGATCGGCAGCTTGAAGATCTGCTTGGCGTGATGATTGCCGACAAAAGCCCAATAGATGCGACCGAGCAGGCCGACCGCAAAGATGTAGGCCGCCGCGAAATGGGCGAAGCGGATGTAGCCCATCAGGAAGTTCTCGGCGGCTTCGCCGGGCACCGTCGGCAAGGGCTTGCCGATGAAGTAGCCGGTCACTGCCAGAACGACCATGCAGGCCGCGTTGAGCCAGTGCCAGAGGCGTACCGGGGCTTCGTAGACATAGATCGAACGGACCTGTTTACCGTGCCGTTCGGCCTCCAGCATGTCCTGTTGAGAGAGCATGATCAAGCCTCCTGAAGGGCCGCCCCGAAGGAGGCGGCGCCCCCTCGGGGGGCAGCGAACAAGGTGAGCGTGGGGGTCATCTCAGCTCCTTTCCGGGACGCGGTTAGCGAACCTTGACCGAGGTCATTTCCTGACCGTCCGGGCTCATCACGTGCGTCGAGCAGGCCAGGCAGGGGTCGAAGGAATGCAGCGTGCGCAGGATTTCCAGCGGCTCGTCGGCCTTGGCCACCGGGGTATCCATCAGCGAGGCCTCGAAGGCGCCAATCTGACCCTTGTGGTCGCGCGGACCGCCGTTCCAGGTGGTCGGCACGACGCACTGGTAGTTGTCGATCTTGGTGTCCTTGATCTTGATCCAGTGACCGAGCGCACCGCGCGGGGCTTCAGTGAAGCCGGCGCCCATGGCTTCCTTCGGCCAGGTGCTGGGTTCCCACTTCTCGATGTTGGCGGTATTCAAGTCGCCGTTCTTCAGGTTGGTCATCAACTTGTCGAACTGCGCGCTTTGCAGCTTGACGCAATATGCCGTCTCCAGGCCCCGCGCCGCGGTCCGGCCCAGCGTCGAGAACAGCGCGCTGACCGGGACGTCGAGCTTTTTCAGCGCGCCGTCGACCAGCCCGTGAATCTCCGGGAATTGCTTGGGCTGCAGGTAGCCCATCACCATGCGCGCCAAGGGACCGACCTCCATGGCATGGCCGCGCCAGCGCGGGGCCTTGATCCACGAGTACTTGCCGCCTTCGTCCAGCTCCTTGATGTTGGTCTTGCTGCCCTTGGTGTTGGGGCCGAGCACGAAGTTCGGCTCGGTGACGCCGTCGAAGGGGTGCAGGCCCTTGGTTTCATCCGGATACTTGTACCAGGAGTGGGCGACGAATTCCTGCACCTGTTCGGGATCCTTCAGGTCCACCGGATGAATTTCGTCCAGCTTGCCATTGATGATGGCGCCGCGCGGCAGGAGCAGGCTGTTGGTCGAGTAGTCGTTGGCGATGTGCGGAATGTCGCCGTAGGACAACAGGTTCTTTGACGACAGGCCACCGCCGTACAGCCAGCCCTTGTAGAAGGAAGCGATGGCCAGCAAATCGGGGACATACACCTGCTCGACGAACTCGGTGGCGCGGTCGATGATGCTCTTGACCAGGTTCAGGCGCTCCATGTTCACAGCGCCAACCGCGCCGACGCCCTCCAGGTTGATGGCGCACGGCACGCCGCCGACCAGCCAGTTCGGGTGCGGGTTCTTGCCACCAAAAATGGTGTGCACCTTGACCAGGTCCTTCTGGAAATCCAGCGCTTCCAGATAATGGGCGACGGCCATCAGGTTGGCTTCCGGCGGCAGCTTGTAGGCCGGGTTGCCCCAATAACCGTTCATGAAGGGGCCGAGCTGGCCCGATTCGACAAACTTCTTCAGGCGGTTCTGGATGTCGCGGAAATAACCCGGCGACGATAGCGGCCAACTCGAAATGCTTTGTGCCAGCGTCGAGGTCGCCTTCGGGTCAGCCTTTAGCGCCGACACGACATCGACCCAGTCCAGCGCATGCAGGTGATAGAAGTGCACCAGATGATCGTGAATGTAGAGATTCAGCTGCATCAGGTTGCGGATGATGTTGGCGTTATCGGGAATCTTGATCGCCAGCGCATCTTCCACCGCACGCACCGAGGTCAGCGCATGGGTGCCGGTACAAACGCCGCAGATCCGTTCGACGAACGCCCAGGCGTCACGCGGATCACGCCCCTTGAGAATGACTTCCAGGCCCCGCCACATGGTGCCGGTGGACACGGCATTGCGGATCACGTTCTTGTCGTCGAGGTTCACTTCCACCCGCAGGTGACCTTCGATGCGGCAAACCGGATCGACAACGACCCGCTTGCCGGAGTTGTCGAGCTTGAAGCCCTGAGTTTCGTAGGCTGACATCTATTATTCCCCCTGTTTTTCTTGGCTGTTGTCAGGAACAGCGGCCTTCTGGCGGGCGCGGGCCAATGCGGTGACGGCAGCATGCGCGGCAATGGCGGCACCCACCGTACCGGCAGCGGCCTTGCCGACCGTATCGGCGTTGGCTTCGGCACCGAACGGCGTGATTGAAGTGACGCGGTCGTAGAACGACCCCTTGTCCCAGAAACCCTCTTCCGAACAGCCGATACAGCCATGGCCGGATTGCACCGGCCAGCTGACGCCGCCGTTCCAGCGCATCGACGAACAGGCGTTGTAGGTGGTCGGGCCCTTGCAGCCCATCTTGTACAGGCAGTAGCCCTTGCGCGAACCTTCGTCATCCCAGGCTTCGGCGAACTGGCCAGCGTCGAAGTGGCCGCGGCGATAGCACTTGTCGTGGATACGCTGGCCGTAGAACATCTTCGGGCGACCCTGACGATCCAGCTCGGGAATGCGGTCGAAGGTCAGCATATAGGTGACGACGCCGGTCATCACTTCGGCAATCGGCGGACAGCCCGGCACATTGATGATCGGCTTGCCGGAAATGACCTTGTGCACCGGTGTGGCACGCGTCGGATTCGGCTTGGCAGCCTGCACGCAGCCGTAAGAAGCGCAAGCCCCCCAACTGATGATGGCCTTGGCATCGGCACAGGTTTCCTTGAGCACTTCGACGAACGGACGGCCGCCGTGGATGCAGAACATGCCATCTTCGTTGAGCGGCGGATTGCCTTCAACGGCGACAATATAGTTGCCCTTGTACTTCTTCTTGACCTCTTCGATGATCGCTTCGGCCTGGTGGCCAGCGGCGGCCATCAGCGTGTCGTCGTAGTCCAGCGACAGCATGGAGAGCACGACATCCTTGGTCAGCGGATGCGCCGAACGGATAAAGGACTCGGAACAGCAGGTGCACTCGAGGCCGTGCAACCAGATCACCGGCGTGCGCGGCTTGGTTTCCAGCGCATGCGCGATGCGCGGCGCGGCGGCGCTCCCCAACCCCAGCGAGGTGGCGGTCAGGCTGCAGAACTTCAGGAAGCTACGCCGGGTAATGCCTTGGCGGCGCAGCACTTCGTAAAAGGTCTCGGTCACTTGTTTTCCCCCGTTCTTTTTCGCATTGGACGGGCAGGCATCGCAAAGCACGTGCCAACACCGGGGGAAATACGGTTTATTGATTTAAATCAGACCCTTTGCCATTCGGTTTAGCACCAGCAAAAAAGCCAACAGCGAGATAAGTGGTTACTTGTCTTCCACTCTGCAAACTGCAAAACCATCCTGCTGCGGTGCACCGTGGAAAATGGGCAAAAATCAATGGATCAGCCGATAGGCCGGGTTATTCAGTCCCTGCACCGCCGCCACCAGCGCATCGATGGCTTTGGGGCGAACAAAGCCGGCGCGCCAGGCCAGCGCGATACGGCGCGATGGCTCCGGCTCGGTGAACGGAATGACGCTGATCAGCTCGTTGCTATAGGGATGACGTAATGCTGCATCGGGCAAAACCGATACCCCCAAGCCGGATGCGACCATGCAGCGAATGGTACCGATCGAATGCCCCAAGCGGACATCGGTTTCCGGGCTGCTCACCTGCGGACACGCACCGAGCACCTGATCGCGGAAACAATTGCCCGCCTTCAACAACAGCACCTCGTCACCAGCCACCTCTTCCGGCGCAATGCGCGCCTTGTTTTCCCAATCGTGGCCGCGCGGCACGATGACCTTGAACGACTCGTCGTAGAGCGGCCGCGTCAGCACGCCGGGAATATCGAACGGCAAGGCGATGATCACGACGTCGACCTCGTTCTCGCGCAGCATGTCGGCCAGGTTGGAGGTCATGTTCTCCTCGATGGCGAGCGGCATATTCGGGGCCACGTGCTTCAACGACTGGATCAATTGCGGCAGCAGATAGGGGCCGATCGTATGAATGACCCCAAGGCGCAGCGGCCCATCCAACTGGTCGCGCCCCACCATGGCAATCTGGCGCACCTTATCGGCCTCCTTCAACGCCTGCTGTGCCTGCTCGACGACGCGCACGCCGACTGCACTCGGGCTGACGAAGCCCTTCCCGCGCTCGAACAACTGCACGCCCAACTCGTCCTCTAGGCGAGCGATGGCCACGCTCAATGTCGGCTGACTGACGGAACAACGCTCGGCCGCCCGACTGAAGCTTCGCTCATGGGCCAAAGCCACGATGTAACGCAACTCGGTCAATGTCATTTGCTGCTCTCCACAGTAATTTAACAGGGTCTAATGCCCCTTCTATCTATAGGGGAAAGCTATAACCCCTATAAACAAAACCCATAAAAATCATTGACTTGGATCAATACTACCATAGCCCCCAAGGGGACAATGCCCGGACCGAATGTTTTTTACAAGGGAGAACACAAATGAAAAGAAGCACGTTTTCGATTCTGGTTTCACTGCTGCTCACCGATTCCGCCAGCCTTGCCATGGCCGCCGACAAAGAACCCATTCAGCCCATCCAGCCGGCCAAGGTGACCCAGCCGGCTCTGGTCGAACTGGGCAAGAAGCTCTACTTCGATCCGCGCCTGTCCAAGTCCGGTTTCATCTCCTGCAACTCCTGCCACAACCTATCGATGGGTGGTACCGACAACATCAAGACTTCGATCGGTCACAACTGGCAGGAAGGTCCAATCAACGCCCCGACCGTTCTGAATTCCAGCCTCAATGTCGCCCAGTTCTGGGACGGCCGCGCCGCCGACCTCAAGGCCCAAGCCGGCGGCCCGATCGCCAATCCGGGTGAAATGGCTTTCACCCATACCCTGGCCATCAACGTGCTGCAATCCATCCCCGGCTATGTCGCCGATTTCAAGAAGGCTTTTGGCAAGGAACAGATCGACATCGAGATGGTGACCAAGGCGATCGCCGCCTTCGAGGAAACCCTGGTCACCCCCAATTCCCGCTTCGACAAATGGCTGAAAGGTGACACGAAAGCTTTGAGCAAGATGGAACAGGAAGGCTACAAGCTATTCAAGGAGAGCGGCTGCGTCGCCTGCCACAATGGCCCGGCCGTCGGCGGCAATTCCTTCCAGAAGATGGGCCTGGTTGAGCCGTACAAAGCCTCCAGCCCGGCCGAGGGGCGCTCGGCGGTCACCGGCAAGGATGCCGACCGCTTCAACTTCAAGGTACCGACACTACGCAACGTCGAAATGACCTATCCCTACTTCCACGACGGCGCCGCCAACACCCTGCCGGAGGCCGTCGACACCATGGCCCGCATCCAGCTCGGCAAGAAATTCACGGCCGAGGAAAACGCCAAAGTGGTCGCCTTCCTGAAAACACTGACCGGCGACCAGCCAAACTTCAAGCTACCCATCCTGCCGCCGTCGTCCGACGCAACGCCGCGCCCGACGCCGTTCGAAAAGAAGTAAGAACGAGCCCCCATGGCGACGGGGGCAGCCGCCCCCGTTTTTTGTTGCCCGATTTGTTTGATGATCATCAATCTGCCGGTAAACTGGCGCGTTCATAATTTGCACCTGATTTTTCGCGGTTTTTTCTCAATGCTTGAAGCTGACAATCTGGAATGCGTGCGCGGCGAGCGCCGCCTGTTCGCAGGCCTCGGCTTCACACTGGAAGCCGGCGAACTGCTTTATCTGCAGGGCAAGAATGGCGCAGGGAAAACCAGCCTGCTGCGCATGCTGATCGGCCTGCTGCCGCCGGAAGCCGGGGAAATCCGCTGGAAGGGGCAATCGATCCGCGCCGCCGGCGAGGATTTCCGCGCCGACCTGTGCTATCTCGGCCACCTGAACGCCATCAAGGAAGAACTGACCCCGTTGGAAAACCTGCTTGCCGCCGCCCACCTGGCCGACGAAGATCTGTCGGAGGACGATGCACTGGATGCGCTGGAGCAGGTCGGCTTGGCCGGACGCGAAGATCTCGCCTGCAAGTACCTGTCGCAAGGCCAAAAGCGCCGCGTCGCACTGGCCCGCCTAGTCAAGGAGCGTCGCCCTCTGTGGGTGCTCGACGAACCTTTCGTCGCCCTCGACGTGGCTGCGGTAGACTGGCTCGCCAAACTGATTTCTGCCCACCTGCAACGCGGCGGACTGGCCGTGATGACCACGCACCAACCGGTCGACATCCCGGCCGGGCGGGTCCGCGAGTTGCGGCTTTCCTGAGGGCAAACGATGCTGCAGATCATCCTTGCCGTCATCGGTCGCGACCTCAAGCTGGCCATGCGCCGTCAGGCCGATATCGTTTCGGCACTGTTTTTCTTTATCATCGTGGTCAGCCTCTTCCCGCTTGGCATCGGGCCGGAGCCCGACCTGCTGCGCAAACTCGCCCCCGGGGTACTATGGGTGGCCGCCCTGCTGGCCACCATGCTGTCACTGCCCCGCCTGTTCGCCGACGACCATCGCGACGGCACGCTAGAGCAGTTGGCCCTGGCACCACACCCGCTCGGACTGGTCGTCACCGGAAAAGTGATTGCTCACTGGCTGGTCTCCGGCCTGCCGCTGGCCTTGATCGCGCCGGTACTCGGTATCCAGTTCGACTTGTCTTCCGACGCCCTGCTCGTGCTGACCGGCGCCATCCTGCTCGGCACCCCGGCACTGTCCGGCATCGGCGCCATCGGTGCCGCGCTGACCCTCGGCCTGCGCGGCGGCGGCGTCTTGCTTTCACTGTTGGTGCTGCCGCTTTACATCCCGGTGCTAATATTCGGCGCTGGCGCGGTTGACGCGACGGTATCCGGACTCGGGGGAGAAGGACACCTGTCGTTGCTCGCCGCTATGACTTTCGCCTCACTCGGCTTCGCCCCTTGGGCATCGGCCGCCGCATTGAAGATCGCCCTCGAATGAAAGACCGCTTCAATCTCTACAAATTCGCCTCACCGGCCACCTTCTATCCGCTGGCCGGCACGTTGATTCCCTATTTCGCCGCCATCTCGGTCGTTTTTGGCCTGGCCGGCCTGTATCTCGGCATGCTGGTCGCCCCCACCGACTTCCAGCAGGGCGAAGGCTACCGCATCATCTTCATCCACGTCCCGGCGTCGTGGATGTCGATGTTCATCTATCTGGTGATGGCCTTCTGGGCTGCCATCGGCCTCGCCTTCAACACTCGACTGTCAGGCATGATGACCCAGGCGCTGGCCCCGACCGGCGCGCTGATGGCCTTCCTGTCGCTATGGACCGGCGCGCTGTGGGGCAAGCCGATGTGGGGTACCTGGTGGGTATGGGATGCCCGCCTGACTTCCGAACTGATCCTGCTCTTCCTATACATCGGCTACATGGCATTGACCGCCGCCATCGACGACCCGCGCCGCGCCGACAAGGCGGGCGGCCTGTTGCTGCTGGTCGGCGTGGTCAACGTGCCGATCATCTATTTCTCGGTGAAATGGTGGAACACCCTGCACCAGGGCTCGAGCGTCAACCTGACCAAATCGTCGATGGCCGAAACCATGCTGTGGGGCATGCTGCTGATGGCCATGTGCTTCTGGATGTACTCGATCGCCGTCGCCTTCATGCGGGTGCGCACCATCATGCTCGAACGCGAGCGGCACACCGACTGGGTCAAGGCCATTCTGGCCGGAGGCGATAAATGATCTACTGGAACAGTTTTTCCGACTTTATCGCGATGGGCGGCTACGGACTTTACGTCTGGGGCTCCTTCGGCGTGACCGCAGCCATCATGGCCCTTGAACCGATTCTCGTCGCACGTCATCAAAAGACCACCATCGCCCGCCTGAAACGTCAGCTGCGGGCAGAAAGCAGGACCCCGACCGAATGAAGACACGTCACAAGAAACTCGCGCTGATTGGCGGCGCCCTGGCCATTTTCGGCATCATTGTCTGGCTCGTGCTGAATGCACTGAACAGCAACATCGCCCTGTTCAAATCGCCGACCGAGGTCGCCTCCGGCCAGTATCCGAAGAACCAGACCTTCCGCATCGGCGGTCTGGTCAAGGAAGGCAGCCTGACCCGCGAGGCCGACGGGGTCACCGTTCGCTTTGTCGTTACCGACAATGAAAAAGACCTCACGGTCAATTACAAGGGCATCCTTCCCGACCTGTTCAAGGAAGGCAAAGGCGTCGTCGCTCAGGGCAAACTGACCGAAAACGGCACGTTCACCGCCAGTGAAGTGCTGGCCAAGCACGACGAGAACTACATGCCGCCGGAAGCCGCCAAGGCGGTTGGCGACGCGCATGCCCGCGCCGCCGAGAAGAAGGCCGCCGCCGAAGGCGCCGCTCCGGCCACCGCCGCAACTACTGGCGACAAGCCGAAGGCAGGTTACTAAGCATGATTCCTGAACTTGGTCATTTCGCGCTGATCCTGTCGGCGCTGGTCGCGCTTGTCCTCGGCGTTTTTCCGCTGATCGGCGCCCATCGTAAACAGCAGAGCTGGATCGCCCTGGCCCGCCCGACCGCCTCGGCCTTTGCCCTGCTCGTCACCCTCTCCTTCGCCTGCCTGACCGCCGCGTTCATCAATAACGATTTCTCTGTGGTGTACGTGGCGCAGCATTCCAATTCGCTGTTGCCCATCGAATATCGCATCGCCGGCGTCTGGGGTGGCCACGAGGGCTCCTTACTGCTGTGGATCCTGATGCTGAGCTGGTGGGCCTTCCTCGTTGCGCTGCTATCGCGCGAACTGCCGGACGCTATGGCCGCCCGCGTGCTCGGTACGCTCGGCTTGGTCGGCTTCGGTTTCCTGCTCTTCATCCTGATCACCTCCAACCCCTTCGAGCGCCTACTGCCCGGCGCTGCCGAAGGGCGCGACCTGAATCCGCTACTGCAGGATCCCGGCCTAGTCATCCACCCGCCGCTGCTCTACATGGGCTATGTCGGCTTCTCGGTGGCCTATGCCTTCGCCGTCGCCGCCCTGCTCTCAGGCAAACTCGATGCCGCCTGGGCACGCTGGTCGCGGCCGTGGACCATGGCCGCCTGGGTCTTCCTGACCCTCGGTATCGCCATGGGTTCGTGGTGGGCCTATTACGAACTGGGCTGGGGTGGCTGGTGGTTCTGGGATCCGGTTGAAAACGCCTCGTTCATGCCCTGGCTGGTCGGCACAGCGCTCATCCACTCGCTGGCCGTGACCGAAAAGCGAGGCAGCTTCAAGAACTGGACGGTATTGCTCGCCATCTCTGCCTTCTCGCTGTCGCTGCTCGGCACCTTCCTGGTCCGCTCCGGCGTACTGACTTCGGTACACGCCTTTGCCACCGATCCGCGGCGCGGCGTCTTCATCCTGATCTTCTTGGTCGCCGTGATCGGTGCTTCGCTGACGCTGTTCGCCGCTCGCGCCCCCAAGGTTGGCCTGGGCGGCCGTTTCGCGCTGATCTCACGCGAGTCGCTGCTGCTGACCAATAACGTCCTGCTCGTCGTCGCCTGCGCCACCGTTCTGCTCGGCACGCTCTACCCGCTGCTGATCGATGCCTTGGGCGTCGGCAAGATTTCGGTCGGCCCCCCGTACTTCAACGCGGTCTTTGTGCCGGTGATGACACCAATTCTCTTCCTGATGGGGGTGGGTCCCTTCGCCCGCTGGAAGGAAGCCTCCGTGCCGGAGATCGCCAAAGCCGTGAAATGGGCGCTGGCTGTCGGCGTGGTCGTCGCGATCGCCTGGCCACTGGTCTACGGCGGCTGGCATGCCATGACCGCGCTCGGCATCCTGCTCGCTGCCTGGATTGTCGCCACCGCCGCGCTCAATTTCGTCGAGCGCGTGCAGCACACCCGCGCCGGCCGCAGCTTCCTCGCTGCCGCACTCAGCCAACCGCGCAGCTTCTTTGGCATGCATCTGGCGCACATCGGCGTCGCCGTCTTCGTCGTCGGCGTGACCATGGTCGGCAGCTATCAGGAAGAAAAGGACGTCAAGCTCGGCCCCAAACAGTCGGTCGATGTGGCCGGCTACCACTTCACCTTTAATGGCGTGAAGCAGGTCGAGGGACCGAACTACGTGGCTGCGCAGGGCGATTTCGATCTGTCCATGGATGGCAAGTTCCTGCGCAAGATGAATCCGGAAAAGCGCAACTACGCCTCTTCCGCCATGCCGATGACCGAAGCAGCCATCGATGCCGGCCTGCTGCGCGACGTCTATGTCTCGCTCGGCGAACCGATCGACCGCGACAAGCCGGAAGGCGAATGGGCCGTGCGTGTCTATTACAAACCCTATGTCGACTGGATCTGGGGCGGCTGCATCCTGATGGCGTTGGG
Organism: Azonexus sp.; assembly: GCA_041909105.1. GTDB lineage: Bacteria > Pseudomonadota > Gammaproteobacteria > Burkholderiales > Rhodocyclaceae > Azonexus. The sequence goes on from JAYREE010000023.1 coordinate 32,265, forward strand.
CGGCCTCGCCGCCATGCTCGACCGCCGCTACCGCGTCAAGGCACGTGCCGCTGCCAAAGTTCCTGCCGGAGCCCAACAAGCATGAATCGTTATTACTGGATCATCGGCGCCTTCGCCGCCCTCGTCGCCCTGCTCGCCGTCGGCCTCAACCTGAATCCGCGCGACGTACCGTCACCGCTGGTCGGCAAGCCGGCCCCGGCCTTCACGCTGGCGCAACTTGCGCAACCGGAAAAGACGCTGTCGCCCGAGGACATGAAGGGCAAGGTCTGGCTGTTCAACGTCTGGGCCTCGTGGTGCGTTTCCTGCCGCCAGGAACACCCGATCCTCGTCGAGTTCTCGAAGAAGGTGGACGTACCCCTGATCGGCCTGAATTACAAGGAAGTCCGCGGCGACGGCGGCTTCGACATGGGCAAGATGCCGGCCGAGGAAGAAAAGAAGCTGGCTTGGCAGCGCGCCAACCAGTGGCTATCTGAACACGGCAACCCGTACAAGCTGACGGTCATGGACCTCGACGGTCGTGTCGGTATCGACTACGGGGTCTATGGCGTACCGGAAACCTACGTCATCGACAAGGCCGGCGTCATCCGCATGAAGCACACCGGCCCGATCACCCCGGATGTGCTGGGCAAGAAGATCATGCCGCTGCTGGCGGAGCTGAATAAATGAAATACTTGCTCGCCCTGATTTTTGCCTGTTTTGCCCTGTGCACCGCAGCCATGGCCGATAGTGCCACCGAAGCGGCCATCGCCGCCGACCCGGTGACCGAAAAGCGCCTGCAAAAGCTGTCGGAAGAGTTACGCTGCCTGGTCTGCCAAAACCAGAACATCGCCGATTCCAACGCCGAACTGGCGCAGGACTTGCGCCGCGAAGTACGCAGCATGATCAAGTCCGGCAAGAGCGACAAGGAAATCATCGACTTCATGGTCGCCCGCTACGGCGATTTCGTGCTCTACCGTCCGCCGGTCCAAGGCAACACGCTGCTGCTCTGGGGCGGCCCCATCGCCCTGCTGTTGCTTGGCATTATCGCTCTGCAACGCTACCTGAAGCGCCGTGCCGCCCGCCTCGCCGCCGAAGACAAGCCGCTGACCGCCGCCGAGGCCCAACGCGCCGAAGCCCTGCTCAAGGAACTCGATTCGCAATGACCCAGTTTTTCATCTTCGCCCTGCTGCTTGCCGCCGTCGTGGCCGCTTTCATCGTGCCGCCGCTGTGGCGCCAGCCACGCCAGAACACTGCCGATGCCGAGCGCAAGCAGGCCAACCTTGCCATCTTCCGCGACCAATTGGCCGAACTTGACCGCGAACTGAACGAAGGGTCGCTGAGCGAGGCCGACCACACCCAGGCCAAGGCCGAATTGCAGCGCCGACTGCTGGAAGACGTCGAAGGCGAATCAACCAAGCAGATCGATCACGTGGCGACACCCAGCCGCAAGCTGGCCATCACCCTGGCCCTGCTCCTCCCCATTCTCGGTCTGCTCGGTTACGGCATGCTGGGCAACCCGCGCGCCCTCGACCCGATGCAGACCGTCGCCCAGCCGAAGATGACGCCGGAACAGATCAATGCCATGGTCGCCAAGTTAGCCGAACGCATGCAAGCCAACCCGGACGACATGCAGGGCTGGCTGATGCTCGGACGCTCCTACAAGACACTGGGCCGTTATGAAGATGCAATGAACGCCTACGCCAAGGCCGAAAAAGCCATGGACGATCCCGATGTGCTGGCCAGCTACGCCGAAACCATTGCCATGGCCGAAGGCAAAGGCCTCAAAGGGAAGCCAACACAGTTAATCGAAAAGGCCCTGAAGATCGACCCCGATCACGGTCATAGCCTCTTCCTGGCCGGAGCCGCCGCCATGGAACGCGGCGATCGCAAGGCTGGCATCGCTTACTGGGAAGCCCTGCTGCCACAAGTCGAGCCCGGCTCGGAAATCGACCAGATGCTGCGTAGCGGCATCGACAAGATGAAAGCCGGCGGTTAAGCCATGGTCGATCTGGCGCGGCGCGGCTTCTTTCGCGGCCGGACGCGCCCGCAGGTTCAGTTACGCCCGCCTTGGGCGCTCGCCGAAGACGAATTCGTTGCGACCTGCACGCGTTGTAACGACTGTCTGAAGGTCTGCCCGACCGGCATTCTGGTCAGCGGAGAAGGCGGCTTTCCGACCGTCGATTTCCAGCGTGGCGAATGCATTTTCTGCGCCGACTGCGTCACCACCTGTCAGCCCAAGGCGCTCCGGCGTGGCGAAGGACAGCCCGCCTGGGGGCACAAGGCCGCCATCGGCCCCGCCTGCCTGCCGCAACAAGGCGTCGAATGCCGCGTCTGCGGCGATTTCTGCGATGCCCGCGCCATCCGCTTCGTGCCACGTCTGGGCGGTAGCCCACTGCCCGAGCTCGACCCGGAAAAATGCACCGCCTGCGGCGCCTGTATCGCCCCTTGCCCGACCCAGGCCATCCGCATCGCCCTCTGAGTCTCACTTTTGCCGTTTTCAAGGCGCCGCAATGGCGCTATGCTAGGGCTTCGAAAGCCTTTGCTATCCGGAGACATGCAGATGACGCAACAAAAGTTTCGCCTGGTAACCCGCAGCGATTTCGACGGTCTGGTTTGCGCGGTACTGCTCAATGAACTGAACCTGATCGATGACATCAAGTTCGTCCATCCGAAAGACATGCAGGACGGCAAGGTCGACATCACCGAGCGCGACATCACCACCAACCTGCCCTACGTCGCCGGCGCCCATCTCGCCTTCGACCACCACCTGTCGGAAACCATCCGCAACAGCGGCGAGCGCAAAAATCACATCATCGAGCCGGACGCACCCTCCGCCGCCCGCGTCGTCTACAACTACTACGGCGGCAAGCAAACTTTCCCGAAGATTGCCGACGACATGATGGAGGCCGTCGACAAAGGCGACTCAGCACAATTCAGCCGAGATGAAATTCTCAATCCGACAGGCTGGGTCCTGCTCAACTACCTGATGGACGCCCGCACCGGCCTTGGCCGTTTCCGCGAGTTCCGCATCAGCAACTATGCGCTGATGATGGACCTGATCAAGTACTGCCGTAACCACGGCATCATTGAAATCCTCGCTCTGCCCGACGTCAAGGAACGCGTAGACCTCTACTTCGAGCAGGCAGAGAAAGCCAAGGACCAGATCCTGCGTTGCACCACGGTACACAAGAATCTGGCCGTGCTTGACCTGCGCAACGAGGAAACCATCTGGGCGACCAACCGCTTCATGATCTACGCGCTATTTCCACAGACCAACATTTCGATTCACGTCATGTGGGGCCTGCAGAAACAGAACACTGTCTTCGCTACCGGCAAATCAATTCTGGACCGTTCGAGCAAAACCAATGTCGGAGAGTTGATGCTGCAATACGGCGGCGGCGGACATCAGGCCGCGGGGACCTGCCAAGTTGCCAACGATCAGGCGGAAAGCACCTTGCAGGCGCTGATCGTCCAGATCAATGCCGACGGCTGATCAAGCCGGTCTTTCCTTAGCTGAGGACAACAACGGCCACGGGCTCATGCCCTCGGCCCGCATCTCCGCCTCCAGCTTGAAACGCAACAGCAACAAGCCACGTAGCGACTCGCGCGCCTTGTCTTCTGGCCAGTCGGCATGGGGGTCCGCCAAGCAGGCGGCAACCTCATGCGGTGTGGCAAGATCGACGCCACAAATCAGCGCATAACGATGAATCTCGCGATCAAGACTAGTCAACTCGCGCTCATAATGTTCAAATCCGCTCATCATATAAGCATACTCCACTCTAGGAGAGACGATGGACTGGTTGAAACTTCCGGAACCCCGCTCCAATATCGCGCTGGCCTTTAAAGATACCGCCGGGGCAAAAGCCTGGCTGGCCGACCAGCCTCAGGCGCAGGCCATGCACATGCTGACGACCATTTGCCTGCAGATCGAGGCCATCGAAGGGTCGGCCTTGGCCCCAGCACAAGCCTACGAAGTCCTGAATCCCCTTTGGTCTGCCGCCATACCCGCCCAAAACGCCGTCGAGCCGCGCTACAGCAGAAAGGCCTTGCCCTTGCCGGAAGACGACGAGCGCGCCTTCGATGCCGCGCAACGCCTATGGCTGCGTTTTGGTATCGCTTATCTGCGCATTGCGCCGGATCTGGTGGCCGATGCCCGCCTGCGTGCCTTGCAACGCGCCGCCAATGCCCTGCGTATGGCGCAGTACTGCCATTTCAACGCTGCCCGCACCTGTCCGCCTGACATCGACCAACTGCTCTTCGGTGTTCTCGCTTTAGCGAATGCAGCGCAAATCCTCGAACAGCCTGTCGTCGACCGCGACTTCCCGCACCTTGGAGAAGCCAATATTTCCGGCTTGATCGTCTGGACGTTCCTGTTGCGACTAGCCGACCCCTATCGACTATCCTCGGCCCAACTGACGGTTGCCAATCGTGGCCTTAGCCGCTGGCGCGAACTCGCCAATTTCACGAACGAGCCCGCTTCTGAGTCAAAATCGCGCGTGATCGACCTTGCCTACCTATTCGGCGGTCCGCTCCCGGCAGGCATCCCGGCCATGCTTGAAGTACGCAAGGTACGGCGCAAGATTCTGCAACGAATCGACGCCTTGGAGAAAGGCGAAAGTCCGGAATCTCTCAAACTCGGGCGCGAGTTATCCAGCTACGCCTGCATCCGCTTGCTGCATCTGCTTGAAGCATCGCTCAAACCTGGAAACGGTTTGGTCTCGACCGAAGTCGGCGAAATCGAACTCGCCTTCGGAGCCGAAAATGCCTTCGCCGTCTTCAACGGCGAATATCTGAACGCCCCCGTCACCCAGGAAAAACAAAGCTCGGCTATCGCCCACCAGCGCATGGCGATCTTCGGCTTCGACCGGCAATCCAGTTTACCGACTGCCGTGAAGAAACTTAACGTTCCCGGGGAAAACTGGACCCTGGTCGATGGCGTAGCACTTCGCCCCCATGATCGAGCCGGCGAACGCCGTGCCGCCCCCTGCCTTATCGCCAGCAAGCGGAAGGAACAACCACGCCTGGGCGTAATTGGCAGCCTGCAGACCTGCCCCGATAGCGCCCTGCAGGCCAGCCTAGATTGGTATGATGGCCGAATCGAAGCACGCTTCGTTCGCCAGACGAACATGCCTGGCGAGGCACCCGCCCGTATCCCTGTGTTCCTGATCCAGGGGAACAAGGAGAAATCTCTACTCGTTCCACCGCAGGTCCGTGCCGCAACCGGAAAACAGATCACCCTGGAAGGCAGCCTGACCACTACTCTGATGTTGGGAGAGATCATCGAACGTGGCAACGATTTTCTGCGCTATTCGGTTACCTAAACTCCTGAAATATTCGCCAATACGCCAAAACTACGTACATCCGTTGACGCGAGTGCATTCACACTATAGAATGCGCGTTTCCCGTGAGACGGGTCGGTAGCTCAGTCGGTAGAGCAGCGGACTTTTAATCCGTTGGTCGCGAGTTCGAATCTCGCCCGACCCACCATCGCCGGGGAAATTCTGGGTCGTTAGCTCAGTTGGTAGAGCAGCGGACTCTTAATCCGTAGGTCCACAGTTCGAATCTGTGACGACCCACCAGAATACAAAAAGCCAGTCTTCCGACTGGCTTTTTTCATTTCCGCAGCTGATGCGGCTTACTTACGAGCAAACTTTTCCGCGAGTTGCTGCAGTTTTTGCTGCTTGCGCTCTTCCGCCTTGGCCGCGGCATCGGCCGCACGACGTTGTTCGGCTTGCTTCTTGAAGCGCTCGCGCAGTTGTTCCGCCGCATGCTGGCGGTTTTCGTCCGTCACTTCACCGGCCGCACTGCCATCGAGGTTGTAGCGAACGGTTCCCTTCTCCATTTCCTTCAGGTAACGCGTCGAAATCGTGTGACTACGCATGGCAAGGCGCAGCGATTTCTTGGAAACATCTGGGAGCTGTGCGAATACCTGCTTGTCGATACCGATCGCCAAGGGGCTGAAATTACGGAATACATCGAAACGAGTCTGCAGATCCTTGAGCAGTGCGCGGACGTCGGTCGGCTTGGCGGTAGGGGTTTCTTCGGTGGTCATGATGCGTCGAACTCAAAACAAGGCGCGAAGCGTAGCACGAAGTGCCACGCCCCGCTGCCGAAATCAGATGCCGTGTTGATGGAACCAGATTAGCATGCGCTTCCAACCATCTGCTGCCTCTTCCTTACGGTAGCTCGGCCGATAGTCGGCATGGAAGGCATGCGGCGCATTGTCGTAGACGTGGATTTGCGATGCCTGGGCCGCCGGGCTCCCCTGCTTCAGGGCTTTTTCCATGGCTTCAACAGTTTCCAGGGGAATCCCGGCATCAAGTCCGCCATAAAGCCCCAGCACCGGCGCCTTCAGACTGCCAGCCAGTTGGCTCGGGTGGCGCGGCGTGAATTCGTTTTCGGCGCCGACCAGACGGCCGTACCAGGCAACCCCAGCCTTGACCCGCGGATTCATGGCGGCATACAGCCAGGTGATCCGGCCACCCCAACAGAAGCCGGTGATAGCCAGACGACCGATGTCGCCGCCCTGCTTGCCGGCCCAGGCGACGCAGGCATCGAGGTCGGCAAACACTTGTGCATCCGGTGTGCGGTTGGTGATCTTGGCTTGAATTTCGGGGATGCTGGCAATCTGGCGCGGATCGCCCTGACGAGCAAAGAGTTCCGGTGCGATGGCCATATAGCCTTGCTTGGCTAGTCTGCGGCAGACATCGCGGATGTATTCGTGTGCGCCGAAAATTTCGGAGACTACTAGGACGACCGGTGCCTTGCCCTTGCTGGCCGGCGCTGCGCGATAGGCAACAAGCTGACCATCCTTGACCGGCACCTGCACCTCGCCCGCGGAGAGCCCCTTACTATCGGTTGCGATGGCAGTTTGCGCCATAACTGGCTGCACGGCGAGCGCAAAACCGGCGCCCAGACCCGCGGCAAGGAAGCCACGGCGGTCGATGTTCTGCGGCGGTACCAAACTGTCGAATTCTGCTTGATCGTTCATTGTCTTCTCCTCGGTTGGGACTTACATCAAGACGATATCGTACTGCTCAGGCGAATAGCTGGGTTCGCTCTGCAATGAAACAGGCTTGCCGATGAAGTCGGAAAGCATTGCCAACGCCTGCGACTCCTCGTCAAGGAAGAGATCGACCACTGCCGGGCCGGCCAGGATGCGATATTCGCGGGCATTGAACTGGCGCGCCTCGCGCAGCAATTCGCGCAAAATTTCGTAGGCGACGGTCCGCGCCGTCTTGACCTCGCCGCGCCCCCCGCAGGTCGGGCAAGGTTCGCACAGGACATGGGCGAGCGATTCACGCGTGCGCTTGCGGGTCATTTCGACCAGCCCGAGCTGGGTAAAGCCGTTAACCGTCAGGCGGGTATGATCACGCGCCAACGCCCTGTTAAACTCGTCGAGCACGGCCTTCTTGTGTTCCTCGTTCTCCATGTCGATGAAATCGACGATGATGATGCCCCCGAGGTTGCGCAGGCGGAGCTGGCGAGCGATGGTGACAGCGGCTTCGAGATTGGTCTTGAAAATGGTGTCGTCAAAATTGCGCACTCCGACGAAACCGCCGGTATTGACGTCAATTGTTGTCATCGCCTCGGTCTGATCGATGATCAGGTAACCGCCGGACTTCAAATCGACCCGACGGGCCAGCGCCCTTTGAATTTCCTCCTCGACGCCGTGCAGTTCGAACAACGGGCGTTGCCCAATATAGTGGTCAAGCAGGGATAGCACCGCTGGCGTGTATTCCTCGGCAAAGGTCATCAGCTTCTGGAAATTTTCCCGCGAGTCGATGTAGATGCGGGTCGTTTCCGGATTGACGAAATCGCGCAGGACGCGCTGACCGAGCGACAGTTCCTGATAGAGCAAGGTCGGCGGCCCTGAAACCCGGGCCTTGTCGCGGATATCGGCCCAGGTTTTGCGCAGGTAGGCGATATCGGTGACAAACTCCTGATCCGTCGCGTTCTCGGCCATGGTGCGCACAATGAACCCGCCGGGTTCATCTTCCGGCACCAGGCGGGTGATCTTTTCGCGGAGCACTTCGCGCTCCGCTTCCGCCTCAATGCGCTGCGAAATGCCGATATGCTTTTCCTGCGGCAGATAGACCAGCATGCGGCCGGCGATGGAAATCTGCGTCGATAGGCGCGCGCCCTTGGTACCGATCGGATCCTTCACGACCTGTACGACGATACTCTGCCCCTCGGCGAGAATCTTCTCGATGGGCCGTTCGACCGTACGTTCGCCATTGGCGTCGCGCGGTTGCCAGATGTCGGCGACGTGCAGGAAGGCGGTGCGCTCCAGGCCGATTTCGACGAAGGCCGACTGCATGCCGGGCAGGATGCGGACGATGCGCCCGAGGTAGACGTTGCCGACCAGCCCGCGGCTGGCCGTCCGCTCGATGTGCAGTTCCTGCACGACCCCTTGTTGCATTACAGCAACGCGGGTTTCCTGCGGCGTGAAATTGATCAGTATCTCTTCGGTCATGAGGCGTAAAATTCGCGGTTTTTCAGAATTTTACTATGCTCCGCGTGCCTCGATCTGCGCCAGAATTGCTAGCCCCTGCCGGCTCGCTCGACATGATGCGTACCGCCTTCGCTTTTGGCGCCGATGCCATCTATGCCGGCCAGCCGCGCTACAGCCTGCGCGTGCGTAACAACGAATTCGGCACGCTGGAAAAATTGGGCGAAGGCATCGCCGAGGCGCATGCGCTGGGCAAGCAGTTCTTTGTCGTCAGCAACATCTTTCCGCACAACGCCAAGCTGACCACCTACCTCGACGACATGGCACCGGTCATTGCCCTGAAGCCGGATGCGCTGATCATGTCCGACCCCGGCCTGATCGACATGGTGCGCGAGGCCTTCCCGGAACAAGTCATTCACCTCTCGGTGCAGGCCAACACGGTCAACTGGGCCACCGTTCGTTTTTGGCAAAAAATGGGGGTGCGCCGCGTCATTCTGTCGCGCGAGTTGTCGCTCGACGAAGTGGCGGAGATTCGCCAGCGCTGCCCGGAAATGGAACTGGAAGTTTTCGTCCATGGCGCACTGTGCATCGCCTATTCCGGCCGCTGCCTGCTTTCCGGCTACTTCAACCATCGCGATCCTAACCAGGGCACCTGCACCAACTCCTGCCGCTGGGATTACAAGGTATCGACCTCGGACGGCGCGCCACTGCAGGCCGGTCAACCCGTCAATTTCTACAGCCATGCCGATCAGGAAATCCTGCTCGAGGAAAAACAACGCCCGGGCGAGCTGATGCCGATCGAGGAAGACGAGCACGGCACCTACATCATGAACTCGAAAGACTTGCGCGCCATCGAGCACGTGCATCGCCTGGTCGAGATCGGTGTCGACTCGTTGAAGATCGAGGGCCGCACCAAGAGCCCGTATTACGTCGCCCGCACCTGCCAGGCCTATCGCCAATCTATCGACGATGCGGTGGCCGGCCGGCCGTTCGACCCAACCCTGCTCTCCGACCTGGAAAACCTGGCCAATCGCGGCTACACCGATGGTTTCTACCAGCGCCACCACGATGCCGACTACCAGAACTACCTGCGCGGCCATTCGGAATCGGACAAGAGCCAGTACGTTGGGGATGCCGTGCGTTTCGACACAACGCGCGGCCTGATGGAAATCGAGGTCAAGAATCGCTTCGCGTTGGGCGACCGGATCGAATGCGTGCATCCGCAAGGCAATGAGCTATTCACGCTGTCCCGCCTGGAAAACAAGGACGGGCAACCGATCACCATCGCCCCCGGCAGCGGTCACCGCGTCTGGGCAAATTTGCCCGAGCGGTACACCAATTCCTTCCTGGCGCGTTATCTGTAGTACTCACCACCTAACAAACTGGCAAAAACACCAGATAAAACATAGGTTTAATATTTGTGCACCGCAGCAACCCGGTGTAATATTCATGTCATGAGCCAATCCAGCAACCGCATGCCCCTGATCGATGCCCTGAAGGCCATCGCATCGCAACTGATTGTCCTCCATCACCTGGCGGCCTACGGCCCCTTGACCGAGGCCGTTCAGCAGGTTGCGCAAAAACCTATCGACTGGCTTTACGAGTACGCCCGCATCGCCGTCCAGGTGTTTCTGGTCATTGGTGGCTTCCTCGCTGCCCGCGGCCTGTCACCCGACGGGCAGGCTCTTCAGCGTTCGCCTTTCGCCATGATCTGGAAGCGCTATCTGCGCCTGTCCATTCCCTTCCTCAGTGCCATCGCCTTGGCCATCATTTGTTCGGCCATCGCCGACCGCTGGCTGGATGACGAAATGGTGCCGGGCCGTGCCTCGCTCGGCCAGTGGCTGGCGCATGCCACGCTGCTGCACGGCATACTCGGCGTTGATTCGCTGTCGGCTGGCGTTTGGTATGTCGCCATCGATTTCCAGCTCTTCTCGCTGATGGCCTTGCTGCTGTGGGCCGGCCGTCGCCAGTGGATCGCTCCGGCCATCACCCTCTGCCTTGGCATCGCCTCGCTGTTCTGGTTCAACCGCGACGCCAGCTGGGATAACTGGGCGGTTTATTTCTTCGGCTCTTACGGGCTGGGCGCTGCCGCCTGGTGGGCCTCGAACCGCAACCGCCTGTCGTTCTGGGTCGGCGTTATCGCCAGTATCGGCATCGCGGCACTGGTCCTCGATTTCCGCCTGCGTATCGCGGTCGCCCTCGTCGTCGCCCTGACCCTGGCGTTCAGCCGCCGTAGCGGTCTGCTCGAGCGCTGGCCAGAGTCGGAAACGCTGGCTTTCCTCGGCCGTATATCCTTCTCGGTCTTCCTGGTGCACTTCCCGGTCTACCTGGTGGTGAATGCCATCTACGCCCGCTTCAACCTGGTTTCGCCGACCTCGGCCATCTTCGGCATGTTGCTCACCTGGGGCGTCAGCATCGGTGCGGCTACCCTGTTCCATCGCTGGGTCGAAAGCCCGGCCGGCAGCCAGCGCATCGCTGCCGCCTGCGGCTGGCTGACCGCCGCCCTCTGGCAGGTGAGTTGCCAACTCGTCCGCCAGGGCAAGGAACTGCTGCAGCGCCTGGTTTTCGGCCGCGCCTGATCAGTCCGCCAGCTCGGTCCGGGTACGGAAATATTCTAGCGCTTCGGGATTGGCCAAGGCCTCGACGTTCTTCACTGGCTGCTCATGCACGACGTTGCGTACGGCGAGTTCAACAATCTTCCCTGATTTGGTACGCGGAATATCCTGCACCTGAACGACCTTGGCCGGTACGTGGCGGGGCGTCGTGTTGTCGCGAATCTGCTGTTTGATCTTGTCGATCAACGCTGCGTCGAGCGAGATACCCTCCTGTAGCTTGACGAAGAGCACGACGCGCACGTCGTCGTTCTTGCCCGGCGGCCAATCCTGGCCGATGACCAGGGCTTCGAGGATCTCCGGCAGTTGCTCGACCTGGCGGTAGATTTCTGCCGTGCCGATGCGCACTCCTCCCGGATTCAGCGTCGCGTCGGAGCGACCGTAGATAATCATTCCGTCATGCGCGGTCAGTTCAGAAAAATCGCCATGACACCAGATGTTTGGAAAGCGCTCGAAATAGGCGGCACGATACCTCGTGCCATCGGCATCGTTCCAGAAACCAACCGGCATCACCGGGAAGGGTTTAGTGCAGACCAATTCGCCCTTTGCAGAACGTACCGACTGACCGAACTCGTCGAACACATCGACCGCCATACCCAAGCCACGGCACTGGATTTCGCCGCGGTAGACCGGCAAGACCGGGTTACCCAGCACGAAGCAGGACACGATGTCGGTGCCGCCGGAAATCGAGGCAAGCAGGATATCCTGCTTTATCTCGCGATAGACCCAATCGAAGCCTTCCGGCGACAATGGGCTACCGGTCGAGAACATTGCACGTAAGGGCGCCAGGTCGTGCGTCTTGCCCGGCGTCAGACCCAGTTTAGCCGCCGCATCGATGAACTTGGCCGAGGTTCCGAAGTGGGTCATGCGCTCGGCCTCGGCATAGTCGAACAGCACCTTGCCCTTGGCCGCGAACGGCGAACCGTCGTATAGCAGCAGGGAGGCCCCGGCGGACAGGCCGGAAACCAGCCAGTTCCACATCATCCAACCACAGGTGGTGAAGTAGAACAGGCGGTCGCCCGGCCGCACGTCGCTGTGTAGCTTGTGTTCCTTCAAGTGCTGTAGCAGGACGCCACCATGGCAGTGGACGATGCACTTGGGAACGCCGGTCGTGCCAGAGGAAAACATGATGAACAGCGGATGGTCGAAGGCAACCCGTTTGAAAATCACCTCTTTTTCCCCGTGCACCGCAGCAGTGTCGTTCCACAGCACGGCTTGGGCAATCTGCCCGATCTCCGGCCGTTCGTTCAGATAAGGAACGACGACCACCTTGACCAACGACGGCATGCGGGCCACCACTTCGGCATTCTTCTCCAGGCAATCGACCGCCTTGCCGTTGTACCAATAGCCATCGACGCAAACCAGCACCTTGGGCTCGATCTGGCCAAAACGGTCAAGCACGCCCTGCACACCGAAATCCGGCGAGGCGGACGACCAGATGGCACCGAGTGCCGTTGTCGCCAGCATGGCGATCAGGGTTTCCGGCAAGTTGGGTAGATAACCCGCTACCCGATCGCCTTCCCCGACGCCGGCAGCAAGCAGGCATTGCTGGAAGCGCGCGACTTCAGCATAGAGCAGGGCCCGCGTCATTCGCCGCTTGACCTTGTCCTCCCCCCAGAAGACCAGCGCCTCGCTGTCGTCACGGCTTTGCAGCTGGTTCTCGGCATAGTTCAGCCGCGCCTCAGGAAACCAGCGCGCCCCCGGCATGCGATCGCCATCGACCAGCACACGCTCGCCCCGATTGCCCACCGCGCCGCAGAAGTCCCACAATTTCGCCCAGAATGCCTCTGGCTGATCGACCGACCACTGCCACAAGTCGGCGTAGCGGCCAAAGCCGTTGGCCTGCATGAACACGGCCATGCCGGTATCGCCGACGGTATTGGGATTGGGCTTCCACAGCGGGTGTTCTGCGATGGCGTAAGTCATCTCGTCTCCATGTCGTTTATTGGTTTGGCAGCAGCTTAACAGCTTAGCCATTGCCAAGACTGTCGCCAGCCGGACAAACCCTGATATCCCACCCTGCTAAACTGCTGCTTTGACAAAACAAAGCGAACAAGGAGAGGCAAGCATGAGTCAGGTCGTAATCAGCGAATTGATCGGCAAGGTCGGGCTGATCCGCATCAACCGTCCGGAAGCGATGAATGCCCTGAACAACGAAGTCGTCGATGGCATCGCTGCTGCGGTGGACCGCTTCGAAAGCGATGAAAACATCGGCTGCATCGTCATCACCGGCAATGAAAAAGCCTTCGCCGCCGGAGCCGATATCGGCTTCATGAAGGATTTCGACTACATGC
>JAYREE010000024.1:0-39214 GCA_041909105.1 Azonexus sp.
CGCCAACGCTGGGTAGAATGTCGGCCGATTAGCGCCCTGCTGCGGTGCACTGCCTTTTTTTGCCAAAAACCAGAATTCGCATGTCCGATTACTCCGCCTCCTCCATCCGCGTCCTCAAGGATCTCGAACCCGTCAAGGAACGTCCCGGCATGTACACCCGGACGACCTGCCCGACCCACATCGTGCAGGAAGTCATCGACAACGCCGCCGATGAAGCGCTGGCCGGTTTCGCCAAGAAGATTTCGGTGCGCATCCAGGCCGACGGGCTGATCGAGGTGTCGGACAACGGCCGTGGCATCCCGGTCGAGATTCACCCGGAAGAAGGCAAGCCGGCGGTCGAGCTGGTGTTCTGCAAGCTGCACGCTGGCGGCAAGTTCAACAAGAAGGAATCGGGCAACGCCTACCGTTTCTCCGGCGGCCTGCACGGCGTCGGCGTGTCGGTGACCAATGCGCTGTCGACCCGCCTGGAAGTAGAGATCAAGCGTGGCGGCGGCGTGCACAAGATCGCTTTCGCCGACGGCTTCGTTGTCGAGCCGCTGGCCCGCATCGGCGACGTCGGCCCGCGCACCACTGGCACCACGGTGCGCATCTCGCCCGACCCGAAGTATTTCGATTCGCCCAAAGTCAATCTTGGCCAACTGGAACACCTGCTGCGTTCCAAGGCCGTGCTGATGCCCAACGTCACCGTCGAACTGGAAATCGAGGGCCAGGAAAAGAAGACCTGGTGCTACCAGAACGGCATGGCCGATTACCTCAGCGAAATGATGGTCGGCCAGCCGGTCGCACCGATTTTCGTCGGCGAGAAATATGTCGAGACCGAGAACGGCTTCGCCGTCGGCGAAGGCGCCACCTGGGCGCTGGCCTGGTTCGAGGAAGGTGGCGGCAAGCCGGAAAGCTACGTCAACCTGATCCCGACCCTCGACGGCGGCACCCACGAGGCCGGCCTGAAATCCGGCGTTTTCGAAGCGGTGAAGGCCTTCGCCGAGCACCACGCCATCCTGCCGGCCAAGGTCAAACTGGCGCAGGAAGACGTCTGCGGCAAGATGACCTACCTGCTCTCTGCCAAGGTGCTTGACCCGCAGTTCCAGGGCCAGACCAAGGAAAAACTGACCTCGCGCGATGCCTACAAGCTGGTTGCCCAGATGGTGCGCGACCCGTTCGAACTGTGGCTGAACAGCCACGCCGATTTCGGCAAGAAGATCGCCGAACTGGCGGTCAAGGCGGCGCAGAACCGGATGAAATCGACCCAGAAGGTCGAGAAGAAGAAGTCCTCCGGTATCGCCACCCTGCCTGGCAAGCTGACCGATTGCGAATCGGACGACATCACGCGTAACGAACTTTTCCTGGTCGAGGGCGACTCGGCCGGCGGCTCCGCCAAGCAGGGCCGCGACAAGGAAACCCAGGCAGTGCTGCCGCTGCGCGGCAAGGTGCTGAACACCTGGGAAGTCGAGCGCGATCAGCTGTTCAAGAACAACGAAGTGCACGACATCTCCGTCGCCGTCGGCGTCGATCCGCACGGTATCGACCAGATCGACACGGTGGATGTTTCCGGGCTGCGCTACGGCCGCATCATCGTCATGTCCGATGCCGACGTCGATGGCTCGCACATCCAGGTGCTGCTGTTTACGCTGTTCCTGAAGCACTTCCCGGCGCTGGTCGAGCGCGGTCACATCTACGTCGCCCAGCCGCCGCTGTTCCGTGTCGATGTCGAAGCCAAGGGCCACACGCGCAAGGTCTATTGCCTGGACGAAGCCGAAAAGCAGCAAACCCTGCACAAGCTGGCCGAGGAAGGCGTCAAGGAACACAAGATCACCGTTTCCCGCTTTAAAGGCCTGGGCGAAATGAACCCGGACCAGTTGTGGGAAACCACGCTCTGCCCGGACACCCGCCGCCTCGTGCCCTTCCAGGCCGACCGCGCCACCATCGTCCACATGCACCGTACCTTCACGCTGCTCATGGGTAAGGGCGAAGCCTCCGGCCGCCGCGCCTGGATGGAGAAGGACGGCGGGCTGGTCGAAGCCGACGTGTAAACGCTGAAACAGCTTGCAACACATTGGGCTTGAGCGGACATATCTGAATTACATGTTTGCGCTTTAATGATTTCGATGGCGGAATAAACCGCCTCCGATCTCAAAGGAGCCAAAAATGAAATCCAAGACCTTGATTGCTGCACTGTTGGTCGGTGCCGGTGCCAGCGCCTTTTCCGGCCTGAGCTTCGCTCAACGTGGCGATTGCTTCGGCGGTGGCCCGATGATGGGCGAACGCCAGAACATGCGCGCCGAACGCCAGCAGTATCACCAACAGCGCTTGCACGATGCGCTGAAGCTGACCCCGGCCCAGGAAGGCGCCTGGAAGAAGTTCCAGGACTCCCGCCCCTACGCCAATCCCGACCAGAAGCGCCCTGACCCGGCCGAATTCGCCAAACTGACCGCCCCGGAACGCGCCGAGAAGATGCTGGACTTCCACAAGCAGCACCAGGAAGCGATGACCAAGCACGTTGCCGTCATGAAGGATTTCTACGCCCAGCTGACACCTGAGCAGAAGAAGATTTTCGACGAACAGACCCAGTTCGGCATGCGCGGCAAGCGAGGCGGCCCGCGCGGCGGCATGGGTCCCGGCATGGGTCCCGGCATGAGTGGCGGCATGCGCGGCCCCGGCCCGCAAGGCCCGGCGAATCCGCCGCCGGCCAACTGACCTCTCGGGGCGGGCAAGGCGCCAGGCGAGAGTCAGCCACGCCGCCCTCCAGCCAACCGGCAACCGCTGGCAAGGGGTTGCCGGTTTTCAATTGCGGGAAACGGCCGACCCGACGAGCGCCCAGCATGCCGTAAGCATGGTTGCCCAGCGGGTTTGGGAGTAACATCGAAGTCACGAGATTAGGTTGACTAGCGGAGGTGCTCTCATGCAACAGCTGGACCTATGCAAGGCGTTTACTCTGATCGAGCCGGGACCGGTCATCCTGGTGACTACCCATGATGGAAAGAAAGACAACATCATGACCATCTCCTGGACCATGGTGATGGATTTCACCCCGGTTTTCGCCATCACCACGGGCGCATGGAATCACTCCTTCGCGGCATTGGCAAAGCACCGGGAGTGCGTCATCGCCATTCCCACGATCGACCTGCTGGATAAGGTTGTCGGCATTGGCACCTGCTCCGGCACCGATACCGACAAATTCGCCAAGTTCAAGCTTACGCCGGTGCCGGCCAAGCTGGTCAGGCCTCCCTTGATCAAGGAATGCCTTGCCAACATCGAGTGCAAAGTCAGCGATATCGTCGACAAGCACAACATCGTTGTCCTGGAAGCAGTCGCCGCCTATATCGACGGTGCGCGCAAGGAGAAACGGATGATCCACGCAGTGGGCGACGGAACCTTCATCGTCGACGGACGCAAGTTCGACCGGAAGCAGATGATGGCCTCCAAGCTTCCATCCGGCGTCTAGCGGTCACTGGCCAGTAGGCAGCCTTCAGTCGCGAGCGAGGGCCCGTAAAAGAGGGGCGAGGTTTGTTTGGCTTTTTTCGTGGATAGCTGGAATCTCCACACTGCAAGCCCGATCCAAATGGCCCCAATACACAACACCCCCAAACGGATACGTTTCGTCACCATCCCTTCTCTCCGGCTCCTTGCAGCTGGCGCTAAAATGGCGGCTTTCCAAATCCCCCTCGGTTCAACGTGTCTCAACGCCCTTTCTGGAAACGCGCCCTGCCCTTTGCCTTGGCTCTTGGCTTGAGTCAGGTTTTGTCGGGCTGCGGTAGCCTGGAGAGCAAATCTTCCGCTCCTCCGCTTACCGTGATCTCGACCGCCAAACCGAAGATCGGACTGGCATTGGGAGGCGGCGCCGCACGCGGCTTTGCCCATATCGGCGTGATCAAGATGCTTGAGGCGCAAGGAATCGTCCCCGACTATGTCGTCGGGACCAGTGCCGGTGCCGTTGTCGGCTCGCTTTATGCGGCCGGCTACGATGCCTTCGCCATGCAACGGATCGGCCAGCAACTCGATGAAAAGATCTTTGCCGACTGGACACTCGGCGGGCGCGGCCTGCTCAAGGGTGAAAGCCTGCAGGATTTCATCAACCAGTACGTCCAGAAAAAACCCCTGGAAAAGCTCAACAAGCCCTTTGCCACCGTTGCCACCGACCTCAACACCGGCGAGCGCGTCGTTTTCCGCACCGGCGACACCGGCATGGCAGTGCGTGCTTCGGCAGCGGTGCCTGGCATCTTCCAGCCTGCCCAGTTTCGTGGCCACACCTACGCCGACGGTGGCCTGAGCAGCCCGGTCCCGGTGCAGGCAGCCCGCGACATGGGAGCCGATTTCGTCATCGCAGTGGACATCTCGGCCAAGCCGGAAGGCCAGCCCATTGATAGCTTGACCGGCATCATGTGGCAAACCACGACCATCATGGGTGGCGCCATCGCGGCCAACGAGTTGAAGGGTGCCGACGTGGTCATCCGACCCAAGCTACCTTACGTCAAATCGTGGGATTTCACCGCTCGCCACGACGCAATGCTCGAAGGCGAAAAGGCGGCTCTCGCCGCCCTGCCGCAAATCAAACAGAAACTCGCCCGCTGATCGGTGCTGGCACGGATCTCGCTGATTGCTCGGGGTTATTTATCACCCGAGGAGCAAAGATGAATGCAATCGGTAGCATCATTTCCCAGGCAGCCCGCCTGCTGAGCGACAAGGCGACCTCCGAGGTTACCGCCAAGGGCAATGCGGAAAACGCCTTCGAGAAGATCCTGAGCCGTGTCACCGGCAATAGCGCTGAAGAAACGGCAAAGACTGCCGCCCACTCGGCCAAGGATAAACTGACGCCGCAAGGCCTGGCGGCCGTGGAGGCCCGTCTGAAAGCCACGGCTCAAGACGAACTGACCGGCGGCCAGGCCCAGGCGCTGGACATGATCAGCCGCAACATCGCTCAATACCAAGCCAATCAGGCGCAAGCGACGAACAAGATCACCGCTGCCTGAGCAAGCCGAAAACAAAAAAGCCACCGCATGCGGTGGCTTTTTTCATTGCTGGGATGGCGATCAGACGCCGAGCCACTCGAGCAGCTTGCGCAGGCGGCTTTCTTCGGTCGTGATGAAACCGGTGATACCGACACGCTTCAAGACCTGATTGCCGGCATCGGAATGGCCGAGTTCGTTCAGCGCGCCCTGCATCTTGGCGATCTGGTCGGCAGTCACGCCTTGCGAGGCGACCAGCGGCATGTAGGGCTGCGCCTTCGACTGGTGGAGCACGCGATGGCCGGAACTCAGCCATTGTTTATAGGCACCGGAGTAGGAAGCCACGCCACCGACGTCGGTGATCTTGTTCTCGATCGAGAACGGAATGGCCCCCTGCTCACGCACGTAGGTCACCGCCTCGCTGTCGAGAACGATACCCTGATCGCGCAGCTCGGCACGGCAGAAGCGGGTCATGTAGGCATTCTTTTCCGGCATGATGAAAGTCTTGCCGTGGAGATCGGCAACCTTCTTCAATGGCGAATCCTTGTGCACGATCAGGATGCACTGGCCATCCGGCTTGGCGGTGGCGACGAACTTGTACTGATAGTCACGCAGGCCGCGTGCCGGATAGTCGGAAGGACGGGCGATGACCAGATCGTACTGGTTATCCTTCATACCCTTTTCCAGCGCGGAAAATTCGCGCACGAAAACGACCTTCACTTCGCCGCCGATGGCCTTGCCGAGCACGTCGGCCAGCGGCTGGTACTTGCTGCGCGCTGCCTCGGCATCGATGCCGCCGGAGGTGCCTTCGCTGACGGCGAGGCTGAGCTGTTTCTTGGCGTTGGGTTGAGCCTCGACCGCCGAAGCCAGCAAGGCAAGCGTGATCAGGCTGAGAGAATAGATACGGCGCATGGCAAATTTCTCCAGAGAGGGGTACATATCAATCGAGCATCAGATTATTAAGTTCTGATTTGCCCATTCAGAATAAATCAAAACACCATAATTACGGTTTTATATTTGCCACTTTCATAAAATTTTTTCTATCGAATCGCATCTATATGTCAAATTTAACATCGCATAATCGTTTAAACGATTGCAGTCGGCCGTCCGCCCCGGTCTAATGTCGCCTTTCGCTCCACACCCCTTGCCGCTTTGCCCGCAGCCATGAGTTTTCCCGCTTCACCGCACCGCCCGAGCCCCCGCGTTCTCAGCCTCATCCCGCCGATGACGCAGCTCAACGTGCCCTACCCATCCACCGCCTATCTGACCGGCTTCCTGCGTTCGCGCGGCTTCGTGGCGGAACAGCGCGATCTGGCGCTGGCGCTGGTGCTGGAGTTGTTCTCACCCAAGGGGCTGGATGCCATCCGCGCCTGCGCCGAGGCCATGCCGGGCAAGAAGCGGCCTTCCACGGTGCGCGGCTTCCTGAACCGCTTCGACCACTACCGCTCCACCATCGGTCCGGCCATCGCCTTCCTGCAAGGTCGCGACCCTTCCATCGGCCATCGCATCGCCGGCCGCGGCCTGCTGCCCGAGGGGCCGCGCTTCGCCTCTCTCGACAACTATGTAGACGAAGACGGCGGCGACCCGCTGGCCTGGGCGTTCGGGGCGCTCGGCGTGCAGGATCGCGCCCGCCACCTCGCCACGCTCTACCTCAACGACCTCGCCGACGTGCTGCGCGAGGCGGTCGATCCGCGCTTCGAGTTCGTTCGCTACGCCGAATCGCTCAGCTCCAACCAGCCCAGCTTCGAGCCGCTGGCACAGGCCCTCGCCGCACCGCCGACGCTGGTCGACGAGATTCTTGAAAAATTGACTCTGGAGGCCGTGCACCGCAGCAGTCCAAATATCGTGCTGCTCTCCGTGCCCTTCCCCGGTTCCGTCTATGCCGCCTTCCGCATGGCCAAGGCGATCAAGGCCAGCCACCCGGAAATCGTCACTGTGCTCGGCGGCGGCTACGTCAATACCGAGTTGCGCGAGCTGACCGAGGCGCGCGTCTTCAATTACTTCGACTACGTCACGCTGGACGACGGCGAAAAGCCCCTGCTCGCACTGTTCGAGCACCTGGCCGGCGAGCGCCCACGCCTCAACCTCGTCCGCACCTACGCTCGCGTCGATGGCCAGGTGCGCTACTTCAACGCGCAGGAACCGGACATCCCCTTCGAGGACGTCGGCACGCCGACCTGGGATGGTCTGCCGCTCGACCGCTACCTGTCGCTGCTCGACATGCTCAACCCGATGCATCGCCTGTGGTCGGACGGCCGCTGGAACAAGCTCACTGTCGCCCACGGCTGCTACTGGAAGAAATGCAGCTTCTGCGACGTCAGCCTCGATTACATCTCGCGCTACGACGCCGCCAGCGCCACCACGCTGGTCGACCGCATCGAAGCCATCATCGCCGAGACCGGCCAGACCGGCTTCCATTTCGTCGACGAAGCGGCCCCGCCCAAGATGCTCAAGGCGCTGGCCGAGGAAGTGCTGCGCCGCAAGCTGACCATTTCGTGGTGGGGCAATATCCGCTTTGAAAAATCCTTCACGCCCGAGCTGTGCGACCTGCTTGCCGAAAGCGGCTGCATCGCCGTCTCCGGCGGGCTGGAGGTCGCCTCCGACCGCCTGCTCAAGCTGATGAAGAAAGGCGTCTCGGTCGATCAGGTGGCCCGCGTCACCCGCGCCTTCACCGACGCCGGCGTGCTCGTCCACGCCTACCTGATGTACGGCTTCCCGACGCAGACCGTGCACGACACGGTCGATGCCCTCGAATACGTGCGCCAGCTGTTCGAGGCCAATTGCATCCAGTCCGGCTTCTTCCACCGCTTCGCCTGCACCGTGCATTCGCCGGTCGGCATGACCCCGGAGGAATACGGCATCAAGCTCCTGCCCAAGCCACACGGTGGTTTCGCCAGGAACGACGTGGCCTTCATCGACCCCACCGGCGTCGATCACACCCGCCTCGGCCAAGCGCTGAACAAGGCGCTCTACAACTACATGCACGGCATCATGCTCGACGAAGACGTGCGTAGCTGGTTCGACGATCGCGTGCCGCGCCCTCGGGTTTCCCGGAACTTCATCGCCCGCGCCTTGAGCGAGGCATAAAGCGCTGGCATAAAAGCTGCAATCTCCAGGCAACTTTCCTGGAGATTGCCATGAACTTCGGTTCGATCACCTCTGCCCAGTACAGCGCGCACACCGCTTACACCGCGCAGAACGCCAGCCAGAGCGCGACTCGGAGCGCTCCCGCGCCGCTGCTCGCCGACTTGCCGCCGATGAACCTGAGCCGCGAATCGCTCGCCGCCGATTCGGCAGTATTTGCCGATAACCTGCGGCAAAGGCTTGCCGCGGCCGGCATCCAGATTCCGCCGGACCCCGTGCTCACCACCGGCTATGACGGCAGCGTCATTGTGGCCAATCAGCACCCGGACAAGGTCAAGATCGAACGCATCCTCGCCGAGGACAACGATCTGCATATGGAATTCAACAAGCTGTCGGGCGATGCCTCGCTGTTGCGCGCCACCGAAGCCGCCGAAAAGTTTTCACAGGATTACGCCGACGCCAACGGCAACCTCGCCGCCACCCAGGCCCTGGTCGACCGCCAGGTCGCCTACAACAAGGCTCCATTCAGCATGGCGATCACCGCCGACGGCTACGAGCACATCTTCGGCGTCAGCGTATCGAGCTGAGCCCCTGCTTTTCGTACTCGGCAATCGCCTGCGCGCCGAGCAGCAACACGATGGCGGCGATTTCCATCCCGAGCATGCTCACCACCGCCGTCGTCAGCGAGCCATAGACCACCCCGGCCCGCGAAATCGACGTGAAATACCAGAGCAGCACATGGCGGGCGACTTCCCAGCACACTGCCGCCACCGCCCCACCGACCAGCGCATGGCTGAAGCGCGTGCGCCCCACCGGCATCAGCAGATAAATCAGGCCGAGGATCACCACCTCAGCCAACACGCCGCACAGGTACAAGCCGAACGGCCCGATGCCATGGCCGAGCTGCGCCAGCACCGCCGCACCGTATTCCGCCCCCTGCAACCACAGCGAAATGCCGGTCAGCACCAGCAAGGCCAACCCGAGCAGACAGACAAAGCCATAAGGCAGGATCAGCGAAACCAGCGTATGCCGCCGATTCGCCTCGGCCCGATGGGCGAAAATCACCGACATCGCCTTGTCCACGGCAGAAAAGGCCATGGCGCTGAAAAACAGCATCGTTCCCAGCAACACCAGGCTCAAAGTACCGCGCCGCTCCAGCACCCCGGCGATATCCGCCAACAAAGCCGCCGACTGACTCGGCGCCAGCCACTCCAGAAACGGCCCGGCCGCCTGCAAAAACACCACCGGCTCGACAAAATGCGCCACCGCCAGCGCCGACAGCACCAGCAAGGGAATCACCGACAACAAACCGTAATAGGCAATCGCCCCGGCCAGCAGCAGGCACTGGTTGCGCTGGAAGCTGCGGAGGGTTTGTGTGAGCAGGTGGAAAGCTGAGGTCAATGGGCGGGAGGAAGAGATGCTGGGCACTGAATAGGAATCAAGAGGCTGTTATCGACCTTAAGCGGAAGTAGCCAGACCGAGAAAGCGGCCTTTCAAGGTGCTAACTTAGGAATGCGAAACTAGCTGACCTATGACTTTCATCCTCCTCCCCCATCAGGAATTCCCAGCCCGCCTGAAATCTTGGCGCATAACGCTCTCACGTACTCGTCATGGAATGTGGGTTGCCATGGCGAAGAAATCTGAGCAAGCAAAAGATGCTCACCTCTCGGGCCGCTCAAGTGAATTGACCACCCGCCATTCTTATAAAACGGACTGGCATAGACCCTGGAGAATCCGGCTAGCGACACCACCTTGTGCCTGCGGAACGGAGTCATCGAGGAATAAGTGAACGTTGCTTCACGCTTGCCGAACGAGATAATGACCGATTGTCTTCGAAACAACCACCACCCCACCAGAATCACTAAAACAATCATCAGGAGAGTCAAACCAAAGCGGTTAGGTTGAAATCCAATCGCACAGGCTGCAAGAAAAAGTAGCGGCCCATACAGCCACGGATTCGGCACTTGATGTATTTCAATAGTTTGGTCTATCTCTTCGTTCACTTGCTTTGCCCAAGATTTTGAAGGGTCGCGACCAAGTATCTATCTATGTCGCATATTTCTCAAGATGACTGTCCGCTTTATGGATATGCGCAGGAAGGTCCGCTCCTGTCCGGTAACAGCCTCTCAACTCAAAGCTATTTTCTTTTCCAGCCAAGGCCAAAAACGACTTCATGCAGCAGCAACTGAAGCCTTTGAGGGCACTGCTGCGGTGCACTGCCCCCAAAGGCCAAAAACCGATTTACCGAACCCGGATTAAATCGGGAACATCCCCACCGGCTTACGCCTGTTTGCCCGTCATCCGGCCGTTCCCGATCCGGCGCATGGCGATCACCGTGAATACCACCGCCACGAAGCCGGCCAGTTTGTACGACAGGTGCGTGTAGTCGCCCAGGGTCATGTGCACGCGGGTGATGTAGTCGGTCAGCACCGGGTCGGTGATCATCATTTCCGCGCCCACCCAGCCGAGCAGGCCGGCGCCGAGCCAGATGATGATCGGCAGGCGCTCCATCAGCTTCATGATGCCCTGCGCGCCGAAGATGATGATCGGGATGCTGAGCACGATGCCGGCGATGGCGTAGAGCGTGCTGTGGTCGCCGGCGCTCTGTGCGGCGCCGACGACGGCGAGCACGTTGTCGAGCGACATCATGAAGTCGGCGACGATGATGGTCTTGACCGCGTCGCGCACGCGGTTCGGCGCATCGACCTCGTGCTCCTCGCCGCTTTCCATCAGCAGCTTGTAACCGATGTAGAGCAGATAGGCGCCGGCGATCAGCTTCACCCAGGTCAGGCCCATCAGGTAACCGGCAAAGACGAGCAGGATGGCGCGCAGACCGACGGCGCCGGCGGTGCCCAGAATGACTGCGCGCTTGCGCACATCTGCCGGCAGCGCGGCACAGGCCAGCGCGATCACGATGGCGTTGTCCACGCCCAACATGATGTCGATGCCGACGATTTTTATGACTGCAACCCAGTCGATGGCTGACAAGAAGTCCATGTTTTCCCCCGTTTGAATTTTGCGGCGATACGCCAGGGGCGGAGTCTAACGACGGAGCCTGGTGCCAGACAGCAACAAAAACCGAAGCAACCATCCGATTTAAAGTTCGCGAGCTTAAAAAACAATCCGGTTAATTCGAAATACCAGCGCTTGATGCGCCCTCACCCGACGATTGCGCTAAAGTGTCAGCCCCCGCTCCCAGAACACCATGCGCGACACCCCACCCATCACCGAACGCGGCCTGCGCGTTGCCCTGATCTTCGCCCTCGCCGCCCATCGCCTGAGCGACTATTACGAATACGGCCAGTGGCTGACCGATGCCCAGGCAGCCAGCCTCGCTGCCGATTGGCTGAGCCGCAAGAAGCTGACGCTGCCGCTCGCCGAGCGCCGCCAACTGGCCGGATTGGCCGACGAGCTCGCCCGCCAGATCGCCGCCACGCTGTCGCGCGAAGCCGGGCTATACACCGCGCACGAAATGATGGAAGCGCTCGACCCCAACTACCATTCGGAAATCGCCGAGACCATGCTGGCCGAGTGCGAACGTCTGCTCGACCAGGCCTCGGCCTGAATCCCACGGAGAAACCCATGTCACTGGTCGCCCGCATCGGCCTCGCACTCCCGATCATTCAAGCACCGATGGCTGGCGTACAAGGCAGCGCACTGGCGCTGGCCGTCTGCCGGGCCGGTGGCCTCGGCTCGCTGCCCGCCGCCATGCTCTCGCTCGACGATCTGCGCCGCGAGTTGCAGGCCCTGCGCGATGGCACCGACCGGCCATGGAACGTCAATTTCTTCGCCCACACACCGCCGACGCCGGATGCAACCCGCGAAGCCGCCTGGCTTGAGCGGCTGATGCCCTATTACCGCGAATTTGGCGTCGACCCGGCGAGCATACCCGCCGGCCCCGGCCGCATGCCCTTCAACGCCGAGGCGGCGGCGCTGGTCGAGGAATTCCGCCCGGCCGTGGTCAGCTTCCACTTCGGCCTGCCGAGCGACGAATTGCTGCAACGGGTCAAGGCCTCCGGCGCATTGGTGTTGTCCTCCGCCACCACGCTCGATGAAGCGCGCTGGCTGGAAAGCAAAGGCGTCGATGCCATCATCGCGCAGGGACTGGAAGCCGGCGGCCATCGTGGCATGTTCCTGAGCGATGACGTGACCACGCAGATCGGCAGCTTCGCCCTGCTACCGCAGATCGTCGCCGCCGTGCACTGCCCGGTGATCGCCGCCGGCAGCATCGCCACGCGGGAAGGCGCAGCCGCCGCCCGCGCACTGGGGGCGGCGGCCATCCAGGTCGGCACCGCCTACCTGTGCTGCGACGAAGCCACCACCGGCCCGCTGCACCGCGCCGCGCTGAACAGCGAAGCCGCCCGCCACACGGCGCTGACCAACCTCTTCTCCGGCCGCCCGGCGCGCGGCATCGTCAATCGTGTGATGCGCGAAGTCGGACCGCTCTCCGCCGCAGCCCCGGCCTTTCCGCTTGCCACCTCGGCCATCGCTCCGTTGCGTGCAGCCGCAGAAAAGCAGGGCAACACCGATTTCACCCCGCTATGGAGCGGCCAAAACCCGGTCTGCCCCGCGCTGCCGGCCGCGGAAATCACGCGCCGGCTGGCCGAGGGGTTTCTCAAGGGCTAGAACCTCACTGCTGCGGTGCACTAACCGAAATGGGCAAAAACCAACTCAGGCGCAATGCATCGCCATCAGCGTTGCGGCTTGGATGATTTCCGCCTGCCGGTCGCCCAGCCCGGCCAGCACGGCGGCATGCACCAGCGCCGCAGGGATGACCGCCCCATCCGGCCCCGGCAGATCGCGCGTGGCGCAGGCATCGGCGATCACCGCCACGCGTAGGCCGCGATGAAAAGCCTCGCGCGCCGTCGCATCGACACAGTTGTGGGTCATCAGGCCAGCGATCAGCAGCGTGTCGATGCCACCTTCGGCCAGCAACTCGGCGAGATCTGTTCCCGCAAACGACGACGGTAGGCGTTTGATCACCACCGGCTCTCCGGCGGCCGGTTGCAGGCCGGCCAAGGGCTGTACTTCGCGTGAGCCAGGCGCGAACAGCGGCGCTTGCGGCGAGGTGGCTTCATGCAGCACATGGATCACCACCACACCTTTCGCCTCGGCCCAACGCCGCAGTGCGATGGCCTGCTCGGCGGCGGCCGCCCAATCCGGCAAGGCGAGCGGCCCCTCGGCGTAGATTTGCTGGTAGTCAATAAGCAGCAAGGCGCAACGCCCGACCTCCAGCGGCTTGCCTGCCTGAAACTGCGCCGGCACGCCGGCCAGTTGACGGATGGTCGGGGCGCTCATGGCGTCACTCCCGCTGCATCGGGCCGCCGCGCAGCTTGCGTGCGACCGTCGTAGCCCCAATCGGTAGCCGGGATTTCCTGCACGATCACATACACCGGTGCGTCGGGCCGACCCAGCGCATCGCGCAGCATCGCCTCGGCGGCGGCGATGAAGGCGGCTTTCTCGTCGTCGGTATTCGTTCCCGCCGTCACCGTGGCGTGCAGCGATGCGCCCTGTGGCACTGCCACGCCGTTCGCCGAAAACGCGCCGGCTGGCAGCGACGCCACGGCAACCACGGTGAGAGCCGCCTGCTTGCGCAGGATGTCGCGCATCAGCACGGTGGTTTCGTCTTGCAGGCGGGCAATGGTGGCCGGTGCGGGCGTCGGCCCGGCGATGGCGATCTGGATCAGCGGCATGATGTTCTCCGGTGGTTTGCGGTGAAGGCATCGTCGCACCGGGTGTTAATAGCTACAATCCATCAATCAAACAACGGATCGTTTCTCAATGGAAACAACTACGCCGCTCGATCAATGGTCCGACCTCGCCGTTTTCGTGCATGTCGTCGACCGCAACGGCTTTTCCGCTGCCGCTCGCCAGCTCGGCCTGACCAAGTCCGCCGTCAGCAAGCGCATCAACCGGCTGGAGCAGCGTCTGGGCCTCAAGCTGCTGCAACGCACGACGCGCTCCATGTCGCTGACCGAAGCCGGACGCGTGCTCTACGAGCGAGCCGCGCAAGGCGTCGCCCTGCTCGACGAAAGCGCCCGCCTCGCTGCCGGGCTGGTCGAAGCGCCGCGCGGCGTGCTGCGCGTTACCGCCTCGGTGACGTTCGGCAAGCTCTGCCTGGCTCCGCTTATTCCCGAGTTTCTCGCCCGTTATCCCGAGATCGAGCTGCAACTGACCCTGCTCGACCGCTTCGTCGACCTGGTCGATGAAGGCTACGACGTCGCCCTGCGCCTGACCGCCAAGCCACCCGAAGGCTATGTCGCCAAGGCGCTGATGCCGGTGACTTACCGGCTGTGTGCTGCGGTGCACGGGCTGAAAGGGCAAAAAATCGAAACGCCGGCTGACCTGACAAACTTCAACTGCCTGCATTACGGCCTGCGCGAATTCGGCACCGAATGGCGCTTCAAGCGAGGCGACGACGAAGTGCGCGTGCCGGTGCGCAGCAACGTCGCCGTCAATAACAGCGAAGTAGTGCGCGACCTGCTGCTCGCCGGCCTGGGCGTCGGGCTGGTGTGGAACTACGCCGTCGACCGCGAAATCGGCGATGGCCGCCTGATCCCCCTGCTCCCCGACTGGACCCCGGTCGGTCCCTTCGGCCAGACCGCCTGGGCCTTGTGGACGCCACAACGCAGCCTGCCGCCGAAGATTCGCGTCTTCGTCGATTTCCTGGCCGGGCGTTTGGGCAGAGCAGCGAAGGCCGACTTCAAGTAACATCGCGCCTGCCCGAATTTTTGCACCGATCATGAGCGACCAACCCGATCTTTTCGCCGCCCCGAATTCTGCCGAACCCGCTGCCGAGCCAACCGCCGAAGCCGCGCTGGTCGTAGCGCACGCCGAAACCGACACCGCCGTCCTCGACGAAATGCCGGCCGAGCAAACGCTAGAAGCCTTGGACGCCGCCGACGCCGGCGAACCACCCGCCCTGCCGCCGGCCGCCACCGGCCTGGCCGAGGATATCCCGCCGCCGGCCGACTACGCCGCCCGCCGCTATCTCGAATACGCCATGAGCGTGGTCACCGGGCGCGCCCTGCCGTCCAACGCCGACGGCCAGAAGCCGGTGCAGCGCCGCATCCTCTACGCCATGCACCGCATGGGCCTGTACCGCAGCCCCAAGCATGTGAAATCGGCGCGTGTGGTCGGCGATGTGATCGGTAAGTACCACCCGCACGGTGACTCGTCGGTGTACGACGCCATGGTGCGCATGGCGCAGGACTGGAGCCTGCGCTACCCGGTGGTCGATGGCCAGGGCAACTTCGGCTCGCGCGACGGCGACAACGCCGCCGCCATGCGTTACACGGAAACCCGCCTGACGCCCATCGCCGAGTTGCTGCTCGCTGAACTCGACGAAGGCACGGTCGACTGGAAACCGAACTACGACGGCGTTAACGACGAACCCTGCCTGCTGCCGGCCCGCCTGCCCTTCTGCCTGTTGAACGGCGCTTCCGGCATCGCGGTCGGCATGGCCACCGAAATCCCGTCGCACAACCTGCGCGAAGTGGCGAGTGCTGCGGTGCACCTCGTCCGCGACCCGAATTTCAGCGAAGACGAGCTGCTCAAGCTGGTACCCGGACCGGATTACCCCGGCGGCGCGCAAATCATCTCGTCGCCCGAGGAAATCGCCGCCACCTACAAGACCGGTCGCGGCAGCCTGCGCGTGCGCGCCAAGTGGAAGATCGAGGCGCTGGCCCGCGGCCAGTGGCGCCTGGTCATCACCGAACTGCCGCCGGGTGTTTCCACCGCCACGGTGATGTCCGAAATCGAAGCCTGCTCCAACCCCGTGGCCAAGGAAAAAGCCGGCAAGAAGGTATTCACGCCGGAGCAGCTCAACCTCAAGGCCGCCTTCCTCTCCGCCATCGGCGAAGGCGGCGTGCGCGACGAATCGGGCAAGGAACACGACGTCCGCCTGGTCATTGAGCCGGCCAGCTCCCGCCAAGGCCAGGATGATCTGATCCGCCTGCTGCTCGCCCATACCAGCCTGGAAACCAATGCTTCGATCAACCTGACCGTGCTCGGCCTGACCGGTTCGCCACGCCAGGGCACGCTGTACGACATGATCGCCGAGTGGTGCCGCTTCCGCCTGACCACGGTCGAGCGCCGCACGCGCCACCGCCTGAGTGCCGCCGAAAAGCGCATCCACATCCTCGAAGGTCGGCAGGCCATCCTGCTCGACATCGACAAGGTGATCAAGGTCATCCGCGAGTCGGACGATCCCAAGGCCGACCTGATCGCCCATTTCAAGCTCTCCGACATCCAGGCCGAGGACATCCTCGAAATCCGACTGCGCCAGTTGGCCCGTCTGGAAGGCCTCAAGATCGGCGAAGAGTTGGCCAAGCTGCGCGAAGAAGCCGACGGCCTGCGCACCCTGCTCGATTCAGAAGATGCCCTGCGCGCCTGCGTGGCCGAAGAAATCGAGGCCGATGCCAAGAAATACGGCGACGAGCGCCGCACCTTGATCAAAACCGCCGAGCGCGTCACCCTGTCCGACGCCAAGAACGTCTCGATCCCCGACGAGCCGACCACGCTGATCGTCTCCAAGCACGGCTGGCTGCGTTCGCGTAGCGGTCACAACGTCGATCCGACCCAGCTCACCTTCCGCTCCGGCGACAGCCTGCTGGCCTGCATCCCGTGCCGCACGGTCGATCACCTGATCCTGCTCGACACGCGCGGCCGTGCTTACTCCATCCCCGCCGCCGATCTGCCCGGCGGCAAGGGCGACGGCGTGCCGGCCACCTCGCTGGTCGATTTCCAGGATGGCGGCAAGACCGTGCTCGCCTGCGCCGTCTCGGCCGAAAAGCTGTATCTGGTCGCCGGCGAAGGCGGCTACGGCTTCCGCGTCAAGGGCGAGGATTTCGTCTCGCGCGGCAAGGCCGGCAAAGCCTTCCTGAACCTCGACGACGGCGAATCCCCGGCCATCTTCCAGCCGGCGCCGGTAGCGGGCGATATCGCAGTATTCACCAAGGATGGACGCGCGCTGGTTTTCGCCATCGACGAAATCCGCCAGTTGCCCAAGGGCCGAGGCCTCAAGCTGATCGACGCGGCGCCGGGCAAGACCGCGCTGGAAGCCATCGAGCCGATCATCGAAGGCGTGGCCGGCAAACTGAAGGGCGAACGCCTCGAATTCTGCCGCGGCAATCGCGGCGGCAAGGGCAAGCCGGTCAAAGCGCCGCGCAAGTAACACTGCTGCGGTGCACAGGCAAAACGGGGCAAAAATGCCCCGTTTTGTTTTTCAGGCGGCAATCGGATCGTTCAGGACGAAGGACTCGAAATTCGCCACTTCGAGGGGTTTCGAGAACAGAAAACCCTGATAGGCGTAGCACCGGCTGCTGATCAGGAATTCGCGCTGCGCCTCGGTTTCCACGCCCTCGGCAATCACCGTCAGGCCCAGGCTCTTGCCGAGGGCGACCACCGTGCGAGCGATGGCCGCATCGTTCGGATTGGTCAGCACATCGCGTACGAAGGATTGGTCGATCTTCAACTGGTCGATCGGCAGCTGGCTGAGGTAGGCCAGCGAAGAATAGCCTGTGCCGAAATCGTCGAGCGAGAATTGCACGCCAGCCTGGCGCAAGCGCTGCATGCGCTCGATCAGATGATCGATCTCCTGCGCCAGCATGCTCTCGGTCAGTTCCAGTTTCAGACGCTCCGGCCGGGCGCCGGTCTTTTTGAGGACGGCCAGCACCTGGTCTTCGAAATCGCGCTGGCGGAACTGCTTGGCGCTGACGTTGACGGCTATCGACAAGGCTGACAAGCCCGGCTGTTTCGACCATTCGGCCAATTGCCGGCAAGCGGTCTTCAACACCCACATGCCGATATCGAGGATCAAGCCCGAGGCCTCGGCCACCGGGATGAATTCGCCCGGCGGAACCAGGCCACGCTCAGGATGATGCCAACGCAGCAAAGCCTCGGCGCCGATGATATGGCCATCTTCCAATACCTGCGGCTGGTAGTGCAGCACGAACTGCTGCTCCTCGAGCGCGCGGCGCAAGTCGCGTTCGAGGTCGGCCTGGGCATGCACTTCGAGTTCCATCACCGGGTCGAAGAAACGCACCTGGTTGCGCCCCGCCCCTTTCGCCCGATACATGGCCAGATCGGCCTGGCGCATCAATTCGTCGGTCGAAGACTGGCGACCATGGAACAGGGCGACGCCGATACTGGCCGAACACTGATGATCGAGGCGCCCGACCTTGAAGGGCTGCGCGATGGAATGCAGGATCTTTTCCGAAATCGCCTCGGTCGTCGCGGCCGCGACCGAGGGTAGCTGGCTCAAGTTGGACAGAACCACGACGAACTCGTCACCGCCCAGGCGAGCCGCCGTATCGACCTCGCGAATACATTGGCGCAAGCGGGTTGCGACCTCCTTCAACAGCAGGTCGCCCATCTCATGGCCCTTGGTATCGTTCAGGGTCTTGAAGTTGTCGAGGTCGATGAACAGCAGCGCCCCGTAATTGCTGGTCCGCGCGCACTGGGCCAAGGCCTGGGTCAGTCGATCCTGCAGCAGCGTCCGGTTCGGCAGATCGGTCAGCTGGTCGTAGAAGGCCAGCGCGTTGATGCGCTCCTCAGCCAGCTTGCGTTCGGTGATGTCGAAATGGGTACCGACGAAATGGGTGATCTTTCCGGTCTCGTCCTTGACCGCCGAGATGTTCAACCACTTCGGGTAAATCTCGCCATTCTTGCGCTTGTCCCAGACTTCGCCCTGCCAGCCGCCCTGCTCGCGGATGCTGATCCACATCTGCCGGTAGAAACGATCGTCGTGCAGTCCGGAACGCAGGATGCGCGGCGTCTGACCGACCACTTCTTCGGCGGAATAGCCGGTACTTTCCGTGAAGGCGCGGTTAACGCGCAAGATGATGCCGTCGGCGTCAGTCACCACCATGCCTTCCTGCGACTCGAAAGCAGTCGCGGCAATGCGCAGATCGGCTTCGGCAAGCTTGCGGGCCGTGATGTCCGTGTAATAGGTCAGGATGCAGGACTGGTTGCCCAACTGAATGATCTCGCTGGATAGCGCCACATCGCGAACCTCACCGGACTTGTGCTTCCAGACCACTTCGTAATCGACCAGACGGCCGGCATCGTAGATGGCTCGCAGCCAGCTGTTGCGCATTTCAGCATCTGGCCAGAGCCCGACTTCCAGAGTCGTTTTGCCAACCAGATCGGCGCGCGACCAGCCGAAATTACGTTCGTAGCTGGCATTCAGCTCGATAAAACAGCCATCGGCGATGCGCGTGATCGAAGCTGCCAGCGGGCAGGCCTCGAATGCGGTGGAGAATTTCTCCTCGGACTTCTGCAACGCCATCAATGCCTGCTTGCGCTGGGTGATATCGGTATAAACCCAGATCGATGGCGAATTCAGAACATCTTCAGGATTGAGTGTGCGACCGGTTTGCAGCACCCAGATCCGGCTGCCATCCTGCCGCCGTACTTCGACCTCGAAAGTTGCCCAGCCCTGGCGGGCGAGCTGCGCATAGGCATCGCGCCCGATGGCCTCGTATTGCTCCACCGACAGGAAGAACGGCAAAGTCTGCCTGCCTTCGAGTTGTTCCGGTGCGGAAAAACCGAACATCTCGGCAATGCGGGCATTGCATTTGAGGATGCGCCGATTGCGCACCATGGCAATGCCGACGTGCGCGTTGTCGAAAATGAAACGCTGCTCTTCGAGCAATTCGCGGAATCGCGCTTCCTTGTCCGAACTCGCCGTCAGATCGTGCCAGCAGCACAGCATCCGGTGCCCGGCTTCATCCAGGCGAAACAAATACAGCTCGGCACGAAACAGTTCGCCCGTACCACGGCGACACAACCATTCGATACGATGGAAGGCGTGTTTGCCGGCATCGGTGATGACCGAACGCCACTTGTCGGAAGAAGCACTGCCGTCGGCTTGAAACTCGGGCCACAGGGCATTCATGGGCATGGCCATCAAGGCCTCGCGGCCCGACACACCGAAAGTGAGGCTGGCCGCTTCGTTGCACTCAAGCAGCCGATCGTCCTCGACGATCCACGCCGGATCCGGGGATTGCGCAAAATTCGCGCCGAACCAAGTCAGGAAGTCGGATTTAGCTCCGTCAAACATGTCCGATACAGTCCTTCTTGGCGTTGCCAAATCCGAAAAAATGTTAATAAATATACACAATCAAAACAGCGATTTGAAGCCAATTTAGAAAATATACCAAGGCAATACCCCACTATCCCGCTGGGATTTTTGCTATCGACCGAAGTCTGCGGTGCACCGTGCAAAAGGGGCAAAAAGCACAGGCCTTCAGGCTGCCCCTCGGTCGGAGTGAACGTATGCTGAGAATTCCTCGACATTCAAGGGGCGTGAATACAGATAGCCCTGATAGGCGTGGCAACCGCTCTCCATCAGGAACCGGCGCTGCTCTTCAGTTTCCACGCCTTCGGCAATGACCGCCAGGCCGAGCGTCTTGCCCAGAGCGACCACTGTCTTGGCGATGGCTGCATCGCTCGGGTTGGACAACACATCGCGGACGAAGGACTGGTCTATCTTCAGCTGATCGAGCGGCAAGCGCTGCAGATAGGTCAGCGACGAATAACCGGTGCCGAAATCGTCCAAAGAAAACTGAACGCCGACATCGCGCAACCGCTGCATGCGATGAATCACATTCTCGACATCGTGCGCCAGCATGCTCTCGGTCAGTTCGAGCTTCAAACGCTCCGGCCGGGCGCCGGTCTTGCGCAGGATGGAAATCACCTCATCGACAAAATTGGGCTGATGGAACTGGTGGGCGCTGACGTTGACGGCCAGACTGAGCCACGACATGTCGACCTTTTTCGACCAATCGGCGAGCTGGCAGCAGGCGCTCTTCAACACCCACATCCCGATATCGACGATCAAGCCCGTCTCCTCCGCCGCCGGTATGAACTCGCCAGGCGATACCAACCCGCGCTGCGGATGGAGCCAACGAATCAGCGCTTCCGCCCCGACCACTTGGCCATCGCTCAAGACTTGTGGCTGATACTGCAAGACGAACTGCTGATGGTTGATGGCGCGGCGCAGATCGTGCTCGAGCGCCACCTGGGCATGGACTTCGGCCTCCATCAGCGGATCGAAGAAATGCACCCGACCGCGCCCGGAGGCCTTGGAGCGGTACATCGCCAGATCGGCCTGGCGCATCAACTCATCGGTCGTGTTTCGGTTGCCATGGAACATCGTTACACCAAGACTGGCCGAGCAACGATGTTCGATATGCCCGAGCTGGTAAGGCTGGGAAATGGCATCGAGAATCTTCTCCGCCACCGTTTCCGCCGCAGCCGCCGCCA
Organism: Azonexus sp.; assembly: GCA_041909105.1. Taxonomy (GTDB): domain Bacteria; phylum Pseudomonadota; class Gammaproteobacteria; order Burkholderiales; family Rhodocyclaceae; genus Azonexus. Next base: position 21,297 of record JAYREE010000024.1, read on the forward strand.
GTTTGCGGACTCCGCCCAGATTGCCGAGCACGACGACGAACTCGTCACCGCCCAGACGCGCAGCCGTATCGGTTTCGCGAATACAGGCCAGCAGCCGCGTGGCGATTTCCTTGAGCAGCAGATCCCCGACCTCATGCCCCTTCGTGTCGTTCAGCGTCTTGAAATGATCCAGGTCGATGAACAGCAGGGCGCCATAACTATTACTCCTCGCCCCTGAGGCCAGCAACTGCCCGAGGCGATCCTGCAACAATGTGCGATTTGGCAAGCCGGTCAGCTGATCGAAGAACGCCAGCGTATTGATGCGTTCCTCGGCCTGGATACGATCGGTAATGTCGAAATGGGTGGCGACGAAATTGGTGATATCACCGAAACTGTCCTTGACCGCCGAAATGGTCAGCCACTTGGGGTAGATTTCACCGTTTTTGCGGCGATCCCAGATCTGCCCTTGCCAGGAGCCGCTCTCCAGGATCGACTGCCACATCTGGCGATAGAACGCCTCATCATGTCGGCCCGAGCGCAGGATGCTCGGCGTCTTGCCCACGACTTCCTCGGCGGAATAGCCGGTAGTCTCGGAAAAAGCACGGTTGACGCGAAGGATCACGCCCTGAGCATCAGTGACCAGCATGCCTTCCTGCGACTCGAAGGCGGTCGCCGCGATGCGCAGGTCGGACTCGGAACGTTTGCGCTCGGTAATATCGGTCAAATAGGTCAGGATGCACTCCTGCCCCCCCAGATGAATGATCTCGCTGGACAAGCTGACTTCGCGCAGCTCTCCAGATTTGCACTTCCAGATGACGTCGTAGTCGATCAACAAGCCCGCATTGAAAATCGCCCGCAACCAGGCATCGCGCTCGGCCGTATTTCGCCAGAAACCGATTTCCAGCGAGGTCTTGCCAACCAGGTCCTCGCGACTCCAGCCGAAATTGCGCTGATAACTCGCATTGACCTCGATGAAGCGGCCATCGGATATCTGCGAAATCGATGCTGCCAACGGACAGCAATCGAAGGCTGTCGAAAATTTTTCTTCCGATTTCTGCAAGGCCAAAAGATGCTGCTTGCGCGTCGTGATATCGGTAAACACCCAGACTGAAGGCGAGTTGATGACATCCTGGCGATCCAGCGTGCTCCCCGACAACAACACCCAGATTCGCTTGCCATCGGCGCGGCAAAACTCGACTTCCGTGCTGGCCCAGCCCTTTTCCGCCAGCTGCAGATAAATCTCCCGGCCGATCAACTTGCCCTGCTCGATCGACGGATAAAAATCGAGGGTGCTGCGACCGACCAGTTGCTCCGGGTTCGCCACGCCCAACAACTCGGCCATGCATCCATTCGATTTGATGATCTGGCGGTTCTTGACCAGGGAAATACCAACATGGGCATTTTCAAAAATGAACCCTTGCGGATCGCTCGCGGCGCTGCCCAGTGCAGATGCGAGCAATTCACTTTCCGAGCGCGACCGCCATTTGATGACCAGTGCGCCGAGCGCCTCCTGGCCGACGCGGATGAACTCAGCGTCTACGGAAAATTCGCTGCCATCGCCGCGCTGCAAGCAAAGCGGAGCGCACTGATAACCCATATCAGCAGTCGCAGCAGCAAGCTCCGCGATGCGCTCGCAGCTGGGCACACCGTCGGCCTGCTTCTCGGGCAGGAGCAGCGAAAAATCCAATTCCTGCCGGATACGACGCTGATCCACCCCCAATTGCTGCAATGCCACCGCATTGCATTCAATCAAACGACCGTTCAAGAGCACGAGTGCGGCTTCCGGAGATCGAGCAAATGACCGATCGAACCAGGCATCGAATTGGTTGCTGGTACGTTTGAGCATGGCCACTTGGGCTAAGAGCCCGGAAGTGAAGGGCGGAGCGAAAATATAACCTGAAATCGGCACGAACACCAAAAACAACAAGCATCATCAAATTCTAATTTTTGCCAAATCCGCACCAGAAGGGAGTCTTTCGAAAACGACCGACGAAAAAAAAACCGAGGCCTTAGCCTCGGTTTTTTTTGAAGCAGGAAAGCGCCGGATTAGGCAGCCTTCTTGCCAGCCTTCGGAGCGGCAACCACGTTGGCGGCCTTCATGGTGGCGCTGGTGGCGGCGGCAACGGAAGCCTCGGCAACTTCGGCAGCCTGCTTGGCAGCCTTGTTCAGGCCTTCGTAGGCTTCGTTGGCGGTCTTGATCGCGGTCTTGACGGCAGCGACGGCAACTTCGGAACCGGCCGGAGCGGATTCCAGAGCCTTCTCGACCAGACCGGAAACCTTGGCGTGGGTTTCAGCAACCTTGGTTTCGACTTCCTTGGCGATCTTGTCCTTGGTTTCGGTCGTGATGGCGATCACGTTGCGGGAGTATTCCATGCCCTTGTCCAGGGACGGCTTGGCCAGTTCTTGCTGCAGAGCAACAAACGACTGGATGTCCTTAGCACCCAGCAGGGTGGTGATGTTGGACAGGGAAACTTCGAAGATCGAACGGGCGGCAGCCAGGTTCAACAGGGCCAGACGCTCGACGCCGTCGAAAGCGGTGTTGGCGAAAAACAGAGCAAAATCAACGCCGGTCTTGGCGAATTCTTCGGGCTTGGTGTACATGGGACTTCTCCTGATGGGATTGGGGGTAATCATCGCGACACACTTTTTTGTGCACCGCATCATGACTTCATTCTATCCACAGAAGGAGCAATGTCAACAACTTTTTGTGCAGCGCACAAATACAAATAAATCAAGGCCTCAAGACTGAATCGACAGGCCGATCCGCTCGAGCAAGGCATTCATCGCCGCCGCCGCGCCGAGCGGCAAATGGTAGGCAACCATATCGCTGATCTTGGTCTGCGACGGGTTGATTTCGACGGTCGGGATGCCAACGCTGGCTGCCCACAGCACCGGCTCCATAATGTAGGGAAAGACGCTCGATGTACCGATCGAGAACACCAGGTCGTAGCCCTGCTCCAGTCCGTCGAGAAAACGATCCATCCGTTCTTCCGGCAACGCCTCGCCGAACAGCACCACCTTGGGTCGCAATACCGCGCCACAGGTCGGACACAGCGGCGGAATTTCCCGCCCGGCCAGATCGACGATGCTCTCCTCGTGGCTGCATTCGGTGCATTCCAGATCGTGCAGGCTGCCGTGGATCTCGATCACGTCGCTGCTACCGGACTGCCGATGCAGGCCATCGACGTTCTGGGTAAACACGGTCACCCGCTCGATGATCTCTTCCAGGCGGGCGATGGCAAAATGGGCCGCATTGGGCTGTGCACCGCGGCAATTAGCCTCGATCTGGGCCAGATACTTCCAGGTGATGTCCGGGCGGATGGCGAAGACGTCGCCGGAAAGCGCCTCTTCGATGTGTAGCCCCTCCTCCGTCGCCTCGCCGTTGTACAAGCCGCCGACGCCGCGATAGGTGGGCAGGCCGGAATCGGCCGAAATACCCGCACCGGTGATGAACAACACGCTATTGGCCTGGGCCAGATGCGCGGCAACGTCGGCCAGCGACTGCTCCGTCTTCGCGTCGAAACCCATGCCCGATTACTGGATCAGGAATTTGGTAAACAACACTTCCTTGACGCCGGTCTTCTCGTCCTCATGGATCACGTGATTGACGATCTCGACGATTTCTTCGGCCAATTCCTTCTTGCCTTGCAGGGTACGCAGCTTGTTCACATCCTTGTCGGCCAGCATCAGCAGGATTTCATGCTGAATCTTCGGCTTGTAACCGGCAATCAGGTGCTGCGCCTCAGGCACGGCTGGTTCGAGAATGATGCCGAACTGCAGGTACTGGTTCTTGCCGGCGTTGGTCGTGAAAACCAGTGGCTCCGGCGCACCGCCACCTCCACCGCTGGCGCTGGCCGACATCGGCAAGGCAACGGCCCAAGACAGCAACAGGCAGGCAAGAATACGGCGAAGAAGCTTGAATCTCATGGGGAATCCTGTCTATCCGGCGGGCACCTCACCCAGCCATTTTTGATATTTTACGGCTTATACCGTCGGAAAGACAAAAATGCTAGTCGCACGAGATGACAAAACCTCTACCAAAGGACTACTTATAAAGCCTGTTTATCCACTAAACCTGTGGATAAGTTTGGGGACTGCCTCTGGGGCAGTTTCGTAAGCCACTGAGCGACAACAAGTTTTAACACCCTGCACAAAAAACAGGCAAATGCCGCAAAGCCCCATGCAGAGCGCAATTCCGCCGAAAACACAAGCTTGACAGAGCGAATTTTTCACCCGTCACATCACCGACACCATGGTTATGGGATAATTCGCACCCCCAACGCAACAACGCAGCACGCATGGCCAAGGATTCACCGATTCAATTCAAGGGCACGACCCTGAAGATCATACAAACCAAGCTCAGCACCACCGACCCTGCCAAGCTGCACCAAGCCCTCGCCGAACTGACCGGCAACAGCCCGGATTTCTTCGAAAACGAGCTTGCCGTGCTCGATTTCAGCGGCGTCGAAGGGCTGGCCGAGTCGGCCGACTGGGCAGGCATTGTCGATCTGCTGAAGCAATCCGGCTTGAAGCCGGTGGCCACGCACGGCCTGTCGCCAGCCCTGGCGGATGCAGCCGCGGCGGCCGGCCTGCCGGCCTTGAACGATCACGCCCTCGGCCGCCAGCGCAGCAAGGCCGCCGAGCCCGCAGCCGCCGAACCGGCCCCTGCCCCGGCGCCGGTCGAAGCTGCACCTCCGCCGGCTGCCGAAGCCCCAGTTGCGCCCGCCCCGGTCGAACCGCCGCCGCGCACCATCATCCTCGACAAGCCGCTGCGCTCCGGCCAGCGCTTTTACGCCAAGGGCAGCGACCTGATCGTCACCGCCATGGTCAGCGCCGGCGCCGAAGTGATCGCCGACGGCAACATCCATGTTTACGCCCCGCTGCGTGGCCGCTGCCTGGCCGGCGCCTCGGGCGACACCGAAGCGCGGATCTTCACGACCAGCCTGGAAGCCGAGCTGCTCTCCATCGCCGGTCTCTATCGCACCTTCGAAAGCGGCGTGCCGGCCGAACTGCTGCGCCAGCCGGCCACCATCAACCTGATCAGGAACAACGACGAGCTGCGGCTGAACATTTCGCCGCTGGCCCTGCGTTGATCCAACAACTCATTTTCAACCTTACAGAGACCAGACAATGACCCGAATCATCGTCGTGACTTCCGGCAAAGGCGGCGTCGGCAAGACCACCACCAGCGCCAGCTTCTCCTCCGGCCTCGCCCTGCGCGGCTTCAAGACTGCCGTCATCGACTTCGACGTCGGCCTGCGCAACCTCGACCTGATCATGGGCTGCGAACGCCGCGTTGTGTACGACCTGATCAACGTCATCAACGGCGAAGCCACCCTCACCCAGGCCCTGATCAAGGACAAGCACTGCGACAACCTCTACGTGCTGCCCGCCTCGCAAACTCGCGACAAGGATGCGCTGAACGAAGAAGGCGTCGAGAAGGTCATCAAGGAACTCGAACACCAGGGCTTCGACTACATCGTCTGCGACTCGCCGGCCGGTATCGAATCCGGTGCCGTCATGGCGCTCACCTTTGCTGACGAAGCGTTGGTCGTGACCAACCCGGAAGTCTCCTCGGTGCGCGACTCCGACCGCATCCTCGGCATCCTGCAAGCCAAGTCCCGCCGCGCCATCGAAGGCCGTGAGCCGGTCAAGGAACACCTGCTCATCACCCGCTACAACCCGGGCCGCGTCGAAGCCGGCGAAATGCTCTCCTACAAAGACATCCAGGAAATCCTGCGCGTGCCCATCATCGGCGTCATTCCGGAATCCGAAGAAGTCCTGCAAGCCTCCAACCAGGGTGCGCCGGTCATCCACCAGAAGGAATCCGAAGCCGCCGAAGCCTATCAGGACGTCATCGCCCGCTTCCTCGGCGAAGACAAGCCGCTGCGCTTCGTCGACTACGTCAAGCCGGGCCTGCTGAAGCGCCTGTTCGGAGGCAAGTAACATGTCCTGGCTGCAAAAACTCTTCGGTAACCAGCCGAAAACCGCCCAAGTGGCCAAGGAGCGGCTGCAACTCATCATCGCGCACGAACGCGATGGGGGCAGCAACACCGCCAACTTCCTGCCCGACCTGCAACGCGAACTGATCGCCGTCATCTCCAAGTATGTGAAGGTGAACCCGGACGACATCCGGGTTTCGCTGGAGAAGCAGGATCGCTTCGAGGTGCTCGAAGTGAATATCGTGCTGCCTGAGAAGGGCTGATCGCACACGCCGGACGGGCTGCAATGGCGCGTCCGGCTTTGACGAGCTTCCGCTGGCTCGTCCGACTCATAGCTACGCTAACGCTGCTTTCCGCCCTGACGACGGGCGTACTTTCTTTTGCTTTGCCAAAAGAAAGTAGCCAAAGAAAAGGCAACCCCTGGGTCGGCGTTGGGCTACGCCCAATCCCTTCCGCTACTCGGCCGGCCGGGCGGCTGGCTAAACTCGCCGCGATGCGGCTCAAACAACGCCAGCCGACTTCTCCCGGCCAACCTGCGTTGCTCAGCGCCTCTCAAGGGGCCCGTAAAACCGCCGGCCGCTGATAGTCCTCTTCGTCATTCCCGCGAAAGCGGGAATCCAGTGCAGTACGCAATATCTTGGGTGCATTTCTGGATTCCCTCCTACGACTGAAGGGAGTCCCCGTGGGACGCGGGAATGACCATGAAAATAGTGACTGCTGCGGTGCACTGCCTAAAAAGGAAAAAAACCAAACGCTGGCCCTTCAGTGGCGATCGGTTTTCAAGCTCCCGTGGAAGGCGCCGAGCAACGCAGGGGTTCGCGGAAAAAGGGCGAGGACTGTCTGAGGCCCAAAGGGCCGAGTTCCGCAGCGCCCTGAGCGATGCACAGCATCGTGAAGAAGTACTCTTGGGGTGCCCCCGCGAAGTCCGAGTAGCACAGGGGACCGGGCGCAGCCCGGCGTCGCCCCCGGGTCGCCTTCTTTTTGCTTACTTTTTCTTGGCGAAGCAAGAAAAAGTAATGTCGCGCGTCAGGCGCGAAAAACAACACACAACCAACCCTCCCCCCCACAAAACCCCAAGCCAACTCTCAACCCTAGTTGACGCCACCGTAACCCCCAATTAAATTACTGACCTTTCAGTCATTAAATAAGACACGCCGCGCAGCGTGCCCCATCGAACAGAGAGACAAAGCATGTCCGACGAAGTCATCGTGGAAGCAGAAGAAACCCCGGCTGAGCAGGAGTCGAAGAAGAAGCGCTCGCGCCTCATCCTGCTTGCCACTTTCGCCGCGCTGGCCGGCTGGCTGGGCTACAAGTGGTGGTTCAGCCTCTCTCATGTGTCCACCGACAACGCCCAGGTGGCCGGACATTTGATTCCCATCCTGCCCAAGGTCGGCGGCTTCGTGACGGCGGTGAAAGTCACCGACAACCAGGAGGTCAAGGCCGGCACGCTGTTGCTGACCATCGACGACCGCGATTACCGCACCCGCCTCGCCCAGGCCGAGGCCGAGTTGCAGATGGCGCTGTCCGCCGCTGGCAAGGAAGGCGGTGGCGGTCAGGCTGCGGCCCAGCTCGCCGCATCACGCGCCAGTGCTGCCGCCGCCCGTTCCAACATCGATCAGGCCGTGGCCAATGCCGACAAGGCGCAGAAGGATCTCGAGCGCATCCGCTCGCTGGTCGACAAGAAGATGATGTCGCCGCAATCGCTCGATTCCGCCGAAGCCGCCGCCCGCGCCGCGCTGGCGCAGGTGAAGGCGATGCGCGATTCCGCCGCTTCGGCCGGCGAGCAGGTCAGCGCTTCCGGCGCCGCGCTGCAAGGCGCCATGGCCAAGGTGGAAGCCGCCCGCGCCGTGCGCGATCTGGCCGCCATCCAGTTGGCCGATACGATGATCGTCGCGCCGGTGGCCGGCGTGGTCGGCAACAAGACGGTCGAGCCCGGCCAACTGTTGCAGGTCGGCCAGTCGCTGATGAGCGTCGTGCCGCTCGAGGACGTCTGGGTCGTCGCCAACCTCAAGGAAACCGACGTTGCCCGCGTCAAGCCGGGCAACACGGTCGATATCGAAATCGACGCCTACCCCGGCGAGCATTTCACCGGCACGGTCGAATCCGTCGCGCCGGCCAGCGGCGCCCTCTTCTCGCTGCTGCCGCCGGACAACGCCACCGGCAACTTCACCAAGGTCGTGCAGCGCATTCCGGTGCGCATCAAGCTGGACAAGGCGAGCGACGCCAGCCACTCGCTGCGCCCCGGCATGAGTGCCTTCGTCACCATCGCCACCAAATAAGGCGGCGCCCCGCCCATGCGCCCGCTCCTGCCCTCGCTGCGCCGCTCGGCCACGCCCGAGGCGGCCTACGCCAACCGGATGATCATCGCGCTGACGGTGACGCTGGCCTCGATGCTCGAACTGCTCGACACCAGCATCATCAACGTCGCCATTCCGCACATGATGGGCACGCTGGGCGCCACACTCGACGAAGTGGCCTGGGTATCGACCGGCTACGTCGTCGCCAACGTCATCGTGTTGCCCATCTCCGGCTGGCTGGCCAACTACTTCGGGCGGCGCAACTACTTCGCCGGCTCCATCCTGCTCTTCATCGCCGCCTCCTTCTTCTGCGGCAACGCGACCAGCCTCGAAGCGCTGGTCTTCTGGCGCATCGTCCAGGGCATCGGCGGCGGCGGCCTGCTATCGACGGCGCAAGCCACGCTCTATGAAGTGTTCCCGCCCAAGGAAGTCGGTACCTCGATGGCCATCTTCGGCCTCGGCATCATGGTCGGCCCCACGCTCGGCCCCACCGTCGGCGGCTACATCACCGACACCTTCTCCTGGCCGTGGATCTTCTACATCAACCTGCCGCTCGGCCTGATCGCCCTGCTTCTCGCGCTGATGTTCGTGCCCGACTCCAAATACGGCAGCAAGGCGGAAAAGGTCGATTACGTCGGCCTGCTGCTGCTGGCGCTGGGCATCGGCTGCCTGCAGACCATGCTCGAACGCGGCGAAAAGCTCGACTGGTTCGATTCGCGCGAAATCATCGCCTACGCCGTGGTCAGCGTCACCTCACTGGTGCTTTTCGTCTGGCAGGAACTGCGCCACGAACACCCGGTCGTCGAACTGCACATCCTGAAAGACACGCAGCTTTCGGTCTCGCTCGTCTTCACCTTCCTGCTCGGCGCCTCGCTCTACAGCACCGTCTTCATCTTCCCGGTCTATCTGCAGACCGTACTCGGCTACAACGCCTGGGAAACCGGCCTCGTCATCCTGCCCGGCGCGCTCGCCAGCGGCTTCACCATGGCCGTCATGGGCAAGCACGTCAGCAAGACCAGCATCGACCTGCGCCTCTACGTCGTCATCGGCGCCGCTATCTTCGGCTACGCCATGTGGCAACACGGCCAATTCACCGTCTGGTCGGGCAACGACGATTTCCTGTGGCCGATGATCCTGCGCGGCGTTGGCCTCGGCATGATCTTCATCCCGCTCAACAACCTGGCCCTCGGCAACCTGCCGCCGCACCAGATGGCCAACGGCAGCGGCCTCTACAACCTCACCCGCCAGCTCGGCGGCAGCGTTGGCATCGCCGCCTCAGCCACCACCTTGGTCAAGCTGCAGGAAATCAACCGCGGCGAGCTGCTGCACCACGTCGACCGCTTCTCGGCGCTGGCCCACGAACGCCTCATCCACATCAAGGCCCTTCTCGCCCAACACGGCGCTGCTGCCGTCGTCATCGAGAAGAAAGCCCTGCTCCTGCTCAACCAGCAGGTCGCCAAACAGGCCATGATGCTCTCCTTCGAGCGCCTCTTCCTCTACTTTGGCGTCGCCATGCTCGCCGCCGTGCCGCTGCTGCTACTCATGCAGCGCACCCACTTTAGCCGCAAGGCGGGGGATGATCTGGCGCATTGAGCGTTGGATGGTTTCAGCAAAACTTAGGCAAGAAAAAAGCCGATTTGAAAAATCGGCTTTTTTCCTTTGCTACGCTTTTGAATCCGCCAACGAATTTGACAAAACCTCCTCGTATTTTGTCAAAAGATCCTTCAACATACGATACTGATTTCTCGCCCAGCTCGGTGCATTAAATGTCTGCTGAGATGCATTATTTGCGGCAAGGTCTGCATGAGCATATGCACAACGCAAGCTCCACAAACTACCTAAATTAGATTTTAGCAAATCCAATCTACCTGGATATAGCCGATTCATTTCCTTCTCGACCTTCCGAGCAAAAACCTCCCCAACCAAACGCACAAGCATCTGTCGCCAATGCTCGTTATAAGCAAACCCATAGGTGCGCTCTACGACGTTCTTTTTAACCCAATCTGCATCGTTAAGTAGAAGTGAATCAACGATTAACGCAAACCGATCAAATTCACCCTCCAACCATCCACATAACTCAAGGACCGCCAGCTTTGAAAGAAGCAATGGACGCTCAATTTGATCAGATGGCTCGTTATACCACCTATCGAGCTCATTCAAGGTATCCTCAAGTGTATGCGCCATTTTATTCAGAAAACGCGTTAATAGCCGCTCCCAAACGGAGACGAACATTTTCTAAGCTAGTCACTGCATATCTAGCAGTCTCTGAAAAAGTAACATTGCTAATCATATTCTCGTAGCAAGCCCTTAACGCAGCAGCATCTCTTTCGCCAGTGGAATTAGTCGTAGTGAAGAGAGCGACAAGAAGTGCCTCAACAAGAACAAGAGACAACTTTCCTCTTGACTCTGAAGCCAAAACGCTTCGCGCCTCCCCCATGACTACTGCTAGCTTCTCAATTAGCGGCATTTCAGAACCTAATTGAGCATTAGTAACTTGATGCATGTATGAATTGAGGAAGCGAGCCAGATTTCCGTCATAAACATTTCTATTTTCGGAGAATGCCAATATTCTGAGCAACACTTCAATAGATCTAAATCGCTCCATACTTCCCCAAATACGCCGCTTAACAACCTTCCAATCTTTATTGTTTTTATCAAAATTTTTTAAAGCATCATTAAACGCCCCGCTATATATGCAATTTCTAATCTCCTGATTAGTTAACCGCACCCCACCCGAATTTAAGCGATGGAATATCGTAAACAGATATAGCATGTGACTTCTTTGAGTATAGTCACAGCGAATAACGGTAACCGGAATAGTGACATCCTCAACCAACGCGTACAATCGTTTTTGCTCATCATTTCCATTTTTAAGCTCGAAGTTCGTTACTCCTCGCAGTTTTGGATGGATATCAGATAAATCACTTAATTTCCATTCTGAATCCCCAAGAAAACGAATTATCGAGCTCATTCGCTGCAAACCATCGATAACCTTCCATTTCTGTGTTTTATAGTCAAGACTAAAACACATACTAGGGATAGGAAGCTGCTTGACCAAAGAGTCAATAAACCGAGATTGGTCGTCTTGGCGCCACACAACTTCACGCTGAAAATCGGGTTGAATTTCCAACTTCCCATTACTGTGCATACGGTACAAATCAGCACATGAACGCAATTCGTTGTACGCAACAATATCCGAAGGTGGAATTGGCGGTTCCGAATCCTCCTGAATAAATGTTGCTTCCTGTGCGACTAACTCTTCGTTGATAGCCATAAATTACCTAATTTCAAATGGTCTTTAGAACAGACTCTACCATGACTTTGTCTTAAGCTACATGACAAACGACTACGCGTTTGAGACTAAGCTTCTAATCTTCGTTTGACAAGATTAATAGAGGTAGCCGCATTAGTCCGGAAATTTCATGAAAGTAGCGCAAACGAAAAAGGCACTTCCGATGGAAGTGCCTTAGTTCGCTGTGTTTTGTGCTGGCGCGCCCGGAGCGATTCGAACGCCCGACCCTCTGGTTCGTAGCCAGATACTCTATCCAACTGAGCTACGGGCGCGCTGCCAAAATCAAATCGGCTGTTGACCGACCTGAAAAAGTCACTGTTGGCGCGCCCGGAGCGATTCGAACGCCCGACCCTCTGGTTCGTAGCCAGATACTCTATCCAACTGAGCTACGGGCGCGCTGACAGAGCCGCGCATTATACGGACCTTATCGTAGAATGCAAGGGGTTTCTGACCATTTCTGAATTCGATGAAAGTGACCCCCGTTCGCATGCCCAAATATCCGGAGTGTTGGCAGAGCTGTGGCTCGTGCGCCAGCGGCGATGTGTTCATCCTCGAAGTGCTGGTGAACGTGGGCGACCAGGTGAATGTCGACGACAACATCCTGACGCTGGAAACCGGCAAGGTGGCGCTGGATATCCCCTCCCCGCACGCCGGGCGCGTGGCCAGCGTGCATGTGATCGCCGGCGATACGGTGGATGAAGGGGCTTTGCTGATCACGCTGGAGGCTGAGGGCTAAGGGCTTTATCTGGCGGGAGCTGGGTTGTGAGGCTTGTGCGGCAGTGAGACTGGCTTTAAACCCCTCCCCGGCCCTCCCCTTATCAAGGCAGGGAGCGGCGGTTCCGGTACTGCGGGATTTCTGCTCAATAAAACAGCCCCAAGCTCAACTCTCTTCGCTCGGCGGGCCGAGTTCCAGCCCGTTGCGCACCTCACGCACGCCGTGCACGCTCGACGCGAGGTCGATGGCACGGTGCAAGGCATGCACGTCGGGTACGCGACCGACGATGGTGACGACACCCGCCTGCCCGGTGACGCGGATGCGCGAGCCGGCCAGGCCGATGTCGGAACGCAGGACGGTTTCGACCTGGTCGGTCAGCGAGTCGTTGAGCGCAAAGCCGGTGCCGGAGGTGGCGGCCAGGGTTTGCGGGTCGGCCCGGGTGACGGCGGTCAGCCCCAGACCGCAAAAGGTGGCCGCGGCAAACAGGGCAATGATGGAAAGTTGGCGTTGGATCATGTTTCTTCTCCTTCTAGGGTTGATCGCCACAGCCCTATTGCGAATCCCGTGCCAGCAAAATAACTAGCATAAAATCAATTAGTTAAAAAACACCTCAGGCGAAACATCCAGCCAGGCGTCGCCCGCAGGCGACAGGCTCAGGCCTCGCCCACACCGTCGCTGCTGCGGAACATGGCCGGCGCCAGATCGTGTTTTTGCAGCAGGCGGTAGAACTCGGTGCGGTTGCGGTCGGCGATGCGCGCGGCGTCGGCGACGTTGCCGTCGGTGAGCTTCAATAGCTGGACGAGGTAGTTGCGCTCGAAGCGCTGCTTGGCTTCGACATAGGTCAGCGCCTCCATGCTCGGCGCGCGCAGGGCGCGCTGGACGAGCGAGAGCGGGATCAGCGGCGTCGAGGTCAGCGCGCAGCTTTGCTCGACTACGTTGTAGAGCTGGCGCACGTTGCCCGGCCAGGCAGCAGTGGCCAGCGCCTCCAGCGCATCGGGCGCGAAGCCGTTGATCGGCTTGCCGTACTTGGCGGCTACTTGCTGCACGAAATGGGCGGCGAGCAGCGGAATGTCTTCGCGCCGCTCTTCGAGGCGCGGCAGGGTGAGCGACACGACGTCGAGCCGGTAATAGAGGTCTTCGCGGAACTGGCCGTCGGCCATGGCGGCTTCGAGGTCGCGGTGGGTGGCCGAGAGCAGGCGCACATCGACCGGCTCGCCGCGCGTGGCGCCAACCGGGCGCACGACGCGCTCCTGCAGCACGCGCAGCAGCTTGACCTGGAGCGCCAGCGGCATGTCGCCGATTTCATCGAGGAACAGCGTGCCACCGTTGGCCGCCTGGAACAGGCCGCCGCGATTGCTGGCGGCGCCGGTGAAGGCGCCCTTCACATGGCCGAAGAGTTCGGATTCGAGCAGTTGCTCGGGGATTGCGCCGCAGTTAATGGCGACGAACGGCCCCTTGGCGCGCGGGCTGGCGCGGTGGATGGCGCGGGCCAGCACTTCCTTGCCGGTACCGCTCTCGCCGCGAATGAGCACGCTGGCCTCGGATTGCGCCACCATGCGCGCCTCGGCCATCAGCGTGGCCATGCGGCTGCTGCGGAAGACGATGCCATCCATCCACGCCTCGTCTGCCCCGCCCGCGCTCGGCGCTTCGTCGCGCACCGAGACTTGCAGCGCCTGGTCGATCTTTTCGAGCAGGATCTGGCTGTCGAACGGTTTGGTCAGGTAGCCGAAAACGCCGCGCGAGGTGGCCTCCACTGCGTCGGGAATGGTGCCGTGTGCGGTGAGCAGGATGACCGGCAGCGCCGGGCGGGTGGCGCGGATTTCCTCGAACAGCGCGAGGCCGTCGCGCCCCGGCAGGCGCACGTCGGACACCACCACGCGCGGCGGATCGACCGCCAACTGGGCCAGCGCCGCTTCGGCCGAGCCGGCGGTGCTGACGCGGTAGCCGCGGGCGCGCAGGCGCATGCCAAGCAGGCGCAGGATGTCTTCGTCGTCATCGACCACCAGGATGTGCGCGCTCATCGCTTGCCCCCGCTGCGCGGCCGCGTCGGCAGCGTGCGCTCGATGTCGGCCAGGCTGTCGAGCTTTTCCTGCAACTCGGCGGCCTTGCGCTGGCTTTCCTTCACTTGCTGGCCCTGCTTGTCGAGTTGCGCTTCGAGGCGCAGCCGCTCGCTGTAGTTTTCCAGCAGCAGGCGGGCCAGCGGGTGCAACTGGGCAGCATCGTTATTCTTCAACACGCCTTCGAGCAGGCCAATGGCGCGCGGTAGGTCGCCGGCCCCGCGCGTTTGCCCGAGCAGCATGGCCAGTTTGAGCTGATTGGCCGACTGCTGCGGTGCACTGCCCAAATTGGCCTTTTCTCGGGCCAGCTCGGCCGGGGTCATTTTGCCCAGCGCGGCATGGTAATTGAGCATGGGCGTGACGCCACCTTCTTCAAGACGCGGCAGGTAGGGGCCACCGGCACAGCCGGTCAGGGCGGCGACTAAGAGGAGCGCGACGAACGCCCGGTTGCAGTTTGGCTTAGGGCTCATCGGGAATATCCACCTGAAAATGGGCGCCGCGTTCGGCCGCCAGTAACTCGACGCGGCCGCCCATGGCGCGCACCAGTTCGCGCACGATGGACAACCCCACCCCGCTGCCCTGGCGCGGTGCCGGTGCGGTGCGGCGGCCCTGGACGAAGGGATCGAAGATGCGCTGGCGGTCTTCTTCCGCCACACCGGGGCCTTGATCCACGCAGGCGAATCGCCAGCCGTGGTCGAGGCGTTCGGCGCGCAGCCGCACCTCGCCGCCGGGCGGGCTGAAATCGATGGCATTCGACAGCAGGTTGTCGAGCACGACGCCGAGTTTTTCGGCATCGAGCGTGGCGCTTTGGCTGGGCGCTTCGACGACCACCCGCACCTGCCGGCCCTGGGCGTGCAGTTCGCGGCGCTGAGCGGCCTCGGCCAGCAACTGGTCGACCGGCACGGCGGCCGGGTGCAACTGGCGCGCCGCAAAGGCGGCGGCGTTGAGCGAAAGCAGGCTTTCGATCTGGCGCTGCAAGGCGGCAACGTTGTGCCGCAGGATATCGACCACCTCGCGCTGGCTATCGACCAGCGGACCGGGCACTTCTTCGCCGAGCAGGGCAACGCCTTCCTTCAAGGCGGTGAGCGGCGTCTTGAGTTCGTGCGAAACGTGACGCAAGGCGCGCTCGCGGTCGGCTTCGAGTTCGCGCAGGCGCTCGCGCAGCCAGTCGAGCCGGCGGCCGAGGCGGCGCAAGTCGTCCGGGCCGCCGACACGCACCGCTTCGTCGAAACGGCTGCCGCCGAGCCGGGTGATGGCCTGCTCCAGCCGTTGCACCGGCCGCACCAGCCACCAGGCCATGGCCAGCGCGACCACGAAGGCGCCGAGCAAGGCGGCGAGGATTTGCGTGCCGAGGCGCAGGCGGTTGTCTTCGAGCTGCTGCAACATGCGGCCATTGCGCTCGTCGATCCAGCGCTGGCCGGCTTGCTTGAGCAGGCCGTTGAGTTCGGACAGGCGAGCCAGCAAGGGTGCGATCTCGTTCTGTGCGATGTGCTGATCCAAGCCGCCGCGCAGGGCTTCGGCCACCATGCGCCAGCCGCCGAGCAACGCGGCCAGCGGCTGCTCGGGCATGGCGTCGAGGCGATCGAGCACGGCCAGTGACTGGTCGAGATGGGTATCGAAGCGCTGGCGGAATTCCGGGTTGTCGAGCACCAGGTATTGCCGGGCGCTGCGCTCGATATCGACGGTGCGCTCGGCCAACTCTTGCAGCGAGCCGGTGACTTGCAGCGCCAGCTCGCTATTGGCGTTGCTCTGCTGTACCAGCCGCTCGACGATGAACCAGCTGCGCACGGCCACGCCGCCGAGCAGCACGACGATCAGTGCAAAGCCGGCAAGCATGGCGTGGCGGAAGGAGATGCGGTTCATGGATTTTCTGTGGGCAAAGCCGAAATTCTAGGGGGCGCCTGGCGGATCGGCACTGCCGTGGCAGGCCTTCTGGGCGAGTCCTGGCGTAAAAATTACTTCTTCAAAATCAATACATTAGATTTATGTCGCTAATTGACGACATCTTAACCCAGCACTATGGCGAGCGATGCGCCCGGATGCAGAAAAACTTGTCGCCATTTCCCGACAGATGCTCTGAAAAGCGCGCCCAGCCGGTCCTTGCCGATTTCACAAATCCTTTTGTTTTAGCCACTTACACCAACTGGCACGTTTATCGCGAAGTGTCCTGGGCAATTTTTCATATGACTTCAGGAGCCTACATGTTCAACAAACCCACGCTAACCCAACGCAACGACCCGATTACCCGCAAGGACGTGCGGAGCGTACTGACTTCGCCGAGCACGCCCGGCTCGGTAGCCAGCCTGAACACTGCCACCAACACGGCACCGAACACGCCACCGGCAGCCGAGCCGCCGAAGCCTGAAGCGCCAGCAGCGGAAAGCCCGATGGGTGCGCGCCTGATTGTCGGCCCGGACGTGAAATTGAAGGGCGCCGAAATACTGGATTGCGACACGCTGGTGGTTGAAGGCTCGGTTGAAGCCACGATGGACAGCCGCGTCATTCGTATTGCCGACAACGGCGCCTTCACCGGCAAGGTGAGCATCGACGTGGCGGAGATTCATGGCCGCTTCGATGGCGAACTGACCGCTCGCTCGCAACTGATCATCCACGCCACCGGCAAGGTCAACGGCAAGATCCGCTACGGCAAGCTGGTCATCGACGAAGGCGGCGAACTGTGCGGTGACATCCAGGCACTGTCGGCCGAACGGGCCAATTCGGTCATTCGCCCGAGCAGCGGCATTCCCACGCTCGAAGCCGTCGCCGGCTGATCCTCATCCCTTGCCTTATTGGCCTCTGGCAAGGTCTTTATGCGGGTGGCGTGAAATGCTTGGTCAGCGCAAAGGAAACCGACTAGACTGGTCAAGTGACCTTTGCGCTGACCGCCATGAACCGCCGCCCGCATGCTTTTTTATTGATTCTCTCTGCCCTGCTCGCCGTGTTTGCCCTGCCCGCCCAGGCGCAGCGCACTTATGGTTACGGTGACGACGACCGCCGCCCGGACGATCGGCGCTACGAGACGCGCGGCTACGAGCAGCGCGGATACGACAACCGCGGCTATCAGGGTGGCTATTACCCCTCGCAGCGTGACGAAGTGCCGACCGCCCGCGATTTCGACCGGCGCAATTACGATTACCGCGGCCGCCGCATCGACCGGCCGGAACCGGAGCCGATGATCGTCTTCCAGTTCGGCGACGTGCATCGCCGCGAGATTCGCGATTACTACGGCCGCGAAATGGGCCGCGGAAACTGCCCGCCGGGCTTTTACCGCCACGGCCGCGATTGCGTCCCGCCGGAGATGGACAGCCGCTGGGATCGCGGCCAGCCCATCCCGCGCGACCTGCGCTACTACTCGCTGCCGCGCCAGCTGCTCTCCCGCCTGCCGCCACCGCCCCCCGGCCATCGCTACGTGATGATCGGCACCGACGTGCTGCTCATTTCCAGCGCTACGGGCGTGGTCATCGACATCCTGCCGGGAATCGTCGGCTACTGAAGCCGGCAGGCAATCGTCTTTCGTATCCTTTTCCTTGCTAAAACTTGGGCAAGGCGGCGGCGCTTTTCTTAAAATACGCGCTGATTTTTTCCAAACTTCCCGAAAGTAGTTTTCATGGCCCAATACGTAATGTCCATGCTCCG
>JAYREE010000025.1:0-34890 GCA_041909105.1 Azonexus sp.
GTGGTCGCCGACCGCAATGGCCGAGGTTTTTCCCGGCTGACCCATTCGGTGGTCAGCACGATCTTTTTACCGGTGAGTTTTTTGAAATGAAGAATATCGTCATCCTGATTTCCGGCCGCGGCAGCAACATGGAGGCGCTGATCGCCGCCCGCGACGCCGGCAATCTGCCCGTCAACATCGCCGCCGTGATCAGCAACCGGCCGGATGCCAAGGGCCTGGAGACGGCGGCGAGGGCCGGTATCGTCACCCACTTCGTCGATCACAAGGGCTTTGCCGGACGCGAGGCCTTCGATGCCGCGCTGGCCGAATGCATCGACCAGTTCTCGCCCGATCTGGTCGTGCTGGCCGGCTTCATGCGCATCCTGACCGAAGGCTTCGTGCGCCATTACGAAGGCCGCCTGCTCAACATCCACCCTTCGCTGCTGCCCTCCTTCCCTGGCCTGCACACGCACCAGCGGGCACTGGAGGAAGGCGTGCGCATCCATGGCTGCACGGTGCATTTCGTCACCGCCGCACTGGATCACGGCCCGGTCGTCATCCAGGCGGCCATCCCGGTCATCGATGGCGACACTGAAGAAACCCTGGCGGCGCGCATCCTGCGCCAGGAGCACAAGGTCTATCCGCAGGCCGTGCGCTGGTTCGCCGAAGACAAGCTGTCGCTGGTCGACGGCAAGGTGCGTCTCGCTGCCGAGTTGCGCGACGACACCGTGCTGATCGCGCCGGAGCTGCGTTAAACGCCCATGCCCATCGCGCTGTTGGCCGCTTTGGCCGGTTCACTGGCCATCCATGCCGCAGCGCTGTTCGGCACCGACCTTGCACCTTTCGGTGAGGAGCCGGAGTTGCCGCCTTTGCAGGCGGAGTTGAAAGTGCCCGCTGCGCCGGCAGTGCCGCCAAAACCCGTCGTAAAGCGGCCCAAGCCGCTGATCAAGGCGCCGGGCAAGGGATTGGCGGAACCTGTGGACAGCCAACCACAGGCGCCGGCCGAAACGGTTGCCGAGCCGGCTGCTGCGGAAAATACCCAAATTGCCCCGTCCACCGCAGCAGTCCCGGTGCAGCCGGCCGCCAAGCCGGTGTTGGCGGCGAGCGGGGCGATCCGCTACGCCATCCGCAAGGAGTCGTTTGGCCTGACCATCGGCCGCGCCGAGCATCGCTGGGAGTTCAACGAGGACGGCAGCTACACGCTGACCGGCGTGACCGAAACCACCGGTCTGGCCGGGCTGATCAAGCCGCTGCGCCACGAGGTGATCAGTCGCGGCCGGATGGCGGCGGGCGGCCTGCAACCGGAAACTTTCCGCACCCTGAAGAACGGCAAGGACACCACGGAAAATGCCGATTTCGACTGGTCCACCGCAGAAGTGCGCCTGGCGCGCGACGGCAGCGTGCGCGGCATCGCGCCGGGGACGCAGGATCTGCTGTCGCTCAACTACCAGTTGGCCTTCTTCGCCCGGCCGGAGAACGGCAGCTCGGTTGGCGTCGTCACCGGCAAGAAATATGAGCGCTACGATCTCGACTCGCTGGGCGAGGAAGAAATCGACACGCCGGCTGGCCATTTCCGCACGCTACACCTGCGCGCCATGACCGATAACATCACCGAAATCTGGATTGCGCTCGACCGCCAGCGCCTGCCGGTTAAAATTCGCTTTACCGATAAAAAAGGCGACAGCTTCGAGCAGGTCGCCACTGAAATAGGTTCGCCCTGAAAGTCCACCGATGAAAGCCAGATTCACGCCCGCCCTGTTTGCCCATGCCGAAGCCGTGCTCGGCCAGTTGCTACGTTTCGAGCACCCGGCCGATGCCGTCGTCTCGCGCTATTTCCGCGAGCATCGCCAGCTCGGCCATGCCGACCGGGCCTTCGTGGCGGAGACGGTATTTGCCGTGCTGCGCCGCCGGCGTAGCCTGGAAGCGCGTTGCGGCGAACCGCTGACGCTGCGCCGTCTGCTGCTGGCCGCCCTGGCCATCGCCCGCGGCTGGAGCCAGCGCGAGCTTGCGCCGGTGTTGAAGAGCAACGAGGAAGAGTGGCTGGCCGGCGTCAAGGCGAGCCGCGAGGACGAATTGCCGCCCGCCGTGCGTTGCGACGTGCCGGACTGGCTGTACGCACGTTTGGAAGCGCAATACGGCGGCGACGAGAGCTTGCTGCTGGCGCGCGCCATGAACCAGTCCGCGCCGCTCGACCTGCGGGCCAATACCCTGAAAATCCAGCGTGACGAACTCCTGGCCAAGCTGACCGCCGACGGCATCGCGGCCGATCCGGCGCCGCTGTCGCCGATCGGTATCCGCCTGCGCGACAAGCCGGCGCTGGCCAAGTCGCCGCTTTTCCTCGACGGCGCTTTCGAGGTGCAGGACGAGGGTAGCCAGTTGCTCGGCTATCTGGTCGAGCCGAAGCGCGGCGAGATGGTGGTCGATTTCTGCGCTGGGGCCGGCGGCAAGACGCTGTTGCTCGGCGCCATCATGAAGAACACCGGCCGGCTTTACGCCTTCGATGTTTCCGACAAGCGCCTGACCAACCTGAAGCCGCGCCTGGCCCGCTCCGGCCTGTCCAATGTGCATCCCGGCCGCATCGAGCACGAGCGCGACATGAAAGTGAAGCGTCTGGCCGGCAAGGCCGACCGCGTGCTGGTCGACGCGCCGTGTTCCGGCCTCGGCACCTTGCGCCGCAATCCGGACCTGAAATGGCGCCAGGACGAAAAGTCGGTGGCGGAATTGAACGCCAAGCAGGCGGCCATCCTCGAAGCAGCGGCAACGCTGGTCAAGCCGGGCGGCCGCCTGGTCTATGCGACGTGCAGCCTGCTGCGCGAGGAAAACGAAGCCATCGTCGAGGCTTTCCTGGCCAAGCACGAAGGGTTTGCGCTGGTTCCGGCCAGCGGCGTGCTGGCCCGCCACGGCATCGCGCTGGAGGGCGACATGCTACGCCTGCTGCCGCACCGCCATAACACCGACGGCTTCTTCGCCGCCGTGCTGGAGAGAAAGGCATGAGCAAGCAGAAAGACCCGGCGCTGCAACTGATCACCGATCTGTGGTCGGATGTCAGCGATCCCAATTTCATCTGGCAGGTGTTGGCACTGCTAGGCTGCCTGGGCATCGCCTACGTCTTCGCCGCCTGGTGGCAGAAGCGCCACCGCGATGGCACGGGGCGGCTGAGCGAGGCGAGCACGCGGCTGGCCTTTCCGCTGACCGGCATGTTGCTGGTCGCCGCCACCCGCCTGGCGCTGAAACCCTTCATCCACGTCAATCTGCTCAAGGTGGCGCTGCCTTTGCTGGGCTCGATGGCGCTGGTACGCAGCGTCGTTTTCGTGCTGCGCCAGGCCTTCCCGCGCGCCACCTGGCTGACCGCCTGGGAGCGTATCATCGCTGCCGTAGTGTGGAGCTGGTTGGCGCTCTACATCACCGATCTGGCCCCGTATGTGACCGAGGCGCTGGAACAGGTGGAGTTCTCCATCGGCACGCAGCATGTCGATCTGTGGATGATCCTGCGCGGTGCCGTCACGGTGTTCCTGACCGTCGTATTGGCTTTGTGGATCGCCGGCGTTATCGAGTCGCGCCTGATGCGCGTCCAGTCGATCGACGGCAACCTGCGCATCGTCGGCATCCGGGTGACCAAGGCCGTACTCACCGTGCTGGCCATCCTGATCAGCCTGTCGCTGGTCGGCATCGACATGACGGCACTGTCGGTGTTCACCGGCGCACTCGGCGTCGGTCTAGGCTTCGGCTTGCAGAAGATCGCCAGTAACTACGTTTCCGGTTTCATCATCCTGCTCGACCGCTCGATCCGCATCGGCAACATCGTGCAGGTGGGGGCGGAAACCGGCGAGGTGACGCAGATCACCACGCGCTATACGGTGTTGAAGCATCCGGGCGGTACTGAGTACATCGTGCCGAACGAAACGCTGATCGGCAGCACGGTGCAGAACCAGACCTATTCCGACCGCAAGATGCGCCTGGCCACCACGGTCGGCGTTGCCTACGACACCGATCTCGATCTGGCTTGCCGGGTGATGACGGAAGTGGCCGTCGCCCAGCCGCGCGTGCTGCCCGAGCCGCCGCCCAAGGTCTTCCTGACGCAGTTCGCCGACAGCAGCATCAATCTGGAGCTGGGCTTCTGGATCGACGATCCGGAAGGTGGCAAGGGCAATGTGATTTCCGATATCAACTTCGCGTTGTGGCGTGCGTTCCGCGAGAACGGTATCGAAATTCCTTTCCCGCAGCGCGAAGTGCGCATCCTGAACGAAGCCGCCGCCGGCTGATTTTTGCCCTTTTTGGCCAGTGCACCGCAGCAGTGGCCTGCTGCGGGTGATTTGACGTTCGCGTTTAGAAAACCAGCGGTTTGCGGAGGAATTCCTCGAGTTCGCTGGCCGGCAGCGGGTGGCTGAAGTAGTAGCCTTGCATGTTGCCGCAGCCAAGCTGGGCCAGCGCGGTCAGCTGTTCCTCGTTCTCGATGCCTTCGGCCGTGACGCGCAGGCCAAAGCTGTCGGCGATGCCGAGAATGGCATGGATGATGGCCGTCGAGTTGTTGGCCGTATGCAGGTCGCGCACGAAGGACTGGTCGATCTTCAGGCTGCTGACCGACAGGCGGCGCAGGTAGTTGAGCGAGGAGTAGCGTGTCCCGAAATCGTCGATCGAGATCTGCATGCCGGTGCGGCGGAGTTGGCGCACCTTGGCCATGATGCTCTCGGCGTCGTTCATCAGCAGGCTTTCGGTGATCTCCAGCTCGAACAACTCGGGCGGAATGGCGTATTGCCTCATCGGCAGCGTCACGCGCTCGAACAAATCGTTGCGCTCGAATTCGCTGGGCGACAGGTTGACGCCCATTTTCAGGTCGCCGTGGCCGAGTTCGCGCAGGCGGGCGAGGTAACGGCAGCTTTCCTGCAGTACCCAGTCGCTGACGGCGGTGATCATGCCCGATTCCTCGGCCAGCGGGATGAAACTGTCCGGTTTGATCAGGCCGAGCGCCGGGTGGTGCCAGCGGATCAGTGCCTCCATACCGGTAATGCGCTTTTTCGAAAGATTGATCTGAGGCTGGAAGAAAAGCTCGAACTGGTTGCCTTCGGTCAGCGCCTGATGCAAGTCATGCTCCAGCGAGAGGCGCGCGACGTGGTGCGTGTTCATGCTCGGCTTGAATTCGATGAAGCCGTTCTTGCCCTGGCCCTTGGCCTGGTACATGGCGATGTCTGAGTTACGGATCAGCGCATCCGGGGTGTCGCCGTCGTCCGGGAAGATGGCCAGACCAATGCTGGCCGTGGCGATGAAATTTCTGCCGCCGACGATGAAGGGGTGCTTTAGTTCGTCGAGCATCTTGCGGGCGATGGTGGTCACGTCGGCTGCCGAGTTGATGTCCGGCAGCAGCACCGTGAATTCGTCGCCGCCCTGGCGTGCCAGCGTGTCGCCGGAACGCAGGCAGTGACGCATGCGCTGGGCGAATTCCTTGAGCAACTGATCGCCCTCGGCATGGCCGAAGGTGTCGTTGATCAGCTTGAAGCGGTCGAGGTCGATGAACATCACGCCGATCCGCTGATTACGCCGCTTGGCCTGAGAAATGGCCAGTTCGAGGCGGTCGAGGAAGAGCGTGCGGTTGGGTAAGCCGGTCAGCAGGTCGTGGAAGGCCTGATAGGCGATGGTTTCCTCGGCCCGCTTGCGTTCGGTGATGTCGCGGGCGACGCCGGCGGTACCCATGAACTGCTTGGCGCTGCTGTCCGACTCGTTGCCGTAGATGCCCTGCGAACTGAGGATGGCGACCACCATGCGGTTGTCGAAATGACGTACCCCAGACAGCTTGTGGCATAGGCGGACCTCGAAATTGTTCGTTGCCCGCTCGCCGATGCGCCGCTCATTGAAAGCGTAGCGTGCCTTTTCCTGATCGTCCTCATGCACGATGGTCGTGTAGTGCTGGCCGATCAGTTCGTCGCGGGTGTAGCCGAGCAGGGTCTCGATGCGGTTGTTAACAAAGTGGAAGCGTCCTTCGCCATCGAGCGTGTAGATCAGGTCGGGCGACTGGTCGACAAGGAAGCGGTGCAGGCGCTCGGAGCGTTCCAGTTGCGCCGTCATTACGGCGTGTTCGCGTTCCAATTTGCGGCGGCGGACGGCGCGTTCGACCGCCTGGATCAGGTCGTCCGGATCGCTGTGCTTGCGGATGAATTCGAAGGCGCCCTGGCGTAGCGCGTGAATGGCCGAGTCGATCGACTCGTCGGCGCTGAAGATGATGACCGAGGTCGGGATCAGGTTGCGGACCAGCCACTCCATGATCTCGATGCCGCCGATGTCAGGCAGCCGCAGGTCGAGCACAACGACGTCGATGTCGCGCCGGTCGAGACGTTTTAGCGCTTCGCTGCCGTTGGCACATTCCTCTATCCGGCGGCCGTCGCTGGCCAGTAGCAGACGGTAGGCGCTGCGGAAGCGCGGCTCGTCGTCGACGATGAGAATCCGAATCTCGCCAACGTCGTCCGCGATCATCTCAAGCCCCTCGATCTCTGAAAGTGCGCTCATGTTTCCTCCGAAGCTTCATCGAAGTGTCGTCCCGGTATTTTCGGACGTGGGTTCTGTACTCTCAGCCAGACGCTTGGGTAGCAGCAAGGCAATGCTGGTGCCCTGGCCGATCTGGCTGCGGCAGGTAATGGGTATGGACTGCTGGCGGGCCAGTTCGCCAACGATGGACAAACCCAGGCCACGGTTGCCGGCAGGCTGCGCGTCGTGCGGACGGTGGATGGAGCGCATCGCTTCATCGCTCATGCCTGGACCGTTGTCGTCCATGCGCAACTGGATGTAGAAAACGCCGTTGTGCACCACGTTGTCGGTCAACGTGATCTTGATCTGCTGGCCTTCGCTCAGCGCCTCCGAGGCATTCTTCCACAGGTTCAGGACAATCTGCTTCAGGCTGTCGCGCGTGCAGGTGACGTTTTGCGCTTGATTGGGCAGAGCCAGATCGACGCGCAGGCCCTTGGCATTGAACAATGGCTCGCTGTAGAGCAGCATCAGTTCACGCAGCAGGTCGCAGACGTTCAAGCCTTCGCTGGCCGGCACCTGGCTGGGAATCTCGCTCATCTTGCCGACGATTTCGGCGACGCGGTCGATTTCCTCGGTGAGGATTTCGAGTTCCTGGCGAATCTCGGTTTCGGCCGGCAGCTTGCGGTCGAGGATCTTCAGGTAGCTCTTGATGATGCCCAGCGGATTGCGCGCTTCGTGGATGACGCGGCGCGCCTGCCGGTTGAAGTGGGTGGAAGCGTCGTCGCGTGCCTTCTGCCGGAAGGCGCGGGCTTCGTTCAGGGTTTCCAGACTGATCGCCGCGATCCGCCCGAAGTTCAGAAGCCACGGCAGGCGGCGGGAGAGGCGGGCGTACTGGTTGGCGCTCAGGCCACAGATCATCACGCCGTAGGTCCGGTTGCGCGACAGCATCGGTATGCACAGGATGCCTTCGCTGCCCAGGGCGCGGGCAAACTGCAGGTCGATCAGCGAGCGTTCCAGTTCGTCCGTGGCGACAATGTAAGAAGACAGAATCTCGTGCTGGCGAGCGGCCGCAGCCGCCATGCAACGCTGCGCCTCGCGGGCGATGCTGACCTGCGAGAAGAGTGCCGGCTGGCCACCGACCCGGACGCCGCTCAACTTGCCCTTGCCGTCGTCGAGCAGGAAGGCGAGGCGACTGATGTCGAACAGGATGCGCGCCGATTCGCGCAGCGACAGGATGATCTCGGCTTCGTTCTCCAGTTCGAACAAATCCTGCTGAAGCGGCTGCAACAGGGCGAAGCCGCCAATCAGGGCCGACAACTCCTCATCCGCAGCCAGCGCTTCGTCCTCATCCCAATTCGGTGCCGGCAAGCCATCCCAGATGCCTTTGCCGCTCAGGTTAGTAGGCAGACTCATGCCCAGCGCTTCGCCAATCTGACGGGTGCGTTGTTCGGCTTGCTCGCGGAGTTCGGCCAGTTGGCCAACGCTGAGTTGGCCGAACAGCGTGGCGTCGATGCCGGCAGGCAGGGCCGAGATATCCTCGGCCGCAGCGAGTTGGTGGGCCAGCCAGATCAATTGCGGGAAAGGGGCTGCGGTGACGATCAGTTCGGGCGGCGCATGATGGAACAGGATGGCATCGGCAAAACCTGAGTCGAGTTCCCATTGATCGGCCAGCCAGGCGCCGACCTCGCTGTGGTCGGTATCGAGCTTGCCCAGCTCCTTGAGTTGCAGCACGGCTTCGTTCGGGTAATGGGCGAGCAATTTGGCGTAGGCCGGACCGAGTCCAGTCAGCAACAACAACTCGCCGATGTCGTGCAGAAGTCCGGCAAGGTACGCTTCCTCGGGCTGCTCGTAAGCGGTGACGACGGCCAGGCTGC
This sequence comes from Azonexus sp., assembly GCA_041909105.1. Taxonomy (GTDB): domain Bacteria; phylum Pseudomonadota; class Gammaproteobacteria; order Burkholderiales; family Rhodocyclaceae; genus Azonexus. The sequence goes on from JAYREE010000025.1 coordinate 8,310, forward strand.
GCGCCGTTTCGGCGACCAGCAGCGAATGCCCCCAGAAGGCAGCGAGGTTGGCTGACGGTACCTTGGCCCGCCGGTCGAACAGGCTCTGGATGGACAGGCAGGTGGTGATTGAGCGTACCAGGCGCGTGCCCAGGGCCAGCAGGCAGTTTTCCAGGCTGCGCAATTCGGTGCCGCGGCGCAGAACCGGCGAGTTGGCGGCGGTCAGTACGCGGGCGGCCAGGCCGGCGTCCTGCTCGACCAGTCGGGCGAGGGTTGCCATGGTGGACTGGTCGTCGTCCAGTCCGTGCATCAGGCGAACCAATAGCTGCGGCGGCGAAGGCACTCGCCCCGATTCAATGGCACGCAGGATCGGCTCGGGTAATTTGAGCATGTTGGTGTTGCCGCCATCGGAACGGCCGTTACTACCCCTCCGTCAATGTCGGACGTGATGACCTCAAAATATCGTCGGCTCTATTTGAACAAAAAATATCAATTTCAACAATGCGTTAACTGCATGATTTAAAGTTGATTGTTGGGTTTTGCTGTCTTCCGGCAACGGCCAGACCGGCGCTTTGCCAGAGCAGATCAGCCAAAGCGCAATATTTGCCGAGTCTAATTCGAGGGCGAAAAAAAACCCCGCCACGAGGGCGGGGTAACAGGGAGTTCTCGAATCGGGGGAGAATTCGAGAGGAGGGTAAATCGTTCAGGGCTTCGGCGGTTTGCGTTTCCTCAGCCAGTAGCGGGCCAGATAGATCACGGTGCCGGCACCGATGGCGGCAATGGCGGCACTCAGCGGCTCGGCGCGTCCTTCGGTCAGCCAATCGAAGCCCGAGATACCGACGAAAACGCCGATGCTCTCGCTGATTGGCAGGTTATCCGCGAAGGCCATTAGCGCGGCTGTTGAATGCGGATGGTCGCCAGTTGGGGTTGGGCGGGCAGCAGGCCAAACAGATACAGGCGGGCGGCTGCGATGAATTCCTTGACGTTCAGTTCGATCATTTCCTTGCTTCCTCTTTACGGGAGTGTTGTTGTTCCATGCCTCGCATTCTATGGAGCTGGGCGCGCAAGGTCTGTTGCCACCGCGTTGCACCGTGGTAACCGGAAATGATTTTTGGTGACGCTTTGTAACTGCCCTCGGCGGGGTTAGTGCTTGGCCTGCCAGGTCAGCGTGAAACGAGCGCCGCCGAGCGGCGCGGCGTCGGCCACCGCGCTGCCGCCATGCAGTTCGAGGACACGACGGGCGATGGCTAAGCCGAGGCCGTAGCCGCCGGTCGAGCGGTCGCGCGAGCGGTCGAGGCGGGTAAAGGCCGAGAAGATATGTTCGCGTTCTTCTGGCGGAATGCCGATGCCATCGTCGTCGACATGGATGCAGATGTTGTCGCCGATCAACTCGGCGCTGACATTGATGCGTTTGGCAGCGTACTTGAAGGCGTTGCGCAGCAGGTTGCGCAGAGCGTAGGGCATGGCCTTGCGGTCGAGATCGACATTGAGGTCTGCGGGCAATCGTGCGGTGTCGACCGTGACTTCGAGTTGGCGGCCGAGGAGGCGCACGGATTCGACCTCGTCGGTCAGCCAGTCGGCAAAATGAACCGAGGAGAAATGCGGTTCCGGCGCTTCGCGTTCGAAGCGGGCGTAGGTCAGGCTGGTGTCGATCAACTGGTCGAGTTCATCCAGGTCGGCTTCCATCATGGCCCACAGACGCTTGCGCTCGGCCTGTTCGTCGGTTTCGGTAAGCATTTCGAGTGCGAAGCGCATGCGTGCGATGGGGGTACGCAATTCATGCGAAATTCCGCAGGAAAGTTCACGGTGCGTGGCGAGCAACTGTTGCACGCGCTCGGCCATGCTGTTCATGGTGTCGGAGAGCGGTGCGAAGAGCTGGCTTCGGGCGGTCGGGGAGCGGGCGTCGAAGTTGCCATCGCCGAGATCGCGGGCCGTCTGACGCAACGATTCGAGGTCGCGCCAAACCGGCCGAACCCAGAACCAAAGCGCGATGCCGAAGATCAGGCCGGTCAGGCTCCAGGTCAGCAGGCGCAGGCGCAATTCGAGCGGTAGGCGGTCTTTCAATTCGGGGTTGCGGTTGGAGGCGAGTGGGCCAACAACCAGCACCTGGCTACTGGTACCGAGGCGGTGATACATGACATCCCCATCGTGGTCGATGGCGATGTCGCCGGCATCCAGTTTATCGACCTGGGAAGGGGTCAGAATGCGGTCCAGCGTGATGCGTTCGACGATGTCGAGGTTGTAAGAGAATTTCTCGTCGATATCCTTGATTTCACGCTTCCAGGCGCTACGTGGGTGGCGGAAGAGTTCATCCTCGATCAGCGTGATGGTGCCGCGCATGAAGCGGCGGGCGTAGTCGTCCGTGATACCGCGCTGGGCGGTGGAAATGACGAAGTCGGCGGTGAAGGCGATGGCGACGAAGGAGCCCATTGCCAGCAGGTAGAAATTGAAGAAAAGCTTGGACAGGCTATAGCGTCCGCCGCGCCAGCGCGGCAGCGAGACGCGGAAGAGCGAACGAGCGAGCCCTTGGTGGTTTTCCTTGCCGGCGATGTGGCCGCTGCCAGGATCAGTTCCAGTCATGTTTGCTGAACAGGTAGCCCTTGCCGCGAACGGTCTTGATGCGTGTCGGATTTTCCGGATCGTCGTTCAGTTTCTTGCGCAGGCGGGAGATGCGGGCGTCGATGGAGCGATCCAGGCCGTCGAAACCGATGCCGCGCAGTTCCTGCAGCAGGTCGTCGCGCGACAGCACGTTGCCGGCGTGGGTGGCGAGCAGCCAGAGCAGGTCGAATTCGGCGGTGGTCAGGTCGATTGGTTCGTTCGCCAGGGTGGCGGTACGCGTCGCCTGGCTGATGCGGAATTGGCCGAAGACCATGCTGTCGCTTTCGCCGGCCTTGGTCTCGCCGGGCGAGGGCAGGCGGCGCAGCAGGGCCTTGATGCGGGCGAGGAGAACGCGCGGCTGGACCGGCTTGGCGATATAGTCGTCGGCGCCGAGTTCGAGGCCGAGGATCTGGTCGAAATCCTCGTCGCGCGCAGTCAGCATCAGGATGACGCCGCGGTATTGCGAGCGTACGGCGCGGCAGACTTCAAAACCGTCCTTGCCCGGCAGCATCACATCGAGAATGACCAGGTCGGGCTGCTCGGCCAGAATGCGGGCCTCGGCGGTGTCGCCGCGCGGCTCGATGCTGACTTCGAGATCGTTCTTGGTCAGGTATTCGGCCGTCAGTTCGGCCAGTCTTTCGTCGTCTTCGACGAGCAGGATGCGTGTGTTCATCCAGCAATCTTAGCGAGCGACAGGGCGGTGGTCTACCTTGCTGCGGTGCACCGGGCTAAACGGGCAAAAACCGCGCGGGCAGGTAGAATCTCTCCTCATCTATGTTTTGAAGGCGTATTCATGGATTTCGCGAAAGTTCCGACGCGGGCCTGGTTTGCCACCCTGGCTCTCGGTTGTTTCGGCTTGGTGGCGGTCGGGCTGGAATTGCAGGCCTTGTTCCGGCTGGCGCCTTGCCCCTTGTGTATTTTCCAGCGCCTGCTTTATCTGGTGATTGGTGTGGTCGGCTTGCTCGGTTTTGCGCTACCTGCCGGCCGTATGCTGTGGGCAGGCTTGGGCGGAGCCTTGGCGCTGGGTGGTTTCAGCGTCGCGGCGTATCAGACGTGGATGCAGGCTTTTCCGGAGCTGGCAACGGAGTGCGGCTATGCCGATCCGAATGCCATCGAGCGCCTGGTCGACTGGCTGGGCATGCAATATCCCGGCTTGTTTCTGGCCACGGGTTTTTGCACCAGCCGCGATTGGGTCTTCCTCGATCTGTCGATGGCCAACTGGTCGATGCTGATCTTCGCCGGTATCGTCGGCTACCTTGTCGTACTGGCCAAGCGTGGCGGCAAGGCCTGAGACAGAAAAAACAAAACCCGCCGAAAGGCGGGTTTGTCGAATGCCGGAGTGAGCCGAATTACTTCAGCTTAACTTCCTTGTAAGCGACGTGCTTACGGGCCTTCGGATCGTACTTCATGAATTCCAGCTTCTCAGGCGTCGTGCGCTTGTTCTTGGAAGTGGTGTAGAAGTGTCCGGTACCAGCCGTGGATTCCAGCTTGATCTTTTCGCGACCGCCTTTAGCCATTTTTCGTATCCTTCCTTAATCAGACTTCGCCGCGGGCACGCAGGTCGGCGAGAACGGCATCGATGCCCTTCTTGTCGATGACGCGCAGGCCGGCGTTGGAAACGCGCAGGCGCACGAAGCGGTTTTCAGTTTCGACCCAGAAACGACGATACTGCAGGTTCGGCAGGAAGCGGCGCTTCGTTTTGTTGTTGGCGTGGGAAACGTTGTTCCCGACCATCGGGCCTTTACCCGTGACTTGGCAGACTCGCGCCATGATGGTGCTCCAGAATTCGCTAGAAGAAAGCCCGCGATTTTAACCAAAAAGCCCGAGTTAGATCAAGTGCTTTTTGCGTTTTCATATCAGCCCGCGCTCAGCGAAAGAAAGGGGCGGGGCATGGCCGGCGACAATAAAGTGGTCGAGCAGTTTAACATCAACCAGGGCTAATGCATCTTTTAATGCACGGGTCAGCATTTCGTCGGCCTGCGATGGCTCGGCAGCGCCAGAGGGGTGGTTGTGGGCCAGAATGGCCGCGGCTGCGTTGTTTGCCAGTGCTGCCTTGACCACTTCGCGCGGGTAAACCGAGGTCTGGGTCAGCGTGCCGGTAAACAGCTCTTCGGCCTTTAGCAGGCGGTTTTGTGCATCCAGCCACAAGGCCATGAAAACTTCATGCGGCCGGTTGGCAAGTTTGAGGCGCAGCCAGTCGCGGACCTTGCCCGGTGAACTGAAGGTGTCGCGCGTCGCCATATCCTGCGTCAGCGCCCGGCGGGCGAGTTCGAAGCTGGCTTTCAGTTGCGCCGCTTTCGCCATGCCGATGCCGGAAACGCTGGCCAATTCTTCCAGCGACGCTTCGACCAGCGCACCAAGTTGCCCGTCGAAGCGCAACAACAAGTCGCGCGCCAGATCGACGGCGCTCTTGCCGCGTACGCCGACGCGCAAATAAATAGCCAGCAGTTCGGCGTCGGATAGCGCCTGCGGGCCGTGGGCCAGCAGACGTTCGCGTGGTCGTTCGCCTTCCGGCCAGTCGGTGATCGCCATGGTCTTCCAGTAGAATGGACGGATTCCCATTTTAGCGTTAAGACAATGGAATTACAGGGCAAACGTATCGTGGTTGGCGTCACCGGCGGCATCGCGGCCTACAAGGCGGCCGAGCTGGTGCGCCTGCTGGGCAAGCAGGGCGCCGACGTACAGGTGGCGATGACCGAGGGGGCGACCCACTTCGTGACCGCTACTACCTTCCAGGCGCTTTCCGGCAAGCCTGTATACGTAGACCAGTGGGACGCGCGCATGCCGAATGCCATGGCCCATATCGACCTGTCGCGCCAGGCCGACATGATCGTGGTGGCGCCGGCTTCGGCCGATTTCCTCGCCCGCATCGCGCACGGCATGGCCGACGATCTGCTGGCGACCATGGTGCTGGCGCGCGATTGTCCCTTGCTGGTGGCGCCGGCGATGAACCGCCAGATGTGGGAAAACCCGGCGACGCAGCGCAATGTCGCGCAATTGAGCGCCGACGGTATACAAGTATTGGGGCCGGCCAGCGGCGAACAGGCCTGCGGCGAGGTCGGCGTCGGGCGCATGCTGGAGCCCGAGGACATCGTCGAGGAAGTGATCGCCTACTGCACGCCCAAGGTGCTGGCCGGACGCAAGGTGTTGATCACGGCCGGGCCGACCTTCGAGGCCATCGATCCGGTGCGCGGTATTACCAACCTGTCGTCCGGGCGCATGGGCTATGCCGTGGCGCGCGCGGCGCGGCATGCCGGGGCGGAGGTCACGCTGGTTTCCGGGCCGGTCGGTTTTTCGGCCCCAGCGGGCGTGCACCGCAGCAGTGTGAAAAGCGCGCTGGAAATGCACGCGGCGGTGATGGAGCGTGCCGCGGTCTCCGATATTTTCATCGGCGTGGCGGCCGTGGCCGACTATCGCGTGGCCAATGCGGCCGAGCATAAGCTGAAGAAGGACCATGGCGGCGTGCCGGCCATCGAACTGGTCGAGAATCCGGACATCCTGGCCGAAGTCGCCGCGCTGAAGGATGGCCCGTTCTGCGTCGGCTTTGCGGCCGAGAGCCGCAATCTGGAAGAGTATGCGCAGGCCAAGCGGCGCAAGAAGAACATTCCGCTGATCGCCGGCAACCTGATACAGGACGGTTTCGGCGGTGACGATAATCGTTTGGTGCTGTTCGACGACAACGGCATCCACCCGCTGGCGCCGGCGCCGAAATCGGTACTGGCCCGCCAATTGATTGAACACATCGCTAAGCTGACAGGAAAACAATAATGCATCGTATCGACGTCAAGATTCTCGATTCCCGCCTGCACGACAACCCGCCGCACTACGCGACGCCCGGTGCCGCCGGCCTCGACCTGCGCGCCTGCATTCCGGCGCCGTTGCATGTCGTGCCGGGGCAGACCACGCTGGTGCCGACCGGCATCGCCATTCATTTGGCCGACCCCGGTCTGGCCGCAATGATCCTGCCGCGCTCCGGGCTGGGCCACAAGCACGGTATCGTGCTCGGCAACCTGGTCGGGCTGATCGACAGCGATTATCAGGGCGAGATCATGGTCTCGGTGTGGAACCGCGGGCAGCAGGAATTCACCCTCAATCCGCTTGACCGCATTGCACAACTGGTCGTCGTGCCCGTTCTACAGGTTGGCTTCAATGTGGTCGAGGAATTTGCCGCTAGCGATCGGGGTGAGGGGGGCTTCGGCAGTACCGGAAAGGCTTGAAAGCCGCTCGTAAGCAAATTAGGATTTAATTATTCGCTTTTGGGTCAGGGGGAAACATGAAAAAAATTGCTAAATGGATGTTCGCCGGGTTGCTGGTCTCGACCTGTTCGGGGACTGTTCTGGCGGCGGAAAAAGTGGATCTGGCGCGTGCCGAGGAAATCGTTTCCGGTCGTTGCTTCCTGTGCCACGGCCTGCAAGGCGAATCGGCGAGCCCGGTCTTTCCGCGTCTGGCTGGACAACATTCCGAGTACATTGCCAAGCAGTTGTCCGACTTCAAGTCGGGCAAACGCAAGAGCGATACCATGAAGCCGCAGGCCGAGGAACTGACGCCGGCGGAAATGACTTCGCTGGGGGCCTTCTTCCAGGCCAAAAATGTCGGTGCGCGTCCGGTCAGGGATGCCGAGTTGGTCGCTGTAGGCAAGTACGTCTTTAATCGTGGCAACCAGTTCACCGGTTTGCCGGCCTGTTCCAGCTGCCATGGTCCGAAGGGCTTGGGTACGCCGCAATTGCCCCGTCTGGCCGGCCAGCATCCGCGCTACATCGAGGATCAGCTGAAGCAATTCAACAGCCGCGAGCGTAACAACGACAATGCGGTCATGCACACGGTGGCCTCGAAGTTGTCCGAAATCGAGCGCCACGCGGTGGCCGAATACATTGCCACTCTGGAATGAGCGGGGCTCTATCCAAATAGGAAGGTCGCCGCCGTGCGGCCTTTTTTGTTTGTAATCCAGGCGAGGTAGATGCCGATGCAGGGATTGGCTAGACTGCGCTCTTCTATTAGCACCTGAAGCAATCATGGCAAAAGAGGTCGAGCTCAAGCTGGCGTGCCCGGCAGAAGCATTGTCCCGCGTCGAACAACACCCCTTGATCCAGCGGGCCGAAGTGTACGGTGAGCCGGATACCCTGGAAAACGCCTATTTCGATACGCCAGACTTGGTCTTGAGTGCCGCTAAGGTTGCGCTACGCACGCGCAAGACGCGGGACGCCAGTCTGCAAACCGTCAAGTGCGCCACCGAGTCGGTTGGTGGCTTGAGTTCGCGGCCGGAATGGGAGCAGGCCTTCACTGGGCGTTTCGACTTTTCGGGGATTGAGGTTGAACCGGTGCGCACCTTGCTCGAGTGCAATCGCGACCGGCTGGCGCCGATGTTCATGACGGTCTTTCTGCGTCAGACCCGGCTGGCCGAGCCGCGCGCCGGCGTGCAGATATTGATCATGATCGACCGCGGTAGCATCGTCGCCGGCAAGGCTGAAGAGGCAATTTCCGAGGTCGAACTGGAGTTGGTGGCCGGCGAGCCCGCCGACCTGATCGATTTCGCCATCGCTCTGGCGGCCGACTTGCCGCTGGTGCCTTTCGACTTGAGCAAGGCGGAGCGCGGCTATCGCCTGTTCGAGAACAACCCGATTCGGCCGCAGCGTGCCGGGCGGGTCGCGGTGACCGGCAAGATGCCCCCCTTGCAGGCTTTCCTTGCCCTGGCCAACCATGGTCAGCAGTGCTGGCAGGCCAATCTGCACGGGGCGCTGGCGTCGACCAATCCGGAATTCGTGCATCAATTCCGCGTCGCCTTGCGTCGTTTGGGTGCCTTGCTGCGCATTTTCGAGCCGGTGTTACCCGAGCCATTTTTCGCCGAATGGGCTGACGGTTTGAAGCAATTGGCGGCAGTGACCGGCGAAGTGCGCGATCTCGATGTCATGCGCGCGGCGGTGCTCGAGCCGATGCTGCAGGCGGAAGACGGAGAGCGCCATCGCGAGCTGGTGCGGCGTGCCATCGTGGCTTGCGGCAAAGCGCGCGAGAAGGCTGGGGCTGCCATCGAACAGTTGTCGAATGGTGTTCCGTTGCTGGCTTTTGCCCGCGATGTGCATGCGCTCGAAGTGGGCAAGGAGAAGAAGGATTTCGCCCGCTTTGCCGAAAGTCGGCTCGGCCGTGCCCATCGACGTGCGGTCAAGCGCTTCGACCGCGTGGTGCGCAAGCCGACCTCGGAGACGGCGCACCGTTTCCGCATTGGGCTGAAATACCTACGCTATAGCTGCGAATTCTTCTCGCCCTTGTTCGACGAGGAGGAGATGCTGCAATACGCCAAGGGTGTTTCCGAACTGCAGGACGAGTTTGGCTTTATCAACGATCTGCATGTCGCCATGACCCGGCTCGACCAGTGGGTGCGCGACGATGCTTCGCTCAAAGAGGTGCGCGACTACATCGCGCGCTGGCACAAAGGCAAGGTCGACAAGAAGATGGAGTCGGCGCTGACCAAAGCCGGCGAGGTCTTGCGCCAATGTCAGCCATGGTGCGGCGAATGCGAGCGGCGCGGTATCAAGTCGGCGCGCAAGCGCCTGCGCGAGGGCATCAGCATGAAGCTGCGGTGAACAGGCCAAAAGAGCCAAAAATCGGGTAATAAAAAAGGCCGCAATTCGCGGCCTTTTTTTGTTGCGCCGGAAAGCACTCAGGACAGCATGTCGGCCCAGATGTTCTTGGCCCAGCCCAGTGCGACCTTACCTTCCAACTCGTTGCGCGCGGCGGAGACGCCGCCGGCACCCTTGACCGGTTGCACGACCTTGGTCGCAGCGTCGTACTGGTGCACCGAAGAAACGTGGATGACGTTCTTGGCATCGACGAAGCTGTAGCAGGTGTTCATCACGACCGGCGTCGGGTTCGGCTCTTGGCCCGAGAGCATGTTCAGGATGGCCGCGGCGGCCAGCTTGCCGTGCTGGTTGGCCATGTGCCCGGATTTCGGCATGGTTGGCGCCGGGAAGACGGCGTCGCCCAGGACGTGAATGCCCGGCGTGCTGGTCGATTCCATCGACAGCCAGTTGACGTCAACCCAACGGTTGTTGATCAGCTTGATGCCCGACTTGTGGGCGATATCGCCGGCGCGGTGCGGCGGGATCACGTTCAACACGTCGGCCTTGAACTTGTCGAATTCCAGCACGGCGGTGTTGGTCGCCACTTCGACGTCCTTCACCTCGCTGTTGTTGCGATACTCCAGGATGCCCTTGTAGAGATCTGCCCAGGCCTTGGTGAACAGCGGCTTCTTGGACTGCACGTCTTCGTTGGCATCGAGAATGACCACCTTGGATTTCGGCTTGTGCTTCTTGAAATAGTCGGCCACCAGGCTGGCGCGCTCGTACGGTCCGGGCGGGCAGCGGTAAGGTGCTTTCGGGATGGAAATGGCATAGACGCCGCCATCCTTCATCGATTCCAGTTGCTTGCGCAGGGCGACGGTCTGCGGGCCGGCCTTCCAGGCGTGCAGGATCTTGCTCTGGGCGTCGGCGTTGGCCAGGGCCGGGATTTCGCTCCACATGAAGTCAACGCCCGGCGACAGCACGAGGCGATCGTAACTGACATTACCCCCGGACTTTAGCGCCACCGTCTTCTTGGTGGCGTCGATACCGGCCACTTCGTCCTGAATGACACGGACGCCCCACTTGTTCTTCAGGCCGTCGTAACTGACGGTGATATCTTCCATGGCCTTGCTGCCGTGGATGACGAGATTGGAGATCGGGCAGGAGATGAAGGTCGGGTTGCGCTCGATCAGGGTCACCTGGACGCCGCCTTCGCTCCACATGCGCAGGTACTTGGCCACCGTGGCGCCACCGTAGCCGCCGCCAACCACGACCACATGGCCGCTCGCCTTGCCACCGCCGGCACAGCCGTACATCGAGGCCATCGCACCGGCTGCCGCACCAACCTTCAGAAAATCGCGTCGTTTCATCAGCATCATCTTGTTCTCCCCTTACTTTTGCGCCGCGAAATAGGTGGCGATCAGGTCAAGCTGCTCTTCCGTGTACCCCTTGGCGATCTGGTGCATGATCGAAGCCGGTTTGTCGCCGCTCTTGAAATCGGCGAGTTTCTGCAGGGTTTTGTCTTTCGGCATTCCAGCCAGTGCATCGATGCCGGCGCCTTTGACGGCGTTACCGTTGGTGCCGTGGCAGTTGGCGCAGGTGGCGGCCAGATTGCGGCCGAGATTCGGATCTGCGGCATGGGACATGCTGGCGAAGGCCAGCAAGCCGATAGCTGCAACGGGGGCAAGCAGTTTCATCTTCACATCTCCTCTGAGTGTTGTGGCTAGTGCATCGCCATCTGTCATGGGTGCCGCCGAAAGTGCCGGCACAGAAGGAAGAGTAACGCGCTTTCTCCCAGAATGCATGCTGCGTCGCAACAATATTACTAGTTGACTATATAAACACTGAGTTATAAAGTTATTCTGATACGGATCAAAAAAACATCATGGACGAGACGCTGCAGGTATTTGAACAAGTTGCCAACTATTTTGGTTTGCTCGCCGACCCGACGCGCCTGCGCATCCTGTCGTGCCTATGTTCCGAAGAGCGTTCAGTCAATGAGGTGGTGGAAAAGATCGGCCTGACCCAGGCCAACATCTCGCGCCATCTGAATATTTTGTTCCGGGCCGGCGTGGTCGATCGTCGCCGGGAGGGAAATCTGGTTTTCTATCGGGTCATCGACCCGAATTTCGTCGATATCTGCCGCACCGTCAGTATCACCGTCGCCAGCCGAGATCTGGGGGACGAGTTAGGGGTGTCGACGGAAAAAGCAGGTCATTGAAGTCTAAGTAGTCAAATAGCGGAGGGGAGTGATCTCTATGGGTGATAGTTACAAGCAACCGGGGCGCCTGCGGCCGGCTCCGGAAAACTTCCTGTCGGAAGAGCAGATCAAGGCCGTGGGGTCTGGGCGCCGGGGTTTTCTGCGCAAGAGCTTTATGGCTGCCGGCGCCGCCATGGCCGCACCGTTCGCGGCGCGCGCCAGCGAGGGCGATCCGGCCATCCTGAATCTGCCGGAATGGACGACCAGCCTCGGCCAGCCGGTGGCGACCCGTCCCTACGGCATGCCGTCCAAGTACGAAAGCCAGTTGCTGCGCCGTGAATCGCCGGGCCTGACCCGCGTCGGCGGTGCCTCGGTGTCGTTCTGCCCGCTGCAGGGCTTGTTCGGCATCATCACACCGTCCGGCCTGCACTTCGAGCGTCACCACCAGGGCTGGCACGACATCGATCCGGCCAAGCATCGTTTGATGATCAACGGTTCCGATCCCGAATTCCTGAAGAAGCCGAAGGTCTATACCATGGACGAGCTGATGCGTATGCCGTCCGTATCGCGCATTCACTTCATCGAATGCGGCGCCAACACTGGCCTGGAATGGGGTAACGTTGCCGTGCCGACCGTGCAATACACGCACGGTATGCTCTCCTGCTCGGAATTCACCGGTGTGCCGCTCAAGCTCCTGCTGGAAGACTGCGGCGTCGATTACAAGAAGGCCCGCTACATCCTGGCCGAAGGTGCGGACGGTTCGTCGATGACCCGTACCATTCCGATGGAAATGGTCGAGTCCGGCGAAGTCTTCGTCGCCTACGGCATGAACGGCGAAATGCTGCGTCCGGAAAACGGTTATCCGCTGCGCCTCGTTGTGCCGGGCGTACAGGGCGTGTCCTGGGTCAAGTGGCTGCGTCGTATCGAGGTCGGTGACAAGCCTTACGCCACCAAGGACGAGGCCGTGCACTACATCGACCTCATGCCGAGCGGTTTGCATCGCCAGTACACCTCCGTCCAGGAGTGCAAGTCGGTCATCACCACGCCGTCCGGTGGCCAGACCTTGCTCGACAAGGGCTTCTACAACGTTTCCGGTATCGCCTGGTCCGGCCGCGGCAAGATCAAGCAGGTCGATGTCTCCTTCGACGGTGGCATCAACTGGCAGACCGCCCGCATCGAAGGGCCGGTGCAGAACAAGGCGCTGACCCGCTTCAACATCGGTTGGGTATGGGACGGCAAGCCGGCCATCCTGCAATCGCGCGCCATCGATGAAACCGGTTACGTGCAGCCGACCTACGGCCAACTGCGGGCCGTGCGCGGTACCAAGTCGATCTATCACAACAATGCGATCCAGTCCTGGAAAGTCGTCGAAAGCGGGGAGGTTACAAATGTCCAGGTTCTCTAAATCGATTCTGGTTTTGGCCCTGTTCGGGGCGTCCACCGCAGCTGTCGCCTTCGACAACTACCAGGGCCTCGGCCGTCAGGCCACGCCGGCGGAAGTCAAGGCCTGGGACATCGACGTCCGTCCGGACTTCAAGGGCTTGCCCAAGGGGTCGGGCAACGTCGAGCGCGGTAACGAGCTGTTCGAGGAAAAGTGTGCTTCCTGCCACGGTTCCTTCGGTGAGTCGAACGAAGTATTTACGCCGTTGATCGGCGGCACCACCAAGGAAGACATCAAGAATGGTCGCGTCGGCGGTTTCCTGACCGGCGACATTCCGCAGCGCACCACCTTTACCAAAGTGGCGACCATCTCGACCATCTTTGACTACATCCAGCGTGCCATGCCGTGGACGGCGCCGAAGTCGCTGAAGCCGGACGATGTTTACGCCATTCTGGCCTACTTCCTGAACCTCGCCGAGATCGTTCCGGCCGACTTTACGCTGTCGGACAAGAACATCGCCGAAGTCCAGGCCAAGATGCCCAACCGCAACGGTATGACCACCGACCACGGTATGTGGCCTGGCCCGTCGGCCAAGAAGGGCGGGATCGGCAACGGCGGCATCCCCGACGTCAAGAACGTCGCCTGCATGAAGAATTGCAAGAGCGAAGTGAAGATCGGTTCGACCCTGCCTGAATATGCCAAGACTGCACACGGCGAACTGGCAGATCAGAATCGCAGCTTTGGTCCGGTACGTGGGACCAAGACTCTGGGTGTCGAGGCGGCAAAGCTGGCTGCCGCGCCGACGACGATGGATCTGGCGACCAAGAGCGGCTGCATGGCCTGCCACGGCGTGAACAACAAGATCGTCGGTCCGGGCTTCAACGAAGTCGTCGCCCGCTACAAGGGGCAGGCGGATGCGGAAGGCAAGCTGGTCGCCAAGGTCAAGGCCGGTGGCCAGGGGGCGTGGGGCACGATCCCGATGCCGCCGAATGCGCATGTCAAGGATGAGGATTTGAAGACGCTGGTCCAGTGGATTCTTTCCGGAGCTAAGTAAGTCAATTTTTGAGAGGAGAAGTCATGAACAATCAACGTCGTAATGTACTGAAGACTGGCTCCGGCGCTGCCCTGATGGGCGTGCTGGCGGCCGCCGGCATCATCAAGCCGGGCATGGCCCTGGCTGACTGGAACAAGGCTGCCTTCGACGCGAAGAGCCTGGCTGACGCATTGAAGGCTCTGGGCGCTGCCTCGCCAGCGGACAGCAAGGATGTTCAGGTAACCGGTCCGGATATCGCCGAAAACGGCGCCGTGGTTCCGGTTGGTGTGAGCTCCACCCTGCCGAATGTCACTTCGGTTGCCATCCTGATCGAGAAGAACCCGAATGCCCTGGCCGCCAGCTTCACCCTGCCGGCAGGCACCGAAGCCAACGTCCAGACCCGTGTGAAGATGGGCCAGACCTCCAATATCTATGCGCTTGTCAAATCGGACGGCAAATTCTTCATGGCCACCAAGGAGATCAAGGTGACCCTCGGCGGCTGCGGCGGCTAATTCATCCGAACACTTAGAGAATTCAAGGAGATATATATGGGCAATCCGATGAAAATCCGCGCAGCGGCCAAGGACGGTGTGACCGAAGTCAAGGCGCTGATCAGCCATGAAATGGAAACCGGCCAGCGCAAGGACTCCAACGGCGCGGTCATTCCGGCCTGGTACATCACCGAACTGACCGCCAAGCACAATGACAAGGTTGTGCTGGCTGCCGAATTTGGTCCGTCCGTTTCCAAGAACCCGTACCTCGCCTTCAAGTTCAAGGGTGGTGCCAAGGGTGACAAGGTCGTGCTGACCTGGAAGGACACCAAGGGCGATACTCGCACTGACGAAGCCCTGATCGGCTAATCGAAGTAAAAAGACGGTAGCAACGCGGCGATAGACTGCGGCTGCCGTCGTTAACCCCAGGAGGAATTGCGATGAACCAACGTTTGACGAAAACGCTGGTCGGTCTGGCTGTTGCGACAGCCTGTATCGGCAGTGTTTCCGCCCAAGACAGCAAGGTCGCCGACGAACTGGCCAAGTACCGTGAGGCACTGGCCGACGGCAATCCGGCCGACCTGCTCGATGCCAAGGGCGAAGCCTTGTGGAGCGAAAAGCGCGGCCCGAAGAATGCTTCGCTCGAACAATGCGATCTCGGCATGGGACCGGGCAAGCTCGAGGGCGCCTACGCCAGCCTGCCGAAGTTCTTCAAGGACACCGGCAAGGTCATGGATGTCGAGTCCCGTCTCGTGCACTGCATGATGACCCTGCAGGGCTTCACCTACGAACAGGCGACCAAGAACTGGTACTCCAAGCCGGGTACCGAATCGGACATCGAGGCGCTGGTCACTTTCGTCGGTGCCAAGTCGAACGGCATGAAGATCAACGTGCCGGCCAAGCATCCGGAAGAAGCCAAGATGGCCAAGATGGGCGAGTACATCTTCTACCGCCGCTCCGGTCCGCAGGATTTCTCCTGCTCGATCTGCCATGGCCAGGAAGGCAAGCGTATCCGCCTGCAGGATCTCGGCAACCTGACGACCCAGGAAGGCGCCGGCACGGCGATGAAGACCTGGCCGTCCTACCGCGTCTCGCAAGGTGCCGTGTGGACCATGCAGCGTCGTTTGATCGACTGCATGCGTCAAGCCCGCTTCCCGGAACCGAAGTATCTGGCCGACTCCATCGTCGCGCTGGAAACTTTCCTGCAAAAGAACGCCACCGGCACCGTCATGGAAACGCCGGGCATCAAGCGCTAAGAGGGGATACGACATGAAATTGAAATTTGCCCTTTTTGGCCTGTGCACCGCAGCAGCGAGCGGTTTCGCCCTTGCCGGCAAGCCGGTCGAGCCGCCGGGTGGCAAGTATGCCGCCGAGGCCGAGCAGATTTTCCGCGACTCGTTCCGTGAGGATGGTCCGAAAGAGTGGAAGCTGCGCCTGGTTCAGGACGAAACGATGCAGACCTGTGGCATCTACCGTGACAACCCGCCGCGCAAGGTGGGCGAAAAGCTCGAAAAAGCCAACAAGGCGACCATCAAGTATCCGGCCAGCGGCAAGCTGATGGGCGACTGGAAGGCGGGCGAGAAGCTCGCCGCGGTGGGCACGGGTGGCCACATCGGCTTCATCCAGCCGGATCCCCCGGGGCGCGTCAAGGGCGGTAACTGCTACGCCTGCCACCAGTTGGCCAAGAAGGAAATCGCCTACGGCACCATTGGTCCGAGCCTGCAGCATTTCGGCAAGATCCGCGGCAATTCGCCGGAGATGGTCAAGTACGCTTACGAAAAGATCTACAACTCCAACGCCTTCACGGCGTGCACCAACATGCCGCGCTTCGGCATGCATGGCTGGATCACCCCGGAGCAGATCGCCGATATCGTGGCTTTCCTGATGGACCCGGAATCTCCGGTTAACAAAGATTAACTTGCGTGACTTTCCCGGCGGGGCAACTCGCCGGGCTTTTTTTACAGGACAAAAACATGAGCATGAATCGTCGTGAATTCCTGCAGGTGCTGGCCGTCGCGGCCGCCGGCGGCATGTCGCTGCACAGCGAGCTGGCCATGGCCGAAAAGGGCGCCGCCAAACTCTACGACATGCCGAAATTCGGCAACGTCAGCCTGCTGCACATCACCGACTGCCATGCCCAGCTGCAGCCCATCTACTTCCGCGAACCGAACGTCAACCTCGGCTTCGGCGCCCAGATGGGCCAGGTGCCGCATCTGGTCGGCGAGCATCTGCTCAAGCACTTCGGCTTCAAGCCGAACAGTATCGAGGCGCATGCCTTTACCTATCTGAATTTCGAAAAAGCTGCCCAGACCTACGGCAAGGTCGGCGGCTTCGCCCACCTGGCGACCCTGGTCAAGCGCATGAAGGCTCAGCGTCCGGGCGCCGTCCTGCTCGACGGCGGCGATACCTGGCAGGGTTCCGGTACTGCGCTGTGGACCAATGCCCAGGACATGGTCGATGCCTGCAAGGCGCTCGGCGTCGACATCATGACCCTGCACTGGGAATCCACCGTCGGTGAAGCCCGCGTCAAGGAAATCGAGGAAAAGGATTTCGCCGGCAAGATCGACATCGTGGCCCAGAACATCAAAACGACCGATTTCGGCGACCCGGTGTTCAAGCCCTACGTGATGAAGAACATGAACGGCATTCCGGTCGCCATCATCGGTCAGGCTTTTCCCTACACGCCGATCGCCAATCCGCGCTGGCAGATTCCGAACTGGAGCTACGGCATCCAGGACGACAACATGCAGAAGACCGTCGACGAAGCGCGCGCTGCCGGTGCCCAGGTTGTCGTCGTCATCTCGCACAACGGCATGGACGTCGACCTCAAGATGGCCTCTCGCGTGCGCGGCATCGACGCCATCTTCGGCGGCCACACCCATGACGGCGTGCCGGCCCCGGTCGTCGTCAAGAATGGCGGCGGTCAGACCCTGGTCACCAACGCCGGCTCCAACGGCAAATACCTCGGCGTGATGGATTTCGAGGTCAAGAACGGCAAGGTTGCCGGTTACCGCTACAAGCTGATGCCGGTCTTTGCCAACCTGCTGCCGGCCGACAAGGAAATGCAGGCCCTGATCGACAAGGTGCGTGCGCCCTACCTCGACAAACTTAACGAAAAGCTGGCCGTCACCGAAGGCCTGCTCTATCGTCGCGGCAACTTCAACGGCACCTTCGACCAGGTCATCCTCGATGCACTGATGAAGGTCAAGGACGCCGAAATCGCCTTCTCGCCGGGCTTCCGCTGGGGCACCTCGCTGCTGCCGGGGCAACCCATCCTGATGGAGCACGTGCTCGACCAGACCGCCATCACCTATCCATGGACCACGGTGACGATGATGACCGGCGAAACCATCAAGACCGTGCTCGAAGACGTCTGCGACAACCTGTTCAACCCCGATCCCTACTACCAGCAAGGCGGGGATATGGTGCGCGTCGGCGGCCTGCAATACACCTGCGACCCGATGGCCAAGATGGGCAACCGCATTCAGAACATGATGCTCAAGGGCCAGCCGATCGACCCGAGCAAGACCTACAAGGTTGCCGGCTGGGCGCCGGTGTCGGAAGAGGCCAAGAACGCCGGTGCGCCGATCTGGGAAGTCGTTGCCGAATATCTGCGCGACATCAAGACGGTCAAGCCGGTTAATCTCAACCTGCCGACGCTGAAGAGCGCGGCAGGCAATCCGGGAATTGCCTGATGACCACCAAGAGCAAACTGCAAGCCGCCTTGTTCGCGGCGGCCCTGGCCTCCATGTCCATGGTGCATGCCGCCGACTGGACGCCGGGCAATACCGAGTGGTCGAAGTTGCCCGAGGTCAAGCAGTCCAAACTTGGGCTCTACCTGACCCCGCAGCAAGCCTACGACATGAAGAAGGCCAATCCGAAGGGCGTCGCCTTCTTCGATGTGCGAACCCGGGCCGAAGCGATGTATGTCGGCTGGCCGAGCGATGCCGATGCGCTGGTGCCCTATGTCGAGCATCCGGAAATCATGAGCGATTGGGACGACAAGCGTTTCATGTACAAGCTGGAGCCGAACCAGGACTTCCTGCCGGAAGTGGAGCGCCGTTTGCAGGAAAAGGGCCTCGGCAAGGACGCCAGCATCATCCTGATCTGCCGTTCCGGCGACCGCAGCTCGAAGGCGGCCGATCGCCTGATGGCTGCCGGGTATACCAAGGTGTACAGCGTGGCCGAAGGGGTGGAAGGCGACACCGCCAAGGAAGGTGCCAAGGCCGGACAGCGTGTGGTCAATGGCTGGAAGAATGCCGGCCTTCCCTGGACCTACAAGTTGGACAAGGCGCGCATGTACTTTCCGCGCTGAGTTTGTTCGTTTGCTTCCAGCATCGAAAAATCCCCGCTCCGGCGGGGATTTTCTTTTTTGCGCCTGCAAAAAATCAGGGCATGACCGAATGCACTCGCTTCAGACAGCGCAAGGCGAAGGTCGACCGGCTGTTGCGGATGCCGGGAATCTTGAACAGGCGCTGCCGCAGGAAATGCTCATAGCCGGCCGTGCCGGCAACGGCCACCTTGATCAGGTAGTCGTATTCGCCGGTAACCAGATAGGCCTCCATGACTTCGGGCAATTCGGCCAGGGCATCACCGAAGCGTTGGAAGACATCGTCGTCATGGCGGTCAAGGGTTACCTCGATGATGACGGTATCCGGTACGCCGAGCGCCTGCTGGTCGAGTATGGCGACATATTCCTTGATGACTCCGGCCTGCTCTAGGGCACGCACACGATTCCAGCAGGGCGTCGGCGACAGGTTGACCCGTTCGGCGAGTTTTTGGTTGCTGATCCGGCCATCTTCGCGCAATACGCGCAGGATGCGCCGATCCGTCTGATCGAGTTGATCCGCTTTCATGGCTTTATTTCAGAATTTCCGTCTATTTGGATAAATATTCTTTAAATTTCTTCGTTGGGTTTGTTTTGTTCCTTATTTTGCCGCGTTTTTGTGAATAATCAAAAGCACATTTTTCTCCTGAATCGCTAATATTTTCCCTGCCCACAAGGCATCAGATCACGCCGCCAGGCAAGCCGTCGTCCCCAACCGGAGCGATAGCACACCTGCCGGCCTCTTGGAAAAACCGCTCAGGAGCACATCATGTCCGATGTATTCGTCCGCACGCAGGTCGGCTACCGGGGCGATCCCCTTGTTTCCGGCCTGCCTCTGCTCTTGCTCACCCCGGCGCTATTTGCCGTCAATATGCTGGTCGCCCGTTGGGCGGAAGGGGCGAACATTCCGCCGCTTTTCCTGGCCTGGGGGCGCTGGGCATTGGCTTTCCTGATCCTGTTACCGGTGGTTGCTTCGCGTCTGTGGGCATGGCGCCAGGCTTTGCGCGCCAACTGGCTGCACCTCGCCGCCCTGGCCATCTTCGGCATGGGCATCACCGTTGGTGCCCAATACATCGGGGCGCGCGATACCAGTGCGGCCAACGTGGCGCTGATCTTTGCCGCCTGTCCGATCATGATCGCCGTCATCGAGAACCTGGTCTGGCGCACGCCGATCGGGACCTTTCGCGCTTACGGCATGTTGTTCGCGGTCTGCGGCGTGCTGGTCGTGCTGGCCCGTGGCGAGGGATTCGTCTTCACGCATTACCGCATCGGCGAGGGCGATCTGTGGGTCCTGCTGGCCGCTTGCGGCTGGGCCACCTACACCGTGCTGAGCAAACGCCGGATGGCCGTGCCGCTACCCGGTGGCGTACGTCTGGCGGCTCTGATCGGTGGCGGTGCTCTGGTTCTGCTGCCCTTTGCCATGGCCGAGGGCCTGAGCGGCAAGCTGCCGGACTTTGGCGATTACCGTCTCTATGCCGCGCTCGGCTTGCTCGCCGTAGTGCCCAGTCTGGGTGCCTACTTCTGTTACGACCGGCTGGTCGTTCAGGTTGGCGCTTCCGGTGCCGGCGTCTCGTTGTATCTGGTGCCGATCTATACCGGCTTGGCTGCCTGGCCGCTGCTGGGCGAGCTGCCGCAAGGCTTCCACATCATTGGCTTCGTGCTGATCCTGGCCGGCGTCGTGCTCTCCGGCATGAATCGGAGCGCTACGAACGAGAAGGCTGTGGCTTAAGGCTGGGGAGCGAGTGGCTCGGCCGGCAGATCGGTCGGCCGATGCTGCGGCCGGTCGACCAGACGGTCGGTCAGGCCGGCGCCCAGCCACATGCTGACCAGGGTCAGCCAGGCGGTCAGGGCAAAAATGGCGGCTCCCGAGACGCCGGCACCGACGGCGCAGCCGCCGGCCAGCATGCCGCCGAAGCCCATGCATAGCGCACCGGCAATGTAGCGAC
Organism: Azonexus sp.; assembly: GCA_041909105.1. GTDB lineage: Bacteria > Pseudomonadota > Gammaproteobacteria > Burkholderiales > Rhodocyclaceae > Azonexus. The sequence continues at coordinate 28,819 of JAYREE010000025.1, forward strand.
GCATGCTGAGCCCGTCCTTGAAGCCTTCCAGCTTCAGTTCCTTGCCCCACAGCGCGGCGAGGAAGGAGCCGAGGACGACGCCCGGCACCAGGCCGATGTCGAAATCCCACGGTTGCCCCGGGGGGGACAACACCAGCATCAACATGTCGGCCGAGGGGCCGGTGAAGGACAGGCTTTGTACCGGAATGACTTCGAAGGAACTGCTGCCGACGCTATAGGTCAGCAACCAGGCCAGCGCGATCATCACACCGACGCCGAGGCCGCCCAGCCATTCGTGGCGCTTGAGGCGGCTGCGTCGGGTGAAATGGACGGCAGCGCCCAGCCAGACGAGGCCGAACAGCAGGCCGCCGACATGGCCAAGATGGGCCGTGGCGAGCAGATCGCGAGTTGTTCCGCCCTGGATGGTCCACAAGCCGGACAACCATTGGCGCAGCGGAGAGAGCACGCCATTCAGCGAGGCTTGCGCGGCAACGGCGAAGATCAGCCCGGTGAGCAGGGCGCGCAGGTTGCCGTTGGCGGCGAGGACCAGCATGCGCGACGAACAGCCGCGGGCCAGGATCATGCCGATGCCGAACAACAGGCCACCGACGATGGCGCCGGACAGGCTGCCGGTGGCGGCCAGTTGCCGCGCTTGTGACACGTCGAGCCAGCCGGCCAGGATGAAGGCTTGGGTGGCGATCAATGCTGCCGAAAAGGCGCACAGCCAGATGGCGACCTTGGCCGTGCCCTGGCGATTCCAGAATTCGATGACGGCCGAGCGCAAGCAGAAGCGGGAACGTTGGGCGAAGGCGCCGAACAGCGTGCCGATCAACAGGCCGGCCAGGGGAACGACGGTGGTTTCACCCCAGGCTTCGAGCAGGTTGCTAAGGTCCATGATGCGCGAGAAGAGTTTCCGGTTGGCAAGACAAGTGCTGACGTTTTTGTCAGCACTTGATAATTTGCTAATTATGCGCCGGAAACGGCTCGTCTTCTAGGGCGGGTGGCCGCCGTGGAATAGCGGCCACCCGATATCAATTCATCGTCTTAAGATGCTGAATGATTTCCCCAGCCATAGGCTGGGCATCGCCGTAGAGCATGCGGCAATTGTCGGTGTAGAAGAGCGCGTTTTCAACCCCGGAGTAACCCGTACCCTTGCCGCGCTTGATCACGATGACGTTCTGCGCCTTGTCGGCATCCAGAATCGGCATGCCGTAGATCGGGCTGGCCTTGTCGGTGCGGGCACTCGGATTGACCACGTCGTTCGCCCCGATGACCAAGGCCACGTCAGCCTGGCCGAACTCACCGTTGATCTCTTCCAGATCGAAGATCTTGTCGTAGGGCACCCCGGCTTCGGCCAAGAGCACATTCATGTGCCCCGGCATGCGTCCGGCCACCGGGTGGATGGCGAACTTCACCTCGACCCCGGCTTCTTCGAGAATCTCGGTCATTTCCCACACCTTGTGCTGGGCATGCGCCACCGCCATGCCGTAGCCCGGCACGATGATGACCTTGGAGGCGTAACGCATCATCGCTGCCGCATCGATCGCCCCGACTTCCTTCATCGAACCGCTGATGGCTTCACCGGGGCCGCTGGCGACCATCGGCGTGAACAGGATGTTGGAGAGCGGACGATTCATCGCCTTGGCCATCAACTGGGTGAGCAGCGTCCCTGCGGCACCGACCACGATACCGGCGATGATCAGTGCCGGGTTGCCCAGCACGTAGCCTTCGAAGCCGACAGCCAGGCCGGTGAAGGCGTTGAACAGCGAGATGACGACCGGCATGTCGGCCCCGCCGATCGGCAGGGTGACGATCAGGCCGAGGACCAGGGCGACGACGAAGAAGCCGACGATCAGTTCCGGCTTGGCTGGGGCCAGGGCGATCATGGCGACACCGAGGCCGATGGCGACCAGAGCGAGCAGGACATTGACCGCATTCTGCGCCGGCAGGCGATGGGCTTTCTTCAACACGCCTTGCAGCTTGGCCCAGGCGACACAGGAGCCGGTGAAGGACACCGCACCGATCAGCGCCCCGATCACCGCCAGAATGGTGGTGATGGTGGAATGGGCATCGCCCTTGGCGAACTCGATGGCGGCAATGGCCGCCGCCGCACCGCCGCCCATGCCGTTGTAGATGGCGACCATCTGCGGCATGTCGGTCATCTTGACCTTCTGGCCGGAGATCCAGGCTCCGGCACCGCCAAGGACGAGGGCCAGCACCATCAGGGCGATGTTGTGCAGTCCCGGGATCAGGAAGGTACCAGCAATGGCGATCAGCATGCCGTAGCCGGCGATGACGATACCGCGCCGGGCGTTGGCCGGGGAGCTCATGCCTTTCAGGCCGAAGATGAAGAGCAGCGCGCCGGCGAACCAGGCGCCTTGTACGTAGAGGGGAAGAGTCATGATCAGCCCTCCTTCTTCTTGAACATGCCGAGCATGCGCTCGGTGACGACGTAGCCGCCGGCGGCGTTCGCGGCACCCAGCGCCACGGCGAAGAAGCCGATGGCTTGTTCGAGCACGGTCTCGGCCGAACCGAGGGCGATCATGGAACCGACGACGACGACGCCGTGGATGAAGTTGGAGCCGGACATCAGCGGGGTGTGCAGGATGACCGGGACTTTGGCGATGATCTCGTAGCCGGTGAAGGCGGCGAGCATGAAGATGTACAACGCGAGCAGGCCGTCCATTACGACTCTCCCAGAACTTGTTTGACCGTGGCATGGACCGTGGTGCCGTCACGACAGAGGACGGTGCCGGCAAGGACTTCGTCGGTCCAGTCGAATTCGAGCTGGCCGTCCTTGATCCACGGGGACAGGAAGTTGTACAGGTTCTTGGCGTACAGCTCGGAGGCGTGGGTGGGCATGCGTGAGGGAAGGTTCAGGGGGCCGTGGATGTTCACGTCGTTGGCGATGACGTGTTCGCCCGGCTGGGTAAGTTCGCAGTTGCCGCCACTCTCGGCGGCCATGTCGACGATGATGGCGCCGTATTTCATGCGGGCGACCATGTCCTTGGTGATGATGACCGGCGCTTTCTTGCCAGGGATGGCGGCGGTGGTGATGACGACGTCGGCGGCAGCGACGGCCTTGGCGAGTTTCTCGGCTTGCTGGGCTTTCTCTTCGGCCGAGAGTTCGCGGGCGTAGCCGCCGGTGCCGTCGGCGGAGACGCCGGTGTCGACGAATTTGGCGCCGAGCGATTCGATTTGCTCACGGGCGGCGGCACGGACGTCGTAGGCTTCGACCATGGCACCGAGGCGCTTGCAGGTGGCGATGGCTTGCAGGCCGGCGACGCCGGCGCCGATGACGAGGGCGCGGGCCGGACGGATGGTGCCGGCGGCGGTGGTGAGCATGGGGAAGAATTTGGTGCAGCGGGCGGCGGCGATCAGGCCACATTGGTAGCCGGCGCAGGCACCCTGCGAAGACAGGGCGTCCATGCTTTGGGCGCGCGAGATGCGCGGCAGCAACTCCAGGGCGAAGGCGGTGATCTTCCGGGCGTTCAGGGCGGCCAGCCGTTCCTTGCTCTCGTAGGGTTTGAGCAGGCCGATCAGGACCGAGCCCTCGGGCATCGCTTCGATTTCTGCGGTGGACGGCGGCGTAACACGCAAAATCAGGGTGGCACCGGCGTAGGCTTCATTCAGGCCGGGAACGAAATCGACTCCGGAAAAGTCGGCGTCGAGAAAGTGGGCGGGGACGCCGGCACTCTGCTCCATGCGCATACGGGCGCCTAGTGCAGCGAATTTCTTGGCGGTTTCGGGAACGAGGGCAACCCGGCTTTCGCCTGATTGCCGTTCCCTGATGACGGCCATGGTGATGGGCATTACATGCTCCTAAGTGGATTTGAATTGGGGTGATCGGGAGACTTTTTATCAAGTGCCTTGATTGATGTCAAACGATCGTTTGAATTTTTTCGGATGCGGTGTCGAGCCGCCGTTGTTGTATCGGAGATTATCAGCTGGCAGCAGAAAAAACCGGCCCCAAGACTTCGGGGCCGGAAAAGCAAGGCACTGCAGAGTCAATCTTTTCTCCTCAGCGATAGAGCGCGGCCATCTTGTCGAGCGGCACGGGCTTGATGCGGCTGGCCTGGCCGGCCGCGCCGAAGGCCTCGAAACGGGCCCGGCAGAGGTCGCGGGCGGCGGCCACGGCGGCCTTGAGGAAGGCGCGCGGGTCGAATTCGTCAGGCTTCTCGGCCATCGCCTGGCGCATGGCGCCGGTCATCGCCAGCCGGATGTCGGTGTCGATATTGACCTTGCGCACGCCGTGGCGGATGCCTTCGACGATTTCCTCGACCGGTACGCCGTAGGTTTCCTTGATCGCTCCGCCGTACTGGCGGATCACCGCCAGCCACTCCTGCGGCACGCTGGAGGAACCGTGCATGACCAGATGGGTGTTGGGAATGCGGGCGTGGATGGCCTTGATGCGGTCGATGGCGAGGATTTCGCCGGTTGGCGGACGGGTGAACTTGTAGGCGCCGTGGCTGGTGCCGATGGCTATGGCCAAGGCATCGACGCCAGTCTTGGCGACGAAGTCGGCGGCTTCTTCCGGATCGGTCAGCATCTGCGAGTGATCGAGCTTGCCAGCGGCGCCTATGCCGTCCTCCTCGCCGGCTTCGCCGGTTTCCAGTGAGCCGAGGCAACCCAGTTCGCCTTCGACCGAGACGCCGATGGCGTGGGCCATTTCGACCACCTTGCGCGTCACTTCGACGTTGTAGGCGTAGCTGGTCGGCGTCTTGCCGTCCTCGCCCAGCGAGCCGTCCATCATCACGCTGGAGAAGCCGCTGCGCATCGACTGCTGGCAGACGGCCGGCGAGGTGCCGTGGTCCTGGTGCAGGCAGACCGGAATGTCGGGGTATTGCTCGATGGCCGCCTCGACCAGCTTGCGCAGGAAAGGCTCGCCGGCGTATTTGCGGGCGCCGGCCGAGGCCTGCAGGATGACCGGGCTGTCGCAGGCCGCTGCCGCCTGCATGATGGCGTGGATCTGCTCCATGTTGTTGATGTTGAAGGCCGGCAGGCCGTAGGCGTGCTCGGCGGCGTGGTCGAGCAACTGGCGCAATGAAATCAGGGCCATGGCGTCTCCTCAGTGCATGATGTGGCGGGCGAGCCGCAGCAGGTTGCAGGTATAGCCGTACTCGTTGTCGTACCAGGCCACGACCTTGACGAATTTGGGGTCGAGCGCGATGCCGGCCTCGGCGTCGAACACCGACGGCTGCGGGCAGCCGCGAAAATCAGTCGATACCACCTTGTCGTCGGTATAGCCGAGCACGCCCTTGAGCGGTCCGGCCGCCGCTTCGCGCATGGCGGCACAGATGGCCGCGTAGTCGGCATCCTGCTCCAGTTCCACGGTCAGATCGACTACCGAGACATCCGAGGTCGGCACGCGGAACGCCATGCCGGTCAGCTTCTTGTCGAGTGCCGGAATCACCTTGCCGACGGCCTTGGCTGCACCGGTGGCGGAGGGGATGATGTTCTCCAGAATGCCGCGGCCGCCGCGCCAATCCTTGTTGGAGGGGCCGTCGACCGTCTTTTGCGTGGCGGTGGCGGCGTGCACCGTGCTCATCAGGCCGCGCCGGATGCCGAAGCGGTCGTTCAGCACCTTGGCCACCGGGGCGAGGCCGTTGGTCGTGCACGAGGCAGCCGAAACGATGGCCTCGCCGCGGTAGCTGTCGTGATTGACGCCATAGACGAACATCGGCGTGTCGTCCTTGGCCGGGGCCGATTGCACCACCTTGCGGGCGCCGGCGGCGAGGTGCTGGCGGCAGCTGTCTTCGGTCAGGAAGAGGCCGGTGGCCTCGATCACCACATCGACGTCTTCATCGGCCCAGGCCAGCGCCGCCGGGTTCTTCTCGGCGCTGAGCCGGATGCGCTGGCCGTCGACCAGCAGGTGGCCGTCGCTGACCACGATGTCGCCGGCGATGCGGCCATGGACCGAATCGTGGCGCAGCAGGTAGGCGAGGTAGTCCGGTTCAAGCAGGTCGTTGATGGCGACCACTTGCAGATCGGCGAATTCCGGCTGCTCGGCGATGGCCCGGAAGGCCATGCGTCCGATGCGCCCGAAGCCGTTGATGGCGACCCGTATGGGCATGGGTTTGTCTCCTGAGTTTT
>JAYREE010000026.1:0-29684 GCA_041909105.1 Azonexus sp.
GCACCGTACCGACCATGCGGCAGACTTCCTGCATGATCAGCCCCAGCCGCGCCTTGGCTTCGGCACAACGGGCCTTGAAGGCTTCCGGCGTGGTCGGCAGCGGCTCGGTCAGGCAGGCGCGTTCGAAGGTCAGGTCGACAATCTGGCGCTTCAATTCGTCGGTCGTGCCCAACGCCATGTACTGCATGCCCATTTGCGTAATGCCCGGGACATTCTTGTCGAAATACTTCACCTGTTCCTTGAACTGCAGCATGAACAGGCGGGCCAAGCCCTTGCGGTGCACCTCGACGGCTTCCTCGGCCGAATCGAACACCTTCAGGCTGACCGTTTCGCCATCGTCGTTGAGCGCCGGGTAGCCGATCACGGTTTGCTTGCCGACCGGCACTTCCATCAGCTCCGGTAGTTCGCCGAAGGTCCAGTCGGTCAGTTGGGTGTATTCGGACGGCGTTTCGTGCAGTTCGGCGAATTCCTCCTTCGCCTCCTTGCCCCATTCGCCGCGCAACGCCACCAGGCTGCGGTTCATGTCGAGCTGACGACCGTGCTCGTCGATCAGCTTGTAGTTCATCGAGAAATGGGGCGGCAGCGCATCGGGCCGGAAAGCATCCGGCGTCACCGCCCAACCGCGCGCATTCAAGCCGCGCGCTTCGAGGATGAAGTCGATCAACGGCTGGATCAACCCTTGGTTCATTTTCTTGTCGTTACCGGCGGTGGCGGCAATGAACTCGTCGACGAACTCCGGCACCGGCACCAGCTTGGCGCGGATTTTCTGCGGCAGCGTCTTGATCAGCTGCACCAACTTTTCCTTGAGCAGGCCCGGCACCAGCCATTCCATGCGCAGCACCGGAATCTGGTTGAGCTGCGCCAGCGGCAGGGTCAGCGTCACACCATCGCGCGCCGAACCGGGCTCGAAGTGATAAGTGAGCGCATACTCCACGCCGCTCACCTTGATGTGATGCGGGAAGGCTTCGGTCGTCACGCCTGCCGCCGAGTGGCGCATCAGGTCATCCTTGGCCAGGAAGAGCAGCTTGGGATTCTCCTGCTCGGCCGTCTTGCGCCAGTGATCGAAGGTCGCCCCGTTATGGATGCCTTCAGGAATCAAATGGTCGTAGAAGGCGTAGATCAGTTCGTCGTCGACCAGCACATCCTGCCGGCGCTGCTTGTGCTCGATCTTCTCGATGTCGCGGATCTGCTTCTGGTTGTGCTGGAAGAAGGGCCAGCGCTTGGCGAAGCTCTCGTCGATCTCCTCGGCGACCAGCCCCTGGCGGATGAAAATCTCGCGCGCATCGGCCGGGGCCAGCGGGCCGTAATGGATGCGTCGCTTGGGGTTGATCACCACGCCGTAGAGCGTCGTACGCTCCCAGCCGGCCACCTGCATCGCCTTCTTTTCCCAGTGCGGATCGAAGTACTGGCGCTTGACGAGGTGAGCGCCCACTTTCTCGATCCAGTCCGATTCGATGCGGGCAACACAGCGCCCGAACAGGCGGGTCGTCTCGGTGATCTCGGCCGCCATGATCCACTTGCCGGCCTTCTTCTGCAGCGGCGACGAGGGGTGAATCAGATAGCGAATACCGCGGGCGCCGAGGTAGTAGCCGGACTCGTCCGACTTGCAGCCGATGTTGCCGAGCAGGCCGGAGAGCAGCGCCATGTGGATGGCGTCGTAGGTGCCGGGAATCTCGTTTTCCTTCCAGCCCAGCTCGGTAACCATCGCGTGCAACTGGCCATGCACTTCGCGCCATTCGCGCAGGCGCAGGTAGGAGAGGAAATGGGCGTGGCAGGTATCGACCAGCGATTTGTTCGATTTCTTGCCGTCCACCGCAGCCTTGAACCAGGCCCACAGCTTCACCCAACTCAGGAACTCGGACTTCTCGTCGGCAAACTGCTTGTGCTTCTCGTCCGCTGCCTGCTGACGCTCCTGCGGACGTTCGCGCGGGTCCTGCGTGGACAAACCGGCGGCGATGACCAGCACTTCCTTCAAACAGCCGAGATCGCGCGCGGCGACCAGCATGCGACCGATGCGCGGGTCGAGCGGCAGCTTGGCCAGCGCCTCGCCGACCTTGGTCAATTTGCTACCCCGGCCCTCCTCGTCGTCCAGCGCCCCCAGCTCCTGCAACAACGCATAGCCGTCGCTGATCGCCTTGCTCGGCGGCGGTTCGATGAACGGGAAGCTTTCGACATCGGTCAGGCGCAGCGACTTCATGCGCAGGATGACGCCAGCCAGCGACGAACGCAGGATTTCCGGATCGGTAAACGGCGGGCGGGCGTTGAAATCCGCCTCGTCGTACAGCCGCACACAGACGCCGGAAGCCACCCGGCCGCAACGGCCGGCCCGCTGCCGCGCCGCCGCCTGCGAGATCGGCTCGACCTGCAACTGCTCGACCTTGTTGCGGTAAGAGTAGCGCTTGACCCGCGCCAAGCCGGTGTCGATCACATAGCGGATGCCCGGCACGGTGAGCGAGGTTTCCGCCACGTTGGTGGCCAGCACGATGCGCCGCTGGCCGCCGGAGGGCTTGAAAATGCGGTCCTGCTCCCCGGCCGACAGGCGCGAGAACAGCGGCAGGATTTCCGGCGCGTGCGCCGTGCTCATCCCCGGCCGCGCCAGCGCGTGCTTGCGCAAGGCTTCGGCCGCTTCGCGAATCTCCCGCTCGCCGGGCAGGAAGACCAGAATATCGCCCGGCCCGAGGCGCGCCAGCTCGTCGGCGGCATCGACGATGGCGTCGTACAAATCGCGCTCGTCGTCCTTTTTGTCGATATCCTCGACCGGCCGGTAGCGCACCTCGACCGGATACAAGCGGCCCGACACTTCGATGACCGGCGCCGGCTTGCCGTTCTGGCTGAAATGCTGCGAGAAGCGCTCGGCGTCGATGGTCGCCGAGGTGATGATCAGCTTCAGATCGGGCCGCTTGGGCAGCAACTGCTTCAGGTAGCCGAGCAGGAAATCGATGTTCAGGCTGCGCTCGTGCGCCTCGTCGATGATGATCGCCTCGTAGGCGTTCAGATACGGATCGGACTGCGACTCGGCAAGCAGAATGCCGTCGGTCATCAGCTTGACCCACGAGTCTGCGGTGGACTTGTCGTGGAAGCGAATTTTCACGCCGACGCCCGCGCCGACCTGCGTCTTCAACTCCTGCGCCAGGCGCGTCGCCACCGAGCGCGCCGCCAGCCGCCGCGGCTGCGTATGGCCGATCAGGCCGCGTGCGCCGATACCGAGGTCGAGGCAGATCTTCGGCAACTGCGTCGTCTTGCCCGAGCCCGTTTCGCCGCAAACGATCACCACCTGGTTATTGGCGATCAGCTCGGCGATATCGGCGCGTTTTTCATTGACCGGCAGTTCCGGCTGGAATTCCGGCTTCGGCAACTTGCCACGCCGCTCGCCCACCGCCGCCTGCGACAGGGCCAGAAGGTTGCCCAGATCGGCCTGCAGTTTTTGCTTCTTTTCGCCGGTGCACCGCAGCAGTTCGCGCTGCAAGCCGCGCAGGCGCTTCGCATCGGCGGTCAGGCAAGCATGTTCCGGTACGCTTTCGGTTTTTTTGTTGTGGGGTCGGATATTCGGCGAATTCATCGATCAGTCAGGCAAAGCACCAGCTCCCGCAGCGCTTGCGGCGAGGTTATATTGCGGCTGGCGCAGGTAATTCTTGAAGAAAACGCATTGTATCTTGCACACGCACGGACGAAGACGAAAGGAGCACACGATGAAATACAAGGGAAGCTGCCATTGCGGCCAGATTGCCTTTGAAGTCGAGGGCGAATTGAAGCAGGTGATCGACTGCAACTGTTCGATCTGTTCGCGCAAAGGCTCGCTGTTGTGGATGGTGCCACGCGACAGCCTGCATCTGCTGACGCCCGAGGCCGACATCGCCACCTACACCTTCGGCAAAGCGCACATCAAGCACCGCTTCTGCCCGCACTGCGGCATTCATCCTTTCGGCGAAGGGACGGCGCCGAACGGCCAGCAGATGGCGGCAATCAACGTGCGCTGCCTGGAGGGGATAGATTTCACCGCCCTACCGGTCACCCATTTCAATGGTCGCGACCTGTAGCCAGCGATGACCGCCGACGAGATGCGAAGGCTGATCGAACGTTATCTTGACGCCTACAACCGGTTCGACATTGCCGGCATGCTGGCGACGATGAGCCCGGATGTGCATTTCGAGAATGTCGCCAACGGCGTCGTGACGGCCAGCACCGAGGGCCAGGCCGAACTAGGTGCCCTGGCCGAGCAGTCGGCCGGCTGGTTTGCCAGTCGCCACCAGAAGCTTGTGGATTTTTTGGCAAACGGCGACACCGCCTCGGCCGAAATCGCTTTCTCCGCCGTCCTGGCACAAGACCTGCCGAATGGCCCGAAGCAGGGAGACAAGCTGGAGTTGGAAGGACGCACGGAGTTCCGCGTACAAGACGGGCAGATCTGTTCGATCCGCGATATCAGCTAAGCTACTGACCATGAAGGAGAGAAAAGCCTTTCACCTGCGGCCCGCGCGCCAGGACGAACTCGAATGGGTTAATCAGCGCTATTCCGAGATCGGCTTTCAGCCATCGTCGGCCGACGATTTCGTGCTCATTGCCGAAACGACAGAGGGCCGGGCGGGTCTTGGCCGCCTGGTGCGCATCGATGAGGCCAACGGTGAACTTGGCGGCATCTACGTGCTACCTGAATTTCGCGGCCAGCATCTGGCGCAAGCCATAGTCGCCTACCTGGTCGAGCAGTCGCCCCATGCCCGCCTCTTCTGCATTCCCTTCGCCCACCTGTCGGATTTCTATCAAGGGTTCGGTTTTGTTCGTCCAGACTCAAGCGACGAGATACCGACGCCCATTCTCCGCAAGGTCGATTGGTGCCGATGCAGCTATCCGGAAGCGGTCGACCTGCTCATCCGAAAGGCCATCTGAACGCCGCTCAACAAAAACGCCGCCCTCGGGCGGCGCAAACGACTACAGGGTATTTCAGCTTATTTGATGCTCTTCCATGACACGTCATCGCCGCGGCTGCTCTTTGTGCCGACGGTGACGCTGGAAATCAAGGCCTGACTGCTCACGCCAGCGAACTGGCCGATCTTGCTGCTCCAGCATTGCGGCGCGGCAACAGCCGGCGACGCGGCGAGCGCGACGGCGGGAATGGATGCACTGGCGGCGAGCCCCAGGGCCATGGCGGAAGTCGCCAGAAAAGCACGCAGGGTATTTTCCAGCGTTTGAGTAGATTGTGTTGTCATGGCCGGCATTATCAAGGCCTAATGTTTCAGTTTCGTTGCAAGAGGTTTCCTTTTGCTTCAAGACCTTGAAGCTCGGCGATATGCCATCCAGAATTCAGGAAAACACTTCCCGGAGCCCCTCATGTTGCGTCTCAGCCTCGCTTTCGCCGCCTGCCTCACTGCCCTGCCCGCCTTGGCTCAGACGCCGACACTGCGCGACCATGCCTACGGCCCGGACCCCGACCAGCGATACGATCTCTATGCGCCCGCCGACAAGGATGCCCCGATCATCCTGATGGTGCATGGCGGCGGCTGGTCGCGCGGCGACAAGGACAGGACGCGCGTGGTGGACGCCAAGCTGGAGCGCTGGCTGCCGCGCGGCATCGCCTTTGCGACGACCAATTACCGCATGCAGCCGAAAGCACCACCGCTGGAGCAGGCACGCGATGTGGCGCGGGCGCTGGCCGACCTGCAGCGAAATTCGGCCAAAACCGGCGTGCACCGCAGCAATGTGGTGTTGATGGGCCACTCGGCCGGAGCGCACCTGATCGCCCTGCTCGCCGCCCGCCCGGAACTGCTGGCCGAGGCCGGTGCCGAGCCGCCCAAAGGTTATGTGCTGCTCGACAGCGGGGCGCTCGACGTGCCGGCCATCATGAACGTGCGTCACTTCCGCCTCTACGACCGCGCCTTTGGCGACAACCCGGCGGACTGGATGGCCGCTTCGCCCTACCAGCAATTGGCCCGGCCGAGTGCGCCGATCCTCGCCGTGTGCTCGACGCAGCGCCGTGACTCCTGCCCGCAGGCCAGCGCTTTCGTCGCCAAGGCGCGGCAAGTGGGCACGCCGGCCGAGGTCTTGCCGCTGGCAAAATCGCACGGTGAGATCAATGCCGACTTGGGCGACGACCCGTCCTACACTGCCAGCGTCGAACGCTTCCTGAGCAGCCTGTCGCCGGCCCTGGCCGAGCGTTTGCGCTGATCAGGCGGCGGTCATTACCTTTTCCAGCAGCAGCGGCTTGACCGCCTCCAGCCACTGGGCGATGCGTTCGTCGGTGAACATGCCCTGCGTGCGCTGGTCGATAATCAAGCCCAAGAAGCGGCCGTCGACCACGGCAGCGGATTGCTCGAAGGTATAGCCCTCGGTCGAGGTGTCGCCGACGATTTCCGCGCCCCAAGCCTTGAACTTCATCACCAGCGGATAGAGCGAGCTGCAAAAGCGGTCGGCGTAGCGTTCCTGCGCGCCAAGGCCGAAGAAGGCGATGCGCTTGCCGGTGAAATCGGGGGCTTCCGGCATCTTGTCGAAAAACTCCGCCCAGTTCGGCTCGAAGCAGCCCGATGCGCCGTGACCGGGAATCTCGCCGATGCCGTAGCTCGGTGTGCCGAGGATCAGGGCGTCGTATTGCATCATCTCTTCCGGCGTGATGCGATTGACGTTGATCGGCTTGTCGCAAATCTCATCGCCGATCATCTTGTGCATTTTCTTGGCCACCAGCCGCGTGGTGCCGGTTTCGGTGCCGAAAAACAGGCCGATCTTGTTCATGTGCGCTCCCGGATTTCAAAACAAAGGGGTGGCACGCGCATTGCACGCCACCGGTTGAACGAGTGGCCGCCGTCGCTTTTGCGACAACGGCCGATGATTAGCCCCCTGACGGAGTTCCGCATGACCACCACCCTCGACTGCAAGGGCCAGCCCGTCGCCACCGGCGACCGGGTGCGCGTGCTCGACATCACCCCGGACCGCAGCCTCGAAGAGGACGTGCTGGAAATGTTCATGGACATGATCGGCTCGCGCTGCGACGTCGAACGCATCGACGCCGACGGCACAGCCTGGGTGGCGGTGTGGTGGAACGGCGACGAAGGCACGCAGGTGACGCTGGTCGGCCTCGAACCGCACCAGATGGAGCGGCTGGCCGCCTGAACGGGCGAGCCGCCCCGCCCCCGGTCTCGCCCGGCGACTGCCGGCCGCGGAGGCAGGACGTTCCGTATAGGCAGGTGCCAGAGGCCTCATTCCTCGACCACAGCGTCTTCGTCCTGCGCGTTGTAGTTCTTCAGGCGCTTTTCGGCGGCGACACCGAGGATTTTCAACAGCCAGGGCGGCGGCGAATTCGTCATGGCCTGTTGGAACTGGGCCAACACCTCAACCGCCGGGCCGCCATCGGGAATCTTGATTGGGTAAATATCGGCGCGGATCACCTTGGCCGCCGCTGGCCCGCCAATCGACACCACGTAGCAAACGTGGCAATCGCCGATCAGCTGGGCGCGCCACAGGTTCTTGTCCTCGGCTAGGTCTGCATCCATCGTGTCGCGGATATCGACCAGACGAATCTCGCTCGGCGACACCTGATAGACCAGGAAGCGCAGACAGGAGCCGAAATGTCCGGAGAGCAGATCGCCCTTGTCGGAAGCCACCGCCACGCGTACCGAACCGGGCATCTCGCCGTCCTCGTAGGATTGAATCTTGGGCAGCGAATCGTCGCCCTGCGTCTCGCCCCACAGGATGCGCACGGCCAGCTTCATCGCCTCCAGTCCGATACCGATATCCTCACCATCCTCTTCGCCATCGGCGCTGGCAAAGCCGGTTTTCAGCATGGTGACGGTGACCTGGCGTAGTTTTTCCTCGTCGATTTCATCGCCTAGGCGACGCATCAGCAATTCGAGCAGGGCAGGCAGCGTGGCACTAGGCATGGCGCGCGCCGCCAGGGCGATACGCAATGCGGCCTCGCGGGTCACGGGCGGCTTGTTCGCTTCTTCCATGGTTTTCTCCGTTGTCAGGGTTAGGGGTTTTGTTTGAACGTTTGCTTTTTCCCCGGTCTGATGCAGAGACAGTGCCAGCCCGCGCAATCGACCTAACTGACTGATTTCACGCGGGCATGGCGCTTGCTGATTGCCTCGCCAACCTTGCCGAAAGCGCTTTTCATGTCGGAAACCCCACACACCCCGCCCGCACCGGGCGAACTGGTGCGCGCCTACCACGCCCGCACCAAGCATCGCTTCGAAGCCTTTGCCGAAGGCCCCGGCCAACTCGACTGGGACGCCCAGCCGGCCGCCTTTCGCCATTACCTCGGCGCACCGCTGCTCGACCTGCCGCTGGCAGCCGACCGCTTCGAACGCAGCTACGGTGCGCTGCCGCACAAGCCGAAAAATGAAATCGCCCCCGATCTGGCCAGCCTGAGCGCCCTGCTCGAACTCAGCTTCGGCCTCTCGGCCTGGAAAAGCTGGGGGCCGAGCCGCTGGGCGCTGCGCTGCAATCCCTCCTCCGGTAACCTGCACCCGGTCGAAGCCTACGTCTTCAGCGCCGGCCTCCCCGGCATTGCGGATGGCCTGCATCACTACGACCCCGAACAGCACGCCCTTGAAGGCCGCGCCCTGCGACCGCCCGCCGGCGAGCGCTGGCTGGCGGTCGGCCTGTCCAGCGTCATGTGGCGCGAGGCGTGGAAATACGGCGAGCGCGCCTTCCGCTATTGCCAGCTCGATGTCGGCCACGCCGTCGGCGCGCTGGCCTACGCCGCCGCCCTGCTCGGCTGGGAAATCGCGCCGCTGGCCCGCCCCGGCGACAAACTGGCCGCCGCCCTCGGCCTCGACCGCGAGGCCGACTTTCCCGCCACGCGCTACGCCTACACCGAGCGCGAAGAGCCGGAAATCCTGCTCGCCCTCCGCGCCCCCGGTTTGGGCGAGGTGCCGAGCGATCTGCCCGGCTGGCTCGCCGCGGCCGATTGGCACGGTCAGCCCAGCCAGATCGACCCCGCCCCCGGCTACCGCTGGCCGGTCATCGACAAAACCGCCACCGCCAGCCGACTGCTGCGGTGCACGCCTCCAAATGTGCAAAAACCGTGGGCCTTTCCCGACTATCCCCCGCTGCCCGCACACACCACGCCCCTCGGCGCAGCCGAGTTGATCCGCCAGCGCCGCAGCGGCCAGCGCTTCGATCCGAAAACCACGCTCGACAAAACCGCCTTCTACCGCCTGCTCGACGCCACACTGCCGCGTCCGATCGCCCCCTTCTCCGGCCAGGAAGCCACGCCGGCCATCCACCTGCTGCTCTTCGTCCTGCGCGTCGATGGCCTGCCGCCCGGCCTCTACCTGCTGCCGCGCACGGCCGATGCCGGGGCGGCGGCCGAAGCGCTGGGGGCGGCCGATCAACGCTTCGCCGGGCGCTGCCTGGTCGCCGACATCGATGAGGCTTGCCCGCCGCATCTCGGCCTGACGCTGCTCGGCGCCCTTGGGCTACAGGAGGTACAACGCCTCGCCCGCGCCCTCTCCTGCCATCAAGACATCGCCGCAACCAGCGCCTTTTCGCTCGGCATGCTGGCCGACTTCGCCACCGTCGCCGACGACTACGGCTACCGCGCCCTGCTGCGCGAGGCCGGGCTGATCGGCCAGGCGCTCTACCTCGAAGCGGAGGCCGCCGGCGTGCGCGGTACCGGCATCGGCTGCTTCTTCGACGACCCGGTGCATCAAGCCTTCGGCCTGACCGACCCGCGCTGGCAAAGCGTCTATCACTTCACCGTCGGCACGCCCATCGTCGACGCCCGCCTCGAAACTTCGCCGCCCTATCCCGATAAACAACGAGATCAGCCATGACCCCGACCCTCGCCGCCTTCCTCGATCAACACGGTTTTCCCCACGACAATCTCTCCGCGCCGCAAGCCGACGGCCGTTTCACGCCGCTGATGCGCGCCTGCAAGGAAGGCCGGCGCGATATCGTCGATGAATTGCTCAGCCTCGGCGTCGATCTCGCCGTGCTCAATACCGACGGCTGCAATGCTCTCTGGCTGGCCTGCTATAACGGCGACCACGGCATCATCCAGCGCCTGATCAACGCCGGCATCGCCATCGACAATCAGAACGGCAACGGCGCCAGCGCCTTGATGTACGTGTCGTCCAACAGCAAGCCCGACCTGGTCAAACTGCTGCTGGAAAACGGCGCCAACCCCAAGCTGAAGAATTTCGACGATTTCAGCGCGCTCGACCTGGCGGCCTCCATCGATTGCCTGAAATTACTGAAGAAGGCCACGTGAGCACAAAAAAGCCCACTGCTGCGGTGCACTACCCGAAACGGGCAAAAACCGTGGCGGCCTACGCGCTGGCCAGCGCGCGCTCGACGAAGGCCAGGAATTCGTCGCGCGGCATGGGCTTGGCGTAGTAGTAGCCCTGCAGCATGTCACAGCCGAAGCGCAGCAGCATCTCGCGCTGTTCGGCGGTTTCAACGCCTTCGGCCACCGTGCGCAGGCCGAGCTTGTGCGCCATGACGATGGTCGCTTCAGCAATCGCCGCATCGCCCTGGTCGGTGACCAGATCGCGCACGAAGCTACGGTCGATCTTCAAGTAATCGATCGGGTATTTCTTCAGATAGGCCATGGCGGAATAGCCAGTACCGAAGTCGTCGAGCGCAATTTCGATGCCGGCAGCACGGAAGCCTTCGAGGCGTTCGGCTACATGCATGCGGTCATCGAGCAAGAGGCCCTCGGTAATCTCGACACCGATGTGATGCGGCGCCAACTCCAGGGCTGCCAGATAGTCGAGCCAGCCTGACTCACCACCTTCCTTGACGAACTGGCGCGGCGACATGTTGACGCTGATCTGGCACGGCCCGTGACCATCCGGCAGCTTGTCGCGCCAGGCGCGTGCCGTCAGCGCCGCCTGCTGGAAGATCCAGTCGCCGATGCCGCCGATCAGCCCGGCCTCCTCGGCGATGGGGATGAAGAGATCGGGCGGCACCATGCCTCGTTCCGGATGGTGCCAGCGCAACAGCCCCTCGGCCTTGACCAGACACCCCGATGCGGCATCGACGATGGGTTGGAAATACATGGCCAATTGCTCGCCCGCCAGCGCGCTACGCAAATCGCGCGACAGCTTGAGACGTAATTCGGCACTCTGCTGCATGGACGGGGTGAAGAAACAGAAACCGTTGCGCCCCATCTCCTTGGCCGCGTACATGGCCTGGTCGGCGCAACTGAGCAGGGTATCCGCCTGCGCTGCATCAGCGGGAAAGCAGGCGACCCCGATGCTCGCCGAGACAAAAGCCTGGTGACCGTCGAGATCGAAGGGTACCTCCAGGGCATTGACGATGGCCTGGGCGACCCGGCCGATCTGCGACGCATCGCCGCCCACTTCCGGCAGGACGATGACGAACTCGTCGCCGCCCAGGCGGGCCACCAGATCCGTCGCCCGCACTTCGTCGCGGATGCGCCGAGCGGCCTCGATCAGCAGATCGTCGCCGTACTCATGGCCAAGCGAATCGTTAACCTCCTTGAAACGATCGAGGTCGATGAAGAGCAACGCCCCGCCGATGCCGCTACGCCCGCTCCGCATCAACTCCTCGCGCAGGCGCAGGTTGAAGTGGCTGCGGTTGGGCAAGCCGGTCAGTGCATCGTTGCTCGCCTGAATACGCAATTTCTCTTCGATCCGGTTGCGCTCGATGGCGACCACCGCCAAATGATGCGCCTGACGGATCGACTCCATCTGGCTGGCATTGGGCAAGCCCGCCTTGCGCTGGTAAATGCCGAACACGCCGAGCACCCGGCCGCCCCGCTCGGTGATTGGGAAGGACCAACAGGCACGTAAGCCCGCCTCCAGCGGAAGATCGCGATATTTTGCCCAATACGGATGACTGGCGATGTCCTCGACGAACACCTCATCGCCCGTCCAGGCTGCTGTACCGCAAGAGCCGACCCCCATACCGATACGCGCGCCGTCGATCCCCTTGGCGTATCTCTCCGGCAGATTCGGGGCGGCCACCACCCGAAGGCGCTCGCCCGTTTCATCGAGCAGCATGATGCTGCTCAGAAACTCCGGGTTGGCCTGCTCCAGATATTGCGCCACCAGATTCAATACCTCGCCCAGCATCGCCCCCTGGCTCAAGTGCTCAAGGATGCGGACGCGGGATTTCTCCAGCGCTTCCTGGCGCCGCAACACGCTGACGTCGTGACCGAAGCCGAGCACGCTCTCCACCTTGCCGTCGAGCCCGAACTCGGGCACCAGACGGAAAGTCTGGCTGGTCAATACACCGTTCTCATCGACCACCTCGAGCAGACATTGCTCCGTGGAGGCATGATCGAAAACCCGACGCAGAAGCTTGGCAAAATCTTCGGCGCGCATGTTCTGGGCACGCCAGCAGTAATCCAGCCCCTTGCCGCGCACTTCACCCGGAGCCACCCCGACCAAACGCTCGAATGCCGGGTTGCTGAAAATGCGGGTCAGATCGCGGCCATAACGCACGATAATTTCCGGCGAATTCTCAACCACGGTACGGAACTCCCGTTCGCGCAACGCCAAGGCCTCCTCCAAGCGCTTGCGCTCGGTAATATCCCGGTAGATTCCGATCAGGCGATGGATGCGCCCTTCCGCGTTGCGCATCGGCACTTGGACGGCCTCGAAATGGCGAGTCGGGAGGCCGTTCCCTTCGAACATCGTTTCGTAGCGCGTCGGCTGCCCCGCCTCGATACAGTGACGATAATTTTCCGCCGCCCGCGCCGCCGTCGACGCATTGACCAGTTCGCCAACCGGTTTGCCAAGCGCCGACTCGATGCGAAGGCCTACCGCTTTGGCCATTGCCGGATTGGCACCGGCCAGATGGAAGCCGCCATCTTCATCGACATCGATCAAGGTCAGCCCGTCCGGCATATGGATGAACAGTTCCTGATACTCTTGCGCAGCAATCCGGCGCGACTGTTCGGCAGCGAGTTTCTCCGCCATCACCGCGTTCTGCAGACGCCCGTTCTCAAAACCGATGGCGATACTGCTCCACAATACGCGATGTCCTCGCCGGGCGCCCGCCCATAGCAACAACAGGTAGCCAATCACGGCGACACTGATGTAGGGGCCGATTTGCTCGAATTCCAGCATGCGTATTGCCACCGGAATCATGATCAGGGCTAGGAAAGGCGCCAGCGATGCCGGCAGGATCGTGTGCAGGATGCTCGCGGTCGCCGCCACCCCCGACAGGAAGAGGAGGACGAACATGGTCACGGCAACATTGCCGGGCGACAGGAAAAGCAGCGCCGCCATCCCCCATAGCCCTCCGGCGACGATCAAGCCAAGTGAAAAATCGCGTACCCAGCCATCGATATCCTGACGCCCCTGACTGGTTTCCTGCAGGCCGGGGAACCGACGTACCTGCATAACTCGGCCGCCCAACACCGCCAACTGCAAAGCCAGCCAGGCGACTAGCATTTCACGGCTGAAATGCGGCCAGAGCACGAAAACAAATGCCACCGAGGCAACGCCCGTCCCCCAGGCGGCCGACCAGAAGCCACGGTAGAGCATCAGCGCCCTTTGCCGCAACAAATGATCGGTGGTGCTTCCGACGGCTGGCAAAGCCTCCACCTCAGGATTGTCGGTTGTATCCGCCATCGCCTAGCGAATTATGAAATTTTGTCAGATTAAGCAATTGTACATTGCTTAATCCGGGTCGGACAGTCACCCCCAGATACGGGTTGCGCCGATGGTCAACAAACCGAGATAGGTGGCGATCAACGAGCCAAGCAGATGTACCGAAGCCAAGCCGATAGCCAAGCTCGGCTGACCAGCGAGCAGACGTTCGACGACTTCGGCGGAGAAGGTCGAGAAGGTGGTCAAGCCGCCAAGAAAGCCAGTGATGGCGAAGAGCTTCCAGGCCAGCGGAAAGTGGGTGTTCAGATGGAACAAGCCGACGGCGACGCCGATCAGGTAGCCGCCGATCACATTGGCCGCCAGCGTGCCAAGCGGCAGGGCAATCAATAGAGGATTCAAGGCCAGGCCAAGCAACCAGCGCGCCCAGGCGCCCAAGGCTGCGCCAAAGCCGATGGCGAGGAAATTGAGGGCGGAAAGTTGCTGGGCGAACTGCATGGGCGAATTCTACTGCCCGATCCTGTCCGGGCGGTTAAAATAATGCGCTTAATCAAAGAGGTTCAACCCGTGAGCAGCCCCAACAAACCAGAAATCGCCCCCGCCGCCAATTTCATCAAGAACATCGTCGAGGCCGACCTCGCTGCCGGCAAGCACGCCCAACGCCGCTGGGCCGGCCAACCGGGCCTGGCCGCCACACATGCCGCCGCACCGCTCGACCCGGCCAAGATTCGCACCCGCTTCCCGCCCGAGCCGAACGGCTACCTGCACTTCGGCCACGCCAAATCCATCCTGCTCAACTTCGGCCTGGCCAAGCAATTCGGCGGCCGCTGCCACCTGCGCTTCGACGACACCAATCCGGAGAAGGAAGAGCAGGAATACGTCGATGCCATCGTCGATTCCGTCAAATGGCTGGGCTGCTCGTGGGAAACCGAGGGCGAAACCAATCTCTACCAGGCCTCCAATTACTTCGACTGGATGGCCCAGTTTGCCGAATACCTGATCTCCACCGGCAACGCCTACGTCGACAGCCAGTCGGCGGAGGAAATGCGCGCCAATCGTGGCACGCTGACCCAGCCGGGTAAGGACTCACCCTTCCGCGGCCGTTCGGTCGAAGAGAACATGGATCTCTTCAAGCGCATGCAGCAGGGCGAGTTCGCGGATGGCACCCACATCCTGCGCGCCAAGATCGACATGGCCTCGCCCAACATCAACATGCGCGACCCGGCGATCTACCGCATCCGCCACGCCACCCACCACAACACCGGCGACAAATGGTGCGTCTATCCGATGTACACCTTCGCCCACCCGATCGAGGATGCGCTGGAGTGCATCACCCACTCGATCTGCACGCTGGAATTCGAAGACCAGCGTCCCTTCTACGACTGGCTGCTCGAGCGCCTGGCCGAAGGTGGCCTGCTGCAGCGCCCGCTGCCGCAACAGATCGAATTCTCGCGCCTGAATCTGACCTACATCGTCCTTTCCAAGCGCAAGCTGATCCAGCTGGTGCAGGAAAACCACGTCAACGGCTGGGACGACCCGCGCATGCCGACCCTGGTTGGCGCCCGTCGCCGCGGCTATTCGCCGGACGGCTTCAAGCTCTTCATGGAGCGCGTTGGCGTTACCAAGAACGACTCGCTGATCGACTACGTGCTGTTCGAGGACGCCCAGCGTGAGGTGATGAACGAGTCCGACGAGCGCCGCGTCGCCGTGCTCGATCCGCTCAAGCTGATCATCGACAACTACCCGGCAGGCCAGTTCGAGGACTGCTCGGTGACCAACCACCCGCTGCATCCGGAACTGGGCACGCGCACCAT
The DNA here is from genome assembly GCA_041909105.1 of Azonexus sp. Taxonomy (GTDB): domain Bacteria; phylum Pseudomonadota; class Gammaproteobacteria; order Burkholderiales; family Rhodocyclaceae; genus Azonexus. Next base: position 15,320 of record JAYREE010000026.1, read on the forward strand.
GCCCTTCGGGCGCGAACTGTGGATCGAAGGCGAAGACTTCCAGGAGGTCCCGGAAAAGGGCTTCCGCCGCCTCTTCCCCGGCAACAAGGCACGCCTGAAGTACGGCTACATCGTCGAATGCACCGGCTGCGACAAGGACGAAAGCGGCAAGGTCGTCGCCGTGCATTGCACCTACCTGGCCGACACCAAGTCCGGCACGCCGGGCGCCGATAGCGTCAAGGTCAAGGGCAACCTGCACTGGGTCTCCGCCGCTCACGCCTACCCGGCCGAAGTCCGCCTCTACGACCGCCTGTTCAGCGTCCCCGCCCCCGGCGCCCGGCGCGAAGGCGATACCCCGGAACTCGAGCGCGACTTCCTGGACGACCTGAACCCGGCTTCGAAGACAGTCATCACCGCCATGCTGGAGCCGAGCCTGAAGGACGCCTTGCCCGAGCAGCGCTTCCAGTTCGAGCGCCACGGCTACTTCGCCGCCGACCGCGTCGACTCCAAGCCCGGCACTCCGGTGTTCAATCGGGCCGTGACCTTGAAGGATTCATGGGGCAAGGCCGGCTAAGCCGTTTCGACCATGGATTACACGCATGCGCCAGTCAGCCGGCTACTCAGAGGCCCCTTGTTCACCACGCCACAAGGCTGGGTATGCATCGGGGCCTCCGCAGCATATTTTGGCGCGGCATTGTTCTTTTTGTTGACTGAAAGTCCGCCGCCGTTGGGCTGGAGTCGCGACAAGACCGTCACGCTGTTCGGCCTCTGGCCCGCGCTGCTTTTCGTCTATTTCATCAAGGACAACCTCCCCGACTTTCGACACTCGTGGAAAGCGGCTGGCTGGCTGGCATTCGTCGCAAGCCTGCCCTTGCTCCTGCTGGGCTGGCGTGTCATCGGTACAGCCTGATGCGCAACTTTTTTTGCCCCGCCCAACCATGAAGCGCAACGTCGAACAACTCGGCCAGGTGTTCACGCCGCCCAATGTGGTGGCCTTCATGCTCGACCTGTGCCAGAACCAGGGGCGCGTACTCGAACCGTCGGCCGGCGATGGCGCCTTCTTCAGCACCTTGCGCCAGCGCGGGGCGGATTGTGTCGGCATCGAAATCGACCCGCGCGTCGCCCCCGAGGGCGCCGAAGTGCGCGATTTCTTCACCTATCCGCTGAGCGAGCAGTTCGACACCATCGTCGGCAACCCGCCCTACGTCCGTTTCCAGGATGTTGCGGTGCACACGCGAAAACGGCTGAAATCCGAGTTGTTCGACAAGCGCAGCAACCTCTTCCTGTTCTTCATCGAAAAGGCGGTGCGCCACCTGAAACCGGGCGGCGAACTGGTCTTCATCGTGCCGCGCGAGTTCATCAAGCTGACCGCCGCCAAGAAGCTCAACGCCTGGCTCTACCAGCAAGGCAGCATCACGCATTTCTTCGAAACGGGCGATGTGCGCGTGTTCAACGGCGCGACGCCGAATTGCTGCATTTTCCGCTTCGAAAAAGGCTGTTTCGACCGGCGCATGGCCGACGGACGGACCTTCACCGAGGTCGATGGCCAGCTGATGTTCCTGCGCGACGATCATCGCGTCCGCCTGGCCGATGTCTTCGACGTCAAGGTCGGGGCCGTTTCCGGGGCCGACCACATCTTCGCCCACGCCAAGGGCAACATGGAGTTCGTCTATTCGAAGACGGTCGACACCGGCGAAACGCGGCGCATGCTCTATGGCATCAAGCATCCGCATCTCGACAAGCACAAGGCTGAGTTGCTCGCCCGTCGCGTGCGCCAGTTCGACGAAACTAACTGGTGGCAGTGGGGCCGCGCCTTCCCGATCAGTGAGGCGCCGCGCATCTACGTCAATGGCCGTACCCGCCGGGCCGAACCGTTTTTTCTGCACGACTGCGATGCCTACGACGGCTCGATCCTGGCCCTGTTTCCTAAGAACAAGCGGATCGCCCGACGCGATCTGATCGAATGCACGATGATGCTCAACCGCGAAGTGGATTGGCAGCAGCTCGGCTTCATCTGCGACGGCCGCTTCCTCTTCACCCAGCGCAGCCTGCAAACCTGCCTGCTGCCCGACAAGTTTTCCCGTTATTTACCGTCTGAAAAGCACAAGGACGTCGCATGACCTTCATCGAACAACTGACCGCCGCCTGGCAAAAGAACAACTCCCTGCTCTGCGTCGGCCTCGACCCGGACCCGGCCAAGTTCCCTGCCCACCTGAAGGGCCGCGACGACGCCATTCTCGAATTCTGTACCGCCATCGTCGATGCCACGGCCGACCTCGTCTGTTCGTTCAAACCGCAGATCGCCTACTTCGCCGCCCGCCGTGCCGAGGATCAGCTCGAAGCGCTGATCGCCCACATCCATGAGAAACACCCCGGCATCCCGGTCATTCTTGATGCCAAGCGCGGCGACATCGGCTCCACCGCCGAGCAATACGCCGTCGAAGCCTTCGAGCGCTTCAAGGCCGACGCCGTGACGGTCAACCCCTACATGGGCCGCGACTCGGTCGAGCCGTACCTGGCCTATCCGGACAAGGGCGTCATCCTGCTCTGCCGCACCTCCAACGCCGGCGGTTCCGACCTGCAATTCCTTGATGTCGGCGGCGAGAAGCTCTACGAGCGTGTGGCCAAGCTGGCCGCCAAGGACTGGAACAGCACCGGCCAGATCGGCCTCGTTGTCGGCGCCACCTTCCCGGCCGAGATCGCCCGCGTGCGCGAGATCGTCGGTGACGTGCCGCTGCTCGTGCCGGGCATCGGCGCCCAGGGCGGCGATGTCGAAGCCACGGTCAAGGCGGGCCGCACGGCCAACGGCACCGGGCTGATGATCAACTCCTCGCGTGCCATCCTGTACGCCGGCAAGGACGAAAATTTCGCCGTCGCCGCCCGTCAGGCCGCTCTTGAAACACGCGATTCGATCAATAGATATCGCTAACTGACCCACCCGCAGGAGGCCCTATGCGCATTGACGACTACCGTGACAGCGACAACGTGGAAGACCGCCGCGGCAGCGGGATGGTCAGTGGCGGAGGCCTGGGCATTGGCGGCGTGGTGCTGGCCCTGGTCATCAGCTACTTCACCGGCATCAACCCGCTGACCCTGCTCGGCATCATGGAGCAGACGCCGCTCGCCCAGCACACCGCTCCAGCCGCCCACAAGCCACCGGCCGACGACCGCAGCGCCCGCTTCGTTTCCAAGGTGCTGGCCTCGACCGAGGACGTGTGGACCACGACCCTGCGCGAGAACGGCAAGCAATACGAGGCGCCCAAGCTGGTGCTGTTCACCGGCCAGACGCCGACCGCCTGCGGTACCGGCCAAACGGCGATGGGCCCCTTCTATTGCCCGGGCGACCGCAAGGTGTACATCGACCTCGCCTTCTATCGCGAACTGGAAAGCCGCTTCCACGCCCCCGGCCAATTCGCCCAGGCCTACGTGATCGCGCACGAAGTCGGCCACCATGTACAGAACCTGCTCGGCATCGCCGGCAAGGTGCATCGCGCCCAGCAGCAATCGGGCAAGGTCGAGGCCAATGCCCTGTCCGTACGCATGGAGTTGCAAGCCGACTGCCTGGCCGGCGTCTGGGGCAAGCGCGCCAACGACATGCGCAGCATCCTCGATCCGGGCGACCTCGAAGCTGCGCTGAACGCGGCCACGGCCATCGGTGACGACCGCCTGCAGCAGCAAAGCCAGGGCCGCATCGTGCCGGAGAGCTTCACGCACGGCAGCTCGGAGCAGCGCGTGCGCTGGTTCCGCCGTGGTTTCGAAACCGGCGACATGGGCCAGTGCAATACCTTCAAGGCTGAGCGGTTGTAAGCCTTGTTCGAGCCGACGCCTGAACCTAGCGATAAAGCGCCGCGCTGGCGGCGTTGGCTGCTCGAAGGGCTGATCTTCCTTGCCGCCTTCGTCGCCTTCCAGCTATGGCAGACGCGCGGCGCAGTGCAAGGCCCGGCCCCGGCATTCGCCGGCACGCTGGTCGATGGTCAGAGCTTTGACCTGGCCGCCTGGCGCGCCGCCCATCCCGGCCAGCCGGCGCTGATCTACTTCTGGGCCGAATGGTGCGGCATCTGTCGGACCACGGCCGGCAACGTAGCGGCCATTGGCCAGGATTGGCCGGTCATCACCGTTGCTGCCGAATCGGGCGATTCCGCCGCCGTCGCCAAGACCATGGCCGAACGCGACTACCGCTGGCCGACCCTGCCCGATCCCCAGGGCGCCATCCTGCGCCAGTACGGCCTGCGCGGCGTGCCGGCCTTCATCGTCATCGACCCGGACGGCAACATCCGTTCGACCCAACTCGGCTACACCAGTGAACTCGGCCTGCGCCTGCGCTTGTGGTGGGCCGCTCGCAACACATGAACAAACAGCTTTTGGTTTTTGCCCTTTTTGGCCTGTGCACCGCAGCAGTCCACGCCTTGCCGCAAAACAGCCCCGTGCCCGGCGGCATCGCCGTGCTCGATCTCGGCCCGCAAGGGCAGCCAGCCCCGACCGCCCGTTGGGCCGACCGGCCGCTTGCCGTCGTGGCAGAGAATGGCCGCTGGTACGCCCTGCTCGGCATTCCGCTCGACACCTTGCCCGGCGAACTCGATATTGCGGTGACGCAAGGCGCCGCCAAACGCGGCCTCGTTGTTCCGGTCCGTCCCAAGAACTACCCCGAGCAGCGCCTGACCATCAAGGACAAGCGCAAGGTCGAACCGAATGCCGACGATCTCGCCCGTATCGCACGCGAGCAGAAAATCACCGAGGCCGTGAAGCAACGTTTCAGCGACGCCATGCCCGACACCGGTTTCAAGCTGCCAGCCAATGGCCCCTTGTCCTCGCGCTTCGGCCTCAAGCGCATTTTCAACGGCCTGCCGCGCAATCCGCATGCGGGACTGGACGTCGCCGTCGGCACCGGCGCCCCGGTACATGCGCCGGCCGATGGCCTCATCGCCAATACCGGCGACTATTTCTTCAATGGCAACACGGTGTTCATCGACCATGGCCAGGGCCTAATCAGCGCCTACATGCACCTGTCGCGCGTCGATGTGCGCGAGGGCCAGAAGGTCAGGCAAGGTGAGCCGATCGGCGCCGTCGGCTCCACCGGACGCGTCACCGGGCCGCACCTGCACTGGGCCGTGATCATGAACAACACGCCGGTCGATCCGGAACTGCTGCTCGGCCGGCCGTAAACGCAAGAAAGGCTGCCGCAGCAGCCTTTCTCACGCACGCAGCGAGCTTTAGGGCGTATCCACAGCCACCGGCGGGACTGCGTTTGCTGGCACGGGAGGGGCGCCGAGGCGCGAGGCGCAGGGAATGGTTGTTCCATTCCCGAGCCGAGCAACGCCGGCGACCGCCCGTGCCAGCAAACCCGAAGGGCAAGGGTTTGGCGGGGCGCATTGCCACGTTGCCGCTCGCTTGTGCAGATGACTGCACAGCGCGACCGGCGCCTTGCACTGCCTCCCCGCCAAGCCCTTGCGCAGCCCGCCGCTGGCTGCGGAGACGCCCTATACCTTCGGTTTCGAAGGCGTGCTCATCTGTTTTTCGTCCTTGGCCTTGTCGCCGCAGGCGATGGCCGAGGTGGCGCCAACCGCAAACAGCGCGGCGAGCATGAGGGACAACACTCGTTTCATGACAGACCTCCAGGTGAAGGGAAGCTGTCGTTTGAACAAAAATTGAAATTTAGGTTCATCATTTCGCGATGGACGAACAGATCATCCACCTGCACCGTAGCGCCCCGGCCAAACCGCCAGTCGGCCAGCCGTGCAACGGCTGCGGCGTATGCTGTGCCGTCAGCACCTGCCCGGTCGCCCGCCTGCGCTTCCTGCGCGCCAGCGGCCCCTGCCCGGCGCTGGTTTGGTCGGCCGAGCCAAGCCGCTACCTGTGTGGCCTGCTGCACAGCCCGGGCCGCTATTTCGCGTGGCTACCCAACCGAGCGGAAAATGCCGCCCGCCGTCTGCTCAGTCGCTGGATCGCCGCTGGCATCGGCTGCGATTGCGACATTGAAGTGGGCGATCAGCAATGATCGGTCGGCTGGAGGTGGATGCGCACGACGCGCGGCGAGAACATGAACAGCGCCATGGGCGGATCGAGGTCATTCAGTAGCCAGCCGAAATTCAACATCCAGCACCAGCCGGTCGCACCGATCGGTTCGACATATTTCCATTGCCAATACGGCTTTTTCTCGATGCTCATCGTGCCGTAATGGCCGTTGTTGCAATTGATCGTCGGATCGCCGTGGATGGTGCGCGGCCCGTCATTGGGCGCGGCGATCGGGCCCCATTTGAAACCGTACAGGCTGTTGCGATACAGCCATTGCACCATCGACCAATAGTCACCGTTGTGCGTGGCCTTCCAGCAGTTGTCACCGAGCAGGCTGTTGTCCGGCGTATCGAACCAGGCCAGCCACGTCGGCAGACGTGGCTCCACGGCCATGCCGTGATTGTTGTCGATCGGCCCCATGCGCGGCTGGGCGAACAGCGGTAAAAAAGGCGTGATGAAGAAAGCGATCACCGACATCACCAACAAAGCCACCAGGCAGAGCAACCAGCGCAACATGATTACTACCGTCGCTCAGGCCGTCGCTGCGGTCAGCGCGATCTCGACACGGTATTCCGGCTTGGCCAGGCGAGCCTGCACGCAGGCCCGGGTTGGCGCATATCCTTCCGGCACCCAGGCGTCCCACACGGCGTTCATCGCGTCGTAATCGGCCATGTCGCTCAGGTAGATGGTCGCCATCAGCAGGCGGCTTTTGTCGCTGCCTGCCCCAGCCAGCAGGCGTTCGACGCCGGCCAGCATGTTCTCGGTCTGGGCCGTGATGTCGGCATCGAGATTGGCCGCCACTTCGACCAGGTAAACGGTGCCGTTGTGCACCACGCTATCGGAATAACGGCGGTTCGTGCCGTGACGCTGAATTTTCATTTTTCTTCCCCCTGAAAACAGGAAGCCCATGCAACGAGGGCATGGGCTTCGGTTACTGCCCCCCGGCACTCGGCCGAGGTATGCGGCTTAACGCCGCGCTGGAGTGCTACACGGTAATCTCAAGAACTGCTTCCTGTGACAACTGCCATAGAATCTCCTACAGCACAGCAAGGTACTGCCACTGCATATCGGGGCTTGCTGCGAACCTCAATACGGCTCCAGATTACCACTCCGTAGAAAAAAATCCATACCCTTTTTTTTGCCGGGAGAACGGTTGGTCATTCGCCAGCTATCGGTCAGAATAACGTCATCGTCTGCCCTCCCCGGTTCCCATGGACAACCTGATCAAGGACACCGCAACGCTCGAGCTCTTCTGCTGGTTGGAACCGGGTGCCGACCTGCCGGGCTGGGACATCTTGAAAGGCGGCCCCTTCGGTGCCACGCTGGCCGCCCCAGAAGGTGGCGCACCGACGCCGGGCGACCAGTTGCTTTCGGTGCAGAACTACTTCGCCGAGTATCACCTCGAATATTTCCGCCAGCGCCGCTACAACCATTTCCCCAGCCGTCTGCACGCACTGCTCCAGTTCGCCACGCGCACCGACGCGATGACCTTCCGCACCAAGCATCCGCAGCGCGTCTTCGGCAAGAACCTGACCTGCGCCAAGACCCAGGGCGCCTACATCTGCTCCTTCCATGACGCCAGCTGGCTCGACTACCTGCGTCTGCCGCACAGCCTGTCGCTCGGCGCGCTCGACGAGGTGGCAGAATACTACTGGTCGGGCAAGACGGTCGAGGAAGTCGGCCTCACCTTCATGGACGAACCCTGGCGCGAGCCGCCGGTGATCGAGGCACTGTATCAAGGGGCACTGGAGCCGGTCTGGGGTTATCAGCAGTCGGGCTGGTTGCCCGGCTTTCGTTAGGAATCACCATGCGTCGCATCGCCATCATCGTTGTCGTCGTCCTGCTGCTGGCTGGCGGACTGTTCATGCTGACCCGTCCCAAGCCCATTCCGGTCGTGCTCCAGGAAGTGGCCGAGGGCCGCGTCGAATCGACCCTGGCCAACACCCGTGCCGGGACGGTGGATGCCTGCCAGCGGACCAAACTCTCCACCATTCTCGGCGGCCGCATCGAATACCTGGGCGTCAAGGAAGGCGACCATGTGAAGAAGGGGCAGCTGTTGCTCAAACTGTGGAACGACGACCAGCAGGCCCAGGCCAAGCTGGCCCAGACGCAGATCACGCTGGCCGCCCGGCGTAGTGAAGAAGCTTGCATTGCTGCGGTGAACGCTGAAAACGAGGCAAAACGGCAGGCTGCATTACGCGCCAAGGGCTTTGTCTCAAGCAGCAAGGAAGAGGCAGCCCGCACCGATGCGGAGATCAAACGAGCTTCGTGCAACACGGCCAAGGCTGATGTGGCGCAGGCGGAAGCCAAATTCAAGGCAACTCGGGTCGAGCAGGGCCGCGTCGTCCTCTACGCCCCTTTCGACGGCATTGTGGCCAATATCGTCGGCGAACTCGGCGAATACTCCACGCCGTCGCCGCCGGGCGTGCCGACCCCGCCCGCCATCGACCTGATCGACGACTCCTGCCTGTACATCACTGCCCCGATGGACGAAGTTGACGCCCCCAAAATTGCCAAGGGCCAACCCGTGCGCATCACGCTCGATGCCCTGCCCGGCCAGATCATCCCCGGCAAGGTGCGGCGGGTCGCGCCCTACGTCGTGGCCGTGGAAAAACAGGCGCGCACCGTCGATATCGAGGCCGATTTCGACGATCCGGCCAAGATCGGCAAGTTGCTGGTCGGCTACAGTGCCGACGTCGAAATCGTTCTAGCTGGCCGCGATAAGGTCTTGCGCATCCCCACCGCCGCCATTCAGGAGGGCGGCAAGGTCCTGCTCTATAACCCGGACACCGAGAAGCTCGAGGAGCGCCCGATCAAGACCGGCCTGGCGAATTGGGAATACACGGAAATCACCGAGGGCCTGAAGGCCGGCGAGCGCATTGTCACCTCGCTCGAGCGTGCTGGGGTGAAGGCTGGAGCCAAGGTCGTGCCCGACGACAAAGCCAAGTAGACAGCCATGCCGCTGATTGAACTTTCCGGCATCGAACGCCATTTCCTGCTCGGCGACACGACGGTACACGCGCTGACCGGGCTGAACTTGGCGATCGATTCCGGCGAATATGTGGCCGTGATGGGCCCTTCCGGCTCGGGCAAATCGACCCTCCTTAACCTGCTCGGCCTGCTCGACCGGCCGAATGCCGGCACCTACCGCTTGGAAGGACGCGACGTCACGACGCTGACGCCGGATGAACAGGCCAAGGTACGCAGTGCACGCATCGGCTTCGTCTTCCAGAGCTTCCACCTCGTACCTCGCCTGACCGCCGCCGAAAACATCGCCCTGCCGATGATGCTGGCCGGTATCGCCCCGGACGAACGCCAGCAGCGCGTCGAGCGCGCGCTCAAGGACTTCGGCCTCGATCAGCGGGCCGATCACAAGCCGGACCAGCTTTCCGGCGGTCAACGCCAGCGCGTCGCCATCGCCCGCGCCACCATCATGCAGCCACCACTGATCCTGGCCGACGAGCCGACCGGCAACCTCGACCGCCACACCGGCGACGAGGTCATCCGCCTGCTCGAGGAGTTGAACGAACGTGGCGTCACGGTAATTGTCGTCACGCACGACCCGACACTGGGCAAACGGGCACGCCGCCAACTGGTCATGGAAGACGGCTGCCTGAAATCGGACAGCGCGGCGGACTGAGGCCATGCGCCTGATCGACACCCTGCGCTTCGCCCGCGACGCCGCGACCGGCTACCCGGTACGCACGGTGCTCTCGGTACTGGCCATGGCCATCGGCGTTGCCGCCGTCGTGCTACTCACCGCGCTGGGCGACGGCGCGCGGCGTTATGTCGTCGGCCAGTTTTCCTCGCTCGGCACCAATTTGGTCATCGTGCTGCCCGGCCGCTCCGGTACCGGCGGCTTCAATCCGGCCAATGCCATTACCAGCACACCGCGCGACCTGACCATTGACGACGCGGCGTCGCTCAAGCGGGCGCCTTCGGTAGCGCGCCTCGCGCCACTTGCCGTCGGCACCTCAGAGATCAGCTTCGGCGGCCGCCTACGCGAAGCCATGGTCGCCGGCTCGACCAGCGAATTCCTCAGCATCCGTAATTTCGAACTGGCGCAAGGCAAAGGGCTGCCAGATGAAGACTGGAACCGTGGCTCACCGGTCGTCATCGTTGGCGCCAAGATTCGCGAGGAGATTTTCGGCAGCGAACCGGCGCTCGGCCGCCTAGTCCGTATCGGCGACCGCCGGCTGCGCGTCATCGGCGTGCTCAAACCCAGCGGCCAGGGCCTGGGCATGGATACCGACGAACTGGTCATTGTGCCGGTCGCTCTGGCGCAAGCGATGTTCAACAGCAACACGCTGTTCCGCATCCTGATCGAAGCGCGCAGCCGAGACGCCATCCCCAAAGCCAAGGACGAGGCACTGACCATCCTCAAGCAACGCCACCGCGGCGAAGAGGATGTGACGGTGATCACACAGGATGCCATCCTGGCCACCTTCGACAAGCTGCTCGGCGCGCTCACGCTGGGCGTCGCCGGCATCGCCGCGATCAGCTTGGCGGTGGCAGGCATTCTGGTCATGAACGTGATGCTCGTTGCCGTGACCCAGCGCACTAGCGAAATCGGCCTACTTAAGGCACTCGGTGCGCCCGCGCGCAGCATCCGGCTGGCCTTTCTGACCGAGGCTGCCATGCTGTCGGCGGTGGGTGCGCTCGTCGGCTACCTGCTCGGGCAGGCTGGCGCCTTCGCATTACGCCAGTTCTTTCCGGTTTTCCCGGCCTATCCGCCTGACTGGGCTGTCTTCGCTGGACTAGGCACCGCCGTGAGCACCGGCCTGCTGTTCGGCGTCATGCCCGCCCGCCGCGCCGCGCTGCTCGACCCGGTGCAGGCCCTGATGAAACATTGAAAAATGGCCAAAACCTACCGTGCACCGCAGGATTCACGGCTATCGCCGCATGGTGGTAACTGAAATGCGTTGGCGCGACGCGATCGACCTCGCCTTGCGCGCCGTCACTGCGCAACGACTGCGCAGCTTTCTGACCCTGCTCGGCATCGCCGTCGGTATTGCCTCGGTCATCCTGCTCACGTCGATCGGTGAGGGCATTCATCGCTTCGTACTCGGCGAGTTCTCGCAATTCGGCACCAACGTCATCGGCATCCACCCCGGCAAGACCAAAACCGGCGGTACCGCCCACGGCCTGCCATCGAGCGCCCGCCCACTCTCGCTGGAAGATAGCGCCTCGCTCCGCCACCTACCGCACATCGTCGCCGTGACGCCCAATGTACGCGGCAACGCCGAAGTCGAAGGCAATGGGCGGACGCGACGCACGCTGGTTTATGGCGTCAATGCCGATTCGCGCATCGTCTTCAAGTCGACCGTGCGCAGCGGTCAGTTTCTGCCTGCTGACGAGGAAAGCAGCGCCCGCGCCTTCGTTATCCTTGGGGCCAAGGTCAAGGACGAGTTATTCGGCAGCGATAGCCCGCTCGGCCAGCGCCTGCGCATCGGCGGTCTGCATTTCCGCATTATCGGCATCATGGAACCGAAAGGTCAGTTTCTGGGCATCGACCTCGACGATACGGTCTTCATCCCCGCCGTCCGTGCCCAAGAACTATTCAACCGGGAAGGCCTCGACGAGATCAACCTGACGGCGACGGAAGGTATTCCTTCCGCCCTCGTCGCCGACCGTATCAAGGCGCACTTGATTGCACGCCATGGGCGCGAGGATTTCACCATCATTACGCAGGAGGAGATGCTGAAGACGCTGTCCAACATCCTCAACGTGCTGACCATGGCAGTCGGTGCTCTGGGCGGCATCTCCTTGCTGGTCGGCGGTGTCGGCATCGTCACCATCATGACCATCGCGGTCAGCGAGCGAACCGGCGAGATCGGCCTGCTCGTCGCGTTGGGAGCTCCGCGGCGTACCATCCTCGGCCTCTTCCTCGGCGAAGCGGTGGCTCTCTCCGCGCTGGGCGGCTTGCTCGGCCTGCTGCTCGGCATTGGCCTGGCCCAGTTGATACACCTGCTGCTGCCCGCGCTGCCGGTGCACACGCCGCTCAGCTTTGTCCTGCTCGCCGAAGGCATCGCCATTGCCATCGGCCTTGCCGCCGGCGTTCTTCCCGCCCGCCGCGCGGCTCGCCTTAACCCTGTCGACGCCTTGCGCGCCGAGTGACAACCATACGCTAACGTATGTTAGAGTGAGCGCTTCCGCCCTTCCAATTCAATAACGAATCAGGAGTTCCAGCATGACCTATCACATCGATCAACTGCACCCCGGCATGTCGGCCAGCACATCCAAGACCGTGACCGAAGCCGACATCATCCTGTTCGCCGGCATTTCGACCGACGTGAACCCGGCCCACCTCGACGAGGAATACTGCAAGGGCACGATGTTCGGCACCCGCATCGCCCACGGCATGCTGTCCGCCGGCTTCATCTCCGCCACGCTGGCCAACAAGTTGCCCGGCCCCGGCACCATCTACCTGTCGCAAACCCTGAAGTTCAAGGCTCCGGTCAAGCCGGGCGACACCGTCACCGCCACGGTCACCGTGCGTGAAGTGAATGTCGAAAAGAACCGCGTCATCCTCGACACCGTGTGCACCGTCGGCGGCAAGACCGTGATCGACGGCGAGTGCCTGATGATGCCGCCGGTGCGCGCCGCCAAACCGACCGGCACCGTCTAAGCAGACAGGCTGACTGCCCAACAAAAACGCCGGCTTCAAGCCGGCGTTTTACATTGCTGCGGTGCACTAGGCAATTTGACGAAAAATCAGAATGCCTCGCCCTCGCGCAAAAAGCGCCATTGCCCCATCGGCAGATCGCCGAGGCGGATACGCCCGATGCGCACGCGCTTCAGGCCGATGACCTTTAGGCCGACCAGTTCGCACATGCGGCGAATCTGGCGCTTCTTGCCTTCCTTCAGGATGAAGTGCAGTTGGTCCTCGTTCAATTGCTTGACCCAGGCCGGCTTGAGCGGCTTACCGTCGAGTTCCAGACCGTGACGCAGCAGTTCCAGCCCGCCCGCGATCATCTGGCCGGAAACGCGCACCAGATATTCCTTCTCCGCATCGCTATCCTCGCCGATCAGGCGCTTGGCGACACGACCGTCACTGGTCAGCACCAACAAGCCGGTCGAGTCGACGTCCAGCCGCCCGGCCGGGGCCAGACCGCGCAACATCCACGGCTTGAATTCCGGACCGCCCGAGTTGGGCACTTGATTTTCGGCAGTAATCAAGGTCACCGCCGGAACGCAATCCGGCTCCGGCTGACCTGAGACATAACCGACCGGCTTGTGCAGCAGGATGGTCACGGCCTTGGCCTGATCCTTCGCCGCTTCCTTGGAAATGGTGATGTCGGCCGAGGGGTCAATACGGGTGCCGAGTTCGCTAATTTGTTCGCCATCGACGAACACCCAGCCGCGCTCGATCCATAGATCGGCCTCACGACGCGAGCAGATGCCGCGCTCGGACATCACCTTGGACAGACGAACGCCGCTCGGCACCTCGCCCTCCGCCTTGACCGATGCCGGCTGCTGCGCCGAAGCGCCCTTGGCGGCCGACCACTCGCCCTCGACCCGCTTCACACGCCCGCTGTCGGTAGACTTCGCCCAAGGATTTTCATTGCGTCGCTCGGCCGACTTGGCCCAGGGGTTCTCGTTACCACGGGCATCGCGACCGCCAGAGCGGCCGTCCTTGCGGCTGTCGGTACGATTACCCGAGCGTTCCGATCCCGCGCCGCCGGCCCGTTCGCCCTTGCGCTCGCCCGATTTTTCCCAAGACTTGCCAGCCGGGCGCTCATCGCGCCGTTCGCTCCGACCTTCGCGCGGCTTGCCCGGCTTCCCCTTGCTCTTCTCGGGTAGCGAGGCTGCCTTGACGACCTTGCGTACGCTCAGTGTCCCGACCGGGCGTTGCGGCTCGGCCGGTGTTTCGGTCGCAGCGGTCGCCTCGGTGACCTGCTTCGCCGCTACCGCATCCTCGGTTTTTACCGTTTTTTCCTCGTGCACCGCAGGAGCGGCCGGCTTGCGCCATTTCGCCCACGGATCCGTGGGCGGCAGGTCCTTGCGGTCGTCGTCGCTCATTGCAGGTCGAGCAGTTCGACTTCGAAAATCAGCGTGGCATTCGGCGGAATGACGCCACCGGCGCCGCGAGCGCCGTAGCCGAGATGAGCCGGGATGGTCAGCTTGCGCGTGCCGCCGATTTTCATGCCCTGCACGCCTTCGTCCCAGCCCTTGATGACATGGCCCTGGGCCAGCGGGAACTGGAAGGGATCGTTGCGGTCCTTGCTCGAGTCGAACTTGCTGCCGTTGGTCAGCCAGCCGGTGTAATGCACGGTGACGAATTGACCGGCCTTGGCTTCGGCGCCCGTGCCTTCGACGGTGTCTTCGTAGATCAGGCCGGAGGCCGTGGTGATTTCAGCCATGAAAGTTCTCC
>JAYREE010000027.1:0-27202 GCA_041909105.1 Azonexus sp.
CCATCCCGAACAGGACCGTGAAACAGATGAGCGCCAATGATAGTGAGCATTCGCTCGCGAAAGTAGGTCACCGCCAGGCTCCCCATTCCAAAGCCCCCTCAGCTCAACCGCTGCAGGGGGCTTTGCCGTCTACCATAGCAAAAAATACATCGAACTCAGACTTGAAATCCTGGTTCAGGACACCATCTACAAGGTCACCTTTTGTCGTTATCTCGATTGGGAGTTTCAAGCATGTCCGAGTCCGCTACCGCTAATCGCGAGACCCTCGGCTTCCAGACGGAAGTCAAACAGCTGCTGCATTTGATGATTCATTCCTTGTACAGCAACAAGGAGATTTTCCTGCGTGAGTTGGTGTCGAATGCCTCCGATGCCTGCGACAAGCTTCGTTTCGAAGCGCTGAACAACAATGCCTTGTACGGCGACGATGGCGACTTGAAGATTCGTGTCGCTTTCGACAAAGACGCGCGTACCATCACTATTTCCGATAACGGTATCGGTTTGTCGCGTGACGAAGCGATCGCCCATCTGGGGACCATTGCCAAATCGGGCACCAAGGAGTTTTTCTCGGCACTGACCGGCGATCACGCCAAGGATGCTCATCTGATTGGGCAGTTCGGCGTCGGTTTCTATTCCTCCTTTATCGTTGCCGACAAGGTCACAGTGATTTCCCGCCGTGCGGGTGTCGAAGCAGGCCAGGCCGTCAAATGGGAGTCGGCCGGCGAGGGCGATTACACCGTCGAAATGGTCGACAAGGGCGGGCGCGGCACCGATGTCATCCTACATCTGCGCGATGGCGAGGACGATTTCCTGAATGCCTGGCGCCTGAAGTCCATCATCCGCAAGTATTCCGACCATATCACCCTGCCCATCGTCATGAAGAAGGAAGAGTGGGACAAGGATAAGGGCGAGCAGGTCATTACCGACGAGGACGAGACGGTCAATCAGGCCAATGCCCTGTGGGCGCGTAGCAAGTCGGAAATCGATGACGAGCAGTACAAGGAGTTTTACAAGCACGTCGCTCACGACTTCGAGGATCCGCTGTGCTGGACGCACGCCCGCGTTGAAGGCAAGCAGGAATACACGCAGTTGCTCTATGTTCCGTCGCGCGCTCCGTTCGATATGTGGGACCGTAATGCCCGCCATGGAGTGAAGCTTTATGTCCGCCGCGTCTTCATCATGGACGACGCCGAGAAGCTGATGCCGCTCTATCTGCGCTTCGTGCGCGGGGTGGTCGATTCGGCCGATCTTCCGCTCAACGTGTCGCGCGAGATCCTGCAGGAGTCGAAGGACATCGACAACATCCGTTCCGGTTGTACGCGCAAGGTCTTGGCCATGCTGGAAGGCTTGGCCAACAGTGACGATGCTGCCGACAAGGAAAAATACGCGCAGTTCTGGGAGGCCTTCGGCAGCGTGCTGAAGGAAGGTGTCGGCGAAGATGCCGCCAACAAGGACAAGATCGCCAGCCTGCTGCGTTTCGCCTCGACCCATGGCGACGGTGAACAGCAGATCGTCTCGCTGGCCGACTACATTGGCCGCATGAAGGAGGGCCAGGAGAAGATCTATTACGTGACGGCTGAAACCTTCAATGCAGCCAACAACAGCCCGCATCTCGAAATCTTCAAGAAGAAGGGTATCGAGGTGCTGTTGTTGTCCGATCGTGTCGACGAGTGGGTGGTTGGCCATTTGACCGAGTTCGAAGGCAAGCAGTTGCAGTCGGTGGCCAAGGGCGGGCTAGACCTTGGCAAGCTGGAGGACGAGGAAGAGAAGAAGGAAGCCGAGAAGGCTGCCGACGAGTTCAAGGAACTGATCGAGAAGGTCAAGACTGCGCTGGGCGAGAAGGTGAAGGATGTTCGCATCACGCATCGCCTGACTGATTCGCCGTCCTGCCTAGTGGCCGACGAATACGATCCCTCCGGCAACCTGGCGCGTATGCTCAAGGCAGCTGGCCAGAAGGCGCCGAATGCCAAGCCGATTCTCGAAATCAATCCGCAGCACCCGGCGGTGATGCGTTTGAAGTACGAGGAAGGTCGTTTCGACGACTGGGCGGCCTTGTTGTTCGAACAGGCCACTCTGGCCGAAGGCGGTCAGCTCGACGATCCGGCCGGTTTCGTCAAGCGCATCAACGATCTGATGCTGGCGCTTTCCGGCAAGTAAGCCGCGCTCTGCGCCAATCGAGAAGCCGCCTGCGGGCGGCTTCTTTCATTTTCGCCGCCGGGCAAGCACAATGCGCGTCCATGAAGCCCGAAGACCTCGAATTGCTGGTAACGCGCACCATGCCTTTCGGCAAGCACGCCGGTTGCGTGATCGCCGACCTGCCGCCCAATTATCTTGGCTGGTTCGCCCGCGAGGGTTTTCCGCCGGGCGAGATCGGGCGCT
This sequence comes from Azonexus sp., assembly GCA_041909105.1. GTDB lineage: Bacteria > Pseudomonadota > Gammaproteobacteria > Burkholderiales > Rhodocyclaceae > Azonexus. Next base: position 2,377 of record JAYREE010000027.1, read on the forward strand.
TGCTGCAATTGATGTACGAGATCGACCACAACGATTTGAAGTATCTGTTGAAGCCGTTGCGGCCGCGTTCTAGGTAAAAAGCACGAATGCTGCGGTGTACTGGCCAAAAAGGCAAAAAACCGAGTGCCAGGCCGGTGTGTAAATCGTGGAAAACCGCGCTACCGGTGACTTAAGCCTTGCTGCCGGCATGCTATATTGCCCGCCATGAATAATCTGACTGTCAATGAGCATCGCCTGGCACTTTCCGAAGTTCTCGACTGGATGGTCGAGGATGGCCTGGTAGAGCGGGAAGCCGCCGAGGCCTTGAAAGTGGAGCGCCGCCTACACGGTGGAAAAACCCATCCGCTAGTCGTCATCGCCGACCAGAAGTGGCGTTCGAACAAGCCATCGGTACGGCTACTGAACCTCGAGAACCTGACCGAATGGCTGGCCGCCAAGACGGGGCTGGATTATCTACATATCGATCCGCTGAAGATTGATTTCACCGGGGTGGCCGATGTAATGTCCAGCGCCTATGCCGGGCGCTTCGGCATCCTGCCGGTACAGGTGACGACGCGCGAAGTCGTGATTGCCACGGCCGAACCTTTCGTCCGCGAATGGGTCGAGGAACTGAAGCCCATCCTGCGCAAGGATATCCGCCGGGTCATGGCGAATCCGGAGGACATCAGCCGTTATCTGGTCGAGTTCTTCAGTCTGGCCAAGTCGGTCAAGAAGGCCGCAGCGCGGGGCGAGGTGACCTCCGGCCTATCCAGCTTCGAGCAATTGGTCGAACTGGGCAAGGGCAATAAGCAATACGATGCCAACGACCAGCACATTGTCCATATCGTCGATTGGTTGTGGCAATACGCTTTCGACCAACGAGCGTCCGACATCCATATCGAACCGCGGCGCGATATCGGCATCGTGCGTTTCCGGATCGACGGCGTGCTGCATCAGGTCTACCAGATTCCGATGGCGGTGATGAATGCCATGACCAGTCGGATCAAACTGCTTGGTCGCATGGACGTGATCGAGAAGCGCCGGCCACAGGATGGCCGGATCAAGACGCGGACGCCGGACGGGCAGGAAGTCGAACTACGTTTGTCGACCTTGCCCACTGCTTTCGGCGAAAAGCTGGTCATGCGCATCTTCGACCCCGAGGTGCTGGTTCGCGATTTCCGCTCGCTCGGTTTCTCCGAAGACGACCAGATGCGCTGGCAACAGATGACCAAGTCGCCCAACGGTATCGTGCTGGTTACCGGGCCGACCGGCTCCGGCAAGACGACCACGCTGTACACGACACTCAAGCAACTGGCGACTCCCGAGGTGAACGTTTGCACTATCGAGGATCCAATCGAAATGGTCGAATCCTCGTTCAACCAGATGCAGGTCAATCATGCCATCGACCTGGAGTTTGCCGACGGCGTGCGCGCACTGATGCGCCAGGACCCCGACATCATCATGATCGGCGAGATTCGTGACCTCGAGACGGCTGAAATGGCCATCCAGGCGGCCCTAACCGGTCACCTTGTGTTGTCGACCCTGCACACCAACGATGCTCCGTCAGCCATTACCCGTTTGCTCGATCTCGGCGTGCCGGCCTATCTGATCAACTCGACACTACTCGGCATCATGGCGCAACGCCTGGTCCGTACCTTGTGTCCGCATTGCAAGAAGGCTGCACCGATCACCGAAGAGCAACGCGCCGCCTGGCGTTCGCTTGTAGCGCCCTGGAAATCGGGTGAGCCGGCCCAACTTTGGCAGCCGGTCGGTTGTCTGGAGTGCAGGATGACGGGCTATAGTGGCCGGGTTGGCCTCTACGAAATCCTGCTGAACTCATCGGAAATCCGCAAGATGATCAAGCCGCTGAGCGACATTCCCAAGTTGCGTGAGCAGGGTTACCGCGAAGCCATGCGTCCGTTGCGCATTTCCGGGGCCTTGAAGGTGGCTCAGGGGCTGACTTCGCTCGAGGAAGTGATCAAGGTCGCCCCTCCGGCCGATGATGTTTGATTTGTCCATCGGTCATTTTCCAGGACATTGTTTCGTCATCGGTGAACGACGGGTCACTATTGGCCCAGTCAGTGCGAAAAAACTCACGGAATCTAGTTCTTCCGTACTAGTCATCGTCTGACAATCTGTAGATAATGTGTCCCCTTGTCATGAGGGGTTAATATGGCCGTCGAACTATTCAATGATGGTAATCACATCGTCCATGCGTTTTATGACTTGGTCGATGATTCGGCCGCTGGTGCGGTCCAAGCCAACCAGTTTTTGATTGCGGATCACGGCCATGGGGCCTTGATCGACCCGGGAGGCAATATGACCTATTCCGGGCTGCTGATGGATATGCAGAAGTATTTCTCGTCCAAGGACCTGGATTTCATCTTGGCCTCCCATCCTGACCCGGACATCATCGCTTCGGTGAACAAGTGGTTTGTTGCCTCCCATTGCAAAGTGATGATCTCGAGTTTGTGGACCCGTTTTGTGCCGCATTTCTCGACCGGAAAGGATATCTCGGATCGCATTATCGGTATTCCTGATCAGGGTGCTGCGATCAAGCTTGGCCAGTGTAAAATTTTGGCCCTGCCTGCACATTTCATGCACTCAGAAGGCAATTTCCAGTTCTACGATCCGGTTTCCAAGATTCTCTTTTCCGGTGACCTTGGCGCCTCGCTGGTGCCGCATGAGCAGGCTGCTGAGCCCGTGAGCAACTTTGCCGGCCATACCCGCTACATGGAAGGTTTTCACCGCCGCTACATCGTTTCGCGCAAGGTGTGTCGCTTCTGGGCCAACATGGTGCGCCAACTCGATATAGATCAGATCGTGCCGCAGCACGGCTCGCGCTTCGTCGGCAAGCAGGCAGTCGAGGACTTCATTAGCTGGGTCGAGAGCCTGGAGTGCGGCGTCGATCTGATGACCCAGAACAACTATCAGATACCCAGCTGATCGCTTGAGGAGTCGTCGCGCGCCGGTAGCGAAGCGCCGGGCATCCATAAGCCACATCAGCGTGTGGCTCATTTTTTAGGCGATCAATCCGGCTTTGCGTTTCACCGCCTCGACGTAGGCTAGGGCATCCATCGCTTGCCCCTGACTCTGGGCACGCCAGATCGTTTCGCCCAGGCATTCGAGCAAGACGTGCTCGGCATCGTGCGGGTCCATGCGGGTGCGCAAACTGTCGAAGGCCATCCGAATTCCCGGTGGCTGGTCGATGCTGACCTGCTCGTGGATGGCGAGGTGCAGGGAAAGGTGTAGAAAGGGATTCATTTGGCCGCCCTCCGGAATCCAATCCTTGCCCAGTGCCTTCTCGGCATCGGCCAGCAGGGGATGGTATTCCGGGTGGCGGGCGGCAATGTCGGCGGCCGTGACTTCCGCTCCGACTAGGGGCAGGCGTTCGACGTGTTTTCTCCAGGCGTCGCAGAAGAACTGGCGGACCTGGTCGCGTGTGGGATTAAACATCTGGGCTTTCGAAAAGTACGGTCAATGCCGTATTGTGGAACAGGTGGTTGCCCTTGGCGGCGGGAACGATTTGCCCGGTACCGTAGGCGCCGATCAGCGGCAAGCCGGGGAAGCATTCGACGTAGGCCTGGAGGTCGCGATCCTCGTTGCCATAGAACAACGGGCCGCGCCCGATGCAGGAAAACATTAGCCCGAATTTTGGCCTTTTTGGCCCGTGCACCGCAGCAGTCAGGGCGCTACGCATTTCGCTCTCGGCGAACAGCGGCTGACGCATGCACCAGGTCAGTTTTTCTCCGGCTTCGATCTCGTCGGCCAGCGTGAGCGAGCCATCGCCATTGATCGAGAGCAGGGAAATTGCCGGTAGGGCTTCACTGCGGCTCAGGGCTAGCGCATGCAAAGGCGGGCGCTCGCGCATTTCGGGTGGCAAGGCGCGCAGCAGGCTGTCGGCCGCCGTATGGCCGCCAAGACGCTGTAGATCGTAGCCCGCGCTGCTCTCGACGGTCTGGGCATCGCCAAGCGGACGTAAGCCGGGACAAACGACAGGATGGGCAGACAGCCGATCAAGCAGCAAATCCGATTGGGCGCTCGGATCGATGCGCCCATGGCTCCAGGTCGTCGCTTCGCTATCGAGCAGGCCGGCGCGTGCCTGGTCGCTCTGCCAGTCATACGGCAGGCGGCTATGGCCGCTGAAAGAGATACGTAGACCGCTACCGGCAGGCTTGCCGGCCAGTGGGCCGAGGACCAGCGCAGCAGCGGCCGGCTGATCGGTGCGCCAGCCCGTTTCGGTGAAGACACCACTGGCCGTGCAACCGGCTACCTGTAGGCAGCCAGCCGTGCGCGCGGCAGCGAGAACCGCTGCCTGGGCGTGGCGCTGGAAATCTCGGGTCAGGAACAAGAGGACGCTGGCGGCTTGCTCGAGTTCGGCATTTTCCAGGGCCTGGCGAACGGCGCTGGCGGCGAGTTCAGCCGCCACCTCCGGGGAGGAGGCCAGACCGCTGGCGACCTTCATACCGTCTTGCCCTTGAAGCGGCACAGGTCCACGACGACGCAGCGAGCGCATTCCGGCTTGCGTGCCTTGCACACATAGCGGCCATGCAGGATCAGCCAGTGATGGGCATCCTTCTTGAATTCGTCCGGTGTGACGCGCAACAGCTTCTGTTCGACTTCCTGGACCGTCTTGCCGGGCGCCAGCCCGGTCCGGTTGCCCAAGCGGAAGATATGAGTGTCGACGGCGATGGTCGGCTGGCCGAAAGCGGTATTCAGCACCACGTTTGCCGTTTTTCGTCCGACGCCGGGTAAAGCTTCCAGCGCTTCGCGCTCCTGCGGTACCTCACCGCCGTGCTGCTCGACCAGAATGCGGCAGGTGGCGATCACATTCTTGGCCTTGGTACGGTAGAGACCGATGGTCTTGATGTATTCAGTCAAGCCTTCCTCGCCTAGCGCTAGCATGCTGGAGGCATCGGGCGCCAGTGGAAAAAGACGGGCAGTGGCCTTGTTCACTCCGACGTCGGTCGCCTGAGCAGACAGAATGACTGCAATCAGTAACTGAAACGGCGTCGCGTAATGAAGTTCGGTTGTCGGCGCCGGATTGGCGTCGCGCAAGCGGGCGTAGAACTGTTCGATGTCGGCTTTTTTCACTGGTTTGTCGGTAATCCGATTGTCACATGTAGCAGAATGCGCGATATTACAAAAAACTCAATTTTACCTGATGGAGAGGGCGGGGGTTTCGATGACGATTCATCCCGGAGACAAACAGATCGATCTGGCGCAGCTGGTCGAGTTCAACCCCGTTGCGACAATCGTGCTCGATGCCGAGCATCGGGTCTTGTACTGGAATCGTGCCTGCACGCAGCTGACCGGCTTGGCGGCCAGCGAAATCGTCGGAACGACCGATCAATGGCGTGCTTTCTACGATAGGCCACGGCCTATCATGGCCGACCTGATCGTCGAAGGGGCTACGCAGGAGCGAATCGCCAGCCTCTATCCTGGAAAATTCTGGCCGTCGACCTCGGTCGAGGGGGCGATCGAGGCCGAAGATTTCTTTCCCGCTTTCGGCGACGGTGGGCGCTGGCTTTTCCTGACGGCCGTGGCGGTGCGCGATGCTGCCGGCGGGGTTATCGGTGCCATCGAAACGGTCATGGATGTGACCGATCGGCGTCGAACGGAAGCTGCCTTGCGCGAAAGCGAAGCCTATCTGGCGCAGATCGTTGACGGTTCCTCGGTGGCGACCATGGTCATCGATGCGCAGCATCGGGTGACACATTGGAACCGCGCCTGCGAGGCGATGACTAATACGCCGGCCGGCGAAATACTCGGTACTTGCGATCAATGGAAGGCCTTCTACCCATCCAAGCGACCGGTCATGGCCGATTTGGTACTCGACGGTGCCAACGAAACGGTAGTTGATCGCCTCTATCACGGCCGTTTCCGGCCATCGTCGCTGGTTGCGGGGGCCTACGAGGCTGAGGACTTCTTTCCGCATTTCGGAGAGGGCGGGCGATGGCTCTATTTCACCGCAGCGCCACTACGCAATGCGCAGGGCGAAGTGGTTGGCGCCATCGAAACCTTGCAGGACGTGACCGAACGCCGGCGCGCTGAGGAGGCTTTGCGCGATAGCGAAGAGCGCTATCGTCGCCTGAGTCAGGTCGATCCCCTCACCGGCTTGTTCAATTCGCGCCAGTTACACGAACAATTACGTATCGAGTTGGATCGGGCTGGGCGTTACCGTCGCCCGCTGTCGCTGATGATGCTTGATTGCGATCATTTCAAGCGCATCAACGATAGTTTCGGTCACCTTGAGGGCGACCGGGTACTGCAGAGTCTGGCTGAGGTGATTGGCCACACCCTGCGTCGCAGCGATCATGCTTACCGCTATGGCGGTGAAGAGTTCGTCGTACTAATGCCCGAAACCGGGTTGCGGGCTGCCGGCCATCTGGCTGAGCGACTGCGCGACAGTTTCGCCAGGCAGATTCTGGAAACCGGGAGCGGCCACCATTTAACCTGCACGGTCAGTATCGGAGTTGCCGAGTTGGTTCACGGTGAGGACGAGTCATCCCTGTTGCGTCGTGCCGACGATGCGGGCTACGAAGCCAAGCGGCGTGGCAGAAATTGCGTTGTACTCGCGGAAACGGCGGTCTAGAGCAAAATCCTCCGCGAATAGTAGATAATTCAGAACATGAGTCGTGTGGATTTTCGCCCGCTGCTGGTGCTTGCAGCATTGATCGCTGTTGTTGTCTGGTTAACGCTTTCCGGTCGGGACGAAACGATCCCGCTGAGTGCTGCCGGTCGCAGCAGTGCAGTACCGTCCGAAGGACTGCAACCCATCCTTCCGCTCAAACCTTTCGACAGTCTCAATCCCGGACAGGTAGCCTTGGGTGAGCAGTTGTTCCGCGACACCCGGCTGTCGGGTAATTTCACCGTGGCGTGTCTTTCCTGCCACGATCCAGCCAAAGGCGGAGGGGACGGCCGGCAATTTTCTGCTGGGATCGGCGGGGCACTCGGCGGTATCAATGCACCAACGGTTCTGAACGCAGCCTACAATCTGGCGCAATTCTGGGATGGGCGAGCATCCAGCCTGGAAACGCAAGCCGCCGGCCCGATACACAATCCGCTGGAAATGGGCTCGAACTGGACGCAAGTCATCGGCCGGCTACGTGAGGACAAGGAGATGGTCGAGCGCTTTGCTCGGGCCTATCCGGAAGGATTGACTGCCGACAATATCGCGCATGCCATCGCCAGCTACGAGCGTTCTCTAGTCACGGTTAACGGTCGTTTCGACCGTTATCTCAAAGGCGAAAAACAGGTACTGACGCCGATCGAGATCGAAGGTTACCGGCGCTTCCGCGAATACGGCTGTGCCAGTTGTCATCAGGGCATGCTGCTAGGCGGCAACATGTACCAGAAGTTTGGTGTCATGGGCGATTACTTCGCCGGCAAGGCCTTGGCCAAGGAAGATCTCGGTCGCTACAACGTGACTCAACGGGAAGAGGATCGTCATGTCTTCAAGGTGCCCAGCCTGCGCAATGTTGAGTTGACTGCACCTTATTTCCACGATGGTTCGGCGCCGACACTCGAGTCGGCGGTCTCTGTGATGGGGCGCTATCAGTTGGGGCGTGATCTGTCGACGCAAGATATCCAGTCCATCGTCGCTTTTCTGAAAACCCTGAGCGGCCCCGTGCCGCAGCCGGGGGGCCAATGACGATCTACCATGGACCGGTCGAGCAGCGGCGCCGGTTTTTTGCCGTCGCCGTCTTCGCCATCCTGGTCGGCCTGCTGACCTGGCTGTATATCCGGGCGGACCAGGTGTCGCCTGAGCAGCACTATCGCTACATGCTGACCCTGCGCCATGTGCAGGAGGCGGACATCGAGCTGAACTCGGCGGTCGTGGCCAACTACGCAAATCTGCTGCAGAACTACGATGCGGTGGTTAGCCACCTGCAGGAAATTCGCGACGAGCGCACCAATCTGTTGCGTCTGCCGCCTTCCTTGCCGGCTTCGCACCGGCAGCAGCTGGGGCAGAAAATCGAGCAGTTGATCGCAGCGCAGAAAGCCAAAGAAGACGATGTCGACCGCTTTCAGCGAGCCCATGCCATCCTGCGTAACTCCGAGGCGTATTTTCCGCGGGTGGCCGAGGACCTGCTGGCCCAGAAAAATATTCCCCATGGCGACGAGTTGCAGGCTTTCATCCGCAAAATCCTGGCTGGTTCGACGGGTAATCGAAGCTTGGAGACCGACAGTTTTCCGGAGGAAGTGCGGCAGTTGCGTCATTCTTCCTGGCCAGGCGAGGGCGCATTGTTGCTCAATCAACTGCTGATACATGCGGGGCTGATCGTCGAACGCCGACCGGCCGTGGATGCCTTGGTCAGCGGTATTGTGACAGCACCGACCGGCTCGCTGGCCGAGGAAATCACCCGACTCTACATTCAAGCATACGAACAGGCCCAGCAGGTCGCCTCTACCTATCGTGGTCTGCTCTATAGCATAGCGATGTTGCTGGCGCTGTACATGATTTATGCTGTTTTCCGCATGCGCCAGGATGCCATGGCGCTGGCGCAGGCAAATGCCGATCTTGAGGAGCGCTACGAGGCACAACGGCGGACCGAAGGAGAGCTGGCCCTCTATGCCAACGTGTTCAGCAATGCTGCGGAGGGGATGACGATCACGGATGCCAACGGGCTGATCGTCGCTGTCAACCCAACCTTCTGCCGAATTACCGGCTACGAGCCGAGCGACGTCATCGGGCAAAAGCCCGGACTACTGAGTTCCGGTCGGCAGTCGCGGGATTTCTATCAAACTATGTGGAGCGAATTGCTCGACAGGGGGCACTGGCAGGGAGAAATCTGGAACCGGCGCAAGGATGGAGGTATCTATCCCGAGTGGCTGTCGATTTCCGCCGTTTACAACGATGTCGCCCAAGTGACGCATTACATCGGCGTTTTCCAGGATATTTCCGAGCGTAAACAGAGCGAGGCGCGTATCCATCATCTGGCCCACCACGATGCCTTGACCGGGTTGCCTAACCGTCTGCTCCTCGAAGATCGCCTGAATCAGGGAATGCTCAAGTCAAAACGGAGCAAGAAGTCGATGGCAGTCGTTTTTATCGACCTCGACCGCTTCAAGAACATCAACGATACGCTCGGCCATGAGATGGGCGACAAGCTGCTGATTCAGGCGGCTCATCGCGGGCTAGGCGTGCTGCGTGATACCGATACGTTGTCACGTCAAGGGGGGGATGAGTTCGTTGCCGTATTGCCCGAATTGGAGCACAGGCAGGATGCCATGCACGTCACGCGCAAGCTGCTGGCGTCCATCTGCCAACCTTACCAGCTGGCCGGGCATCAACTGACGGTCAGCGGTAGCGCCGGCATAGCCCTCTATCCTGACGACGGCGAAACGGTTTCGGAATTGTTGCGCAAGGCCGATGCGGCGATGTATCGCGCCAAGGAGGAGGGACGCAATACCTTCCGCTTCTTCTCCTCCGAAATCAATACGGCTTCACTGGGCGAACTACTGCTGGAAAACGACCTGCGCGGTGCGCTCGAACGCAACGAGTTGGTGCTGCACTATCAGCCGAAAATCGATGCTGTAACTGGCGAGATCATCGGCGCTGAGGCGTTGATGCGCTGGCAGCATCGTGAACAGGGAATCGTTCCGCCGGGCCGGTTTATCCCGTTGGCTGAGGAGAGTGGCCTGATTGAAAAATTTGGCCAGTGGGCAATCGAGAACGTCTGTGCCCAACAGCGGAGCTGGCTGGATGCCGGGGTGCTGGCCGTGCCGATTGCTGTGAATATTTCGGCCAACCAGTTCGCGCGTGCAGATTTCCCGAACATGGTTGCCCATTGCCTGGCCAAGCATGGCATCCCACCACAATTGCTGGAACTGGAACTGACCGAATCCATGCTGATGCGCAACTCCAGTCATACCATCCAGGTCCTGCAGACTCTGCGCAAGTTGCACATCCAGCTGTCGATCGACGATTTCGGTACCGGTTATTCTTCGCTTAGCTACCTTAAGCAGTTTCCGGTGCAGACGCTGAAGATCGACCGATCGTTCGTTTGCGAAATTGACGAGCTTGGTGAGCGCGTGAGATTGGCCTCAGCCATCATTGCCATGGCTCATGAACTGGATATGCAGGTGGTTGCCGAAGGGGTCGAAACCGAGGCGCAGCGCGATTATCTGCTTGAAAATGGGTGCGACCAATTTCAGGGCTATCTCTTTGGCCGGCCGCAACCGGTTGAGGAATTGACCAAATTACTGGTCGGACGCCGCCTGGAGGGGGTGAACGACTGAGCGTCGTCCCTTCGGCTGCAGCAGAATGGGCTGCTTGGCGATCTGTTTTTCGCCCAGGGCGCGGGCTCGCAATTGGCCGCAACCGCCATCGACATCCTGGCCGGCAGAATTGCGCAGTTTGGTCAGGATGCGATGCTGGTTGAGCTTCTCGGCCAGCGCGGCGATTTTCTCTGGAGCAGGACGACGATAGGGCAGGCCATCGACGCCGTTGAACGGGATCAGGTTCATCATCGCGTACTTGCCTGAAAGTAGCTGGATGATGCCAGCCATTTCCTCATCGCTGTCATTGATACCCTCGATCAGCGTCCACTGGTATTGGATCGGGTAGCCGGTCGTACGGGCGTAGGTTTCAGCCAGTTCGACCAATTCAGCAGGGGCGATGGGCGGGGCTTTGGGAAGCAATTCGGCACGCAGGTCGGCGCGGGTGGAATGCAGCGACACGGCAAGCGCGGGTTTGACCGCCTGCTGAGGGAGACGCGCGAAAACGCGCAAATCTCCGACGGTCGAAAACACCAGGTTCTTGTGCCCGATGTCGCCGTAGGTGCCGAGTGTATCGATCGCCTCCAGTACATTGTCGATGTTGTGCGAGGGTTCGCCCATGCCCATGAAGACGACCCGGCGCACCGGGCGGCGTTGGCGGGCGAGTACCACCTGTGCCACCATCTCGCCGCTCGTTACCTGACGTAGCAGGCCGCTCTTGCCGGTCATACAGAAAACACAACCGACGGCACAGCCGACCTGGGTTGAGACGCACACGCCATCGCGTGGGAGAAGTACGCTTTCCACCGTCTGGCCGTCGCCCAGTTCGACCAACAAGCGGGAGGAGCCGTCTTCGCCAGGATGCTCGGAGCGGACGCGGGCAAGGTTGGCCAGGTCGCTGCTCAGGGAGGGCAGCGCTGCACGGATCGGTAGTGGCAGAAAATCTTCGGAACGTTGGCGCTTGGTACCGTGGTCAAGCGGTTTGGCTTGCGTCCAGGCGCGCAGGATACGGTCGGCGTGGCATTTCTTGGCGCCGATATCGTGCAGCGTTTGATGTATCCGGGAAACTTGCAACTTTAGACTTAGTGGCAACCGGCGGTGGCAACCGGTTCAGGCGGTTTCAACTTGGCGCGTTCGGCGGCCTTGGCGTCCATCCAGTTCTTCCAGGCGATCATGCAGCCAAGCAGGATGAAGGCACCCGGCGGCAGCAGGGCGAGCAGGAAACCCGGGTAGCTTTCGGGTAGCAGGTGGATCGGCTGAATGGAGGGGAACACCATGTCGATACCGCCAAGTACGGTGCCGTTACCGAGGAATTCGCGCATGGCGCCGAGCAGGCCCAGGGTCCATAGCATGCCGACGCCCATGAAGATGCCGTCGAAGGTGGAATGCAGCGGGGGGTTCTTGGCGGCGAAGGCTTCGACGCGGGCGAGCACGATGCAGTTGGTGACGATCAGCGGAATGAAGATACCGAGCACCAGATAGAGTTCATGCAGGTTGGCATTGAACAGCAGATCGACCACGGTCACCAGTGCGGCGACGATCAGGATGAAGACCGGGATGCGGATCTCGTGTGGAATCAGGTTGCGCAGTGAGGCGACAGCCACATTGGACAGGGCCATCACGAGGATGGTCGCCAGCGACAGCATGACCCCGTTGACCGCGTTGGTGGTTACCGCCAGCAAGGGGCAAAGGCCGAGAATCTGGACGATTGAGGTGTTCTGCTTCCAGATACCGTTGTGGGCGATGGTCTTGAATTCGTCACGGGTGATCATTGCGCAACTCCCGTCGCAGCAAACAGCGATTCACGGTTGGTGGCGAACCACTGGGCCGCCTTGAATATAGCTTTGGACACGGCGCGTGGGGTGACGGTTGCACCCGCGTAGTAGTCGAGCGCGCCGCCATCCTTCTTGAGCTTCCAGTCCTTGTCGGCAACCTGGCCGAAGGCCATGCCATTGAATTGTGTGATCCACGGGCGGGATTTGTTCTTGTCCTTCTTGATCTCGACGTAGTCGCCCAATCCCGGCGTTTCCTTGTGCTGGGTAACGCGCACGCCAGCGATGCGGCCATCGGCGCGCACGGCGAGAATCAGGCGTACCTTGCCGGCGTAACCATCCGGCGCCACGGCCTCGAACACGGCGGCCACCGGCTGGCCATTCTTGCGGGCGAGGTAAACGGTGCTTTCCTCGGTCAGGCCGAGCTCGGCGGTGGGCGATAGTGCCACGATATCCTGCAGCAACTGGTTGTCGTAATCGCTACGTGGCAGCACCTCGTCGACCAGCTTCATCTTGGCTTCGGCTGCCGAGGCTTCGATGGCCGGCTTGGTCCATAGATAAGCGCCGGAAAGCAGGCCGGTGAAGATGATGACGAAAACGAACAGGATGGCGGCCGTGCGGATGGCCATGCCTTCGGCAGAGAAGGTTTTCATCTCGCTCATGCCTTTTCCTTCAAGCCGAAGATAGCCGGTTGGGTCAGATAGTCGATCAGCGGTGCGCTCAGGTTCATCAGCAGCACGGCAAAGGCCACGCCATCCGGATAACCGCCGAAGACACGGATGATATAGGCGAGCAGACCGGCGCCAGCACCGAAGATCAGCTTGCCGCGCGGTGTCGTGCAGCCGGAGACCGGGTCGGTGGCGATGAAGAAGGCGCCGAGCATGGCGCCGCCGGAGAGTAGGTGGAAGAGCGGGCTGGCGAACTGGGCCGGGTTATACAGCCACAGGCTGCCGGAGATCAGTGTCAACGCGCCAAGAAAGGCGAGTGGCACCTGCCAGGTGATGATCTTGCGATGCCACAACCACAGACCGCCCAGCAGATAGCCTCCTGCGACCCATTCCCAACCGCGGCCGGCAAAGTTGCCGTAGATGTCCTGATTGGCCAGCAGGCTGGCAACATCGACGTTTCCTTCACCCAGCTTCAGCGCCGTTTTCATTGCATCGAGCGGGGTGGCGCCGGAGAGTGCATCGACGCGCGGCGACCAACCGAGAATGACGTTCATCTGATCGACTAGGCCGAGCCTGAGGCCGACGCTTGGCCACTGCGACATCAGTGCCGGGAAGGAAACGATGCAGATGGCGAAGGCGACCATCGCCGGGTTGAACGGGTTTTGGCCGAGACCGCCATAAAGGTGCTTGGCAACGACAATAGCGAACACCGTACCGGTGACTACCAGCCACCACGGGGCAAGCGGCGGAAAGGTCAGGGCGATCAGCCAACCGGTGACAATGGCCGAGCCGTCGGTCAGGAACATCAGCAAGGGCTTGCCGCGGATCTTCAACATCACGGCTTCGGCCGCCAGGGCTGCGAGCGTGGCGATGACAATCTGGACCAGAATGGCCGGACCGACCAGGCTGGCGTAGGCAGCGATGCCGGGAATCAGGGCGACGCAGACTTGCGTCATGACCTGACTGACGCTGGCGTCCTTGAGCAGGAAAGGAGCGGGTGCAAACATTATTCGGTCTTCTCGGCAGGCGGTGGCTCAGTGATGCCGGCCGCTTCACGGCGGGAATCGACTTCGGCAACTTCGCGCTGTTGTTCCGGGGTCAGGGCCTCGGTGTTCTTCGGCTGGGCGGCTTCACGCTGCGCCTTGGCGCGGGCCATGGCAGCCTCGATGGCGGCCTTTTTTGCATCTTTTTCGCTGTCCACCGTAGCAGTGGCTGCCGGCGCTTCGCCGGTTGGCGCTGCACCGGCCTCGCCAGCGGCGGCGGCTTCAGCCGCTTTCTTGGCGGCTTGAGCGGCGGCAGCCTTGGCCAGTTTTTCGGCCTTTTCGGCTTTCTCGCGTTCCTCGCGGAACTGCTTGAATTCAAAGCGCGTCTTGGCCTGATCGGCCGCATTCTTTTCGCGTTCGCGTTCCCAGATTTCGCTCTTGGCGTAGCGGAAATACTGGACGAGCGGAATGCGGGACGGACAGACGAAGGAACAGCAACCGCATTCAATACAATCGAAGATATGGTATTCCTGCGTCTTGCCGAAATTCTTGGCGCGGGCGAACCAGTACATTTCGAAGGGTTGCAGTTCGTGCGGGCAGGCGCGGGCGCAGGCGCCGCAGCGAATGCAGGGCATTTCCGGTGCCTTGGGCGGGAACAGGCGTTCCGAATGGGCGATCAGGCAATTGGTGGCCTTGACTACCGGCACGGTCGGTTCCGGTACCAGGAAGCCCATCATCGGGCCACCCATGACGATGCCGTCGGTGTCAGGATGCGGTTCGCCCAATTGCAGCAATTCGTTCATCGGCGTACCGATCAGCGCCTCGTAATTGCGTGGGCGATGCACATTGCCGGTGACGGTGACCAGACGTGACACCACCGGTTCGCCGTGGGCGATGGCGCGCCAGGCGGTATAGGCCGTGGCGACGTTGAAGCACTGCACGCCGAGGTCAGTCGACCGCTTGGCGGCCGGTACTTCCTTGCCGGTCAGGACGCGGATCAATTGTTTTGCGCCACCGGCCGGGTAAAGCGTCGGTACTTGGACGACCTCAAAGTTCTCGCCGATGGCCTTGATCGCGGCACGCATCGCCTCGGCTGCCTCCGGCTTGTTGTCCTCGATACCGATCAGTACTTTCTGCGGGCGCAACAGGTCACGGAAAATGGCAATGCCGCGCACGACTTCTTCGGCGCGTTCACGCATCAACAAGTCGTCACAGGTGATGAAGGGCTCGCATTCGGCGCCGTTGATGACCAGTTCTTCCATCGGCACCGTTTTCGACGGCGTCAGCTTGCCGTGGGTCGGGAACACCGCGCCGCCCAGGCCGACAACACCGGACTGCTGCAGGTATTCACGCACCGCTTCCGGCGTGGCGTTGGCGTAGTCGAAGGGCTGGCGGGCGATCCACTCGTCCTTGCCATCCGGCTCGATGACCACGCACATGGCGTCGAGGCCTGACGGATGCGGTTGCACGTACATACCGACATCGACTACGTTGCCCGAGGTCGGTGCGTGCACAGCCGCGGAAATCCAGCCATCGGCCTTGCCAATCAATTGGCCTTTCAGCACCTTGTCGCCAGCTTGTACGACCGGACGCGGCGTGCCGCCGATGCTCTGGTGCAGTGGCACCACCAGGCGCGACGGGATCGGTGCGATGGCGATCGGCTGGGTGATGGATTGAGTCTTGTTGGTTGGCGGTTTGACGCCGCCCTTGAACTTGAACAGGTTCATCAGCATTACGCGGCTTCCTTTATGCCACCGGAACCACCGCTGGTGGTATCGCTTGCGGAGAGCGGCGTTGCCTTGATCTCGACCACTGGATACTTCCACTTCCAGTTATCGATGTTTTCGCTGATCGTTTCCATGTGGATGCACTCGACCGGGCAGGGCGGCAGGCACAGTTCGCAGCCCGTACATTGTTGGGCGATGATGGTGTGCATCTGTTTGGCGGCACCGACGATGGCATCGACCGGACAGGCCTGGATGCACAAGGTGCAGCCGATACAGGTGTTCTCGTCGATGATGGCGATCTGCTTCGGCTTTTCCTCCGCGTCGAGCGGCTTGGCTTCCCGGCCGAGCAGGTCGGCCAGGCGCTGCACGCCTTCAACGCCACCCGGCGGACACTTGTTGATTTCTTCGCCGTTGGCGATGGCTTCAGCGTAGGGCTTGCAACCCGGGTAACCGCACTGGCCACATTGTGTTTGGGGCAGGATGGCTTCGATCTTTTCGACCAGCGGGTCGCCCTCGACCTTGAACTTGATCGAGGCATAGCCCAATGCCATGCCGAGCACGACGGCACCCAGGGCCATGATGGCGATGGCGAGCAGCAGTTCCATTATTGGTATTTATCCAGACCGGCGAAGCCCATGAAAGCCAGCGCCATCAAGCCAGCCGTGACCATGGCGATGGCCACGCCGCGGAAATAGATTGGCACCTCGGCACCCTCGACACGTTCGCGGATGCCGGCGAAGAGGATCAACACCAGCGAAAAGCCGATGGCGCTACCGGCGCCGAAGAGCAGAGATTCTACAAAGTTGTGACCATTGGCGATGTTGAGCAGCGGCACACCAAGCACGGCGCAGTTGGTCGTGATCAACGGCAGATAAATGCCCAGCGTCTGTTGCAGCGTCGGCGAGGTCTTGGCGATGACCATTTCGGTCAGCTGCACGATGGCGGCGATGGTGACGATGAAGGACAGCGTGCGCAGGTATTCCAGCCCGAAAGGCATGAGCAGGAAATGGTCGATGATGTAGCTCGCCCCGGTCGCCATCGTCAGTACGAAGGTCGTCGCGGCGCCCATGCCATAGGCGGTTTCCAGTTTCTTTGACACCCCCATGAAGGGACAAAGACCCAGGATTTTCACCAGGACGACGTTGTTGACCAGCACAGCGCCGACGAGGATAAATAAGTAATGGCTCATATATGGGCTTGAAGTGAAGGCCGGTATTATCCGGCTTTGTCATAAGCCGGACAACCGAGCCTACTTATGGGCTTATGGGTTTTTGTGCATCATTTTAGCCAGCGTGTCCGCCACTTCACTGACCAAATCTGGGCCGCGATAGATGAAGCCGCTGTAGAACTGGACCAGCGAGGCGCCGGCCTTGATCTTCTCGGCTGCGTCTTCGCCGCCCATGATGCCGCCGACACCGATGATCGGCAGTTCGCCGGCCAGCGCGGTGGACAGTTTCTTCAGTACTGCGGTGGACTTGGCAAAAACCGGTTTCCCCGACAGGCCGCCAGTTTCGTCGGCATTGGGTAGACCCTCGACGCCTTCGCGCGACAGCGTGGTGTTGGTGGCGATCACCGCATCGAAGCGGTGGCGGCGCAGCGCGTCGGCGATGGCGGTGATCTGCGTGTCGTCGAGATCGGGGGCGATCTTCAGCGCCATCGGCACGTACTTGCCGTTCTTGTCGGCCAACTGCAACTGGCGAGCCTTGAGCTGCGAGAGCAAATCGTCGAGTGCCTCATCCTTCTGCAGTTCGCGCAGATTCTTGGTGTTCGGCGACGAGATGTTGACCGTGACGTAGCTGGCGTCGTTATAGACCTTGTCCAGGCAGATCAGGTAGTCGTCGGCGGCCTTTTCGATCGGCGTAGTAGCGTTCTTGCCGATGTTGATGCCGAGGATGCCGCCCTTTTTCGGGAATTCGGCGGCGCGGACGTTCTCCAGCAGCTTGTCGACACCGGCGTTGTTGAAGCCCATGCGGTTGATGATGCCCTGCGCTTCCGGAATGCGGAACAGGCGCGGCTTCGGGTTGCCGTCCTGCGGGCGCGGCGTGATCGTGCCGATTTCGAGGAAGCCGAAGCCGAGCTTGGCCAGGCCATCGATATGATCCCCGTTCTTGTCCAGACCGGCGGCGAGGCCGACCGGATTGGGGAATTTCAGGCCCATCACCTCGACCGGGCACGGGGCGACCGGCTTGGCCATCAAACAGGCGGCGCGATCGATGCCCAGCATGCCGATGCCGTGCGCGGTTTCGGCATCGAGGGAGAAGAAGAATTTGCGGATCAGAGGATAGAGCATAGTGGGCGCGATTTTACCGCATTGCAGTACCGGTTTCCTGACGGTTAACCGCAGTTTTCTTGATCTGGGACACTATTTTCGATAGCGGCCAGGTTGCAATAATCCGTCATCGATCTAGGAGTCATTCACCGTGGATAGCGTAAACGCTTTTGTCATCGCCCGTGCCTTGCATGTTTTTGGTGTCGTCCTGTGGATAGGCGGGGTTGCCTTCGTCACACTCGTGCTATTGCCGGCCTTGCGCCGTCTCGAGAGTGCAGGCAATCGCCTGGCCCTGTTCGAACTGCTGGAGGGGCGTTTCGCACTACAAGCCAGGGTCACCACGCTGCTGACTGGGCTTTCCGGGTTTTACATGCTGTATTTCCTGCAGGCATGGGAGCGTTATCTGCAGCCGCAGTTTTGGTGGGTACACCTGATGACGCTGGTTTGGGTGTTGTTCTCGCTGGTGCTTTTTGTTTTCGAACCGTGGTTCCTGCATCGCTGGTTCCATCAATTGGCCGAGCGCGACGATGCGCGTGCTTTCCGCTTGGCCTTGCGCATGCATGTCATCTTGCTCAGTCTCAGCCTGATTGCAGTGGTGGGGGGCGTGATGGGGGCGCACGGCGGATTCGTTTAGAAATGTTCGCTTTTTGATACAACTTGTAACCACTCCCGCCGATGGGCACGGCTAAACTAGTGGCCATGCTCGCGCTTCGCATCCTGCCCCCGTTATTCCTCGGTCTTTCGCTATCCGGTGCCGTATTGGCCATCGACCCTTTCGCTACCGAGGCGATGACGCCTTTGAAGCCGTCGCCGCGCCTGTCGGCCCGCGTCGGCGAAGCGCCCTGTTCGAGGCAGCTACCGGAACAGTTGGCTGCCATCGATGCAGTCGATCTTGCCTTGTGCAATCACCCGCAAACGCGCGAGGTTTGGGCGGCAGCGCGGGCACAGGCGGCGCTGGTCGGCGTGGCGCGTGGCGCCTGGTTGCCCAATCTGAACGGCACGGGCACGGCGACGCGTTACGTCTATGAGAACGATGCCTATAACAAGACCACCGCGGCACTGACGCTGTCCTGGCTGCTGCTCGATTTCGGTCAGCGCTCGGCCAATATTGAAAATGCGCAGCAATTGCTAGCGGCGGCTGCGGCGACGCAGGATGCCACGGTGCAAAGCCTGTTCCTGGCGGCTTTGCAGTCCTACTACAGCGCCCAGGCGACCCGTTCTGCCGTGAGTGCGGCGCAGTTGGCCGAACGCTCGGCACAGGAGGCCTACAACGCCGCTCAATTGCGCTACAGCGTAGGTGTGGCTACGCCGGCCGACCGTTTGCAGGCGCAAACTGCCTTGTCGCAGGCTACGTTGAACCGGATCAAAGCCGAGGGCGAAGCGCGCAATGCGCTCGGCACCCTGGCCAATGCCTTGGGTTTCAACGCGCAAACGCGAATTGCCCTGGCCTCGGCACCGGTTTTGCCGGCCGAAGTCAGCTTCCAGAAGGATGTCGATGCGCTGATCGCCGACGCCCAGCAGCGTCGCCCCGATCTGAAAGCCGCCGAGGCCCAGGTCAAGGCAGCCGAAGCCGGTGTCGATGCGGCGCGTGCCCAAGGACTGCCAACGCTGTCGGTGGCAGCCGGGCCAGTCTGGCAGGACACCGATCACGTCATCCTGCGCGGTAACACGGCCGGCCTGACCCTGAACGTGCCGATCTTCTCCGGTTTCGACACGACCTACCGCGTGCGCTCGGCAGCGGCGCAGGTCGACGTTAAGGCCGCCCAGCGCGACCGTATTCGTAGCCAGGTGGCGCTTGATGTGTGGAAGGCCTACCAAAGTCTGACTACCGCTACGCAAAGCCTGAAAACTACGGCCGATCTGGTGGCCAGCGCCGAAGAATCGGAGCGTGTGGCGCTGGGTCGCTACAAGGCCGGCGTCGGCACCGTGCTCGATCTGTTGTCAGCGCAAAGCGCGCTGGCCAGTGCCCGCCTGCAACGCATTCAGGCGGAATTCGATTGGAACGTCTATCGCGCCACCCTGGCCCAGTCCATGGGGGCGCTCGATTACACGCTGCTGCAAGGGGCGGCGGAAGGAAACCCATGAAACGACTCGGCAAGATCATCCTGGGCACGACGGTAGCCGCCGCGCTGATCGGCGGCGGGGCGTGGTACCTCAACCAGCGTGCGGCACAGAACCCGGAAACCCGCTACAAATTCGTGAGTGCCGAGAAGGGCGACGTGACCCAGACGGTCTCGGCCAATGGCACGTTGACGCCGCTGGTGCTGGTTAACGTCGGCACGCAGGTGTCGGGTACGGTGAAAAAGCTCTACGTCGATTTCAACTCCAAGGTGCAGGCCGGGCAGAAACTGCTCGAACTCGACCAGTCGCTGTTGCAGACCGTGGCCCGGCAAAGCGCGGCCAACGTGGTCAATGTGGCGGCTTCGGTCGATCTGGCCAAGGCCAACGAAGCGCGCATGAAGGCGCTGCTGGAGAAGGAATACATCTCGCGCCAGGATTACGACCAGGCAGCGCAGACCCTGAAATCGGCCCAGGCCCAGCTGGCGCAGGCCAAGGCGGCGGCCGACAAGGATCAGGTCAATCTCGGCTACTCGGTCATCACCTCGCCGGTGGCGGGCGTCGTCGTGGCGCGTCTGGTCGATATCGGCCAGACCGTGGCGGCCAGCTTCCAGACACCGACGCTGATCCAGATCGCGCAGGATCTGACCAAGATGGCCATCGACACCAGTTTCGCCGAGGCCGATATCGGCAACATCAAGGAAGGCATGAAGGTGCGCTTCACCGTCGATGCCTTCCCAAACCGCAGCTTTGGCGGCGTCGTGCAGCAGATTCGCCTGAACCCGACCAACCAGCAGAACGTCGTCACCTACAACGTGCGCATCAACGTCGATAACCCGGACCTGATCCTGCTGCCGGGCATGACGGCCTACGTCAGCATCGGCGTGCAGAAGCGCGAGGGCGCGCTGCTCGTGCCCAATGCCGCGCTGCGCTTCAAGCCGACCGACCCGGCCGAGAAGAAGGATGCCGACACGGCCAAGGGCGGGCCGGGCATGATGGGCCCACCGGGCGGCCAGCCGCCCAAGGGCAAGAAGCGCGATGGCCAGAGCGGCACGGTTTACGTGGTCGCCGGCGGCGAGTTGAAGCCGGTTTCCGTGCAACTCGGCATCACCGACAACCGCAACACCGAGATCGTCGGCGGCGAGTTGAAGGAAGGCGACCGCGTCGTCACCGGCGAGAACAGCAACGGCGACAAGAAGCCGTCGTCGGTTGGCATGCGGATGTTCTGATGACGGAGGCGGTCATCCGCGTTGCCGGGCTGGGCAAGTCGTACGAGACGGCGGCTGGCTTGTTTCCGGCGCTCAAGGGCGTCGATCTGGCCATTTACCCCGGCGAGTACATCGCCATCATGGGGCCGTCCGGCTCGGGCAAATCGACCTTCATGAACCTGCTCGGCTGTCTCGATACGCCGAGCAGCGGCGATTACTTCCTGGCCGGCGAGAACGTCGCGCACATGGAAAGCGACGCGCTGGCGCGCCTGCGCAACCGCACGCTGGGCTTCGTCTTCCAGGGCTTCAACCTGCTACCGCGCATGAGCCTGCAGGACAATGTCGCCTTGCCTTTGGTCTATGCCGGCGTGGACAAACAAACGCGGCGCGAGCGGGCGCGCGAGCTGCTCGACAAGGTCGGCCTGGGTAAATACGCCGAGTCGCTGCCCAACCGAATTTCCGGTGGCCAGCAGCAGCGGGTGGCCATTGCCCGTGCACTGGTCAACAAGCCGCATCTGATCCTGGCCGATGAGCCGACCGGCAACCTCGACAGCCACACCAGCGAAGAAATCATGCGCCTCTTTGGCGAACTGAACGCCGAGGGCATCACGATCGTGCTGGTCACTCATGAGCCGGATATTGCCGCCCACTGCAAGCGCCAGGTGCGCTTCCGCGATGGGGAAGTAGTCAGCGATCAGTTGACGGGGGCGGCGGCATGAGGCAAGTGGCCAAACCTCTCGTGATTCCCGCGCAGGCGGGAATCCAGGCTCACGAACATTGCTGGGTTCCCGACTACGCGGGAAAGACAAACCAAAGGAATGCCCTCTGCTGCGGTGCACCGGCCAAAATGGGCAAAAACCGGGAGGCCGCATGCTGAAGGCCATGTTCGGCGAAGCCTGGGTGGCAATGGGCGCCAACCGCCTGCGCACGGCGCTGACCATGCTCGGCATGGTGATCGGCGTCGGCGCCGTGGTCATCATGATGGCCATCGGCCAAGGCGCGCAGTACGCCGTGCAGCAGACCATCAGCACCATGGGTTCCAATCTGTTCATCGTGCTATCCGGCTCCTTCACCACGGCCGGTGTGCGCAGCGGCGCGGCCGGGGCACCGACGCTGAATGTGGGCGACGCCAACGCCATCGCCGAACTCGACGGCGTGGTCAATGTGGCGCCGACGCACCAGGGGACACGCCAGCTGGTCTATGGTTCGCAGAACTGGAGTTCGCAGGTGATTGGCACCACGCCCGAGTACATCGAGGCGCGCGCCTGGAGCATCGTCAATGGCGCCGGCTTCGGCGATTCCGACGTGCGCTCGGCCACTCGCGTCGCGCTGATCGGCAAGACCGTCGCCGAAAACCTGTTCAACGGCGAAGATCCGGTCGGCAAGACCATGCGCATCCAGCAGAACCCTTTCTTGGTCATCGGCGTGCTCGGCAGCAAGGGGCAAAGCCTGGACGGGCGCGACCAGGACGACACCGTGATCATTCCGCTGAGCACCGCGCAGCGCAAGGTGTTCGGCACGCCTTTCCTCGGTTCGGTGCGCATGATCATGGTCCAGGCCGAGTCGGCCGAAGGCATGCCGCGCGTGATGGACAGCACGACCTCGCTGCTGCGCCAGCGCCACCGCCTGCGCGACGACATGCCGGACGACTTCTTCATGCGCAACCTGTCGGCCGCCGCCGATTCCGAGGCGCAGACGACGCGCACCATGTCCATCCTGCTCGGCGCCATCGCCTCGATCTCGCTGCTGGTCGGCGGCATCGGCATCATGAATATCATGCTGGTGTCGGTCACCGAGCGCACCCGCGAAATCGGCATCCGCATGGCCATCGGCGCGCGGCAGAAAGACATCCTGACCCAGTTCCTGCTCGAGGCCGTGATGATCTCCTTCGCCGGCTGCCTGATCGGCCTGCTGCTCGGCCTGGGCATCGCGCTCGCCATCAACGTGTTGACCGGCATGGTCATCGTCATCTCGGGCAGTGCGGCGCTCGTTGCCTTCGTGGTGGCGGCCGGCGTCGGCATCTTCTTCGGCTGGTACCCGGCACGCAAGGCGGCGCGGCTCGATCCGATCGAGGCGCTGCGCTACCAGTGAGCGCGGGCTTTTCTTGAGCTAAACCATGTTGTTGGGCAGGCGAGGGCGTTATCCTCGGCGCTCGCCTTCAACCAGTTGTCCGATGATTCAAAGCCCGTTACGCCGCCGTCTTATGCTTTCTGCCGGTTTGTTGCCCCTGTTGCGGCCTGCGCTGGCAGCGAGCGGGCGCGTCGTCATCGTCGGTGGCGGCTGGGGCGGGCTGACGGTGGCGCGGCAACTGCGCCATCTGGCCCCCCAACTTGAGATCACCCTGCTGGATCGGGCGCCGGCCTTCATGTCCTTCGCCTTGAGCAATCGCTGGCTGGTCGAGCCGGGCGCGCCAGCCTGGGCGCGGCACGGCTACGCCCAACTCGCCGGCCGTTTCGGCTATCGCTACGTGCAGGCCGAAGTGGATGGCATCGATCCCGCGCGGCGCACCGTCGCCAGCAGTGCCGGCCAGTTCGGCTACGACTGGCTGGTGCTGGCCCCCGGTATCCGCGAAAACTGGTCGGCCTGGCAGGTCGATGACCCCAAGGCCGTGGCTGAATTGCGGGGCCGTTACAGCGGCGCCATGCTCAGCGCGGCCGACCTGCCTGCGCTCAAGCAGCGACTGGCCAACTTCAAGGGCGGCGACCTGCTGCTGACCATTCCGCCGGCACCGTACCGTTGCCCGCCGGCGCCCTACGAGCGGGCCATGTTCATCGCCTGGTGGCTGAAGAAGCAAAAGATTCCCGGCAAGCTGATCGTGGCCGACCCGAACCCGATGATGCCGGCCTTCCGCGACATCCTGCTCAGCCGCTTCAAGGATCAGGTGACCTACCTCGCGCACAGCAAAGTGCGCAGTATCGACCCGGCACGGAAAACGGTCAGTACCGACATCGACGACATCCGCTTCGACGACGCCTTGCTCTGCCCGCCACAGCAGGCGGCCGATCTGCTCTGGCGAGCCGGTCTGATCCGGCAGGAGGAGGGCGGCAAGGACAGTGGCTGGGCGGCGCAGGGGGCGAGCGATTTTCGTGGTGCTGCGGCGCCGGGTGTGTTCGTCATCGGCGACGCCGCCGGCCTGGTTTCGCCGCAGTTCGGCTACTACCCGAAGACCGGCCAGGTGGCCAACCGCATGGGCCACGCCGTGGCCCGCCAGATCGCCGCCGAAGCCGGCGGTCAGGCACTGGATAAGCTGTTGCCGGACAGCGTCTGCTACGTCACCAGCAGCGTCGAGCCGGAAGAAAGCGTGCGCATCGACACCAGCTACCGCGACCGCGGCGATGGTTTCCTGATCCAGAGTGTCAAGCAGACGCGCAATCCCAATCCGGCCGGCGAGGATGCCGCGTGGGCGGCGGCTATGTACCGCGAGTTCATTGCCGGTAGCGCCAGTTAATTTCCGCTGTGGTGGTGGGCCATCGGTTCGGTGTGGCGAGCCGGTTCAAGGTTTCGCTCGCCTTAGCCTGAAGCAAGTACCGTTCACTGACTGGAAGAAGAACTTCCCAGAATCTTCCATGCGTACATCAGGCTGTTCTCAGTGAATTCTTGCCGGGTTTCGACATCCATCCACCAGACCAACCTCCGGCTATCCGGACCGAGGTATTGCCATTCCCGTTGCTCCCCTGAGCACAGTTGAATCCGATACACATGGTTGATCAGCAATTCGGTCATGGTGGCTTGTGAATGAAATCTCGTTTGGGCGTCGGCGCCAGGGGCTAGATATCTTCGCAGTGATCAGGATAAAAAAAGACCGGCATCGAGCCGGCCAAAACCACTGGGAGAGTGGAGGTTTACTTCACGGACAGAATCCAGGTGACCAGTTTCTTGGCTTCTTCCGGGGTCACGTTGTTCGGCGGCATGGGAATTTCGCCCCAGACGCCCTTGCC
>JAYREE010000028.1:0-19127 GCA_041909105.1 Azonexus sp.
TAGAGCGAGACCTGCGGCGTCAGGCGGAAGAGCAGGCCGGCCATCGGGGTCAGCTTGTCGGTGTTGTATTGCGAGGTCTGGGTGCCGGTGGTGTTGTCGTAATTCTTCTGGTCGATGTGCTGCTGGCGGGCGCCTAGCGTCAGCAAGACGCGGTCGTCGAGAAAGGCCAGCGTATCGGCCAGCGCAATGCTGTGGGTGTCGATGCGCTCGGTGACCAGCGGGTCGCTCATGCTGCCGCCGACGTAATAGGTCGGTGTCGGCATGGCAATGGTCGTCGGCGTGTAGAGGTTCCCGGCGTAGGGCGCGTTGTAATTGCCGAAGGCGTAGGCGTTCTTCGATGCGCTCTGGAAGGCCGCTGCCGACAGGACGACCGTGTGCTTGACCGGGCCAGTGGCGAATTTGCCGCGCAGGCCGACTTCGCCAGTCGTGACGCTGTCTTCGCGCACATTGTCGAAACGGTAGGCGGTGGTGTTGCCGTTGCCATCGGCGGTCAGGTTGGTCAGGACATTGTGTTCCTTGCCCTGGCGCATGCCGCCAGCGGCCCAGGCGGTGAGGTTGTCGGTGATGTCGAATTCGCCGCGCAGAGTGCCGAATAGTTGCTGGTCGTCGGTGTAGGTCCACGGCTGGCCGTAGTTCTTGCTGGCGTCCGGCGCGCTCGGGATGCTGGTGCCGTTGGGCGTTACGCTGGGGCGCGGGCGGTCGATGCGGTGATCCTGGTAGCCGAGGTCGGCCGAGATGCGGAAACGATCGCCGCGGTAATCGGCCCCGAGCGCCAGAACGCTGAGGTCGCGGTCCTCGCCCTTGACCGTACTTTCGCCGGCGCGGCGGACGGCGTTGAAGCGGATGCCGGCCCGTTCTTCCGGCCCGAAGCGGCGGGCGAGGTCGGTGGCGACGACAGTTTGGCCGCCGTTGTCGATACCGAGCGTGAGCTGGGTCAGCGGATCGGCCGGCGCCCGCTTGGGCAGCGCATTGACGGTGCCGCCGACACCGAAGCCGGAGGCGACGCCGACGCCGCCGTTCAGGAAGGCGTTGGCGCCGCGGAAGACTTCGACCCGTTCGAGCAATTCGGCCGCGACGAACTGGCGCGGCAGGACGCCATACAGGCCGTTATAGGTCATGTCGTCGGAGGGCACCGGGAAGCCGCGCATCATGTACAGCTCCTGGAAGTTGCCGAAGCCGCGGGCGACGCGCACCGTCGGGTCGTTCTGCATCACGTCGGCGACGCTTTTCGCCTGCTGGTCCTGCATCAACTGCGAGGTGTAGGCGGTGGAGCTGAAGGGCGTTTCCATCATGTCGAGGTTGCCGAGCAGGCCGACCCGGCCGCCGCGCGCCACCTGGTTGCCAGCGTAGTTGGCGGGGAGGCCGGCGGCCGAGGCATCGGCACTGGCCTGGACGACCACGGTGTTCAGGGTCTTTTCCTCGGCTTCGCTACGTTCGCCGCCGGCCGACTTCAACTGGTAGCTGCCATCGCCCTGCGGCACGGCTTGCAGGCCGCTGCCCTGCAGCAGTTCGCGGAAGCCGGCGTCGACCGAGCGGCTGCCGTTCAGGCCGGCGGTCGTTTTACCGGCGGTCAGGGTTGGCGGGAAGGAGAGCAGCACGCCGGCCTGGGCGGCAAAGGCGGAGAGCGCCGTGCCAAGCGGACCGGCCGGAATCTGGAATGACTTGGCCGCCTGGGCGTGGGCGACGCCGGGGAAGGCAGCGGCCAGGGCGATGCCGCCGAGGGCGAGATGAACGGCCAGCACGGCGGGGCGCAGGCGGAGGGATTTCGGTTGTTGACGGGACATGGCGTGTTTCCTGGCAAAGAGTGTTTGAGTGCTTTCACCTCTGTTGCCACGCGAGAAACGAAAAGGTACAGCGGGGGATGAAAAATCTTGGGCGCCAGGAAATCAGCCGCCGCGCGCCTCCAGGCGTTCGCCGCGGTCGTCGCGGATCAGCCTGACCGGCAGGGTTTCGCTCACCGCGCTCAGGATGCGGTCGCTGTCGTGCAGCGGGAAGGCGCCTGAGATGCGCAGGTTGGCGGCATCGGCGGCGCAGGTCAGCGTAGTTCGGCGATAGCGGGCGAGTTGAGCGACGAAATCGGCCAGGCGCATGTCGTCGGCGATCAACATGCCCTGAGCCCAGGCCGAATCGGCGGCGAGCGCTCGGCTATGCAGGCGGATGCCGTCGCGGTCGAAGTGCACGCTTTCGTCGGCGGCGACGATGAAATTGGCGGCGTTTTCCCGGAAGCTTTGCACCGCCACCTTCTTTTCGAGCACGACGACCCGGCTGCCCTCCGTTTCGCGTTCGACGGTGAAGCGTGTGCCGAGTGCGGTGGCGCGGCCGTCGGCGGTTTCCACCATGAACGGACGCTTGGCCGGATCGCGTGCGGTTTCGATCAGGATGCGGCCGCGGCGCAGGCGGAGCAGTCGGGTTTTTGCCGAATATTCGATGTCCACCGCAGTATCGGTGTCGAGCTGGAGTTGGCCGCCATCTGCCAGCTGAACTGTGCGCTGTTCGCCGATAGCCGTGATGGCCGAGGCCGACAGGTCGCTTTCGCGATAAGCCAGCCAGCCCGCACCGCTGCCGATCATGAGGACAGCAAGCTGGGCGACGAAGCGGCGGCGTCGCTTGCCGGTGGGCGGCAGACGCAAGGCTTGCGACGAGGCGCCGGCCTGTGCGGCGGGAATGTCGGCCAAGCGGGCAACGGCGGCTTCCGCCCGTTGCCAGGCCTGTTCGTGGGCCGGGTGGGCGTTGCGCCAGGCGTGCCAGCGGCAGCGGTCGTCGTCGCTCGCCTCGCCGGATGCGAGCAGGACGAACCATTCGGCAGCCTGGGTCAGGACGGTGGGGCTCGACTCGCCATCGCGGAGGGGCGGCAGCGGGCTCATGGCTTGGCGGCCTGCATGCAGTGCAGCATGGCCTGCATCATGTATTTCTTGACCATGCTCAGCGAGACGCCGAGGTGTTCGGCGATTTCGGCATAGCGCAGGCCGTCGAGCTGGGAGAGCAGGAAGGCCTGGCGTGCCTTGCTCGGCAGACCATCGAGCAGGGCATCGATGGCGAGCAGGGTTTCGAGCAGCAGGGCGCGTTCTTCCGGGCTCGGTGCCAGCGCTTCGGGCTGGGCGGCCAGCGCCTGCAGGTAGGCGCGCTCGAGATCCTGGCGGCGCAGGTGATTGACCATCAGGCCATGCGCCATTGTCGTCAGGTAGGCGCGCGGTTCGCGCAATTCATCCAGGGCCGGCGGTCGGCCGAGCAGGCGGAGGAAGGTGTCCTGGGCCAGGTCGGCCGCCTGTTCCGAGCAGCCGAGCTTCTTGCGCAGCCAGCCGCGCAAGAAGCCATGGTGGCTGGCGTAGAGGTCGGCGATGAGGGCGGGCGCAGGCGCAGCGGGGGTCAAGATGGACTCCGGAAACATGACCTGGCTGGCTGTGCCGTGGGTGGCAACTGGCTGGCTAGTTGATAATGGTTCGCATTTTCGCTGTTGGCGCGGTGAGCGTCAACGCGGCTTCAGTGTGTGCTGCCAACCTGGTAGGTGGCATGGCAGGCGACGCAGCGTTGCAGGTTGTCGGCCAGCAGTTTGCCGACGGTGTCCTTATCGCCGATGGCGCTGGCGACGCTGGCGATTTCGTCGAAACCTTCGTGCGTCGCTTTGCCGAGCGGGAAGAATTCCTTCGGGGCTTTCTTGCGGATGCCGTGCATGATGGACGACGGATCGGCGAAGTCGGCCTGGTGGGCCTTCAGCCCGACGCTGGCGGCGGCTGCGGCGACTTCCTGCATGTTGCCGGCCTGGTTGGCGGCGAGGATGCGCTGGACGACGATGAGGAATTCGCGCATTTCGCTGAGCAGGAAGTGGCGTTCGCTGGCGTCGAGCGGCAGCACCAGGCGTTTATCCTGATCGCCGCCATGGGCATGAGGGCCATCGGCACTGACGGCGAAGTTGGGGGCGGCCAGCAGCAGGGTGGAGAGCACTGCTGCGGTGCACAGCGAAAAACGGACAATTTTCATAGCGAGTATCGAGAAAAAGCCCGGCCGCTGGGGCCGGGCGGGCTGAGAGATGGTTTAGAAGCTGCCGCGCCAGGCGAGTTGGACGGAACGGCCGCTGGCCTTGATTTCCTGGCCGGAGACGCCTTCGGTCAGGTGCTCGTGATAGGTCTTGTCGGCCAGGTTCTTGATGGCGAAGCGCAGGCTCTGATTCTTGGCGAACTGCCAGGTGGCACCGAGGTCGGCGGTGGCGAAGCCGGCCGTGGCGTTTTCGGCGCCACGGGTGAATTGCGTGGCGACGCGGTCCTGGCGATCAACCAGACGCAGCGTGAAATCGGCCTTGACCTGCGGCATCAGCGTGCCGATCCAGCCGAGGCGGGCTTCGTCGGCCGGCATCTGGAACAGCGGCTCGTCGAGATCGTTGTTGGTGCCGCGGACCAGCGAGTAGCCGGCGGTCAGCCAGTGACCGTTGACGAACTGCCAGCGGGCGTTGGCTTCGAGGCCCTTGATTGTGGCGCTGCCCAGATTGACCGTCTTCTTGCAATTGGCTGCATTGGCCGCACCGCAGGCGGCGGTGGCGGCGGCTCCGGTCAGGATCTGGCCGGTGATGTAGTTGTCGATCTTGTTGTAATAGGCCGAGATGCCGTAGTCCACCGTGGCATTGGCACCCTTCAGGCCGACCTCGAACTGGTCGGCGGTTTCGGCCTCGACCTCCGGGCTGCCGGCATAGTAGTAGCCGTCGCCGCGCAGGCCGGATTCGTAGCGCTCGCGCATGCCGGGGGCGCGGAAGGCGCGGGCGTAGTTGGCGTAGGGGCGGAGCAGCGGGGCGACTTCGTAAATGGCGCCGAGGCTGCCGGAGATGGCGCTATCGCTGCCGTCCAGGCCGCTCTTCCGGGCGCCGTTGTTCATGCTGTCGGCGTCGCCCTTCACCGTGTCGTAGCGCAGACCGGCCAGCACGTTGAGCTTGCCGAAGCGCATGTCGTCCTGGGCATAGACGCCGACGGCCTTGATGCTGGCGTTCTGGAAGGGATTGTTGGCGTTCAGCGTGGTGAACGGAGCGGCGGTCGCCATGTAGCGATCCGGGTTGCCGGTCATCTCCCAGGCGTTGAGGCCGAAGGAAACCAGATGCTGCGGATGGATCAGCCAGTCGGCCTTGGCGTCGAAGCCGTCGGTCTGGAAGGTGACCTGGTTGGTGACGATGTCGCGGCCGGCCTTGTTGGCCCAGGAGTAGATCTGGCGTTCCATTTCCTGGCGATAGACGCGCACGTCGACGTTGATCGGCGCCTCGCCTTCGCCCTTGCGGTTGTAGCCGAGCTCATAGAGGCGGCGTTCCTGTTTCGGCGAATGGACCGTCGTGCTGCCGATGATGGCCTTGTTGGCATGGGGCTTGGTCGAGCCTGGGTACCAGACGTCCTCATCCTTGTGCAGCTGGGCCGAGATACGTAGTTGCTGCTGGTTATCGATGCGGAAACGGTATTGGCCAATGAAACTGTCGGAATCGTAGCCGGTACGGTCGACCGTGCCTTCCGGCGACTTGTAGTCGTCGATGCGGGCCAATGAAGCGCCGAGCATCAAGGCATGGTCGCCGCTACTGGCGTTCATCACGGCCGTGCCACGAACCCCTTTGCTGGCGCTGTCGTAACTCGCTACGGCCTCGACGCCATAGCCTTCGACGAACTTGGCTTGCGGCAACATGATATTGATCGCGCCGCCCAGCGCCCCGGTCCCGTAGAGTACCGAAGATGCGCCTTTGACGACTTCGACGCGTTCGGCCAGGCCAAGCGACATGAAAGAGGCGATCGAGCCGGCCGGTTGGGCCGAGTTGAGGCGCATCCCATCGACCAGCAACACGATGCTTTCCCGGCCGAGGCCACGAATGATCGGGTTCTGGCCTTGGGCACTGTCGTTGGCAATGGCGATACCGGGTTCGCTACGCAGCACATCGCCGAGATTCTGGCCGCCGCGGCGATCCAGTTCGTCACGGTCGAGCGTGGTGGTCGAAATCGGCGTTTCGAGGTCGTTCGAACTGTAGCCCTTGGCCGTCACGTTGACGGCTGAGAGTGTGCTTTCTTCTGC
The DNA here is from genome assembly GCA_041909105.1 of Azonexus sp. Classification (GTDB taxonomy): domain Bacteria; phylum Pseudomonadota; class Gammaproteobacteria; order Burkholderiales; family Rhodocyclaceae; genus Azonexus. Next base: position 6,031 of record JAYREE010000028.1, read on the forward strand.
GAATGCGGGGGAAAAAGCCAGCGACAAGGCGATGGCGAGTGGCGTGAGACGAGGCAAGGACATGAGAACTCCCGTGAGTACGGCTGGCTGGCGGGAGGCTGGCTTACCTTTTATTTAATTAAACGCTTATATGATATCAAATGAGAATTATTATTAACTTGATCGGGGTCAAAATTTTCGTGGCTCATTCAATTAGGCTATCGAAATGGTGTCCAAGTGTTACCAATGCCCGTGGCGGTTAGTCGACTTCGATGGATTGGGGGGCGCCGGCAGGGGGGAAGGGGGCGATCTCGCTTGCTGCGGTGTACCGGCCAAAAAGGCAAAAAAATGGCCGGTCGGGGTCAGCGAACCGGCCAAGAAGGCGCGAGAAATTCGGAAAAATTTAGTTCAGCAGGTCGGTGGCGCGTTGGCACAGGCGAACGGCCAACTGATCGCGCTCCCTGGCCAGGCGCTCGCATTCGCGGTGGGCTTCGCAAATGGTCTTGTCGAGATACCAGACACGTTGGGCGGCGCTGATCAGTTGTTCGTTGGCATCCTGTAATTCCATCAGCTTTTGTCCGAGTTCAATGACGACCTGTCCGGATTCGAAGCGTTGGAGCCGTTGCTGCAACTGACTGCAAATTTCTTCCAAGCGAAGGATTTCGTTGGCTTGAGCAACGCTTTTCTGAGCATTGATCGTGGCGCTACGCCGTTGCGTTTGCCGGGCTTGGCGCAGGGCGGACTTGAGCGCCGCGTTTTCTGCTTCGAGATCGGCCAGATGGCTGGCGTCTGCGCAGGGGGTGACAGGCGGAAGATTCTCGTCTTCTCCATCGGGCGCGCGTTCAAGGATGGAGCGGTTTTTAAGCGGGGCAAGCATTTCTATCCTCCTTGGTTGGCCGGTGGCTCAAGCGCTCGCTCGCACGTTCGCACAGATTACGCGTTTCGCCATCGAGGTCGCCCTGTTCGCAAATGCGGTCCAGCAGGCGGGCGGCATTGAGGGCGGAATGGGAACACCCGGTTTCGTCGTGGATCAATACCAGGCTCAAGGCTCCGGCGAGCAATTCGGCTGACGGCATGGCTTTGGTCTCCATTCAGAAGGATGTTGCGACGGTCAGTAGCCAGAACAGCAAACCGGCCAGGAGGGTATTCATCAACAGGCTGTGCATGGCGCGATCTCTAATTGAGAATGATTCCTATCTTACGTGGATTCGTTTTGAAAGTAAATAGGAATTATTGTTAATTACTCGTTATGAATTGTCTCAAATAGTAAGCAGCCTCTTGCATCAGGCGAATCAACGGGGGCGCTTTGAGGGCAGCAGAACGAGCGATTGGCGGTGTCCAACCTTGGGTATCCGATAGCAGCACAGAGTCAGCATGGAGTGGGATGCCGGCCACCGGGGCTCGACGCCTGCAGAAGCGTGCTCAGTTGGAGTGGTTGGGGAGGGGGGGCTCGCAACCAGGCCCCGATCGCTCCGGCTTGGGCCGATGCGATCGCGGCGAAGGCTTACATTCGGGTCGCGTAATACTCGACAACGCGCTGCAGGTCGAGTGGGAAGGGCGCGGCATCGGCGCCGGGCAGATGGCTGAGGCGGGCGGTTTGCGTCTGGGCATCGTAGGCGATCCATTCGGCGCGTTCCAGCGCCGGTTGTTCCAGCGTGGCACGGACGAGATTGATCTTCTTGCCTGCTTCGGTAGGTCCAAAGCTGTCGCCGACGCGCAGGCGGATCGACGGGATGGTGACGCGCTTACCGTTGAGCTGGAACTTGCCGTGGCTGACCAACTGGCGGGCGGCCGGGATGGTTGGCGCGAAACCGGCACGGAAGACCATGTTGTCGAGACGGCGCTCGAGCAGTTCAACCAGCTTGTCGCCGGTTGCGCCGCGATCCTTCTTGGCATCGGCCACGACGCGCCGGAGTTGGGTTTCGGTCAAGCCGTAATTGAAGCGCAACTTCTGCTTTTCCATCAGTTGCAGGCCGAACTCGGATTTGCGCGCGCTGACCTTGCGGGCGCCGTGCTGACCGGGAGGCTGATTGCGTTCCTGCATGGATTTACGGGATAGGCCAGGCAAGTCGATGCCAAGGGCACGCATCACTTTCAGGCGGGGGCCGGTGTATCGGGACATGGGATTGATTCCTGTATTTAATGGAGCTGGCAACCGGGATTGGTCATCGGGTAGGCATCGACAGCAATCGATTCCGGGTGACATTGCACTGCTTCCCAGCCAGTCAATACCTCCTGCACGGTACTTTTCAGGTAAGGGTTCAGACCCTCTTCCTCGACGATGCGGCGCAGATGCGCACGCAGGGCGGAGGTCTTGTTGGCCGTCGCACCGCGCATGGCGGACGAAGAAAGAAGATGGATGATGGCGGCCAGACGAAGCTCGACCGGCATGTCGGCAGTTTCCATTCGGTGCTCCTAGGGTTGAGGAAAGGCTGGCTGCCGAGATGATGCCGGGTGGCTGGCGTTTGCAATTGAGAATTATTATTGATTGTGAGTGAACCTGTCAATCGTTGTCGCGCTTTGCTACTGTCGATCTGACAGACGAAAAAAAGCCACGCGCTCAGGCGTGGCTTTTGTTTAGGCTAGGGTGAATCAGCGGTCGCCGAACTTCTTTTTCTTGAAGCCGCCGCGATCGCCGTCAAACTTGCGCTCGCCACCGAATTTACGTTCGCCGCTGAACTTGCGCTCACCGTCGGCTGAAGCCGGGCGACCTTCGTCCTGGCGCAGATTGATCGGCACACCGCGGATACGGGTACGCTTCAGGGCGTTGGCCGCTTCGGCCGGCATGCCGGCCGGCAGTTCGACCGTGCTGGATTCTTCGTAGAGGCCGATGCGACCGATGAAACGGCTGTCGATGCCGGCTTCGTTGGCGATGGCGCCGACGATGTCGCGCACTTCGACGCCGTGCTCACGGCCCACGTCGATGCGGTAGCGCACCATGTCGCCGGCCGGAGCCGGACGCGGCGGGCGCTCGCTGCGCGGCGGACGATCTTCGAAGCGAGGGCGTTCGCTGCGCTCGCCGCGGTCTTCAAAGCGCGGACGCTCACCGCGATCCTCGAAACGCGACTTGCGCTGCTCGCGCTCGCCAAAAACACCTGGTCGGCTATCGCGCGGGGCGGGACGGGGTACAGGATCTTCGCCGACGATCTGTAGTGGCTTGCCTTCCTGCGCCATCATGGCCAGGGCGGCGGCGACTTCTTCTGCGCCGACATTTTGCTCTTCGGCGATCTGCGAAACGATGTTGGCGAAGAAATCGAGGCCTTCGGCATTGAGCACCTCGGCGACCTTTTCCTTGAAGTCGGCAACGCGCTTGTTGGTCACGTCGGCACGGCTGGGTAGGGTCAAGGGCGAGATCGGTTGGCGGGTGGCACGCTCGATGGTGCGCAGCATGCGGATTTCGCGCGGGGCAACGAAGAGGATTGCGTTGCCGGTACGACCGGCGCGGCCGGTACGGCCGATACGGTGTACGTAGGCTTCCGTATCGTAGGGAATGTCGTAGTTGACGACGTGGCTGACACGCGGCACGTCGATGCCACGGGCAGCGACGTCGGTGGCGATGACGATGTCGAGGGCGCCGGACTTCAACTGATCGATGACGCGTTCGCGCATCTGCTGGTTGAGGTCGCCGTTCAGTGCGGCAGCGGCGTAGCCTCGGGCGTTCAGCTTGTCGGCCAGTTCGACGGTGGCGGTCTTGGTACGCACAAAGATGATGGCGGCATCGAAATCGTCTTCGACTTCGAGGATGCGGGTTAGCGCATCCAGCTTGTGCATGCCGGAAACCTGCCAGTAAACCTGGCGGATGGCGGCGACGGTGGCCGTGGCGGCCTTGATCTTCACTTCCTTCGGCTCGACCAGGTATTTCTGGGCGACGCGGCGAATCTGCTCCGGCATGGTGGCGGAGAATAGTGCGGTCTGGTGCTGTTCCGGGGTGTGTTCCAGAATCCACTCGACATCGTCGATGAAGCCCATGCGCAGCATTTCGTCGGCTTCGTCGAGAACCAGGGTCTTCAGGTTGTCGAGGTTGAGCGTCTTGCGCTCGAGGTGATCCATGACGCGGCCCGGGGTGCCGACGATGACGTGGGCGCCGCGTGCCAATTGCTTCAACTGGATGGTGTAGCTCTGGCCGCCGTAGATCGGCAGGACGTGGAAGCCCGGCAGGTTCTTGGCATAGCTTTGCAGTGCCTCGGCAACCTGGATAGCCAGTTCGCGCGTCGGGGTCAGAATCAGGGCCTGCGGCTTGGCGACCTTGATGTCGATGGTTTCCATCAGCGGTAGCGCGAAGGCAGCGGTTTTGCCTGTGCCGGTCTGCGCCATGCCGAGGATGTCATGGCCATCGAGCAGGATGGGAATGCACTGGGCCTGGATCGGCGACGGCGTTTCGTAGCCGATCTCTGACAAAGTTTGAAGGAGGGAGGAGCTTAAGCCGAGATCGGCAAAGCTTTCGGGTGACGACATGATGCTGTTTCCTTTCCTCGTCGCTCGGGTGTTGCGCTGGCGACGGATTGGCCCGAAGGTCGGGCGGCCTGAGTTCCCCGATGCAGCCATACCGGGGGCGATTGAATCAATGGGGTGAAACCTGCAAATAGAACCGGGGGCTGCTTCGAAAGACTGCGGGCGATGCATCAACGCATTGAATTTATTATTTTACTCTATTATCGGGGAGGAGAGAAGGTGGCAGCCCATCGTTGCCAATCGGTTCACATGAGAGCATTATTCAAAGTTAAAAAAATGATACAAGTGTTGAAATAATACAGCTTGGGAGAGCGGTTATTCTGCGCGAAAAAATCGTTTCCGGGCGGCGAGAACTGTTTCGGTTCAAGTCGCTGAAATTTAGGCTTTGGATATTGGCACTGTTGCCTCTGGTGGCGCTGCCGGTCCTGGCGGCGATCTTGCTGTTGGTTGGCAACAACTATTTCGACCGCCTGTTGGCACACAAGGTCGTAAGCGATCTGGCGATGGCGCATAGCCATCTGCAGCATGTTCAGGGCAAGGCCCTGACGGCAGTTCGCTCCCTGGCCAATTCGAAACGGATACGCAGTCTGACGCGAGGTGGTGGCTACGATGTCGGCCTCGGCGAGGTGTTGGCTTCGCGCCAGGACAACCTGGGCTTCGACTTCCTGGCTGTGCTCGATACGCATGGCAGCGTGATCGCCGCCAGCGAAGGCATGGTGGCGGGCGATCCCTATGTCGAGCTCGGTGTCATCCGGCGGTCGCTGGCGTTGGCCAAGGAAGAGGTCGGCTTGGAGGTGTTGGAGCCGGCTCGTCTGCAGAAATTGTCGCCCCGCCTGATGCGACAGGCCCACCTGCGTCTGGTTGAAACGCCGCTAGCAGCACCCAAGGAAGCCACCGAGGAAAGTCGTGGCATGTTGGTGGTGGCTACCGCACCGATGGTCGATGAGACCGGGAACCGCATTGGCTATGCCGTAGGTGGTTTCATGTTGAATGCGCGCTATGAATTCGTGGATTATCTGAGCGAAATCGTTTCCGCTGGCGGTTTGCGTCAGGTCGGGATCGATGGAACCGTGACCCTGTTTCTCGACGATGTCCGGATTGCGACGACGGTACGGGCGAAGAGCGGCGAGCGTGCAGTGGGCACGCGGGTGTCGCAAGTGGTCAAGGAAAGTGTGCTCGATCGTGGAGAAAGCTGGGTCAAGCGGGCTTTCGTGGTGAATCATTGGGCGATGACGGCCTACGATCCGGTACTGGATTTTCAGGGGAACCGGATCGGGATGCTTTATGTCGGGATACCGGAGGAACCTTTTGCCGTCTTCCGCTGGAAGGCCATCGGCCTGGTGCTTTTCCTCGTGGCACTGGCTGCCGTCGGAGCGACCTTGGTGACGATGCGTTTGACGCGCACCATCATGCGTCCGCTCGAACGTCTTGAAACGACCATGCGGGCGGTGGGCGAGGGCGACCCCGCGGCACGGGTGGGTGCATTGCCCGGTGACGACGAGTTGGTTCGCCTGGGGCAATTGTTCGATCATCTGCTCGACACCATCAACGAGCAAACGAGCGCTCTGCGCCGTTGGGGGCAAGAGTTGGATGCCAAGGTCGCGCAGCGCACCCGCGATCTGGCCGCGGCGAACGATGCGTTGGCGCAGGCCAGGGATTTGGCGGAGCATGCCAGTCAGGCGAAAAGCTCCTTCTTGGCCAATATGAGCCATGAAATTCGCACGCCGATGAATGCCATTGTCGGGCTCACGCATCTCCTACGTCGAGAGCTTAACCATCCCGGCCAGTTGGTCCGTCTGGACAAGATCAGCGATGCGGCCATGCATCTGCTGTCGATCATCAACGACATCCTCGATATCTCGAAGATCGAAGCGGGCAAACTGCATCTGGAATACGCCAGCTTCGACATCGAGCGGGTATTCGATTCGGTTTGTTCGATGACGGCCGAGCGGGCGGCAGCCAAGGGTATCGAGCTGGTACGCGATGTGGCACCTGAACTGAGTGGCACTTTCCAGGGGGACTCATTGCGCCTCGGTCAGATCTTGCTCAACTTCGCCGGAAATGCGGTCAAATTCACCGAGCAGGGGGTCATCGTGATCCGTGGTGTCATCGAGGAGGATCTCGGCGATCAGGTGTTGGCACGTTTTGAAGTGCGCGACACCGGCATCGGCATCCCACAGGAAGCGGTCGGCCGCCTGTTTTCCGCATTCGAACAGGCGGATAGCTCGACGACGCGTCGCTACGGCGGAACCGGCCTCGGTTTGGCGATCAGTGCCCGTCTGGCGCGAATGATGGGCGGCGAGGTCGGAGTCGATAGTAGGCCGGGGCGAGGGAGTACCTTCTGGTTCACTGCCAAGCTCGGGCACGATGGGCGGCAGTTGGCGAAGCGCCTAAGCCTGTCTTCCCTAGGCGGAAAGAGGGTACTCGTCGTGGACGATCAATTGGAAGCGCGCCAGGTATTGGCCGATATGCTGCAGCAGTTGGGCATGCGCGTCGATCAGGCGGATGGTGGAGAAGAGGCGCTCGGTCTGATCGAACTGGCTGACGGCAATGCCGATCCGTATCGTCTGGTTCTACTCGACTGGCGGATGCCCGGCATGGACGGGCTGCAGGTGGCCAATGCGCTACACAACTTGGATCTGGCACATCGGCCGATGTTCATGCTGGTTACCGCTTTCGACGCCGAATTGACTGCCGCACGTCAATGTCCGCATTTCGATGCCATCCTGACCAAGCCGGTGTCGGCCTCCAGCCTGTACGACACTTTGCTCAATCTGGCCGGTCGTGAGCGGTCGGTCGGCCGAGGCGGGGAGGCGTGTTCGGCCGAACAGCAATTGCAGAGTCAGCACGCCGGCAAACGTATTCTGTTGGCGGAGGACAACGAGATCAATCGCGAAGTGGCGCTGGAGTTGCTCAACGATGTCGGGCTCAGGGTCGATGCGGTGGAGGATGGCGAACAGGCCGTCGCGCTGGCAGAGCGAGGCCTTTACGACCTAATCCTGATGGATGTGCAGATGCCAGTACTCGACGGCCTGGAAGCGACGCGACGCATCCGTGGGTTGGCCGGCTATGCCGAAGTGCCGATTGTTGCGTTAACGGCCAATGCCTTTGAGGACGATGTGGCCACTTGTCTTGCAGCAGGCATGAATGTCCATCTCGGCAAACCGGTCGATCCGGATGCGCTTTTCGCTACCTTGTTGGAGTGGTTGTCGAGGCCTCAATCGGGGTAAGTTGCTGCGCCCTTTAGCAAGTTGTCCAGTTCCTGCTCCGTAAAGCCGGCAGCGAGGCGGGCTTCTCGGTTCAGGGAAGGCTGTGGCCAGGGCGCTTCGTAATGAGCCAGCAATTCGCGGTAGGTTTGCTCGGCGTCGATCCCGCGCTCCTGGCACAGATGGCGGAACCAGCGGTCGCCCATGCCGACGTGGCCGATTTCATCGCGCAGGATGATGTCGAGGGCCCGGACACTGGCTTCGTCGCCGACTTCTTCCAGCTTGCGTTGAATCGGTGGGGTCGCATCCAGGCCGCGTGCTTCCAGCAGGCGCGGCACTAGGGCCATGCGATGCAGTGGGTCATGCGCCGTTTTTTCGGCCATTTCCCACAATCCGGCGTGCGCCGGGAAGTCGCCGTAGTCGTGGCCGAGCGAACGCAGTCGGTCGCGCAACAGGGCAAAATGCTCGGCCTCTTCGGCCGCCACCTCGATCCAGTCGTCGTAGTAGGCCTTCGGTAGACCGTGGAAGCGCGCAGCGTGGTCGAGCGCTAGGTTGATGGCGGAGAACTCGATGTGCGTGATGGCATGGAGCAGACGGGCGCGACCTTCCGGTGTGCGCGGGTTGCGCTGCGGTACGGCGCGAAAGGGAACGAGTTCCGGGCGGGCTGGGCGGCCGCAGTTGAGTTCGACCGGGGTAGGGGCGGTGTGGTCGAGGCGTCCGGCCAGCCAATCGGCCTGAACTGCTGCGGTGCACGTGAGTTTTTGGTCAATTTCAGTCAGGGCCAGTGCTTCGGCCAAGCGAGGGAAAAGCGATTCCGTCATGGTGCGGGATTGGTGTATTGCAGGTGGATGGCGTCGATTTCAGCCAGGGTTGCGTCAGAAATCGGCGTCGCGATGGCCGATACGGTTTCCTTGAGTTGGGCCAGGTTGGAGGCACCGATGATGGTGCTGCTGACGAACCAGCGCGAGCGAACGAAGCCGAGCGCCAATTGCGTCGGCGTCAGGCTGTGTTGTTGGGCTAGTTGGGCATAAGCGGCGACGGCCGGAGCGACGTTGGGCTTGGCGTAGCGTTGGCCGAAATTGGGCCAGCGGGTCAGTCGGCCGTCGGCTTGCGGGTCGGCCAGGTATTTGCCGCTCAGGTGACCGAAGGCGAGCGGCGAGTAGGCAAGCAGGCCGACGTTTTCGCGGAAGCAGGTTTCTGCCATGGCCGTTTCGAAAGTGCGGTTGAGCAGGCTGTAGGCGTTTTGTGTCGAGGCGATATGCGGTAGTCCGAACTCGTCGGCCAGGCGGGTGAATTGCATGATGCCCCATGGGTGCTCGTTCGAAACCCCAATGGCGCGCACCTTGCCTTCGCGCACCAACTCGGCCAGCGTTTCCAGTTGACTGCGAATGCTCGTGCATTCGCGTTCTTTGGCGGGATCGAACTGCCATTGCCCGAACATTGGCTGATTGCGTTCGGGCCAGTGCAGCTGGTAGAGGTCGACGTAGTCGGTTTGCAGGCGCTGGAGCGAGCCTTCGATGGCGGCCCGAATGTTGGCGCGGTCGAGTGCCGGCGGTCCGCCGCGAATCCAGTCCAGGTTGCGACTCGGGCCGGCCACCTTGGTGGCGACGATGATTTTGTCGCGGGGTTGATGTTTCAGCCAGCGGCCGACGATGCGTTCGGATTCGCCGCAGGTATCGGCCCGCGGCGGCACGGCGTACATTTCGGCGGTGTCGAGAAAATTGATGCCCTGTGCCAACGCGTAATCGAGCTGGGCGTGGGCATCGGCTTCCGCCGTCTGTTCGCCAAAGGTCATGGTGCCGAGGCAGACGTCGGGCACGCTCAGGGTGGTTTTGCCCAGGGGGCGGTTACGCAGTGTCGTCATCGTCTTTCCTTTTTTGCCCAAATTTCAAGGTGCACCGCAGAGAACGCCGTAAATCAGCACATGGCGTTCGAGAATGGGGTCGTAGCCGACCGGTACGATGGCCAGACGGTGTTCGTCCGGATTTTCGTCGTGCGATTCTACCCACTGCGCTGCCGCAGCATAGGCGTCATCGAAGCTGTCGAACAAGGGGTTCAGTTGCGGGGAGCGGACGGGAAGGAAATCGCTGCTGTTGCGATCGAGCAACTGGTCAGTGTCAAGCAACTGCACGGCGTAACCGGCCGGTGCGCGCGGCAGCGGCAAGGCGGTGAGGTCGAAACGGTCGCCAAAAGCGTCGGCGCGGAGGTTGTGCTTGGCCATGCCCCATTTTACCGATATCTCTCAAGCAAGCACGGTAAGGCGGAGTTAATCAGGGGGACGTGATAGAATCGCGGTCTGTAACAATAACTTAACAGGACTGTCATGTTCGGTCGTCTGATGCCCAAAGAGGGCAAGTATTTCGATCTCTTCAACGCCCATGCGGAGCTGATTGCTGCTGGAGGCAAAGCGCTATCCAACCTGATCGGGGCGCTGGCCGATACCCCGGAAAAGGCGGGTGTCTTTGCCGAGGAAATTGACGACCTGGAAAGCAAGGCAGATGCGATTACGCACGACACCCTGGCGCAACTGCACACCTCTTTCATCACGCCGTTCGACCGCGATGAAATCCACGAACTGATCAACGGCATGGACAACATCCTGGACATGATTCAGGACGTTGCCGAGTCGATGGCACTCTACGACATCCACCACGTGCCGGCCGAAGCGAAGGCAATGGCTGAAGTGACCGAGCGCAGCTGCTACCACGTGCAGTCGGTGGTCAAACTGTTGCACAGCATGGATAACGCCCCTGCCATCCTGAAGTACTGCCACGAAATCGACGACCTCGAATCGGATGCCGACAAGATGCTGCGCGGCGCCATGTCGCGTATCTTCCGCGAAGAGCCGGATGTACGCCAAGTCATCAAGTTGAAGGAAATCTACCAGTTGCTCGAATCGGTGACCGACCGTTGCAAGGACGTGTCGAGCACCATCGAAGCCATCGTTCTCGAAAACTCCTGACCGGTTATCGGTATGGAAACCGTACAAGTCAGCCTGTGGGTGGTGTCCACCCTGGTGATCGTCGCCTTGCTGTTCGATTTCATGAATGGCTTCCACGATGCGGCGAACTCGATCGCGACCATTGTTTCGACGCGCGTTCTGAAGCCGCATCATGCGGTGATCTGGGCAGCGGCCTTCAACTTTCTGGCCTATTTCCTGTTCCAGTTGAAGGTGGCGACAACGATCGGTAAGGGCACCATCGATCCCTCCATCGTCGATTACTACGTCGTGTTCGGGGCCTTGGTCGGAGCGATCGTCTGGAATGTCGTCACCTGGTATTACGGTATTCCGTCTTCGTCATCGCACGCCTTGGTTGGCGGTCTGGTCGGCGCAGCCCTGTCTAAGGCCGGGGTTGACGGTTTGATTACTGCGGGCGTGCTGAAGATCATCGCCTTCATTTTTGTTGCGCCTTTCCTTGGCTTTGTCATCGGCGGCCTGTTGATGGTCATCGTGTCGTGGATTTGCCGCAGCATGGCGCCGCGCAAGGTAGACAAGCACTTCCGTCGTTTCCAACTGCTTTCCGCCGCTGCCTACAGTCTCGGTCATGGTGGCAACGATGCCCAAAAAACCATCGGTATTATCTGGATGCTGCTGATCGCGACAGGCTATTCCCACTCCAGCGATCATATTCCGAGTTGGATTGTGCTTGCTTGTTACACCGCCATGGGGCTCGGTACCATGTTTGGTGGTTGGCGTATCGTCAAGACCATGGGCAACCGCATCACCAAGCTCAATCAGGCGCGTGGTTTCTGTGCCAACACTGGCGGGGCGATTACCCTGTTCCTGGCCACGGCCTTCGGTATCCCGGTATCGACCACTCATACGATTACCGGCGCTATCGCCGGTGTCGGTTCGGCGCGCGGGGCTCGTCGCGTGCGTTGGGGTGTGGCGGGTGGCATCGTCTGGGCCTGGATTCTGACGATTCCGTGCAGCGCAGGCATGGCTGCTGCAGCTTGGTGGATTGGTACGAAGGTACTCTGACCGGCAGTGAGGGTTCTGGCCTACCTGCTACTGCTGGCAATATTGTCAGGGCTGGTCTGGGTGGTTCCGTTTCTGTGGGAACTGGCGGTAGCCGGCGCTATCGGTGGGGCTTACTGGATTTTCTTCCGTAACCCGAGTCCGGAAAGCTAAGCCGGAATATCCGGAATCAGCATCTGCTCAAGCTGCAGAATGCGATCCTTCAGCAGCAACTTTCTCTTCTTCAGGCGACGTATTAGCAGATCGTCCGGCGGCGGGTTTTCGATCAGGTGGGAAATCACTTGATCGAGATCGCGGTGCTCAATCTTCAATTCATGCAATTGCGCGCGAATCTCGCTGATCTCCATCTCGCTCAGCGGATGTAATGCCATTTCAGGCTCCTGACGGCTTTTGATGTTTTGCTAGAATAACTCGATCCGTTCAAGGGAGGAGAGAGAAATGCAGCATCATGTGATTGTCTCGTTCGGCAAAGAAAAAGAATTTGAATTCAAGTTTCCGGGAGGTGCTTCCGCCGAAGAAGGTCGCCAATGGTTTGATCACGAATTCACCGTTCTCGAATGCGATGTCGCTACGCCGACTGGGAAGATACTGGCCGTCGATCGTATTCTGAGCGTTGCCAAGTACGCCGGAGAAAATCGCTTCCGCGATCAGTCGGTCTGGGCGGAGCAGTTCGCCAAATACACGGCGGCCATTCTGGGGCGGGAGCTGATCAAGATCGATGTCGAGCACTACAGCATCGGTTATTGATGAGTAAAGCCTTTATGCGGGAAAGCGATGGCGATGAGGATGAAGAACTTGAGCCGTCGCTGAAACTCCCGAGTGGAACGCGCAATTACATTACCCCGGCTGGGCATGCTCGATTGAAGGCCGAGTTGGAGCATCTGGTCAAGCGCGAACGGCCGCATGTCGTCGAAGTGGTTGCTTGGGCAGCCTCCAATGGCGATCGCTCGGAAAACGGTGACTATATTTATGGCAAGCGGCGCTTGCGCGAAATAGACCGCCGAATTCGATTTCTGACCAAGCGTCTGGATATCGCCGAGGTGGTAGATCCGTTGCGACAGGGGAATAACGACCAGGTTTTCTTTGGTGCCCGTGTCCTTATTGCCGACAGCGATGGTTCAGAAAACACCTACACGATTGTTGGGGTGGATGAAGCCAACGCTTCCCTGGGCCGGATCAGTTGGATTTCCCCTTTGGCCAGAGCGTTGATCAAGGCGCGTGAAGGGGAAGTGGTGCGCTTTCAGAGTCCGGTCGGTGTGCGGGAGATTGAAATACTTGAAGTGGTATATGGGGCAATAGAGTAGTTCGCCAATCTCAATCAGTGTTTCAGTGCTTCACATATATATATAAGGAAGGGCGCCGTGGGCGCCCTTTTTGTTTGTGGGGTTTGGGGTTGATTTTTGTTGGTGTTTTAAAAAAGTGTAGGAAGGGGGTTGACGGGTTTTTTTTAATCTGTAGAATGCGCGGCTCTCCTGATCTGA
>JAYREE010000029.1:0-4937 GCA_041909105.1 Azonexus sp.
CCGGGGACGTCTCCAAGGCGCTGGGCAAGCTGCGCAGCGCCATTCCGGAGACCATGAAGGGCTTTGGCCAGATGTCGCAAGGCGCCCTGGCCGAGGGTACGCTCAGCGCCCTGCACAAGGAACTGACGGCACTGGCCATCGGCGTCGCCTCGCGCTGCGACGCCTGCATCGGCTTCCACGTGAAGGCGCTGATCAAGCTCGGCGTCACCCGCGAGCAGTTGATGGAGACGCTGGCCATCTGCGTTTACATGGGCGGCGGCCCGACCCTGATGTATGCCGCCGAAGCCGTCCGCGCCTACGAAGAGTTCGAAGGCGCCTGAGGGAAGGGGCCGGTGCCCGGCACCGGCCCGCCCTGCTCAAGCACAGGTGAAAGATGCATACGATCATCGTTGGCAGCGGAATGGCCGGGATCACCCTGGCCCGCGAAATACGCAAACTGGACAAGACACATGAACTGACCATCGTCACGGCCGACGACGGCAGCTATTACGCCAAGCCCAATCTGTCCAATGCCTTTGCCGGCGGCAAGACGGCAGCCAGCCTGGTCATGGCGCCAGCGGAAAAGCTGCGCCAGGAACTGGACCTCAGCTTTCACACGCAATGCCCGGTCGCCCGCATCGACGCCGACCGCCACTGCCTCGTCACGCCGGCTGGCGAGTTGCACTACGACCAATTGGTCCTGGCCGTCGGCGCCTCGCAGATTCCGCTCAACCTGGCCGGCCAGAGCGGCGACATCATCTCGGTCAACAGCCTCGACGACTACGCGCTATTGCGCAGCCGGCTCGAGGGCAAGCGCCGGGTGGCCATCATCGGCGCCGGCCTGATCGGCTGCGAATTCGCCAACGACCTGCGGCTCGGCCACTTCGACGTCGACCTCTACGACCTCGCCAGCCGCCCGCTCGAACGCCTGCTGCCGACACCGGCGTCAAGCCGGCTGCACGCCAAGCTGAGCGAGATCGGCGTCGGCTTCCGCCTGGGCACCGGCCTTGATGCCATCCAGCGCGATGGCGACAGCCTGGTGCTGATCGACAGCCGCGGCCAGACCGAACGCTACGATGTCGTACTCTCGGCCATTGGCCTGCGCCCCAACGTCAGCCTGGCCAAGACGGCCAAGCTGGCGACGCATCTCGGCATCCTGACCGACGCCACCCTGCAGACTTCCGCCCCCGACATCTACGCGTTGGGCGATTGCGTCGAGCTCGACGGGCAATACCTGCCCTATGTGCTGCCCATCATTCACTGCGCCAAGAAGCTGGCCCTGACGCTGACCGGCCAGCCGGAGAAGATCGACCTGCCGGCCATGCCCATCGTCGTCAAGACCCCGGCCTGCCCGACCGTGATCGCCCCGCCCGCCCACAGTCGTGCCGAATGGCAGATGGAGAGCGACGACGACGGCCTGCGCGCCCTGTGCATCGATGCCGCCAGCGGCGAACTGCAGGGTTTCGTCCTGCAAGGCAGCTATACGAAAGAGCGCATGGCCCTGACCGCCCGCTTGCCGAAGCCGCAGATATTTCGTTGACGCGAGTTCTGGCCGGTTTCCCAGGCCGCTCCTGAAAAACGACCGATCACGCACCGCGGTTTTTGCCTGAAAACGGCGGTGCACCGCAGCAGCGACCCAAAAAAAGCCCGCTCCTCTACGCGAGGAACGGGCCGGTGACGGCTCGCCGCCGTGACCGATCAGTGCAAACCGCCCACCGCGATCGGCGCACCCTGGCCATCGACAATCTCGGCCAGCGCGCGGAAAGCCTTGCCCTGAATGGAGGCCGGCAGGCGGACAAAATTGGCCTGTTTGGCCAGATCGTCGCCGCGCATGAAAGCCTCGGTGAAGAAGCGGGTCACCCGTGCCGTTTGCTCCGGCTTGTCGGCCACGCGCTGCATGACGACGAAGGTACCCATGGTAATCGGCCAGCTCCGCTTGCCCGGCTGATGGGTCAGCGTCTGCGTGAAATCGCCGCCGCGCATCCACGGGCTCTGGAACAGGGCCTCCTGGAAGGTCGCAGCATTCGGCTCGACCGTGACGCCGTCCGCATTCTTCAAGTTGGCGGCACTCAACTTGTATTCCAGCACGTAGTTGTAATCGACATAGCCGATGGCGCCCGGCGTGGCGCGCACCGCCTCGGCCATACCCTTGCTGCCGTTGACGCCGGTGAAGGCGGCCGACCACTTCAGGCTGGTGGTCACGCCCATCTTCTGCTTCCAGGCCGGGCTGACCTTGGCCAGATAATCGGCAAAGTTGTAGGTGGTGCCGGAACTATCGGCACGAACGATGCGCACGATGGGCTTGGCCGGCAGGTTGAGGCCCGGATTCAGGGCACGGATTTCCGGCGCATCCCAGCGTTCGATGTCGCCGAGGAAAATGCCGGCCAGCGTCGCACCGTCGAGAACCAGCGCCTTGTCGGTCTTGGGCAGATTGACCACTGGCGCGACGCCGGTGATCGCCGTCGGGAAGAGCACCAGGTTGTCCTTGGCCAATTGCTCGCTCTTCGGCGCCACGTCGGTCGCGCCGAAATCCACCTGCTTGGCACGCACGCGCTGGAGGCCGGCGGACGAGCCGGCCGGATCGTATTTCAGCGCGAAAGCGCCGTCGCGGTTCAACTGCTCGGCCCACAGCTTGTAGATCGGATAAGCGGCGGAAGAACCCGCCCCGGTAAAGCCTTCGGCCGCCTGCACGACGGAATGGCAAAGCAAACCAATAGCCAGCGCAGCCAGGCGCGACCCAGTGAGATTCATGTTTTTCCTTTTTTGAATATTCGCGCGCGGCGGCCGCTCCGTCCTCGATTGGCGGGAGCAGGCCAAGCGTCTGTTCTGCGAGGGGCGCGTATCTTACAAAACGCG
Organism: Azonexus sp.; assembly: GCA_041909105.1. Taxonomy (GTDB): domain Bacteria; phylum Pseudomonadota; class Gammaproteobacteria; order Burkholderiales; family Rhodocyclaceae; genus Azonexus. The sequence continues at coordinate 2,836 of JAYREE010000029.1, forward strand.
CACGGATTTATGAAGCCTTGATATGCCCCAGTGGATGAATCAATCCGATCGCTGGCATCGTCATTTTTTGCCCAAAAGGGCAGTGCACCGCAGCAGTTGCCCTCAATGCGAAATGGCAGCGCGATTTCAAGTTACGATTCAACCCTTCGCGTCAGCCCCCCAGCAAAAATCGATGATCTACACCTACAAATTCACCGTCCTCGAACGCGATGGCCGGATCGGCAAGGAAACCGAGAAGATCGATTCGGCCCGCTGGCTGGATTACCTCAAGGCCCATACCGAGCGCTACGGCAACCTGCACGAGTTCATCGAAGCGGCCCTGCCGGCCATGAAGGTCGACAACCCGCTGATCGCCGCCTCGATCGCCTCGCAGATCGAAGAAACCTTCGGCGACAAGGAGCCGACTGCCATCTTCCAGTACGCCATGTATTGCTGGGATCTGTTCAAGGCCGGCCAGCTGTCGGCCGGCGCCTGGGGCGCGGCGCTGGCTTTCGTCTGGCATGGCGGCGAGCGCGGCATGCTCGACCACGTGGCGCTCAGCGAGGAGCTGATCGTCCGCATGTTCGAAGCCGCCGACAAGGAAACGCTGCTGCGCGTTGGCCTGAGCCGCGAGGGCTGGGAAGCCTATTTCGGCGAGTTGCCGGAGCATCTGGATATCTACCGCGGCATTTCCACCGGCAGCAAACAGGCCGAAAACGGCCTCTCCTGGACGACCAATGCCGAGGAAGCCAAGCGCTGCAGCGCGCGCAATGTGCAGGAAGCCAGCGAGATTCCCGGCGTACTGCATGCGGTCGTGCCGAAGAGCGCCATCCTCGCCGTTTTTGAGGCCGGCGACGAAGTGGTCATCGATCCGCGCGTCGCCAAGCAGCAAGTGACCACTAACTACCTGTCCGGCGTTGGCCTGACCAAGTTCCGCCAGAACTGGAAGAAGTGGAAGACGGCTGAGGCCGACAAGCTGAAGGAAGCGCAGAAGGCCCGCTGAGCCTTCGACATGGCCGGCGGCCTCCGTGGTCGCCGCCGGGGCGTGCCACGTCTATCGTGGTTTTTGCCCAAAACGGGCAGTGCACCGCAGCAGTCGGCCGGCGATCACGTACGCCGACGCCGGTATGACCTTTGCGGCAGATTCAGCGCCGCTTTCCCGCTTTTGCCTTGCCGCCCTGGCGCCTGATGAGCAGCGACACCAGAAAAGGAAAATCGCGGTCGGCGGACTGCACGATGCGAAACTCCGGTCCCGCCGCTTCGGCGATGCGGGTAGTCAATGCGTCGATATCCACCGCCTCGCAGCGCAGGTCGGCCATGACGCAGTCGCCATCGACATACACCGGAAAGTCCGAGCACCCCGCCGGCTTGGTCGGCTGCCCATAGACCCGGCAGGTGCCCCCCGCCTGATCGTAGGCCGGGCAAGGCTTGCTGTGGATGTAATAGAGGCCGTTCCCGGCGCGAATCTCGGTCGGCCCTTTGCCGCCGGCCAATCGCTTGTCGAAGGCCGCGCGCGGCTCCTCGATGTTCCACAGCACCTTCACCTGCTTCCATTCGAGTTCGAGCACCAGCTTATCGAGCCGGCAACACGGGCTCGAACAAGCGGTGCAATGAGGAATCACCTGCACATCCTGATAGGACGCCGCTGCCGCTTCGAGCGCCGCCTGCAGCTTGGGCTCCAGGCCGCTCATGGGCGCCCCGCCGGGCAAAGCATGGAATAAAGAGGAAGCGCGAACATGGGCAGCGGATATCTCACGGCAGAAAGGGAACGACTGCCGCAGGGGCCAGTCCGGAAATGACTCTGAAGGCCGAAAGTATACTGAGATTTGCCCCCTGCCCCGCGGCGGTCGCATTTGTTGCCGCAGCGATGACTGAATTTCGTCGATGCAACCATGGCTTGCCGGGCAGCCAGTTTTCGCTATCGCCAGCAGGTTTCCGCTGCGCAACAGCCGTTGGGCTTGATGCTTATCAATAGCTGCCAGCCGCGAAATCCACGTAAACAGGCCCTCTCCTGCCCCCTTGATTTCGGTCAAAGAAGCGAATTTCACGCTTGCGACAGTGCGCTTCCTTGTTCATTTTTGAGAGAGGGTTAAGGGAGTCATGATTTCGAAAAAATTCAAAAG